>JAHDXO010000016.1 GCA_023382975.1 Pirellulaceae bacterium
CCTGGGCTAGGCAAACGGGCGGGCCCTTGGCCCTGATCACGGGCATCATAACCCACGCTCTGGCGAGCGTAGCTGCGACAGTTATTCCTCGAACGCCGCTCACTTCATCAGCCCGCAGCGGCGCGCTTTCCAGTAGGCTGCTTGCAGATAGAAAATGCCGCAGCTCGAAACTCGGTCGTAGTCCAGGCGGGTGATGGCACGCGTCAGCAGCGTCTGTTGTTCGGCGGGGAACGCCGCGTCCTGGTCCACCAGTTGCGCCGCGCGGCCTCGCCGAGACCCGCGTTCGGCGCCCGCGGGCCACTTGTCCACCAGTTGCGCCAGCGCGGCCTCGCCGCTCTCGCGGATATTGTACCAGGCGGGGCGATACCGGCCCTTGGAACTCAGGCCCTCGTCGGTCCGCCAGTCGCTACAGATCATGGTCAGATCGAGGTTCGGGGCAGCTTGGTCCGCACGGATCGCCCGGGCCGCGCAGCGCTGTGACACCATCGCCATGATCTCGCTCATCTGTTTCTTCAACGCCGGATCTTGCTCCAGCGCCGCGAGCAGTTCCAGCGAGACCTGCATCTGCAACAGGGCGTAGGTGGGCTGCCATTCTTCCACAACGAACGACTGCTCGACCGCCGACGCCAGATACTTGCGGTACAGGTCGAAGTATTCCTGCTTGCCCGTCGCATCCCACGCCGCTGCGTAGATCATCGGCAGCCGTGCCGCTTCGTGCCCCTTGACGTTCCACATTCGGCTGATGCCGCGCGTGTCGCGCGTGCCGTCGGCCCGCAGCGAGTCGTAGTCGTTTTCCGCCGTAACGTTCCGCGTCATCCGATCGGCGATGGCCGCAAGAATCTCGCCGATCGCTTGCTTGGTCGCCGGATCGCACAACGGACTGTGCAGGTAGAGCCACAGCCCGTGGACGGCGTGCGTATACTGATCCCGCGACGAGTTCGGATAGACCGACTTGGCATCTTCCGGACAAACGCCGCGCGCCAGAAATCCCGGCACGCCGTGGACGGTGGCACAGAGTTGAATCCCCTGGAACACGGAGGCGGCGCGATCGCGCAGCGTCTCGTCATCGGTGACCGCGTACCGGTCGACGATCAACGAGAGCATGACGCCCGCGGAGATCATGCAGTCCTCCATCCCCGTGCCGTAGCCGCATTCGTTGGGATCCTGACGAGCGACTTCGTCCGCCGTCGGCAGATGGGCCAATCCACGGCCCGGCTCGTAGCTGCTCAAGTAGTCGTAGAACAACTTCGTCCCGGGAAGATAGAACCGACTCCACGAAACATCCCAAGCCCGATCCATGCACACCGCCGGCGACAGGGCCGGGACAGGAACATCCTCCGCGGCAGCAGCGGTCGAATCGCGGCCTGCCCAAGCCAGCAGGCAGACAAGCAAAAGACTTCGGAGCGACATCGCCATTTCGAATCCTCCAGGCCAAGCATCTGCGAACACAACGGTTGCGGCCGATTCCAAGGATCTAGCGGGACGGCAGTATTCGCCGGTAGTCGTCTTGGTACAGGCCGATGTTTTCGAAGGGGATTGTCTCGAAAGACGGAAGCTCCTTCCGAATCCAGGCCTGCCAGCGCTCGGAGAAGTCCGGGGCGGCTTGGTCGTCGTGCCCGAGGCCGATCGGTTTGTCCGCGGTGCCCGCAAGATTGGCAAAGCCCTTGAACTCGACGGGCTTCGCCATATTTGCGACGGCTCCCTTCGTGTTGACCGCCAGATTGTCGGCGATCTCGAATTTGTCGAGCAGTTTCCTCACGTTGCCGTCAAAGCTGCAGACCTGCTTGGCGCAGTCGACGAACACGTTGCGGTGAATCGTGTTGCCCAAGGGCTCGCGCGGCTCTTCGTTCATGATCGCCGCCAGCCGCGGATACCGCGTGCTCCACGGTGGCTGGGTGTAATCGAGCCGTTGGGCCTTGGCTTCCAGATGCCAACTGCTGTCCGCCGGGTTGTTCCATTGTTTCCAAGTCATGCCGCGCGCATCGATGTGCAGCCCGATCGGGCAATCCACCACCAGGTTGTTCAGCACCGGATTGTCGCGGCCACCGCCGATCATGATCGCTCGTCCCGCGAGGTAGAACACGTTTCCCTCCAGCGTATCGCCGCTATCGCAGTCGTCCAGATAGATCCCCATCGTATTGACGTGATCCGCGTCGCCGCCGCCCAGATGGTGAATGAAGTTGTGCCGCAGCACATTGCCCTGACTCGTCCAGTCCCGGCCGCTGTAGAACGCGCCGGCATCCCCCGTCTCCATGACGACGCGATAGACGTCGTTCCGTTCGAACCGATGTTCGTTGCCGCCATACAGGACGGCGTTGTGCGGCGCGTCGTGGATGCGGTTGTTGCGGACGATCTGGCCGCAGCCTTGTACCCCGATCCCGGGCGCGTAGGTGCGCTGGAAGATGCCGAAGTGGTGGACGTGGTTGTTCTCGGCGAGATTATTGGCCTGCGTCAACGACTTGCGGTCTCCGCCGTTGAGCGAAATTCCGCTCCGCCCGATGTGGAACACGTCGCAGGAACGCACGACATTGGCGATTCCATCCAGCGAGATCCCCCCGCCTGCTAGATTCGCAACGACACAGCCGGCGATCTCCAGATACTCCGCGCTTCGGACACTGATCCCGTCGCCGTGGCCGTACTCGAAATTAAAGCCGACGAGCTTCACGTGCTTTGCCCCATTCACTCGAACAAGCGGCTCGGTCAAGGTCGCCAGCACGATTTCCGCCGAGGCCAGATCGCTGTCGGGGTAGAGGTACAGCAACTTGCGGGAGCGATCCAGATACCATTCGCCCGGAGCGTCCAGCTCCTCGAGCGAGTTCATGGCAAAGAAGCGGCGTTTCGCCGCGCCCCAGGTGCCGGCGTTGATCCCGTAGGAGTGCGGCGCCGCCAGGGCGACGATCTTCTGTTCTTTGTCGTACGAGGCGATGCGGATCACTTCGTCGCTCCAGTCATGCGTCCAATAGCCGAGCAGCCAGACGCCTTCGGCCAAGTTCCAGCGCGCGGGCCGCGGGTCGTCGAACAGGAAGGAACCCGGATGCGGCTTGCGCAAGGCGGGGTCGGCTGCCTCGGGCTTGGGCAGGCCGGTATCGACCGCTTTGGAGAAGCCCGCCCACTCGGCATCGCCTGTGCCGACGTTGGGCCAGCGAGCCAGTGTCATGGGACGACCGCTGACATACAGCCACGGCGCCACCGGGGCTCCGCGAAAGGCCGTTTTGAGCTCGGGAAATTCGCCCGGCACCTTGGCCGCGAGGTCGCACACGCGCACCTTGTCCCGCACCGCCGCATCCAACCGCGACAGCACGGCCGGATCGCTGACGGGCTGGAACGAACCGGGTTCCAACGCCACCCCGCCTTGCAGCCGCGCCGTGCCAGATCTCCAGGCCCGGTAGACCACCGGCGACTGGGTCGTGCCGCCGTCCTCGGCAGCCAACTCGAACGATGCAGTCAATGGGTAGACGCCCGGCGCCACATGGACCGTCACGGCCTCCCCGCTTTTCAGCGTCCCTGCCTTTCGCTGTGCGCGGAGTTCATCCCTCGCTTGCATCAGCGTTTGAAAAGGCTGCTGGCGACTGCCGTCGCCGCCCGCCGCCGCATCCACCGACACGTACAGTTCGACTTCGGCGTACGCCCACGAAACCATTCCTACAACGAGCCAAAGCGATAAGCACTTCATCATGTTTCACCTCATGTCCTTATGATTTTCTAACTTCCACGAATCCAGCATACGTTCGGTTACAGGAAACATCGAAACGCGGAACTTCGTGCATCCGTAGGGGATCAGAGTCAACGGCTCCGCCGGAGTTGTCTGGGCGACCGGCGACAGGGGGAGCGGCGTCTCGGGATCCGGGTTCCAATCGCAGGCGATGCCCTTGGCGTATAGTCTCACGGGTGACGCCAGCGGCCAATCCCAGCGGACGGGCATGGCCACGCGCTCGACGCGGATATCGGAAGCCAAGTCTTCGCGCTGAACGTCCAACGCAAATCTCCAGCGGGCGGCCGAGTCGGGCGTGTTCGCATCCTCGGTGTCGGGAATCGGCAGAGCGAACAACAGTGGACCGTAGGATACCGAAGCATAGGGCGCATCGTGGGCGTTCTTGTCGCGGCCCGTTGTGACGGATACCGCCATGGGCAGACGCAGTCGCACCGCGTCGCCCGCTTGCCACTGCCGCTCGATTCGCACAAATGCCTTGGTGTCGGTCTCGACGTTGACCGCGGACCCGTTCACGCTCAGTTCGGGATTCTTGCACCAGCCGGGAATGCGGAACAACAGAGGGAACGTCGCTGCCCGGTCGGGCGTCACGCTCATCTCGATGACATCGTTGAACGGGTAATCGGTTCGGCATGTCACCGCCACGGGCACCCGGTCGGCCACCAGGGCCGATACCTTGCAGGGACCGTAGTGTGTGGCCGCCAAGCCGTTGTCGTAGGTGGCCATCCACATGTGCATCACGTAATTCGGCAGGATGCGGTTCAAAGCGGCCGTGCAGCACAGCGGGTAATGCGTCGTCTTGTACGAGTTGCCTTCCGCGCGGGGGCCGTGAGGATGCGGCGGACACTTATCGACGATCCGGTTCGGGCACTGGAAATAGACATGGGTCTTGAAGTCGCGGGCGACCGTGGCTGGCCCGGCATTGAAGAACGCCCGCTCGGCCCGGTCCGCCAGTCGCCCCTCGCCGCTGACGGACAGCAGCATGATCTGGCTCCACAGATAGGCAGCCACGTCGCACGTCTCCGTACCTCGATAGGCGCCGGTCGGCCCGTAGTACTCATCGGCCACGGGCACACCCGAAGGCTGCATCGCTTCCCGTTCCAAAAGGTCGTGCCACGCGAGGGTCACGTCCAAGAACTCCCGATTGCCGGTCCACAGGTAGCCTAATACCCAGGGTGTCGTGCTTTCGAGGAAGTGGACCACGTGGTCGCTCGCCTCCTCTCCCGGTTCCGGCTTGGGCATGCGCCGATAACGGTTCCACGACGTTCCACCCGGATGCTTGCCGCTGCCAGTGGCAAACAGCGTGGTCAGCCAGGCGGCGATCTGCTCGTTGCCGGTCCAGGTCCACGTATCGAAGGCGGGCCAAGGATTCGACATGCCCCATCCCATGCAGGGCCAATCGCGATCCGTGCCATAGGCCAGCTCCAGCGCCTTCAACACGCGAGGATCACGGGAACCGTCGTAATAGGCCGCCAAGGCGCGTCCCAACAGACCGCTCGCCCAAAGCGACCAGGCATCACCGGCCTCGACCGACTTCGCATCGGCCGGCTGGTTCTTGTCGAGCCACCACAAGAACAGGATGCTGTTCGGGTGCATGTTGTCGACCACGACGTCGAACCGCCGCTGTGCCTGTTGGAGGAGCGAATCGTCGTGCAGGACATAGCCCAACCGCGTCAGCCCGTCGAACCAGTAACCGCCTCCTTCGTAGGGCCAGGCGCCTTGAGGCCAATTCAGCCGTTCGCCCGTCATCTTGTGATCGGCGGCCCAGGCGCGGCGGAACTCGATGTCGACGTCGTCCATGTGCCCCGTGTATCCGTCCCTGGCGGCGAGGCACCAGTCGCGCAGCCAGCCCTCCGGCTCGACCAACCCGAGCGGCAACGGCAGGAACGCCTTGCGCGCCGGCGGTTCGAACGGCCGGGCGTAGTTCGCTTGGCCCGCCAGCTCGGTGAGCAAGGCGTAGTACGCGCACTCCGCAAAGAAGAATTCCGCCATGTTCAGCTTGGCGTAGTCGTAGTGGCAGATCGCCCGCCGAACCGGCTCAAAGCCGTCCCGATAACCCGCCAGCGCGACCAGCGCCGCCGCAGCCAGCGGGTTTCGCATCCGGCTCGCCTCGTAGTGCTTGCGGTCCCCTAGGATTGTCCGGTCGCCGGTCGCCGCCAGCCGCTCGGCGTCCGCCTGCGTCTTCTGAGGAAACCAAGCCGGATACGCCTCGCGCCAACGAGCGTGGCCAAAGACTTTCGAGTCGCTGTTGTCGAAGGTCTTGAAACTCTCGATGACCGCCAAGGCGCCGCAGGCATTGACGGCCAGCCCGGCGCGGTATTGTGCTTGAGCGTCTTGATCCGTCTCCCAATCGGCCAGCCGTGCCAAACCGCCCTGCGAACTGACGTAAATCCACAACTGTCCATGGTCGATGTTCTTGATCTGGTCGCGGTCGTACGGGTAACCCTCCGCGCAGATCTCCAGCCGCGTCTTGCCGGTCTTTTCGCAACGCTCGTGCTTAGCCCGTTGGTAGCGTTCGAGCCAAACCGGGTCGCCGGTCACGTCATGCATCGCTCGGAGAATGAACAGATACATGGCGACCCCGTGATGCCGGAACATTTTGAAATCGCCGCGGGACTGGCCTTTGAACGAGCCGTCGCAGGGGCATTTCCAGTCCGCCGCTTCCAGCGCCTCGGCCACTTCCTGCATCTTGTCCGCGACGGCCTTCCGCTCCTTCACGTCGGGAATGCCGCTGGTCGCATAGGCGTGAAGCCCGTAGAACCACGGGTGCGTTTGATCCTGCGAACCCATCGGATAGTGGCACTTCCCGTCCGTGCCCATGCCGCGGGCGATGAAGCCCGGCACGTCCGAGACGGACGCGCAGGCGATCAAACCTCGGGCCAATCGGCGCGCCCCTTCACGATCCGCTTCAGTCCCGCTGCGGCGGGCCCGCTGGCACATCGCGGCCAGATACGTCCCGGTGAACATCGGTCCGTTCTCGATCGGACTCCACCAGCCGATCGCATTGGGCTTGCCCGCTGCGCATTCTTCCGGCGTGGGCAACTCGCCGACGTAATCGTGAACGAGTCCCTCGGCGCCGATGAACTTGCCCCACAAGACCCCGTGCGCCGATTCGACCGACCGTTCGAGTTCCGCCTGCGTCACCCGCTCCGCCGCCGGTGCCGAATCCTCGATGGCCCTGCCGGATGGAATCGCCAGGGACGCGGCCAGCAAGACCGCCGTCAAGTTCTTTCCGTGTTTCATGGCTCTCATCTTCCGAAAACTCTTCTAGCGTGGTCCGGTCTCTCCGAGACCGGCAGCGAGTCTCGGAGAGACTCGCCTACGTGGATTTCCTCACAACCTCGGAGCGAAAGGCGACAGTTCTTCAATACAGCACCCACTCGGGAGCGGATAGGAGGCCGATGTTGGATCGGGCCTCGGGTGGCGGGATCCAGAAGGTCTTGTTCCATGCGGCAGCGGGATTCTTCCAGTCGCCGAACAGGGGCGCGACCGAGGTCCAGACGCTGATTTTCAACTCGGCTCGCTTGCCTCGGAGTTCGGCGGGGACGGTCCATTCGAACGGCGCCCAGGCGCGTTCGCCCAGCGCGCGCTTGTCCAGCGAGACCGACGTGTACAGCCCGCCCGTATTGACTCGCAGCTTGATGTCGCCCGCATGGGACGGGACGTCCACCGGCGTCGTGTAGGTCACTTGCCCCGCGAAACCGGCGAGGCCCTGCGTCCACAACGCACCGGCGCCGGCCGTTCGTGGCAGAGCTTGGATCGCACCGTCTTCGACCGCGAAATCGCCCGTCACCCAGGCGACCGGCAGGAAATAATTGCTGTCGCTTCCGCCGGCTTCGATGGTCAGCACGTGATCCCCGGCGTCCAGCCGAATCGGTTCGGTCTGACGATACAACTCGTTCAGTCCCGGCCGCAGGGTATCGCAGGGCCGATCCGCCGTCACGGGCCTGCCGTCCAGCGTCAGCGTGCTCGGCGCGGGATGGTTGCGCACCACGATCCGGGCTGCGGCGACCGGTTGGGCGACCTTGATTCGAGCTTGGTTGTTCGAGCCGAATACCAGGCGATGCGTGTTGCCCGCGCTGAACGCGATGTCCCATGAAGTGTCCGCAGGGATCGAGCGAATCGCGATGGGCATCTCGAACGCCGGGGTCTGCCCTTCGAGCCGGAACACGCCGCGCGCCGGCAACTCGAACGGGACCGCTTGGCCGTCTCGACGCATCAGCCGCAGTCTGCCGTGCTCTCTGGCCGTCAGGCCCAGCACGACGACGCTGTCGTCCTGGTAGTGGCGGAGTAGCACGTTCTCGACCGCCTTGCCGTCTGCCGTCTCGACCCACACGGCGGGCGGACGGACGCTCCTGGCAAACGCGGCAGCGTCGTCAGGCGACGGGAAGGTGCGTCCGGAAATTTCCTCCTTTAAGGCCGAACCTTCGAAGGCAAACACCAGCGGTTTGTCGCACGGCTCGTCTTCTTCGTACAGATCGTAGGTGAGTTGGGCCGCGGAGAAGCGGCGGAGCGTGGCGAGCAGCGTCGGATGCGATTGCCGTTTGGCGGCCAGTCGCGCCGCTTCGCGCTGCGGATACCGGATCGCGATGTCGCACCGCACTGGCTTGGACGCATAGCTTGCGGCCACGCGAGACTCGTCGCTCAACAGCCGGAAGGCAGGGAACCACGGCTGCGTGCGCGTCATGGGATTGAAGTACGCGGACTTCTCCACATTGCCCCGTGCATCGATCGGAGCGACGGCCAGCAGGTAGTGATCGATCTTGTGCAGCGCGCACAGCCAAATCATCTGACGGTGCGTCGCGTGCCGCAGGTCGCTTGGCCCCAGCGCGAATAACTCGACCAACCCGCCGCGCCCGCGCCGCCCAATGGCGTGTTGCGCCACGGCCAGCGTCAGCCACTCGATGTTCGCCGGGTCGTAGCGGGTGCCGATCTCGTCCATGCCCGGCAGCGTCAGGCCCTTCAACGCATGCAACGGATTCCCGTTGTACAGGGCGGAGTCGCTCGTGCTGTTCTCGGCGATCATGTGCCCTGTCGAGAGGATTCCCACACGGTCGCACCAAGCGCGGATCGGATCGAAATAGGCTGCGCGAAACCGCTCGCCGAGCAACCCGTAGTAAACCGCCCACACATCGTCCTGGGTCTTGTCCGCCAGATACGCTTGAACATCGGCCCGCAGTTCCCGACCGGTCGCCGCCTCGTACTCCGCCTCCGCGCCGTCGAAGTAACGGAATATGAGGTCCGGCTTGTGGTCCAGCTTCACCGGCGTAGGATGAGCCGGCTCGTCGGTGAAGATGCCCGCGACGGTCGTGCCCAGGTACGGGCCGAGGTGCTGTTCGTATCGCTTGTGCGTCAACTCGATGAATCGCTCCATGGCCGGGTAGCTGTAGTTGTCGACCCAGCCGGGCGAATGAACGACTTGCCAGCGGAACGTGCCGTCAGCGTTCTTGTAGACCGCGTACTGGCGGGACTCGAAATCGGGATTCTCGGTTGGCACCCGGCCCTTGCACGAGCCGCTCGGCCAGTTGTATTCGTCGTACAGCCAGATCGACATGTTCAGTCGCTGGGCGTGCTGGCAGAACCACTGGCACATCTGCAGCCACTCGTCGCCCATGTAATCGTATTCGAGTCCGCTTCGGGCGTAGATCAGATACTGGTCGACTCCGACGGCCTTGTAGGCTTCCAGCGTCTCCCGGACCGTTTGTTCGTCGGGCTTTCCCGTAATCGCGCCCATCGGGATCAGCGGGCCACGCGGTTCCGCCGCCATCGCACGAACGGAGCAAGCCGCTGCCACGACAAACAGCAAAGCCGTCGATTTCATGTGGATCTTCCCTTTCCATTGGGCGTTCGATGGCGGCGACTGGTCTGGGGGTTGGGAGTCGTCTTTCGGGCAACGTCCAACCAGCTGGAACACGCTTTCTCCGAAAACGACTCCCGCCTCCTTCCGCGAAATGCGACACTAATCCACTTTTCGGTTCTTGGCGACCAGATAGCCGAATCCTTCCAAGTTAACCAGGAAGCCGCTGTCGTCTCTCTCGGCCTGGGAGCCCTCGGCCAGCAGCGTGTCGCAGGACCACCCGGTTCGCTCCGGAAAAGTGACGCGGACCGTCGTGGGACGATCCGACAGATTCACGACCGACAGGATCTCTTTGCTGGCCGCGTGTCGCAGGAAGGACACGACCGAGTCGGGCTGATCGTTGTCGAGCCAAACGACCTCGCCGTGCGTCAGGGCTCGCTCGGCGTGGCGCATAACGCACAACTGTTTGCAGAACGCGAAGCGGATTTGACCAGCCGGCGTGTCGCCGTTGGCCCAGTCGATCGGCGAGCGGCCGAAGATGCTGTGCCGAGCGGTGTCGGCCACCTCCTGCCCGTTGTAGAGCATCGGCACTCCGTCGAGTGTGAATAGCGCGACCAGCGTCGCGTTGACGCGGCGGGTGCCCCATTCCTTCTCGATGCGGTTGTCGTACGAGTCGTTGGCGATGTCGTGGTTATCGATGAAGCGGATAAACCGCGCCCCGCCGCGCGGCCGTTCGTCCCGCATCTTCTCCCATTGCTTCCGGACGCCCGCCGCGTTGTCCCACTTGAAGCCCCAGCCGTAATCGAGGTCAAACGCCTTGAGCTGATCCTCGCGGCGCGTGCCCTCGGCCAACAGGCAGAGGTCCGGGCGGATCTTGTTCAATCGCTCGCGCGCCGTCTCCCAGAAATCCAGCGGGATGCCGTCCGACACGTCGCAGCGGAACCCGTCGGCGCCGAACTCCCACACCCAGTATTCCATGTTCTTCCACAGGTACTCGCGGAGTTCCGAATTCGCCAGATTCAACGCCGGGAACCCCCACGCCGCGACAGCCACCTTGCCCTCCGCATCCCGCTTGACGAAGTCCGGATGCTCGTCGAGGAACACCGCGGTCGGGCCGCAGTGCAAGTAGACCATGTCCAGCAGCACACGGATCCCAAACCGGTGCGCCTCGGCGATAAGCGCCTTCAAGTCGTCGTCCGTTCCGTACTCGGGATCGACGTGATAGTAGTCCTTCATCCGGTACGGATTGCGCGGGTTGTTCATCCCGGACTTCTTCTGGCGCGGGCTCCAGCCCTGAATGTTCGGATCGTCGTCCGCCACGAAGACCGGGCACAGGTAGATGATGTCGACGCCCAGTTCGGCCACCTTCGGCAATCGAGCGGTCGCGGCCCGCAGCGTGCCTTCGGGCGTGAAGGCCCGCGGCTGGATCTGGTACATCACCCCACCCGTCACCCACTCCGGCGACCGCCGCGCCTCGCGCTCGTTCAGCGCCCCCGCCTCCGCGGCGAAAACACTCGCTGCCAAGGTCAACCAACCTACGATGCCAATCAGTGTTCGGTTCATCGTTCTGTCCTTTTCGTAGCATGCAACGAGGAAACGTTGACGCTCTTCATTGGAGTGTCTCAAGGCATGTGATGTGAAGTGCAGATCCCCGATGTGTTGCCGAGTGCAACAAACCGACGTCTCGAATTCCCTCGGCACCCCCGTACCGCTCGATCAGACTGCGATGCGTCCGCAGCGTTCGGTCAATGTCCAAGAACAGGGGCAACACGGCTGTCCGCTACTCCGCAAGACGTTTCATGGCTCGGCCAAATCGTTGGTGGACCATGTCGAGGGCGTCCTGGAACTTCTCTTCCTCCGCCGGGTCGCGGACGGGAGTGAGGACGAGGCACTGCCCGTCGGTCGTGATTTCGAACTCGGACTCTGGCGAAACGCGAAGCAGTTCGAGAATCGGCTCGTCGATTACCAAGGCGTAACGATCGCCGTGTTTGGTCAGGGTTGTGATCATGGAGCACCTGCGGTTGGTTTTCACTTCGTGTCTGTAATGTATCACCCAGGGCGGGCCGAGGCCAGCCATCCACTCCGAGATTCGACCAGCGGATGCGGACAGGTCAGGTGACTTGACGCTTTGCTTGAAGCCGCGCTCGCTCAGTCTTGATCCAAGTCCCGACACCAGTCGCCGGAGCAGCCGTCCCAGGCACAAACCGCTCGGTGTGCGATCATGGTTTGTCGATGGGGACGGATTGGAGCCATTGCGGATTTTCTCGGACGCCTGCGGCTTCTCTTATGGGCCAGCTTGCGCGGGCGTCGTGCTGATACGGGCCGATTTCGCGGAACGGGATCGGTTCGAAGCCGAGCTTCAAGGCGGGGGAGTCTGGCCGGAGCGTGAAGTCTCCGCGCTCGGCGTCGACCAGCAGCGGGTCGGCAACGACCGAGTGCGTGTCGGCTCCCGCCTTCTGCCACGCTTCCCATTCCGTCGCCGGCTCGACTTCTTCCAGGCGCAGGTCGCTGATCTCCGCCCAGCCTTGGCTGGAGTTGAACTGGAACTGCAGCGTTAGTTCGGTCACGCGGGCGTCGTAGTCGGCATCGCCGGGTTGGGGCAGATAAAAGGCAGTCTGGCACAATAGACCCTCGGTCGCCGTGGTGACATCCGCCATGTCCGAGCGTTTCAGAAAGCCCTGCGAGCCGAACGCTTTCCACAGACCCTGGTTCTCGCCGACGAAGCGGGCGACCAGCTCGCCCGTCGCGTCCTGGTGACGCAATTGGAAGCTCAGAAGGTAGTGCTTGCCGGACTCCAGCCCAAACGGCGTCGATCGGATGCACGTGTTCTTGATGTACGGCTTTTCCTTGTTGAATGCGCCGGGCAGCCGCAACGCATGCTTACCTCCTGGAAAAAAGGGGATACGTCCCATTTGTGCGAAGCATCCTTCGGGCCGTTCCGGAAAATGGGACTTATCCCCTTTTTTCCTGGTGACGATCTCTGCTTGCAGGTCCGGGAAGGTCTTGTGGTACCAACGCCAGCCAGCGGCTACCGTGCGGTCGGACGATTGGACTATCTCTTCCGGTGCCAGACGTTGCGCGAAATCGGCGTTGTGGATCCTCTCGGTCAGGTCGGCGAGCGTCTTCCTGAACGCCTGCTTGCCCGTCTTCACCGGCTTCGTTCCGCCATTCCAAACGACGTTGAAGTCGATCGTGTTGTGCTGGAGGTTCACGCCGTTTTCGCGGACGTAGTGCGAGTCCGGCTGGTCAGGGTAGTAGAAGATGTTTCGCGTGATGACGTTGCCCCGCATGATCGTTCCGTCGGGCAGGAAGGGATCCGCCGGCGAAACGTGCATGCCGCGCATGGCCGCCCAGGCTGGATTGGCCATCAGTTGCTCGTATTGCTTGAGCATCTTCGGTTGCCGGTCGCGCAGAAAAACGCCGCTGGGGGAATCGTTCCAGGTTTGCAGGGACAGTTGGTGCGCCTTGCCCTCGGGGCCGGCATTGTTGGCGAAGATGTTGTTGTAGATGTGGTTCTCCCGCGCGTTGTGCAGGTGCATGGCGCCGACTTGGCAACGCTCGACGATGTTTCCGTAGACGTCGTTGCCGCAGCCGCTTTCATCCAGGTAGATGCCCCAGGCGAAGACAAAAAACCGGCCGTGATTGTCGAATCCGATGCTGTCGCTGCAGTGGTTGTACCGGATGGTGTGCCACCCGCCAGTCCATCCGCCGGTGTACGTACAGCCGGTGTCCTCCATTTCCAGGTTGCAGTGACGGATGCGGTTGTACTCCAGCGTGTTGAGCGCCCCGCCGTGAAAGATGCCGCAGCGCGGCATGTCGTGAATCAGATTGTGCGAGACGCGAGCGCCGACGCCGCTGAGCATCACTCCGATGCCGTGGCGGTTGAATTGTCCGACGTGGTGGATGTAGCAGTTATCGACCAGATGTTCGCAGCGTTGCAGCTTGACCTGGTTGCCGCCGCTGACCGAGACGCCGTGCCCGCCGATGTTCCAGATGTCGCAACCGCGGATCGTGCCGCGCGTGCCGCGTTCCAAGGAAACCGCGGAACCGTGGAAGTAGCCCAGGTCGTGAATCGAGCACGTCTCGACCACCGCGTGGTCGCAGTCGGTGAACCGAAGCGCACCTTGCTCGGCACAGCTCAGTTCGAGTCCTTGCACGCGAACGTGGTGGGTCTTCGCGAAGGTTACGAGATAGTCGACCGTCGGCACGGTGACAACATCCTTGGCGAGATCTGCGCCTGCGGGCGGGATCAGATACAGCTTGCCGTCTTCCACGTCCTGGAACCATTCGCCGGGAGCGTCCAGTTCTTCCCGCATGCCCATGATGCAATACCGATCTTCTGGGCGTGCCGCGTACTGCATTTTCGCTGCGAGCGTGATGGTGCGAGTCGGCGGATCGTAGGCAGCGATCTTCTCGATGCGGTTCCACCAGTTGTAGCGAGGAAAGATGCAGACTTCGCCGTCCTGCGGCCGCGACCAGGACCGCGCGTCTTGGGCTCTCAGCACCACCGTGTCCGTGCGTTCGCCCTCGATGTCCTGGTACATGGGCGGGCGGATGCCGTCGACGTAGGCCCAGCCGCCTGAGTACGGTCGCGACGGATCCTCGTTGGGATAGCGGGCCCATGTCAACCGTTTGCCGTTGAGATACACCTGACGAAACGGAGCGGCAAGCGCCAGCGGTTTCAGGTCGGCTTCCCAAACATCCGCGCGTCCGTTGAACGTACTTCGCTTCCAGCCCGTGACGACCGCGCCGCCGACCAGCAACGGCCTTGCGTCGGGATTCGCAGGGTCGTGCCAGGCGAGGATGTTCAGCGAAGCTTCCGCCGAGCCCGAATCCTCGGGTTGAAACGCGACGGTCTTCCGGATCGTATGGGTGCCGGGATGCAAGAGAATGTTGATGGCCTCCGCGGGGTGTGTCTTGCGAAGCGATCGGGCCAGGACGCGAGCTTTCTCCAGCGTCTGAACGGGCGCATCGGGCGTACCCACGCGATCGTCCGAGCCGATCGGCGAGACATGAATCTCCGCCGCCGACGAAACTCCGCAGAACAGCACGAACAGAACGAAACGGCAGTTGGATTGCATGGTTTTCCTGGTTTGCTTCGACACCTGCGCGTCGGCCGACACCGAATCAACGCCAAGTGCTGGGGAGTGGTTGTCGGAAGGAGGTACGCACCTACTTTAGCAGCCGCGGACAAGCCGATCGACGACCAACCGACTGATTTTGTTTGTCGGAGAGGTCGACAAGACAGGCCGTGATGAAACCGGTCAGGCGGCTGCGATCCCCTCGACTTGCCCGACGATCCTGTTACACTCAAGTCCCGTCGACATGGGGCGAGCGTTTCATCCCGCTCCGAGCCGCCAAGCTGTCGTTATTCATCCACGGGGGAATGTCATGTCCAACCAGAGGCGTATCACGCGGCGACAGATGCTCCGAGGCGCAGTGGCCGGCGCATCGGGCATCATCGCCGCTGGAATCTTGCAGGCAGACGAGCAGCGGGTGGGCTTGCCTTCCGGCGCGACCGACGCAGATCCACGAATCCGCGGTCCATTCCCGATTCTGTCGACACCCTTCACCGCGTCGGGCGCGGTGGACTTCGACGCGCTGGCCAACCAAGCCCGCTTTGTCGATTGGTGCGGATCTCCGGGAATGATCTGGCCGCAGGCGGGCGACGCCGTCGATCTGCTGACCACCGACGAGAAGCTGCAAGGCATGGAGGTCTTGGCCGCGACGGCTCGCGGCCTTCGCACGGCGCTGTGCCTGGGCGTACAGGGCAAGGACACGGCGGAGATGCTCGTCTTTGCGAAACACGCCGAACGGCTGGCGCCGGCGGCCATCATCTCGCGGCCACCGGACTCGGGCCGAACGGAAGACGACATGCGTCAATACTGGCGTGCGCTGGCGGCCGTCGCCCAGCGGCCCGTGATTCTCCAGACGACCGGTGGCACCGCGTACCGTGGGCCGGTGCCCTCGGTGCCGCTACTGATCGAGCTGGCTAAGGAATTCCCGCACTTCGGCTACGTCAAGGAAGAGGCCGGTCCCGTCATCGCCCGGACGCGAGCTCTGGTCGCGGCCAAGCCGCCGATCCGCTGCGTGTTCAGCGCCCGCGGCGGACTGGGCTGGCTGTACGAGTCGCGACTGGGCACCGAGGGTCTGATCACCGAGCGCGCGGTGTACGCCGACGTGCTGGCCCGGATCTGGGAACTGCAGCAAAACGGCTCGGACCCCGCGGCGCTGAAGGACGCGTACAGCAAGTTCCTGTTGATGACGAACCTGAGCGAGACGCATCCGGGCGGCGGCCTGCGAGGAGCCCATTTGTATCTCTGGAAGAAACGGGGCGTGTTCCAGACAATGGTCTCGCGGCACTACGGCCCCGGCAGCACGATCCCTGCGTCGCCCATTTTTTCGGAGTTGAACTTGACCGCCGAGGACATCGCCGAAATCGAATTCCGCTTTGACGCGCTGAAGCCGTATCTGAAGTCCGGCTCGCCCAGCTTCGCTCCCGGTCCGGGACGCGAGTGAGCGTCTGCGACGGTATTCCGCAGCAGGCCGATTCGGCGCCGCGAACTCCCTTTCGCTGCGACCGCCTTGCCCTTGGTTCAACCGGGCGAGAAACAACAAGTGGCAAAGAACCTCAAGGCCCTGTTTCTGAGAATTGCACGCGACTGACGTGGGGTCCGATTTGCAGTCGGGCTTCCTGAGCATTGCCGGCGGACTTGCCGTTGAACCGCAAGTTCGCGATCGTCACGCCTGCCACATCATGCTCGGCGTCGAAGCCGCGGAACGACGACGGGGTGATGTGCGGGCCGGTGACGGCGATGTCCTTGAACACCACGTCGCGCACCGTCCCGCGCTGTTCGTCCTTGGAGTAGTTGTTCTTGCGAATGACGATCTCCATCAGCGTTGGGCAGTACCGGTCGTCAGCGGATGCTTCGTAGTGCTCCTCGCGGCTACCTTGCATCCGCGGGCGCGGGTTCCACGGATCGATCTCCACGCGGATGTTCTCAAAGCGAATATCGCGGACGGCGGCCCGGTCGCCGTGCTGGATATCCATGGCGATGTGCGTGGTCCGGACGATGTCGCAATCCTCGAAAACGACGTCCGCGATCTCGGACGCACAGGTTTCGGCGCCAATCTCCATCGCCCGGCCCCAATCGCACCAGACGACGCAACGGCGGAAGCGGACTTGGCGCACGGGCCGATCGTCGAACGAATTGGCGCCGAACTTCAGTCCCTTGATCACCAGGGCGTCGTCGAAGGCCCGCACGAAGCCGTCTCGAACCTCCACGTTCTGGCTGTTGCAGACGTCGATCCCATCCGCATTGTAGCGCCACAAGCCGACCAGTTTCACGTCCGCGACCGTCACGTCGCGGCAGCCGAACAGACTGCAGCACCACACGTCCGGATCGCGCATCACAATCCCCTCGATGGTGACCTGGGAGCAATCGGACAGTCGAACGGCGCCGCCGCCCTCGCCGCGCGGAAACGGGCTCTGATCCAGGATCCCACGCCCGGCGATGCGAATGTTCTCGGCGCCGTGGGCGTGGACGCTGCCATAGACCACCGCCCCGCCCGCGAGATAGACGGATTCATTGCTTTGCAGCACGATCCTCCCGGGTCGGTGAACACCCGGTCCGAAGTAGCGGACGCCGGGAGCATCGGCAGCCGGCGTTTCCCGCTCCGGCGAACTGGCGAACAGATGCAGCGCGTGGTGCATGTCGTTCACCTCGACAATCACCGGTCCTGGGCGTTCGAGCGAAAACGCGATGCAGTTGTCTTCGATGGTCGGGCGGATCCCCCGCGATGCCGGCCGTATCACGACCGACTGCACCGCCCGCTGCGACTGGATTTCAATCTGCACCGGATCGGTCATGTCCCAGCAGGCAAAGCCGGCCAATTCCGTCTGGTCCAAAGGCCGCTGGTATCCGGGCCAGACCTGGTTGAAGGGAACCGCCGAGACGCGGCAGGCGTGGACGGGAACCGCCCGACCATTGACCCGCAACTCGTAGTGCTCGCTCAAAGCCTCGCCGTCCGGAGCCGGCCATGTGCGGATGCCCGCTTCGTCGGCCGCCAGCGACAAGCCGGCCGCAACAGTCAGGCTCGATACGATCAGAGTTCGAAACATCGCGATCATGAGAAAACGCCTCCAAGTTTGTCGATCACGGTGACTCACTGCTCGGGACCGTCGAGCGAAAGCAGGGGAAACCGGGCGAACACGATGGATTCGTAGGCATGCGTCCGTCCGGCCTCGTACAGGCAACCAATATCGCCATTGGCCAGCACGGCCAAGTCGGAATAGGCGCTGGGGCCGGCGTGCAGCACGCGAGAAGCCGTCCAGGTTTGACCTTCGTCGAAACTGGCTCGCACCGTCATGTTCACCCGACCGTCACGGCTGGCCGGATTGCTGAACAGGATCACGCTTTTGCTGTCGGCACTCGGCCAGCGAAGTCGCTCGATGGCGGCTTGGCAAATGGGCTCGATCAGGGCGGGATCGAACCGCTGGTCCTTCCAAGTCAGCCCTCCGTCCTCGCTGACGGCCACTTGGCGGTTCTTCTGCGAGCGGTCGTAATTCCGCATATTCAGCATCAACCGGCCGTCGGCAAGTTCCACGACCTCGCACTCGTTCACCTGGTGCTCGGGCGTCGAACCGCCCAACTGCCAGCGTTTGCCTCGGTCGTCGGAATAGATGATGTGGGAGTAGTAGCGTTTCGTCCCCGCCTCGATATGATCGCAGGGGATGACCAGGCGGCCCTTCTGCGGCCCGTGCTGGATTTGAACCCCGCTGCCCGGGCCAGTGGCGTACCAAGTCCAGTCGTCTCGCTTGACGTCGGCGGTGATTTCGCGCGGATCGCTCCAGTTCAAACCGTCGTCGGTGGAGTGGGTCACGAATACTCGTCGCGTGTCTTTGCTGGTTTGTGCGATGATTTGCGGTTCATGATCGTCACCGCGGTTCCAGGTCATCAGCAGCCAGATCGTTCCGGTCTCCTGCTCGACGACGACGCAAGGATTCCCGCAGGTATTGTCGGCATCGTCCCAGACGACGTGCTGCGGACTCCAGGTCCGGCCCTGGTCCGTCGAACGCTTGACCAACAGATCGATGTCGCCGGTGTCGCTGGCGGAGTTTTTGCGACCTTCGCAAAAGGCCAAGAGCGTGCCTTGGGTGGTCACGGCCAGCGCCGGGATGCGGTAGGTGCGGTAGCCGTCCTGGCCGCTGACGTACAGCGGCTCGCCGCAAGGAGTCGGCAGCGGCGGGGGATCGATCAGGTTGCCCTGGAGTTCGAACGAGGCGACCGTCATCCGATTCCGCCACGGGCGAAGGCCGATCCCTTGGACCGGTCCGTTCCAATCGTCCTTGCGGTAGATCTCCTTGCCGTCGATCAAGAATCGCGTGGTGCCGTCGGTTCGAATCGCCTCGAACAGCATCATCCGTCCCGGCTGGACAACCCCTTCCACCGCGCCGAGCGATTGGGAAACGCCGCCGAACAGAGGCCCTTCGACGAACAGCGTCTTTCCACGTCCATCGAATCCCACGTGACTGTCGTTCAGCACAAACGAGGCGGCGGTCCCCTCGAGCCGCTCCAGTTTCAGCCGCGCCGCGATGCGGAAATCGCCCGCTTCCAGGGCCTTGTCCGCATACAGAAAACGCCCCGTCCCTTCCGCCGCAACGCCCTCGGACGTCTCGTCCCAAGCCGCGCCGGCATACCGCACCGCGACCGCCTTGCCGTCCCGGACCACCGGATGTTCCGCAACGCACAGGGAAAACAGCAGTGTGCTCGCAGCCAAACCGGCCATCATCACAGTACATTTCATCGATCTTCTCCCTTTCATTCGGGCCGACGTGACGGTTCGCGTCATGGCGTGGCCGGCGTGATTTGGATCGTGTGCGTCACCGGGACGAGGGCTTGGGAAACGGCCTCGGCCAGCGGTGCGCGTTGGGCTTCGGTTTCCGCGACGACTTTGGCAAAGTCCGCTTGCGCTTCGCGGCTACGGAACTCCTTCTTCACTTGCGTGGTCTCAAAGGCTTGCTTGGCAGCCACCGCCTCGTCGACTCTGTCAAATGCTTCGCAGAACGGATTGTCGGGAAAATCGACCGCCAGTTGCACGCCCCGCGCGAGTTCCTCGGCCGAGTATTCGCGGGACTCCGCCCCCCACTGAACCCGGTACGAGCCGGACAACTTCCCCTTGGCCCGAAGCACGAAACGGTTGAGATCTTCGGCAAACGGCACCAACGTCATTCCCGACCGGAGCGATTGGTCGCTGTCCAGGTCGCCGCGGGCGCAGAACGGGTAGCGGGAACTGACCAGCGTCAGCCTCCCGTCGCGAAACGACTCCACCGCATGTCCGTCCGAGCTGGTTGCCTGCCCCGAATCGAAGTCGATCGTAATCGTGCCGAGGTCGCCGTCCAGTCCCATCGCTCGCAGAAAGGCCCACGCCATCACGACATGCCCGGCCCAGCCGGGATGAATCCCGTCTCGGCCGGCGACTTCGTAAGGGCGTTCGGGCGTGGCGCCGTGTTGACCGGGGGCAAATACCTGGGCTTGGTACATGGGCCAGAAGATGTCGGCGAACCGGACGTCTTCCTGCTCGGCCACACCGATCGCGATGTCGCGCAAGGCGCACAGGTGATTGTTGTGCTCGTCCAGCGTACCGGCGCGGCTGTTGACCCACGCGGCGATCTTGCCCGCACAGCCCGGCGAACCGACCACGACGTGGACACCGTGCTCCTTGAACCGGCGGACAATCGCCGAGTAATGGTCGGCGTACCAACGGCCGTTGGTCACATCGAAAGGACGGTAACGCGAGTCGTTCATGCCGTAGGCCAAGGTCGCGACAGTCGGTCGGAAAGTCAGACAGTCCCGGTCCATGCGCCGCAGAAAGCCCTCTGTCTTCTCGCCGCTCCAACCGTACTGCCGCACCGTCACCTTCAACTGCGGCACGCACGCGGTCAGGTAGGTTTCGATGATTCGCGAGTACATCTTCTGTTCCGTGATCGAATCGCCGCAGATGGCCAGACGATCCCCTTCCTGCAGCAACATCGGCCCCGGCGCCGGCGCCTTTCGCGGATTGAAAGCGCGGAACGCTTCGTGATCCGGTTTCGTCTCGTATTCGTACGGCCCCAGCGTCGCGGGAGTTGAAACGGTTGCCGGGGCTTGTGCTCGCAGCATGCTACTGAAGCACAGGCCAAAAACGATGGAGAGGAAGATTCGGCGCGTCATGGCTCGCTCCGGTTTGATGATGGTGGTGCGGTGGGTACGCGGGGTCTCGGTCCTTTCGGAACTACCGAGGCTGCCGTGAGTGTAGCACGGTCTGGGGGCCAGCGGGACGGGCGAGGTGGAAACGGCGTCAACTGTGCATCCGGGGCAGCGGGTCGCCCTCGGCGATGATCGCGGCTTCTTCGGCGGCGAGTTCTTTCAGGCGGGCGTGGACGTCGGCATCGGAGGCGTACATCTTGGCCAGGCGGACGTAGGTGCTGTGATGCCGGGCTTCCGATTCGAACAGGCTGCCGTAGAATTCCGACAGTTCCCGGTCGGATACCTGTTTGCGCAACAGGTCGAACCGCTCGCACGAACGGGCCTCAATCAAGCCCGCCACCAACAATCGGTCGACCGCCTTTTGCGGCTCGTGTTTGCGGACCAGTTCGTGCAACCTCCGCCCGTAGCTGCCGGGCTTCAAACGCCGGAAGGGGATGCCGCGGCGTTCGAGCAGCGCGACGACCAGATGGAAATGCTCCAACTCTTCGTTGACGATCGCGGTCATTTCGCGGCACAGATCCAGGTTCTCGACATAGGCGAACATCAGGTTCATGGCGGTGCCGGCCGCTTTCCGCTCGCAGTGCGCATGATCCAGCAGGATGTCGTCCAAATGCTGCTCGACCTGCTGCAGCCAACGCGCGGAAGTGGCGGATGCGAGATTCAACATGGGGCAACTCAACCAAATAACATGCCTGCGTATCCAACCACGCGATGCTTGTCGCCGCTGACGTCCGCGCTGGTCGAGTATCCCACTCGCTGGCAGCGCCGGAGCAGTCCGAGCTGCCGCAGCGTTTCCATGACGATCACACAGGGCCGCACGCCGCACATGCTGATGTTGTTGCGGGTCACGACCGTGTCGAAGACCTGCTCCGGGTCGAGTGTTTCGATCGACTGCAGGGCGATCTCGTCCAAGCGCCGGTTCTCGGTGTCGTTGGCAAAGTGATTCATGTCGCTGGACACAACCAACAGCGGACGCTCGGGCAACTCGCGCAGCACCGCAGCCAATCCGGCGGCGAATTCGCGGCACCCCGCCAACCCGGCCGGCCCGATGGCGATCCCGGTCACGCGGCTGTGCGGGGCCAGTCGGGCCAAGAAAGGCAGCTCGACCTCAATCGCGTGTTCCTGTTGGTGCGCCGCGGCGTCCAGCTTCAGGCCGGGGATACCTTCGACTAAGCGCCGCGCCAACGCCGGATCGGCCGCCAGCGATCCGCCGGGCAGCGCCCAGGCGTCGTGCGGCGCAACGGCCCAATCGACGCCCAACCGAGTGTGCTTCGGCCCGATGACGATCACGCTCGACGGGATCTTAACTCGCTTCAGGGTGCGCGCGGCCAACTGGCCCGAGTAGATCAAGCCGGCATGGGGAACCATGACCGCCGGCCAGTCCTCGGGCTGGACGTCGCCGTTACCCACCATGCGGTCGACCATCGCGGCCAGTTCCCGCGGATCGTCGGGGTAGAACATTCCGGCGACGGCCGCGGGCCGGACTTGCGGCCCGGCGACCGGGCGCGGCACGCTGGACAGACCGCTGCGAGCCTCGGTGGACAGCACGGCCAGACTGAATACGGACGAAGCTTCGGGACTGACCACATGGGCGTCGGCCACGGCCGTGGCGAGCAACTGCCGCGGCGACCGGTCGGGATCGAAGCACCACGCCGTCTTGCTCTGCTCGATCACCAGGATCGCTCGCCGCGAGGTCTCGATGCCCGTCAAGTCGGCGTCGGCCACCGTTCCGTGCATTGCCGGGTCGGCCAGCACGGTCAGATCCAGCGACAAGCGGTTCAAGTCGGACTCGCCGACGCGCCGTTGCTGCAACGCGCGCGCGGCGGCTTCGGCCAGTTGAAACAAGGTGGCTTGCAGCGGCACGCCGGGCCGCAGGGACATCTGCGAGAACTGCATCGGCGGATCGATGCCCGGCCCACCAACGGCGATGCACACCAATTCTACCGATCCGTCCGGACAGCCGGGCAGGTAGTAGTTCGGCGTAGCTCCGCGGGTCAATGCCACCACGTTTCGACGGCACTGTTCGGCCAATTCGGCCATCTCCGCGGCGGAGAAACGCGGCGGTTGCTCGTTTTCGGTTGTCCCCGCGACATCGGCGCAAAAGTCGCCCTCGATCATCCGGCCTTCGAACTTCAGCAATCGCGTGTCGTCATCCAGCCAAGCCGTCGTGGGCAATCCCGCCTTGCGGCAAACCTGCTGCAAGAACGTCTCCGCATCCCACCCCCATTCGATCGGCACGCTCGGCAGCAGCAGCCCGGCCTGGTTGCCGCGCTGGATCTGCAGGCCGTGGCGGCCGATCTCTACCTCGGCAATCCGGTTCCGGCCGCGGGCCGCGATCGGCTGAAAGGCGTACAGCAGCGTGACGTCCAAATGCAGGTGCGGCAATTCGATCGGCGAGATGGTGGGAAACCGCGAGTCCTCGGTCGCCGTCCGCAAGGCCGCATGTTCGACGGCCTGTTTCAACGGCATCGGCTGGCCGAGTGTTCCGCAGCAGGCCCGCAGCTTGCCGGCCCGCTTGAGCGTCACGAATGCGCCCATTACCGGCTGGGTGGCGGCGCCGGCCATTTCGGCATCGGACCGTTGAGGCCGAACGCCCCGGACGCCGGCCGCGACCACTTCGCACGCGGCGCGATGGATGGCTCGCCGCTGTTCCTCGGTCAGCGTTGGACTGGCAGCCACGTTGTTCGCGGGCATGGTCGTCGGTCGGGAATCCGTCATGGTGGGAGGCTCCTGTTTGGAAGAGGCGAAGGAGGGACGAGCACCGGGCGTCGCTGACCCGGCGTCATTCCCCGTTTCGCAAGTCGCGAATTGCGAGATCCGCACCGGCAGCCGTTTGCGACCCCAGTCTCCCGGCTGCTCGGCGAACCGTCCCGCAATCCGGCCGCCGCAGTGGCCGCACCGGTCGCCGCGCAGATGATAGGCGCCCAGATCGTACCAGTTGCGCGCGATCAGCAAACCGCCGCAGTGCGGACAGTAGGTGCTCTGGTGCTTGACATCGTCCACGTTACCGGTGTAGGCGTACTTGACGCCCTGCCGCAACGCGATCTCGCGGGCGGCGAGCAACGACTCGACGGGCGTCCGCGGCTTGTCCTGCATCCGGAAATCCGGGTGGAACGCGGTGAAGTGCAGCGGCACCTCCGCGCCGACGGCGTCCAGCACCCAGTCGCACATCTGACGGAACTCGTCCGGCGAATCGTTCTCGCCGGGGATGATCAGATTGGTGATTTCGAACCAAACATCCGTCTCGTGCTTCAGCCAGCGGAGCGTGTCCAACACGGGCTGCAGGTGCGAATAGGTCAGTTTGAAGTAGAACTCTTCCGTGAACGCCTTCAGGTCGACATTGGCGGCATCCATTTCGCGAAAGAACGCTTCGCGCGCCAGCGGCGTAATGTAGCCCGCCGTGACGGCCACCGACTTGACGCCGACCGCCCGGCAGGCCCGCGCCGTGTCGATCGCGTACTCGGCCCAGATCACCGGGTCGTTGTACGTGTAGGCCACGCTCGCGCAGCCGAGTTCCCGCGCGGCTCGGGCGATCGTCTCGGGGGTGGCGAGCTCGCTGAGCCGCGATACCTCTTTGCTCTTCGAAATGTCCCAGTTCTGGCAAAACTTGCAGCCCAGGTTGCAACCGGCCGTGCCGAACGACAGGACGCTGCTGCCGGGATAGAAGTGGTTCAGCGGTTTCTTCTCGATCGGATCGACGCAAAACCCGGTGCTGCGGCCATAGGTGGCCAGCACCATCCGGCCATCGCGGTTTTCGCGGACGAAACAGAATCCGCGATCACCCGGCTTGAGCGCACAACTGCGCGGGCACAGATCGCAGACGATACGGCGTTCGTCTTCGCTGGTATGCCACCAGCCGCCGATGCGGGAACCATCGGCCAGCGGCAGCTCGTCCGGCGGTTTCACCACAACTTGTGACATGATTCACACCGAAGCGCCGCCCAGCGGCGGTTGTCCCGGCGGCGGATTCTGCTGGCCTCGCTGCTGCTGCTGGACGCGCTGGACGAACTGGTTGTACGTACTTTGCAGCGATTCCAACAGTCGCGGAACCTGCGGCACCGACAAGAACACACGCGCCGAAACGGCTGACGTGGGAAACAGGTTCGTCAAAAAGTCGAATTTGAACTCCGACGGCGTGTGCCCGATCATCACGCCGTTGGCATACGCTCCGCTCAACTGGTCGTCGGGCAACTTCAATTCGTCATAGATTTCCTGCGCGGTCGGCTGGCGAGTCTGCGGCGGATTGCGAGGCAGTTGCGGCGGCTCGCCGAACCGCTGGCGGTAGATGTCCAGATTCTTGCGCAACGCCTCGATGAATTGCGGCATGCAGGCGTGCGGCATGATCACCCGCGACGCCACCGAGGCCGGCGTCCCCAAATTCTGCACAAAATCGATGATGAACTCGGTGCCGCCCGTCATCACAATCGCCCCGGTGCTGAACGCTCCCCGGCTGATCTTTTCCGGGACGCGGGCGCTGAGATGCTGGACTCGGACCTGTTCGCTCTGACGGTTGGGATCGTCGCCCAGATTTCCGACTGGTTGCCCCGTATCGCTCATGACGTGACCACTCTTCCGTAAACCGAGAGAAAGTTGATGGGTTCCGTACAACCGAATTGTATCCGTTCTTGGCGAAACAAGACAGCGGACCGATTGTTTAGGATCGGCAAATCAAGAACTGTCGGATTTTCAATGTGGTCATCACGCTCCGTCGTGATGATCGGTCGTCACGGCGAAGCATAACGACTACATCTTTTCGACGGTTCGAATCCCCAGCAATTCCAGGCCCAATCGGATCGCCCGGCCCGCCAGGTCGCAGAGCAGCAGGCGGCTGAGCCGCTGCGGCTCGGATTCGGCTTTCAGTACCTTGCACTGCTGGTAAAACTCCGAAAACCGCTTGGCCAAGTCGAATAAATAGCCCGTCAGCAGGTTCGGACGATAGTCCACCACCGCTTCGCCAATCGCTTCGGAAAGCCGCAACACCTGCAGGCCCAAAGCCCGCTCGGTGGGATGATCCAGATGAATTGGGTTCTCCGCTTCGCTACGAGAAGCGTTCGGGGCCGATCCCCACGCCTTCGCAGCCTCGGCCCGCAACGCGGTCACGTCCACGTCGCCCTTGGCGAAGATGCTCTGCGTGCGAGCGTAACTGTACTGCATGTACGTTGCCGTGTTGCCCTCCAAAGCCACCATCTTGTCATAGCTGAATTCGTAGTCGCTGGTGCGATTTTGGCACAAGTCCGCGTACTTGATCGCCGCGTGCCCGACGACTTCGGCGATGTGCCGCCGCTGAGTGTCGTCCAATTCGGGGCCGTCCGGCTTGCCGTCGTCGTTGGCTGCGACCACGGCGTAGGCCCGCCGCACCGCTTCGTCCAGCAGTCCTTCGAGCCCCACGGTATCGCCCGCCCGCGTCTTGTACGGCTTGCCGTCTTCGCCCAGCACCGTCCCGAAACTGATATGCCGCAGATCGACCCGGTCGTAGCCCCACAGGCGAGCCGCCGCGAACAGTTTGTCGAAGTGCTCTTTCTGGCGATGGTCCACGACGTAGAAGATCGCGTCGGGTTGGAAGTTCTGCATCCGGAAGTCGATGGTGGCCAGATCCGTCGTGGCGTACAGGTACGCACCATCGCTCTTCTGGATGATCATCGGCGCGTCGAATCCGTCCAGGAAGACGCACACCGCCCCCTCGCTAACCCGGGCCAGTCCGCGGTCGCGGAATTGGGTTACCACGTCGCCCAGTCGCTGGTGATAGAAACTCTCGCCGTATTCGTAATCGAAGTGGATATCCAGCCGGGTGTACAACCGCTGGATCTCGTCGCGGCACGCCGGCAAGAAGTCGTGCCAAAGACGCACGTTTTCCGGATCGTCCGCGTGAAGCTTGGCCGTTTCCTGCAACACGGCCGTCCCGATCTCCGGATGAGCGAGTGCTAGCGGACTCAGCAACGGCGACTGTTCGACGGCCGCCAATTTCTGTTCGGCCGCGGCCACTTCCGCCCGCGCTTCCGACACTTGGGATTGCAGGCTGCGCAGCCGCTTGGCCAGCCGTTTCTGTTCGGCCGGATCGGCGGAGTCGTACAGCGATTGCTGCTCGGCGAGCGTCTGCTCGCGCTGGACCACCCGCGCCCGCAGATCGGGCAGCGTCCGGCGAATCTGTTGGTAGTCGACCAACTGGCTGACCAACTTGTACAGGCGGCTGAGTTCCTGGACCGGGGCTCGGGCAAACGCCTCGTCGTCGCGGAAATGCTTGTACCCGTAGATGATCATTCCGAACTGGGTGCCCCAGTCGCCCAGATGGTTGTCGCTGATCACGCGGTGCCCCAGGAACCGCAGGATGCGACTCAGCGAATCGCCGATCACGGTCGACCGGATGTGCCCGACATGCATCGGCTTGGCAACGTTCGGCGACGAATAGTCCAGCACGAAAGTCGCCGGTTGATCGACCGTCGCGACGCCCAGTCGCGGGTCGAGCAGCGCACCACTCAACTGGCTCGCGAGCCAATCGTCCCGCAGACGCAGATTGATGAAGCCCGGTCCCGCCACCTCCGGCGGATCGCACAGATCGCTCACTTCCAGACGCTGGACGATCTCGGCCGCCACATCGCGCGGCGCCTTCCCGAGTTGCTTGGCCAGCGGCATCGCCACGTTGGCTTGGTAGTCGCCGAAGCGAGCGTCCTGAGCCGGGCGGATCAAATCGAGCAGGCCAGCCGGATCGTCGACCAAACCGGCAAGCGCCTGACGGAAACGAGCACGCAGTTCGACCAGAATGTTCATGCCGCGGTTCCAGGGCCTAAATGTCTGCCAGCACGGCGGTCAGATCCACCCGCTTGGCCTCGGCCCACAGGTTCTCCAGATCGTAGAACGCCCGCGTCTCGGCGTCGAACAGATGAATCACCACGTTGCCGTAGTCCAGCAGGATCCAGCGGCACTCCTGGTATCCCTCGACACCCATCCGCCGGTCTCCCAGTTCTTTCTCCAGTACGCGGTCGATCTCTTCGCTGATCGCATGAAGTTGCCGGCGGCTGGCGCCGGTCGCGATGACGAAATAATCGAAGAACGAAGTCAATTCGCGGAGATCCAAAACCACCAAGTCCTGCCCGCGGTTCTCGGCGGCGGTTCGGGCCGCTGCCAGCGCGAGTTGCAGAGCCGGATGTGATTCGGCGCGGAGGGCCGTAGATTCACCGATCGTCGTGCTTGTCACTACACCTTGCCTCGGATTGACGGGATGGACGGAAACGAGTCCCTATTCTACCCAGCTCGAACAGCCGTACCAGCCCCTCCGAGAACGGGACTGGCTCCGGTCCGCGGATGTCCGGCACCTGTCTCGTGCGGACTATTTGCCGGTGGCCTGAGCCCGGCGTTCGCCGTCGAGCAGCTTCTCGGCCACATCCAGCGGTTCGCCCGTTGCCGTGCGCCCGATGTCGTAGAGTCCGAATAGCCGCAGCGTCGCGAGCATGTCGGCCGGGTCGATCAAATCCTCCGCGACTTCATTGAAGCGGTCGCCGAGATGCGCCAGGAACAGGTCGACCTCCGCCTGCAACTCGTCCCCGACATGGCTTGTGCCGCGGATGAAGGCGCCTTCGGCTTCGATCCCTTCCAAAACCGCCGTGTACCGCAGTTGGTCACCCGGCAGCGCGGGGCGGTGAAACACGGCCCGATTCACCTTGGCCAGCACCGTCCGTTCGCGGAAACCACGATGGTCGTTCGCCAAAATCCCGCCCGTCCAGGCCAAGCCCTCGACGATCAGCGACGCGGGCAGAATGGGGAAACCCGGCAGATAGTCGCTCAGCGGCTCTTCCGTCAAGCTCACATTCTTCAAGGCCGCCGACCGCTCGCCGCGCACGAACTCGACAAACCGGTCGATCCACATCCAGCGCATCGCCAATCCCGCGCCGGGCGGATCTTCAGGCAACCCGGCGGCGATCCGCTCGAACTGTTGTCGGACTTTGCGCAACAGGTAGTCTCGGCTGGCCGCCCGGAGCGGGTAGCGGTCGGCGATTTCAAACGCCTCCACGATCAGCCGGCCACTGACCACCGTCTGGCCGTTGACGTCGCCTCGGGCCATCAATGTCGTGCAAGGTCCATCCTGCTTCTTGACCTCGGCGGTGATGACCAAGTCCTGTCCCGGTTCGAGAAACCCGCTGAATTTGACGTTGCGGGCTTCCTTCAGAACCACCATCGAATGCGCGAAGTCCTCGGTCTTCCGCACCAGCCAGTAGGCCGCTTGGTACATCGCCTCGAGCATCAGCACGCCGGGCATGATGGGGAAATTGGGGAAGTGGTCTTCGAGATACCGCTCGGTCGCGGCCAGATGCTTGACCGCTTCGATCCGCTGTCCGGGTTCAAGTTGCGTAATCCGGTCGATCAGACGACATCGCATGGCTGAGTTCTCGGCTGGAGGGAAGGAACGTCCCGCGGCCTTTTTCACGGGACAAGAATTCCGTTACTTTGGGCCTGATTGTCCGCTCTCGGGCCGCTGCTTGCAAGGGGCGGACGGCTGTCGAGCAGAGATTGACGGCTTTGGGCCCAAGCGTTACCCTTACGCCGAATGTCGCACGGGGCACCTGCCTGACCGCGGAATGCAGGTTTGTCCGGCGTTTTCCCCTTCCCCACCGTTCGTTTTCCGGAAAGCAACATGAACACAGAAGCTCCCAAACCTGCGGCCGTATTTCCCGATTTGGAGGGCAAAATCGTCCTGATCACCGGTGCCGGCCGGGGGATCGGCCGAGCGATCGCCGAGGAATTCGCCCTGCAGAAGAGCCACCTGATGCTGGTGGATCTCGATCCGCGCGTCGAGCAGACGGCGGCCGAGATCGCAGCGGCCTACGGCACGAAGACCGATTTCCGGATCGCCAGCGTGACCGACTCGGCCCGCGTCAAGGAAGTGGTCGAGGAGACGGTCGAGCCGTACGGCAAGCAGTTGCACGTGCTGGTGAACAACGCCGGGATCACGCGAGACGGAGCCGCAATGCGGATGTCCGACGAGAACTGGGAAGCGGTCATCTCGACAAACTTGACCGGCACACACAACTTCTGCAAAGCCAGCATCCGGTATCTCCGCAAGGCCAACGGGGCCATCGTCAACATCAGCTCGATCAGCGGACAGATCGGCAATATCGGACAGACCAACTACTGTGCCGCCAAGGGCGGAGTGATCGCCTACACCAAGGCCATGGCCGCCGAGTATCCCGGGGTGCGTTGCACGGCCATCTGTCCGGGATTCATCAACACGGACATGACCGCTCGCCTGCCTTCCGAAGTCTGGAAGATCGCGACGGGCAAGACTAAGCTGAAACGCGCCGGCGAACCGTGGGAGATCGGTCAAGCGGTCGTGCGGGCCGCGGCGGCCTACGGCAACACCTACGCCCCGTGCGCCATCGTCACGGTCGCGGGAGGCATGGAACTAGGGGGCTAGGGACATGGTGCTCGCGGAAGCCAGGCGGTCGTTGATCAGGAACTTTGCCTTGGGGGTCGGCGACGCGCAGATCCCGCCCCTCGAAGGATACTTCGCCGACTGTGTCCGGCCCGGTTGCGAGGCGGCGGCGGACGACTACCGTCTGGTTCCCCTGGCGCCGATCGCGCTGCGGTTCCTGATGACCTCGTCGGACTGTCTGACCGACGGCATGATCGAATTGCAGTCGCGTTATCAGCAGTTCATCCCCAGCGACTGGGGCGGGCACATGGACAAGGGATGGCGCGACATCGGCGTTGTCGGGTTCAACGTCGAGGACGGTCCCGTGCTGGACATCCTGGAGATCAATCCGACCGCCGGCTATCTGGACTGGGCCGAGCCGAAGCTCAGCCTGCTGCATTGGGAGCGTCTGCTGGTCCGCGCGGTCGTCGAGTTAGGACGCGGTTGCGGCGCCACGCAAATCCGGCTGCAGCCCGCCCACGCCTACCCGCTCGGCCAGGACGCGGCGGACGCCCCCGAGCAACTCGCACAATTCGAGCAAGCACTCAAGCAACGCTACGACGCCACCGCCAAGGCGCTGGGCTTCCAGTACGACAGCGACTTGGACCGGTTCATCCTGGGTCTGCCCGCTGCTGGATGAAATGCGGCACAGGCTGGCAGCCTGGGCTACTGGGGGCGGCGGGTGAGTTGGATGCCGTGGCCGGGTTCTTGGGGGTAGATGCAGCGGCCTTGGTCGATGCGGACGCCGGTGGCGATGTCTTCGGCCAGCAGCAAGGCGCCGTCCATGTCGACGTAGTCCAGCAGCGGCAGCAGTTGGGCGATGGCCGAGATGCCGACGGTCGATTCGGTCATGCAGCCCACCATCACTCGCATCTGCAGCTCGCGGGCGCGCTGGATCATCCGCCGGGCCGGAGTGAGTCCGCCGCACTTGGGCAGCTTGATGTTGATGCCGTGAAAATGGCCGGCACAGCGTTCCACGTCCGCCTCGACAATACAGCTCTCGTCGGCGATCACCGGCAGCGCGGACTCGCGGTAGACGCGGCGCATGTCGTCCCAGCGGTCGGCCGCGAGCGGCTGCTCGATGAACTCGACGTTCAGCGTCTTCAGCACCTCGGCGTTCCGCAGCGTCTCGTCGGCCGTCCAACCGCAATTGGCATCGACGCGGAACACGGCATCCGTGTGGCGGCGCAGTTGGCGGACGATCTCCAGATCGTGCTCGGTGCCCAACTTGACCTTGTACACCGGCCAGCCGGGAAACTCGCGCATTTTTGCGACCATGACGTCGATCGTGTCGATGCCGATCGTGTAGTTGGTCAGCGGCAATCGCTCGGTGGTCAGTCCCCAAAGCCGGTAGACGGGCTGTCCCCGTCGCTTGCCCCACAGATCGTGAGCTGCCTGGTCCAGCGCGCACTGGGCAAACGGGTGGTCCTTCAACGCGGGATGCAGGGCCTGCCACAACTCGGCGGGATCGCCGATCTCGTGCCGCTGGAGTTCTTCGCGGACGCCCTGCAACGCGTTGGTCATGTTTTCGATCGTCGCGCCGTAGTACGGATTGGTCGTCGCCTCGCCGTAGCCGCGGACGCCCTGTTCTTCGAGTTCGACGATCAGCGTCGGCTGCACGGAGATCGATTCGCGGGCAATGGTGAAAACGTGGCGCAGCGGAAGGTCGAAATGGTACAGTTGCAGGTTCATGCGATTGCACGCGGAAGCGCGAGCTCCGGCAAGGGGCACGCTGAAGCGTGAACTCCAACAGGTTCGGTTACGGGACAAGCTGGTCGCGGATGGCCTTCAGTCGCAGGACGGCTTCGACCAGGGGCTCGGCGCCGTGGCGGAAGACGTCGCAGACGGGCAGTCCGAACAGCCGTTGCATTTCCTTCCGCTCCGTTTCGGCCTCGGTTTTCGTCAGCAGACGGCTGTTCATCGCGATGCCGATGACCGGACAGGGGCGGCGGGTGGCGGCCGCGATTTCGTACAGACGCCGGACGGTGGACAGCGGCGGCAGCGTGATGTGCTCCAGTCCCAGCGGGCTGGTGCGGCCGACCTCGTAGCACAGGATCATGCCGTGCGGTTGGCAGCCGTGCAGCAGACCCAGCGTGACGCCCGAGTAGGACGGGTGGAACAGACTGCCCTGACCTTCGACGACGATGATGTCATGGTGCTGATGGTCAAGCACCAATTGTTCGGCGGCGCCGCTGATAAAGTCAGCGACCATGCAGTCGATCGGATATCCGTCGCCCTCGACCACGATTCCCGTCTGGCCGGTGGCGGCGAATTTCGCGTCGTAGCCGCGCGCCTTCAGGGCATTGGTCACCTCGACGGAAACGACCATCTTGCCGACGCTGCAGTCGTGACCGACCGTATGGATCCGCAGGCAGTCTTCGCGCAGCCCTTCGCCGCGGGCGATCCGCGACAGCCGGTTGTTGCGGACGTCGATCAGCCGCACCTGGTGCTTGCTCGCCAGCGCAGCCAACTCGGGATCGTCGGCCAGAAAGTCGTGCATCCCCGAAACCACGTCCAGTCCCCGCTCGATCGCTTCGACAATGATCGCTCGCCAGGCATCGGGGATCAGGCCGCCCGGGTTGGCGATGCCGATCAGCAGCGTCTTGGCCTCGGGCGCGTCCGCCAAGCGGGCGATAATCGGCACGTCGCCGACGCCCAGCAGGTCGCGGCTGACCTTGCCGGCGTGGCCGCGGTCCAGCAACGCGACGACTTCGTCGGGGCAATAGCGGATCACGCATGACGCGGTCTTGGCGCGGATGGGATTGGTCTGGCCCTCGGTCAGGATGACAAAGCGTCGGTTCATGGCGGAAAACAATCGTTCGGCGGGAGGGATGCTACTGGCGAGTGACCTCGTGGAAACGTGTCATCAGTTGGCGAGTCACGGGGCCGGGCCGGCCATCGCCGATCCGGCGGCTGTCCACCTTGACCACCGGTACCACTTCGGCGGCGCTGCCGGTCAAGAAACACTCGTCGGCAATGTAGACGTCGTGACGCGTCAGGGGGATTTCACGGACGGGGATTCCGGCTTCGGTAGCCAATTCGATGACCACCGCGCGGGTGATGCCTTCGAGGATGCCGGCGTCGATCGGCGGGGTGAGCAGTTGTCCGCGTTTCACGAGGAAGAGGTTGTCCCCGGTACACTCGGCGACCTCGCCTTTGTGGTTCAGCATCAGGGCTTCCTCGCAACCGGCCTGCAAACCCTCGATCTTGGCCAGGATGTTGTTCAGGTAGTTCAGCGACTTGACCCGCGGACTGAGCGCCGCCGGGTGGTTGCGCATCGTGCTGACCGTGATGATCTCCAGGCCGTTCTCGTAGTACTCTTGCGGATACAGCGTGATCTTGTCCGCGATGATGATCACCCGCGGGTTGCTGGTGCGGTTGGGATCGAGACCGAGAGTTCCCGCGCCGCGGGTCACGACCAAACGGACGTACCCGTCGACCAGACCGTTGGCCGCGACGGTTTCGTCGATGGCCTTCGCCAGGTCGCCGGGCGTCATGGGGATTTCCAGCCAGATGGCCTTGGCCGAGTTCCAGAGCCGATCCAGATGTTCCTGCATCCGGAACACCTTGCCGCCGTAGATCCTCATGCCTTCGAAGACGCCGTCGCCGTACAACAGTCCGTGGTCGTAGACGCTGATCTTGGCGTCGTCCTTGTCGTACAATTGCCCGCTGATATAGACCTTGAGCGACATGGCAGCTTCTGATGGGTAAGGGGTGTCGATTCAGGCAACTCGCTCGACAAGCCCTTCCACCAGGCGTACCGTCCGATCGGCCATCCCCGCGATGGTATTGTCGTGCGTGACCATGATGATAGTCAGGTTTTGCTCGCGGTTCAAGGAGCGTAGCAGACGCATGATGTCCGCTCCGGTCTGCCGGTCCAGGTTCCCGGTCGGTTCGTCGGCCAACAGCAACTGCGGCCCGGCGACCAGCGCGCGGGCGATCGCCGCCCGCTGCATCTCGCCCCCCGAAAGCTCTTTGGGCCGGTGGGTCAAGCGATGGCCTAGCCCAACCAACTCCAGCAATTGAGTCGCCTGCCGCGCGTGCTCGCGGCGTTTCCACCAATACCGCGCGATGCCTTCGCCGATCATCTTCGGCACCAGCACATTCTCCAGCGTCGAGAGTTCCGGCAAAAGGTGGTAAAACTGGAAGATCATTCCGAAGTACTTGTTCCGCAGGACATCCCGTGCGCGTTGGGGCAAGTTGTCGATGCGGTTGCCTTCGAACTGGATTTCGCCGGCATCGGGTTCGTCGAGCGTGCCGAGCAGATGCAGCAGGGTGCTCTTGCCGGAACCGCTCTGACCCACGATCGCCACGAACTCGCCGGGCCGAATCGCGAAGTCCACCCCCTTCAGAACCGGGATGATGTGTTTGCCCTTGCGATAGCTCTTGAACAAGCCGGTGGCGGACATCAACGGCGGTGTCGAATTCGCGGCCGGTTGGGCCACCGTTGCAGCGGGGCGCTGGACTTCGACCGCTTGTAGACTGTGCAGCAAATGGTGCCGCGACGCGGTTCGAGCCGCGTTGGGCTCGGCGGTAAGAGCCGTCTGTGTCATGCGGAATTCCTTGTCCATCCTCGTGGCCGAATTCATGAGAATTCGGAGTGATCTACTCGTAACGCAAGGCCTCGACCGGGTGCAGTCGGGCGGCCCGCAACGCGGGCAGCACGCTGGCCAGCACGGCGATCAACGTCGCTCCGACAGCCACCGCCACGACCATCACCGGCTGGATCTCGGCGGGGATCTCCTGGAAATAGTACACCGTCGGATCGAACACCTCCCGGCCGGTGACCCACTCCAACCCCGCGGCAATTTCGTTGATGTAGGCGACAAACAGCAATCCCAGAACCATGCCCACGCCGGAGCCGACCGTCCCCAGCGAGAATCCGTAGCTCAGGAAGATACTCATCACGCCGCCGCTGGGCGCCCCCAGCGCCTTGAGCACGCCGATGTCCCGGGTCTTTTCGACCACGATCATGAAAAACGTCGCCAGAATGCCGAACCCGGCCACGGCGATGATCAAGAACAACAGGATGTTCAGAATGGTGGTTTCCATCTGTACGGCAGCCAGCAACGGACCTTGCATGTCCTTCCACGTTTGAATGCGGTAGGAGTATTGGTCCGCGGGAAAACGCTGCATCAGTTTGTCCCGCGCAAGATTCAAATCGGCACCCGGCTTGAGCCGGATCAGCAACGACGTGACGCTGGTCACCCCGCTTTCCGGATCGATCATCCCGCGCAGCCGCTGCAGTTCCTCGATCGGCACAAAGGCGAACGTGCTGTCGTACTCGCTCATCTTGCTTTCGTACAGGTCGACCACCGTGAACTTGGCGCTCTGCGCCGACGGCGCTCGGCCCGCCGGCGGGCTGGTGGGAAAAGTCAAATTGACGTCGTCGCCCGGCCGGCAGAGAAAATAGTCGCGCACCTCGCCGTCGGAGTCCCTGTGCCGGACGCTGGCGATCATCAGGCCCAGGATGACGCCGGTGAACTGCTCCTTCGATTCGTCGAACTGCTGTCCGGTCAGTGAGTGCCCCGTCGAGCCTCCGTAGGGATCGGCCGGCACGATGCCGTACGGATCGCTGGGCGGGATGCTGGCTGCGACATCCTCGGTCGGCGACGGTTCGCCCGCGGCGGCTCGGCGACTGGCCTCGACCTGCCGCATCTGCTCTTCGAACGCCCGCTCGTATTCGACCCTCAGCCGGCGCTGTTCCCAGCCCGCGGCGGGCAGTCGCGGGTCGTACCCGTTCTCGTGCAACAGGAAACTCAGTTGACGCCGGTTCTCCGGATGCAGCAGATACTGGCTGAAGTCCCCGACGTTCGCGTAGGTCGCTTGGTCGATTCCGATCAGATTGACTTGCCGCGTGATCCATTGGCCGCGCACCTGGAAGCTGAGCATCGCGGGAACCTGGACGGTCGCGGTGATGCCGGCCAGATCGTCCCCCAGCACCTCGGCGATCTCCGACTTGTGCCATTGCGGATCGGGTAGACCGCCCAGGCTGACGCTCTCGAAGATCAAGTCGGACAGGATGCCGTGCAGTCGCCGGTGCATCTCCAGGCTGAAGCCGGCCATGACGCTGTTTACGACAATCAGCGTCGCCACCCCCAGCGTCACGCTGATGATCGATGCCAGCGCGATATAGCGCGTGCGAAGATAACGCCAGGAGAGAATCAGTTTGAACATGGCCAATCCTTTGGCAGAGTTCGGTGTCGGTCCGTCTGGTTTTTCTGTCTACGTGGTGGAATTCGCGAGAATTCCGCCTTCATCCGCGGCCGAATTCGGGGGAATTCAGACCGCCAATGCCATCCTCACGCCTCCGGCCGTAGCAGGGGAAACAAGATCACGTCGCGGATCGTCTGCGAATTGGTCAGCAGCATCACCAGCCGGTCGATCCCGATGCCCAGTCCGCCCGCCGGTGGCATCCCGTGCCGCAGCGCCCGGACGAAATCGTGGTCCATGCGGGCCATCGAATCCTCCTCGGGCAGACCGTCCAGTTGCGTCTTGAACAATTCCTCCTGCAGATCCGGATCGTTCAGTTCCGTGTACGCATTGGCGATCTCCATCCCGTGAATGAACAGCTCGAACCGCTCCGCGATCCCCGGGTTGTCCCGCTTTCGCTTGGTCAGCGGACAGATGCTGGCCGGATAGTCGATCACGAACACCGGCCCCCGCAACGTGTCTTCGACCTGCTGCTCGAACACTTCGTTCTTGATCACGTCGGGATGCCGGTTGGCGACTTCCAGGCCCAGACGAACCGCATGAGCCCGAACGGCGTCGGAATCGCTGGGCGAAATGCCGGTCGCCTCCTGAAACAGTTGGTCGTACGTCTTGCGGGCGAACGGCGGTGTGAAATCGATCTCGTCCTCGCCGAAGGGCAGCCGGTAACCGGACCCGGTGGCTTGGATCGCCTGGGTGATGATCTGCTCGGTCAAGTCCATCATCGATTCGTAGTTGCCGAACGCCTGATAGACCTCGAGCATCGTGAATTCCGGATTGTGCCGCGGACTGATTCCTTCGTTGCGGTACACGCGTCCCAGTTCGTACACCCGCTCGATGCCGCCGACGAGCAGCCGTTTCAGGTGCAACTCCAACGCGATCCGCATGAACAGCCGCATGTCCAACGCATTGTGGTGCGTCAGAAACGGCCGCGCCGCGGCGCCTCCGGCGATCGTATGCAGCGTGGGCCCTTCGATCTCGCAGAATCCCGCGTCGGCCAACGTGCGGCGGATGGATTGCACGATCTTGGTGCGGTTCAGAAACCGCTCCAACACGCCGTCCGAGTAGTTCAGATCCAAGTACCGCATCCGCTGCCGCAGTTCGGGATCTTGCAGCCCGTGGTGCTTCTCCGGCGGCGGCTCGATCGACTTGCAGAAGAAGTGCAGTTTTTCGGCCAGGATGGTCAACTCGCCCGTCTTGGTCCGCCACAGTTGCCCGTCGACACCGACGATGTCCCCCAGGTCGAAATTCTCCGCCAAATCGAAGTCCGCCTCGCCCACCTGTTGCTTGCCGATGAACAGTTGGATCTTCCCGGTCCAGTCCTGGATGTCCACGAAACGCAGCTTGCCCGCCTTGCGCTGCAGCACGATTCGGCCGGCCGCCCGGACCCGGGGGCCTTCGAGCTGTCCGGCACCCTGCTGCTGCAGCCAGTCGCGGAATCCTCCCTCGGGCTGACCTTCGAGATCCGGCAGATCGACGCACTCGCCCGAATCGGCACGGAACTTGATCTCGCCGGCGCGGGAACGAATCGAGCCAATGTAGTCGCGGTTGTCGAAGCGACCGCCCCAAGGATCAATGCCCATTTCCACGATCTTGCGCAGTTTCTCGCGCCGAGCTGCCTCGTGAACTCCTGGGCTGTCCTGCTTGGGGCTGTCTGCTGATGGCACCGACATAATTTTTCCGTGTCAATCCGAACTGGCTATTTTGGAGTGGCTGATTTCAAATCTCTTGGGGGATGGCTTGGAGTGGTCCATTCTAGTGAAAGCTGCCGCGGGGTCAATGTCAGTCCCATCGGGCGGGAAAGTGAATTCAGGGCGGTGTCCCGCGTCCACCGGCCGCGGGGGTCGGCTCAATCTCGGTCCTGTCGGGCGGGAAAGGCATTTCATCTCGTCGGGCAAGGCGTTATCTTATTTGCTTTGCGTACGCCAAGCCTTGTCAGCGACCGGTGCGATGCTGGCCGTGCAATTTCGCTCGTTCGACCTTCTGGGGATGAATAACCATGCCACGCGGAAAGACCTTCGACAACGCAGCCCACACGATCGGCGACACGCCGATGGTCCGTATCAATCGTCTGGTTCCGGAAGATCATGCCACGGTCTTCGCGAAGTGCGAGTTCTTCAATCCGCTGAACAGCGTCAAGGACCGGATCGGCGTGGCGATGATCGAAGCGGCCGAACGCGAGGGCACGATCAACCCCGAAACGCACATCATCGAGCCGACCAGCGGCAATACGGGGATCGCCTTGGCGTTCGTCTGCGCGGCCAAACAGTATCGCTTGACCTTGACGATGCCCGAATCGATGTCGGTCGAGCGGCGGATGCTGCTGCGGGCGATGGGCGCCCATCTGGTCCTGACGCCGGCAGCCGAGGGGATGAAGGGGGCGATCAGCCGGGCCTACGATCTGGTCGAGCGCGAGGGCAACGCCTGGATGCCGCAGCAGTTCGAGAACCCGGCCAACCCGCTGATCCACGAGCTGACCACCGGCCCGGAGATCTGGGAGGATTCCGGTGGCCAAATCGACGCGATTGTCGCCGGCGTGGGCACGGGTGGTACGATCACCGGAGTGGGACGGTTCATCAAGCGGCAGAATCCGAACTTCAAGGTAATTGCCGTCGAGCCGAAGAATTCGCCGGTAATCGGCGGTGGCCAGCCGGGCAAACATCGCATCCAAGGGATCGGCGCCGGTTTCATCCCCAAGAATTTGGACATGTCCATTTTGGACGACGTGATCCATGTCGAGGACGAGGATGCCTTCGAGTGGGGCAAGCGACTGGCCACCTACGAAGGCATCGTGGCCGGGATCAGCAGTGGCGCGAACATGTGGGCCGCCGCCCAGTTGGCCGCGCGCCCGGAATACCGGGGCAAGCGGATCGTGACGATCATGTGCAGCCTGGGCGAGCGGTACCTGTCCACGCCGCTATTCGGCGGTCTGGCCGAGTGACAGGCTCCGCGTGGTACGGTCTCTCCGAGACCGACATCGCTTTCCATCAGAAAGACGGATGACAACGTGCATTTGCCGACTCCGGACCGGATCGGTGTGATCGTGGTCGATCATGGATCGCGCCGCCAGGAAAGCAACGACATGCTGCTGGAGGTCGTTCAGATGTTCCAGCAGCGCAGCGGTTACGCGCTCGTCGAACCGGCGCACATGGAGTTAGCCGAGCCTTCGATCCAAACGGCGTTTGACCGCTGCGTGGTCCGCGGCGCGGAGCTGGTCGTGTTGCACCCGTATTTCCTGCTGCCGGGCAAGCACTGGAGCCGCGACATCCCCGATCTGGCCCGACAGGCCGCGTCGCGCCATCCGGGCGTGCCGTTCCTGGTCACCGCGCCGCTGGGCCTGCATCCTCTGATGGCCGAGATCATGCAGCAGCGGATCGCTCGCTGCCTGGAACGCTTGCAGGGCCACGCCGATGCTTGCGAGGTCTGCCAGTACGCCGACGCTTGCCACGTACGGACGGCGGATTGATGCGAACGCGAAAACCTGAAATCGAATGTCCCCAAGAATTCAAACTACGAGAGGAATCGAATGACAAGTTTCGGAGTCGCCGTCATCGGCGCAGGATTCATCGGGCCGGTTCACGTTGAAGCCCTGCGGCGAGCAGGGCAGCGAGTGATCGGCATCTTGGGCGTATCGCCGGAAGAATCCAGCGGCGCCGCCGAACGTCTGGGGCTTGAAAAGGCCTACCAGAATTTCGACCAGGTGCTGAAGGATGCGGATGTTCAGGCCCTGCACATCGCGACGCCGAACCGGCTGCACTTCGAACTGGCCTCGCGGGCGCTGCGGGCCGGCAAGCATGTTCTGTGCGAAAAACCGCTGGCGATGAACTCGCGGGAGTCGGCCGAACTGGTCCGACTGGCCGCCGAAGTCAAACTGGCGGCGGGCGTGAACTACAACATCCGCTACTATCCTCTGTGCTTGGAAGCAGCCGAACGCGTCCGCAACGGCACCGTCGGCAAGGTCTACCACGTTACCGGCAGCTATGTCCAGGATTGGCTGTTCCACGACACCGATTTCAATTGGCGAGTGTTGGCGGACGAGGGGGGCGAACTGAGGGCCGTGTCGGACATCGGCACGCACTGGCTGGACTTGATCCACGCGATCACCGGCCTGGAAGTCGAGTCGGTCTGCGCCGACCTGTACACGGTCTTCCCGGTTCGCAAGCGACCCAAGGGCGAAGTCGAGACGTTCAGCGGCAAAGAGAAACCGCCGGTGGCGACCGAACCGATTCCGATCACGACGGACGATTACGGCTGTATCCTGCTGCGGTTCGTCGGTGGGGCGCGCGGCTGCGTGCATGTGTCGCAGGTCAACGCGGGCCGCAAAAACTGTCTGCGCTACGAACTGGCCGGTTCGGCCCAGGCGTTGGCCTGGGACAGCCAGTCGCCCAACGAGTTGTGGATCGGTCACCGCGAACGGCCGAACGAGAGCCTGATCCGCGATCCGTCGCTGGTGGGCGAGACCGCGCGCCGTTTCATCCACTATCCCGGCGGTCACAACGAAGGCTTTCCAGACACGTTCAAGCAATGCTTTCGCGCCTTCTACGGCTACATCGGAGCCGGTGATTTCCAGGCGCCGCCGACGTTCCCGACGTTCGCCGACGGCCACCGCGAGATCGTCTTGTGCGAAGCCATCCTGAACAGCCACCGCCAACGCGCCTGGGTCGACGTACCCCGGTGAATTCAGTTGAATTCAGCGACCGGAACTTCCGAGCCCGGCGTTCTTTTTCGTAGAAGGGCCCCTGAACCATGAAACTCGGATTCGTCAGTGCCATTCTGGCGGACCTGTCGTTGGCCGAGGTGATCGATTTCGCGGCGGAAGCCGGATTCCGCTGCGTCGAACTGATGTGCTGGCCGGTCGGCCAGGCCGAGCGGCGCTATGCGGGAGTGACGCACCTGGACGTGACGTCGCTGGACGATGCGTCGGCCGCCGCGGTGCGGCGGATGACCGCGGACGCCGGAGTCCAGATCAGCGCCTTGGGCTACTATCCCAACCTGCTGACGCCCAACGCCGACGACTCCGCCGCGTACATCGCGCATCTGCGACGTGTGATCGAGGCGGCGGCGATGCTGGGAATTGGCCGGGTCAATACGTTCGTCGGACGCGACGCCTCGTTGACGGTCGATCAAAACTGGCCGCGGTTCCTGGGAATCTGGGGACCGCTGCTCGAACTGGCCGAGAGGTTCCAGGTCCGCATCGGCATCGAAAACTGCCCGATGCTGTACACGTCAGACGAATGGCCCGGCGGTCACAATCTGGCGTACTGCCCAACGATTTGGCGGCGGATGTTTCGAGACTTGCCGAGTCCGAATTTCGGCTTGAACTACGATCCGTCGCACCTGGTGTGGCAGCACATCGACTACGTGGCCCCGCTGCGCGAGTTCGCCAACCGCTTGGTCCACGTTCATGCCAAGGACGTGCGCATCGACCGCGAACGCTTGAATCAAGTCGGCATCCTGGCGACGCCCTTGGAATATCACACGCCCAAGCTGCCCGGACTGGGCGAGATCGACTGGGGGCGTTTCTTCTCGGTGCTGAGCGACGTGGGCTACCGAGGCCCCGTGTGCATCGAAGCCGAGGACCGCGCCTACGAAGCGTCGCTCGATGCCCGCAAGGCCGGGTTGCGGCAAAGCGCGTCGCTGTTGCGTAACTTCATGGCCGAGGACATGTAAGCGATGAGCGCCGATCTGTACGCCGGGGTCGATCTGGGCGGCACGAAGATCACGGCCGCCGTCGCCGATGCGGATGGCAAGATCGTTTGCCAGCGGCAGACGGCGACCAATTCCCACGAAGGACCGGCCGCCGTACTCGATCGCATCGCCCAACTTGTTGCCTCGTTGACCGACGAAGCCGGAGCAAGTTCCCCGCGTCGCCTCGCCGCACTGGGCATGGGCTGCCCGGGACTGGTCGACGTCGCGCGCGGCATCACGCGGTTCTTTCCGAACCTGCCGACCCAGTGGCGCAACGTGCATGCCGCGGAGATTCTGAGCGGTCGCCTGGGCTGCCCCGTGCGTCTGCTAAACGACGTCCGCACCGCCACGCTGGGCGAGTTGACTTACGGCCGCGGACGCACCGCGCGGACGATGGCTTTCTTCGCCTTGGGCACCGGCGTCGGCGGCGGAGTAGCCGTCGACGGGCGGTTGCATCTGGGGCCGCTGGGCGCGGCCGGCGAACTGGGCCACCAGACGATTCTGCCGGACGGCCCGGTCTGCGGTTGCGGCAATCGCGGCTGTCTGGAGACGTTGGCCAGCGGCCCGGCGATCACCGCCGAAGGGGTCCGCCTGCTGCGCACCGGCTTGGCCCCCAAACTGCACGAGTTGGTCGACGGCGACGCGGGCCGGATCACGCCCAAGGAAATGGCCGCCGCCGCGGATGCGGGGGACGACAAGGTTCGCGAGTCCATCCTGCGCGCGGCCGAGTACCTGGGGATCGGCGTGGCCAACGTCGTCGTCGTGCTACATCCCGATCTGGTCGTTCTGGGCGGGGGAGTCGCCGAGATGGGCGACATCCTGCTGGACCGAGTGCGCGAAACCGTCCGCCGCCGCGTCGGCATGTTCCCGACCGACGGAGTTCGAATCGAGCGTTCCGCCTTGGGCGAACGAGCCGGCCTGCTAGGCGCGATCGCCCTGGCCGTCCACGGCATCACCGCGTGAAGCCGGGAACGGTTTCCGTCGGGACGAGCGGCGCGGGTCCCGTTTTCATGTCCTGTCCGGCTCGTAGGCCAGGTTGGGCGAGAGCCAATGTTCGGCTTCGGCGACCGTCATGCCTTTGCGGCGGGCGTAGGATTCGACCTGGTCCCGCGTGATGCGGTCGACGGCAAAGTAGCGGGCTTCGGGGTGGCCCAGGAATAGACCGCAGACGCTGGCCGTCGGTAGCATGGCGTAGGATTCCGTCAACGTCACGCCGGCGTGTTGTTCGGCTTCCAGCAGGTCGAAAAGCGTGCGTTTCTCGGTGTGGTCGGGCTGCGCGGGGTAGCCGGGCGCGGGGCGGATGCCCCGGTAGCGCTCGGCGATCAGTTCCTCGGTGGTGTGCTGGCGCTCGCGTTCGTGGCCCCAGTCGATCCGCGCCCGTTCGTGCAAGCACTCGGCAAAGGCCTCGGCCAACCGGTCCGCCAACGCTTTGACCATGATCGAGTCGTAGTCGTCGTGCTGGGCGTCGAAGCGGGCGCATAGTTCGTCGGTGCCCAGGCCGGCCGTGACGACGAACGCGCCCACATAGTCCTCGCGGCCAGAATCGAGCGGCGCGACGTAGTCGGCCAGAGCGCGGAAGCAATCCTGGCCCTTGCGTTCCCACTGCTGCCGCAGCGTGTGCAGCCGCGCTCGCTCGGTGCTCCGCTGCTCGTCGGTGAACAGGACGATGTCGTCGCCGTCGGCGGCGGCGGGCCAGAACCCATAGACGGCTTTGGCGCTCAGCCAATGATTGGCCACGATCTCGTCCAGCAGGCTGCGCGCGTTGTCGTACAGTTCCCGCGCCACGGCGCCGACCTTCTCGTCCGACAGGATCGCCGGGTACTTGCCCTTGAGTTCCCAGGCCATGAAGAACGGAGACCAATCGATGTAGTCGAGTAGATGGGCGAGCGGAAAATGTTCGAGCACGCGGCAACCCAGGAACGCCGGCCGGTCGATCGCGACCGTCGCCCAATCAGTGGCGAAGCGGCGGCGACACGCCTCGTCGTAGGACACCAGTTTGATGTGCCGTTGGTGGAACGACGCTACTAATTCCCGCTGCAACTGCTCGTTTTGCTCGACCAGTGCGGGCCGCATTTCGGGACTCATCAGCCGGTCGACAACCCCGACGCTGCGCGAGGCGTCCAGGACGTGGACCGTCGGCTGGCTGTAGCTCGGGGCGATCTTGACCGCCGTGTGCTTGGCGCTGGTGGTTGCGCCGCCGATCAGCAGGGGTTGCCGCAGTCCGGCACGTTCCAATTCCTTGGCCACGTGGACCATCTCGTCCAGACTGGGTGTGATCAGCCCCGACAGGCCGATGATGTCCACGTTCTTCTCGGTTGCTTCCCGCAGAATCCGGTCCGCCGGAACCATCACGCCCAGGTCGATCACCTGGTAGTTGTTGCAGCTCAGCACGACGCCGACGATGTTCTTGCCGATGTCGTGGACATCGCCCTTGACGGTGGCCATCAGCACGCGGCCGCGCGTTTCCTGAGCCGCCTCGCCGGCGTCGACCTTCTCCTGGGCCATGAACGGTTCGAGGTAGGCCACCGCTTTCTTCATGACGCGAGCCGACTTGACCACCTGGGGCAGGAACATCTTTCCTTCGCCGAACAGATCTCCGACGTAGCTCATCCCGGCCATCAACGGGCCCTCGATGATCTGCAAGCAGCGTTCGTAGTGCTGGCGTGCTTCCTCGACATCCTGCTCGATAAACTTGTCGATTCCCTTGATCAGCGCGTGGGTCAGACGCTGGGCTAACGGGGCGTCGCGCCAAGCCAGATCTTCCTTCTGTTCGCGTTTGCCGCGCGACTTGAACTGCTCCGCGAAATCGACCAGCCGCTCCGTCGCATCCGGCCGCCGGTTGAACAGAACGTCTTCGACGCGTTCCAGCAGATCCCGCGGGACTTCCTCGTAGACCGCCAATTGGCCCGCGTTGACGATGCCCATGTCCAGGCCGGCGCGGATGGCGTGGTAGAGAAACGCGGCGTGAATCGCCTCGCGGACCATGTCGTTGCCGCGGAACGAAAACGAGACGTTGCTGACGCCGCCGGAGACCTTCGCACCTGGGCACACCTGCTTGATCTGCCGCGTGGCGTCCAGGAAGTTGACCGCGTAGTCGTTGTGCTCGTCGATCCCGGTCGCGACCGTCAGGATGTTCGGGTCGAAGATGATGTCCTGCGGCGGAAAGCCCACTTGGCGGGTCAGCAGGTCGAAGACTCGTTGGCAGATGCGAACCTTGTGGTCCGTCTCCGTGGCCTGACCGTGCTCGTCGAAGGCCATCACGACCACCGCGGCGCCGTAGCGGCGGACCAGGCGGGCGCGGCGCAGAAATTCCTGCTCGCCGTCCTTCAGACTGATCGAGTTGACGATCGCCTTACCCTGCACGCATTTCAAGCCGGCTTCGAGGACCGACCACTTCGAACTGTCGATCATGACCGGCACGCGGCTGATGTCCGGCTCGGCCGCGATCAGGTGCAGGAACCGGGTCATGGCCGCTTCGCCGTCCAGCAGGTCGGCATCCATGTTGATGTCGATCACGTTCGCGCCGCCGTCGATCTGCTGCCGCGCGACGCTCAGAGCGGCGTCGTAGTCCTCCGCACCGATCAGGCGGGCGAACATCTTCGAGCCGGTGATGTTCGTCCGCTCGCCGATCATCAGGAAATTGCTGTCCGGGCGCAGCGTCAGCGCGTCCTGGCCGCTCAGCCGCGTCCACGGCTCGACGGTCGGCCGGCGGCGAGGCGGCTGTCCGCGAACCATCTCCGCGAACGCTCGGATATGATCCGGAGTCGTCCCGCAGCAACCGCCCACGATGTTCAACCAGCCTTCGGCCACGAACTCGCGGAGCACGCGGACCATCTCGTCCGGCGTCTCGTCGTACCCGCCGAATTCGTTGGGCAAGCCGGCGTTCGGATGACAGCTCAAATGGACCGGCGCGATCCGTGACAACTCCTCGACATACGGCCGCATCCGCTCCGGCCCCAGCGCGCAATTGATGCCGACGCTCAGCAGATCGAAATGCGAGATCGAATTCCAGAACGCCTCGATCGTCTGCCCCGATAGCGTCCGGCCGCTGGCGTCGGTGATGGTGACCGAGGCCATCACGGGAATCCGCGTACCACGGTCGTCGAAAAACTTGCTGATCGCGAACAGACAGGCTTTCAGATTCAGCGTGTCAAAAGTCGTCTCGGGAAACAGGATGTCCACGCCGCCGTCGACCAGGGCCGCCACCTGCTCGTAGTAGGCTTCGACCAGTTGATCGAACGTGATCGCCCGATAGCCGGGATCCTCGACGCGGGGCGACATCGAGGCCGTCTTGGTCGTCGGGCCGATCGAACCCGCCACGAAACGCGGCCGATCCGGCGTTTGCTCACGGAACTCGTCCACCGCGCGGCGAGCACATGCCACGGCCGCCAGATTCAATTCGCGGACCAGATGCTGTAGGTCGAAATCCTCCAACGCCACCGAGGTCGAGCCGAAGGTATTCGTTTCGATGATGTCGGCTCCGGCAGCCAGGTACTGCCGATGGATGTCCGTGATCACGTCGGGACGGGTGAGGCACAACAGATCGATCAGGTTGCGGAGCGGCTTGTGGTAGTCGGCGAAACGTGCGCCGCGCACGTCCACCTCGTCCAGCCCCAGCGACTGGACCATCGTGCCCATGGCACCGTCAAGCACTAGGATGCGCTGTTCGAGGAGCGTTTCGAGCCCTGATCCGCGGGAAATATCAACAAAATCTGCCATTCGATATTAGTAACCCGATTTGTCCATAGAGATTGTGGTTGTAATGACGCCCCATCTTCGCGGTTTTCCCGCAAATCATCAACCCATCGCGTGGGTTCGTGCCTTGAGTGGGCAGGTCGGCTTCCCAGACCTTCCAATTACCGCACACCATGCTTTCGTCAAAGTCACCGTATTCGCGAAAGTTGATTTAACACTAAAGACCGCTACAAGCGATACCGATAAAGACGCAACGTGAGACCTTCTTTTTCAGCGCGCGGGTCCGTTTGCGCTGTGGATACGGCGAACATCAATATCCAACGGGACGCCCGATATGACGATTGCGAACAGTTCCCCGACCAATGCGGCGCGACGCCGAGGTGAGAAAGCCGATGCGGATTCGTCAAGCCAAGCGGGATCGGATCAAATCATCGTCTTGATTCGACTGCCCAACTTGTCGAGCGAGCCAAGCTCGGTTCAACACGCGGTAGACAAACCGGTCCTCGCGCCGCCTGCTGCGCCGACCGCAGCAGCGACCGTTCCACAACCTCCGGTGCTAGCAGCGGCCGATTCTTCTCGCGAGACCAAAGCCAGCGTCGAATCGCCAACCCAGCCGCTGATTGTGAGCATGACGAAGCTGGCAAACGGAACCAAGCAGTATTTGACCCGGATGCGGATTCCCAAGCAGGCTTGGAAAACGGGCAGCGTCGTGTTGGTGCTGGCGTTGATCTTGTTCGCTCTCTTGGCCCTGCGCGGCGGGAATGGTCGAAGCCCCGCCGGCAGCAACGATCTGGCGGCCGGCGCTTCGCCGGAACTTGAGTTCCCCGAAGTCCCACCGCCCGGCTTGCCGACAATTCCAGGGACATCCAGGCATGCGAAACCGCCCGTCGAACCGGCGGCGAGAACCGCAGCCGTGCCGGCGAAGCAGACCGGCGAGGTTCCGCCTTTGCCCGAGCGCGGTGCGCCCGAGCCGAATGCGCCCGCGTCCGCCCCCAAGGCGCCGCAGTTGGAACCGATGGTGCCTCAGGACGATTCGAAGGAAGACCGGAATGACCAGCCCGCGACGCCACCCGATGCGGCGCTTCCGTTGAGTGGTCCTGGTGCGGAGGCGACCGCTCCCGCCGAACCAGCGTCCACTGCTGCGGAAACAACTTCGCGAGACTCCGTGTACGGCAACTCTGCGGCACCGGCCGACACCGCGACGCCGCCGAGCGCCGAGCGACCGGTGGAAGGCCTGACTAACTGGCCTCCGGACGGATCGCCTGCGAACTCGGTGCAGCCGAACTACCCGGCGACGGAGCCGTCGACGTACCAGTATCCGTCGCGTTACGAGCAACTGTTCGCGGGCGCGCCGCAAGGTCCGGACGCTCAGAACCAAACTTCGTCAAACGATCAATCCAGCATCTATGGCTGGCAGCCGAACACGGCTCGACTGCAGCCTCGGATCGAGCCACCTCCGATTCGGTAGCCGGAGTGGATTCATCGGACATCAACAGCGGGAAGATCTCCCGGAACGCAACGGTCGGAGTCAACCATGAGCGCGCTCGACAAAGCCTTTTTGAGAGCCTATACCAAGCAGTCGGCTGCACCGGCCTATCCGCTCGATCCGCCGGCCAAGGGCTTGCCGCCCGGAGCCTACCTAGAGGATGCGGACACCGGTTCGCCGATGCTGGTGACGCAACCCTATTCGGACGATACGTACCATCGCTTCGACGCCGCGCACCGATCCGCCGAAACGGCCGTCGGCCGGTCGCACCTCGCGTTTCCCGGCCCGGCGGAGTACGCCGATCCGGCGATTGTCGGTGCGTATTACGATCCGACGGCCCAGGCTCTGCTGTCCGGGAGTCCTTCATCCGCGGAGATCGCCGCGGAGGTCTCGGAAGTGCCGATTGAGGAACCGGCCGCGGAGCCCGCGGCGGCGCTCGATCACCCCGGGCCGCTGCGATCGGCGACTATCGGCAAGAACCCGCCAGCCGCGCCGAAGGCGGACGAAACCCGACCGCCCGCGCCGCTCAAGTTGCCCTCGGTGTTTCTCGCGCCCGAAGAGTTCGACGAACCGGCGGCATTCACGCCCGACTGGGAGGTGGACCGGTTCGCTTGGCCCGAGCTTTGCGAGCGTTTGCTGGATGCCGAAAGCCGCTATTTTCACCATGTGGGCGAGCGGCTGAAGGCGGCCACGGACGAATCGCATCAGGTGGTCATGGTGTCCGGCTGCCGGCGTGGCGAGGGCCGAACGACGCTGGCGCTGTGCTTGGCGCGCAGTGCCGCCGCGGCGGGCGTCGACGTCGCCTTGGTCGATGCCGACTGGCAGAATCCGCAGCTCGGCAGCCGTCTGGGCATGGAAACGCCTTGCGGATGGACCGAGGTGCTGGCGGGCAAAGCACCTTTGAACGAAGCGGCGGTCGCGTCGGTCGAAGATCGATTGACCTTGTTCCCGCTGAAGTCACCGGGCGAGCCGCCAATTCAAGACGGCCCGCGCCGGCTGAGCCAGATCGTGACCAAGATCTCGGCTCACTTCCCGCTGGTCATCATGGACACCGGGCCGCTGGGCGGCGAGGACCATCCGCTGTTCGCCGACGGGGACGAATGTCCGGTCGATGCTGCGATCGTCGTGCGCGATCTCCGCTTCACGACCGAGAAGAAGGCGTTGGCCACCGCCGGTCGGCTGCAGCAGAGTGGCATTGCCGCCGTCGGCATCGCCGAGAATTTCGAATCGCGCTAAGGATTGCTCGAGAACAAAGCGTCAGAAAGCGAAGTGATGTACACCAACTACTGGGGCCTCGACTGCCGGCCGTTCGACAAGCAGGACGATCCGCGTTTCTACTATCCCAGCGAGACGCATCAGGCGACGCTGCTGAAACTGCACTACGCCATCGAGAACCGACAGGGAGCCGGCTTGCTGGCCGGCATGTCCGGGCTAGGCAAGACGTTGCTGGTCCGCTCGTTGTTCGAATCGCTGCCCGAAGAGTACCAGCCGCGGATCCATCTGCGGTTTCCTCAGTTGAATCCCGAGTCGCTGGTGTCGTACCTCGCGGCCGAATTGACGGGCGAGCGCAGCAGCGGACATTCGCTGGAGGTGCATCTGCAGCGCATCGAAACCGGCTTGGCCCACTGTGTCGATCAGGGGCAACATGCGTTGGTCGTCATCGACGAGGCCCACCTGCTGTGCGGCACCGACACGATGGAGACGGTTCGGTTGTTGTTGAATTACGAGCCGGCCTGGACCGTGTTGCTGGTCGGCCAGACCGCGCTGTTGCCGGCCCTCGAACGGATGCCCGAATTGGAAGAGCGGCTGGGGGTCAAGTGCCTGCTGCGCCGCTTCACCGCCGATGAAACGGTCGCCTACGTCAGTCACCGGATGCACGCCGCCGGCGCGGCCGACGTCCATGCAATCTTCGAACCGCAGGCCTTGGAAGTCCTGCACCAGCGAGCCGACGGAGTTCCCCGGAAGATCAACCGCCTGGCCGACATGGCCTTGTTGATCGGTTTCGCCGAAGAACAGCGGACGATCACCGCCGACCGCATCGAAGCCGTGGCCGATGAACTGACCACCATCGCCCCCGCCGCCAGACAGGCCGCGTAGGCATTTCTTCGGGCACGTCCCGTCGTCGCGGTGAAAGAATACGGCACCGCCAAGGCGCGAAGAGCGCGAAGCGAATTTCATGAGAAAGCAAGAGTGGCATGAAGACCAAAGACGAATTGGAGGCGATCGGTCGGGAGTTGATAGATGCCATCGTGCATGTGCATCGGGCATTGGGTCCGGGGTTGCTGGAATCAGCGTACCAAGCGTGCCTCGATTACGAATTGCGTAAGCGTGGTTTGGCAGTGGAATGTGAAGTCTTGCAGCCCATCAAGTATGACGGCATTCACATCGATGCCGGATATCGCATGGACATGCTGATCGAGGGAGAAGTCGTTGTCGAGAACAAGTCCGTCCAATCGCTGGCGCCGATCCACGAGGCACAATTGCTAACCTATCTGAAGCTCTCCGACCGCAGGCTGGGTTTCCTAGTCAACTGGAACGTCCCGCTGGTCAAGGACGGCATCAAACGGATGGTCAACAAGCTATAGATCCACGGCCCCATCGCCAACCATCCTTCGCGTTCTTCGCGCCTTCGCGGTGAAAGATGACGGCACCGCCGAGGCGCAAAGAGCGCGAAGGGATCGTGCGGCGGACATTTGTCGGAGTTCAGGCATTGCTGTTGGCCGGCGCGACGATGATCTGGTTGACGCTCTCGTGATCGAAAAGGTGTGGCACTCCTCCGGGGCCCAGGAACACGGCGGCGCCGTCCCTCGTGATCAAAGCCCGCGCGTGATCGATTTCGATCTGCTCGCCCGTGTTCAGCTCGACCGTGAACAATTGAAATGGTTTTCGCTCGATCAGGGCCGTGATGGTTTCTTGAAAGTGGTCAACGGTCATACGACATTTCCCCTGAAGAACACTCGGCTGCCTTCTGTGAATCAGCCGGCGAAGCTAGCAATCCGGCTGCCCGCAGCCTACGTTGATGATACCACGATGCGTTGGTCGTGTGGACGGCTCACATCCTTCTTCCAACTTCTCGTAGGGCTCCGGCCTCAGTATTCCGCGTAGGACTTCTCTTCGATCAACTGCGATCCGAGCAGTTCGTTGATCTCCCGTTTCAGGTCGGCGCGGCGGTCGTTGTTGTGGTAGACACCGCGAGCCAATTCGATGAACTTCGGGCCGAAGTCCCGGTTGCGTTCGCAATCGCGGATATCGTCTTCGATCTGCCAGATGGCTTCGTTGACGGCCTTCAGCCGGCTGGTCAGCGCGTCGAGATCGGCCGAGGGCCAGATCGCACCGTCTCTCGCTCGCGTCAACACGGCCAACTCGCGTTGCACGTTGCCGAGTTTCCCTGCGTCGCGGATCCGGGCCGCCTTGATTTCCAGGATCGTGATCTTGTCGATCAGTTCGCCGGGCGAGATGTCAACTTGAATCGTGGGCGTGGTACTCATGGCTTCTCATCCGGGCGGCGACGGGGTGGGAAGCTGCCAATTGCTGTGCGGGCCTTCGACGCGGCGCAGGCCTTCGATCGACGCGCGGATCGACCGGTGGACGCCCAGCATGTTCGCGGACACGATGTTCGAGAATTCGTTCTGGCCGTTGCGAAAATGATTGCGCGGATTGAACAGCGGCGGCAGATGCCAGTACAGGTCGTAGTCGAGCGATTGCAGATACTCGATCAGCGCCGCCGACGAGGCTTCGCGATCGTTTTCGACGTACAGCAGCGGACGGTGCCGGCGCAGCGTCTGCTCGGCGCCGCGCAGGACACCCAGTTCCATCCCCTCGACATCGACCTTCAGAAAATGGCAGGCGGGCAGATCCAGACTGTCCAAGGTAATGACCGGGACCGGCTCGCCCGCATCGTCGCCGCGCAGTTCCACGCCGCCGAAGTTGTTTTCCCGGTGGTAGTCGACTGGCGGCACTCGCAGTTGGCCGGGCCGGTCCCCCAGCGCCATCTCTCGGCAGACCACGTTCAGACATCCGTTCAGGGCCAGATTGCCGCACAGGATTTGGAAGACGACTCGCTGTGGCTCGAAGGCATACACGCGGCCCGCCGGACCGACCAGTTGCGACAGCACCAAGGTGTGCGCGCCGATGTTCGCGCCGGCCTCGACCACCACGTGGCCCGGCCGGACCATTTGGCGGAGCAGATCGCATTCCCCCTCGGAAAACTCGCCGTACCGTTCCAGCGACCGGCCGATGTAGCGGTCGTGCCGATTGTAGATCATCAGCCCGAGTCGCGTGCGGGTCAGGCGGTTCGGCCCGCAATCGGCCATCCGAAACTCGGCGAACTCCTTCAGGCGAACGGGCGGCTTGTCGGCGACAAGGCGTTCGGCCATCCGCTCGAACACGCTGGTCCAATCGGCGCCCGCTTGCTGGCGGAACAACCTCGCGGTGGGATACCAGGGTGTGTCTTCGCGATCCAGCAGCCACGGCCAGTGCGGGACATTGGACAGCGCCAGCCAGAGCGGCACGCCCAACGCGCCGGTGACGTGCGCCACCGCCGTGTCGGGCGAGATGACCAGATCCAGGTTCTTCAGCACCGCGGCCGTCTCGACGAACGCGCCGGTGGTGCGGTCCAGTTGCTGCCCCAGCGGCACGACGTCCAACCGGCCCGCCAGCGTGTCGAGTTGTTCCACACCGGCGTCCCGCTGCAAGCTGAACAGTTGGATTCCGTGCAGCCGGCCCAGCGGCTCGAGCGCGGCCAGCGGAAAGCTGCGCATCCGGTCCGCCGGATACTTGGGATTTCCCTGCCAGGCGATACCGACTTTCAGTCCGCCGTAGACGCTCAGCCGCTGACGCCACTGCTCGACCAGATCCGGCCGGGCCGACAAGTAGGGAACTTGGCCGGGCGTGCCTTGCAGATCCTCGCCCAAGACTCCGGGGACGTCCAGCAACGGGCAGAACACGTCGAAGTCGGGCGGCGGTTCGTCCATCGCCACCAACGCGTCGATCCCGGAACAATCTGCCAGCAACTCGAGCAACGGACGATGACAGGCCACAATCACCCGGCACGCGTACCGCTGTTTCAACACCCCAGCGTAGCGGATGAAATGGACGGTATCGCCCAGCCCCTGCTCGGCGACCAGCAGGATGGTCTTGCCGTCCAGCGATCCTCCGTCCCACTCGGGCCGGTCGTACTTGGGGGGCGTCAGATCCTTGGTCCGCCAGCGCCAGCGGTATTCGCGCCAGCCCTCGGCGAAGCGGCCCTGCAACAACATGATCACGCCCAGGTTCTTGTGAGTCTCCGCATCGTCGGGCGCCAATTGCAGGGCTTGCCCGTAGCTCGCCAATGCCTCGTCCAGTCGTCCCTCCCAGACCAGGGCCGTGCCTTTGTTCTTGTGCGCGTTGACGTAGTCCGGCTGTTGCCGCAAAGCCTCGTCGAAACACGCCAGCGCCTCGGTCAGCCGTTTCTGCATCCTGAGCGTATTGCCCAGGTTGTTGTACGCGATGGGAAAACGCGGCTGGATCTGGATCGCCCGTTGATACGCCGCCACCGCTTCGTCCAAGCGGTCCTGATCGTAGCAAGCGATGCCCAAGTAGCACCAAGCGTTTGCATTATTTGGATCCGCCCGCAGCACCGTGCGGTACATCTGCTCCGCCGCGGCGAAATTGCCCGACTGGTGGATCTGCCATCCCTGCTGCAATACTTCGGCTGCCGTTGCCATAAGCTCCATCCAACTGCTGATCCAACACCCACGTTTAACGACAAGCCGAAGGCGACGGAGCCCTGACCGATGTCACTCGGTCCGCGATCGTCTTCGGCTTGTTGCTGAACGAGTCAGGAAAAAATGGGGAAATGATTTCGAGACCGTCGCCAACGAGATCAATCTGGTCCGAGTTTATGCCACCGGACGCAGGCCGACAAGCCGCTATTAGGTCTCGTCGCCTGTGGCGATGCGCAGGGCGATGCGGCAGGCGTTTTGAAACGCTTCGACGTCCAGGGCTTCGCTGGTCATGTGCTGGTTCAACTGGCCGCAGCCCAGGGTGACCGTCGGGATGCCGTGCTGGAACAGCCAGTTCGCGTCCAGGCCCCCGTTGGAGATCGCCGTCTCGGGCTCCAGCCCGATGCTCCGCACCGCGGTCGCGGCGGTTTGGACGCACGGATGGTCCACCGGCAACCGGAAGGCTTCGTAGTCCAGTCGCCCGTCGATCTGGACGCTGCCCGGGGTACCCGCGACGTTCTTGACTCGCGCGGCCGCTTGGTGAAACGCCGTCTGCATCGCGTCGACGATCTCCTGGCGGAATTCCGGGTCGTGGCTGCGCGCCTCGGCTCGCAACACGACGCGGTCCGTGACGACGTTCGTCGCGTCGCCGCCTCGGATGACACCCACGTTGCTGGTGCCTCGCCGCCGCCCCCGGCGGACATCGCCCAGCCAGCCGCGGCGGTGCAGGTCGGCGATGGCCAACGAGGCGATCGTGATCGCGCTGACACCCCACTCGGGCGCCCCGCCGGCATGGCTGGCGATTCCGCGCACCTCCAGCGACATGCGGTATCCGCCCGTGGCGCCGATCGTCAGCTTCGTCGCCGCGCCGCCGTCCCAGTTGAACGCCATCTTGGGCTTGCCCAGCAGGCCCTTGTTGACGCACCGCGCCCCGTGCAGTCCGATCTCTTCCTGGATGAACCAGCAGAACGTCAACGGCGGATGGTCGAGCTGACGGCGCAGGATCTCCGTGGCCGTGTGCAGCAGCACCGCTACGCCGGCGCGGTCGTCGGCCCCCAGTCCCGTGTCGGGCTTTTCGGACCGCACCAACCCGCCCTGCAAACGCGGCTGCGATCCAACACAGATCGGCACCGTGTCCAGGTGGGCGGACAACATCCGCCGCGGTCCGCGCCGCGTCCCGGCAAGTTTCAGGATCAAATTGCCGGTCTGGCCGCGGATCGGCGTTCGCTGGTGGGCGGTATCAGTCACCAGATCGGCCGCCGAGGCGCCGGCCGCCAACAACCGCTGACGGACGAAATCAGCGACCTGCCCCTCCTCGCCGCTACGGCCGGGAATCGCCATCAACCGCATGACCGTGTCAAGAGCGTCCGCCGAACCGGCCGATTGCGGAGGTGCGGAAGCAAGACGATCTGCCGAGGTTTGCGTCATGGTCTGCCTGCCTTTCTGAAAGTCCGACAAAGGGCAAAAAAGGGTGGCATTTCAGGGCCTACCCGTCCTTGCCCCCGGCGATGGACTGTCTATCCTACAGCATGGAACCAAGGAACGCGATGCAACCGACGATGAAACCGCACTTGCTAGAACCCGATTTCGAAAGCCTGAACCAGTGGCTGCTGGACCACGCTCAGCCCGCGTTCCGCGCCGGGCAAGTGCGGAAATGGTTCTTCGAAAAGCGGGCGTCCGGCTTCGATGCAATGACCGACCTGCCGCGAACCGTGCGCGAGGGGTTGGCTGCGGACTTCGAATTCTGGACCACTCGCATCGTCCGGCATCAGCAGGCGTCGGACGGGACGGAAAAACTCCTGTTGCAACTGGCCGACGGTGGACGTATCGAGTGCGTCCTGTTGCGCGACGGCGCTCGCCGCTCGATCTGCATCAGCAGCCAGGTCGGCTGCGCGATGGGCTGCGTCTTCTGCGCGAGCGGCTTGGACGGGGTCGACCGGAACCTGACCGCCGGCGAGATCGTGGAACAAATGCTGCGGCTGCAACAACTTCTGCCGCCGGACGAGCGGCTGAGCCACATCGTCGTCATGGGAATGGGCGAACCACTGGCCAATCTGAAGCATGTGCTCGCAGCGCTGGATGCGGCCAGCAGTCGGTCGGGGCTGGGGATCAGCGCGCGGAGGATCACGATCTCGACCGTCGGATTGCCCGAAGCCATGGACCGGCTAACCCAGACGCGGCCCCGCTATCATCTCGCGGTGTCGCTGCACGCCCCGAACGATGCGCTGCGCAACGAACTGGTTCCCGTCAACCGCCGCATCGGGATCGGCCGGGTCATCGCCGCGGCCGACCGCTATTTCGAAGCGTCCGGACGGCGGCTGACTTTTGAGTACGTGTTGCTAGCCGATATCAACGACCGACCCGAACACGCCCGGCAACTAGCGTCGTTGCTCCGCGGCCGACCGGCTCTGTTGAACGTCATTCCCTACAACCCCGTGCCCGGCCTGCCCTACCGCACGCCGTCGTCGGCGGCGATCCAGCAATTCCGCGAGATTTTGGAACTCGCCGGGCTGGTGGTCCAGTTCCGCCAGCGCAAAGGCGACGAGATCGCCGCCGCCTGCGGCCAATTGCGACGAGTGACGGCACAGCCTGCGTCCTAATGACCGGCAAAGAAGTCCACCAGCTACCCCGAAACCTGAAGCCCTGATCTTTCACCTCATCTTTCATTTCATCTCTTCCTGCTGCCTTGGAGCCGGAGAGATTAGCATCGTTCGAGAAATAACGGTCCAGTGTTTTTTGCTGATCATCCCACGGAGTGTGATGGCTGCATTGGCGAGGCGACAGTTGTTTCTCGAACGATGCTTAGGTGGAAGATTAGGCGAATCCGTCAGCTACGGGTCCAGATCGATGGTTCCCAGGGAATTCTCGCCGCGGACAATGCGCACTTGAATGCCCGAGGTCGTCGGATCGGCGAAACGCGGCGGCAGCAGTTCGGGCATCGCATCGCGCTGGTCGGGCGATGCGCCGCGCAGCGGACCTTTCCAGGACACGGACACCTGGTACTCGCCGACCGGCGCCCCGTCGTTCATGCCGTAGGTGGAAACCGTGAAACGGCCATCGCTGTCGGTCGTGGCGTAGGGCCGCGCCATGCCGGGCGTCCTGCCGCGGATCTCGTAGAACCGCAGATCGGCGCCCTCGGCCGGCTTGCCCCGGATCGTCAATTCGCCCGTGACTGAATACGTAGCCTGCGGTCCGTCTCGGCAGCCGGCAAGCATCGTCAGCAGCGCGAAGGCCAGACCGCGGTACGCACCTCGGCATCGTGGATCGAACGGCATCGGAACTCCGCGAACATCGGACAAAAACGACAAGAAGATGCTTTTCTTCTTCTCTGCCATCGTGGAAAATATCCGGAAGTCGACAAGGGATCAACCCGATGGCTACGCAACATGTACGAACTGGCCCGTGTACCGGCTTCACGCTGGTGGAACTGCTGGTGGTGATTGCCATCGTGGGCATTCTCGTGGCGTTGCTGCTGCCGGCGATTCAAACCGCGCGCGAATCGGCCCGACGCTCGCAATGTGCGAACAACCTGAAACAGATCGGGGTCGGGATGCACAACCATGTCTCGGCGTTCGGCGCATTCCCGCCGGGCCAGCGATTGGTGATCGTGGGACACAAGACCTGGGGCTGGCCGGCATTTCTGCTCGAGTGGATGGAACAGTCGGCGATTCACCAGCAGATCGACTTGCGGCGGGCGGTCTGGGGCCCCGAAAACCGCGAAGCCGTTTCGTCGCCGGTGCCGGCGTTTCTCTGCCCCAGCACCGGGCGGCGGCACGCGACGCGGATCGGCGACCGGATCCATCTGGACCTGATCAATCCGGGAGCGTGGGACACCGGTACGGGCGAGGACATGGCCTGCATCGACTATGCCGGCATCAGCGGACCGACGGTCCACTCGACGTTTCGCAATCCGGCGACCGGCGCAAGCTATCCGGCGAACAGCGGCATCTTGCTGAACATCAGCACGGGCCAGCGCACGCAAACCGCGCCGGCCGAGATCATCGACGGACTTTCCCAGACCCTCTTGGTCGGCGAATTGTCCGGTCGCGGGATCTTCATCGCCGGCACGAGCAACGCGCTGCGAGGCGTGTGGGCAGGCGGGCAGAATTGCATCAGCGTCCCGGCCGCGCCGATCAGCGGTTTGCGAATCCCCCCGATCAATCCTGCGCCCGCCGATGCCTGGATCAATGCGGGAAACAGTTCGCTGTTCTCCGACCATCCGGGCGGCGCCCACGTTCTGCTGTGCGACGGATCGGTGCGACTGCTGGCCGAATCGATCGAGTTGACCGTCCTGCTCTCGCTGGCCTCCCGCGACGGCGGCGAAGTGATCGAAGCGTATTAGTCATTAGAACAGGCGCCCGGACGGTTCGTCGTCGTCCGGAGCGGCGGATCGATTGGCGGGCCGGGAACGGCGGTCGCTGCGGGCTTCGGCCTTTTCGTCCAGCGACAATTCCTTGTCGTCAAACGGTTGGGTGACGGGATTGCCTTCGGCGTCGACGCCGGCCAGCAATTCGATCTTGCGTTCGGCCGACTCGAGCGTCTGGTAGCACTGCTTCAGGTGCTTGATGCCTTCGCTGTAGACGTCCATAGATTCGCTCAACCCCAGGCGTCCCTGTTCGAGTTGCCGCACGATTTGTTCGAGGCGTTCGAGCGATTCCTCGAAAGTCGGCTGCGGTTCGTCAACGGTCGTGGCAGTACTTTGCTTCTTGGCCAAGGCAGGAACCCTCTGGACTCTTTTGAGAATAAAGCGTGCGCGATCGGAAACCGCCACCGTTGGCGTTCACGCTTCCGCGTCAGTTCTCATCACGCGGAAACGCGTCTACGCGCGGCTTAGTTTACGGAGTTCCGCCCGGTTTTCCCAGCCCCCGGCTCCGCTGCGCGAGAGGACAGAGAGAGGACAGTTGGCGAATTTACAAACCCAGAGCACGACCCGCGTTCGGCGCCCGCGGGCCACTGGTGGGTGTCCGACCAGCGTTCGGCGCCCGCGGGCCACTGGTGAGTTGGCATATCTTCCCTGCGCTACGGTCGCGACGAATCGAACATCGGCAGGTAGCGGTAGTAGACTTCCAGGCACAGCGCCGCCATGGCGGTGGTGTACACGCGGCCTCCATAACCGCCCCAGACCGTTTTCGGCGACCAACTACCTGCATGGACGCCGCTGGTGGCCTGAGCGGCGAGCAATCGCTGTTGCAGATGCTGGTTCCAAACCTCCCATTCGGGCCCCTGCAACTGGAACAGGGCGATCGTGGCATAGTACCAGTAGTACAGATTGATTTCGCCGGACCGCGGCGTTTCCTGCATGAGCAGCTCGACTGCCTCGCGGGTTGCGGCGCTGCTCCGCGGCGCGTCCATGAACAGACGGCAGAACAATGCCTCGGCGGTCATGGTGGCCGTGGGCGGGCCGTGGGGCCGGTAGGCGGCCAAGCCGCCGAAGCGTCCGGTGCTCGTGCTGTCCAAAAAACGCCTCATGCCCTGTTGCGTGGCATCGGGAACGGCTACGCCCGCCAGTCCCGCGCTTTTGATCGCCATCAGTTGCCAGCCGAATTGGCTCATGTCGCCCGCGTCGCCGGGCAGGTATCGCCAGCCGCCATCGTTGGCGTTCTGAGCCCGCACCGTGTACCGCATCGCCCGCTCGACGAAGGGACGCAGCCGCGCGTCGCCCGTCATCGCGTAAGCCTCGCTGATGGCCAAGGCCGCGATGCCGTGACAGTACATGCGGGCGAACAAGCGGGCCTGGCCAGCCAGATTGCCGTCTGCCGCTTGACTGCGAAGCAGAAACTCGAGGCCGCGCCGGACGGTGTCTTGGTGCTCGCCGTCCAAGTGCGATTGTCCGGTGCCCAGGAAGGCCAGAATGGCCAGTCCGGAGACGCCCGTGTCCGCGTCGCCGCCGGCTCCTCCGCGGTCGTGCCCCAAGACCTGCCCCTCCTGACCTGCACCGTGGCGGCGAGCGTTCCAGCGGCCGTCCGCTTCCTGGTTGGCGGCCAGCCAGGCGAGGGCCGCCCGAACCGCGGCTTCTGTCTCGGTGTTGCCGCCGTTGCGGACAACGATCGTGTGGCGGTTGTCCGCCGTCCGGTTCTGATATGTGCTCGGCAACGGCGTGCCGTCGGCCACGCGCCGCGCAATGGGCTCGGGCTCGGGCAGTTGGCGAACCGGTGAAGACGCGGAAGTCGCCGCGGCGGAAATCTGTTGCATCGCGACGGTACCGGCCAGCAGATCCAGCGGCAGTTCGGCGGGCGTGTCCCGGTCGGGAACCAAGGCGTCGTCGACCCGCACCAATCGGGACGGCTCGTCGGCCTGGGGGATCTCCGGCATCAGTGGCCGCGCCGGCTCGGCCGACTGGACCGCCGGTGGTTCGATCTTCGGCATGTCCTCGATCGCCGGCGGCAGCGGCTGAGCCACCGTCTGGTCGAGTGGCACAGGAACCGGCAGTGGCCGATCGGGAGGGACATCGGGAATGTCCGGAAAGTCCGGCGCTGTCATCGCCACGGCGGCCGGTTCCCGCTCGCGTTGCGGTTCGAATGGTGGTTCGATCGGCGCACGGGCGGCGTCCGGCGTTTCGGGCGGCGGCTCCGAAGGCTGCATCGACGGAAACTCGTTCCACGGTTCGCGCTGGGCGGGAACCGGCTCGGCGACCGGCGGTTCCGGCTCTTCTTCCTCGGTCGGGGCGATCAGGGTGACTTGGACCACTTCTTCCCGGCCCGGCAACGGCACGGCGACAAAGGTCTGCATGTAGTAGGCGTAGACGATCAACAGCAGATGAGCGAAGATCGACAGCGCCATGCATTTGGACAGCGGTTTGGCCTCGCCCCAGCGGGTCCGCATCAGCACCAGCAGCGCGATCACCACCACCGCCATCCCGGCCAGCAGCACGGTCGTTACCGTGCCCGGCCGGGCGATGCCCGTGGCCGCCTCGTACAGGCTTTCCAGAACCGCGCCCATGATTCACCTCGCCATCCGCACGGATATCCCCATCTCGGCCACTCCGGCCTGGCGGCAGGCATTCAGTACGGAAGCCACGTTTTGGAACGCTCCCTCGGCGTCGCCCCGGACGATCACGCCCAGATCGGCATACTGCTGCCGGGCAGCCGCCAATTCGGCGGTCAATTGTTCCAGCGTCACCGGTTGGCGGTCCAACGAGATCTGGCCGTCGCGGTAGACATTGATCGTCCGCTTTTCCGGCGCCGGCGTCAGCGTTTGAGCGTCGCGCACGGCAGGCACCTGAACAGCGATCTTCCGTTCCATTTCGACGAATTTCGTGCCGACCATGAAGAAAATGATCAACAGGAACACGATGTCGATCATGGGGGTCAGATTGACCGACGGTTGCTCGTTCAAGTTCGTTTTCAGTGGCATGGCGATGGCCCTCCCTGGCTCCGTTGGAAATCGGCGCGGCGGACTCGGCTACGCGGCCGGACGGCGGCGATCCGGCTTGCCGGACGTCCGTTCCGCCTCGCCGCTGCGCGGGACGGGTACGTCGCCCGCGATCACGGCGACCACGCGCAGGCCGAGTTCGTCCAGCGTCATGATCAATTGATCGACGCGGCCGGAGAAATACAAATAGGCGATCAGCGCCGGAATCGCGACACTCAGCCCGGCCGCCGTCGTGATCAAAGCCTGGCTGATGCCGCCGGCCAGCATCTCCGGATTGCCCATCGCATCGGCCGTGGCGATGGCGTTAAAGGCGCGGATCATGCCCAGCACGGTTCCCAGCAGTCCCAACAGCGGGCTGATCGTCGAGACGCCGTTCAGCACTCGCAGGTAGCGCCGCAAATTGTTGGTCACGCGTTCTCCCGCGTCGATGATCGCTTGTTCGACTTCGACCGAAGGCCGTCCCCACTTGCGGACGGCGGCGGCGAAGATCTCGGCGACAGGACTGCGGTTTCGTTCGCAAAGTTCGAGTGCCGCCTCGCGGTCCAGTTCGCCATCGCTGATCTGCTGGAGAAAACGCTTGACGAACGGCCGCGGGATCACGCGTCCGCGCCGCAGGCTGATCGAACGCTCGAACACGAAAACCATCAGGATAAACGAACAGATGCCGATCGGAATCATCAGCGGCCCGCCGTCCCGGATCACCTGCAGCATGTTTTGCGTCGGGATGGGCTGGCCGGTCGCTTCGGGACCGGTCGCCGAGCCCGGATCGATCGGCCGAACTCCCGGCTCGGCCAGCACCTGGGCTGCGGCCGGCACGGACCAGTTCACGGCGGCAACCAGCAGCGCCGCTCGCAGCAGCGACTGCGTCAACAGGTCGCCGAGAGACGCTCGACGGAAAGCACACGGTTTCGAGATGAATCGTCCGATCATGGAAATCACCCTCTACGGATTGGATTTTCGAAGTCGTTGGGAAGCCTCCGCGGCGAAGGACGTCTCCGGGTAATGCTCCACCAAGCGTGTGAAAACCCGCGACGCTTCGTTGCGATCGCCTTGCTGTTCGTAGCACTTGCCGGCTTGCAACAAGGCGGCGGCCTGCCAGCGCGGATAGGCGAACAGACTCTCCACGCGATGATACGCGCGGATCGCCTCGGCGTAGTTCTTCTGATGCAAGTAGGATTCGCCGATCATCCACTGAGCTTTGGCGGCTGTCTCGGTCTTGCCGCCCTCGGGCGAGCGGATCACCCGCTCGTACGATTGGCGAGCTTCCTGGAACTGGGCTTTCATGGCCTGGCAGCGGCCGATGACATAGTCGGCTTCGTACTGCTGGCGAAACCCGGGAAAACGTTGTCCGACGGATTGGGCGGCCGCACAGGCCTCGTCCCACCGCTGTTGCTCGACCAGGATCTGCGAACGGCGCAGCGGAACCATGGCCAGCCACGGGTCGCGGCGTTGGTCGAGCGTGGATTCCAGACGCGAAAACGCGTCCGCGGCGCGGTCGAACTGCTGTTGCTGGAAATAGGATTCGGCCAACCAGTACTCGGCCGGCAGCCGCAACGCCGATTCCGGCATCTCCGCCAGCAACCGTTCCAGCGGAGCCGCCACGAGATTCCATTTCCCGCCCGACACGGCCACTTGGCTTTGCAGATACAGCGCATGGGCCAGAATCTCCGGGCTGCTGCCGGGGGCGTCGACCACCTCGGTCAACAGTCGAGTGGCGTCCGCATATCGCTCCGCACGCGCGGCGCGCTCTGCCAACCGATACGTGGCATCGGCCCAGTAGCGGCTGGTGCGATGCCGGTCGCTGATCGCTTGAAAGACGTCGGCCGCTTCGGACGGGCGCTGCAGATCGACCAGCAGCCAAGCCTGACGGTACAGCGCGGCGTCCATCTGTTCGAATCCGGGATGTTGTGCGACCAGCCGCTCGAGCAGTTCCAGCGCCGCGGCCGGTTCGCCCTTGGCTTCCAACAAGCCCGCCGCCTCGAACAACGCGGTGGGCAGTTGCGGGGCCTCGTTGCGGGCGTCGATCAAGGCCAGGAAGCCACTCAGCGCGTCGTCGCGGCGTCCCAGTCGCTCCAGCGACTTGGCACGCATCAGTTGCGATTCTGCCGCGGGTGCGCTGTCCGGATGGTCGTCGCAGACTTTGCCGAAGGCCGCAGCCGCATCGTCGAACTTGGCCGTCTGGTAGTACACCCAGCCCAGCCCGGACCAGCCTTTGGCCGCATCGTTCGGAGACGCGCCGCTGGACGTCAAACGCCGAAAGTACTCTTCGGCAGTCTCGAAACGCCGGGCGGCGTAGGCTGCCTCGGCCACTTCATGCATGGCCTGCCAAAGCAGCGGGTTCTGCTGATCCTCGTCCGACAGCGATTTCGATACGGCGACGGCGGAGTCGAGTTGCCCGGTTCGCGCACGGGCAATCGCCAACTGGAAGCGGCTCGTGGCGGCCTCCGTGGGATTCTCCCGGTCGGATAGCGACTGTTCGAGCAGCGGGATGGCTTCGGCGAACTGGCCCGTACCGATCAGCGCCGTCGCCTGGGTGACGCGGACCCCGCGCAGCGTCTCGGGCTTGGCCGATTGCCGGTCGATGCGGGCCAACGCCTGCAACGCGGCTGCTGGCTGAGACGCACCCAAGTACGCTTGCGCCAAGTAGTACAACGTCTGCTGTTGGGCCGCCAGCGTCTCGGGCGTTTCGACCGGCACTTCCGCCGGCTCGCCCGCTTCATTGCCCTCAGTTCGGTCGACGATTGCGAGCAGCACCTCGACCGCCTCGCCGAACCGCTGCTGCTTCAAACGCGTGCGGCCGACCAACTGTCGCACGCGGGAACGCAGGGGACTGGTCCGCTGGTCTCGCTCGAAACTGGTGGCGTGTCGGTCGATTGACTCGAATTGTCCGTCGGCGAATAGGGTCTCGATCAGCGCCAGCAGACTGTCGTCCGCCCATTGGCTGGTTGGCCAATTGGCCGCAGTGCGTTCGTACAAGGTTATCGCCGCGACGGAATCGCCGTTCTGACGGTGTGCCTCGGCAAGCCAGAACGTCATCGCGGGCGCGAGTTCGTGTTCCGGATGATCGGCGATGCAGGCCGTCAACGTCGCGATCGCCTCGGGCCAGCGGCGCAGAGCGACGTGGCTCATCCCCAGCCAGTACCGGGCCTGGGGCAACCGCGGACTGCCGGCGAACTTGGTGACCGCCTGCTGGAACTCGACCGCCGCTTCTTCGTACCGGCCCCGGGTATAAAAGGAATTTCCCAATTGGACTTGCGCATCGTCGCCCAGCCGGATTCCCTTTCGGGCGAGCGTCCGGTATTCGTCGCGGGCGGCATCGACGTCGCCTTGGATCTCCAGGCAGCGGCCCAGCGAGAAGCGGGTTTCTTCGTTCAGTGGTCCGCTGGGGTAGAGGCGCAATCCTTCGCGAAAGAACGTCTGGCTTTCCACCCAATCGTCGCGTGCCAGCGCGATTTCGCCCAGGTGGTACAAGACGTATGCGTTCAGAGCGTCATGCGGATAGCTCTGGCGAAAGCGCTGAAAATCGGCGTACGCCTCGTCCGTCAGACCTGCCAAGCGGGCCGTTTCCGCCGCTCGGAACAACGCGCGCCGAGCGTAACGGTGGTCGGGTTCGCGAGTCAGAAAATCCAGGAAGCCCTGCCTGGCCACAAGGTAGTTCCGCGTCTGGATCCGAGTTTCCGCCAACAGAAAAGCAGCCGTAGCGGCTTCCGGATGGTTGGCAAACCGCTCGACAAACCCGCTCAGTTCCTGCTCGGCCAACTGCCAGCGTCCCTGCGTGAAGTGGTCGAAGGCCACCTTGTACGCGTCGGCGGCCTCGTCGGCGCGCGCCGGCGCGGCGACGACCAGCAGAAGCAGGGCGATGGCAGCCAGACGGCTTGAAAAGTCGGCGTACATCCTTGTACTGGCGACCCACTCGATCCCGAGTCGTGGCGGATGCCTCGCCGACGACTCGCGTGCGATCAGTGCGGTTGCCCTCTCCTTTCTCGGCTGCGGTCAGCCGCCAGCGACGGGAGCGATCAACGCCAATTCATCACCATCGCGGAGACTCCGCGGCTGATGCTTCGAAACCGTGCCCAGGTGCTGTCCCGAAACCACCACGAGACAACTTCCTGGGAAACTCTGTCCCTCGGGCAGATACTGCGTCAGCGCGGCTAGTGCGTTGTCGACGCTCTGCCCCTCGCCCAATTCCAGTTCTTCCGGCACGGGCGCAGCCGTATGATAGTTCCGGCCCGTGACAACAACGCGAATCTTCACCGTAGGTTCTTTCGTCCATTCGCCGAGCGAGTGATCGGCGATTGTTCTAAGCTGCCCTGCGAATGTCGAACAGCTTGCGCATCGCGGGGGAAAGATCCAGCGTGTACACAGCGGGATCCGCCATCAGAGCGCTGCGCACTTGGTCCAATTGCTCGGTTGCGTTCAAAGACAGATCGACGAAGATCCATCGTCTGCCTGCAAATTCACAAGCGCCGCCGCCCGCGCCGCCAAGCCATTCCTGACGCACCCGATAACCCAAGGTTTCGGCTATCGACAGCGCATGTTCGAGTAGTTCAACGGTATGCATCCCAGCTTATCCATTTGCCAAAGTCCATGGCTAGTCCGAAGAAAACGACCGGGGATTATACCCGCTTCGGCTTGAGTTGCCCAGTTCAATCCGTCGATAGGAGTAATGCACGTAAGAAGGCTTCAGATAAAGAGTTAAGAACAATCGATCCGGCAAAACGCGAAGTTCATCACGGACATGGCAAGCGAGTCAAGTTGGCGATGAACCGCGGACTTTATCGACTGCGGCTGCGAACCAGGACCGAGGCAATCCGATGACGACCCGTGGCGATCACGAAGCACTGACTGTCGAACAGCAACTGGCGATCCTCCAGCAGAAACTGGTTCAAGCCCAGCGGTTGACCGCGCTGGGCGAGTTGGTCAGCACGACCACGCACGAGTTCAACAATGTACTGATGACGATTCTGAACTACGCCAAGATGGGATTGAGGCACAAGGACGAAGCCACGCGCGACAAGGCGTTTCAAAAGGTGTTGGCGGCGGCCGAGCGGGCGTCGAAGATCACCAACTCGGTCCTCGGCATGGCCCGCAACCGCTCGGAGTCCTTCGAGCCGACGGACTTGGCCAAACTGATCGACGAGTCGCTCGTGCTGCTCGAACGGGAATTGCGCAAGTACCGCATCAGCGTCGAAACGCACTTTGCGCCAGTGCCCGCGGCCTGCGCCGTGGGCAACCAAATCCAGCAGGTCGTGCTGAACCTGCTGATCAACGCCCGGCAAGCGATGCCCGACGGAGGCCGTCTGATCATCCGCCTGGAACAAAGTGCCGATGGCGACACCGTGGACCTAACCATCCGCGATACCGGCTGCGGGATTCCCGCCGACAAACTGCCCCGTATCTTCGATCCGTTCTACAGCACCAAGCAGGGGCCGGACGCTAGCGGTAAGGGCGGCACCGGGCTTGGTTTGTCCGCTTGCCGTCACATCATCGAGTCCCACCGGGGCCGCGTCCGCGTGGAGAGCACGGTTGGCGTCGGCACCGCCTTTACGATCCGATTGCCCGTCTACCACGCCCCGCCAGTCGTTGTACCCAACGTGGCCGCATCGCAGGCTCATTGCGTCAACCGGGCTTGAAGATCCCGCAGCAGACGCTGTTCCAGCGAGACGTCGCGACCGAGGGGAATCCAGCCCGATGTGATGGCGGCGACCTCCTGCGTTTCCTCCAGGCGGCCCGTTCTAGGACCGTCGTCGCGTACCGGCGTTCGTTCCACCGTCGAATGCTCCGGTTGATTCAGAGCCTCCAGTTCCTTCTGGACCACCAGATCAACCAGAAAGCCTCCATCGGCCGGGATCACTCGCACGGCGGCGCGGCGCCGCAGCGATTGCAGCGTCGCATGCCATTTCTCGAATCCGTGAGTCGAATCCTTGCGCCAAGGCTCCAGGATCGTCGAACCATCGGTCGGGAAGGTCTCGATGCGTCCCTCGAGTATCAAATCGCCGACCACGCGGACACGCTCCTCGCGCTGGACCTTGAAGTCGTTGTCCAGAACGTCCAACAACTGAATCCACAGCACTTCGGGGTCGCGCACCGGAACGAACAGCGGATTCGGCAACGGCGGTTCGTGACCGGGATGTTGACCGGCAATCCCGCTTTTCCAAGGGAAGTGGCACCCTGCCGCACATAGAATCAGACACGAGAAAGCGATGAGCAGGCTGGTTTGTCGAGCCATGAATTCGCGCCCGGAAAGACGTCCGCCAACAAAGGGCGGTAGTTTGCCGAAAACACGACCACCCCGCAAGAGCAGTGTTGGCCCGACCGATGCTAGCAGAAACCTGCTGATTCGATCGAATTGCCACAAAGGAGCACATTACACGCTTCGTGTTCTTTGTGTTCTCTCGCGGCGCTCTCAACTCGATCGCGTCGATTCGAATACGATCTACCAGTACCTCTCCAGGTGGATCTGACCAGGCTCGTTCTTGGTATGCTCTCGAAAGCCTTCTTGGCCGAGCATCTCGATCATCGTGTCGATCATCGCCGGGTTCCCGCACAGCAGGACGTGCGTATGCTCCGGGGCCGGATCGAAGCCCCAGCGAGTTTGAAACGGGCGGCTCTGCCAGATGTCTTGAATGTACCCGGTCAATCCCTGCCACGGCGTTTTCTCGGCGGCGGGACGAGTGATACTCGGCAGATACGCGAAATGCTCGTGATCCCGCTCGACCATCGCTAGTTCATTGCAGTAGCCCAGGTCCCACGAGTGCCGCGCGCCGTGAAGAACTCCCACTTTCGATTGCCTCGTATGGAGCAATTGGCTGCGCAACATGCTGATGTACGGTGCCAGACCGGTTCCGGTGGCGATCAGCACCAGATTGTGCCCCTCGGGTACGTTGTCCAAAGTGAACGAACCCGTGATCTTCTTGCCGAGCCACAGTTTGTCGCCTGGGTTCAAGGCGAATAATCGAGGTGTCAGGGCTCCCGATTCGACCAAAACAACATAGAATTCCAGGTATTGGCGTTCCAGCGAGGAAGAGGCGATCGAGTACGCCCGACGGATGATCTTGTCCGGGTCCGCCGGTTCTTCCTCGGGGTCCGAGCCCTCGCAACGTGCGACGGAGCCAGGCAGCCCGATGACGGCGAATTGCCCGGCCCGAAAGTCCTTGATTTCCCAGCCGTCAGGCTCGATCCGAAAAACGGCCAATCCCGGGGCGATGTCGCGGCGAGCGGTCAGGACCGCATTGAGATCAGTCATGGAAAAGGGGCCTTCGTATGATGCAGAAAACGGGTACACCAGACGCGGCACTATTGTGCCCGCGACAGCAGCAATTTGCGAGATGGGTTACGCCCCGCGACCGGAAATCGCCGCGTTCCGCAATCTTCCCCGCGTTGCTCGCCGTTGTCCTGTTTGACTTGCTCGTTTGCCCGCTTTCAGCCCAGCAAGAAGCGGCCGTCGGTGCGCAGGACGAACAGCTTCGCCGTTTGGTCGTCGGCACATGGCAAGACGACTACCAAGGAAAGCGGACGAAGACGCTGAACGAGGACGGTACGGGAAAGATGGTCGTCGAGTTGGATGGGCTCAAGGCCCGGTTGTTCGCCCAGCGGTTGACCTTCGAGATGGTCTGGTCGGTTGAGAACGGACGGCTGAAAAAGCAGACGATCAAAGGCGAACCAGCCGTCAAGGTCCAGATGATTTTGAAAACGATGGGCGACCGCGTCGACGAACGCATTCTCGAGTTAAACGAAGAGCGACTACTTCTGCTGGACAAAGACGGCAAGACCAAATACGACTGGCGTCGGGTCCAACCCGAGCCCCAGCCGTAGCACAGGCTGCCAGCCTGCGCTGTGCCGAGCTTCGCCTGATGCATCCTGTTCAACCCGCCAGGGCCTTGATCGCCTCGATCACTTGCTCGTCGTGGCCATCGACCTGGACCCGCTGCCAAACCTTGGCCACTTTGCCGTCGGCGTCGATCAGGTAGGTGGAACGCTGGATACCCATCGACTTCTTGCCGTACATGTTCTTTTCTCGCCAGGCGCCATACTTCTCGGCCACTTGGTGATCCGCATCCGCGAGCAAACGGAAGTTTAGACCGTACTTGTCGCGGAATTTGACATGGCTCTCGACCGTGTCCGGACTGACGCCCAATACGACAGCGCCGAGCGCCTCGATTTCGGACTTGCGATCTCGGAACGAACACGCCTCCTTGGTGCAACCGGGCGTATCGTCTTTCGGGTAGAAGTAGAGCACGACGGGCGAGCCCTTCAGATCCGACAGTTTCACTTTGCTGCCATCGTCCGCCTTCAACGTGAAAACGGGCGCCTTTTTCCCAGGTTCGATCCACTCGGCCATGATGTTCTCCCGTTCGAAAACGCTTGAGATACTGTGCAGAATACACGCTTCGACCCGACAGTTTACCGGGAGGGCAAGGAGTCCGGGAGCACCGGCAGGCTGTTTGGCCGGTTTGTCCCCAAGCGAACCTGTTGACGGATCCAAGGTCTGAGTATAATGCAGGTGTCGGTCGTGAACCGATAACTTGGTTGATGCTTCGATCCTTCGGGGGCGAATTGGATTCGACCGGATAGCTTGAAGTGTCGGTGGCGTGTCGTGGTTGGTCAGTTGGCCACGCTAAAAGCTGACCGCTCATTTTACTTGCCGAGGAAAACCTCGTACTGGCCGCCTAGAGATAGGTAGCCCCGACTGCGGGCCTTAGCCGGAGAGTCCCAAAAGTCGGTCGCCAAATCCGGCTCGCCGACAGTCATGCCGAGCACGCTGGCGGCTAAAAAAAGTTCTTGGCTGGTTCGTCGAGCAGCCTGTCGTTTGGCGACTCGCGAACGAGACTCAAATAAACGACTACACACGTAGAAGCGGGCATGGAAATGTCGCGGGACGCGGGTTCGATCCCCGCCGCCTCCACATGGCACCGTCTGAGACAGGCGGTGCCTTTTTTTGTCATGTGATGCCCAAACCCATGAAAACACAAGGGTTTGGCGTTCTTGGGTCGGCCGCCGTGGACGGTCACGAGACATTGGTGACGTCTCGTGCCGTCCACGGACAGCCGGCGCGCTGCCAGGGCGCTGCCAAGTGTCGGCTCAGCCGGCCTTGGCCACGGACGAACCCGGCTCCTTGGGATCGCCCCTGGACTCCGCGGCATCCTTCGCCTTGCGGTCCTTCTCCGGATCAGGCTCCTTGGGGGCCAACAGAGCCGCCACGGCCCTCGCTTGATTGTCGATGTGGGTGTCGTAGCAGGTATCTTGCCATGCTTCGGGGCCTTCCTTTCGCTTCCAGCCGGTAGGTGGCTCCATTTGCGAGCCTTCTAAGAGATCCAGATGCCTGATTTCTGTCCGCTGAAGGTTTTGGTAGGTTATCCGGCAGTGAGACAGTACCCAATTAGGGCTGCGGACACGGGAGTTGATCAGATGAAGCAATTGAGCGAGTAAGTGAAGGTCGCCGCGGGGGCCGCGATCCTGGGCGTATCCCAAAGCACGCTCCGGACGTGGGCGGCAGATGGCCGGATCCCGATGTATCGCAACCCGGCCAATGGCTGGCGGCTGTTTCGGCGCGATGATCTGGAGCCGTTCCTCCGCGAGGCCGCCAAGCCGGTGACGCCGGCCAGACCCAAGAAGGCGAAGTGACAGTACCGCGACAAGTCGCCCAGTGTTCAAACTTGAGCCCTGGGGCCATCAGATTGGAAACTCATGGCACTCAAAAAGTCACAACTGTACAGCTCCCTTTGGCAAAGCTGCGATGAACTGCGAGGCGGGATGGATGCTTCGCAGTACAAGGACTACATCCTGACGCTGCTGTTTATGAAGTACGTCTCGGACAAGAGCGTCGGCGACCCGAACTTCCTGATCGACGTGCCCGAGGGCGGCAGCTTTGCCGACATGGTGAAGCTGAAAGGCGATAAGGAGATCGGGGACAAGATCAACGTGGTCATCGGCAAGCTGGCCGAGGCGAACGATCTGAAGGGGGTCATCGACGAGGCCGACTTCAACGACGAAGACAAGCTGGGCCGCGGCAAGGAGATGCAGGATCGGCTGTCGAAGCTGGTGGCGATCTTCGATGGACTGGACTTCCGCGCCAACCGGGCCGAGGGGGATGACCTGCTGGGCGATGCCTACGAGTACCTGATGCGGCACTTCGCCACCGAGAGTGGCAAGAGCAAGGGCCAGTTCTACACGCCGGCCGAGGTGTCCCGCATCCTGGCCAAGGTCGTCGGCATTACCACCAAGACCAAGCAGGACCAGATGATCTACGACCCGACCTGCGGATCTGCCTCGCTGTTGGTCAAGGCGGCGGATGAAGCCGGGCCGAACGGGATGACGATCTACGGGCAGGAAATGGACAACGCCACCTGGGCGTTGGCACGGATGAACATGATCCTGCACGGACACCCGACCGCCGATTTGTGGCGAGGCAACACGCTGGCCGCTCCGTACTTCAAGAACAAGGACGGCAGTCTGAAGACGTTTGACTTCGCCGTCGCCAATCCGCCTTTCTCGACCAAGGCGTGGACCAGCGGGTTCAACCCGGATGCGGACGAGTTCAACCGCTTCGAGTACGGCGTGCCTCCGGCCAAGAACGGCGACTACGCCTTTCTGCTGCACGTGATCGCCTCGCTGAAGAGCAAGGGCAAGGCGGCGGTCATCCTGCCGCACGGGGTGCTGTTCCGCGGCAACAAGGAGGCCGACATCCGCAAGAACCTGATCACCCGCGGCCTGATCAAGGGCATCATCGGGCTGCCGGCCAACCTGTTCTACGGCACGGGCATCCCGGCCTGCATCGTGGTGATCGACAAGGAGAACGCCCACGCCCGCACCGGCATTTTCATGGTCGATGCCAGCAAAGGGTTTATGAAGGACGGCAACAAGAACCGTCTGCGGTCCCAGGACATCCACAAGATCGTCGACGTGTTCAACCGGCAGATCGAGGTGCCGCGTTACTCGCGGATGGTGCCGGTCAGCGAAATCGCCGATCCGTCGAACGATTACAACTTGAACATCCCCCGCTACATCGACAGTAGCGAACCGGAAGACCTGCACGACCTGGAAGCCCACCTGCGAGGCGGCATCCCCAATCGCGACATCGACGATCTCCAAGAGTACTGGGACGTCTTCCCGACCGTGCGCAAAGTCCTGTTCAAGCATGGCGACCGTGCCGGCTACAGCGAGGCTCGGGTGGAGGCCGCCCAGGTCAAGTCGACGATCCTGGCGCACGACGAGTTCGCCGCGTACCAACAGCAGGTCGCCGGGATCTTCGACCAGTGGCGGTCGGCCCATACCAAACGTCTTCGCGGCCTGAAGGTCGACGACAAACCCAAGCCGTTGATCCACGAGTTGTCCGAGGATTTACTGGCCCGGTTTGCTGACGTGCCGCTGCTCAGCCGGTACGACGTGTATCAACGTCTGATGGACTACTGGGCCGACGCGATGCAGGACGACGTGTACCTGATCGCTGCCGATGGCTGGCTGGAAGCGGCCAAGCCGCGGGGCGTGATCGACGACAAGGAGAAGAAGATCAAGGAGACGCCCGATCTGGTCGTCAAGAAGAAGAAATACAAGATGGACCTGATCCCGCCCCCGCTGATCGTGGCTCGCTCCTTCGCCGACGAGCAAGCCGAGATCGACTTGCTCCAGGCCAAGCAAGACGAGGCAACCCAGGCCCTGGACGAGTTCATCGAGGGGCACGCGGTCGAGGAAGGTCTGCTGGAAGAGGCGATGAACGACAAGGGCAAGGTCACCAAGGCCGGCGTCAACGAGCGGCTGAAACAGTTGAGAGTGGAGAGTGGAGAGTTGAGAGTTGGCGATGATGACGCGGAAGAGCAGGCGGCGCTGATTCGATGCCTGGAGTTGATGGACGCCGAGGCTGACGCGAAGAAGGCGGTCAAGGATGCTCAGGAGAAACTGGACGCCAAGGTACTGAAAAAGTACGGCAGCCTGAGCGAAGCCGAGGTCAAGACGCTGGCCGTTGATGACAAGTGGTTCGTCTCGATCCAGGAGGCGATCGGTGGCGAAGTGCGGCGGATCACCCAGCGGCTGGCCGAACGGGTCAAAGAACTGGAAGAGCGCTACGCCAGCCCCGTGCCGGAACTGGTGCAGCGGGTGGATACCCTGAGCGCCAAAGTGGATGAACATTTGAAACGGATGGGATTCGCATGATGGACAGCAATTTCGATTTCGACTCGCTGGTTGCGATTTGCCAGCGAACGCACGAAGAAATGCAACATCAGGCTGCGCGATCGGTCAACCTCTCGCTGGTGGTTCGCAATTGGCTATTCGGATGGTACATTATTGAATACGAGCAGAAGGGGACGGATCGGGCAGAGTACGGGACCCGGTTTATTGCCACGCTTTCCGAGCGTTTTCGACACATGGGGATACGAGGAAGCTCGCAGACGCGGTTGTGGCTCTACCGATCTTTCTATCTGCAATACAAGCAAATTCCTCCGACACTGTCGGAGGAATTGGGCTCGGGGGCGTCTCTTCTAGCCCCTTTGGAACTTCGCCCGACAGTGTCGGACGAATTCGCGATGCTCCCATACCCAGGTGAACGCTTTCCGGAAGGTATGCTCGGTTCGTTAGCCAGTGCCTTCGCCCTAAGTTGGTCCCACTATGTAACGCTTCTGACTATCGACAACTCCGACGAACGCAGTTTCTACGAGATTGAAACCACCCAAAATAACTGGAGTGTCCGCGAACTGGAACGGCAGATCGCCAGTTCGCTGTATGAACGGCTGGCGCTGAGCCGGGACAAGGACGAAATTCGTCGGTTGGCGCAGGAAGGGCAGGTTGTGGCAAGGGCCGCTGATCTGATCAAGAACCCGTTGGTGCTGGAGTTCCTGGGCCTGGACGAGAAGCCGGCGTACACCGAGACCGAATTGGAATCGGCCATTATCGACCGGCTGGAACAATTCCTGCTGGAACTCGGCAAAGGGTTCTTGTTCGAATCGCGACAGAGACGATTCACGTTCGACAACGACCATTTCTACGTGGACCTGGTCTTCTACAACCGGCTGCTGCGCTGCTATGTGCTGATCGACCTGAAGCGGGACAAGCTGACGCATCAGGATCTAGGGCAGATGCAGATGTACGTGAACTATTTTGATCGGCACGTCAAACTGCCGGACGAATTGCCGACGGTCGGCATCGTCCTCTGCCGCCGCAAGAACGACGCCTTGGTCGAACTGACCCTCCCCGAAAACGCCAACATCTTCGCCTCGAAGTACCAGCTCTACCTGCCCTCGAAGCAGGAGCTGAAATCGGAATTGGAGAAGATCCAGCAGGAACTGGGAGTTCAGGAGGCCGAGGCATGAAGGCCAGAGAGACGCACCATGTGGCCGCAGAGCCAACCCCGTCTGGCTACAAAACTACGGACGTGGGAGAGCTACCGGCCGACTGGGATGTAAATCTGATTGGCGATCTTGGCCATGTCGTACGTGGTAGTTCACCTAGGCCTGCCGGAGACGCACGATTTTTCAACGGCAGCTTCATTCCTTGGCTAACCGTCGCTGCACTGACCAACATCCCGGAACATCAACTTGCCGTAACTGAGACTGTTGGGTTTCTCACGGAAGAAGGTGCGAAACGTAGTCGAGTTCTTATTCCAGGGACCCTGATCATTGCGAACAGTGGTGCGACGCTTGGGGTAGCGAAGCTACTAGACGTGAAGTGTTGTGCGAACGACGGTATCGCCAGACTCGGCACGGATTGATAGGGTGACTTCTGGGCAGTTTGTAACGGAACACGGGTTCGAGGCGTCGAGCCTCCACTTTTTTCCCGAGACGATGGAGCTGCGGGTTGCTCGTGCCGATCAGAGCCATCCGGTGCACCCCAGAGACACCTGAGCGCTGCCCCAGCGCTGCCAAGCCACAGGTTACGTAACGCATAACGTTGGCAGATAACGGGTTACGAAGACGGAGCGGCTCATTCGATCCCCGCCGCCTCCACCTAACGCCGCTTGTCGAGAAATCGCAAGCGGCGTTTTTTCATGGACTTGCGGCGATCTCGGTGTCTCTGATTTCTTGCCAAAATCCGCATTGGGTGCCTTCTTCAGGGTTTCTTGGGTGCAAGCCCAATGCGCTGAAGAAGTGCAGGGAACGAGGCGGCGAGCGTCGCAGGGCGTGAAGATGGGGCGGATCTCGGCGGGAAAAGGGGCGGGTTTGCGGGTGCGGCCTGCGGAGCAAAGATTTGGAACGGTTGGAGAGGCAGAGGGGCCCTGGAGGCGGCCGAGAACGTGCAGAAACGGTCCCCCAAAGCCTCGGCCTCGGACGCTGGAGATCGGCGTGCAAAAGGACCCCGGGTCGAGTGACGTCCAGCTTACGTCAAACGCATGGTTCTCAAACGCAGCGCATTCGCCACGACCGAAACTGAACTGAAGCTCATGGCAGCGGCGGCGATCATCGGATTGAGAAGCAGTTGATGCGAAATCGGGTACAGGATGCCTGCCGCAATTGGCACGCCGAGAGCGTTGTAGATCAGAGCGAAGAAGAGGTTCTGGCGAATGTTCCGCATCGTGCGGCGACTAAGTTGGATTGCCTTCACGATGCCTCGAAGGTCGCCCTTGATCAGCGTGACGCCCGACGATTCAATCGCCACGTCCGTTCCCGTTCCCATCGCCACCCCGACATCGGCTTCGGCCAGCGCGGGAGCGTCATTGATGCCGTCGCCCGCCATCGCCACCGTGCGGCCTGCGGCCTTCAGGGCCTTGATCCGTTCGTGCTTGTCCTCTGGTCGGACCTCGGCATGAAAGTCATCAATTCCCAATTTGTCAGCCACGGTTTTCGCAGTCGTCTCGTTGTCGCCGGTGAGCATGATGATCCGCAGTCCGAGTTCGTGCAGCGTGCGAATGGCTTCAGGTGTGGAGTCCTTGATCGGGTCGGAAACGGCCAACAGACCGACGAATCGCTGATCGACGGCTACCAACATCACGGTGCGGCCTTGCCGCTGTAACTCGTCGGCCCGCTCGTCCAGGGCGGCGAGGTTCTGAACGTCCCGGCGGGCAAGCAGCGACCGCTTGCCGATCAGAACCGTCTTGCCCTCGACATTCCCGTGAACGCCGCCACCCGTCACGGAGTCAAACGTCTCCACGGTCGGGATGGCCAGGCCACGCTCGTTGGCCTCCGCAACGATGGCGTGGGCCAGAGGATGCTCGCTGTTTCGTTCGACGCTGGCGGCGTAGCGCAGGAGGTCTTCCTCGGCGAAGGGGGAGGCGGGAACGCACTCGGTCAGCCTGGGGCGACCCTCCGTCAGCGTGCCAGTCTTATCGACCACGACCGTATCGACCTTCTCCAAGATTTCCAGAACTTCGGCGTTCTTGATGAGCACGCCCTCCTTTGCCCCTCGGCCAATGCCGACCATGATTGACATCGGTGTGGCGAGGCCGAGGGCGCACGGACAGGCGATAATCAGCACCGCCACAGCATTGACGAAGGCCCAAGCCAAAGCTGGCTGTTCCGGTTGAGCGATAGCCCACACCAGGAATGTGAGAACGGCGACGACGACCACAGCAGGCACAAAATATCCTGCCACGAGGTCAGCGACCTTCTGGATCGGCGCACGACTCCGCTGGGCGTCGGCCACCATGTTCACGATCTGAGCCAGTACCGTGTCCTGACCAACCTTCTCGGCCACCATCAAGAATGAGCCAGTTTGATTGACAGTTCCGCCGATCACCGTGGCGTCCTTGTGCTTCTCGACCGGCATCGGTTCGCCGGTAATCATCGACTCGTCGACCGTACTTCTGCCGTCTGTGAGCCGCCCATCCACGGGGATTTTGTCGCCGGGGCGCACACGCAAGATGTCGCCCTGGTGGACTTCTTCCAGCGGCACGTCCCGCTCCTGGCCGTCCCGCACGATGCGTGCCGTGGGCGGGGTCAACGACAGCAACTCCCGGATGGCGGCTCCGGTGCGACGTCTGGCCCGTAGCTCCAACACTTGACCGAGCAGGACCAGCGTGATGATCACCGCCGCCGCCTCGAAGTAGACATGCACTGCCCCCTGGTGTCGGAAACTGTCGGGAATGAGCGAGGGGGACAGCACGGCGACGAGGCTGTAGAAGTACGCCGCCGCGGTGCCGATAGCGATCAGCGTGAACATGTTGAGGTTCCAGGTAACGATGGATCGCCAGCCGCGTTCGAAGAACGGCCAGCCACCCCACAGAACGACCGGCGTGCTGAGGAGAAGCTGCAGCCAACTGTGCCAGGTGGCCCCCAGCCATCGGTCTACAGGAACGCCGAGCATTGGCAACATTGCCAACAGGAACACCGGAATGGTCAAAGCGAGTGCGCCCCAAAACCTGCCGGTCATGTTCCGTAGTTCAGAATCATCCGTCTCCACTCCCGGCACGACCGTCTTCGGCTCCAGGTCCATGCCACACTTCGGGCAAGGTCCAGGTCCATCCTGCTCGATTTCCGGATGCATTGGGCACGTGTAGACGACCCTCTGCGAGGAATCCGCAGGACGAGCCTGTTCCAAGGCCATGCCGCACTTCGGGCAGTTCCCAGGCTTGTCGCTTTCGACACCTTCGCACATCGGGCAGAAGTACTTGCTCGATCCCCGCTTCCTCTTCGGAGCCGTCTCGTGATGGTGGGTATCTTGCGGTTCGCCCTTTTTCGCACCGGCAAGGAACTTCTGGCGGCAGTGATCACTGCAAAAGTAAAAGGTCTGGCTGTCCAGTTCGGCGCTTCGGGCGGTCGCTTCATCGACCGTCATGCCGCAAATCGGGTCAATTGCCATGTTGAATGCGCCTTTCCAATTGAACCCACGTCCCTCGGTGGAAACTCACGATCCGCTGATAGGGGAGCGGGCAGGCGATTTCCGTCATCCGTCAGTTCAGCAGCCGAAACGAAAGAAAATCCACGTCGGTAGATATGTTTCCAAGGGGGGCAGCGTGGAAAGCGGACTCTCGGCCGCCAAGCGTTCATGAGCCGTTATTATACGGCAGCATGTCTCTAGAAGAGTCTGGCTTTGAAGATTTCTTCCCTGCAACAGACTCTTCGGCCATCCTCCTCCGGTGATCGGCTTTCCAGTGTTCCCGACTCTTGCCGGGGCCCGCTGGGTGTGCCAAGTTGTACCCGATCATCCTGGTCACTTTCGGCTTCGTGTTTGTGCAGGCGTTCCGGGGCAAGGCGCCCTGGTGAGTCGCCGTGCCGTTCGCCATCAACCTTGTGGCCAACGTGATCTTCACGCCGATCCAGTTCGGCCTGCGGAACCTCCGCTGGCTTCCGTTGACATTCTGGTGGTGTGGGTAACAATCATCGGAACGATGATCCTCGTCTGGCATTGCTACAGATGGGTCGCCGTGGCCCAGTTGCCGTGCTTGGTCTGGGTGTCGCTGGCGACGATCCTGCAACTGAGCATTACGTGGATGAATTGGGGGAAATGAATATGAGAACCGTGAGCCGTACAATGCTCGTGTTGCCGCTGTTGTTTCTGGGGACGTTTGTCATGGCGAACGACACGCCGAAAGTGCTGTTCGGGTTTACCAGGGCCGAGGCTGCCACGGAATGGCAGACCGTCAACGACGGCGTGATGGGTGGGGTGTCCGAGGGCAAGTTCAAGATCACGGACGCCAAGACCCTGGAGTTTTTCGGCAACCTGTCTCTGGAGGACAACGGCGGTTTTACGTCGGTGCGGACCAAGGCTAAGAAACTCGGCCTGGAGAAGGGCGATACACTCGTCGCCAAGGTCCGAGGCGATGGCCGGGAATACTCGCTGAACCTGTACGTCAGCACGTTGCGGATCGCCTTCTCCTACCGGGCCACCGTACAGACTAAGAAGGATGAGTGGATCGAGGTCAAGCTGCCGCTGGACAAGTTCGAGGCGACCTCGTTCGGCAGGGCCGTGCGGGACGCCGGGCCGGTGGACCCGAAGGAGGTGAACGCCCTCGGCTTTCTGCTGGGCGACAAGAAGGCTGGGCCGTTCAAGCTGGAAGTGGAATGGATCAAGGTAAAGCGGACGGCCAGATGAGCGTCACGTGGATGAGTTGAGGGCGATGATGAAGAGCGTCAGCAGGGCCGAAATCACTGACTTGCAGCAGATTCCCAACATCGGCCCTTCGCTTGCGGCCAATCTGCGGTTGATCGGCGTCTTGTCCTCGCACGACCTGTTGGGCAAAGATCCGTACAAGCTGTACGATGGCCTGGATGCGATGTACGAGGAAGTGCAACGGATGGTGGACGAGTTGGTGGCGCTGGGCTCGCTCCGAGACCAAATGGAGCAGATCTATACCGATACGCCGCCAGCGGACATCCCGTGGGAAGTACCTGTCGGTCTGCCTGAGCGAGCAGGACGCTGGATTTGGCGGCACGGGGCAAACGGCACCATGCTGTACTTTTCCTCCGAAGACGAACTGCGAGACCTCTTCGCAACTGACTTCGATATCAAGACGTTGCAGACGGTGCAAGTCGAAGGCAAGCGAGAGCCGCACCGGATGAATTTCGCATTCATGGAAAGGAAGCTGGTCAGCCCTAAGAAACGACGTGGCCGGAGGCGAACATGACGTACATCATGGTGGATGTGGAAGCGGACGGTCCGATTCCCGGCGACTACTCGATGGTGTGCTTCGGCGCCATCGTGGTACAGCCTTCGCTCGACCGGACATTCTATGGGCGACTGAGACCGATCTCGGACAAGTGGATCCCCGAGGCCCTGCAAGTGAGCGGATTCAGCAGGAAGGAGACGCTCGACTTCGACGAGCCCGCCGCTGTCATGCAGCAGTTCGCCAACTGGATCGCCGAGGTCCGCAGTGGTCAGCCCATGTTCATTTCCGACAACAATGGCTTCGACTGGCAGTTCATCAACTGGTACTTCCACCACTTCCTTGGCAGGAACCCATTCGGCCACAGTTCCACCAATCTCGGCTCGCTTTACAAGGGTGTGGTCCGTGACACGTTCGCCAACTTCAAGCATCTGCGGAAGACCAAGCACACCCACAACCCAGTGGACGATGCCCGTGGCAACGCCGAAGCGTTGTTGGCGATCAAAGAGCAATACGACCTGAAGATCAGCTTGAAATGACTGACGAATCGAGCCACCGATTGTCGGGAAGGAATTCGCCGACAGACCACCATGTCGGGCCGGCCCTGGTCGAACTCGGCTTGGGCGATTCTGACGGCGGCGGCGAAATCGTCGTTGGGCAACTTGGAATTCAAGACCTCGTGGCCGTGGGCTCGGAGGCCAACGCTAGCAAGCCGATCATGGGCAAGAAGACAGCAAGGTAAACTGGTAACATGGCGGGACTCCCCGAGTTCATTCGCCCCTGATTCTATCTGTCGCAACAGTTCAGTTGTAGAATATCCGGCGTTCGCTAACCTGTTTCACCGGAGATTGCGCCCCATGAAGACACTGCTGACGCTCCTACTGCTCGGACTATTTGCCGCTTCTGCCGAAGCCGTCGAACCGGACGACCAACTCCCGCCCGCACCCCACGGGAAAACGTTCAAGCTGGTCTGGCGGGATGAGTTCGACGGCGACAAACTCGACATCACGAAGTGGACACCCCGGCCCGATGGCAAACGCAAGGGCGGTTGGTGGAGCCAAAAAGCAATCGGTCTGGACGGCAAGGGTAACCTCGTCATCAAGACGTTCATGGACGGCGACAAGCCCACCGACGGCTGCATCACGACCCAGGGCAAGTTCGAGCACAGCTTCGGCTACTACGTAGCACGGATTCAACTCCAGAAGCAACCGGGGCACTGGTCGGCGTTCTGGATCACGGGTCCGGGGGTGGGCAAAGTCGGCGACGGCGGACGGGACGGCTGCGAAATCGACATCATGGAAAAGCCGTGGCTGGACGAACGGGTCCAGCATGCGTTCCACTGGGACGGTTACGGCAAGGACCACCAGTCCGAGAGCCATGTCGCCAAGGTGCCGGGCGTGATGGAGGGCTGGCACACCTTTGGCCTGCTGTGGCTGCCCGACGAATACGTCTTCTACGTGGACGGCAAGGAAACGTGGCGCAGCAAGGCGGGCGGCGTTTGCCAAGTGCCGCAGTACATGTTGCTGAGCGACGAGATCGGCACCTGGGCCGGAGACATCGCCAAGGCAAAATTGCCGGATCAATTCCTCGTCGATTACGTGCGGGTGTACGACCTGGTGGAGAAGAAGTAGCGGCTACTTCGCCTCCCCGCAGCGGCCAACCGAGGCCGTTTCAGAACGCTGCCCCGGCGTTTTTCAGGTTGTCCGGCATCGGTTGAACGACTCTGCCCGGCGATACAGGTACGATGAATGGAAGTTAGGAAATAAGGAGTTCAAGAGTGTTGCATCGCATGGTCTGGCTGTCCGTGGTCTTGGGCGTCATCATCAGTCGAGTCGCTGTTGGCGAAATGCCTTGGGTGCGGGTTGCCGACGACAAGCGTGGCTTTGTCCTGTCCGATTCTGGCAAACCGTTCGTGCCGTGGGGATTCAACTATGACCACGACGAGAATGGCCGTCTGTTGGAGGACTACTGGGACAACGAATGGTCCAATGTCCAGGAAGATTTCCAGGAAATGAAGCAATTGGGGGCGAACGTGGTGCGAATTCACCTTCAGACCGCCAAGTTCATGACCGGCCCGGAGACGGTGAACGAAGCGAACCTGGAACGGCTGGGACGGCTGGTCGCCTTGGCCGAGAAAATCGGCATCTACCTCGACATCACCGGCCTCGCCTGCTACCGAAAAAAGGACGTTCCCCAGTGGTACGACGATCTCTCGGAACAGGACCGGTGGAACGTCCAGGCTCGCTTCTGGGAGGCGGTGGCCGGGTGCTGCGCCGAAAGCCCCGCCATCTTCTGCTATGACTTGATGAACGAGCCAGTGGTGTCCGGCGGCAGCAGGACGGATTGGCTGGGGCCGTCTTTGGGGGGAGGCGAATCCGGGTACTTCGTCCAGTTCATCACCCTGGAGCGGAACAATCGTCCTCGGCCCCAAGTCGCCCGGCAGTGGTGCCATCAGTTGGTGACTGCCATTCGCAGACACGACCAGCGTCATCTGGTCACGGTTGGGCTCGTCCATTGGAGTCTGGATCGTCCCGGCATGTCATCGGGGTTCGTGCCCGAGGAAATTGCCCCCGAACTCGACTTCATCTCCGTCCACCTCTATCCGGAGAAAGGGAAGGTCGAGGAAGCCCTGGAAAAGCTGTCGGGGTTCGCCGTTGGAAAGCCCGTGGTCATCGAGGAGACGTTCGTACACAAATGCTCCATTCAGGAGTTCGAACAGTTCTTGGATGAGTCGAGGAACGTTGCCAGCGGCTGGATCGGATTCTATTGGGGAACAATGCCGGAGGAATACAGGCAAATGAAAACGATCCGGGCAGCCTTGATGCGAAACTGGCTGGAGGTATTTCAGAAACGGGCGGAACAGAACAAGCGAGAATCCCGTTCGTAGGGCGACAAATGCAAATGGCGAAACTCCTGATCGCCTACGACACGACCGAAGGTCAGACCAGGAAGGCTGGCAAGGACACAGATACGTGGAAGAGCCACCAGTACACGGACTGGCCCATCTTGATCAGCGGAAAAAGGTAGCGAGCATGGCTAAACGCATATCGCCCACGGCGATTACAAAAGTTGGAATGCCCTCTGCCCAGAACGCCCAAGCGGCCCAGCAGCGGCTTCGCAGCCTCGCTGATCCCGCTGTTGCCATCGGTTCGGCCCGATTTTTCAAGACCGGACCGGGCGAATACGGCGAAGGCGACATTTTCATTGGCATCAAGAGCCCGACGCTCAAGACGGTCGCCAAGGAATTCAAGGCCTTGCCGCTGGCCGAGGTGGAGTGCCTCCTGCACTCGGACATTCACGAGGATCGCACGCTCGCCCTCGTGATCCTCGTCGGACAGTTCACGAAGGCCGATGACGCTACCAGGAAACGGATCTACGACATCTACCTCGCCAACACATGCCACATCAACAACTGGGACTTGGTGGACATCTCGGCCCCGCAGATCGTCGGTGGCTATTTGGAGGACCGGAGCCGTAAACCGCTGGACCGTCTGGCGAAGTCGGCGAACATCTGGGAGAGACGCATCGCTGTCGTCGCCACGCACTGGTTTATCCGTCACGGCGACCTCGCCGACACACTCAGGATCGCCGAGCAGCTTCTGACGGACAAGGAAGACTTGATCCACAAGGCCGTAGGCTGGATGCTGCGAGAGGTTGGGAAGCGGGACGCGGCGGTGCTGGAGGCGTTCCTGGGCGAACACTGTCGGGTGATGCCCCGGACGATGTTGCGTTACGCCATCGAGCGACTCCCGGACGAGAAGCGGCGGGCGTACCTCAAGGGTTCAACCAGGAACGGGCACAAGCCGTCATGCTCGACGAATTACCAAAGTTGAAATCAGCCCTCGAGGTACGCTGCCGCCAACCACGACGTGATCCACCGACTCGTCACCAAGTTGCTGGGTGCCCAGATCATCGTTGCCCGTCGAGCACACGACTTCCAAGGCGAGGAGCGATGCATCACACGACCTGGGCCACAACGGCCAGGACCGGCGAATCAGCCTCGTAGGGATCACCGGCGACATTGGAGTAGACTTCCTGGACCGCAAAGCCGTTTTCCCCAAGCTCGCCAGCGAGTTCATCGACGCCGTAATGTTGGATCCAGTTGTAGAAATGGCGAACTCCACCACGCTCCACAATCGTGTATTTGTCCAGCGACACTCGCTCCGAGTCGTATTTGAACGCGGTCAGGAAGCCGAAGTAGTCGTGGGGCGAGAAGAATCCGCCAAGCAGGTTGCGTTCGCAAACCGTTTGCTCTTTCTTTGACTCGAATTGGGCCAGCGAGCACACATCCAGCAGAATGTGGCCTCCAGGTTTGAGATGGCGTCGGAATCTGCCGAAGAGGGTTTGCCTGCGGTGTGGACTCAGCGGACACAGATCGCAGAAGATCAGCGTTATCAGGTCCGCCCGATCCGTCGTTTCCCAACTTAGGTAATCCGCCAGCACGTAGCTCACTTCAAGGCTGTGGTCCGAAGCGTACGCCGTTGCGTGGTCAATCGAGCGTTTGGAGAAGTCGATCCCCGTGACGCTCGCTCCCATTCGGGCGAATCTGGACGTGTACAGCCCTGGGCCACAGCCGTAGTCGAACACCACCGTCTTGGCCCCGATCTCAAAGCGGGATTTTATCCACTCCGCCGACCGCTCGATGAAGGCGTGTGGTCGGGAAGCAAGCTCGGTGTCCTTGTCGAGGTGCAGTTCCAGCATTCGTTGCGAGATGTGCTCGTCTTGCCATAGACGATCAACGGTGTACTCGCCGAACAGCGGAGGTCGCTGGAACATGTCGGCCAGGAAATCGAATGGATCGACCAGGAACTTGTCTTGCTCGGGCATCGAAGGGACTCCAGGGATTCTGCTCGCACGCCCTTGATTTTTCCACGCCGGACCAACCGTGTCACCTGCCCGCCGATGAAGAAAACGTCGAGAGAAATACAACAAAGGAATGCCCAAGCCTGCGAAGGGAGTAGCCATGGCCAAGTATTACGTCGAATCCGGCTCGATCCGATTGATCTTTAATGCCACCACCGCCGAGGAAGCCGCTGTCAAAGCGTTCCAGTGGACCTGCGACAAGCAGTCCGAAATCCAGGCCGAGTGCCCGCTGGACCACATGCTGGAGGCCGAAGAACGTGGCTGGCAACTGGCGGACGAAATCAGCGTGAACGAGCACGGCTTCGGCCACTGGGACGGCGAGGTGTTCGACACCCTGGATATCGTGGAGGCCTGGTTGCGTTGCCCGTTGCCGGTGTCCTGATCTTCGATTGGCACTGCGGTCATGGTACGCTGTTCAGGCTACTGTTAGAAGTCTGTACTTCGAGGTTACGACCGATGCTGACGATCCTCTGGGACAATGACGGCGTGCTGGTAGACACGGAAGGGTTGTACTTCCGTGCCACGCAGGAAGTCCTGCGAACGGTCGGCGTTCCAGTGACCGCCGACCATTTCAAGGAGATTTCCTTGCGTCGTGGAGAAAGTATGTTCGTGTTGCCCGTCGAACGTGGAATCACCGACGACGAGATTGCCCGACTTCGGGCCGAGCGGGATCGACGCTACACCGAATTGCTGGGGTCGCAGTCGTGGGCCATCGACGGGGCGGAGGAAGTGCTGCGGTCGCTGCACGGGCAAGTCCGCACGGGCGTGGTGACGAGTGCTCGGCGGGTCCATTTCGAGACTACCCACGCCAGAACCGGCCTGCGTCGGTACCTCGATTTCGTGCTGACTCGTGAAGACTACAAGCAGACGAAGCCGCACCCGGAGCCGTACCTTACGGCCATGGCCCGGCACGACCTGCGGCCGGAAGATTGCCTCGTGGTCGAAGATTCGGAACGGGGACTGGCGGCGGCCACGGCTGCTGGTTTGCCCTGTTTGATCGTTCTGAGCGACTGGAGCCGGGATGCCGATTTCAGCGGAGCCGCAAGAGTGCTGGAAAACATCCGGGAGGTGCCGGGCGTGGCGTCGAAGTGGACGGATGGCAGACGGGACGTTGCCTCCTGGGATTCATGAGGTGGCAAACGCGGCGACATTTTGAATTCGGAGGCGATTGAGTTTATGCGAGAAATCATCCCATCGAGACTCTGGATCGGCAACGCCATGGACGCCCGAAACGTCACCGGAGTGCTTGATCTCGGAGTTTCGGCCATCGTCGATTTGGCCGTCGAGGAGCCTGCAATCCAATTCCCCAGGGACGTGGTGTATTGCCGCTTCCCCTTGATCGACGGCACTGGCAACCAGCCTGCCTTTCTGCGGGTTGCTATCGCCACCGTTGCCTCCTTCATCGCTTCGAGAACGCCGACCCTCGTGACCTGTGGTGCCGGGATGAGTCGGTCACCGGCCATCGTCGCAGCGGCGATGGCGACGACGAAACGAATCGCACTGGCCGACGTTCTGGAAAAACTGACTGCCGGACAGCCACACGATGTGTCGCCGGGTCTGCTGGCGGAAATAACGAGGTTGGTGGCTGAAACCGGCAGAGGGACCGAATAGGCTTCAATCGTGTCAGGCATACCATGGAGAATCTGGCATCCAAGTGCGAACCGCCGACGTGGACCGAATATCATGGCTTGATGCTGGTTGATGGGGAGGCCAAATGAGCGACGACAAGCGGATCAAACAGGTGATCGTGATGCGTCACGACCTGAAAATGCGGCGTGGCAAGCAGATCGCCCAAGGCGCTCACGCCGCCATGTCGTTTCTTTGCCGCCGCTTGCAGGCAGCCGGTTCGGTGTCGCTCGACAGCCTCACCGACGCCCAACGAGCGTGGCTCTCCGGGGCATTCGCCAAGGTCTGCTGCCGGGTGGACAGCGAAGAGGAACTGATGCTGATCCACGACAAGGCGGTGGACGCCGGACTGGAAGTCCACCTGATTACCGACAGCGGCAGGACGGAATTCCACGGCCAGCCGACCCGGACGTGCCTTGCCATCGGCCCCGACGAGGCCGATAAGATCGACCAGATCACGGGCCACCTTGAACTGCTGTAGACTCAGACTGAACACAACCAAGCTGATTTTAAGCCAAACCGATGGGGAGAATAATGGAACTCCGCAGAATCTGGATCGAACAATGCGAGGCTGCCAGCGAAATCTCGTCGCATCTGACTTCGATATCAGGTGGGTGAAGACGATCCAGGTGGAAGGGAAACGGGAAACTGACTAGCCGCGACGGAAATCTTGGAAGGTCGATCCGCGCCGAGGTTTGAATGGCTGGAGCGGAAGTGCCCGGACCTGTGGCGAAATACGCAGAGTCAAGAAAGCCAGCATGTCATCCGACGAACCAACCACTGGCACGACGAATCGTCCCGTGCAATTCACGCTTCGCACGTTGCTGATGATCGTGTCGGCATTGGCCGCCACCCTCGGCGCTGTCCGCTGGCTGGGCGCAGAAGTTCTGCCATTCATCTTGGTGGCCGGAGGCATCTGGCTCACCGCACAGACGAAGGCCCGTCACCTGCTCGTGTGGCTGGTGCCAGCCTTATGGTCCTTGTGCGCCTTTGGCTCATGGCACCATCCGGGCGACGAGTACGGCATGTTCGGGGTGTCGATCTTGGTCAGCATTTGGCTCGCCTTCATGCTGAACTTCGGGCATCTCTCGGAAGTGTACCTGCTGCTGATCGCCGCTGGGGCATTGCCGATGGCGGTTTTCGGTTTCCTTCTGGACCGGCTTCCCGTGTCCCGTCGCCTGTGGGCTGCGATCCACATCGTGGCGTCGGTCGGCTTGTTCGCCTGGGGATTGCTTTCGTTCCCGTCGTTGGAGAGGGCCATCGCCAAGAACGGCTCGATTTCGGCGTATGCCTACTGCGCTGCCAACTTGGGTCTGTACGTGTCCGTGCTGACGTGCCTCGGCGGCGGAGTCGTCGTGTGGTTGTGGCGGCGGCCCCGCAGGCGGAACGAGATGTAACCACGCCATCCTGGCAAACCACTGCGGCATGGTCTCCGAATCGAAGATCAAGAACAGCGGTTGGTGCCAGTGCGTGTTTTCGACCGAGCGGACCAGCACGCCATCGACGTAGTACCGGATCTCGTCTTCGCCCCAGTCCAGGCCCAAGACGTGGCGGGAACATGGACTCGTTGGCGTGCGGCACGTTGAACGGGATCTCCGATTCGAGTCATGTGGTCCTGCTGTACAACTCCCAGCCCTTCATCGATGTCTTGGTGCCGGTGGGCGGATCGCTCGCCGGTTTCCCCTCCAAGTATCCAATCGACACCAGGAATTCATCCATCCGCTGCGTTGTCTTCTCCTGCCAGGTTGGCCTGTTGAAGAATCCGTGAGGCTGACCCTCGGCGGTGAACAACTCAGCCCGATGCCCCAATTCCTTCGACTTCTTCATGAACTCGTCGCCCATGGCAGCCAGCCGGTCAGCGGTCCCGAAAAAGATCAGCGTCGGCGGGCTGTCCTTGGTCAAGTGAATGGTGGGCGAAATCGCTTGGCCCAAAGTCTCATCGTTGTTGATCCGTTCCATCAACTGCGGGATGCCGGTGAACCGAAGTACCGGGTTGAACAAGACCAGGGCATTGGGCTTCGACGAGATTCTGGCGTCTTCGTCGTCCGCATCCAGCCCGGGGGCGAGGGCCGTGCAGGCGGCGATGTGACCGCCCGCCGAGCCGCCCGCGGCCACCATGCGGTCAGGATCGACGCCGAGCCTGGCGGCATTGGCCCGCATCCACCGCACGGCGCTCTTGGCATCCTCGACGCAGTCCTTGGGTGTCACCCCGTGTCGTGCCTTCACCCGGTAATCGGCCCTGGCGGCGACCATGCCACGGCGGGCCAAATAGCTTGCTTGCGGCTCGAATTGCTCGATCTTGCCGCCCGTCCACCCACCGCCGAAGAAGAACACGATGGCGGGCCGCTTATCGGCTTCGTTCCAGCCGGGCGGGTAGTGGACGACCAATTCCAGTTCGGCCTGCTTCGTCTTCTTGTAAACGAAGGACTTGGTGTCCTGCGGGTCCGCAGCTTGGGCAGCGGCCACAACGGCGGCGAGAAACATGGCGTGGCAGATCATAGCATTGGCTCCTTGATGAGGGTCTAAGCGGCTAATTGTACCGGGCGCACGACAGGTTCGCAGCAAGCTGCTTTGAGCGTCCGTCGCGGCTACCTGCTCTCGGCTCTGGTGGGCCGTTTCGGTAGAGCCTCAGCATGGCGTCATGCGGTTGGAGCAGTCCCGCACTCACGGGCAATCGCTCCTTCCTCCCGACGACCAGGAAGCCGCCGGCAACCAAAAGTTCCTCCAACCGGCGGTTGATGCGTTGATGCATCTGCGCGCGCACCTTGCGGAAACCGGGCCACCGAACGTACCGGATGGCGACAAATCCTGCTACGATGACGTGAACTGAACGCAGAAATGAAGCAATGTCGGCGCCGAGTGCTGGATTTCAAGAGGCGCCGTGGATATGCATGCGTACCCGGATGAAAGGTCCACCCCGATGGTTTCCAATCTCCTCCGTACTTGGTTACTGGCCTCGTTGTTCATTGCGGTAACGCAGACTGGCGAGGCGCAGACCGGTACCTGGGGCGACCAGGGCGACGGAACGTACTGCAACCCGATCCTCAACGCCGACTATCCCGACGTCGATGTCGAGCAGCTTGGCGACACCTACTACATGATCTCGTCGAAACAGCACATGGCCCCCGGGATGGTCATCCTGGAATCGAAGGACATGGTCAATTGGCGGACCATTGGCCATGTGTGGCCCAAGCTCTCGTGGGATCCGAAATACAACCCTGACCGGATGGACGGCTATAAGTTCGGTGTCTGGGCAGGAGACTTGGCCTATCATGACGGTCGGTGGTACTGCTACCAGATCGACACGACCAACGGCCTCTACATGAGCAGCGCCGCAGACATTCGCGGCCCGTGGACCGAACCGCACCTGATACTCAGGAAGACCGGCTGGACCGACCCGGCGGTCTACTGGGACGACGAAGGAAGACAAGCGTACCTCGTGTGCAACTTCGGCCGCTTGGAGCCCAAGAAGCCGGGCAATCATCTCCGTCTGTTCAAGATGAGCTGGGACGGACGGGAGTTGCTGGACGAGGGCGAGGTGATCCACGTCGGGACAGGTGCCGAGGCCGCGAAGATCTACCGCGTCGAGGGTCGCTGGTACATCTTCTTCGCGCAGTGGTTCCGCCCCGACCCGAACCGGCCTGATGATCCGGAAGCCGACAGCGGCGACCGCAAGCAGATGGTGTTGCGATCCAAGACCGATAGTATTTACGGCCCGTATGATTCGAAGGTGGTCTATCATCGCGGCAACGGCGTCATCCGCAGTTGCAGCCAAGGGGCGCTGATGAAGGCGGCGAACGGCTCGTGGTGGTACACGCACCAGTTGATCCAGAACATTCCGGCGCCCTTCCAGGGCCGGCCGCAAATGCTCCAGCCCGTGCAGTGGGTCGATGGCTGGCCGATGATCGGCAGGGACGCCGACGGCGATGGTGTCGGCGAACCGGTACTGCGCCACGCCAAGCCGATCCCATCGTTTCCGATCACCGCCCCACCGACCGACGACGACTTCGACGCTCCGCAGCTTGGCCTGCAGTGGGAGTGGAACCACAATCCGCGCGATGATCGCTGGTCGTTGGCCGAGCGGCCGGGCTGGTTGCGTCTGAAGGCTTCCGTGCCCGTTGGCAAGGGAGGGTTCTGGGGCGCCTGCAACACGCTCAGCCAGCGAATCATGGGGACCGGGAAAGGCGAGGCGACGGCCAAGTTCGGCCTCTCCGGCATGCGTCCCGGCCAGCGAGCCGGGTTCGTCCGTTTCGGCGGCGTCTATCACCTGTTCGGCGTCCACGTCGAGCAAGGCGGCGTACGGCGGCTGTTCTTCGACGCCAACGGCCAAGTCACCAATGGCCCGGTGATCGAAGCCGACACGTGGTACGTCCGCACCGTCAACGACGGCGACCAAGCGTGTTTCGCCTGGAGCGACGATGGCCGGACATTCCACGATTTCGGCCCGACGTTCACGGTCAAATTCGGACAGTGGACAGGCGACCGGCTCGGCTTCTTCTGCTGGAACGATCGCGAGGCCCAAGGTCATATCGACGTCGACTGGTTCCAGTACGACTACGACGGCCCAAAGGCAGAACGCCCTGCCGAACGGCCATGGGGCGAGTGACGACGCTGATTTGGGCCTCTATCGTATCGGTCCTCGTTCCGGCGTGTACTCGTCGTCGTCGCGCACGACGTTGTCAACCGGCCGCGTCTGTCGGCCTCGATCGACAATCGGCGTGCGGACCGCCTGGAAGTAGTTTTTGTAGAGCAACGTGTCCGAGGCTCGCAGGCTGATCCCGACGCCCACCGACGCAAGGCCGACCCAGTTGTCCTGGATCACGTTGGCCAGCATCCGTGGCGGTCCGTCGAGTCCGCTGCCGGGCTGTTTGCCGAGGTCCATGGGAATCACGTTGATGCCGGCCAGCAGGTTACTCCAACCGCCGCCCCAACGCCAGTTGCTGCCGTACTGGGCACCGCTGAAGGGAACCGTGCGGAGGATCTCGTTGCCGATCACCCGATTGCCAAAGTTGGCCACAGGCTGTTGAGGCTGATCGGTCTCTGGCATCCGCCCGCCGACCCCCACCACGATCCCGCCACCGTCCGCAACGCGGCAGTCGCGGATCAAGTTGAAAAAGTCGGGAGCGGTCTCGTGGGAAGAGTCATCCGCCGCTTGGCGGTCGTCGTGGGTCATCAACGTCACGCCCAACGAACGATCGCACAGGTGGCGGTCCACGATGTTGTTGATGGCTCCCGCGTAGTACAAGTACAGGCCCTTGGCGCAATCGACCTCCTGGTTGTTCACGAAGACCGTCTCCACCAGCCCGTTCATGATGACCACGGTACTGGAACGATCCGGAATTACGCGCCAGGGGCGGTCCACGGTCACGGTTCTTCTCTCTGTGTCGACGGCCGTGATCCGCCGCCACTGGCCCAAGCCCCGGCCGCGGGCGACGACGACGGTGCGCCCGACGACTTTGTGATGCGGTCGCGACTCGTCGTGGCTCTGAGGCCACCGTGCCGTCGTGACGGTGGTCGACGCGGCTTCGTCCACCGGGCTTTCCAGGAACAGGCCCGAACCTTCGACCAGGTACGTTTCACCCGCGTTGCCTCCCAGCACGGTCCGCTCGACGGTGTTCCCGGCGATGAAGTTTCGGTAGTTGACGCCGAAATGGGTCTGCATGACCAGGCCCCGGGTATCACCTTTCAGCAGGTTGTCCTCGAAGATGCAGTGCTCAGCGCCCCAAAACTTGAACAGGTGGCCGCGCCAGCGACGATCGGCAGTGAACGTGTTCTGCGAGAACTGGCAGCTTTCCAACTTCCGTTGACAGCTTACGCCGCCGGGGCCGAAGGTCTCGCAGCGGATCATCTGCAGCCGCCGCGCGTTGAAGATCGACACGGGCGAGGTCGTATAGTCGTGCTGTGCCGACAGGGAATAGTCCTGACGCGACTCGAAACGCACGCGGTGCAGGCCGATGTCCTCCACGTAGCGCTCGTCGCGGCCCACTTCGAGCGCCGGAGCCGTGGCGGGCATGAACCGAAGCGTGAGGTCTTGGAGCACGAACCGGTTCATGCCGTGGACCAGGGCCGGTCGAAAGGCGGGTCGCGGAGCATCGGTCGATTCACCGGGGCGAAAGCCGGACGTCTCCAGGTTGGCAATCACGCTCTGGTGCATCCCAGTTCCGCGGACGACGACGTCCTCCGGGATTTCCAGGCAGCGGGTCACAGCATACGTGCCCGGAGGCAACAGCACCGTGCCGCCGCCAGCGGCCTGTTGGAGGGCCTGGACAAGCGGCTCGGTGTCGTCGCTCAACCCGTCGCCCTTGGCCCCCAGGTCGCGGACGTTGACCGTCTTGCCGGCGATCTTCCCCTCGGCGGCCACCACAAGCACCAATGGCTCGGACCAGCCGTGGGCGCCGCCGTGGCCCCCGTGGACGAAGACCTCGTACGGGCCGGGCTCCAGATTGTCAGGAAGCCAGGCCGAGAGGCACCATCGCTCGGTATGTCCGTCCTCGCGATGCCCGGCTGCCCGCCGCAGAGCCACGAGCGGCCCGCCGCCCTGCCGGCGAAGATAGACTCGCGCCTGGGGCAACTGGTGGCCCCACGCGAACGTGCGACCAAAGATGCGGACCACCTCGCCGGGCGCCTGGCTGGCCGGGTACAGCCACTGCGCTTGGGGGCGGTTGACCACATAGGGAAGACTCCACTGGTTGCCGTCCCCGGCCCAGATCGCCGTGACCGGGGGCACTGCGATCCACGGCTGGCGCGAGCATTTCATCACCACCTGGAGGTAACCCGGTCCACCGCCGACCACTTGGCAGTCGAGCGAGCCGGCCGGCGGTGCGGCGGGCACGGCCGGAGGCTGCCCGATCGCCGCAGCGTACTGCGCCGGGTCTTCCAGCGATTCGACGCGGAAATCGCCCCCATCCGTCCCCAGGCAAAAAGCCCTGATCTTGGTCGTTCGAGGGTCGAGTCCTTCCCCGGTGATCACGATGACCTCGTTGTTGCAGGCCGGTTCCGTGACCACGGCGATCTCGGGCGAAGCGATCGCAGGCCCTGTGACCGCCAGTCCCAGGAGGGCCACCCACCATTTCCATCGATTCATCCGGGGCATCTTCCAGCTTGCCATCTTCGTACCCTCTCCAATCGCCCAGGTAGTTGCTCAGCATCGTTCGAGAAATAACTGTCGCCTCGTCAAAGTAGCCATCACACTCCGTGGGATGATCAGCAATAAACACTGGACAGTTATTTCTCGAACGGTGCTTAGCAGCGCCAAGAATCAGTCAGCCAATTCTACCGAACGCGGACGACTCCCGCGATGATTCCTGCCAGGGGCGGATGACGCTAGAATGGCCACGGTCTCGACCGACCGAAGTTCCTCACGCGGAGATTCTGCGATGTCTGCTCACACGCTGACGACGCCCGGACTGATGAAACGCTCGATGGTCCTCGGATTTGTCTGCTTCCTGCTGGTGCCGCTGGCTGCGTTGCAGGCCGGCGATTCACCGCAGACATCCGCAAAGCCCAACATCGTCGTCATCTTGGCCGACGACTTTGGCGTGGGGGACATCCAGGCTCATTACCCGCAGAACAAGATCCCCACGCCGCATCTGGACCGTCTCGTCCGCCAGGGGCGGAGCTTCACCGACGCCCACACCTCGTCGGCCGTCTGCTCGCCGACTCGGTACGGCCTGCTGACCGGACGGTACAACTGGCGGACACGGCTCCAAGAGTGGGTTCTCGCGGCGTACGAGCCGCCGCTGATCGCCGCGGATCGGCCGACGCTGCCCGGCTTTCTCCGACAGCACGGTTATCACACGGCGTGCGTCGGCAAGTGGCACCTCGGCTGGGAGTGGCCGGGGCCGCAGCCCAGTCGCATGATGGAGAAGGCAAACGGGCAAGCGTTTCTCCCCTGGGACTTTACCCAATCGATCACAGGCGGCCCGACCGATCGCGGCTTCGACTACTACTTCGGAGTCGATGTGCCGAACTTTCCTCCGTTCACCTACATCGAGAACGATCGCGTTGTGACCCTCCCGAGCGAGAAGTTCCAACCGGACCCGAGCGAGGGGGTCGTCTTGCCCGGCCAGTTTGCAGGCGCGCCTGCCGCCCCTGAGTGGCGACTGCAAGACATCCTGCCGGAGTTGACGCGGCGGGCCGTGCGGTACGTCCACGACCGGGCGAAGGAGCAGCAACCCTTCTTCCTCTACTTCTCGCTGACGTCTCCACACGAGCCGATCGTCCCCACGGAAGATTTTCAGGGAAAGAGCGGGATCGCTCCCATCGCGGACTTCGTCATGCAGACCGACTGGTCCGCTGGACAGGTCGTCGAGGCGATCGACAACGCCGGCCTCGCCGAGAACACCATCATCGTCTTTACCGCGGACAACGGCCACTCGCACTACACCGGCTGGCAGCAACTGGTCGCCGCCGGACACCATCCGAGCGGTCCCTATCGCGGGCACAAGGGCGACATCTGGGAGGGCGGTCACCGCGTGCCGCTGGTTGTCCGCTGGCCAGGGCACATCGAGGCGGGGACCTCCAGTGAACAGTTGGTGTGCCTAACCGATCTGTTTGCCACGTGCGCGGAGGTCGTCGGAGCGGAACCGCCCGCCAGCGGCGCGGAGGACAGCCTGAGCTTCCTGCCGGCGCTCCTGGGCAAACCGAACTCGGACGGGCGGTCCACGCTGGTGAGCCACTCCAACTTCGGCGAGTTCGCCTACCGGGACGGACCGTGGAAACTGGTCTTTCGGATGAGTGGGCGGAACCTGGCCGAATCTCGCGGCAAACCGACCGTCGCCGAGTTCTACCGTCTCGACACCGATGTCGGCGAAGTGACCGACCTGGCCGCGCGGCACCCCGAAGTCGTGGAACGGATGGCGAACGATCTGAGAACGCTGATCGACCGCGGCACGAGCCGGCCGGGGCAGAAGTCCGCCAACGACACCGTCGTTCGATTCGAGGCAACACAGACCGAGCGGTGGGCGCCGGCACGGCAGGAGGCCAACTAACGGAGTGTCGTTGTGCTGGCCGAAAGGCACCGGCCCGACAAGAGTTGCCCATGGCGGGGCCTGGATGGGCGCGGATGGCAAGATCAAAGCCGTCTCCTATTCCCGAGTCCCTCACCGCCCCCTCGAACGGTCCACTCATCTTGCGGCAAAGATGCCGCCGAAGCCGCCAAGGTTCGCGAAGAAAAGATCGACCGAAGGCAGATGGCTTTGGGATGGAGATGCTGGAGTCCTTCGATCGGTGATCGGGAATCTCGTTATTCACGAAGTGCTCCGCGGGGCCGTAGTACAGGCTGCCAGCCTGTATTTGCGGAACACAGGCAAGCTGCCTGTGCTACAACACGCCCCCGTGAATAATCCGGGCTGGGCGATTCGATCGTTCGGGGTCAGGACTTGGCAACTTGATCCGTCTTCTGCGCAGCAGCAGTTGATTAAGGGCTGCGCGTCTGGGAAACTGGGGCGGTTGCAGAATCCGATTTACGAAAGCCTGTTGTTTGCCAAGGAGCGAAATCATGATTTGGACCTGGAGAGCGGTGGCGATCTGGAGTTTGGCCGTGGCGGTGTGCCATGCGGAACGGGCGGTGCCCACGTTTCAGAAAGTGCAGTTGAGCGATCAATTCTATTGCGAAGGGGCCTACCACGCCGATTTCAACCGGGACGGTCATCCGGACGTGGTCTCGGGACCGTTCTGGTATCAGGGCCCCGAGTTCAAGATTCGCCACGAAATCCGGCCGCCGCAGGCTTTCGATCCGAAGAACTACTCGGACAACTTCTTGACCTTTGCCGCCGATTTCAACGGCGATGGCTGGCCCGATGTGTTCTTTGTGCCGTTTCCGGGCAAAGAGGGGTATTGGTACGAGAATCCCGCAGGACAGGACGTCGCGTGGAAGCAGCATCTGGCGTTCGGGAGCGTCGAGAACGAATCGCCGATGTGGGGCGACGTCGACGGGGACGGCCGTCCCGATTTGGTGTTCAACACCGGCGGCCGGCTCGGCTATGCAACCTGGGATCCCGCGAAGCCTGGCGAACCGTGGACATTTCACGCGGTCTCGCCGCCGGGCAAGTATCACAAGTTTTCGCACGGGGTCGGCTTCGGCGATCTCGACGGCGACGGACGCGTCGATCTGCTGGAGAAGGACGGTTGGTGGCAGCAACCGGCCGAGCCGAAGGCGGCCGAGCCGTGGGTCTTTCATTCCTTCAAGTTCGGCGATGCGCCCGCCCAGATGCTGGTCTACGATGTGAACGGAAACGGTTTGAACGACGTGGTCACGTCTTGGCACTGCCATCACTACGGTCTGGTGTGGTACGAGCAAGTCCGTGATGCGTCCGGGGCCATCCAATGGAAGCAACACGTCATTTTGACCTCGACGCCGGACGTCAATTCGACCGATCTGCGAATCAGTCAGCTTCACGCTCTGGACTTGGCCGACTTCGATGGCGACGGATTGCTGGACGTGGTGACCGGAAAGCGATTCTGGGCGCACGGACCGTCGGGCGATCCGGAACCCAACGCGCCGGCCGTCGTGTACTGGTTCCAGTTGCAGCGCGACGACCAGGGCGTCCGCTTCGTGCCACATCTGATCGACGACGATTCGGGAGTCGGCACGCAAGTCGCCGCGACGGACCTGAACGGCGACGGCATCCCGGATGTGCTCGTCGGCAACAAGAAGGGCACGTTCCTGCACCTCAGCCGCCCCGCCCAGTAACGTCCGTTCGAACAGCGACGAAACCGAACCGCCGAACTCGCGCAAGTTCGGCGACGCCCCCCAACCCCCGACGACTGCCAACTGACCACTGCCAACTGACCACTGCCAACTGACCACTGCCACACGACCACTGCCCCATGGAAAAGATCACCAGCCCGCAGAACCCGCGTGTGAAGAACGCCATCCGGCTGCGGGACGGGCGGGGCCGGCGTCGGCAGGGGCGGATGATCATCGACGGTGCTCGAGAGATCCGCCGAGCGTTCGATGCGCGGGTGTCGGTGGTCGAGGCATTTGTGTGCGCGGCGGACTGCGACCAGCACGCGGTCGAATTGGCCGGTCAGTTGGCCGGGGCTGGGGTGAGCGTCTTCGAGGTGACTCGGCCCGTATTCGAGAAACTGGCGTTCGGCGATCGGAGCGAGGGGCTGGTTGCCGTAGCCGAGATCCCCGACACGGGCTTGGACCGTCTTGCGCTGCCGTCCGACGCGTTGGTAGCGGTGCTCGAAGGCGTCGAGAAGCCAGGGAACGTCGGCGCGGTGCTGCGCACGGCCGATGCGGCCGGCATCGCGGCGTTGATCGTCGCGGACGAGGGCACCGACCTGTTCAATCCGAACGCCATCCGAGCCAGCCTGGGCGCGATCTTCACAGTTCCGGTCGCCGCGGCGCCCAGTCGCGACGTCTTGGAATGGCTTCGCGATCAAGGCTTCTCGATCCATGCCGCCTGGGTGGATGGGACGGCAAGTTACTGGCAAGTGCCCTACCGAGGCCGGACGGCCATCGTGTTGGGCAGCGAAGCCCACGGCTTGACGGACGTCTGGCGAAGCGACGGGATCACGCGCATCCGCCTACCGATGTGCGGGGTGGTGGACAGCCTGAACGTCTCTGCCACCGCAGCAGTACTGTTCTACGAAGCGCTCCGGCAACGCGCGGGCGAAGCGTGCGGCACAGCGACGTCCTGAGACTAATCTCCAGCCAACTCGACGGCCGTGCGGATCGTTGCGGCATGGATGTCGACGATGTCGTCGACCTCGTGCGCGTATCCGCCGGCCATCACGATTGCGACCGGCAGACCGTGCCGTCGGCATCTCGCCAGCACCCGCTGGTCGCGCTGCTGCAAGCCGTGCTTGGTCAGCCGCATTCGGCCCAACCGGTCGCCTTCGAACGGATCGGCGCCGGCTAGATAGAACGCGAGATCGAAATCGGGTTCCGCAAAGATATCGTCCAGCGCCTGATCGAGCGCTTCCAAGTACGCTGCGTCGCCGGTTTCATCGGGCAGTGCGATATCCAGATCGCTCGGGCACTTCCGCAAGGGAAAGTTCTTCGCCCCGTGAATCGAGAAAGTGAACACCGAATCGTCACCGGTGAAGATCGCCGCGGTTCCGTTGCCTTGGTGAACGTCGCAGTCGATGACCAGCGCGCGGCGGATCAGTTCCTCGCGCTGCAGCACGCGGGCTGCGACCGCCACATCGTTGAAGACGCAGAACCCCTCGCCGGCGTCGGCGCAGGCATGGTGCGTGCCGCCGGCCAGATTGACTGCCACGCCGTCGGCCAAGGCGGCACGGCCGGCCGCGATCGTCGCTCCGGTCGAACGCCGGGACCGCTCGACCATGGCCGGCGACCAGGGAAAGCCGATCCGGCGGATCTCCGCGGCGGTCAACTGTCCGGTAACGACTCGCCGCACATAGTCGGTCGTGTGAGCCAGACACAACTGGGCGTCGGTTGCCGGGTCCGGCTCGAGCAATTCGCAGCCGCGGGCCCACGGACTGGCCGTCACTCGCTGCCGCAGACGCCGGTACTTGGACATCGGGAAGCGGTGTCCGTCCGGCAGCGGCAGTTCGAAATGGTCCGTGTAGAACAGTTTCACGGCTGGTCGTCAGGGGGCGGTAAACGCTCGGGTTCGCCGGGCGATGCGTCAGGGCGGAAGATGACGGTTTCGCCGGGTGGCACGTGCAACATGCGTTTCATCTTGTGCGAGAACCAGGGGCCCGGCGGCAATTCGCCGTAGACCGGCGCGCCGTAATTGGGCAGATGGAAATTCGGCTGAGGCTGGAAGTCTTCGACGTACAGCTCGGACCAGAATCCTCGCTCGTCCACCTCCAGCAACTCGAGGTCCATGAACAACTGGATGCGGTCGACCAGATAGCTGATATGGGCGGCGGCCACCGCGGTCAACGATCGTGTGTAGTCCTGTTGGGCTTCGAACACGTCGCGGGCCGAGATGTTGCCGTAGTTCTCCTCCAACTGCTTCCGGGTGCTGACGACCCGCTCGAACGCCAGGGCGGCGCTGGAGACGGCGATCCGGTACTGCTCGCGGGCCACTTGCAGATCGCGCAGCGTGTTGCGGACCGACAGCTTGGTTTCATCTTCCAGGGCCATCAGATTCCGCAGCGCGACGTTGTAGTTGATCAGCGCGGCGCGGAACTGGTTGCGTTGGGCCTTGCGGTTCAGCGGCGCGTCGAACGTCATGACCAGCCGCGTCTGGCTGTCGTCGAAGGTGAAATCGAACGGCCGGTTGACATCGCTGCGCGTGCGGATCTCCTGGCTGGCCTGCAAGTTGAGGATGGATTTCAGATCGTCGCCCGCGACCTTGATCGTGCGCCAGGCGTCGGCCAACCCCTCGCGCTCGTTCATCAGGCTGAATCGCAGCGTCAGGGCCGTCAGCATAGCGTCGTCCATGTCGATCTCGACGGGCGACAGCCCCATGCCACTGGCGTCCAGCAATCGCTGGCTGTCCGCCAGCAGACCGTCGACCCGCCGCAGCGTCCAGTCGAACACTTCGGCCGGTTCTCGCGGCGGGATTCCCAGCGTCCGGGACACCTCCGCCTCCAGCAACTCGGTTTCGCTCAACAGCACCTCGGCCGTTTTCACGAACTCGGGGATTTTGTCCAGATCGCGAAGACTCACCGCCTCGTCCAGATCCCCGCGCAGTTGTTCGTAGCGCCCGCGGAGTCCCGCGGCCGTTTGTTCGATGCGGTCGGATCGCAACGCGCCGTCCGGCAGCCGCTCGACCAACTTCAATTGCAGCTTGACCAGCCGCAGCAGGGAATCGATCAATTCGGTCGAACGCTGGAAGATCTGCAGCGGCGGTGCGGCGGGGACGGCGCGGATGCGGGTTTTCGGGTCCGGGGCGAGCGGCGGTGCCGGCTCGTCGGGCGGCGGCTGCTGCAGCCCGTCGTTATCCTGTTGGTTTCGGTCCCGCTGGAGCACTTGGCGGTTGAAACGCACTTCCAACTGGAGTTCCTCGACCGCCAACTCGTCCAGCAGGTACTCGAACTGGTCGAGCGGCTGCGACTGCCCGGTCAGCCGCCCGCGGCTTTCCAGCATCCGCAGCGCCTTGTCGGCCACATCGATGGCCCCGTTCAGCAAGACGCTCGTCCGTTCGGCATTGGCCGACTGGCGTTCGGCCGCCAAGTTCCGCCGGGCGCGCCGCACCCGCTCCTCGATGGCGGCCGCTTCGTCCCGCATCGTCAGTTCCTCCAATTCCGACAGATCCAAATTGATCGGCAGCTCTGTCGGCAGTCCGATCCGCAGCTTCAACTGGTCGAGGCTCTCTTCCAGCGAATTGCTGGTGCCGATCAATCGGCTGCGGCTTTCCAGCGACCGCTGCTCGAATTGATCCACCTCGAACCGCGGTCGGCGGTCGGCCCGGTATTCGGCCTCGCTCTGCAGCCAGCCGCGCAGATTGCTGAAATAGTCCTGCGTATCGATCTCGATTCGGCGGTAGTTCAGCAGCAGGCTGTAGTACTGGTCGCTGAGCCTCTGGAACTGCTCTTTGCGAAAGCGAGCCAAATCGCGAGCCGCGTAGATCACGTTTCGTTCCGCCTGGGTCAGGCGTTCGAAGATGATGTCCCGCTGCAGCACGCTCTGCGAAATGTCCAGCAGCAGGCTCGAACCGACATCCGCGGCGAAGCCATCGACCCCGTTGAACGTCAGCACCACGCTGTTGGCGAATCTCGCCACCAGATCGCCGCCCGTGTTCAGAAGCTGGTCCGCTGTCGCCGTCGTGGGCAACCGCAAGCGATTGACCGTCTCGCCGCCCACTCGATCGTGCGTATAGTCCACCACGTGCCGATTGCCGCCGGTGCTGAACTTCAGATCGTAGTCGAACCGTTCCAGAGTCAGCCGCAGGGCGGCCAAGTACAAGACCTCTTTCTGCCGCTGATATTCGCGGCTGTTGATGTTGGTCAGTTGAACGATGTCTTCCAAGCCAAGTCGCTGCGAGTCATCGCGCTGGGCGGGCAAAGGATCGCGACCAAACGTGCGCCGATATTCGTCCCGAACCGACTGGAACTCGAACATGCGTTTCAGGCAGCTTTCGGGCACCGACTCCCAAATCGACTCGGGGATCGCCACGATCTGCGTTTCGCCCGCGATCATCGGCACCTCGTCCGCCGAGTCGCGGTCCGGGCGCGGGATTTCCTCGGCGCCGGCCGGAACCTGGAACGCGGCTTGCTGAACCGGTTGGCCGGGCAGCCCAGTGGCAAAAAGCGGGTCCGGCGACGGCTGGGAAGCGTTCGGCGGATTCCCTATTCGCCTGCCGTCGGACGGTTCGCGACCGGGCAGTGCCGGCAGCCGGTAGGCGTACAACTGGGGCGCCGGCAGCGGCAACAGCGGGTCGTCTGTCGGAGTAGGATCGAAAAACCGCGATGCCGGATCCGGCATAATGCTGTAGTCGGAAGGCACCGCCCACGGCGTACAAGCGGTCTTGGACGAGAGTGTCGAATGCGTCTCTCGATCCGCGCGAAGCCGATAGTGGGTCCGCGAACAGCCTGCTAAGACAAGCAGCACGCAACACCAAATACCGCTGAAAACGATGCTCCGACGCAGATCGTGATTCGCCATTCGCCCGATGCCCACCCCGCGGAAGTTCCGGCCATACGATTCCTCTTATTAGCAGAATCGGTATGTCCAGCATGATCGTTCATGTTTTTCCAAGCGGTACGGCCGATTTTGGTTCCAGCGGGGTATGGGAATTCCGCCTCGATGCTGGAAAATTCCCCGCTCAACTGGCGAACGACTGGTTGCACTCCCGCGCGTCGAGCTATTCCGCCGATTGCATTGATCCGGGTGTTGGGATAATTTGTAGACAGTTTGATCTCAATTAACTCAATTGCCTCGAAGGAGAATTCATTCATGGCACGAACGACTCGCCGTAAATTCCTGCAGATCACCGCGTCCACTGGTGTCGGTTATTGGGTTGCCGGCGGCGTCCGCCCGGCCCTCAGCCAGTCGGCCAACGAGCGGCCCAACGTGGCCTGCATCGGCGTGGGCGGCAAAGGCGGCAGCGACGCCAACAATGCGGCTCAATTCGGCAACGTCATCGCGATTTGCGATGTCGACCGAGGCACCTTGGAGAACCGCGGCAAAGCGACCGGTTTCGAGAACGCCGAGAAGTTCACCGATTTCCGCGAGATGTTTGCCAAGCACGGCAAGAACATCCAGATCGCCACGATCAGCACGCCCGACCACATGCACGGCGTGCAAACGCTGGAAGCGATGCGTTTGGGCATCAGTTGTTATACGCAGAAGCCGTTGACCCGCACGATCTACGAGGCGCGGCTGCTGGCCAAGGTGGCGGCCGAGACCGGTGTCGCCACGCAGATGGGCAACCAGGGCACGGCTCTGGATTCGTCGCGCGAAGCGATCGCTCAACTCCGTTCCGGCGTGCTCGGCGATTTGCAGGAAGTCTACGCTTGGTCGAACCGTCCGATTTGGGCGCAAGGTCCGGGCCGCCGCATGACGATGGCGAAGTTCGCCGAGCAGGCGAAGAAGGAGAATCCCGAGCAGGCCGACGCGCTGGTAGCTGCCAAGAAGCAGGAGATCGAGCGGGCGCTCGAACGGCTTGACTGGCAGAACTGGCTGGGCGTGGCCCCGCAGCGGGAATACTGGCCGGGCTTGTACCACAGCTTCCAGTGGCGCGGCTGGTGGGATTTCGGCAGCGGCGCGCTGGGCGACATGGCTTGCCATCAGTTGACCGTTCCGTTCGCCGCCTGCGGTCTGCGCGATCCGATTTCGGTGGTCGCCAAGACGTCGGGCCATGACTACGACAGCTTCCCGGCCAGCTCGGTGATCAAGTTCGAGTATGCCGAGACGTCCGAGCGTCCGGCGATCACGTTCTGGTGGTACGACCGCTTGGGCAACAAGCCGCCGCAGGAAGTGTTCAACAAGTGGGGCATCACCAACGTGTCCAACAGCGGCGTGCTGGTCGTCGGTTCGAAGGGCGCCTTCTACAGCAGCGACGACTACTGCGGACGTTACGAGTTGAAGGGCGTCGAGAAGGTCGCGGTCGACTACGAGAAGGCCGAGAACAAGGGCAACAACGACGTCAACAACATGTACGAGTTGTTCCGCGCGTTGGCCGCCGGCGATCCGAAGATCTGCCATTCGAATTTCATCGACCGAGCCGGTCCGCTGACCGAGACGATCCTGTTGGGCAACTTGGCCGTCTGGGCGGCTGCCAAGGGCGGCGAAGGCGGCGGTCTGGGCGAATGGGGCGAGAAGGTGGAATGGGACGCCAAGAACCTGAAGGTCACCAATCTCGCGTCGCTCACCACGCCCGGCGTGGCCGATCTGATCAAGCCGAAGTTCCCGGAAGGTTACCGGCTAGACTAGGACCGGGACAACCTCCGGTCGACCAAACGTAGCCCAGGCTGCCAGCCTGTGGCAGACAACCATCGCGGCGCGGTGCCGACCTCCGGGCATCGCGCCGCCAGCGAGATGGTGGACAGCAGAGGGGCAAAGATCTGGATTCTCACGAATTCAGCGACGAAGCGAACTTGGAAACGATCCGAATTCTGGCGAATTCGACGACGAGGGGAATCATGAATAGTCCGTTGGTGGCGCGTCTTGGCATCGTGGTCTGCACGATCGGCTGGGTTTGTCTTCTGGGTTGTTCGGGACCGTCGAGTGATCCGAAGCGAGTGCAACCGAGCGGTTCGGACGGAGGAAGGACCGTGGCCCCGCCAGTCCCCGCCGGCCGCGTTTCGTCCGCTGCCGCGGAGGATGTCGAGGCCGCCAAGAAGCTGCTGGACGGGATGGGCGCTAATGCCGAGTACAAGATCGTCCCGGACGGCGTGATGACAGAGATCGTGATTCGCGAAGGATCGTCCTTGTCCGCCGAGGACATCACCTTGTTCGGCAAGCTTGCCGATCTCGAAACCCTGCAGATCCTTAATTTCCGCGATCTAAACGACGAAATGGCGGCCGGTCTGACGGGACTCAAGAACCTGACCAGACTGGCGATCACCAATTCCGTGATCACGGACGCGACGGTCGAGGCAATCGCCGGTGCGTTTCCCAAGCTCAAAGAACTCGACCTGTCGTCCAACACGCTGATCACCAGCAGCGCGATGCGTGTGATCGCCGGATTGAGCGGACTGGAGCGATTGACGCTCGTCCAGATGAACTTCAACGACTTGGGGACAAGCCACTTGTCCAAGTTGCAGAATTTGCGGGCGCTGGATCTCCGCGGCAACATGGAAGCCGGCGATATGACGATGCAGGTTGTCGGCGGGTTGCCGAAACTGACCGCACTGCGTCACCGCACGACGACGGTCACCGATATGGGCATGGAGTACCTCGCGCAAAGCAAGACAATGGACTCGCTGTTGGTCCAGGATTTCATGATCACCAGCCAGGCCGGGGAACACATCGCCAAGCTGAGCAACCTGACGCAATTGGAGATTTTCCGCTGTCAGGGTTTCGGTTCCGACGGCGTGCTCGCGTTGGCCGGGATGAAGCTCAACCGGCTGACCCTGCGCGATCTGCCGATGATCGACGATTCGGCCATGGCCGTATTCGCCAATCTCCCGGAACTGCGCCGGCTGTACCTGCATGAACTGGCTTCGGTCGGTGACAGCGGTTTGGAAAACCTCGGCGCACTGAAGTCGCTCGAATTGCTCGACATCTGGGAAATGCCGCAGATGAGTGATGCGACGGTCGACGTCATCGCCGGTCTGCCGAACCTGAAACAGTTGTCGATCCGCACAACCGGCGTGACCGACGCGGCGATCGAAAAACTGCTGGCGATGCCCAACCTGGAATCGTTGACCTTCAAGGAGAACGGCATGGTCACGGCCGAGGCATTGAAGAAGCTGACCGAGAAGAAGTTCCGCCAGTTGGACATCGGCCCCGCTGCCAGCCAATAGCCGCTCCGCTGGAGTGTACGCTTCAGTGTGCCCGCGCTGGAGTTCACGCTTCAGCGTTCCAAGTTGAAAGGCAATCAGCGCGCTGAGAACCACGCGTCACCTTCGTCGAGTGTCGGAATGAACGGCCCCCAAGGAATCTCCATGATCTACGTGATTGCCACCATCGAGGTCGTCCCTGGCAAGCGGCAGGATTTCTTACGCGAATTCCACCGCATCGTGCCGTTGGTGCAAGCCGAACAAGGCTGCCTGATGTACGAACCTACCGAGGATGTGGAAACCAACATCGCGGCGCAAGGCCCGGTGCGCGAAAACGTCGTCACGATTGTGGAAAAGTGGTCCAGCATGGAAGAGTTGGAGGCTCATCTGATCGCCCCCCACATGCTCGAATACCGGACTCGAGTCAAATCGCTGGTCGCCAGCGTCGGACTGCAGATCCTACAGCCCGCCGCCGCGCCTTGAGATCCCCGCTGCTTACCGCAACGCCGCGAAGCATTCCCGTAGCCGAATTCGTGAGAATTCGGACGTGCTCCGCGGGGGACGGCTATCAACCCAGAGTCCGAATTCTCACGAATTCGGCTACATCTCGGCGACAAACGCAACGTCAAATTATCGGGCTGGTGTCCTACTTTCCGGGTCTTGCTCGTCAGTTCTTTCTTCGCATACGATACGCTCGTCGCTTTCGCAGGCCGAGATATTCCGTCAAGGCCAAGTCTACTCGTCTCGAAAGTTGCGGCTATCCATGTCCACAGATATCTACGCGCTGCTTGTCGGCATCAACGACTATGCGCCGTCCGTCGGCCGACTGTACGGTTGCCTGAACGATGTCGATCATTTCCACGACTACCTGACCGACACTTTCGACCGGGGCGCCTTGCACATCGAAGTCCTCAAGGACGCCGACGCCACTCGGGCCAACATGATCGAGTGTTTCCGGCAGCACCTGGGCCGGGCCGGGGCGGGCGATACCGTCGTCTTTCAGTACAGCGGCCACGGCGCCCGCTGGAAGTCGGCCAACGAGTTCCGCGAGTTCTTTCCCGACGGCAAGGACGAGGGACTGGTGTGCTACGACAGCCGCCAGCCGGGCGGCTTCGATTTGGCCGACAAAGAATTGGCGGTCCTGATCGCCGAGGCGGCCAGCAGCGGAGCCCATCTGGCCATGATCCTCGACTGCTGCCATTCCGGTTCCGCCACCCGCAGCGCCGACGACTTCACGCAGCTCAAGGCGCGACAAACTCACGAGGTCCACGACGAACGGCCGTTGGAGACGTATCTGGACGGCTACTATGCCGCGTTGCGCAAACGCGGACAGCCGTTGAACATCCCGGCCAGTCGTCACATCTTGCTGGCCGCTTGCCAGCGCGTCCAGAAGGCCTGGGAGGGGCAAGATCGCAGCGGCGTGTTCACCAGCACGCTGCTGGGAGTGTTGGACAAGTCCGGCCCTGATATCACGTACGCCGATCTGTTCGTGCGGTGCCGCGCCGCGGTTCGCAAGCGGGCCGACAATCAAGATCCACAGTTCGAGACCTACGGGAACTTCAATGCCCACCACGGCTTCCTGGGACGCAGCGATTCGCATACCGCCCGCCGGTACAGCGTCTACTTCGCCAACAACGGCTGGCAGGTGGACTGCGGCGCGCTGCACGGTTTGCCGAGCGATCCCGACAAGCCCGTGGAGCTGGCGCTCTACCCGGAATCGGACCGGTCGCGACTGGTCGGATACGCGGCGACGATTCAAGTCGGGGCTCAGAAGAGCGACTTGCGGCTGCTGGACATGGAAGCCGAGCCGTCCGCCCGCTATCAAGCCGAGATCATCGGTCTGCCGGTCTCGCCGGTGCCCGTGTTGCTCGAAGGCGACGCTCGCGGCATCGATTTGTTTCAACAATTCGTCGCCGCGTCGGACGACCGCTCGCTGGGCATTTCCCTGCTGACCGACGCACCGGAAGGAACGAGTTATGCGCTTCGCGCCGAAGACGACGGCTACCTTTTGAAAACTCGCGACACGGGCAAGTTGATCCAAGGCGTACGGGGTTACACGCAACAAGCCGCGGAGTACATGCTCTCGATTCTGAAGCAGATCGCCGCCTGGGAGAGGGCTGTGGCTCTGCAGAATCGATCGACCCGAATGAACCCCGACGACGTGCAATTCAAGTTCTGCGAATCGCTCGGCGACGACGACGGCGAACTGCATGAGTATCCCGGCGACGACATCACCATCGACATCGTCAAGAAAAACGGCGGCTGGAGCGTGGTTCGCGGTACGCTGAAGGCCAACAATCGCTCGCAGCAGCCCCTGCATCTGATGCTGGTCCACTTCGCCGACGATTATGGCATCCAGGTGCTGTACAACGAGCCGGTCGAGCCCACCGCAGCGGATTTCACGGTCACGCTGGACGGCAATGCGATGTTCAATCTGGCGTTGGAGGACCGCGAGGGAGACCAGGCGGTCCACACGTTCAAGCTGATCGTCAGTACCGAGAAAGTCGACGATTTTCTGCTGGGGCAAGATCCGCTGGAGATCGGACACGTTCATGATCCTCGAGCGACCAGGAGCACAAGGGGGCTGAGTTTCGGCCCTCCGCAAAAGAAGCTCGTGTACCAAAACGAATGGTTCACCAAGGATCTGCACGTCAAGCTCGTGCGGCAGCTCGACCGGGTGACCGCCAAGGATGCGACGCTGGCCAATGGCCGGATCACGATCAAGGGCCATGCGTCGCTGCAGGCCGGGATCAGTCTGATCGCCGCCAAGGCCGCAACGCGCGGCGTGGGAACGGGCACGGACATCTACCGCGTGCTGGAGCGTCAAGGGATGGAATTGCTGAACTTCGCCGGCACCCGTGGCGACGACGAGAGCGTGCTGGAACTGACCGATATCCAAAATCCCGAGGTCTTGGCGCAGAACCCGCTGGAGATCGAACTGAATGTGGATTTGGCGGAGGACGAATTCATTCTGCCGCTGGCCTTCGACGGCGAGCATATTCTGCTGACCGGGGATCCCTCGCGGGACGACGCCGGCCGGACGCATATCTGCGTCAGCCACATTCCCGAAATCCCGGACAACCGCCGCAGCTTGGGCAAGGCGCTGAAGCTGTACTTCTTCAAGACCTACCTGCGGCGCGAGAACGTTAATCGGCTGTGCTGGATCGAGTACGCCGCGGACGGGTCGGTCGAGCGGCACCGCACCGGTGTCGCGGAGAAAGTAGCGGCTGCGAAGAACGTCCTGCTGCTGATTCACGGGATCATCGGCGACACCGAAGGGATTGCCCGGGGGCTTCGCTTGGCCCAGGACCCGGACGGCCAGAGCGTCGATCAGAAGTTCGACTTGGTGCTGACCTACGACTACGAGAACCTCAGCACGCCGATCGCCGAGACCGCGCGCAAGCTGAAGCAGCAGCTTGCGGAGGTCGGGCTGCGCGAGGGCGATGACCAGCGTTTGACCTTGCTGGTGCATTCGATGGGTGGATTGGTCTCGCGTTGGTTCATCGAGCGCGAGGGCGGCAACCGGGTGGTCGATCATCTGGTGATGTGCGGCACGCCGAACGCCGGATCGCCGTTCGGCAAGGTTGCCTTGGCGCGGCAGTTGACCGGTGTGCTCACCACGTTGGCGATCAACACCTTTCCCGCCTTCGCGCCGTTTGGCGGAGCACTCGTCTACCTGCTGAACCGCAGCCAGAAAGTCACGCCGACTTTGGAACAGATGAACCCGGGGTCTGAGTTCCTCGAAACCCTTAACGCCAGCGACGATCCCGGCGTGCGGTGTACGGTCCTGGCGGGCGACATCCGCGACTATCGCGAGACGGCCGACCAAGTCGCCGCCCGCCTGATCGCCAAAGTCGGCCGCGGCGTCCTGTTCGACACCCTCTATCAAGACGCCGGCCACGACATCGCCGTCAGCCTCGACAGCATCCGCCACGTCGCCGATACCCGAACCCCGTCGCCCGCGAAGCGAACCATCATCTGCCATCACCTGAACTACTTCGCCTCCGACGCCGGATTGGCGGCCATGGCGGGGGTTGATTGGTGACAACTCACTACTGGAGATGGAATGAGCATGACAGACAAGACGAACAAACCGGTCATCTTTCTGGCGTTCGCCAATGACCGTGACGACACGGTAGGCTATTTGCGAAATCTGCCCGACGAAGCCCGGCGGGTCCGCGCCATTCTGGAATCGGCCGAACAGGCCGGCTTATGCGAAGTGGTGGTCCGTTCCAACAGCACCGCTGGCGATATCTTCAATGTGTTTCAGAATCCCAAGTTCCGCAACCGCATCGGAGTTTTTCATTACGGCGGGCACGCGAATGGATACCAGTTGCTGTTGGAATCGGCTGACGGGAAAGCGGCAGCGGCACACGCCGAAGGGCTGGCTGCGTTCCTTGGACAGCAACAGGGGCTCCAGCTTGTGTTTCTCAACGGCTGTTCGACGCAGCAGCAAACGCAAGACTTGCTCGACGCAAACATCCCGGCAGTGATCTCGACGTCGCGGTCGATCGACGACAAAGTGGCCACCGATTTCGCTTGCCAGTTCTATCAAGGTCTGGCTGGAGGAGCGACTATCCGAACTGCCTTCGACGAAGCCGCTGCCGCAGCGCGAACGGCCAAAGGCGGCGATACGAGGAAACTCTACTTTGGCGGCAAAGGGGAATCGGGAGGTCAGCTTGAAGCGGATCGTTGGCCCTGGAACCTGTATTTTCGCGAAGGCTCCGAGCACACAGCCCAGTGGAACCTGCCCGAGGCGGTGAATGATCCGTTGTTCGGCCTGCCACCGCTGCCCGAAGCGGATTTGCCGGAGTCTCCCTATCGGAATCTGAACTGGTTCACGCGGAAGCACGCCGAGGTATTTTTCGGCAGAGGACATCAAATCCGCGAATTGTACGACCGCCTGACCGCTCCGCGCACCGCTCCCATCATCATGTTCTACGGGCAATCGGGCGTCGGCAAATCGTCGCTTCTGGACGCCGGTCTGCTGCCGCGATTAGAACGGGACTTTGAAGTCCGTTATCTGCGACGCACCGAAAGCGGGCTGCTCGATACGTTGCAACTGGCGTTCCTGCCGGAAGCATCGGGCCTTCCCATCGAAAACGCATGGCGCGTGAAAGAAGAGCAAACAGGCAAGCCGCTGATTGTGATTTTGGATCAAGTCGAAGAACTCTACAGTCGCCCCATTGCGGCCTTGCCCAACGAGTTGGATGACCTGCTTAAAGCGATCCAGGCGACGTTTGTGACATCCACGCAGCGCCCCCAAGGCAAATTGGTGCTCGGCTTCCGCAAGGAGTGGCTGGCCGAACTGGAAGCCCAGATGATCAAGTACGACCTCCCTCGTACCAAGGTTTTCCTGGAGCGCCTAAACCGACGCGGCATCATTGAGGTGGTACTGGGACCGACAAGCTCCGAGCGGCTGCGCCAGCGATACGAATTGACCGTCGAAGAAGGGCTGGCAGAAGTCATCGCCGACGACCTGCTGGCGGATCGCGGTTCGGCGGTCTCGACGACATTGCAGATTCTGTTGTCCAAGATGTGGACCAAGGCCACCGACGCCAACTACGAACAGCCGCGGTTCAGTCACGATCTGTACCACGATCTGCAACGCGAAGGCATTCTGCTGAGCGATTTTCTCGACCAGCAATTGCGGGCATTCGCAGACAGCATGCCCGAACCCGCCAAGTCGGGACTGCTATTGGACGTCCTGGCACAGCACACGACAAGTCTTGGCACGTCAAATCAGTGTTCCAGGGACTCCTTGCAGAAAGAATACGCACACGTGTCCGACGTCCTGCCGAAGCTACTGCAACTGAGCCAGGATCTCTATCTGTTAACCGAAGCCACGAGTACTCAAAAAGAGGCCACCAAGACGACCCGACTGGCCCACGACACGCTGGCACCACTGGTCCGCGAACGGTTCGACGTATCGGATAGGCCGGGGCAGCGAGCCCGCCGCATTCTCGACAACCGTTCGGTCGATTGGGATGGTGACCGGAGCGGGACTCCATTGGACGTTGCGGACCTGAAGGTAATCGAAGACGGTCGCAACGGAACGAGAAAATGGAACGTCTCCGAGGAACAACTGGTACAATCTAGCCAGGATAAACGCCACAAGTCGAAGCGGATCCGCACATGGGTAATTCGCGGTGGCGTTCTGGCGGTAACTGCGATTGTTGCCTTAGGATTCGTCGCATGGAGAAATGACCGCAAGGCCGCGGCCGAAGCGATCGAGCGCGCCAAGGTGGCAGATGACTTAGCGACCGAGCAGAGGAAACGCGCAGAAGATGCAGAGCGGTTTGCGAGCGAACAGGAGGAACTCAGAAAAAGAGAAACACAAGCAAAAAATGATGCGGAATATCAATTGCTCGTTAACCTGTTTCAACATGGACGCGCACTGTTACAGGCAGGACAGTATGAAGAAGCGGCACTTCGTTTCGGTCGTGCAGAGCAACTGGGAATAGAAGTCCCCAGCCGACCACTCTTGGTCAATCTCGGCTGGTGGGAGTACTATCGCACTGCTCCACTACCGATCAACTCGATCGATGTGAATGTCCACCACGCTAGCAGCCTCGCCATCCATCCGAATGGACGCTGGGCTGCGGTGTGCGGTGGACTGCCTGTTCATGTTGATTTTGGCATGGTTGATCTCGTAACGGGAGAAGCCGTTCGAACATTTCGCGGCCACGAGGGCCGTGTTACGTCACTGGCAATGTATCCTGACGGGCAATGCGTCGTTTCCGGCAGCGAAGACGCAACAGTTTTGCTTTGGGACACCGTTTCGGGGGAACGACTTCGAGAGTTCAAGGGTAGCGAAGCGCCAATCAACTGCGTTGCCCTCGAAGTTGACCGGAAGGTGGTCGTCGCAGGCAACGACAAGGGCGGTGTCCTTATCTGGAACCTTGAAAATGGCGAGATCAGTAGCTCCACACAACGTGACGCGAGAGGACTGGAGGATTACAAGGGGGCGATCAATACCCTACAGCTGTCGCCAATCGATTCTATAGTTGTGGCCGGTCATGGGGATGGGGCCATAAGCATCAGAAGCATCCTGGATTTGCAGAAAGCTGAGTACCTTGATGCGCACACGTCCGCAGTACAGGGGCTGTCATTTAGTTCTGACGGCCAAAGGCTTGCATCCGCCGGCGAGGATGGACTAGTCAAGTTGTGGGACGTCGCTTCTCGCCGCGCGACGCATACATTTCGCGAGCACAAGGGCAAGGCCTGGGCCGTTACGTTTCTTGACGACGGCCAATTGCTTTCTGGCGGTGATGATGGTTTGCGACTTTTGGACATCAAAGAAGGAACCACTAAAAAGAGGTTTGAGCGTCCTGGCGGCCCGATCGTTGCGCTGGGCGTGACGCATGGCGGCCAATTTGTGACTGCCCGCAAACGGGAAGCCGAAGGATGGAAGCTCAGCGATATGGTCGATGACATTTCTCGGGAAGCCAAGCTCCGGGGCCTTCAGGAACAGTTGCCTCTGTTGAAGCTAATGGACCGTATAGCGTCCGATCCGACTGTCTTATTGAAGGATGCAGACGTGCGGAAGGAGCATCCTTTACTGGTCGCTGCAATAGAGGATCTGCGAGAGTCCCTGGGAGAGGAAGAGTTGGTGAAGCGACTTCGGTCAATGGTTAGACAGATCGAAGAGCTTCAAAAGACCAGGACGGGGGTTCTTGATATTTGGAGTGCCATGCAGCAGGACATTCGCCCAATTGACGTCCGGTTGAGGGTGGCAAGGACGCACGCCGTCACGGACGATGGAAGTTTGCTTTATGTCGCTGACTACGATGGCAATGTAGTTTACATCCATGACACAACGTGTGACGCACGCCTGGGCGCGTTTGTCGGTCATCGCGGCGAAGTCAATAGCTTGGCGGTCTCGCCAGACGCACGTGTTGTGGCATCAGGAAGTGATGATGGAACAGTGCGACTTTGGGACGCTCGCGCACGGAAAACACTGCATGTTCTCGACGCGAAGCAATCGGCAGTGGCGAGCGTAGCGTTTTCTCAAGATGGCAAATTGGTCGCCGCGGGATGTACGGATGGCGCAATGTTCGTATGGCGCGCCACGGACGGCAGTCAATTTTGGCATGATTCAGGCAGCGGTAAGTCAATCAGATCCGTAACTATGCTCCCGGATGGAACGGGCCTTCTGGCGGGCGAAGCTGGTGGCCGCGTTGTCTTTTGGAGACTTGATGGCGAAGGCGTAGCCCTAGAACTCGTGGGCCACGAGAAGAATGTGAACTCAGTGGCGGTTTCGCCAGATGGCCGGCTGGCTGCCTCCGGTAGCTCAGACGGCTCGATCTTTATTTGGAAATTGCCAAGTGGGGAGAAGATTCATGACCTTCCAAAGCGACAACGAATTGTTAGGGAAGTCGTGTTTTCGATGGATGGTCGGACATTGTTGTCGGCTGGTTACCCGGGGCTCGGTCGCGAAGTTATCGTCTGGGATACTCGCCAAGGTGTACCGCTTGCCGACTACAACATTTACGGCGCCGAGGTAGAGGGGATATCCGTCGCGAGGGATCAGTCCACGATTGTTACCGAACGGTTCGGATCAGAGCGGTCTACGGTCTTGCTTTGGGATCTCGCGCGATTCAAGACTTACCACGGTCTTTCACCCACAGTATTGGGCTCGGAGGATCGCGAATCCGGATTGTCCTCGGCCGTTGATTGGTATGCATTTCGGGGCCGGCCGGACGTTGCTATCTCGTTTGCCGAAGAGGCGGGCAGCAAAAACGTCGAATTGCCGCCATCGGTCATGTTGGCGAATGCATACTGGCAGGTTGGTAATCTGCGAAAGGCTGAGGACGAGTTCGCGAGGTTGTCTGCTAAGCAAGTCTCCAATACCAACGTGCGACTGGCAACGTGGTCCGAATTCTTCTCGCGGCGGCGTGAGATCGACGAGGTGCGGGTACAACTCGTTGATGGAGAAAGTAAGCCGGAAGTCCTTGTGCGACTCGCGCGATTGCAATATGAGATGGGTGAACTGCATGAAGCCATTGGCAGCCTAACTCGTGCAATTGAACAGGGCCCGAATAATGCGAGAGCTTACGTTGGCCGTGCCGAGTGCTACGAGGCCAAGCATGATTTTGAGGAGGCATATTCGGATTTCGCAAAGGCAGCGGAGCTTGACAAGAGCATTGAGCCAACCTTCGCGAGTGGCTTCTGGTACGTTTTCCTTACGAAGGGACAGGAGTCATTCAAAAGAGAACACTACGCTGAGGCGGTTAAGTACCTTTCGCTTGCTATTGAGCGACACTCGACGAGTTATGGCGCGCTCCACCTGCGAGGTTCGGCATACATCAGACTAGCGAAAGCAAGCGAGAACGACGTTGACACCGCGCTCGACTTTCTCGCCAAGTCGATTCGTGACAATGAGAAAATCGTCGAAATCAACCCGCAGGGTGGAGGAGTAAACGAAGACGGCTCGATGTGGCTTAACCCTTCGGCATTTGCTGCGGTTGCTTTCGCTCACTACAATTTGGCGTGTGCGTACGGCGTGAGATGCAGGCTGCACGCGAATGATGCTGCGGGTAGGGTGAGAAAAACCGCGGATATAGCTGCTTCGCTCGAGCACTTGAAGGCTGGGTTTCAATGTGATTTTGAGAAGATAGCTCCAGAGTATGCGGGAAGTCCGGCTTGGGAATTGGTTAAGTCGGATTCTGACTTAGACGAGGTGCGAGCAGATCCTGGTTTCGCAGAGATCAAGACGAAATATGGGCGAGAGTGAATGAATTGGTGCGTTTGGTCGCGGAGCCGAGCACTTTAAGAAAGAACATAGTCACCGAGGAAAGCTCAGGAACGATCAAACCGCTCGGGCACGCCAAATGCCTCAAGCGGCAGGAACGGCCGTCGAAGGAATTCGGCGGCCCCTGCGATGTCAGCACCTGGGACCATGTCAACGAGGCCGAAAAGCAACAACTCCGTCAGCCGCCGTAGTCATAGACAGGCGGCGAGTCTCCCCTGATTTCCCGACGTGTATACTGGGAGCAGCATGGGCGAACCCCGCGACTCGCTGGCTCGCGAACGGGAGTAGCAAATGGTTGATCGTATTTACGAGCAGTTTGACGATTTGAATCGCCGAGTTGCCGAGTTGTACGCGCAGCAACAGTTCGAGCGAGCAATACCAGTTGCCGAACGATCGCGCGCCGTCGCCGAGCAACACTGGGGCAAACAGCATCCAAATTACGCCACTAGCCTTTGCAACCTGGCAGAATTGCACCACGAATTGGGACGGTATGCCGAGGCCGAGCCGCTGTACCTGGAAGCGATCGAGATTCGCAGACGGACGCTCGGGGAACTCGATCCGTATCTGGCTTACACGCTGAACTGCCTGGCCGAGTTGTATCGCTTGACGGGACGGTACGCGGAAGCGGAATCGCGGCAACGGGAGGCGTTGGAGATTCGCCGCACGGCGCTCGGGGAGGACCATCCGCAGTTTGCCGAAAGCGTGAACAACCTGGCGGCGCTGTATCGGGCGATGGGGCGGTTGGCTGAGGCCGAATTGTTGTACAAGCAGGCGATCGCGATTCGCCGGGCCGCGCTGGGTGAGTCGCATCCGGATTTGGCCACCAGCTTGAACAACCTGGCGTTGCTGTACGATTCGCTCGGCCGGTACGCCGAAGCCGAGCCGGTATATTTGCAGGCCATTGAGATCTGGCGTGTGACGCTGGGTGAAGATCATTCGCATCATGCGGCCGGTCTGAATAACCTAGCCATGCTGTACGACTCGATGGGATACTATGCCGACGCCGAGCGGCTGTATCAGCAGGCGTTGGAAATCTGGCGGAAGATTTTCGGCGAGCGACACCCGAACTACGGCAGCTGCCTGAACAACCTGGCCGAACTGTACCGTGCCGTTGGGCAGTACGAACTGGCCGAGCCGCTCTACCTGCGAGAGAGCGAAATCTGCCGCGCGACACAGGGCGACCACACGCCCAGCTTCGCCGTCAGTCTCAACAATCTGGCGGCCCTGTACCGCGCCATGGGAAAGCACGGCCAGGCCGAGCCGCTCTACCTGCAAGCTCTTGAAGTGCGGCGGGCCACGTTGGGCGAGGAGCATCCGGGTTTCGCCGAGAGCCTGAGCAACGTGGCCGTGTTCTATGAGTCGATCGGGCGTTACGACGAAGCCGAGCGTCTGCAAACTCGGGCGCTAGAGATCCGCCGGGTAAAACTTGGCGAAACACATCCATCGCTGGCCACCAGCCTGAACAACCTGGCGGCGTTGTACCGGGCCACCGGCCGCCACGCCGAAGCCGAACCGTACTACCAGCAGGCACTGGAAATCCGCCGCCAGACGCTCGGCGACTCGCATCCGTTTGTCGCGCAAAGCCTGAACAACCTGGCGGTGTTCTACGCGGCCACCGGCCGCCCGGAGAAAAGCCTGGAACTGATGCAGCAGGCCGCCGACGTCCATCGCCGTTTGATCGGGCAGGTCTTCGCCATCAGTTCCGAGAGGCGGCGGCTGGAGTATCTCAAGAACATCGAGGTGCAGTACCACGCCTTTCTCACGCTGGTGTGGAAGCACTTGCGGGAATCGCCGTCGGCCGTGGCTGCGGCGTTGGATTTAGTGCTCCGCCGGAAAGCAATCAGCGCCGAGGCGCTGGCCGCACAGCGGGACGCGGTCCTCGCAGGACGCTACCCGCAGTGCCAATCCGACCTTCAAGAACTCGCGGCGTTGCGGCGGCGCATCGCAAACAAAACGGTGGCCGGGCCCGGCAAGGAAGATCTGCAAGCCCATCAGCAGTCGCTTCGGCAGTGGAACGAACAGCGGGAAGCACTCGAAACGAAACTCGCCACGGAAATCCCGGAGGTGCGGCTGCAACAGCATTTGCAGGACGTGAGCTGCCAATCGGTCGCTCGGAAGCTGCCGCCGGATGCAGCGCTCGTTGAAATCGTCCGCTTCAACGCCTTCGATTTTCACGCCGTTGCCGAGCGGCTGGACGAGTCGCACTGGCGGCCACCGCGGCAATGGCAGCCGGCCCGTTACCTGGCCTTCATCCTGCACGGAACCGGTCAGGAAGACGTGACATGCATGCCCGACAACTGGGGACCGTGTCACGAGATCGTCGATCTGGGCGAAGCCGAACCTATCGATCGAATGATTGCCAGCTTCCGGAGTGAAGTCATCGATGTCCAGCGCGGCCTGAGTTTTGGCAATGCGCGGTTGCCGGATGCGACCGGCGACGTCGGCCGTGCGTTACGAGCTGTCGTGTTCGATCCCATCGCGTGCCAGCTAGGCGATAGCAGGCGATTGTTCCTGGCTCCAGACGGCGAGCTAAACCTGCTGCCGTTCGGAGTGCTACCGACTGACGATGACGATCGCCTGGTCGACCACTACCAGATCAGTCACGTGACCACGGGACGAGACGTGCTGCGTTTCGGAAGAACGGCAATCGGCTTGCCAACGGAGCCCCTTGTCGTCGCCGATCCGGATTATGACTTGTCCATCGATGACGGTGAGGACGTACAAAAATCCGGTGTTGATGTCCGGTCGATTGGTCGCCCGCCTCGAGACTTCCCTCGAGACGGCACGACGTTCCGGCGTTTGCCGGCGACGGAAGCAGAGGGCCAACATGTCGCCGCATTGGTCGGAACTTCGCGATTGTGGCTTCGCGATGCAGCCTTGGATGCTAAGCTAAAAGCCGTTCGCTCACCGCGAATCCTGCACTTGGCTACACATGGGTTCTTCCTGGAGGATCGCGCCAACGACGACCATGAAACGCACGCCACAACGGGCTTTCAGGGCCTTCAAACGGGGCCGGCTGGAACCTGGTCAATTGCCGGCGTAGAGAATCCGTTGGTTCGATCCGGCCTGGCGTTGGCGGGAATCAATACATGGCTGGCGGATGGGCCCCTGCCCGCGGATGCCGAAGACGGAATCCTGACGGCCGAGGACGTCACGGGGATGGACCTACTGGACACTGAACTGGTCGTACTGTCCGCCTGCGAAACGGGCGTGGGCGAAGTGCGATCGGGTGAAGGCGTCTTCGGTCTCCGCCGCGCCTTCGTCTTGGCCGGGGCACGAAGATTGGTGATGAGTCTTTGGAAGGTGCCGGACAGCCAGACTCAGGAACTGATGGACGAGGTATACCGGCATCTGCGATCCGGTTTGCCTCCGGCCGAATCGCTCCAGCAGGCGCAACTGACTTTGCAGAAACGATACCCGGACCCCTACTACTGGGGCGCATTCATTTGTCAGGGGGATCCCGCAGCCATCGATCCGTTCTAGCAGGAGGACGCAAACGAACTGACCTACACACCACGTACAAGTCAAATCGGAAACGACTACAGCAGGAGATGCAATGAACACCGCCAGCGAACTAATCGAGCAGTTACTTTCTTCCTACCAAGCCCTGGACCACGCCGCGATGGCGGCGTGCTATCACGACGAGGCGGTGTTCTCGGATATCGCCTTTCGACTCGACGGCAAGCGGCGAATCCATGCGATGTGGCATATGATCTGCGAGAAGGGGATCGATGTCCATGTGGAAAGCGTGGAGACGGATGGAGACGTCGTACGGGCGCGGCTTGTGGACACCTATGTGTTCTCCGACACGGGACGCACGGTCGTCAACAAGATCGAGTCCGCCTTCGAATTCCGTGACGGGCTGATCGCAACGCATCGCGATGCGTGCGACGCCCTGGATTGGGCACGGCAGGCGTTCGGAGGATGGAAAGGGGAAATTGCCGGTCGCATCGGCTTGATCCGCCGAAGGGCTGCGAGAAAGAAGATGCGAAGCTTCATCGCGTCGCATCCCGAGTACGCCTGACATGGACCGCTTTCGGGGCATTGGCCAAGACGGCGCACACCATCGGCGGTTTCACGACCTGTGCTACCAAGTCACTGAACTATACGAACAGGATAAGTTCAGAACTTCGAGCGGGCGATTCCGCATGCCGACCAGGCATGGTCGCTCGCCGAAGGACACTGAGGATTGAAGCATCCGGATGCCAATCGCTGGGACGCACGCATTCGCAGAGAAAAGCAATATGTCCACGACGAATAGCAAGCCCGTCATCTTCTTAGCCTTTGCCAACGACCGCGATGACACGATCGGCTATTTGCGGAATTTGCCGGATGAGGCGCGGCGGGTGCGGGAGGGGTTGGAGGCGGCGGAACGGGCGGGACTGTGCGAGGTGGTGGTGCGGACGAACTGCACGGCGGGCGATATCTTCAAGGTGTTCCAGGATCCGAGATACCGCAACCGGATCGCGATCTTCCACTACGGCGGACATGCCAACGGGTATCAGTTGCTGCTGGAATCGGCCGTGGGTCAATCAGCGGCTGCCGATGCGGGTGGATTGGCGGCTTTCTTGGGCCAGCAGCGCGGGCTGCAACTGGTGTTTCTGAACGGCTGCTCCACGCAGCAGCAGACGCAAGGATTGCTGGACGCGAAGGTCCCGGCCGTGATCTCGACGTCGCGAGCGATCGACGACCGAGTTGCGACGGACTTCGCCTGCCAGTTCTACCAGGGACTGGCGGGCGGGGCGAGCGTTGCGGGTGCGTTTCAGGAAGCGGCGGCGAGTATCACGACAACTCGCGGCGGGCAAACGCGGGCGCTGTATTTCGGCGACCGGGATCGGGCCGGGACCGTCGATGCGGACCGGTGGCCGTGGGCGATGCAGTATCGGCAGGGAGCCGAGTCGGCGGGCGATTGGAACCTGCCGGAGGCGGCCGACGATCCGCTGTTCGGCTTGCCGCCGCTGCCGCCGCATGATTTGCCCGAGTCGCCCTTTCGGCATCTGCACCCGTTCCGCCGCGAACATGCCGAGGTGTTCTTTGGTCGAGGACGCGAGATCCGCAATCTGTATCACCGCGTCGTCGGCGGCGATGCGGCCCCGATCATCCTGTTCTGCGGTCAAGCGGGAGTCGGCAAATCATCATTACTCGACGCCGGCTTGTTCCCGCGCCTGGAAAACACCTGCGACGTTCGCTATCTGCGGCGGGTCGAACAGGAAGGTCTGGCCGGCACGCTGCATCTGGCCCTGCTGCCGGAGATCGCAGAACGTTCGGCGGGCGAGGCATGGCTGGACCGCGAGCAGGACTCGCAACGGCCGCTGGTCGTGATCCTGGATCAGGCCGAGGAGGCGTTTACCCGCAGCCATCATCCGATCGCGGACGAGTTCCCGAAACTGCTGCGCATGCTGACCTCGATCTTCGGCGATCCGTCGCGCCGCCCGCGAGGCCGATTGGTGCTGGGGTTTCGCAAGGAGTGGCTGGCCGAGATCGAGCAGCGGCTGATCGAAGCCCGACTGCCGCGCACTCGCATTTTTCTGGAACGGCTCGACTTGCGAGGCGTCAAGGAGGCGATTATCGGTCCCGTTCGCTCGCCGCGACTGCAGCAGCAGTTTCGACTGACGATCGGGGACGGATTGGCCGACACGATCGCCAACGACTTGTCGCAGGACGCCGACACGCCGCTCGCGCCCACGCTCCAAATTCTGCTGACCAAGCTGTGGAACGCAGCGCGGCAGCGGGATCCGCACCAACCTTGCTTCGACCAGGCGTTGTACCGCGAATTGAAATCACAGGGGGTGCTGCTGGGCGATTTCGTCGATCAACAACTGGCGGGAATCGAGAACGACAGCGCGAATCCAGCCGTCCGCGAAGCGGCCCGGCGAGGGCTGCTGCTCGACGTGCTGGCTCTGCACACCACCGTGCTGGGCACGTCGAACCAGGTGATGCATCACGAACTTGAGCGGATTTACGGCCAACGGTTGGACGCATTGCCGGCGCTGGTGTCGGAGTGTGTCGATCGCTATCTGGCGACCGTGGTGGAAGGCCGGGACAGGACCAAGGCGACGCGGCTGTCCCACGATACGCTGGGGCCGATCGTCCGGCAGCGATTCGAGGAGTCGGATCGCGACGGCCAGCGGGCTCGCCGGATACTGGACGCTCGCGTCGACGAGTGGCAGTCCGGCAACCGCGTGCCGCTGGATGATGCCGACTTGGCGATCGTCGAGCGTGGCAAGGACGGGAGCAAAGCATGGACGGAGACCGAGCGGGAGCTGATCGAAGCCAGCCGACTGGCCCATCACCGCCGCAAGCGGTTGCGGCGCTCGATCGTCGGCGCGGGACTCGTGATGCTGGCGGCCATCGTATCCAGTGCCGCGGCGGCCTTCTACTTTGGACGCCAAGCCGACTTGCAGCGGCAGGATGCCGTGGCACAGCGCCGGCGCACCGAGGAATCGCTGGCCGCAAGCTGGCTGGCGCCGTTGCCGGTGCTCGATATCCGCCAGCAAATTGGCGAAACGAAACCGTTGCGTCAACAGGCGATTGGAGCGGGTGAATTGCAGGCGCTTTGGGACTTGGCGCAGACGGACATCCCGCGTTTGCGGCTGTTGTTCTTGCAGGCTACGTTCCACTCCGACTTCACCGCCAAACAACTCGTCAGCCGCCGCGACATGGCGGTCTTGGCGAGTGCGGGATTGAACGAGGAACTCCGTCAACAGGTGCTTCTCGAATTGGTCCGGCCGCGGCTGGATGATCCGAATTCATCCTGGTCGACCGTGGTTGGCGGCGTTGCAATCGGCTCTGCCTTGGCGGGCGACCGCGAGATGTTCCAAAGCTCCGCGGTCCAAGCGGTCCTGCGAACGATGCGAAAGACGGACGATCCCGTTGAATTGGCTTGGTTGGGCGAGGGGCTGGTCCAAGTCAAAGGGGCCGCGAATCCCGGCGAAGTGGAATTTGCTTTCCAACGGCTGGCGACGGCGATCGATCTGGTTCCCGAAGACAGCTATCCGGCTCTACTCGGAGAAAGCCTTGCCGGAATCGCAGACGCTTTGCCGGGCGAAGCGGCGCTGCCGACGATGAACGCGGTACTGAGCATCTGGAAAACGAAGAACGATCTCGCCGTCCGTCGCGACCTGGAAGCCGTGGTGTGCCGCATCGCAGCGAATGTCGAAGACCACAAGGTCGCCGCGACCGTGCGGTTGCTGATCGAAGCCACCTCCGCGGCGGATCGGCTCATGGGGAACAGCTTCGGCGAAACGCTAAGCCAGGTGGCGAGCCGATTAGGTCCCGCGGAGGCGTCGGCGATCTTTCCCCTCGTCAGCAATTCGTTGGCCCAAGCAGCGGGACCGCCCATCTACGGGTCGCTCAGTGCGGGATGGATCGCTACGGCCAAACGGCTCGCTCCGGCGACTCGCCGCCAATTCCTGGGCGAGTTCCTGCGAGAGAACCAAGAACAGAGATCGCGACGTCTGCCGTTGATTGCGTCCGTCGCCGATGCGCTGTCCAGCGAAGAAGCGGCCGAACTGTTGGGGCTGCTGGGCGCGCCTCCGCCGCCCGGTTCCGATCCCGAGGGCACGTTCTTGTCGTACGCCGTCGCTTTGGGCAAGCGATGCGAGGCGACGGCGGCCGTCGATGCCCTGCAAGCGATTCTGACTTCCGCACCCTACGTGCAACAACTGGCGTACGACTCGACCCTGCCCGCGGAAATGGAGCAGACGTTGCGGCTGCTGCTGGAACGGATGCCGGCGGCCGAGTTGGGGCCAGCGGCGGATCAATTGGTCACAGCGATCGCGCTGCCGCCCCGCACACGGGAATTGCAGGTGCCGTTGCTGGCTTCGTTGGCATCGATTCCCGACGACGGCATTCGGCAGTCCGCCGTGACGCGGGCATGGGAAAGCACGCTGAACGCCTTCCAGCAAGCGTCCGAAGCGGATCGAGGTTGGCTGCTGGCAGGTGCGTTGCGGCCGATTGCTCCGCAATTGGGCTCCGATCCGTTGCAGACTGCGGCCAGCATCGTGTTGGCCGAATACGAGCGAATGCATGCGACGGCGATTCCCGAGTGGTATGCCGCGGCTCCGTGGCTCGAGTGTTTTGCGATCCTCGATCCCTTCGTGGACCAGGAAACGAGCGACCGATTTGCGGCGGAGATGATGAGCGTCATTCGATCCAGCCTTGCGCTGGATACGGTCATCGGCGACGGGCTGCGCCGCGAACTGGTCAAGACCATAGCGAGTTGCAGAGGATTCTCGGACGAGGACCGAAGCGAAGTCGTGGCGGTTCTCAACAAACGCCTCGCAGAACTCCTCGCCCAACGGCGAACGGATCCCTACACGGACGTCCTCGAGTCAATCGCGGCCCTGGCGCCACGATTGTCGGCGGACCAGCAGAAGGAGCTCCATCAACTGCTGTGGCCAGCCGTTCAGACGGAACGCAACCACGCTCGACTGGCGGCTTGGACGAGGCTGTGGTACCAGATCGCTCCACCAGAGACGCGCGACGAACTGGCGCGGGAAGCGGCGGCCCGTTTGATCGTCGCGTTGCACGATCCGCCGTCAGCGACTCTGGAGGGACGAGGCGGCACGTTGCCCCAATCGCACGTCTTGGGCGAGATCGCCTCGGTCTTGAAGATGCTGGCCGAACCACTCGATCCGCCGTTCTTGCTGGCTGGCAGCGAGGCGGTCATGACCGCCTTTCTCCTGCCGGATTTTCACCAGTCGCAGACTGACCTGACCGACTGCCTGTGGACGCTGACCGGCGGATTGGACAACTCCGCGTTGGTGTCCATGCTGAAATGGCCGGTCTGCATCGGCGCGGCGCGCGCCGTGGTTCTCGATCGTCTCGAGGCCGAAACGAACGCTGAGTTCCAGGGCAACATCTGGAGCGTCGTTCAAGCCGCCCCGTCGCTGGGAATCGCAACGGATGTTCTGAACTCGCCGGCCAGAAGACCGGGCAGGTAGCACCGCTCGAGATGATGAGTACCGCACCGTTCCTGCCGAGCAACAGACCGTGCGAGAAGGCATCGAGTGATGCTCATTCCGTCACTCGCAACTTCCCCACGGCCAGGAGTCGTCGTCCCTCGCGGCACAGGTCCAGCAACGGGCAGTCGGGGCACTGCGGACGACGTGCGACGCAGACAGTGCGTCCGTGGCGGATCAGTTGGATGTGAAACTCGAGCACGCGATCGTCCGGCACCATTTCGGCCAACGCAACATGCGCCCGATTGGCGTCGGTCCGCGGGCCGATCAGGCCGATCCGCTTGGCCACGCGATGCACGTGCGTGTCGACCGGCAGCACGGGCTTGCGGCAGGCGAACAACAGCACGCACGCCGCCGTCTTGGGCCCGACGCCGGGGAACGATGTCAAATAGTCCAACGCTTCGCTGGCTGCCCAATCGTGCAGGAATTCCAGCGACAGTTCGCCCCGTTCGCGGTGAATTCGCTGCAAGATCTCCTTGATCCGCGGCGCCTTGCGGTTGGCCAATCCGGCTTGCCGAATCGCCGCCGCGATCCGATCGACCGGCGCTCGCCGCACTTGATCCCAATCTGGAAACCGCCGCCGCAGTTCCTCGAACGCCGGCCCGCTGTTGGCGTCCGAGGTGTTCTGCGAAAGCACCGTCGCAATCAACTCGTCCAACACCGGCCACTGTTCCGGCCACTCGACGGGCCCATGCGCCGTGCGCAGGCGCCGACAGATCGTGGCGATCGTCCTTCGTGTTGCCGCGGCGGTCACGGTGCCTCCGGAAATGGGCTTGGTCAGGGGTTTGAAACTGCCGGATCGATCTTCGCTTGCCGAATCTCGTTCCAGAACGAAAGCAGGGTTTCACCGCATAGCTCTCCGATGCTCGTCCGCTCGTTCCCAGCGGCAGCCTGGATCGCGGCGACCACCTTGGCCGGTTCAAGCGTCTGGTGCTGAAGTTTCCGGAAGGCCTCCTGCCAGATGGCTCGCATGTCGTCCGGCAGCGGTTCGTCGAGACGCGCGTTGTAGTCGCTGAAGAAGCCTTGGGCGGCGAAGTACTGGGCCGCGGGCATGGCGGGATGGTCGGCAGCGGCCTGCAGATCGTTGAAGAAACTGACGAAATGGCGGTGCTCGCAGAGCGTACGCACCAGCAGGTCGGGATCGAGCTTTCCGGGCGTTGTCCCGTGTTGCCGGGACAGTGCGGCGGCGAAGCCCGCGGCCTCGCCGGTCTGCATCCAGACGGGTTCCAGTCGCACCGCGCCCCAGGCGACGTGCGTGGCGCTCAGACAGACAGGGACGATCAGGTTGTCGACGCCTTGCGGCAACAAGCTGCGCCACGGCACCTGCGCGGGTCGGGACTCCTCGGTCAGGATCAACTTCCCGTCGAATGCGTAACCGGGACTGCGGTCCCAGGAGCAATCGTGCGAGTCCATTGCCCAATCGGTAAAGGCGACGCTGTCGGCGTGGATCGGCGTGCGGTCCAGGCCCGGCGCGAGGCGGTTATCGTGCTCGGTGAAGACGTAGCGGCCGACGATGCGGCGCGCCTCGCGGACGTACATCTCGTACGGGATGTTGTCGTGGTCGGGGAACTCGTCCAGCGGCAGACCGATCGTGCGGTAGCGTGCGCGCGAAGCGGCCGGTACGGATGGGTCGTTCTGCAGGAACCACATCAGCCCGAGCGCGAAGTTCCTGTGCCGCTCGATGATCCTCTCGCGCGCCGGCCAATCGGCCTCGGGATAGTCCCAGTTCTCGCCCGGCAACAGCGCGTTGTTGAACAGCGCCTTGCCGTTCAGCCGTCCGGCGCTCATGCCCAAGCGGTAATAGCCCACGTATTCCTCGCGGTTGTAGCCGGGCGGTTGGTCGGGCAGGCGGCGATTTCCCTCTTCGTTGGTCAGGCAGAAACGGTAATTGTAAGCCTGCACGGCGCGGTCGGCCGCGAACGAACTGGCCGGATCGACGCTGCCTTGCCGATGCGCGTAGGGATGCAGGTTCAGCTTGCCGTCCAGGGCGTCCCGCGGGCCCCTCTCGGAAAGGATGTTGGTAAACACCTTGCCGGCATGGGGTTCCCCGAACTCGTCCCGGCCCTCGCGACCGACGCGGTAAGGCACCTTGGCCAGCGCGGCGAGATCGCCTTCGTAGGTGGCGTCCACATAGACCGCGCCGTCCACTGTGATTTCGTCACTGGTGCCGTACTGGCGCAACGTGAGCGATTTCAAGAGGGCGCCGTCGCGCTCGATCCGCGTCGGATAGTGAGCGAGCAGCGTGGTGATGTTTGCTTCGGACGAGACCATTTGGTTGAACAGATGCTCGGCCACGGACGGTTCAAATCGGCTCATCGGATAGTGCGATTGCGTGTATCGAGCCTGACTGAACTGCGAGGAGCGTTCGCCGTAGGCTTCGCGGTAGTAGTCCTCGATCCTCTGCGCATACTCGTTGAAAACCGGCGCGCGGGGTCCGCCGTAGAGCGCGTCCCACTGCATCAGGCCGTTGGTCAACATGCCGCCGATGTGCCGGTTGTGTTGCACCAGCAGCACCGACAGTCCCTCCCGCGCCGCACGCACCGCGCACGCGATGCCGCCCGGCGTGCCACCGACCACGACCAAGTCGAACGATTGGCCGTCCACGTCGCGCGCCAGACTGGAGCGAACGGGTTGCACTTTGAGCGTCTTTCGCAGTGGCGCCGCAGGTCGAACCGCAGGTGCAGCGGTGGACTCGCCCGCGTCGGCCGCCGCGACAACCTGGACATTCGGCCGAGGTTCGGCGCCACCGCCTTGGACGGCGCCCAGGATCGCGAACAGGACAAAGACGACGAACACCGACGTCTGCCAGCAGTTCCCAAACGGGCAGGAGTCCACGTCACATTCGTGCGCGGTTAAGACTTCGCTCGAAGACGACCATCGACAAGAAAAAAGCGTAGCATGGTACATGCCGCCGATCGTAGATGGCCCGTTGCGGTGATTCAAGGGGGAGGCGTGATTTCGTCGACTGCTTCTGCCAACAATGACCGGCGGGTGAATTGCGCAGGTGCCAAGATTCGGGTGAATCGAACGAATTACCATCTGTCACTGCACCTTGACCGCTTGCCTTGCGATGGGACTGGCAGATGGACGACGCTCGACGACTTTTTCGACGCGGGATCGACCGAGCGGACGTCGTGTTCGCGCTGGACGAAGCGGCGGATCGTTGGACGGTGGTTTACGGAAAGCGAATCGTCGGCGAAGCCCTGCGAGACCGCACGGCCGTCCACAATTGGGTCGCCGTTCCGTATCGGCCTGGCACGGCCGATTTCGCACAGGTGTTGGAACTGGTCGCCGAAATCAAAGGAAGTCACGAATGGTCCGGCGAGGGATAGCCACGACGGACAGCCAACCGGATTGCGCGATCCCGATCCCTCAAGCAGCACAAATCGGACACGAAATCGGCGAACGCGGATTACTCGTCCTGCATCTCGAAGGCTCGGAGCATGTCGTCGAGGGATTGCTCGTGTCCGGTCGGGCCGTAACGGGAATCATTGATGCGGTTCCGCAGCGTTTCGTGGGACAGAGAGACGCGACAGTCGCGGAGCGAAGTCCAGCGGGCAAAACTGGCGGACTGCGCGACGAACTGATAACATAATCGCAGCCGCGGGTCCAACAGCGCGCACTTCCGAGAACGTTTCGGATGTTCCAAAGCCCAGCGGTGCCTTGCCTAAATGGAGTTCCGGTAGTTCGCCGCGATCCCAAGGTCGGTCGATGGTAGAATAATGCGATGAACGGCTTCCAATGCGGCGAAATCATCCCCAATTCGGTGCTCAAGCGGCTTTCGAGCCGATTGAACCGAAACAACGTCTTTATCATCAACAACGAATGGGCGCAGGAGATTCTGGACAAGTCTGGCGACGGAGCACAGTTCGTGCGATTCAAGGATGGCAGTGCGGGAATACTCCTGCGGCCAAGTGCAACACGCTATCAACTTGTCCATGAACTCAAGCATTATGAGCACTGGCTTGCCGACCCCGCTCGGTACGCCAAACTGGACAAGCTGCAACGTGAGGAATTCGTGTTTGCGGCGATTCAAGAGTGCAATCACTGGCGGCTCTTCACCAATGCGGAACGAAATCACGCTCGTAACTTGATCAAGTACATTCGCAGGCTTTACAGGCACTAAGGACGCTGGAGTACGATGTCTACGACCACGACCATTACAGGTGTTTGTCAGATTGTCGAGGACTACGGCAGGGAGATCGGCTTGGCTGATTTCGAAATCGAGAGAATTGTCCATTCGAAAACGGGAGGCAAAGACGAATGGATCGTCCATGTGACCTTTGGGGAACTTGATCCGCAGATCGAGGGCGAAGAACACGGTGCAATCATTGTTGTTGACGCCGTTACCGAGAAACCAAGGCTCATCGAGGGATTGTGACTCCTCGCTCGACGACCTCTTTCTCTTTTTTCTCGGCCGATGCTAACTGCATGTTCAACGGCCAGCGAGCCCGAAGGCTCGGAGCATGTCGTCGATGGACTGTTCTTTTCCGGTCAGGCCGTAGCGGGAATCATTGATGCGGTTCCGCAGCGTTTCGTCGGACAGCGAGACGCGTCGGCCGCGGAGCGAAGTCCAGCGAGCAAAGGTGGCGGATTGCTGGACCAAGCTGGGGACGTGGATCGCCAGCGGATGACGCCGGAGCAGGTCGCGCAGGACCAGGCCGTTCAGGTCGATCAGCAACGTAGCGCGCTCGCGGTCCACTGCTTCGCCGGCCGCGGCGCGCTCGGCCATGTCGTCCAGCGTGTCCTGCAATTCGGTGAAGTTCAGTCCGAGCCGCAGAAAAGCGACTCGCTGGACAATCGTCCGGTCCTCGCCAGCCGCCCGCTCGGCGGCGTTCAGCAGACCGCGCAACTCGGCCATGACCTCGGCCCCGCCGTTGGCTTCGCGGTGCTCGCCTTCGTCTTCGTCCGTCGATTGTCGGCCGGCCGCGGTGAGCTGCTCGACGCGATGGAAGTAGCGCTCGATGAACTCCGCTCCCGGACCGAAGCCGTGACGGGCGTAGTCCGCGATGATCTCGTCGCCGGTCAGATGCGGGTTCCAGTTCAGCCGCGCGGTGGCGTAGTAGGTCAGTCCCAGCGTGGCCCAGTGATGCGTGATCGAGCTGATGTCCGTCATCGTCATGCCGTGGTCGGCGAAGTAGTTCATGTGATCCGCCATCTCGCCGACGATCGACTGCAGCTTCGCGTGTCGCCGGTTGATCAGCAGGATGTTCGGACGCCAGAAGATCCGCTTTGCACCGGCCTCCTGCCAGCCTTTCCAGCCCTCGTGATCCGAGCGGACGTATCGGACCACCAAATTCGGATGCAGCCGGCGCTCGACCGGTGGATCGCTAAAGCGACTGTACGCGGAGACGCCGAACAGCAGGTCCGGATGTTCGGCCGTCACCCGCTCGGCAATGCTGTTCCAATAGAAGAGCATGCGGTCGGTCAGCGACACGTACTGCATCTCTTCGCGCCGCGAACTGCCCGCCCGTTCGAAACGCAGCAGCGTGACCGGCGGACCGTTGGCCGGATCGAGCGCGCGGCAGGCGTCGCACAGGCACCAGCTCGAATAGCCGCCGTCGTTCGGACAGAGGGACACCAGCGCAAGCGACGGATCTTCGTTGCGGCGCCGGATGATGTCCTCGGCCACATGGGCGATCAGTTCCGGATTCGACTTGCACAGCCGCCAGCGGGCGATGCCGCCTTGGTTGCGAGTGCCATCGGCTTGGAGAGCAAACCATTCGGGATGTTCGCGCAACGCCCGTTCCGCATCGCTCAGCCCGGCGCCGGCGTGGCCGAAGTTGGGCATCTGACCGCCCTGTCGCTGCCACTCCTGCCAGGAGACCGGGACCGGGTCGCCAATGGCCTGCTGCCAGATCTGCTGCCATTGGTCGGGCGACACGTCGAGCGACTCGAGCAGCCGCGCCGCGTCTTTTTCCTGCAGCGAGAACGAACTGGACCGAATCCCGCGGCGGCCGACCTGCGGCGTGTAGGCAACGTCCAGCGGCGGCACGGCGACCTGTTTTTTCTGGGGAACCACCAGTCCCAACTCGCCGGGCCACAGGTAGCGGCAACCCAGCCGTTCGAGCAATTCGATCGCCGCGTAGCGCACGCCGCCGGGATCGGTGTGCTGGCCGCTACCGGCCGGGCCGCCGAGCAGGACGACGCAGTTGCCCGAGGTCGCCAGACGCATGCCACCGATGCCGAGCCCTTCGCTCGTGACGCCCAATTCTTCGGCCAACCGGGTTTCGCCGACGAGAACGAAACTCGAACTCGGCGGCACCCCGTCAGGCGTGTTGCCCGCTTCAAGCACGATTCGGCCGCCTTCGACTCTCGCCGGTCCGAGCTCGGTTTCTCGCAGGATCGGCAGCGCGACGCCCGCCATGCGTTCGACGACTGAAGCGATCAACGAAGCGGTCGCGTGTTCGATCGAGCGGCGGTCCGCCGCGTCCGGAATCACGATCACCGACACCGCCTGATCACCGTTGGCCAGGATCACGGACGGCGTTTCCGCCGCTCGGATGCCAACTTCGAGGGTCAGAAAGATGCCGGATACGGCGAGCAGCATGAAGATTGACTTGTGTGTGAGCATGATAAATCCAATCGATTGGTGAAACGGGTCGGCTACTGAATTTTCATACAATCGCACTCGCGCAGCCAGCCCTCCGAAGCACCGGGCAAGCGGACTCGCACCCAGCCTTGACGAGTCTCCATCCACGAAAACTCGGTGGCTTGATGCAGCGGTTGTTCGAAGGCGGGATCGTAGGCGTAGCCGGGGCCGAGTCGCGCGACGGTGTCCTGGATCACGACGCCTTCGGCGGGCCGCAGGCTGGTCTGAGCCAGCGACACGAACGGGATGAGGACCAGCGCGATCACCGCCGCCCAGACTGATCGGCCGACGCGCCAACCTGCCAATTGGGCGATCAGAAAGACCGTCCACGCGACCAGATACATCAGCACCAGCAAGCCGATTCGCAACACGGTCGCCCAGGTGCAGAACCGGTTCCACAGGGCCGCCAATCTACCCGACGGCGTCGTCGGACGAGGAAAGGCATCGGCACGGTTGGCACGCAAGAATTCGATGCTCTCGCGCAACTGACGATCGAAGGGCGAACGCCGTTCCTCGGCACGGAAATTCACCAGCGCCCGCCCATTCTCGCCAGCGAAGAACCAGGCGTTCCCGGCATTCAGGAACGTCTTGGCTGTTTCGAATTGCAACGCGGCCTCGACAAACAGCGGTTGCGCCTCGTCCGGTTTCTCGCCGCGCATTTGCAGAGCCCGCGCGAACAACTCGTCGGCGCGCTCTCCTGCCTCGCTGCGCATTGGGATCAGGATTCCGCACATCAACAACAGCGGCACGGTCGCCTTTTGCAGGCGTCGCACCAGACCGCGCGTCGAGACGGTCGGAACCGCGGGGCGTTTTCCGTAATCGGCCGCGTCGCGCTGCTCGAAGCGGCGGCGGGTTTCGGCGATCAGGTCGCCGTCCACCTGGCGGGCGCGAAGTGCGGTGGTGACGGTGTCTGCGGTCAACGCATCGGCGCAAAGCGCCAGTCGATCGGCCAGGTAATTCCTCCAAGCTGCTTCTTCGTCGCGCCCGGTTGTTCGCCGAAATCGCCGCCACGCGGCCACGGCGCGGGCATAGACCGGGTCGCGCCGGCAACGATCCAGGCGGCGAATCGTGGGCACTAGCGCAAGCCAGACGAGCGGCGGAAGCGGGACGAGCAACCACCAGAACCGGCCGAGAAATTGCAGCAGGTCGCGGACGGCGGTCATGATCTGTTCGTGGATGCGGTTGTGGCGAATGCCATGCAACGGGACGAGCGGTTGGGAGTCGGACCGAGGCGTGACGGCTTGCGAGCCGCCTTCCGCGTCCGGCGCGACGGTGACCGAGATGGGCTCGCTGCGCAGCGTTTGGTACTCGCCGGATTCCGGATCGAAGGTTTGAATCACGACGGCCGGAATGCGAGCGATGCCGGGATGCAGCGGGCGAAGGATGCGGGTGAAAGAGCGAGCGCTGTCCGTGACCGTCTCGCGAATCGGCTCCGCCGAGACCTGGAAATCGGGACGCAGCCCGTCGAACGCCGCGCGCGGCAAGCCGCTGACATGGCGGGCGAACGCGAGATGGTCCAAGTGGACGGTGAACAGTGCCGGCTGGCCCACGACGAGCTCGGTCGGCGCAACGGAAGCACTCAGTTTGCATGGCCCGACGATCTCCGCAAAGCGGCTGTTTCGTCCCGTTTCCGCAAGCGCCCGGACCGTGATCTCGGGAACCGGAGCGGTGAGATAGATCCGCTCGTGGGCCTCGTTGTCGCCGGGTGCCGTGAAGAAATGGTTGTAGAAGTAGCTCGGCCCCTGGGCCGCGGGAGTCGCGCTTTTCATCAGCGCACACACGAGCCGGGCTGGTGGCGAGCGCAACACGCACGGCTCGCGCGGAACCAGCTTGTAAGCAAACGTGAGGGACCGCCGTCCATCGGGCAGGTCACCCGACTGAGCCACCACGCGAATGTTGTTGACCGGCAGCCCGATCTGTTCTTCCGGCGGCACGGTGGCATCGAGCGGGAAGTACTGGCAGCGAGCGTCGATGAGCAGCGGGATTTCGAAGAACAGTTGCTGGCATCGCTCGAACGCCACCGTGCTGGTCCAAGTTACCGTCACGGTTGCCGGTTGTCCCACTCGCAGCGAAGTCGGCTCGACCGCAACCGCCAGCGTCATCTCCGTGGCGGGGCGAGCCACGCCGATGGGCAGACGCAACGGCGGTGTCAACACGGACTCGTCGCCCGCCCGCACGGCGAACGGCGGTACGGTCAACGTGCCGCTGCGCTCGGCGATCAGCACGATCTGAAAAACATGTTGTCGGAGCGCCGGGTCGGCTGGCAGTCGTCGGACGGTGACCACGGCCAGACCGGGCACTGCCGGCAGTTCCGGCGTCTCGGGCGGCGCGTCGCTTTCGACTTCCAGCCGAAGCGTGAACGGCTCGTAGAGGAACAAGCTGGTGGATTCCGGGGCGAAACGCACGACCACCTCCGCGCCCGCCGCCCGTTCGACGGAGATCGCTTCGGCAGGGGTGTCCACCTCGACGACGGATCGTTGGTTTCCAGATTCGGCATGCCCGAAAGCCACTTTGTAAGGAACCGAATCCACGGTCGACGATTCTGCTACGGCAGCCAGTAGTACCGCAAGAAGAACGTTCCCATGCATGGTCTTGTTCCTGAAATCGTAGTTCACCCGCGCCGATCTCCTGGAATTCCGTACCGTTCACCGTTCAGACGGCACCAGCTACGAACAGATGGTGCAGGCAAAACACGATGGACTCATCCTTGCGAAAGTGTCGCGTCTCGCGTACTTGAGGATCGTCCAGTCGGAGGCGCGACATGAGGAGTTCGGCGGGCCCTTCCATGCGCAGGGCCGCTTGATGGAGACGGATGCAGTTGCTCACGTTCGCGATGGCCCGGTCAATGTCGCCATCCAAGACGTAGCCCAGCATTCCGCCATGCCGGACGTGTCGCGAGTACTTCCTCTCCACGAACCGTTGCATGCCTTCCTTCACGTACTCGTCTGCCAATGATTTCCGCTGACCCGACACCATCGCACTCAGCCGCTTGGCCTCCAGGCAGAAGTAGATCGGCTCGTCGAACAGCGACGGGAAGAACACGATGTCCTTCCGTCCCGATTCTTTCGACAGATCGTCGTCGACCTCGACGTCCTGGTAACGGATCAGAAAAGCGTGGCTGTTGCGGTCCTTGCCGTTCACTAGGGCGAGGTACAGCCGCTTGGAGATATCGTCTTCGCGGGCGTCCTGAGCAGGCTTTTCAATCTGGCCCCAGGCCGCGATGACGAGAGTCAGAACGGCGGGGATGAGATCCTGCTCGAACAGGTCATCCCACTGCGCAGGATTGCCGGCGACGCTCATGCTTCCTCCATCGAGTCGCGCATGAGGATCGTGGCGGCGATCTCGTCCGCGTCGTTCAACGCAGCCGTTTTGGTCCAGAAGCGTAGCCCCAGCGGCTTGATTAGATACAGGCGATTCTCCTCGAAGACTTTGGCTCCACGGACCAACTCGAAGCTGCCCAGTTTCTTGGCGGCGGTCTTCTGGAGGCGAAGCAGGGCCGGCAGCACCTGATCCACGGGCACGTCCAAGTGTTTCGGGTGCTCGCCGCATCGTGTTTTCTCGAGGAGGACCAGTCCTACGCCCACGTCCGACGATGCGGCCCAGCATCCATTCACTCGGGACTTGCCGCCGCTTGACCAGCCGTTGAGCGTTTCGCATAGCAGATGCAGGAACTCGTCGCGTTGAGCCGGGGTGCTCGGCCTGATGGTTGGTACATCGACTCGCTTCCTCGTAGGGCGGACGCTGGGAACGATCACATCCATCGTATCCGCGATCAGCATCCGTTCGATGTCGTCGATGTCGAAGTAGGCTTCGACCAGCTTCTCCACGGCGACTTGAGTCTTCCTGACGATTCCGGGACGGTCGGCTAAGTTGGCTTTCACTCGCTCGGCGGCGTCGCTGATTAGCCGAGCGACCTTTCGCACGATCTGCCAGCTTGCCTGCGGGTCCGCCGTCTGCTCCGGCAGGGGGAACGGAAGACGCAGCAACTCCTCCACGTGGACCTTCGCGCGGCTCACGCCCCAGTTGGACGAGGTGTGGAAAAGGAAGTATCGCGCCAGTTTCGATCGGAGGTAAGCCGTCAGGAAAATGAGCAGATCCCGGTCGCTCTCCGGGCCGTGGATTCCTCGCACGGCGTGCCGAAAAGCCACGTCGAAGTCGGCAAACGCGATACGTGCAAAACCTTGGGTGACGAGAACGTGTGGTGCGCGAAAAATGTCGACGTTCCTGTTGGAACGACCGCGTGCCGTCACTCTGCGCGAAGGTAAGCGCTGGCACTCCCGCCTCAAGACGAGCAGGTCCAAGTCAGGCGATGTCGCTTCAATGAACCGGCGGGTTGGAAGTGTGAATTCGCATGCTTTCTTGGGGTCGTCGTTTTCTCCCAACGGTTGAAATCCCTCCGCAATCAACCAACGCTTCCCTGGGCGGCGCGAGGACTGCCCCACGACGTCGCGCAAACGCGGCAGGAGCACGAGACGGCCCAGGAATCGTCGGTCCCGCGGGATGGCCCATAAACGTTCCTTCCAGATCAGGGGCGCATCATCGCCTTTCAAATCATCCAGGACTTCCCGCACCGTCACGCGCGATCGGTCCTGTGGCAGAACCGTAAGAACTTCGCCTTGGCTTACGCTCCAGTCGGTCTTGGGTGCCCAATAATCGATGCGGTGTCCACCGTTGGCAGGCGGTTCCTTGCGATATCGCACGACGATCGCCGGGGCTTCCGACTCCTCGAATAGGAATCGCTGGTAGTCAGCCAGGTTCAGAATCAGTTCGACTGCATGCTCTCGCATCCACGCTTGCTGGAACTCGACCGCCGCTTCGCTGTGGTTGAAGATCGTTCCGTGGGGCAACACGAAACAGACTTTGCCACCCTGCTCCAAATGCTCCGTTGCCTTCCAAACGAAGGCTGTGGCAAGCTGTCGGTCGGGGAAAGGGACCTCTCGCTCGATGCACCATTGTTCGACCGGGCTGTCCCCCTGTTGCACGCTCGTCCAGGGTGGATTGCCGACGACGTAATCGACACCAGTAAGCGCTGCCGCCGCATCGGTGAAGAAGTCGGCACATTGGATCGTCCGGCCTTGGTTTTCGCGTTCGGACTGCGCCGGATCGAAAATCAGTCGCGGCAACATCTTGCCCCGACGCTGCAGTTCCCGGATGTCGGGCGGCAAAAGCTGATCGAGGAAAGCCAAACACAAGCTGAAGGCCGTGATGCGGCACGCGGTCGGGTTGCTGTCCACACCGTGAAGGCGTTCCCGTAGGATCTTCAGCAAACCCTCGGCGCGGCGGTCATACCGAGCGTTGGGATGCAAGCGGTGCCACTCCTCGGCCAGACGATTGAACAGGCCGACGAGAAAAATCCCGGAGCCGCAAGCGGGATCCAGGTACCGCTTCTGCAAGAGCGAGGGTTCGGCCTCCAAAGTGAGATCGAGCACAAGTTCCGCCAAGAACCGTGGCGTGTAGAAGGCCCCCGCCGCCTTCTTCGCCCCGGCGTCGGCTGCTTTCAAGAAGTGTTCATAGATCGCGCTGATCGTCTCGATGGGGATGACTTCGAAGTCGTACGGCCAGAAGGATTGCTGCCCGGATCGAACGTCCGTTCCATGAAAGAACCGATCGACGATCTCCAAATGATCATCGGAAATCCGGCCGCGCTCGGTCGCCAAATCGTCGCTGAACAGATCGCCGTTGAAATCCTTGCCTAGTTGCGAGAACAGATCATAGAGATCGTTCTTGCCTTCCTCGCGCGGCTGTCGGCTCAGGATGTCCCGCAGGTGACGAGCCCCGCGAAGCCCGTGCGACTTTAGGTACTCCTCGTCGATGATCCCGCGATCAAACAGATAGCACGTGAAGACCAAGCGGCATAGCAGGGCATCGAAGACCAACGAGTCGGCTTTGTCTTTCGAGATCTCAGTCAGCCTGGCTCGGGTCGCCCGAAGATTGCGCAGCAGATCTCGGTCAACGCGTTGCTGAGGGTCGAAGCTCTTGGCATGTCGGCGGAAAAACTCGCCCGAATCCACGGCTACGATGAACGAGCGGAGTTCGGCCTCGGTGCGATTCAGTTGTTGGACCAAACACGTTGGATTGCCGCTTGATTCCTGAACGGTCCAGGGCGACGCGAGTCCGGAGTAGACATGAACCTGGTCGGGCGCGATCAGAACCAGAATCGGCGCAATGCCCTGATTCCAAAACCGGCGATGCAGGGCCGCGACCTCGGATGCCTTGATCGCCGGGACTTGTCGAAAGTAGATGACCGGTGTCTTCTCGTGGCACAGGATGCCGTCCAAGTCGAGTTGTTGAAAGGCCCGGCGAAGGGCGTGTGCCTGCGGAGCGGCCGATCCCGCCGCGTCGATTTCCTCAACGCTGGAGAAAAACGCCACCGGCTTCCGGTCGCGGAGCCCAAACTCGTCTCGCCAGGTCTTCGTCCGTGTGACGGTCATCGACTGAGTGTTCCTTCCCGTCCCCTCGCTGTCGTTTGCGGAGCACATTCGGACGGCAGCTCATACATCCAATTCAAGTCCTCTGAAACGCCATTTTCGCAGACCGATGGATGTGGTCCAGGGGGGATCTCCGGTTTCCTCGATCCACGCCTATCAAGCCGTCTGCCTGTAGATCTTCCCGGCAAGGAGATTCGCCATTGGTTGTCGCTCCGTCGTTTCCCAGGAGAATGCGCGACGAATGCTCACCAGTTCTTCTCCACCTTGGCGCCGGCGCGGATGGATTTTTGCCGGGCGCGTGCCTGCTGGTTGGCGGCCTCTTCCGCCAGGATCTCTGCCGATGTGTAATTCGGCACCGGCAACGACTGCAGCGAGAGCGCCGCTTGGAAGTCGCCTGCGGAAACCGGCTGCGACCGGCCCTGCCCATCGGAGTCCGAGATTTCCATGTCCTCGTCGTAGTCGCCGGCGTTCTTGGCCGGCATCGTGCTGTCCTCTTGATCCTTCACCGGCGGCTGGAGGCTGCGGAACGTGTCCAGGGCCTGCTGCATCCGCCCAGCCGCGATGTGAAGCGCCGTGTTTGCCTTCGGCCAGTGGATCGACTCGGGGGCCAAGCTGGCCAGCGCCTGTTGTTGTGCGGCGGCAGCGTCGGCGAGCGAGTCGGCAATCGGATCCAACTCGGTCGGCGGTGTGATTTCGGTGTTTCCGTAGGCTTCCGCGAGCAGTTGCCGGAGCGTCTGCCGTTGAGATGCGACGGAATCCAAGACTTGAGCGGTTCCTTCGCTCACCGCCTGCTGTTCCTTCGCCGCGGGCAAAGCCAGGCGGCGGTCGTTGGGTCGGCTGACCGTTGTGTCGTCGTCGTCCATGACATTGTCGCGTTCACCGCTCTTGCTAAGGTCTGCTTTGGGTGAGACGAGGCGGCGCGCGAGCAGTTGGGCGCTCTGCTGCCCCAGACGTGCTTGTCGTAGCGTGAGTTGTTCGAGCTGTCCGATGATCTCCGCCAGTCCCGCGCTGCGCTGCTGTTCCGCGGCGCGCTGTTGCTCGAGAGCCGCATCCCATTCCCGTAGACGGCCAGTCGCCAAGGTGATTTGGCGGGCGGTCTCGATATCGCCCGGCCGCAACAGCCCGGCGTCGAGGAACGCGTCGCGGGCTTCGAGCAGCAGCGAGCGAGCCGCGGACAAGTCAGCGGCGGACTGCTCCTGCGCATGCTGGAGCAACTCGCCGCCGCGTTGGAACTTGGCTTGAAACGCCGCTTGATCGCCGTCATCCCGCGGTCGAGCACAACCGGGCAGCAGCAGGACCACGAGCGCCAGATGGCAAACCGACGGCAGACGCGACGGCAACGAGGCCAACCACAGAACCACCGCCAGGCCCAGCAGAAGCGGGTAGCCCTCCGTGTAACGTACTCTTCGCAATTCCCCCACGACAACCTCGTCGGCCGTGCCGGAAACCAGTGTTTCGTACAACGGCACGAGGTCGAACGGACGGGTGCGGGCCGGAAAGTACGTGACTCGCTCGCTTTTACCGCATAGTTGAGTGAGGGTCCGCTCGTCCAATCGCGAGATCACCTCCGCATCCCTGTCCTTGTACCGCATCCACGGGTCAGCGCCGCCGGGGGTCGGCACGCGCGCCCCCTGAACTGGATCGCCCAAGCCGACGATCAGCACTCGCGCCCCGCAGTTGGCCAGCAACTCGGCGGTCTGTTCGAGATTGCTCAGGTGGTCCTCGCCGTCGGTGAACAGGATCAGATCTCGCCGTCCGCCCGCCGCGTCGGTCAACACGCTGCCCGCGGCCTTCTCGACGGCGGCCTGCAGCGAGGTGCTTCCCACGTCCGCGTCGGACGGGTCGGCTCGCTCTAGCATGTAGCGCACGAAGCCGTGATCCAACGTCAGCGGAACGCGCACCGACGCCGACCCGGCAAACGTGATCAGCCCGATCCGCTGACCGGCCAAGGCGGGAAGCGCTTCGTGGATGGCGATGCGAGCCACCTCCAGGCGGCTGGGGAAAACGTCCGCCGCCAACATGCTCCGCGAGACGTCCAGCGCGATCACCAAGTCGCGTCCCCGGCGCTCCACCTCGAAGGGCTGCGGGTTCCACTGCGGTCGCGCCAAGGCCACCACGATGCAGGCCATTGACGCCAGCGCCAGGACGTCGCGACGTTCCAGCCGGACCGGCCCGCGCTGCGGGGCAACGCCCTTCAGTCGGCAGGCCGCCTCCCGTTGCAACCCCCGCGCCCGCGCCATCAGCCAGCCCGCCAGCGCCACCAACGGCAGCAACAGCAACATCCAAGGCATGCCGAGGTTCATCGCTCGACCTCCTCGGCCACCCGCAGCCACGTGGCACACAAGATCTGCTCGATCAGCAACAAGGCGAACGCCGCGATGGCCAGATAATGGAACAACGGGCGGATCTCGGTGTGATACAGGATGGTGGTCTTGATCTCGCTCGTTTCCAGTTGGTTGATCCGCTCGTAGACCTCCTCCAACTGCGTCGCGTTGCCGATCTTCCAGTACGCACCCTCGGTCTCGTCGGCCAAACGCCGCAGCAGCCGTTCGGCATCGGTCAGCCCCGCGTCGTCCGCCTTCTGGTCGGAACCCGTACCGTCTCGCTCGTCGTCTTTCAGGCTGACGGCGTAGACGCGGATGCCCCATTTCTTCGCCAGCCCCGCGGCCTCCTCGGGCAGATGCAGACCGCAGTTGTTCTCGCCGTCGGTCAGCAGCACGACGACCTTGCTGCGGATCGCGGCAGCCGGATCGGCCGTCCGGCTTTCGGCGGCGGGCTGCCACTGGCCCATGTGATCCAGTCGAGCGCACGCCAGTGCCAGCGCGTCGCCGTAGCCGGTGCCGTCCTCGGTGGCGCGCTGCTGGATGGCAAGCCCGCGTACGATCTCCAGCAGTGCCTCGTGCCCAAACGTGAGCGGACTGAGCGTGTCGGCGTAGCGGGCAAACGTGATCACGCCGAGCATATCGTCGGGCCGATGGCGAATGAATTGCTCGACGACCTGCTTGGCCGCCTCCAGCCGCGACACTCGCGCGCCGTCCTCCGCTGCCAGACTCTGGTCCATGCTGCTGGAGATGTCGATCAGCAACTGGATGGCGATGCCCTGCCGAGTCTCCTCGCCCACCTGCCGCTCGATCTGCGGATCGGCGCAAGCGGCGATCAGCAGTGCGATTGCCATCGCGACCAGCAGACGAACGCGTCGAAGCCAGCGAAGTCGGCGGGACGGCGGCACGTTCCGCCACACGGCCAACCCCGGCACGGCAATCGCGGCGCGGGGACGCCGGTGCAGCGCGAGCAGCGCCAGTGGCAGAAGAACCAGTATCCACGGAAATGCGAACGTCATGGCTCAGGATCGCCGACGGTGATGGTGATTTCGGGGAACCGCCCTTTCCGGCCTTGAGTTTCCATCGAAATGGCGTCCATCTTGATGGTTCCGGGTTCGAGGGCCTGCCAGATGACGACGCGCTGATGAACGATCGTGCCATCGCCGGCTTGACGCACCGGCCGTTTCTCGACCGCGCGCAACCGCAGCAACGGATCGGCGGGAATATGCAGGCGGACGGCAGCGGCCGAATCGGCCTCGACGGTCAGTTCCAGCCGCACCGGTTCGCCCGGCACAACGCGAAACGTGCGGGGCTCGCAGTGTAGATGGATCTGCTCCTCGGCCATCGCGGCCGGAGTACACGCGAGCAGCAGAGCCGCCGCAACCAGAGTAGAACGGAATTCATTCCGTTCGGAACGGAATAAATTCCGTTCTACAGGATGCTCGCACGGTGCGCGCATTCTACAGCCGAGGCGTTCAACCTCCCGTTTCATCGGCGGTTCTCCGGAGGCGATGGCGGAAGAACCGAGCCAGTTCCTCCGCGCAGTCGCTGTGGGTGTCGAGTTCCAGAAGATCGGCGCGGACCGCGGTGAACTCGTTCCGCAGGCGGGCGCGTCGGGCGTCGAACGCGCCTTGGCACGCCGTGCGCCCCGCGGGCCCCAGGTCTGCCACCAGCGTCTCTCCGGTCTCCGCGTCGCGGACGGCGGCCAAGCCGCAGGGGGGCGGATCGATTTCGCTGGGATGATTCACGGCGATGCCCACCAGGTCGTGCCGAAAGGCGACCGCCCCCAGTTGTTCGCGGTCGATGTCGAACAGAAAATCGGACAACAGCAAGACCAGAACCCGGCGCCTGGACAGGTGCAACAGAGCTTCGAGCGCCGGCGCGGGATCGCTGCCGAGACGGCGGGGTTGGATGGCCAGCAGATCGGCCAGCAGGCGCAGCGCGTGCAGCCGGCCTTGACGCGGCGGGAGGATCTGTTCGATCTGGTCGGACCACAGGATCATTCCGACCCGGTCGTGGTTCTGAGTCGCGGACAGCGTCAGCAGCGCCGCCAACTCGTGCATGACATCCCATTTCGTGCGGCCCGGAGCGGCAATCCGGCAGGAAGCCGAAGCGTCCACGACCAGCCAGACGATCAGTTCACGTTCCTCGATGTAGCGACGGATGTGCGGGCGACCCGTGCGGGCGGTCACGTTCCAGTCGATCGTCCGGACTTCGTCGCCGGGATAGTACGGACAGATCTCGTCGAAGTCCAGGCCCCGCCCCTTGAACGCGCTCCGGTACTCGCCGGTCAGCAGGTGTTCGACCGGATAGCGGGTGCGCAGTTGAAGCTGCCGCAGGCGTTGGTCAAGGTCGAGCGGCGGCATGGGACGCTCCAACGTCGTGGATTGGCACCCGCTCGACGATCCGGTCGAGCAGGGCGTCGGAATTCAGACCTTCCGCCTCGGCCCGGTAGCTGATCGCAATTCGGTGCCGCACCACGTCGTGCAGCATGGCCTTGACGTCGTCGGGCACCACGTAGTCGCGGCGATGCAGCAGCGCGTGCCCGCGCGCGGCCAGCGCCAGATAGATGCTAGCGCGGGGCGAGGCCCCGAAGCGGATGTACGCAGCCAGGTCCTCCAGTCCGTGGCGGGCAGGATGTCGCGTCGCCGCCACCAGGCGCAGGATGTACAGCTCGATCTTCTCGTCCAGGTGAACCGCATCGAGCGCCTGGCGCATCGCCAGCACTTCGTCGAGCGTCGCCGCGGGGGGCACGCTCGTCACAGGGGCCGTGCGAGCCACCCGGCGCATGATCTCGTGTTCCTCGGCGTGGGTCGGATACTCGATCAGCAGCTTGAACATGAAGCGGTCCACCTGCGCTTCCGGCAAGGCGTAGGTGCCCTCCTGCTCGATCGGATTCTGGGTCGCCAGCACCATGAACGGTTCCGGCAACTTGTGCGTCTGCCCGCCCAGCGTGACCTGCCGCTCCTGCATCGCCTCGAGCAACGCGCTCTGCACTTTGGCGGGCGAGCGGTTGATCTCGTCGGCGAGCACCATGTTGGCGAAGACCGGTCCGCGATGCGTTTCGAACGCGCCTGTCTCGTGGCGGTAGATCTGGGTGCCGACCAGGTCGCCGGGCAACAGGTCGGGCGTGAACTGGATGCGGCTGAACCGGGCGCTGAGCGCCTGGGCCAGCGTATTGACCATCAACGTCTTGGCGATGCCCGGAACGCCCTCCAGCAACACGTGGCCGTTGCACAGCAGCGCGATCAGCATCTTCTCCAGCGGCGTGCGCTGGCCGACGATCACCCGGCCCACGGTTTCCAGGACGAGATCGAGTTTTTCGGGGAGAGCCTTCATCGCGCTTCGCTGACCTCGATCGGGCTGAAATCCGCGATGCTCCCGTTCAGGCAGTAACCGACGTGGCTGATGCTCTTCAGCGGCCGATCCAGTTTCGCCGTCACCGTTGCGCCACCGCCTTGGAACGTCACGTTGCCGGAAGCGAGATCCACGGTCACAACCAAGTCATACGGCTTGTCGAGTTCCGTGTCGCATGGCGTCGTCGCGCCTTGGTTGTCGACCAGCGGACCTTGGATGATGGCTGCCGTTCTCATCTTTTGACGCAGACCGCACTTGACCAACTGGGCCTCGTCCGCGCTGTCGCCGAACGCCAGGTAACCGTTGTTGGCGCCTTCCGCGTTGGCGTATTGCAGCTTGCACTTCAGGGTGACTTTGCCCGTCAGCGGCGCATCCAGTTGCCTCAGGGCCGTGCCCACCTGTTTCCCTTCGGAAGCGATGCGGTAGCCCAGTTCCGTCTGGAAGGCGCGAGCCTGATCGAGCTTGGCGAAATCGGCGTCCTTCGAGGCCAGTCCGGCCGTGCTGCCGCCTTCCGCACCCGCCGGCTTCTTTTTGGCGGGCTTCTGCTGGCCCGGAGCCGTGGACGGTGGCGCGACAATCGTGTTCAGTTCTTCGATCTTCTCGTCCGTCAGCGCCGCCAGCGCGTCGCCGTCGCTGCCGATGCAGCACAGCGTCCCGTCCGTCGCGGCCATGTACAGGTTGCCGTACGCGCCCGACATGCCGTCCAGCAACGGCGCGGTCGGCAGACGGTGCCCGGAGAGGATCTTTCCGGAGTGCTTATCGACCGTCAGCAGGATCGAACCCGATTGGCCGTTCAAGGCCTTTTCCTGTTCGACCATCAGTTGCTGCACCTCCTCCTCCGTGATCCGGCGCTTGATTTCGTCCTGCCGCATCAGTTCTTCGGGACCCAGCACAAACAACCGATCGTCCGAGGCCACCATCGCCCGGACCAGGATCGGCAGCATCACGCTCCACTGGTCCTGGTAATCGTAATCCTTGGCGTGCAGGTGGTAGACGTACTCCTCCGACCAGCGGAAGTACTGGCGGAGCCGTCCCCAGGTGTAGATGCGTTCCTTGTCGAAGGTGATCATGCGGCCGGCCGGGGCGCCCTTGGCGCCGGCCTGCGTGTAGCCGGAATGCCCCGAGGCGTGGTAGTTGCCGTAGATCCAGTAGGTGCGGTGCCACCAACTGTCGTCCAGGAATCCCGTGCCGCTGAACAGATGCGCGTCCTCGCCCTTCTGCTTGTTGGCCACGGGGTCGTGCGTCGTGGCCACGTCCGCGCCGTACGTGCCCTTTTCGTAGCCATACAACTTGCCGCTGAACGGCAGGTCCAGCCGGTTCCCTTCCAAGTCGAACGGCTGGTAGCGCATGAAGATCTTCTTCCCGTTGGACGAGAGCAGGTCGGACAGCGCCTGCGGCATGTTCAGAATCTCGTGCCGCATCTGCAGTGGCTCCTCGGTGCCCGGCACCTTGTCGTCCATCAGATGCTCTTTGATCTTCTGCCCGGTCAGCGCGTCCAGGATCAGGAATCGGATGCCGCCGTCGGTGAACATCGAACGTCCGGCCACCGTGTAGACTCGATCATTCATCACCAGGACGTTGCCGTGGACCGGGTGGGTGGCTTCCATACGCTCCAGGTACATGTGGTTCGCCAAGGCCGGTGCGGCCTGATACTTCCACCGCAGCGCCCCGCTGCCGAGGTCCAGACAGTACACCAACCCGTCGGTCGCCCCGAAGTACACCAGGCCCTTGTAGACGGCGGGCGAGGAATCGATCCGGCCGCCGGGAAAGAACCGCCAGAGCAGCTCGCCCGTGTCGGCGGCAAAAGCGGCCAGGACGGGATTGTCCTTGTCGGCCACCAGCACCTTCCGACCGGCGATCACCGGCTGGGTCAATGCGCCGCTCAGGCGGGCCGACCACTTCAGCTTGCTCGGCGCGCTGATCCCGGCCGCCAATCCGCTGCGGGCGATATCGCCGCGGTAGGTCGGCCATTCGCCCGGCTCCTGCGACTGCTGCTTGGGAAACGCCGCCAACGCCTCGCCGACCACGTCCAGCCGTTGATCGTCCGGCGTGGGCCGCAGCACGGTCTGGGATGCGTTGGCGGGGGCCAGCGCCGTGAACCCGTACATTTTGGCTCCGATGTAACACGAACACGGATGCTGCGGCGCGTACAGCAGGCCGTTGGCGGGCATGATGCCGTACAGGCACGCGCCGCGCACCCAGTGATGCAGCGTCCACTGGCCTGTCTTGATATCCACGAACTCCGTCCCGGTCCGGCTCATGATCAGATAGTCCTCGGTGGCCTTGGCCGGGTAGCAGCGGTGGTGAAACCAGTAGGCCGGGATGTCGTCGAACTTCGCCTCTTCCGCCCCCGAACCGGGATTGCGAGCCCGAATCTCGCCGGTTCCGGTCGGGCTCTCCTTCGATCCGGACGTGGTGTTCATCGCCCAGATCTTGCCGTCGATCATCAGCAAGTCGCTGGGCGACTGATAGCCGCCGGACAGATGCTTGGCCGTCCAAAGCGTCTTGCCGTTCTCCGTCGACAGTCCCGCCACCTGCCCGTTTGCGCTGCCGCGGTGCGGCACGTAGTCTTCGCCGCCGACAAACGTCACCACCCCACCCTGCACCACAAGCTTGGGCGCGTAGAACGTAGCCATCTGCTTCCAGACCGGCATTTCCGCCGACTTCCACAGGACGCTGCCGTCCTCGCGGCTGAGCGCCACCACATACTGGCCGTCGAAGAAATAGACCTTACCCAGCGATGCGCTCAGCGTGCTGGGCGCGACCCAGTCGAACGTCTTGGACCAGAGCACCTCGCCCGCTTCGAGATCGCAGCACAGAACCTGCTTCGGGCGTTGAATCCACCGGCCGCTGGGATAGTTCATGCGCGGCCCGTTCTGGAATTCCTCCCGCTCGTCGTTCGTATCGGCGACCAGATACAGCAGCCCGTCCTCGTGGATAATCTCCTCGGTGCCTTCCGTGCCCGCGAGCGTCTGCACGATCCGGCCGGTAGCGGTGTCCAGCACCGAGACCGGAGCCTTGATGCCCAGCGTAACGAAGACCTGTTTGCCGGCCACGACCACCCGCCGCGGCAGCGTCGCCGGACCGCTCTTCAAGGCGTACAGGTTGCCGATCCACTGGTCGATCGGCTGCCTCCACAACACCACTCCGTTGAACGCGTCGCGTGCGATCAATTGCCAGTGGCAGGGCAGATACGGCGTGAACGTGCTGCCCTCGTCGAAGATGTAGAACACCTTGCCGTCGCCGCTGACGCACGCCGAGACGCTGGACATCTTGTCGTGATGCCGCGACCAGCGCGGCCCGCCGACCCACTGCAGGTGCTGCAGCGGCGGCTTCAGCGCCGAGTCCTTCGACACGGCATTGCCGGTCGCGTCGTACAGTTGATGCGACCAGTCGTCCATCGTCTCGGGACGCGGCTTGACAAACACCTCCGAGCCCAGAAAGGCCGTTCCTTCCGGCGCGAGAACCCGCGTGACCTCCTCCCGCGACACGGCGTCCTCGCGTTCGACGATCAACAGGTTGACGAAGTTGTCGACAAACGGCAGCGTCCCCGCCTGCCACTGGCCGACGCCGATCTGGCCGTGCAAGCCGGCCGCCACCAAAGCCTCGCGCGCCGCGCCGGCATCCTGTTCTTGCGCCACGAGCAGATGGCCCAGCAGGTTCGGACGTTGCTGCCGCACCGCCTGCAGCAGCGTCGCGTCCGCCCCATGCACATGCACGGCCACGCCCCCGGCAAAGCGGCTTTTGGCCAGAATCGTCTCCGCCCGGTCCGCCGCGCGGAGCGCCCCCGTCAAGACGAACAAGCACACCAGCGTTCCCAGGAAGGCGTCGATGGTCTTTCGAGATGCCCGTCGGTTCATGTCGCGTATCCTTTTCAAGTCCACGATAAGCGACCGCGCAAGTCGTAGCAGGCACACTCCGTGTGCCGTCCGCAGTTTACGGCACACGGAGTGTGCCTACTACTTTGGAATTGAATAACCTATTCCTGCACGGTCGCGAAGCCAGAAAAAGCACAAGCCAACCGCCGAACATCCTACCAACCCGCTCCCGCAAGGTCAAACAACCCCAACCGTCACGCAGGCGACCGGGCAGGCCGCCGCCAAACCCCTTGCGGACTGGCTACCGGGGCGTCAGACTGGGCAGTGGTTGGCAAGAGGGGTCGGGAGTCGTTCTCGTTGAAGTTCACGATTCATCGTGTTCGCGGCCAAGGTCGCGCGGACCGGCACGCTGAACCGTACACTCCAACGCACGGGGTCGGGAGTCGTTTCCGGGTGAACTGATATGGCGCGTGCCAAACGAAATCGAACGTTGTCAGTCCGCGAGGACGCTCAGACGTACCAACATCCGACGGCCGATCTGCCGGCCCGGCCGGAGATCGGCACGCAGGCCCACTTCAAGAAAGCCAAGCCGCCGACCACGTACCGCTACGATTCGTCGCTCGCCCCGGAATTGAACTGGGACGGCCGGAACCCGGCGCGCGAGCAGGCCGAGGCGCTGGTTCGCACACTGGCCGAGGCCGGACTGCAATTGGCCGACCTGGCGCAGCAGCCGGCCAGTCCCGAACGCGACCGGCAGATCGACGCCCTGCGCCAGCAGGTGCGCGACGCCGAGTCGGCGCTGCGCAAGATCTCCGGCCCGTTCCTCGATTGGTGCGGCAAGGCCGAGCGGCTGTCGTTCGACGTGCCCACCCTGCCGCTGTTCGTCCACGAGCGGCTGTCGACCAAGGCGATCCTCGAATCGCTCAAAGGACACAAACGCGACAAGCAACTGGATTTCCTGGACATCCTGTTCGGATCGCCCGACCGTCCGCTGCACGACCAGGTGCTGCGGGCCTACGAGCACCGCGACCGGTGGAGCAACCGCCTGATCCTGGGCGATTCGCTGGTCGTGATGAACTCGCTGCTGCGCTTCGAGAGTCTGGGCGGCCAGGTCCAGATGATCTACATCGACCCGCCCTACGGCGTCAAGTTCGGCAGCAATTTCCAGCCCTTCGTCCGCAAGCGCGACGTCAAGCACAACGACGACGAGGACTTCACCCGCGAACCGGAGATGGTCCAAGCCTACCGCGACACCTGGGAACTGGGCCTGCACAGCTACCTGACCTACCTGCGCGACCGCCTGCTGCTGGCCCGCGAACTGCTCCACCCCAGCGGCAGCGTTTTCGTCCAAATCTCCGACGAAAACCTGCACCACGTCCGCGAAGTGATGGACGAAGTGTTTGGGGGGGAGAATTTTGTCGCGGTCATCGCTTTTGCGAAGACAACCGGCTCGACTGGGGATTTCCTACCGTCGACGGCCGATTACCTAATGTTTTATGCGAAGGACATCGAACGTTTGAAGTTTCGACAGCCGTACGTAGACAAGATAAAGACAGCAGCAGCAGACGGACCTTATCAATTCGTGGAGCTTGCTGATGGTAGTCGACGACGGATGACCGCGACCGAGAAGACTGACCCAGCATCGCTTCCCAGCGGTGCGCGAAGATACCGATTGGACAATCTGCAGAGCCAAAGCATCGGGCGAGACAAAGGGGAAGGCGCTGCCTGTTGGTTTCCCGTACGATTTCGCGATCGGGATTGGCTTCCAAACCAGCGAAGCCGCTGGAAGACCAACGAGAAAGGAATGGATGCTCTGCTCGATGCGAAACGACTCGAAGCTACGAGCTCGGGATTGTACTACGTTCGCTACCTCGATGATTTCCCAGTGCAACCAATAGCCAATGTATGGGACGACACCAGCATCGCTGGCTTCGCGTCAGACAAGCTATACGTTGTTCAGACGTCTACGAAGGTCATCCAACGCTGTCTTTTAATGACCACCGACCCCGGCGACCTCGTGCTCGATCCCACCTGCGGCAGCGGCACGACGGCCTTTGTCGCCGAGAGCTGGGGCCGGCGCTGGATCACGATCGACACCAGCCGGGTGCCGTTGGCGTTGGCACGTCAGCGGCTGCTGACGGCGACGTTCGACTACTACGAACTAAAGGACGAATCGCGCGGTCCGGCGGGCGGGTTCGTGTACCAGCGCAAGCAGAACAACCGGGGCGAGGAGGTGGGCGGGATCGTGCCGCACGTCACCCTCAAGAACATCGCCAACAACGAGCCGCCGGCCGAGGAAGTGCTGGTGGACCGGCCCGAGGTGGAGAAACGCTTGGTCCGCGTGACGGGGCCGTTCACCTTCGAAGCCACGATCCCGGCGGCAGAGGGCTTGGACGACGAGCCGGCAGTGCCGGAGATCCAGTGCGCCGAGCACCAGACGTACGTCGAGCGGATGATCGAGATCCTGCGCCGCGCGCCGGTGCTACGGTTGCCGGGCAATCAGGCGTTGACCCTCCGCCAGATCCGGCCGCCGGCCAAGACGCTGGCGCTGAGCGCCGAAGCGGTGGTGGATGCCGTGCCGAAGGAATCGCCGAAATCCAAGTCCAGAGTCCAAGAGCCCGAATCCAAGATCGACGAGCCCGTGGCGATCCTGTTCGGACCCGAGCACGGGCCGCTGGGCGAACGGCTGGTGCGCGAGGCGTGGGACGAGGCGGGATTGAAGCACTACGCGCGGCTGCTGGTGATCGGCTTCGGCATCGACCCGAAGGCCCGCGAGTTCGTGGATAAGGCGGGCCAGATCGGCATCCCGTGCGTGTATCTGCAAGCGACGATGGACTTGCAGATGGGCGATCTGCTGAAGAACATGCGGTCCAGCCAGGTGTTCAGCGTCTGCGGTCTGCCGGACGTACGCGTGGCGCAGGTTGCAGCCGGAACCAAGAAGACCGGAGGCCAGAAACCCAAGACCAAGAGTTCCAAATCGGAGCCGGTCCGGTGGCAGGTCGAGTTGCTGGGGTTGGACACGTTCGATCCGGCGACGATGGAGCCGGACCACTTGGCGGGCCGCGACGTGCCCGCGTGGCTGCTGGACACCAATTACAACGGCCTGGTGTTCCGCGTCTGCCAGGCGTTCTTTCCGCGCACCGGCGCGTGGGAGAATCTGAAGCGGGCGTTGAAGGTCGAATTCGAGGACACGGTCTGGGAGCACTTGGCGGGCACCGTCAGCGCCCCGTTCGCGGCCGGGGACCACGGGCAGATCGCGGTCAAGGTGATCGATCCGCGCGGCAACGAACTGCTGGTGGTCAAGCGGTTGGAGGGCGAGCGATGATCCGTGAGGTGACCATCCGCCGTTTCAAGCAGTTCGAAGACGTGACCTTCACGTTTTCCGGTCCGGTCGTATTGGCGGGCCAGAACAACAGCGGCAAGACGACCGTGCTGCAGGCTTTGTCCGCGTGGGCACTGGCCTACGAGCAATGGCGGATGCTGAACGACTTTCGCAAGCACCATGGATCGTACGCCCGCAAGCCGCTTGCGAGGCAGGCTTTTAGTGCGGTGCCGCTGCGCTCGTTTGATTTACTGTGGCGCGACCGGGACTATCAGGGAACGATCGAGATCGAGGTGGTGACCGAGGCTGGCTGGCGTCTGGCCATGGAGTTGGCGGCGGACAGCACCGAGCAGATTTACGTCCGTCCGTCGCGGGCCACGCCGCGCGAGGCTTTCGAGAAGACCGCGCCCATGATGGTTTACGTGTCGAGCGTGGATGGGTTGGAAATCGAGGAACCAGCGATCAACAACCCAGACTGGATCCGCACGCTGCTGGGCCGACAACGGCCGGGAAGTATCCTCAGAAACCTGTTATTGGAGATCTCGCGGACGAATCGGTGGGAAGATCTGTGTGCCAGCGTGCGCAAGTTGTTCGGCATGGAACTGCAGGTTCCTCAGACTCCCGGCGGCCAAATCATCTGCGAGTACCGGCACGCCGGAAAGAGCCCTTTGTTGGACGTGATGGGCGCCGGCAGCGGCGTGCATCAAGTCCTGCTGCTGCTCGCCTGTCTCCACACCCGTGCAGGCTCCGTGCTGTTGATCGACGAACCGGACGCCCATTTGCACGTCTTCCTTCAGGACACGATTTTCTCGGAATTGCGGCGGGTTGCCGCGATGACCGGTTCGCAAATCATTCTGGCGACGCATTCGGAGGTCATCTTTCGCTCGGTGCCGCCGGAAGCCCTGGTGCTGCTCATGGGCCAACCCCGGCGACTCGCCAATGCCGCTGAGCGGGAGCAGGTGGCGCGGGCCATGGGACTGTTGGAGCAGGTCGACATCCTCAACGCCCTCAGCGCACCCGGGGTCATGTACCTGGAAGGCTACACGGACCTGAATCTGCTGCGGAGTTGGGCTGAAACGCTCTGCCACGCCACCGCGGATTTCTTCAACCGTGAGCCGTTTTGGAAGCCGCAGGTCTGGGAGCCGCGCGAGAACGCTGTCGGGATTCGCGCACGCGATCACTACGAGGCCCTGAAGCTGGTGCGGCAGGATCTGACCGGATGCTGGCTGATCGACGCTGACGGCAAGTCGCGGAATGTCCGCCCTTCCACTCGGCCGGAGCGCGGAACCCTGAACCGCATCGCCTGGACGCGGTACGAGACGGAAAGCTACTTGGTGCATCCGGCGACGCTAACTCGCTTCCTGCAGTCGCGGGACGTCCAAGAGGCAACGTCCGCGGTACGCCAATTCTTCACAACGCAGCTTGGCACGGAACTCACCAGCGCCTTCTACGAGCAGCCGTTTTCTCCGCCGCCAATTGTCGCGAATTTTCTTCAAACCACGAAGGCGCGGACCGAGATCGTCGGTGCGCTGCTGAACGAGGCTGGTATTTACGGGTTCGACTATACCCGCTTTGACGAAATCGCCGCCGTGATGCTGCCCGAGGAGATCCATCCGGAGGTCCGCGAGAAGCTGGACTTCATCCAACAGGCGTTCGGTCTATGAGCAATTTCGAAGTTCCCGAACCGATCCTGAATTCGCCGTACGACGAGCCGCAGGAACACTGGTGGATCATCGAAGGCCAGCCGCTGGAGCGGCGATCCGGACGTCGGCCGGCGATGTACTACTACCGCGAACCGGGACGCGACCCGAACGAGAAGGGCGGCTACCACATCGAACTGAAGCGGGTGAACCAGATCCGCCAGCGCGTCAAGGCCTGGCGCGAGCAGGGCTGGCCCGGCGTAACTCGGACGACGCACGATCTGCTGACCTACTGGCGGCGCGAAGGCCGGGAACAGCGGCTGTTTTTCGCCCAGTTGGAAGCCGCCGAGACGATTGTCTTCCTGAACGAAGCCCGAGCCGACTTCCGTCAGGGGATCGAGATTCCGCGGGACGAACCCAGCGCGGAGCAGCAGGCCCAGGGCTACGCCGGCTTCGTGCGCTACGCAAACAAGATGGCTACCGGCTCGGGCAAGACGACCGTGATGGGGATGCTGGCCGCGTGGAGCATCCTGAACAAGGTCAACATCCGCAGCGACGCGAGGTTTTCCGACGTCGTGCTCGTCGTGTGTCCGAACGTCACGATCCGCGACCGGTTGCGGGAATTGGATCCGGAGCAGGGCGAGGCCAGTCTGTATCGGACTCGCGACCTGGTGCCCGGCCATCTGCTGCCGCAGTTGGCGCAGGGCAAGGTTCTGGTGACCAATTGGCACGTCTTCGAGCCGCAGGCGCCTCGGACCGCGGGCGACGGCGGGCGGGTGGTCAAGGCGGGCGTCCCCGTGCTGACGACCGAGACCATCCGCATCGGCGACAAGAACGACACCAAGCGCGGCACGCGCTGGCTGACCCGCGATAGCGTGCTGCTGCAAATCGCCAACGAGCAGATCGAAGTGGTGGAAGGCGATCCGCGAGAGGGTACGACCCTGAAAATCCGCAGCACACGGTACGTCGAAAGCGATACGTCGCTGGTCAACCGGGTGCTGCGGGACGTGGGCGGCAAGCAGAACCTGCTGGTGTTTAACGACGAGGCGCACCATGCGTACCGCGTCAAGGTCGAGCGTCCGGAAGATTGGGACGAGATGGACGAGGACGACCGCGACGAGTGGCTGTCGGACAAGCGGGAGGCGACGGCCTGGATCGAGGGGCTGGACCGGATCCACAAGCTGCGCGGAATCAACTTCTGCGTGGACCTGTCCGCCACGCCGTATTTCCTGAACCGCATCGGCCAGGAGGCGAACCGGCCTTTTCCGTGGGTGGTCAGCGACTTCGGGCTGATCGACGCCATCGAGAGCGGGCTGGTGAAGATCCCGCAACTGGCCGTCCGCGACTGTACCGGTGCGGAGATCCCCGGCTACTTCAACATCTGGCAATGGATTATGCAGCCGGGACGATTGACGGCCTCCGAACGCGGCGGCAAGCGGGCGAATCCCAAGCCGGAGGCGGTGCTGAAGTGGGCACATCACCCGATCGCCATGCTGGGCGGCTTGTGGGAGGAGAAGTGGCGGCAGTGGCGTGCCAGCGAGCACGAGGAGCGTCCGCCGGTCTTCATCCTGGTGTGCAAGAACACGGCGCTGGCCGACGTGATTTTCGAGTGGCTGGCCAACGGCCGCTGTCCCACCGGCATCCCGCCGGCCAAGCTCGACGGATTCCGCAACACAGAGGCCGAGACCAATACGATCGTCGTCCATTCCAAGGTGGTGGCGGAAACGGACCGGGACACGGCGGGCGGCGGCTCGCAGGCGGACGAGAAACGCTGGATGCGGTACACGTTGGACACCGTGGGCAAACGCGACTGGCCGCGGGACCGGCAGGGACGCGAGGTGTTCCCGCCGGGCTTTGCGGAACTGGCCGACAAGCTGCAGCGCCCCCAGCATCCGCCCGGCCGCGACGTGCGTTGCATCGTCAGCGTCGGGATGCTGACCGAAGGCTGGGACTGCAACACGGTGACACACATCCTCGGCCTGCGGCCGTTCATGTCGCAGTTGCTGTGCGAGCAGGTGGTGGGGCGAGGTCTGCGGAGGGCGAGCTACGAAACGGACGAAAACGGCCGATTGACCGAGGAAGTCGCCAAAGTGTTCGGCGTCCCGTTCCAGATCATCCCGTTCAAGGCCAACCCGCAAGGACCGGCGCCCCCGCCGGTGAAACGGCATCACGTGCGCGCCCTGGCCGAGCGGGCCCACCTGGAAATCCAGTTCCCGCGAGTCGAGGGCTATACGCAGGCCGTGCGCAACCGGGTGACGATCGATTGGGACCGGGTGCCGTCCTTGGACCTGCAGCCCGGCCGGATTCCGCCGGAAGTCGAAGTCAAGGGGCTGCATCCGACCAACACGGGACGGCTGAGTCTTTCCGGACCCGGCCGGGCGGACGCGGTGCGACTGGACGAGTTCCGCCAGTCGCGGCGCGTGCAGGAATTGGTGTTCGACGTGGCGGGCGCGTTGACGCGGTTGTTCCGCGAACAGCGTGGGTGCGAAGTGCCGCCGCACGCGCTGTTTCCGCAACTGGCCCGCATCGTGGACCGCTATACGCACCAGAAGGTCCGCGTCTACTTGCCCGCCGACCGCAAGGACTTGTTCCTGGCGCCGTACTACGGGTGGCTCGTCGAATCGCTGTTGCAGAACCTGCAGGGCGATGTCGACGCAGGCGAGGCGCCGGAGCTTCCTCTGCTCGAAACGACGCGCGGCCCTGGCTCGACGACCGACGTGGATTTCTGGACTAGCCGGGACGTGCGCGAGGTGACGCGCAGCCACGTCAATTTCGTCGTTGCCGATACTCAGCGGTGGGAACAGTCGGTGGCCTACTTCGTGGACACGCACGCCGCGGTGGACGCTTTCGTCAAGAACGCCGGACTGGGGTTGGGCATCCCCTACCTGCACAACGGCGAGCAGCACGAGTACGTGCCCGATTTTCTGATCCGCCTGGCCGGCGGCCGGGACCGCTATCTGATTCTGGAACCCAAAGGTCACGATCCGCTGAAGGACGTGAAGCGCGCGGCGGCCGAACGCTGGTGTGCCGCCGTCAACGCGCACGGCGGCTTCGGGCACTGGCAGTACCGCATGATCAAACGCCCGGAACAAGCGAAGGCGGTTTTGAATGGCATCGTGGATTGATTTCTTGTCCGTCTGGTCGAGACTCATGAATCATCGGAGATGGAATGCAGCGAGGTCCATCGCATGACCAGTCCGTTTGCCGACCAGACCGCCGCAACCGGCGAGGTGAGATCGCCGAAGGGAGAGTTTCTGGAGGGACCAGGGCCTCAGCCACCGCGATTGCAGATCATCCATCTCCTGCTTTGGACCGCGGGCACCGCGGTGGTTCTGGGAGCATGGCGAGGCCAATTGAACGTACCAGTCGATTTCGGCTTGATACGCGTTCTGGTGATCATCCAGTTCTTTACGCTCGCTCCGCTGTTGGGTGCGGGCGTGGCAAGTCTAGGCGTTTGGGCGTATCGGGCATCGCGGGGGATTCCGTTTCCGTTCCAGCCGGGACACTGGGTGCTGGTCACGCTAGGCTTGGAAACCGTATTGAGGGCGGGGGCGTTCACGGTGTGGCGCGGCCTGTTCGGCGAGTCCATCTTCAATTCTGCGGACATTCGTTTTGTCGTTTGGGCGATCACCCGGAGTAGCATCTCGTTGATCGGAGCCGGATTGTTCCTGACGGCCGCCGTTCGCGTTCGCGCGGGATTGCCGTGGAAGTTCTTCCTCGGTGGCCAAGCCGCTCATGCATCCGTAAACAGCCTGATATGGGCGGTGAGGGCGTTCATTCGGTCTTGGTGGCCGCAACGGGCTTTGTTTGCAGAAGGTGCTGTTGCGTGTGTCTGCATCGTCTTGTTGTTCGTCGCGGCGGCCGGTGATCGGCGGCAGCGGACGCACCGCGATTGGATGCACTGGCTAGGCGTCATTACCGGGCTCGCAGCGATGCTCACGCACGTGGCTTGGATTGTGATCGTCCAATTCCTCTAGCCGTCGTCGTATTGACAATCCTTCGCCGCATTCCAAGAATCGAGTCCGAGCGTTGTCGCTGGCACCATCCGCTGTCCCAGGAGACCTGACCATGGTTACCCGCCGTCGTTTTCTTGCTGCTGCCGGCGCGATCGCCGGATTTCATATCGTGCCGCGCGGGGTGGTGGCCGGGGCCGAGCAGCCGCCGCCGAGCGAGCGGCTGAACATCGCGGGGATCGGGGTCGGCGGCCAAGGCGCCGGGGTACTGCGGCGATTGGCCGAACTGGGCCAGAACATCGTGGCCCTGTGCGATGTGGACAGCCAGCGGGCCGCGGGTACGTTTCGCGCGTTTCCAGACGCCGAGACGTTCCGGGACTACCGCGTTCTGCTGGACCGCCGCCGGGATATCGACGCGGTGATGGTCGCCACGCCGGACCATACGCATGCCCCCGCGACCTTGGCGGCGCTGCGGGCGGGCAAGCATGTGTACGTCGAGAAGCCGATGGCGCACAGCATCGAAGAGGCGCGCGTCATGACCCAGGTGGCAAAGCAGACCGGCTTGGTCACGCAGGTCGGCAACGCGGGCCATGCGGGCGAAGGCTTGCGGCTGACGCGCGAGTGGATTCAGGCCGGCTTGATCGGGCCGGTTCGCGAGGTCCATTGCTGGAGCGACCGGCCCGGCAAATTTTGGAGCCAGAACATTCCGCGCCCCACGGACACGCCGCCCGTGCCGGACACGCTGGATTGGAACCTGTGGTTGGGCGCCGCAGCCGAACGGCCGTACCATTCGGTGTATTGCCCGCGGTCCTGGCGCGGCTGGTTCGATTTCGGCACCGGCGCGATGGGCGACATGGCGGTCCACAACATGGACCCGGCGTTCTACGCGTTGGATCTGGACGCGCCCGTGCGGGCCGAGGCGAAGACCAGCCAGCCGCTGATGGCGGAATCGTATCCAGCCTGGTCGATCATCACGTACCACTTCGCCGCGCGGGGCGATCGGCCCGCGGTCCGGGTCACGTGGTACGATGGCGGGCAGATGCCGCCGCGGCCGGCCGACTTGGAACCGGATCGCCAATTGCCGGACAACGGGATTCTGTTCGTCGGCGACCGGGGTACGCTCTTGGGCGGCGGCTGGGCGGGCACTCCGCGGCTGGTTCCGGAATCCCGCATGAGGGAAGTCGAACTTCCGCCCAAGACGATCCCGCGTTCGATCGGCCATCACGCCGAGTGGATCCAGGCCTGCAAGGATCGCAAGCCGGAAGATTCCCACGCCGGCTTCGCCTACTCCGGCCCCTATACCGAAGCGTTGCTCGTGGGCAACCTGGCGCTGCAACTGCAGAGGCCCATCGATTGGAATGCGGCGGCGATGCAGGCCACGGGCGCACCCGAAGCCGAGCCGCTGATCCGCAAGACCTACCGCGCGGGCTTTGGCATCGACGGATGAAATGAACTCGGTAACCACCTTTCCCAAGGAGTCCAACGGCATGAACGCAACGCGAACCGACCGACGGCAATTCCTGAAAGCGGCGGGTGCCGCGATTGCCGCGCCGTATGTCATCACTTCAACCGCCCTTGGCGCGGACGGCCGTCCCGCGGCCAGCGACCGGATCACGATGGCCACGATCGGCACGGGCGGCCAAGGCACCGGGGACATGGGTGGCTTCATGGGCCATCCGGAAGTCCAGATGCTGGCCGTGTGCGATCCGGTGCCCGAGCACCGCGACCGGGCCAAGTCGATCGTCGACGGCCGCTACCGGAACAGCGACTGCCAATCGTACAACGACTTCCGCGACGTTCTGGCCCGGGGGGACATCGACGCCGTGCTGATCGGCACGCCCGACCACTGGCACGCGATCATTACGATCGAAGCCTGCAAGCAGGGCAAGGACATCTACTGCGAGAAGCCCGAAAACCTGACCATCGGCGAGGGCCGGGCGATGGTCGAAGCGGTCCGCCGCTACGGCCGAGTGTTTTCCGGGGGCAGCCAGCGAGTGCTAGGCGACTACGGCGACTGGCCGCGTCTGATCCGGGGCGGAGCGCTGGGCGAGATCCAAGAGGTATTCGTCAGTTGCGGCGGTCCGTCAGGCGATTGCTATCTGCCGGAAGAGCCGCTGCCGCCTGGATTGGATTGGGATCTGTGGCTCGGCCCCGCGCCGTGGCGGCCGTACCACAGCAGCTTGATCCGCGGCGGCTTCCGGCCGTACCGCGATTACTCGGGAGGCGGCATGACCGACTGGGGCGCCCATCGCTTCGGCGCGGCGATGTTTGCCGTCGGCGTCCACAAGACGGGACCGGTCGAGGTGATCCCGCCCGACGGCGCCGAGCACCGGCTGCTGACCTACCGTTTTGCCAACGGGCTGCGGATGTATCACGGCGGAACCAACGACATCACGTACAAAGGCACGCTGGGCGAGTTGCCTGGAAAACACCCGCCGCTGGTGACACGGGTCGAGATGGAAGGCTACCGCGGCCGAGGCGGGATCTTCGGCGACTTCCTGCATTGCGTCAAAACGCGGCAGCGACCGTTCCGCGACGTCGAAATCGCGCACCGCGCCACCACCGTCTGCCATCTGGGCAACATCGCCTACTGGCTAAAACGGCCGCTGCGCTGGGATCCCGAGCGCGAGGAGATCGTGGGCGATCCGGAGGCCAACCGCTGGCTCGCCCGACCCGGTCGCGATGCGTGGATGATATAAGAATTGATGAGAAAAAAGTGTCAGGAGTCATTTGTGCGAAGCACCCGGAGGGCCGGTTCCCGGCAAATGACTCCTGACACTTTTTTCTCGACCTTAGCCGCCGCCGATTTTCAGGGAACCGATTCCCCTGTCCCTTTCCCGGAGTTCCGATCATGAATACCCGCCGATTGACAATCACCGCCTGGTTTGCCCTTGTGGCTTTGGTGGCCGCGTTGCCCGCCGCCGATCCCCCGACCCCCTCCGATCCGCAACAACGCCTGGACGAACTGTGGCCCGGCTTGACGTCCGAGGACCTGGCCGCGCGCCGCGTGCCGGAACAGCAGTGGCAGGACTTCTGCTTCGATTTGAGCCGGCCGGGGCGGGAAGCCGATCGCACCGCCGCTTGCCGAGCGATGGCCGCCAAGCTGGCTGCCGACACTCCGGCCCCCGCGCGGATCTGGCTGCTGAAACAGTTGCAGTGGATCGGCGGCGCCGAATGCGTCGACACCGTGGCAGCTCAACTGGACGATGACGACGCGTTGGTTGCCGACGCGGCGCGCCGCGCGCTGGCCGAAATCCCGGTCCCCGAGGCCGGCGCGAAACTCCGCAGTTTCCTGCCGAGCACCCAGGATGCCGCCAAGAAGGCCGCAGTGATCGCTGCGCTGGGCGTTCGAGCCGAAGAGGCGAGCGTCCCGGTATTGGGCGATTGCCTGAGCGACTCCGACGCTCAAGTCGCCGCAGCCGCCGCCAAAGCGTTGGGGAGAATCGGCACGCCTGCCGCCGCAACTCAACTGGCGAACGCTCGCAGCCAAGCGGACGGCCCGCTGCGTCTGCAGATCGGCGATGCCTGCCTGCGCTGTGCCGACCGGTTGCTGGCTGCCGGCCAGACTGCCGAAGCCGCCGCCATCTACCGGGAACTGAACGCGCCCGGCGAACCGGCTCGTCTGGCGGCCCTGAAAGGCGTCCTGCGGACGGCCGGCGACCGGGCCGCAGCGATTGTCCTGGACGTGCTGGCCAAGGACGATCCCGCGGCCCATCGGGTCGCGATCCAACATGTTCACGAGCTGAGCGGCGATGCGATCCGCGAGTTGGCCTCCGCCTGGAACAAGCTACCCGCCGAGGGGCAAGTTCGACTGCTGGATGCGTTGGGCACACGCGGCGACCCGGCCGGCCTATCGGCTGTGTCGGCAGCGTTGGACAGCGACGACACCGAAGTCCGCATCGCGGCGATCCGCGCCCTGAGCGGAGTCGGCAACGCGGCCATCCTGCCGCGGTTGATCGACCTGATGCAGGCCGGCGGCGATGCCGGCAATGCGGCGCGGACTGCGATCGAAGCGGTGTGGGCCGAAGGCGCCGACGAAGCGCTGGTAGACGCCATGAAACGGACCGACGATCCCGGCCGCCGCGCGCAACTGATCGAAATCCTGGAACGCCGCCGCGCCGCCGTCGCCGTGTCTGCCCTGTTGCAGGAGAGCTTGCACGACGACGCGAACGTACGGCGTCGGGCCATGTCGGCGCTCGGGCAGTTGGCCGGCGACGAGGATGTTGCCGGAATGCTCAAGGGCCTGATCCGCAGCAGCGAAGGCGGCGAGCGGGACGAAGCGGAAAAAGCGATCGCCGCGGTGTGTGCTCGGATTCCCGACGACACGCGACGGGTCGATGTCGTGTTGGCCGTCTACCAGAATTCGTCGAACGCGGATCGGGTCATCATTCTTCCGGTGCTGGGACGCATCGGCAGCGACCGGGCCTTGCAGACAGTCCGCGCCGCGATCGCCAGCAGTGACGCGGGCGAACACGACAGCGGCGTGCGCGCGATCTGCAACTGGCCCGATGCGGCCGTGGCCGAGGATCTGCTGAAGCTGGCCGAGACGGCACCAGACGAGGCCAATCGGATCCGCGCGTTGCGAGCGTTGGCGCGAGTCGCCGTGCTGCCCGGAGACCGGTCGGAGGAGAACAAGCTGCGATTGCTGGAAGACGGGATGCGGTTGGCGGCTCGCGACGAGGAACGCAACCTGATCTTGGACCGAGCCCGCGAGGCCCGGACGGTCGAGTCGGCCCTCTTCGCAGCCCGGTTCCTCGACGCCCCGGCACTCGCCGAACGCGCTTGCCGCACGATCGTCGAGATCGCTCACCGCCGCGAGATCCGCGAACCGAACCAAGCAGCGTTCAATCAACTACTCGAGCGAGTTGCCCGGACCACCAAGGATGCCAACTTGGCCGACCGCGCCAAGAGCTATATCAGTCCGTAGTGGGCCAACGCATTTTTGGAATGCGGCTAAGCCGTGCCCCCGGCGATGCGAACTCCATGCGCCGGAAGCGGCGCTAGCCTACCCAGGGGAACAAACCGCCCTGCCAGATCGCTACGACGTCCAGCGTGTCGAGTACCTGGGCGTCGGCTCGTCCGAATCCTTGCTCGCTAACCCGGATCTCGGCATCCAGTTGCCAGCCGAGTTGTTCCGCATCGAAGAAATCGTCGAGCGGCGACTCGGCTTCCACCCCGGCCTGCTTGTCGCACGACCATTGAAACGCCCTGACCGCCGCTGCCGTCGCGTCTTCCGCGTCAAAGACCACTCGCACCTGTCCCGATTCCACGTAGTACTTGGCCATCTTCGCAATCCTTTTCGTTTTGGTGATTGTTCCTGAGCTGTAGGTCATATCGCCGACTGAATGACACGGTCGGTCACGAGGGCGAGAAAAACCCGCGACAAGCTTCGTCGGGATGATAGCAGCCTGCCAACGGCCGCTTAGAATTGCCGAGAAAAAAGTGTCAGGAGTCATTTGTGCGAAGCACCCGGAGGGCCGGTTCCCGGCAAATGACTCCTGACACTTTTTTCTCGGCCGCCGCTTACGGATCGGTGCCGAATTCCTCGACGATTCCGAGCCTGGTTTGGCGGGCGGCTCGCAGGGAGTCCGCTGTGTAGACGGCGACGGCCGTCCAGATGCAGATAAAACTCAGGAGCTGGGCCGTCGCGAACGGCTCGCGGAACAGCAGCACGGCTACCAGGAACTGCAGGCTGGGCGTCAGGTATTGGATGATGCCAAGCGTCGACAACCGCAACCGCCGCGCGGCGGCCCCGAAGAACAACAGCGGAATCGTGGTGATCGGACCGCTGAGCATCAGCAAACCCACCCACCACGGTCCGGTCCCGGTCAACTCGACCTCCGCATCCAGGTAGACCAGAAAGCCGATCGCCACCGGCATCATCAGCAGCGTCTCGACCGTCAAGCTGACCAAGCCGTCGACCGGCATCAGCTTTCGCAGCAGTCCGTACAAGGCGAACGACAAGGCTAGCGTCAGCGAGATCCAAGGCACCTGACCGACCAGTCCGGTCAACACGACGACTCCGAACAGCGCCAGCAGGATGCTCAACAATTGCCGGGGCCGCAACCGTTCGCGCAGGAACACCACGCCCAGCAACACGTTGACCAGCGGATTGATGAAGTAGCCCAGACTGGACTGGAGCAACTGCTTGGTTTGCACCGCGTAGATGAAGGTCAGCCAGTTGCCGCCGATCAGCAACGCGGTCAATCCGAGCATTCCCAGCAGCTTCGCGCTGCGCAGCTCGCGGCCCAATTCGCGCCACCTCCCCAGCCACCCGACCAGGATGGCCAAGGTCAAGAAGGACCAGAACGCCCGATGCGCGACGACTTCCAACGGCGCGACATGGGAGACGGCCTTGAAATACAGCGGCATCAAGCCCCACAGGCCAAAGGCGGCTACCCCGTACCCGATGCCGGTCTGAGAAGTCTTCGATGTCACGGGCGCGCGTCTTTCAACACTTCGGCCTGCATCGCCGCCCAGAGTCGCTCGACGTGCGTGCGCTCGGTGGCCTCGGCGCCGATCGACACGCGGACCATCCAGCGCCCGTCCAGGACGGCGGGGGTCAAGTAGGTCAGGCCCGATCGGTTCAGTCGCTCGACCCACGCTTGCGTGTGCCGGTCCAACGCCTCGCCCGACAGCCCGGCCGGTTCATGGCGCAGACAGATCGTCTGCAACGGAACCGGGGCGAGCACGCGCCAGTCCTGCGCGGCCCGCACCTGCTCGGCCAGCCAGCGCGCATTGTCCAGGTCACGCCGCAGTCGGGCCTGCAAGCCGGACACGCCCTGCTCGCGGATCAGGAACCACAGTTTCAGGGCGCGGAAGCGGCGGCCCAGGGGCAGTCCCCAGTCGCGATAGTTCTTTACCTGCCCGTCCGCCGACGACTGCAGATAGCTCGGGTTGGTCGACATGACGCGGACCAGATGCTCGGGGTCGCGGACGAAGTACGTCGAGCAGTCGAAGGCCGCGCCCAGCCACTTGTGCGGATTGAACACGATCGAATCCGCGCCCTCGATCCCCTCCCACATCGATCGGCACTCGGGCAGGATCATCGCCGAACCGGCCATCGCCGCGTCGACGTGCATCCAGACGCCGTGCCGCTGCGCGACGGCGGCGATCGCAGCCAGCGGGTCGATGGCCGTCGTGGTGGTCGTGCCCGTGGTCGCAACCACCGCGCACGGCGCCTTGCCCGCCGCCGCGTCGGCCTGGATCGCGGCGTCCAACGCGTCGGGGCGCATCGCGTAAGCCGCGTCGTGCGCGACGTGTCGGATGTTCTCGCGCCCGAAGCCGGCCAGCAAGGCGGCCTTGTCGACCGAGCTGTGGCTGTGCGCCGAGACGTACACGACCAGCGGCCGGGCTTCCGCCTGCAGGCCTCCCCGCGCCAGGCAATAACCCGTGGTGCGTTCGCGGGCGGTCAACAGCGCCACCAGCGTGCTGGTCGACGCGGTGTCCTGGATCACACCGCTCCACGCCGCGGATAGACTGACCATCTGCCGCAGCCAGTCGGTGGCCACCTCTTCGACCTCGGTCAGCGCGGGGCTCGATTGCCAGGCCAGTCCCAGCACTCCGAGCCCCGTGCTGACGTAGTCCCCCAACACGCTGGCCAGCGAACTGTTGGCCGGAAAATAGCCGAAGAACAGCGGATGCTGCCACAGGGAGAGCCCGGGGACGACGATGCGGTCGAGATCGGCCAGGATCGCGTCGAACGACTCGGGACTCTCGGGCGGCGACTTGGGCAGTTGGGCCTTGACCTCGCCGGGCGCGGTCTTTGCCATGACCGGCAACGTCTGCACGCGGGCGCGATAGTCGGCGATCCAGTCCACGACCGCGTGGCCGTACTGGCGGAACTCCTCGGGTGTCATGCGGTGCTTCTCTTCTTCTTGATTCTCGGTGGTGATCGCGAGCCGGTCGCGACCGAGCCAACTTCGGCGAATTGTAGCAAGTTCGACGTCCGCATCCTACGACGCGAAGCGGAAAGAGCCTGAGCGCGGATCGCAGTCGATTTCGTGAGCGATCCGAATGTCTCCAAGGCATCCGAATTCTCACGAATTCGGCTACGAGACACTGACACCGCCACTCCGTCCGGTTTGACAGCGGCGCGAATCGGTGCCAGAATCTACGGCCGTGTGTATGTGTGGGCAGAATCGCTGCGAGTATGTCAACACGGTGTTTCCTCATTCCAATTCGAAGGAGATTTCCATGCAGTTTCAAAGGAGTCAGACCGTTTCCCGGCGAAAGTTCCTCGCCGCGGCCACAGCGGCTGGCGCCGCGTGGGCCGCGCCGACGTTCGTTCCCGCCAAGGCGCTGGGCCGGGACGGAGCCGCCGCCGCCAACGATCGGATCGTCGTCGGCGGAATCGGTCTCGGGCGTCGCGGAACGTACGACCTCGGCTGTTTCCTGCCCGAGTCGGATGTGCAGTTTGTCGCCATCGCGGACCCCAAAGCCGGTCAACGCGAAACGATCAAGAAGATCGTCGATACCAAGTACGGCAACTCCGATTGCGCGACCTTCGCCGATTTCCGCGATCTGCTGGACCGCCAGGACATCAATGCCGTCTTGATCGCTACCGGCCCGAACTGGCACGCGACGGCCGCGATGATGTCCGCCTTGGCCGGAAAGGACGTGTATTGCGAGAAGCCGTGTACGCGGAATATCGCGCAGAGTCTGCTGTTGGCCGATACGTTCCGTCGCACGGCGCGAGTGTTCCAGGCGGGTACTCAGCGGCGCAGCCTGCCGCATTTCGCGTTCGCCGTCGAACTGGCCCGCACCGGCAAGCTCGGCAAGCTGACCGCGGTCCACGCGCATCCGTCGCCGTGGGACAATTCGGTGAAGACCAGCGGCTGGATGCCGGCCCAGCCGCAGCCGCCGGAGAGCGAGATCGACTGGGATCTGTACCTGGGCCCGGCGGCCTGGCGTCCGTACCATCCGGAGATCGCCAGCCGGGGCGGCGAGTTCGAAAAAGGCGGCGGCATGGTCGGCGGCGGCGTGCTGGAGTGGGGCTCGCATTGCGTGGACCTTTGCCAATGGGCCGCCAATGCCGACAACACCGCGCCGATCGAGTACCATCCCCGCACGCCCGACAAGCGTTCGACCGCCGTGTATGCCAGCGGCGCCCAACTGGTGATCCGCGAGGACGGTTGGCTGCCGCTGGGCTCGTGCCCCGTGCGTTTCGAAGGCGAAACCGGTTGGGTCGAGGCGGGCGATTCCGGGCGGCTGGTGGTCAGCTCGCCGGCGCTGCTGGCCGGGAAACGCGTCGCCGAGATCGGCGGCTACCCGGCCACGTTCCACGTCCGCAACTTCCTGGACTGCGTCAAAACCCGCGGGCAAACGGTGGCCAACGCCGACGTGGCGTGCAACTCGCACATCGCCTGCCACGCCGCCAACATCGCGATCTTCCTCGAACGTACGCTGAAGTACGATCCCGTGAAGCACGAGTTCCTGGACGACGACGAGGCCAATCGAATGCGCGGCGAGGCGCTGCGCGAGCCCTGGCGGATGTAGTCGTCCCAACGGTCTTGCGGAAACCAACCATCTTGAATCCATCCTTTGCATTTCACGGAGAATCGAAATATGTGTCGCGATTTTGTTCGAAGAGCCGTCTGCCTTGCGGCGGCGCTCGCGGTTCTTGCCGTTCAACCGATCGGTGCCGACGGCGCCGACCAGACGCCGGCGGAACGACAGAAGAGCCTGATTGCGGTCCTCGAGTCGCCCGACTCGGCGCCCGGCGATAAGGCGATCACCTGCAAGCACCTGATGCGGTGCGGCGACGGCGAAGCCGTTCCCGCGCTTGCCAAGCTGCTGACCGACGAACAACTGGCCGCCTGGGCGCGCATTGCGCTCGAGGCGATTCCCGATCCGGCCGCCGGACAGGCGCTGCGCGATGCGGCGTCGCGTTTGCAGGGTCGGCTGCTGGTCGGCGTCGTCAATTCGATCGGCATGCGCCGCGACGCGCAGGCGGTCGAACTGCTGTCGCAGAAATTGACCGATGCGGACGCGGAAGTCGCCGCGTCGGCGGCCGTCGCGCTGGGCCGCATCGGCGATGCCGCCGCAACCGCCGCGCTGGCCCAGTTCCTGAAAGGACCGGGCATGGCCGCCGCGCCGCTCAAGGTGCGTTCCGCGGTCGCCGAAGGCTGCATCCTGTGCGCCGAGAAGAGCGGACAAGCGGGTGACGCCGCCGCGGCGATCCAGTTGTTTAACGCGGTCCGCAGCGCCGACGTGCCTCAGCAGCGCGTCCTCGAAGCGACGCGCGGCATGATCCTGGCGAAAAAGGCGGACGGTATCGCGCCGCTGATCGAGCTGCTCAAGTCGGATGATCGGGGGCAGTTCGAACTGGGCCTGTGGGTGGCTCGCGAATTGCCCGGCCGCGAAGCGACCGACGCGCTGGTGGCCGAACTGGAGCGGGTGACGCCGGAACGGCAGGCGCTGCTGATGCTCGCCCTGATGGATCGGCAGGACCGGCCGCCGGTCAGTCTGCTGGTTCAGGCTGCCGATCGCAGTCCGAACAACGTGCGCATCACCGCGATCCGCGCGATGCGTCAGCAGGGCGACGTGTCGTGCGTGCCCGTCCTGCTGTCGGCTGCCGTCTTGGCCGACGAGGACGTGGCCACCGCGGCCGCGGAGTCTCTCCAGGAACTGCCTGGAGCCGAGGTCAACGCCGATCTGGCCGCGCGCCTGGCCACGGCCGAAGGCAAGACGCGGATGTTGTTGATCGAATTGGCCGGCCTGCGCGGCATTTCCGCCTCGGTGCCCGAGTTGCTCAAAGCGGCCGACGACTCGAACGGGTCGGTCCGCGCCGCGGCCTTCAAGTCGCTGGGCGACACGATCGACTTCGCCGGGTTGTCCTGGTTGATCGAACGCACGGTTCGAGCGAAGAGTCCGGAAGAACTGAGCATGGCGGGCGACGCGCTGAAGGCGGCCTCGGGACGCATGCCCGATCGGGATGCCTGCGCGACGAAACTGGCCGCAGCCATGTCGCAAGCCGACACGACGGCCAAGGGCAAGCTGTTGGAATCGCTGGGCGCCATCGGCGGCGCAGCGGCGTTGGCAGCCGTCGTCGAAGCCTCGAAATCGACCGACGCGGCCGTCCAGGGCGCAGCCGCCCAGCAGTTGGGCGACTGGATGACTCCCGACGCGGCGCCGGCCCTGCTGCAGTTGGCCCGCGGTGCGGCGGACAATAGCCTGAAAGTCCGTGCGCTGCGCGGCTACCTGCGCATCGCTCGGCAATTCGTGGTGCCGGACGACGAGCGTTTGGCCATGTACAACACGGCCATGGCCACCGCGCTGCGCGACGACGAGCGGCGATTGGCCGTCGACGTGTTGATTCGGATTCCTTCCAAGCAGACGCTCGCCGAAGCGATGAAGCGACTGGGCGAACCCGCGTTGCGCGACGCGGCAGCCAATGCCGCCGTGGCCATCGCCGCGAAGCTGACGGCCGAAGATCCCAAAGCCGTGGCGGACGCGATGCAAAAGGTCCTGGACTCGGGCGTCGGCGACCCCGTCAAGACCAAGGCCCAGGAAATCCGCAACCAGGTGAAAGCCGCGACCCCGTAGGCTCCCCAGCGGCGAATCCGCGCAGGTGGGGCCAGCGACACGCTGCCCCACCTGCGACGGCTAATCCCCCGCGGTAGACTAAACGTTCGATTTGCTTCAAGACGGGACAACTGCCAAGATGCAGCGAGCAATTGACGCCATCTATGAGAACGGTATGTTTCGGCCCATTGGTCGCGAACGGCTGGCGATCACGGAGGGAAGACGCGTCCGAATCACCGTCGATGACGAAGGCGACCCCGAAGCCCTGATTGCGGCGACGGCGATCGAGAATGCTCTGGTGCTGGCAACAAACAACCTCGGAGACTTCGGCCGCTTCGCTGGCCTGCGAATCGACAATTGGCTCGCTCCGACGTGACACAGACCAAGCGTTGGCCCAGAGCCGCGTTTTGGTCCGGGAAAATGGTGGCGTTGATTAATCGCGGACCGGTGACGTCGGTCGTCACGTAGATGGGGAAGTAACCGAAAGGCAGTCGACTCCATGACGGATTCTACTCGGCGCCTTCTCATCGTCCTTCATTTGTGGGTGGGTGCGTTTTACTGCCTTGACGGCTTCTGGGGAGTGCCTTATCGAACTGAACCTGGCTTTCGATTTCTAGTCGCCACATCGTCGATCTCAATCGCGTATGGGCTATATCGCAGCAGGACGTGGACACTTCTATTCCAGGGTCTGATCTTCGTCGGCCTCTTTTTCGTCTGGCCTGAGATTCGCCTGCGTAGTGTTAGCTACGATCCAATTGGGACACTCTTCCAACAGATTAGCATATTCGTCATCGTGGTTCCCCCATTCACACTCGGCGTCGCGACCGCCGTGATGATAATCCGTTCGCGTCTTCTTCGTCCTCGCAACGGAAGCTTCGCTTCACACCGGTTGCAGCTCGCCGAGATCGCGAGCCTGCTGGTGTTGCTCGTGTTCGTCTCGGCTCTGGGCGATTTCTTGGCGCCTTGGTACGTCGGCTATGCCGCAGAACGACTAGCCGAGCAACAACGGTTGGACGAAGACAATGAACGCCGGGTTTCTCGTTCACAATTGGATGCCGCACTGACCGAACTAGAAACGGAACTCGACAACGGCGATGACCTGCGCCGCCGCGAATTACTAAATGCCGTCTGGCAGTTGCGAGAGAAGATCCCGAAGCAGGATTGGTCCCACAGAATTGCCAACGCCCCTCGCAATATACAGCTTGCGATTGTTCATGATGCACGCGATTGGGGATATGGAAAGCTATCTGGTTTGCTCGAAGAAGCCGACCTAGATGCCGAGGCTCGACGTCGTTTGACGGTGGCGCTACTAGGTGAATACGAAGGAGGTCCACGCAGGCGCATCGGCGCGCTCAGGTCCGTATCGACGCACGAGAGGATCGTCGAACTGCTGATCGATGCAATTTCCGATCGCCAGGCGGTCGGTGTTGCTGATCGCGTTCGCTTGGCTGAAGCACTTGAAGAGATTGCCGATCTGTCGGACTTTGATCCCCGGCCTGCGATTCCCGTTCTCGAAGCAGTGATTGCGGATGATGATCCCAAGGTCGTCGAGGTCGCAATGCGGGCGTTGGCCAAGGCCAACAAGCGCGATCGGGATCGCACAATGCCCTGATGGCCGACCCTCGCGGCCGCTGGACGGGATCCCGCTTCTTCCACCGGCACTTGAAATCCCAGAAAGACGTCCTCAACATGTCGTTCTGGGGCGGAAGTTCGAGTGTTGCGGCACGTCAAATTTGCGATTCTGATGACCGTTGGCATTGACCTCCGCACTCCGAGGCATTCTTCGTTTTGCCATGACACGCTCCTTTGAACCAGCGGCCATCCCGTGGCTGTTTCCCGACTCTGGGGCAAGGTCTCTCTTGTCCCGTGGTCCACTTTACGCGGATTCGGTCCCGATTCAACTGCTTGACACGCAAGCGATTGAAGCGACAATCGTCCAGTAGTGACAGGCGGGATAGCCCGCCGCGCTGGTCGGCCTATTCCCAGTCAGCGATGTCCGTGATAGGCCGTTCTGGATAATCATAAGTTACGGTGCCATGGAAAGCTTCAACGCCAGACCTCGACTTTCGCTCGCCGCTTTCCTTGGCGTGTTCACGTTCACCGCGATCGGAATTGCTGCGTTCGTCCTTCGTACGCGCCCCATCGTGTCAGTGTTGTCGACTGCGACACACCTGATCATCTTCTTCGCTTTCGTCGTCATGTTGCTGACTGATCGCCCACGGAGGCCGTTCTGGACCGGCTTCGTGGTCGTTTCCCTTGGTTACAACTTTCTGCTCGGCGGTGGTCTCCCAGGTGACGAATTCTATTCGGTTCCAGCCGTAGTTGCTGAATGGGCCGCAGGACCCAAAGACGTGTACTTCGATTGGTCGCAGTATGATCGCGTGCCGTACGATGCGATGTCTCGCCCTACTCGCGACGATTATCTACGCGATGCAACCCGAAACCGGATTCGCTACATAGCGAATTGTATGACGGCGATTTACCTAGGCGTGATTGGGGGCTACATTGGGCAAAGAGTCGCCTGGAAGGCTGCACGACGCTCCCGTGCGGCAACGTAACCATGCCATGCACCGGCGTGGCGGTGGCCAGCGTTTCCTGAAATCAAAACTTAGTCCCGCCACCCGGTGATGGCGGTCGTTCTGCGAGACGGATGACTGTTATGGTTGGCCTTTCAGCAACCCACTAATCGCGGAGGTATTTGCCATGTCGAGGACTGGTACGCAATGCCTAACGACCTTGTTTTTCTTTCTTCTTGTTGTCGCCGGATCCGTCGTCGCAGACACCGGTGTCAACATAAAAGATGAAACTCGCGAACCGTCAACCACCCGCGGGCAACTTGAGGTACAAGTCAAGGGCGCCCTCGAGAGATGCTACAAGAAGGTGCCGCTCGAACTGCAGGCCACCGACGGCGAGATTACTCGTCTGAAAAAACGCCGGTACAATCAGGCGCTGATCGGTTTCCAGGCACGCGCCGCGTTGTGGGAGATGGGAGGGAGAAATGGCGAGCTCACCGTACTTCAGCAAGCCCATGAAAGATACCTAGACGCCGAACTCGCGCTCGTCTCGGATCCCAAGGCACGCGCACAAATCTACCACGAGCATTTGCTGGTAGGCAAGAACATGGCGGACACGGAAGAAAAACGTTACCTCAGGGGTCCGGGCACTAAGGCCGATTGGGAGCTTGCGCAATGGTGGACCATCGAAATCGAACTTCGAATGGCTGCCACTCCGCAAGACAATCCGAACAGGTAGCGCGCCCAGCGAGAACTCCCAGAGGTTGTCGCTTCCTCCAGATGCATGACAGCGGATCGCCGAACCAAAGATCGGGATAGGGGTCCGGGTTGCCCCGGAGCCCCTCCCACACCATGAGAGCATGCGGGTCCGCACTAGGCGGTTCGACTCTTGGCAGTGAGCGTCTGCCAGATGCCTAACAGACTGGGCAAGCCTCGTTGGCACCCGCTAACCGCCCCAGCCACCGACGCTGAACCGTGGTTTCTGCCTGGCAACCCGACCACTCTGCCCGCCGCACAGCCCTGTTCGGCGATTTGCAGCGGCGCTGTCCCGGTGGCATACTGGTGGACATCCAAGCCGAGACCGGACACATTTCTGCGAGGGCATCCAGGAATGGCCAAGACAGCCAAGAGCACGACCGAGGCGAGCATCGACGTCCGCAAGATCGTCCTCGACGATAAGCTGTACCCGCGGGCTGAACTGCGCGAGAAAGTGGTGAACGATTACGCGCAGCTCATTGCACGACGGCACAGTCCTGCCCCCGATCGTCGTCTTCCAGGACAAATCGGCGTACCACCTGGCAGACGGCCGTAACCGGCTGGAGGCGGCGCACGGATCAGTCAGTTGCGCAGGGAGTTCGAGCGATCCTGGGCGAAGTTCCAGGGCGAACCGGACGCTGCATAGCTGTTGTCTCGGAAACTCGCAAGGCCCGACGATCCGCCCCGATCGTCGGGTTGTCTGCGTCCGCGTGGTTGCACGAGTTGGTCGTTCTCGTCCGCACTCGCCGCATTGGCGGCTGGTGCGGGCGGGATTGGTGCGAACGCAGCCGTGCAGGGATGGCTGCTTTCTTTTAGCGGTCAGGGATGTGAGATTGCCGATTCCGGCGAAAAAGGGGACCACTTTCCCGGCTCTAGAGAACCAAGTGGGTCGGACGCATGTCTGGAAGCGGAGCCCCCGTTCCACTTCGCTGCTCGCGATGGGGAGTCACAGCTCACGCGGCAGTCGGCTCGCTGCTGCTTGACTGACTGACCTACCGACCGGACTGATCCACCGAACTGAAGGCCACGCGGAAGCCCAGGAAGTAGCCCCGGTCCAACGGTTGGAGCCCGTCACGGTCCGCCGACCGGCAGAACCTGGCAGTGATGAGCCAGCCCCCGCCCCGGTACACCCGGATCGAGCCCGTCGCAGGGCCCGTCGGGTCGCTCACGGCCGTTGTGGTGTAGTCTCGCTTCCACCAGTCCGAACACCACTCCCACACATTTCCATGCATGTCGTACAAGCCCCACGCGTTACCCTTCTTCTGACCCACTGGATTCGTCTTGCTGCCCGCGTTGCTGTCATACCAGGCGTAGTCAGCCAGCGACGATTCCGAGTCGCCGAACGACCACTTCGTCGTGCTGCCGGCGCGACAGGCGTACTCCCACTCGGCTTCGGTCGGCAACCGATACACCCGGCCAGCACCGCGTTCGGCTGGCAACTCCGAGAGCTTGCGGCAGAACTCGACCGCGTCTTCCCACGAAACCTGTTCCACCGGCAACTGCGCACCCTTGAACTTACTCGGATTCGAACCCATCACCCGCTCGTACTGCTCCTGCATCACCTCCGTCACGCCCAGGCAAAACGGCTTGGTGATCCGTACCGTGTGCTGCGGCTTCTCAATGTCATAGGCATCCGAATCGCTCTCTGGCGAACCCATTTGAAATTCCCCTGCCGGGATGAACGCCAGCTTGATGCCAATGCTGTTCGTCACCTCGACCGGCACGCCCAAGTGTTTTGCCCAAGCCTCTTGATGTGTCTTGGCTGCCGCCGCGTCGAACGGGGCAATGGCTGGTGGCGGTGAGTCGGGCGGCAGATCCCAAGATGGCAGCGGCTGTGGCACAACTGGCTGTGGTGCAGAAACCACAGGCGCTGGTTTTGAACAACCACCACACAGCACCATCGCAGCCAACCACACACCCCAGATGCCGCATCGATTGTGCATGGGCCTGTTCACGATCTTGCTCCTCCCAGCGTGAATGCTACGGTCGTCACAGCATTTCACGCATGCCTCGATTGTCGCCACCAACCTCCCGCCACGTCAACAGCTTGCGGCCGTCTGTATTCCGCTTCGCCCGTCAACACGCGGAGGTTGTCCAGGATCAGTGCTTCGCCGCCGCCGTGCGTATGTGAGCACGACGATGATTTACACGCACGTGCTGAACCGAGGAGGTCGAGGTGTTCAGATCCCCCTGTATAGGGAATGAATGCACTGGTCGGCCTATGCTGGGCGAATCGTCCGAGGTCGAAATACGCAACTTGTTTACGTGCGGTGCTTTAGGTACTCGATGGTGACCGAGTGGTGCCGGTGATAGGCCGACCCAGCCGGTCGGCTTATCCAGCCGCCAATAGGACCTTATCCAGGTCGGCCTATTCCGGTGATCGGCACACCCACGGTCCCGATTCAACTGCTTGACACGCAAGGGACTAAACCGACAATCGTTCAGTAGTGGCAGGCGGGATAGCCCGCCGCCCCGGTCGGCCTATTCCCTGGCTGCCGTATCCGGGATAGGCCGTTCTGGACAATCACAAGTCACCCCAGTCGATGGTTGCATGACAGACACACGTACCACGTGCATGACTTGCGGCAAACCGATACGCACACGAACCGCGGAGAAAAACGGCGGATTGTGCGCGATCTGCCTACGTGACTGCCAGCGTCCGCATGATTGGCAGGATGCACTGCCGCTACCATCAGACTCGATCGAATTCGAGGCAAGGCCGGACGTAGCTGCGATCTTGGCTGGTAACGCGATTGTCTGGGACGCCGTTGAGGAAACGCTTGTTGAATTGGCATCCCGCTATATTTCCTTGTTCGCTGAAACGAATCGCGACCGATCGTTCTACGGGTTTGCCTTCGACTGCAATGCAGACTACGGCGAAGTGTTTATTTGCGCAAACTCGCCGCAAGGGTTGCGTGATCGCGCCATTGAGTGTAAGGGTGAATGGCCGGACTTGTACGGATCCCAGACTCTTGACGAAATCGCAAATGACCTTCGTTGGTCGCTCGGCGACTGGGAATTTAATGCATTTACAACCGAGTCATTTTCCGATTCGTGGCAACCGGTTGCGAATGTTTTGTCCAAAGCAATCGACTGGAGGGCCGATGGGGCGAGCGAACGCCACCGTGAAGCGTTTCTGAATTGCATTTGCCGTGCGATGTTACGGCTTGAAGCCAACGGCGCACTTGACGCCTTAAGCCAAACCAACGACTTCAAGACGTTTGTGTCTGATCACGATGAATCAGCCGACGACTCCTGGAGTCGATACGATGCGATCCGTGAACACCTGAAGGTGGGGCAATAAAGGGATGTAGGCGAGCGAAGGTAAGGTCGGTTGCCAGTGGCAAACGCTTCCCGTCCCAGCCGCCTGAGGCTTGTCGTTCGTCCGCAGACTCCGGGGCCACCACGGCGCTTGTCGCCGTGGAGCCCTGTTCAACACCAGACCGGCGCGTCCGCTCGTCCTTCTTCGCCACCGCCCGGCTCGTCCGGGTGGAGCGGTGTTCGATACCGCGCGTCTGGTGGCGTCGCTCCGGGGTATCGCGGCCCTCGGCTATGAACATCGCACCACGCTGGCGAGCAGCGTGGTGGCGTGAGCACCGTCGCGTGGGACGCGGTTCTGGTTCTGAACATCGCTCGACGGAGGCAAGCTCCGCCGTGGCGTCCAACGCGCCGCTCGCCCGATCCACCGACCGGCTTCACCGATTGGGCTTCGTCCGCGCCGCCCCGCTATCGCATTCCCGGAATCGCTGACAAACGTGCGGCTCCACTTGAACGGCCAACCGGTCCCGGCGATATTCCGGCGCGCGCTGAATTTCCCGCGGCCAAGCCCACGCCGAAAAAAAATTGCCGCCGCATCGGCCATGCGGTAAGATGACAGGCGGCCGAATGGGCGATGGGCGTTCCGCTGCGTGCCATCCACGGACGAACCGAGCGGACGAAACGAATGAAGGATTAGATCGTGCGGTGATCAGGGAGGGGACGTTTCGGGGGAGAGAGA
>JAHDXO010000017.1 GCA_023382975.1 Pirellulaceae bacterium
ACCCGAAAACAAAAGTTGCGCAGTTCAGCGTAGTTCATTGCGCTGTACTACTAGTATAATCATCCGCATGGACGCGATGAAACAACCAGTGGTGATTCTCGGAGCGGGCATCAACGGCGCGGCGCTGGCTCGCGAATTGGTATTGAGCCGCGTTCCCGTCGTGGTGGTCGACACCGCGGACATCGCGTACGGAACCACGGCCTATTCGTCGCGGCTGATCCACGGCGGACTCCGCTACCTGGAATACGGCGACGCGGGACTGGTCCGCGAGTCGCTGGCCGAGCGGCGGCGGCTGTTGAACCTGGCGCCCCAGTTCGTGCAACCGCTGGAGATCCAGATCCCGGTCTCGCAGCGCGGCGGCGGATGGGTCTCGGCCGTCACTCGCTTCGTGGGCATGCGGTCCGATGCCGCCGCCCAGCGGGGGTTGTGGCTGATCCGTAGCGGTCTGTGCATGTACGATCTGCTGGCCCGCGACCGGCAATTGCCGTCGCACCGTGTTTTTCCAGCCGGTTCGCCACAGGCCGTGCCGGTCGATCCCGCTCACTACCATTGGCTGGCCAGCTATTGGGATGCCCAGATGGCCTATCCCGAGCGGTTTGTGGTCGCGTTGCTGGAAGACGCCCAAGCCGTGGCGAACCAGGAAGGCATCGAGTTCTCGCTGTACACGTACCACCGCGCCCAGCGCGACGATACGCGGCTGATCATCCGCCCGGTCGATTCCCGCGGCGAGACGGGCGAGACGGTTCGTACGATCGAGCCCGCCGCGGTCGTCAACGCTACCGGCGCTTGGGTCGATCACGCGCTGCGCCACTTGGACATCACCGCGCCTCGCAAGATCGGGGGCACCAAGGGAACTCATTTTCTGACATACGAACCGGCGTTGACCGAGGCGCTCGGCGGTCGAGGCTTGTACGCGCAGGCCAGCGACGGGCGTCCCGTGTTCGTCCTGCCGCTGGGCGCGGGCGTCCTGGTCGGTACGACCGACACCGCCTACGACGGCGATCCCGGTCAGGCGGTGGCCACCGAGGCCGAACTCGAATACCTGCTCGATCTGGTCCGCCAACTGCTGCCGCAAGCTCCGTTGTCGCGCGGCGACATCCACCTGCACTACGCCGGCGTGCGGCCCCTGCCCTACTCGGGCGACAAGAAGCCCGGCGCCATCTCGCGGCGGCACTGGCTGGAGAGGCACCTGGGCGGTTCGCTGCCGCTGTATTCCATCATCGGCGGGAAGCTCACCACGTGCCGGTCGCTGGCGGAAGACGCCGCCCGCCAAATGCTGAAGGATCTCGGGCGCCAGCCGCTGACGGACTCGCGAAACCGGGTCGTACCCGGCGGCGAAGACTACCCCGCCGATCGCGAGGCGCTCGACCGGCAGCACCAGCAACTGGCCGACCGATACTCGCTGCCGCTGTCCAGCATCACCGCGGTGTGGTCCTTACTGGGCAGTCGCACCGACAGCGTGCTCGAAGCGACCGCCGCCCGCGGCGGCGATCTGCTGCCCGACACCGATCTGCCGCGGGCCGTTGCGAGTTGGATCATCGACCACCAGTGGGTCCGCCGCCTGGACGATCTGGTCGAACGCCGTTTGATGTTGCTGTACGAACCGCGGCTGTCGAATACCTGCCTGGAACACTTGGCCCAACTGCTGGCCGACGCGGGCAAACTCCCGCCGTCCGAAATCGCTGGTTCCGTCGCCGCCACCACCAACCGCCTGAAAAACCACTTCGGCAAACGTGTGCAGCCGTAACCGAGCCGGTCACTCCGCGACGAAGCAACGCGGACACGCTAAAGGGTGAATTCCAGCAGCGGCAGCGTACACCAGCGGAGGAGGCCGAAAGTTCTCGCAGCAGATGGCGCCCCCGGCGAGCGGCGCGGCGTCAGCCCGCTGGTGATGCCCGCAAAATACCGGTGGGCTAACGCCACACCGCTCGCTGATGCCCACTGACAACTGACCACTGACAACTGACCACTGACCACCGCCTCACCTGCCGCTTGCCGTTTGAAATTGCCAGCGATCGTCCTTTTCAAGGACGTTGCGCGGGCCGGTTCCGTGCAACCAGGCGCGAGCGGCTGGATCGTCCTTCAGATGAGCGTCCCAGAATGCCGTGGACAGGGCGAGGATCGCGCGATGGTGATTCGGGTTGGGGCGCTCGCGGTCACCGGGCAAGCGGCGGTCGGTGAACGCCGAATGTTCGGCGTTGTGCAGCACCAACTCGTAACGGTCGATCGTATCCGGCAGGTGGGGATAGACGTTCAGCCGGGACTGCAGGTCGGCATCACCGATCAGCGCGACGTCCTTCGTCCCGGTCATCAGCATCCAAGGGATCTTGACGGAGCCGAAGGCGGTGGCCGGGTCGCCGCGGCGCGGGCTGCTGGGACTGAAGGCCACGGCCGCCTTGATCCGCGGTTCGGTCAGTCGCGGCCCGACCAGCGGCGCCGCTTGGCCGCTGACCGCCTGAGTCGTCTGGGCGCCGAACGAATGGCCCGACATGCCCACCCGGTTCAGATCCAGACGGCCGACCAACGCGTGATCGGCCTGCCGGTTCCAGACGTCCAGTCGATCGAGCACGGCCTTGACGTCCTGGAGGCGCAGCAGGTAATTCTCGGCCGACGCGGCCCGGTTCATCGCCGCCATCCGCCTCAACAGCGGCTCGTCCTTCCACACCGAATCGTCGCTTCCCGGATGCTGCAGAAACACGGCGGCGTATCCGCGCGCCGACCAGTGCTTGCCGAGATAGACGCAACCGTCGCGCGTGCCGCCCAGTCCGTGGCTGAACAGCACCACCGGCGCGGGGCCGTCCGCGGCGGGCAGATAGACCAACAGCGGGATCTCGCGGTTTCGCGACTCGTCCCGCACCGTCAATTCCACCGTCTTGCCGTCCGAGCCCGGCGGCAGATGCAACGGATCGTAGTCCGCCGCGGCGAACGGGGCGATCAACAGGCACAGTCCAAACGAGCGAATCACTGCGGAGGCGTGCAGTGTCATGCTTTCTCCTTGATGGTCCGTTGGTGAATCTCGACGGAGATGTGGGCTAGTCCGAGGTGGTCGGGCAGCCGTGCTTTGTACTGGTCCGGCGTGGACGGGGCGCGGGCAACTACGGTGATCACCGCCGCATACAGGTTCGGGCCAATGGACCAGAGGTGCAGATCGGCGATTCGGCTGTCCCCGTCGCTTTCGATGCTGGCCCGGATCTGCTCGCGGATGTCGGCCGGTCCCTGTCGGTCGAGCAGAATGGCGCTGGTCGAACGCAGCAGGCCCAGCGACCAGCGGGCCACCAACACGGCGCCAATCACGCCCATGGCGGGATCCATCCAAACGTACCCGAAATACTTGGCGGCCAGCAGGGCGATGATCGCCAACACAGATGTCAGCGCGTCGGCCAGCACGTGCAAGTAGGCCGAACGAAGATTGTGGTCATGATGATGGCCATGTTCGTGCTCGTGATGGTGATGATGTCCGTGCTTGTGTTCGTGATGGTGCTCGTGATGGTGATGATGCCCGTGCCCGTGATGATCCTCCTTCACTCCGAGAATGAAGACGCTGATTCCGTTGACGATCAATCCAACGACCGCGACCAGGATCGCCTGGTCGAATACGATCTCGACCGGATCGATCAGCCGGTGGAAGCTCTCCCACGCCATCAACAGAGCAAACACGGCTAGGAGCACAGCGCCGCTGAAGCCGCCGAGCGCGTTGACTTTGCCGGTTCCGAAACTGTACTCGGTGTCGAGGGCGTGCCGCCGCGCGTAGACGTAGGCGAACGCATTGATACTGAGCGCCGCCGCATGGGAAGCCATGTGCAGGCCGTCCGCCAGCAGGGCCATCGAGCCGAACAGCAGGCCCGCCGCCAACTCGACGACCATCATCGCGGCGGTGATCGCAATCACAATCAGCGTGCGCAGTTCCCCGGGCCGTTTGCGGTCCTGACCGAACGTATGACTGTGTTGCCAATCCTGGACGTCGTCGCTGGACATCGGGTCATCACTCGCCGGTGAACTCGTGGATTCGGATCTTGGGAAAAGCGAACGCCGCGACTGCATCCGGGCGACGGGGATGGTCGTGGGTCGAACGACGAGCGTGATTCTAGCAGGTTCCGTCCCGATGGCAACGAAGGGCGGCCTAGCAGCAAGCCGCTGAACTAATGCGCGCACGGTGCGCCCATCGCATGCCCATGATCTGGTAGACTTAGGCCCAGCATGCGATTGAATTGATTTCGGAAGCGAGGTTTTGACATGGACACCCACTCCAATGCAATCGAGCGGCTGGCTTCGCCCGTTCGTGCCGCAGTCTTGGAATACGTTCAGCATTGGCAGTCGCTGGCGGGCGGTTCGGTGCGGGCGATCGCGTTCTTCGGCGGGGTGCTGACGCCGCAATTCGACAAGCGACGGCACTTGGCAGAGAATGTGGTGGTGCTTTCCGGTATGGATCTGGGCCTGCTCCGCCGCTTGGCCGCGACGGGAAAGCGGTTCGGCAGGCGAGGGATCGCGGCGCCGATCGTGATGACGCCGGAGTTCATCCGCGATTCGCTCGACACGTTTCCGCTGGAATTGATCGAGATCCAGCAGCAGCACGCGCTGTTGGCGGGCGAGGATTTCTTCGCCGAACTGCGGTTCGAAGCGGAGCATGTGCGACTGCAATGCGAACGGGAGCTGAAGACGTTGCTGATCGGCATGCGGCAAGGATTGCTGGCCGCGGCCGGACGCGAGAGACAATTGCAGCCCTTGGGGCAGACAGCGGTCGAGGGCCTGCTGCGCACCCTTCGAGGCCTGTTGTGGCTGAAGGGCCAACGCGAACCGGCGAGTCCGGACGACCTGATCGGCGGCGTCGAGCGATTGTTGGATCGGGAGTTGGCGGCGGTGCGGTCCGTCCTGCATGGAACCGGCGACAAAGGCTGGAACCAATTCGCTGCCCTGTACGAAGACCTGGAGATTCTGAGAAAGAGAGCCGATGCGTGTTAGGACGAGATGTCGGACGGTGACGGCCGGATTGCTGCTGGCGATCGCTTCGGCGAGCGCGGCGGCCGAAGTGACGGTGCCCGACGACGGAAAATTTGTGATCGATCGCGCGGGGTTGCTCGAACCGGCGGTCAAGCAGAAGCTGGAAACCTGGCTTGGCGAGCTGCAGCAGAAGACCACCGCCCAGGTCAAGCTGCTGACCGTTCCAACCACCGGCGGCGAAGACGTTTTCGGCTTTGGGCAGCGTCACGCAGAACTGTGGAAGTTGGGCCAGCAGGGCAAAGACAATGGCGCGTTGATTGTCTTGGCGCTCCAGGAGCGAGAGGTCCGCATCTTCACGGGCTACGGACTCGAGGGCACGCTCCCCGACAGTTGGTGCGGTTCTGCCAGCCGCGAAGTGGCGGGCAAGTATTTCAAGCAGGGGCAGTACTCGAGCGGCCTGGACGAGTTGGTGACGATGGTCGTCAACCGGATCGCCGACGACGCGGGCGTGGCGATTCAGGGCGTGCCGAAGCGGCAGCCGGCCCCCGGCGGAAACGCAGGAGGCGAGTGGTTCTTCATTGTCTTCATCATTGTCATCGTGGTGCTGAACTTGATACAGAACAGCAGACGGGGCAGGCGGCATTGGAGCCGCGGACTGGTCGGCGGCAGTTCCTTCGGCGGCAGTTCGTTTGGTGGCCGTTCGTTCGGCAGCGGAGGATCGTTCGGTGGAGGCGGTCGGTTCGGCGGCGGGGGAGGCGGAGCCCGCTGGTAAGTTGGACGAAACGAATTGACGGGTCGTTCTTTTGACCTACGTTTGATTGCGTCTTCTCGCCGAGACAGAAAAACCGACCCCACGCAACGGAATTGCCTTCCGCCAAGCCGAGTGGGATCGGCCTCGCGATCTTGCCGGCCTGACGGGATGTTGATGTTGCTCGCTTTGCTATTGCTCCTGAGTTCCGTCAGGCCGGTCCTTTCTTCTCTGCTCCGATTCGAGGCGATTTGCGAAGGATGGCAGCAGGCATCGGCCGACTGTCGGCGAGTCCGGCTCAATCCCGCGGAACGCTTGGCCCCGGTTCCATTTTTTCCCGGGTCCGCCGCCACTTGATTGACAGCGCTCGGCCGATCCCGATAGAATCCCCGTGACAGCAAACCTGAAACCTGGCGCGGTCCGATCGATCGACAGTGGCGATTTTGTGGGTTCGGCTGGCTGGGGTGCAAATGGAGCCATTCAGTAAACCGGGAGAGATTGCATGAGTGCCAATGTATCCGTATTCACCGACGAAACGTTTGACACCGAGGTCAAGAAGGCCGCCGAACCCGTGCTGGTCGACTTCTGGGCTCCCTGGTGCGGTCCATGCCGCCAAATAACCCCCCTGATCGAGGAACTGGCCAGCGAGAACCTGGGTGCCGTGAAAGTGGGAAAGGTCAACATCGACGAGAATCCGCGATGCACCCAGGAGTATGGAATTACCAGCATTCCGACTCTTTTGGTGTTCAAGGACGGTGAAGTCGCCAGCCGCTTCGTCGGGGCGCAGCCGAAAAGCCGTCTGCAGGAAGCCCTGGAAGCTGCCAAGTAGCTTGATCCCACCGGTACCCGATCACGGTCCTAGAGATCGGGAAGCAACGGGCTTGATCGTATCCCTATCGCCGAATTCGCGGGAATTCGGATGGCAACGGCGGAGCCTGAAGTTTCACCACTTGGGCTCGGCCACGAGCCTCGACGGCATTCCACACGCTTACGATCCGGGCCGGAAGCGACGTCCGGCCCAGCTTCCCGCTCGTCTAGTATCCTCAAGGCATAGCGGCACTTCTCAGCGGTCCTTTGAGGCGAAACATGGTCTTCGTTCCCGATCTGCGGGTTCGTTCAGTCGGCTCCACCAGCGATTTCCGATCCGACGGCGATTACGTGTTGTATTGGATGACGGCCAATCGCCGCACCGGCTGGAATTTTTCGCTCCAGCGAGCGGCTGATTGGGCACAGGACTTGAAAAGGCCGCTGGTGGTCTTCGAGCCGTTGCGCTGCGGATACCGCTGGGCCAGTGATCGGCTGCATCACTTTGTCATCCAAGGGATGGCGGACAACCAGCGGCGATTGCAGCAGTCGGGCGTATTCTACTATCCATACCTGGAACCGAAGGCGGGAGACGGCTCCGGGTTGCTTCGCGAGTTGGCCGCGCGGGCCTGCGTCGTCATCGGCGACGATTTTCCATGCTTCTTTCTGCCGCGAATGGTCGAGGCCGCCGCCCTTCAGATACCGGTTCGCTTCGAATTGGTCGACAGCAACGGACTGTTGCCCATGCGGGCGGCCAACCGCGTTTTCGCGCGGGCGTTCGATTTCCGCCGCTTCCTGCAGCGGGAACTGTGCTCGCACCTGGATCAAGCTCCCGAGCCCGATCCGTTGCACAACCGGCGTCTGCCGCCGTTGCGCGAGTTGCCGCCCACGATCATGCTACGCTGGCGACCGGCCAATCCACAGCAAATGCTGGACGATCCTTCGAGCCTCGCGGAGCTGGCGATCGATCACACCGTCGGGCCGACGGAGACCCCCGGCGGGCCCATCGCGGCGGGCCAAGCGTTGCAGCGATTCCTGGACGATCGGATCGAACGGTATGCCGGGCAGCGGAACGAGCCGGAGGTCGAGGCAGCCAGCGGGCTATCGCCCTACCTGCACTTTGGGCACATCTCCGCGCACCAGGTCTTCGCCGAAACGATGCATCGCGAGGGATGGACGCCCGACCGGATCGCCGCCAAGGCCAACGGCAGCTCGGAGGGTTGGTGGGGGGCCAGCGAGAATGTCGAGTCGTTCCTGGACGAACTGATCACGTGGCGGGAAGTCGGCTACAACATGTGCTGGCAGCGAGACGACTACGACCGCTACGAATCGCTGCCGGAGTGGGCGCAAACCACGTTGGCCGAGCACGCCGGCGACCGCCGGACGCACGTCTACCGGTTGGCCCAGTTCGAAGCGGCACAGACCCACGATCCTCTTTGGAATGCGGCCCAGCGGCAGTTGGTTCGCGAGGGTCGGATTCACAACTATCTGCGGATGCTGTGGGGCAAGAAGGTGCTCGAGTGGTCGGCAAGCCCGCGCGAGGCGTTGGCGACGCTGATCGAACTGAACAACAAGTACGCCCTGGACGGCCGCAATCCGAATTCCTACAGCGGCATCTTCTGGGTACTGGGGCGCTACGACCGCGCCTGGGGGCCCGAACGGTCGGTGTTCGGCAAGATCCGTTACATGACGTCCGAAAACACGGCCCGCAAAGTGCGAGTCAAGGACTACATTCGCCGGCACAGCGAGACCTAGAAGTCTGACGATCGATTGCGAGCGAGACTCGCCGCAGCGCACCTCCAGCGCCGCGGGTCACTGTCCAAGATTGGCCAAGGCTTCTTCGTTTTCAGGATCGTAGTCCAGGACTCGCTGGAACATCTCGGCGGCTTGGGCCTGGTTCCCCACGGATTGCTCGACGCGGGCCAGTCCGATCCAGGCGCGCACCAGGCGCGGATCGAGCAGGACCGCCAAAGACAACTCGTCCCTGGCCGAAGCCGAGTCGCCGCGCGCCGAGTACAGCCAACCGAGCTCGCAATGGCAGGCGGCGTCCTGGGGGTCGAGCTTCAACGCTCGCTCGAAATGGGAAATCGCGGTCCGCATCTCTCCGCGGGCGTTGGCGATCAGTGCCAGATTCTTGTGGGCGTCGGGCCAGTCGGGCACCAATCGCAACGTTTCCAGATACTGGTCCCGGGCGCCATCCAAGTCGCCCAGCAGATACAACGCGTTGGCCAAGCGGAAATGGGGATCGGCCCGGTCCTCGGCCAGCTTCGCCGCCCGCTCGAGATAGTTGACGGCCGCTTTCGTCTCGCCCTGTTCCAACAGCAGGCTGCCAAGCTGCAACAGGGGCCACAACGCATTCGGATCGACGTTGATGGCCAGCAGGTACTCGCCCTCGGCGGCTTCCAGTTGGCCCTGCTGCCAGAATGCGTCGCCCGCCATCATGTGCGCCTCCAAGTCGCCCGGCAAACCTTGAACTGCCATGATCGACAACCGGGACGATTCCTCGAACTTGCCGGCCCAACGCAACGTCTTGGCCAGATTTCGCAGCGCGTTGGCGTGCGAACGGCTGTCCAGCCGGGCCTGGTGCTGCCGCGTGACCCGGTCGACCGCCGCTGCGTCCCACGAGGGGTCGGGATGCAGATCGCCAAGCGTTTCGATCTCGTTCATCAGCTCCAGTGCGAGCAGCCGATAGCCTTCGATCGTCGGATGCACGTGGTCCAGAAACCAGTCGGCGCCCGGGATGCCGTGCTCCGACCGCTGCTCCATCATCGCGACGAAATCCACGCAGGGGACACGTTGTTCGGCCGCTACCTGCATGACGATCCCGCGCATCGGCGTCAACGCGCGCAGCGGGCACACGTCCTCGTCGACCGCTCGCTCGAAGGCCGTTTTTGCCTCGGCGTCGCGGCCCAGGCGAACGAGCACGCGGCCGCGCAGAAAATGCAGCCGGGCATGCCGATCGTCGATGGCCGAGGCTTGGTCCAGCAGCGAAAGCGTGTCGTCGAATCGTCCTTCGTCGAATGCTTCGCCGGACTGGTGGAGCAAGCCGAGCCAAAGATCGCGGGACACAAGATCCAGGTCTTCGCGATGCTCGCTCTTGAACGGTTCGAAGTCGCGTAGATTGCTGGCCGGAGTGACGAACACGATGTCGGCGCCCGCACCTCGCGCCAACGCGATCATCCGCTGCAGACTGTAACGGTAGTGCTCCAAGACCTGATCGATCTTCAGGTCCGCGCGGTGGTACGACTCGGGACCGACCGACCGGTCCAGAATCGCAACCACTTCGCCGGGCAACATGTCGCGGGCCTCGCGGCTCGCCGCGTCTTCCGGGGCTGCGTCCCGGCGGAGCAAACGCTGCAGGACGGAAAACACTCGCGTCCCGGCCAAGCGGGAATGGACGTCCCGAATCGGCGTCGGCGTCGCCAACATGGCGCCGTACGTCCTTGCCTCGAGGAATTCATTCTGGCCGCAGTAGACGATGAACAGGTCGGGTTCGTAGCGTACCAATTCCTCCATCAACAGCGCGACGCGGTAGCTGGCATAGCTGATCCCGCCGGCGTTGACCACTTCCCACCGCCGCGAGCCGTCCGCCGCGGGCAGAAATTCTCGCAGCCAGCCGGCAAACGACGTCGAGTCGACGTACGGATGCCCGTAGGTCGTCGAGCCGCCCAGACAGAAGATGCGATACGTGCCGGGCGACTTTCGGGCAGGGAACTGCTGCCGATTGAACAGATGCAGCCGGTTATCGGCCGTCTCCATCACTCGGTTCCCGCCCTCGTCCGTCCGCTCGACGAACAACGGCACCACGTTCGAGAACCCGACATACGGATCCTCGTCGTACAGCAACGGTCGCGTCCCCACGACCGCCAGGACGGCCTCCAAAATCAGGAAGAAACCGACCGTCGCCACCAGCGAGAAGACCAATTTCTTCCACCAGGCCAACTGCCGCCGCGGCGCAATCGCCGCCGTGCCCCGATCGGTCGCAGGCATTGGGCCGGCAATCTCGTCCTGGCGAATCCCGATCGGTTCTTCCGGCGCTGGTCCGTGCGGCGACATCGTGTGTTTCGTGAAAACTGGGCAGGGTGGGCAACGACACCGTCATTCTAATCGGCCGAACCAAGAATTGGAAAAAGGGAATTCCGCCTTGTCAATCTCGCATCAATTCGGCTTGCAGGCCGCGGGGCATCATCACGCCGAAGTAGAAGGACTGGCGATAGTTCCCGGTCACCTTGACCTTGGCTTCGGACAGCAGGGTCGCCAGCAGCAGCTTCATCGCAAACATGCCGAGCGATTGACCGATGCAGGTCCGCGGCCCGCGGCCGAAGGGAAAGAAATGGTCGCTGCCCAGTGGATGGGCTTCGGCGGCGCCGTTGAGCCAACGTTCGGGCTGATAGGTCTCGGCGTTCTCCCAAACCCGGGACGAGCGATGCAGCAACCAACTGCTGATGATGATCGGCGTATCCGGCGGCAACGTGTAGCCGCCCAAGGTCACGGGTTGCGTTTGGTTGACATTGCGCAGAAACACCGGGACGGGTGACAACAGCCGCAGCGTTTCGCGCAATGCGGCATCGAGCTGACGGCAGTTCTCCAGGCTTTCTTGGTCGAAGCCCTTCGGGCCGTAGGTCGCTGCACGCAGCTCGTCGTACACGCGCCGAGCGAAATCGGGGCGGCTCTCCAGACTGTACAGCGTGCTGACCACGCCGCTGGTCACCGAATAGACGCCGCCGTAGAACATCGTGGCCATCGCCACGCGGTAGGCGTCCAGGCTCGCTGGCTCGATCTTCGGCAACGTCGCGTGCAGCAAGTCGTGGTGGCCGGCGGGGTCGGCAGCGCGCGCCCGCTCGATCAGGGCCGCAAAGGTCGTCTCCCACCGCCTTCGCGCCGCATAGAAGCTCGGACGCAGCGGAGGCAAGATGGTCAGGGGCGGAAAGGCGACTCGGCATGCCCCCACATCGCCCATGATGTTGAAATCTTCGTACGTCCGCTCTTCGAGCAACTGGCCCCACACGCACAGCGCGAACGCGTCGAACGTGATTCGCTGCAGTGTCCGGGTCAGATCGACCGGCCGCACGGCCGTCGCGTCGATCAGGTCGGTGGTTCGCTGCCGGACCAGTCGCCGGACCGCGGGGATCTGGTCTGCCAGGAAGCGACGGTGGTCTACCCGGTTGTAAGGGTCGTGCTCGCGCAACCGCTTCCACTCGTCGCCGTTGGCCAGGAACAGACTGTCGCGCGGCGTGAGCGGACGAAACGCCGGCACCGGGTCGGCCTTGTAGAATTCGTCGGCGCGGGTGTCCAGAACCTCGCGAACAAGCCAGCCGTCGTTCAGCACGACAAACGGCCGATTGAAGATCCAGATCACGAACATCGGGCCGTATTGTTTGCCCAGCTCGGCGCACACCTCCCACGGTTGACGACTCAGGAACCGTGCCGCATTGCCCGCCGGGAAACGGGGCGGCGGTCCAGGCAGATCGGCGAGCGTCCGATTGCGCCGTCCTACGGTAAGACGAAACAAGCCACCCAGGATACCGCTCATTGATACCTCTTTGTCGAAAGAGCCGCGTTGGTTCGAAGCGCCCTTGCGGCAGATGCATGGCCGACCATAATAGAGGCACGCATCGAAGTTGGTTTACGCCATCGTAGCGACCGTGATCAGTCCGTCGAGCCCCTTCCTGGTTCGGCATCGCGTTTCCGTTGGTTCGCTGCCCATCTTTCTGCTAGTCGAGTATGGTTGATTCGTCAAAGATCGCAAGAACGCCGAGCTACCACGATCCGACAGAAACGTTCGATGCTTCGTACACGCCGCCCACCATGTCATTGGACCCGCGGGGGCGGGTGGCGATTGTCGAGGGCCCCACGGTCCAGCCGGAGACCGCCGCTCAGAGCCTGTTGAGGCAGCGTCTGCTGGCCGCGGCGATTGTGTTGTGCGCCGGTTTCGGGCTGTTCCTGGTTCGCAGCTTTTTCATCGAGCGGCCTTTGCAGGGCTTTCATACGCTGGTCGTGTTCGCGGAGGGCGTCTGCATCGCCTTGCTCGCGCATCCGCGGCAGTACTCCATGCGTCAATTGCGGTTGTTTGAACTGACGATGTTCGGATTGCCGGTGCTGTTTTTTCTGCCCTACCAGTTCCTGTTCATGATGTCCGAAGCCAAACAGGGCAGTGCGGTGCTGACGCTGGCCGCGTTCAAGAGCGTCGCGCTGTACTGGTTGGTCACGATGGTGTTCTACGGTCTGATCGTCCCCAACGATTGGAAGCGGGCGGCGTGGATCATCATCCCGATGACCTTGCCCCTCCCGGCGCTGGCCGTCGCGACCCGGCCGTTTCACGAATTGGCGGCCCAGGTGGTGACCGTCGACCAGGTGAGCGACGTGTTCCTGGTTCTGTTGGTCGGGGCGATCTGTTCGGTGTACGGTGCGTACATCATGAATTCGTTGCGGATCGCGGCGGTCAAGGCGCAGAAATTCGGCCAGTACCGGTTGCTCCGCCCGCTGGGCGAGGGCGGCATGGGACAGGTCTACCTGGCCGAGCACCAATTGCTCAAGCGTCCCTGCGCAATCAAACTGATCCGGCCCGAACAGGCGGGCAATCCCCAGGCGTTGGCGAGGTTCGAGCGCGAGGTCTGGGCAACGGCCAAGCTGACTCACTGGAACACCATCGACATCTACGACTACGGCCGCACCGACGACGGCACGTTCTACTACGTCATGGAATATCTGCCCGGCCTGGACCTGGGCGAGTTGATCAGGCGTTTCGGCCCCATGCCCGCCGGCCGCGTGATCCACGTGCTGCGCCAATTGGCGGCTGCGTTGCGCGAGGCCCACACGGCGGGCCTGATTCACCGGGACATCAAGCCCAGCAACGTGATTGTGACGACGCGTGGCGGCGTGTACGACGTTGTCAAGTTGCTGGACTTCGGCTTGGCCAAGCCCATCGCGGACGAACAGGCGGTTCAACTGACCCGGGAAGGCATGATTGCGGGAACGCCCCGTTTCATCTCGCCCGAGCAATGCACGGCGAACGCCCGAGTCGACGCGCGCAGCGACATCTATTCGCTCGGCGCCGTGGCCTACGTCCTATTGACGGGGCATCCACCTTTCAAGCAGGCCAGCGCTGTCGAGGTGGTGATCGCTCACCTGCACGAACAACCGCCTCCTTTGTCCCAGGGGGCGGTGCCGGTGCCGGAGGATCTGGAAGCAATCGTGTTGCGCTGCCTGGCCAAACCGCCGGAGGACCGTTTCCCGAACGTGGAACAGTTGGATGCCGCCTTGGCCGCCTGCCAATCCGCCGGCGACTGGACCCAAGACCAAGCTCGTGCGTGGTGGCTGCAAGCGGAGGCCGGATCCGGTCCGAAGCCGGAAGATTCGGCCCTCGACGCGACCCTGGCGATGTCTTCCCACTCGAATCGCGGTTCGTAGACTTTTTCGCGCCGCGTTGCAACTCGTCTCGCTGGAGCTTACCTGTCATGCCGCAGTCGACCTCGAAAGATCTACGGGCACTGGGTCGTCAGATCTGGAACACGGTTTGTGAGGTGGTACGGAAGAAGATCGAGAGCATTCGACAGTGGCGAGTCGCCTGGGCCAAGAAGAGGTCCGGCGGCGATGCGGGCAAGACCCATCGCGTCACGGGACGGTTGTTGTTCGCCTACGCATCGCCGCAGGGCGAACGCCTGCCCCTGCACAACATCCGCGTCGAGCTCTGGGACCGGGACTTCGGCCCCGACGATTTCCTGGGCGACGGTGACACCGACCGCGAGGGCCGTTTCGAAATCCGCTACGATCCGGAAGACGCGGGCTGGAACGACCATCCCGACCTCGAGCTGCGCGTCCTGGACTGCGAGCACACCTACGATGGGCAGAAGCAGGTGGTTCTGCAATACCGGCTGGTAGCGATCTTTCCGGGGCCGGAAAACGTCACCCAGGAGTGCTACGACTTCGGCGACTTGTCGGTTGCTTACTGGGAGTACGACCCCGAGGCGGCGACTCCGCGAATCCATGTTTCCGAACAAGGCAGTCTGCCCCAGGCCTACGCCCCGGGACGCGCGACCCACATGCTGCACCGGGTGGGAGAGGTTGAAATCGTCAAACGCTTGCATCTGGCCGAGAACCGCAGGGATCCGGAGCGGCCGACGCTGGAGAAGATCCAGGCGGACTATCCGGAGAGCCTGACGATCAAGACGGATCGCCAGCGGCCCGGGCATTCGCGTTCGGACGAATTCTTCGCCGAGCGAATCTTGAACGGGATGAGTGCCAGCATCCTGGACCGCGATCCGCGGAACCCCGACCGGCTGTGGCTGCACCACCATTGGAATTCGTACGAGCAGGACGACGTCCACGCGATGCCCAACGTCGATGTCTGGTTCGAGATGCGCGACGGACTGCCTTTTCCCGTGGAGATCGCTTTGCAATTCCGCCAGCGAGGTCATACCGAAGCGAACGCCCCGCAGGACGCGCCGCTGCACTTCAAGCCGGGCGACGGGCCGCGGTGGGAACAGGCCAAGCGAGTGGCTCGCGTCAGCGCGGCATTGTTCGCGGAACTGGATGTCCACTTCGCACAGACCCACCTGAACACCGAACAGTACGCGATTCCCGTGTACCGCAACCTGCGGGCCAACCCGCTCCGGTATCTGCTGCATCCGCATGTCAAGGAAGTCGTCATCATCAACCACGAGGCCAACACGTGGCTGCTTGGCGAAACCGGCTACATTACCCGATCGACCGCGTTCACCGCCGCGTCAATCCAGAAGCGGGTGCGGCAGACCGTCGGCACGCTGGATTGGAAGAACTGGAAACCGCGGCGCGCCATCTCCCCTCGGCACCAGTACGCCCGAGCCGCAAACCTGTTCTGGGAAGTCCTGACGGAATACGTCGATTGGTTCTTCGGCGAGCACCGCCCGCAGATCGAAGAGCACTGGTTCGAAGTGCGCCGATTCTCCGACGACCTGGTGGCGCACAGTGTGCCGTTCTTCCTGTGCGGATACCTGCGCGGTTGCAGTGAGGTCGATCCGGTCTCCGGCGTGAAGAAGCCCGGCGACTGGTTCCAGCCGGACGAGCGGATTGATTTCTCCATCCCGCGGGCGGTCGGCGGCGGCGAAGAGAAGGCCATTCAACCCGTGACCCATTCCGACGTCTGCGATAACGACGGCTGGGAAAACATGAAGCAACTCTGCCGCTACGTGATCTTCCACGCCACGTTCATGCACACCTGGTCGAATTCCCGCCAGTACGACGACGGAGGCGAATTGACCTACAACGGACTGGGGCTGCGCTACGGCGACCGCGGCGTGCTGGTTCCCGAGACGGACCACAGCATCGCGCCCCCGCCCGCCTTGGCGACCCAGCAACTATGGTTCGCGTGGCTGCTCTCCCAGACCGGCTACGGCTACATCATGAAGAACGAAGAGCACGACGTCCATCCGAAGCTGGTCGAACTGCTGCGCCGCCGCAAGGCCGAATTCGCCGCGTTGGACATCGACATCAACACCATCCAGTCGCGCACGAACATCTAGCGACTGGCAAGTGAACTCGTGTCGCCTTTCCGGCTCTCGGTGTTGGAGCTCACGATTCATCGTGCCCGCGCGCGGGGCCCGCTCGTGTCGGCACGATAAATCGTGAACTCCGGCGCGAGTGGCTCGGCCGGGAGACCGGCCACTGCGGCTGGAGACCGGCCACTGACTTCGTTCAACCGTCCAGCGTCCAGCCAGGGCGGTACTTGCGGCTCAGCAGCGAGTTGGCTTCGTCCGAGTTGGTGACTCGGCCGCTGGCGCCGTCGTACTGGATCTTCTGGCCGACGCGGTACGCGACGTGAGCCAACAGCATCTGCTCGATCAGCGTGCCGCTGTAGTCGAAGTCGCAGGACGTCTTCAGATTGCCCTTGCAGGCGTCCGTCCACTGTTTCTGGAAATGGCCCAGCGGCGGGATCACGTCCTCTTCCTTCGGCGACTTGTAGTACGTCAAGTCGGCGTTGTCCCCGAAGGGCACCAACAGACGCGACTCGAAATCGGCGATCAGGAACCCGCGGCTGCCCTTGAACATCGCCCCGTGTCCGATCTTGTTCAGATCGATGTAGGGCCGGGGCGACCGAGGCATGGCGCCGCCCTGGTACCACGAAACCGTGATCGCCGGCCGCCAGTCGTTCGCCGGATGCTCGAACGTCGCGGACATCTCCACAGGAGTCACTTCCGGATTAAACGGCTCGCCGGACGCTTCGGCCGAAGTGGGCAGCCCGGCGTCGATCGCGTTCCAGGCCAAATCCATCGTGTGGCTGCCCATGTCGCCCAACTGGCCGCTGCCGAAGTCCCAGTACATGTTCCACTGCAGGCAATTCAAGCCCGAGGTGCCGGAGAAGTAGCCGGGGTTGTACGGATGGAACGGCGACGGTCCGATCCAAAGATCGTAGTGCAACGTCGACGGCGGGTCGCCCGCGGCGGGCAGATAGCCGTCGCGGCGAAGCTGCCGGTTGCCCCAGACGTATACCTCGGACAATTCGCCGACCGCCCCGTCGCGGATCAGTTCGCGAACGCGGTTGAAATTCGGGTTCGCGTGCCGCTGGGTGCCGCATTGCGTGGCCAACTTGTCCTTGTTCTTCAGGTACGTGGCGCGGACCACTCGCGCTTCCTCGACCGTGTTGGCCAACGGCTTCTCGCAGAATACGTGCAGGCCGCGGTTCATGGCCCAGTTGGCCACGAAGGCGTGCGTGTGGTCGGCGGTGCAGCAGATGACGGCATCCAGGTCTTTCTGTTCCAGGCACTTCCGCCAGTCGACATAGTGCTTGGCGTCCGGAAACTTCTTCGCCGCGAAAGCCAGGTGCTCTTCGTCCACATCGCACAGCGCCACGACGTTCTCGCTGGAGATCGCCCCGAAATGCGCCTCGCCGCGCCCCCAGGTTCCCAGCAGCGCGACATTCAGCTTGTTGCTGGGCGCGTCGGCCCCCCGCAACACCCCGCTGGGAAGAATCATGAAGCCAGCGCCCAGCGCGGCAGCGGATTGAATGAATTGGCGGCGTCGGATCGCTCCCGACTTGGTCGATCGGTTCGGCATGGCAGGTCGCTCCTTGCGGCGGATCGCGTCCGCCCTTACGAGGTTATCGGAAATGGTCACGATGGCATCAGATTAGATTCCCGCTGCTGCCAAGGCAAGCACCAGAACAAGAAACGCCGCCGCGCAGCGCGCCCGCCGCGCAAATCCCCGCAGCCCAACGTACGCACCCGGGCAGCAGGCCGCTGGCCCCGGCGCAGCGAAGCGGTTGCGTCGCCATCTTGCTGGTGCTACGCTACTTCCGACGGTTGCTTTGTGGTCGGGGTTCGCGGGGATTGGGCTTGCCGGGAGCGAGTATGGCGCCGGAGGAAATGGCTCGTCGGAACATCGATCGGCAGCTTGTACAGTGCGGTTGGCTGGTGCAGGACCAGCGGGAGACGAACATTTCGGTAGGGCCTGGAGTCGCCAGAAGATTACGTCCAAGACGACCTTCAAGAATCCCACGGCCCTGTTGGCCGAGTCTCGAAATCTCGTTCCATTCCCGCATCGCCGTGATCCTTTGCATGATCCCGACGGTAACCGACGTCACAGTGAGAGGAGACCTCTCTCGCATCGAGCCAAAGGGAGTCGCCGTAAAGCACAGCTTGCAACGGACCATCCGCCTACCCCAAAGCACTTTCAAGCGAGCATTCCAGGGCAGATTGGTTCCGCAGGACCCGACCGACGAACCGTCCAGCGTGCTGCTCGGTGGGACTGGCAAGCGGCGGAAGTCCTGATTGACTTTCGAGCAAGACTTAGCCGAAAACAGTAAGATGTAGAGATGGGCGGAGATACGAACCTTGTAAGAGACCATTGCTAACACAGTGTGGATGCCAAATGAGCAACAAACCTAGACACCTTGTGGATCACAAATTCCTCGGCGGTCGTTTCGAGGATCATGGCATGGACCTCGATGTTCTGCCTGAACTGCTCCAATACAAGCGGCTGGTGGTAGAACTCGCCAAAGAACTCTGGCGGCGACGTAACCCGGATCGCGAACGACTGCCGAAGAACTTCGAGGATTCCTTGGCTCTTCGTTTCTACGAAGTGCGAGGTAACTGCGTAACCATTCCTTTGGAACGAGCAGTAGCCGCCGATTCAAACATCCAATTGTGGCAAGCCGAAGATGAGTTGGATGATGCAGTAGATCTCGTCGCCGATACAATCGAAGCTGCTGGAAAGGACCAAACGCTTCCAGATGCTTTCCCGAAGCAACTTCTACAGCTATTTGGAGACTACGGGCGAACGCTCAGGGACGATGAATGGATCGAGCACAAGCTTGCCCGGCGAAACGTGTGCGTGCGGTATGACAAGGCGGTGCAGCGCAACTTGACTCGCTGGTTGACTGGTTCTTACCAAGACTCGATTGACGTAATCGGAGAGGTTACCATGGCTCGCGTCAGCAGACCTCGAATGGCTCTGCAACTGTCGGACGGCCGAGAGGTGGAGGCCGCGTTTCGGCCAGAGGATGAAGATCTGATTACCACAGCCTTGAAGGAGCACACGACAGCCAGACTGCGTATCGTTGGGCGTGGTCAGTTCTCCGCGAGCGGCCAAGTCGACAGGATTGTTGATGTAGAACACATGAGCCTCCTCGCCGATGGAAGCGTCGGATTCGATGTCTCAGTGAAGGCAATCTGGGATGAATTCGACGAAGTCTTGGCGGATGTGTCGGATAAGGATCTTTCCAGACTGCCCGTGGACGCTGCGGAGCGACATGATTTCTATCTTCACGGACAGCATGAGGCTGAGACATGAGGACTGTCTTCGCTGACACCTTCTACTGGATCGCGCTTGCCAATCCAAGGGATGAATGGCATGCGGCCGCTCGAAACGCGGGACGCAGCCTGGGAGCCGTTCATATCATTACGACCGATGAAGTCCTGGTCGAGTTTCTAGCGTTCTTTGCCCCGCGCGAGGCGAGGTGGCGAGGGATCGCGGTGGAGCTTGTGAGGAAGATCATGGACAACCCCAACGTGACCGTGATCCCGCAGACACGTGATTCATTCAAAGCCGGTCTGCGTCTGTATGAATCTCGGCTGGACAAGCAGTACAGCCTGACGGACTGCGTGTCAATGCAGACGATGCGACAGCAAGGCTTGCAGGATGTCTTGACCCACGACCACCACTTTGAGCAAGAGGGGTTGTCGGTTCTTCTTAAGGACAAGTCATTATGACCAACTCCATTCAACAGATCGTCAACAAAGCTTGGGACTTCGGGCACGTGCTGCGGGATGATGGGCTTTCATAAGTGGTGGATACAGAGCAGATCACGTTCTTGCTGTTCTGGTTGAATTTCCTGCAGCACGTCACGAACCTGCTGAAGATGCATGACCGGTGTGCGATCGTGGTGCCGGACAACGGGCTGTTCGAAGGCGGAGCGAGCGAGACGGTTCGCCGGAAACTGCTGGCGCAACGCGATGTTCACACGCTGCCGCGATCTGCCCGATCCCGATATCCTGGCGCAAGAGATCGCCGACGATCTGCAGACAGCCTTGGATCAGTTTTCGGCGATAGCGGGAGGCCTCCGGGAGTAGGTCACCCCGCGGGCAGAAGGGGCAGGGCCGTCTATTCACACAGCGGCGGCTGATAGACGTACAAACCGTCGATCACCACGGGGCCGTCTCCTTGGGCGACCAGTTCCAGCGTGTGCCGTCCGTTGGCCAGGTTCTGCACCAACGGCAGGAAAAACGAACCTGCGGAGTCCGCGGCAAAGCTCACTTCACTCGTGGCACAGCGGTAGACGTCGAACGTGAATCGATCACCTTCGCGGTTGCCGAAGAAGGTCTCGGTCACCTCGCCTCGCTCGCGCCGTTCGACGCGCCCATGACGCCACAGCTCGGGGTCGATTCGCACTTGGCCCGACCGGCTGGTAAACGGCTCGGTAACTCGCCCTTCGCCGTCCTCGCCCGTAACACTGCCGGTCAGCGAATAGTTCCCCTCGTCGTCGGTCATGGTGATCGTCCAGGTTTGCGGAACCACGTTGTTCCCCAATTCGACGGCGTGCGGCGCAATGTCGCCCGCCCCCGGCCCCTGCAATTTCAGCGGGTACGACTTTGGTTCCGGACGGATATAGGTAGTGAAGAACACCGGCGCCTCGTCCGCGGACGTCCCGTCGATCCGGACGCGTAGCGTTCCGCCGCCGGGCAGCGTGCGCCCGATCAAATCGACGCGGTTGCCGGTGAACTGGAGCGTCAACCGTGCGTCTTTCTCGGCGGTGCGCACCGAGTCGCCCGACGCGGTCCACGACCCGTCGAGCACAACCTGCTCGGTGCGGGTCTGCGTTGGCGGTGCGACGGCGACCCGGCGTTCGCGCTCGGCCGGGTCGTAAGCAAATTCGGCCGGCTTAGCCACGTGCCGCGTCACATTGTCCCAGATGCGGATGCGCCCGTGTTGATTCTGATGGACGGCGTCGCCGACCAGCATGGGCGGATCGAGCGAATGCCTCTGCATGTACTCCGCCAACTCGCGCCGGTTCTCGACGAACTCGGCGCCGTGCTTCTCACAGATCTCGCGCACTTGCTGCCAGTCGACCACCCCCCGCTCGATCTCGTTCTCGGTCAGTACGCTTCGCTCGAAGAAGTGCAGACTGGGCACGATCACGTCGGCGGTCGTATGGCGGCGCACCAGCGTCAGGAGCGCTTCAAGTCCCTCGGGGCTGCCGTTGGTATACGTGAAGACCAAGTCAGGTTGATCGGGGATCACCATCTGGCGGACCCAGCCTTGGGCAAAGTCCCAGGGCGTCCCCGAACCGGCATGCTTCTTGTACACGATCGGCGGAGCGTTGGGAAACCGCTCGCGGATCGCTCGGACCAGCGGATACCCGTCGCCCTGGAAATTCGTCCAACTGGAGCCGACTGCCCAAATCAGGAATGGCTTGCCGGGCACTCCGGCGCGGCCTTCCCACTTGGCCACGGACAGGGCCAGGTGGCGTCCATCGCCGGCGCGCGGTGTGACGTCGTACGGAGGCAGGACGCTGCGGTCGGCTTCGTACGCCGCTGACATTTCGGCCTCGGTCGCTGTTCGCAACCGCACATCATCGACAGCAATGAACTGGCCCTCGGGACTGTCCTTGTGCGGCTGGATCTGTAGATGCATCCCGCGGGCCTGAGGCGGCATCCAGATGTAGTAGCCGACCCGCTTCCACTGATTGTCTGTCCCCGGGATGCCCGGATAGTGGTCGCCGATCGTCCGCAGTCGTTCGTCGCTGCGGAAGCCGATGCACGTCCAATGATCCTCGGGCGCCCGCAACCACAGCGAAAAGAAATACGGCCGCCCGCCGGGCAGCTCCAGATCGCGCGGCGTGATGAAAATCGTTCCTTGGCGAGCTGGAAACTGCGCGTAGCTGTCGCCCTGCGGAGCGTCGTTGGACGTCACCACCTGGCCCCCGCCCAGCACCCAGCCGGGCGGCGTCTTGCCGTCGGTTTCAAAATCGCCGCCGGACAAAGGCACGGACTCGGTCCCGTCCGGAGCGGAAAAGTAATGACTGCCGACGCACCGCACCCCGGACCTCTCCGCCGGCGCCGTCTGCTGTCCGCAAACGCTCGCTTCCCAAATCAAACCTGCGAACAAAAACGCACAGCAATTCCATCGGCACATCGCTCGTTCCATTCGTTTAAGAGGGCTCGCACACGATTCCGCGAGATTCGTCGCGTTCCCAGCAATTTGACGCTTGGTCACGAATCTACCTCGGACAGCAGTTGGCGCCATCGGGCAGGGATCGCCTCCCACGCGGCGCAGTAGGTGGTTTCCAGCGGAACCGTGACATACCATTGTGGGTCCAAGAACAGCGCGATGCCAGGCAGTTCCGTGCCGACCGCGAGCGGCTCGACGTACGCTTGAGGCGGACGCGCGGCACAGTACGAGGCCAGGGTCAGCCTGCGGTCGTCGGGAAAGCCGAACGGTGCCCCGGGATCGATCTCGCTCCAGATCGCTCCGTGGATGCCGTTGGGGTCCAACGTCCCAGGAGGATAGGGATCGATTACCAGCAGATGAATGCCTTGTTCGATTGCGCTGCATGCCTTGTCAAGAAATCGATCGAGGGCTCGGCGGCTCGACTTGTTTCCCGACGAAACGATTTCGATGTACGCGATGAGTTCGTCGCCCGAGGAGTGCCGGATCACCAGCCGGTTGCGTTTCTCCGCATAGGCTTCCTGCTCCGAAGCGACTTGCGTGATGCTGACTCGCGGGGGCTCGGCGAGCGTAGTTGTCGCGCCGGAAATTTCCAGATCATGCATGCGTCCTTTGACGGTCCAGTCGGGATCGGCGTCCAACGCGAGGACGTCTGGCCCTGTCTGTCCAGCAACCTGCTCGGACTCCGCGTAGAATCCCCCCGGAAGCACTCCGTTGTTCAACGCCCTCGCGATTTCGGTAATCCACGCGGTGTGAAACGTGTAAAACGAAACGGCTGAAACCCGGGTCCAGTCGTGCATCGGCATCCGACTCTCCTCAGCTCAACGTACGCAACTGCCGTAAGTATAGCGACTTTCGCTGGGGAGTGGCCCCAACGCTCGCCGGGCGAATCGACCGGTTGAGGTCAAAGTTGTCGCTCGGCGTCCCCGCCTGCCAAAATGACACTCGGCGAGAGCCTGTGGTGTCGCGTGCGGTTGCGACACGCGACCGTGATCGACGCAACATCTTTTTTCATAACCACTTAGCTTGTGCGGCTTCGGCTTGGCACACGGCTTGCATCTTCGATCGTCTCTAAAACGCGGTCTGTCAGAATGTCCGGTCGATCCCGGCCGCTGCGGACTGACTTTGAAAACGCACAGAATTAGAGCCATCGCGAACGGCGTGTGAAGGCATACGAGGGCAAATCGCGGTGGCCGATCGTTCTCAGTTGTCAACAAAGGAGGGTTCCGGACGTGGCAAAAATGATGGTTTACGAAGACGAGGCGCGGCAGGCACTGCTGTCGGGGGTGTCGAAACTGGCCCGCGCTGTCCGCAGCACCTTGGGGCCTCGCGGTCGAAACGCCGTGTTGGACAAGGGATGGGGGTCGCCCAAGGTGACCAAAGACGGTGTGACGGTCGCCGAAGACATCGAACTAGATGATCCCAACGAGAATCTTGGGGCGCAGTTGGTGAAGGAGGCGGCTAGCAAGACGAACACGGTGGCTGGCGACGGAACGACGACGGCGACGATCTTGGCGGAAGCGATCTACCGCGAAGGTCTGAAGATGATCGCTGGCGGGGCCGACCAGATGGCTCTGTCCCGAGGTGTTCAGAAGGCGGTCGAGGTGGTCGTTGAGGCGATCGCGAAACAGGCCTCGCCGATCAACGAAAAGAGCAAGCGGGAAATCCAGCAGGTCGCGACGATCGCCGGAAACAACGATCCGTCGATCGGCAACGTGTTGGCGGACGCTTTTGTCAAGGTGGGCAAGGACGGCGTGATCACGGTCGAGGAAGGTCGCGGCAGTGAAACGACCGTCGATGTGCTGGAGGGGATGCAGTTTGATCGCGGTTTCCTGTCACCGCATTTTGTCACGAACGAAGACGACGTCTCGGTCGAGTTGGACGACTGCTACATCCTGTTGTTCGAAGAGAAGATCTCGACGAACAAGAAGCTGATTCCGCTGCTGGAAGCGATCAGCAAGGCCCGCAAGCCGTTGCTGATCATCGCCGAGGACGTTGAGGGCGAGGCGTTGGCGACCTTGGTGGTGAACAAGATGCGCGGCATCCTGAGCGTGTGTGCGGTCAAGGCGCCGGGCTACGGCGACCGTCGCAAGGCCATCATGGGCGACATCGGCGTTCTGACCGGGGCGACGCCTGTGTTCAAGGACTTGGGTATTGACTTGGAGAGCGTCAAGCTGAGCGACCTGGGCCGGGCCAAGAAAATCAAGATCACGTCGGACGACACGATCATCGTTGGCGGAGCGGGCAAGAAGGCGGACATCGAAGGCCGCACTCAGCAGATCCGCAAAGAGATCGAAACCACGACCAGCGACTACGACCGCGAAAAGCTCCAGGAGCGGTTGGCGAAGTTGGCTGGCGGCGTGGCTCAGATCAACTGCGGCGCCGCGACAGAGACCGAAATGAAAGAGCGCAAGGCGCTGTTGGAAGACGCGAAGTCGGCAACTCAGGCGGCCTTGCAGGAGGGTGTCGTTCCGGGCGGCGGCGTGGCCCTGATTCGCTCGGAGAAGGCGTTGGACAAGCTGCAACTGGAAGGCGACGAGAAGCTGGGCGCGGATATTATTCGCCGCGTGTTGGACTACCCGTTGCGAATGATCGCCGAGAATGCCGGACACGACGGCGCCGTGGTGGTGAGCCGCGTCCGCCGGATGAAAGGCAAGAACGACGGTTTCGATGCCGAAAAGGGCGACTACGGGGACATGATCGAAGCGGGGATCATCGATCCGGCCAAGGTCGTTCGCACCGCTCTGCAGAACGCCGCCAGCGTGGCGTCTTTGCTGCTGACGACCGACTCGCTGATCACGGAAATCAAGAAGGAGGAAGAAGACGACCACAAAGATGGCCACCATCACGGCATGGACGAGATGGGGGGCATGGGTGGCATGGGAGGCATGGGGGGTGGCATGGGCGGCATGATGTAATGCCTCCGTCCGCCGCCGGTGTCATGGTGCCCTCGCGGTGCCGTTTGTCGAATCACGAAAACCGTTCAAACAACAATCAAAGGAAGCAAAGATGGCAAAGATCAAAGTTCGACCCCTGGATGATCGCGTAGTTGTCAAGCCGATGGAAGCCGAAGAGCGAACTGCGGGAGGGATCGTGTTGCCCGATTCGGCGAAGGAAAAGCCGCAGCGCGGCAAAGTGGTCGCCGTGGGCCCCGGCAAATTGCTCGATAGCGGCGAGCGTGCCGAGATGTCCGTGGCCGTTGGTGACGAAGTGATCTACGGCAAGTACGGCGGCACGGAAATCGAAATCGATGGCGAGGACGTCAAGATCCTGCGCGAGAGCGACATCCTGGCCAAGGTTCTGGACTAACGGCTTGCGGATCGGGAATTTGGGCGGCTGGCGCGTGCCGGATCCGCCCCGGTTCGCGTGGCAGCAGAAACAAGTCAATTTGAGAGGGGTCAAAGAAAGTGGCAAAGCAACTTTTGTTCGAAGACCACGCCCGCGCGAGGATGCTCCAGGGAGTGGAAAAACTGGCCAACGCCGTCGCGGTCACGATGGGGCCGACCGGTCGCAACGTGATTCTCGACAAGTCGTTCGGCGGCCCGACGGTCACCAAGGACGGCGTGACGGTCGCGAAGGAAATCGAATTGGAAGACCGCTTCGAGAACATGGGTTCCAAGCTGGTTGTGGAAGTCGCTCAGAAGACTTCCGACTTGGCCGGTGACGGCACGACGACCGCAACCGTGCTGGCCCGGGCCATCTTCCGCGAAGGTCTGCGGAACATCGTCGCGGGCAGCAATCCGATGGCGATCCGTCGCGGCATCGAACGCGCCGTGGACGCCGCTGTTGCCCACCTGCACAGTCTGGCCAAGCCGGTGACCAGCAAGGAAGAGGTGGCTCAGGTCGGCGCCATCAGCGCGAACAACGACAAGGTGATCGGCCAGCAGTTGGCCGACGCGCTCGAACGCGTCGGCAAGGACGGCGTGATCACGGTCGAAGAGGGCAAGAAGAGCGAGACCGAGGTCGAGTTTGTCGACGGGATGCAGTTCGACAAGGGCTACATCTCGCCCTACTTCATCAATCGCACCTCCGACATGGACTGCGTGATGGAGGACTGTTTCCTGCTGCTGCACGAGAAGAAGATCAGCAGCATCCGCGACCTGATTCCGATCCTGGAAAAGACCGGCCAGACCGGAAAGCCGCTGTTGATTATCGCCGAAGACGTGGATGGGGAGGCCCTGACGCTGTTGGTGGTCAACAAACTGCGCGGTGTGCTGAACGTGTGCGCCGTCAAGGCGCCGGGATTCGGCGACCGCCGCAAGGCCATGCTGGCCGACATCGCCATCCTGACGGGCGGCACGTTGATCAGCGAGGACTTGGGGATGCAGTTGGAGAATCTGGAACTGTCCCATCTGGGCCGCGCCAAGAAAGTGACGGTCGACAAAGGCAGCACGACGATCGTCGAAGGCGGCGGCGAGCGGGAAGCGGTCGAGAAGCGCATCCGCCAGATCAACCAACAGATCGAACAGACGGACAGCGAGTACGACAAGGAGAAGTACCAGGAGCGGCTGGCTAAGTTGTCCGGCGGCGTCGCGGTGGTCTCGGTCGGTGCGGACACCGAAGCGGAGATGAAGCAGAAGAAGGCCCGCATCGAGGACGCCTTGCATGCCACGCGTGCGGCCGTCGAGGAAGGTATTCTGCCCGGCGGTGGTGTCGCTCTGCTGCGATGCCGCGAGGCGGTGGAAAAGGCTCGCAGTTCGGCCCGCGGCGACGAGAAGATCGGCGTGGACATCGTACTTCGCGCCTTGGACGCACCGCTCCGCCAGATCATTGACAACTGCGGCCTGGACGGCTCGGTTGTGGCGGAGGAAGTCCGCGAAAAGGCCGTGAACATGGGCTACGACGCCAACTCGGGTCAATACGTCGATATGTTCAAGGCCGGGATCATCGATCCGGTCAAAGTAGTTCGCACGGCCCTGGCCAACGCGGCCAGCATCGCCGGACTGCTGTTGACCACCGAGACGCTGGTGACCAAGTTTGAGAAGGAAGACAAGGAAAAGCGGCGAGTGGAAGGTTCGGTGGCCTGAACATGTGTCCGGGGCCGAAAGGCTGCGGGCCACTGCAGGAAAATTCCGAATTCGCACGAATTCGGCTACCATACGACGGGTCGCCTCACTGCGGGGCGGCCCGTTTTTTGAATCGCCTGTTCATTCGCCTCGACACGAGGGTTAAAGGGCCATGCCCACTATGGCAGCCAAGCGAGATTACTACGAAGTGCTCGGCGTCTCGCGCAACGCCACAGAGAACGAAATTGCCGCCGCCTACCGCAAGTTGGCGATCAAGTACCATCCCGACCGCAATCCGGGCGACGAGGAGGCGACGGCTAAGTTCAAAGAGGCCGCCGAAGCCTACGAAGTGTTGAACGATCGCCAGCGGCGGGCCATCTACGATCAGTACGGCCACGCGGGACTCGAGTCCGGCGGTTTTGCCCCGAACTACGGCGATGTGGGCGACATCTTCGAAGCCTTCGGCGACTTGTTCGGCTTCGGCGACTTGTTCGGCGGTGGCGGAGGAGCGGGCGGGCGGCGGCGGCGGCGAGTCCGACGCGGCAACGATGTTCGCTGCGATGTCACGTTGGACTTGGAAGAAGCGGCCCGCGGCGTGACCAAGACCGTGGATTTTTCACGCTCCAAGTTGTGTCCACAGTGCGAGGGCAGCGGCAGCCGTCCCGGCAGTTCCCCCGAAACGTGCCGCCGCTGCGGTGGACGCGGCCAGGTGGTTCAGTCGGCCGGTATCCTGCGAGTCCAAACGACCTGCCCGTCCTGTCGCGGCACGGGCCAAGTGATTGCCGATCCGTGTAATGGCTGCCACGGGAACGGCTATGTGAAGGAGTCGGTGCGATTGGACGTGGCGATTCCCGCAGGCGTGGATAACGGGATGCGGGTTCGTTTGACCGGCGAGGGCGAGCCAAGCCCTGACGGCGGCCCGCGGGGCGACTGCTACTGCTTCGTAAGCGTTCGGCCGCACCGGCTGTTCCAGCGCGAAGGCGACCATCTGGTTCTCCGACTGCCGATCACGTACAGCCAAGCCGCGCTGGGGGCTCAATTGGAGGTTCCCACGCTTGCGGGACGGGACGTGTTGCAGGTTCCGCGCGGAACGCAGTCGGGAGACGTCTTCCGTCTGCACGGACGCGGAATGCCCAATCCGCGAGGCGGGACGGCGGGCGATCTGCTGGTGCAGACGTATATTGAAGTTCCGAAACGGCTCGAACCGAGACAGGAAGAGCTACTCAGGGAACTGGCCGAGGTGGAGAACGCCCACGTTTCGCCGCAGCGGAAGAGTTTTCTGGAGAAACTGACAAGCTACTTTACGGGTTCCAGTGACGAAGACACCTAACGCGGCTTCCGGGCGACAGGCCTGGGAGCAGGCGAACTCGCGAGAGTTCGGAAAAGGCGGAAGTCTCACAACTCCCGCTACCCTGGAATTGAGCCTTGAAGTCGCACCATTCCCCGAACCATTTTTGAATAGACAGAAAGGCGATGACTAACGATCCTCCCCGTTCCCAAGACGAACCGCATGCATCGGACCGCTCCGACGAGGCGGTCGAGCAGTTGATGGCCGAAGACGTCGCATCGTTGGACAAGACGCCCGAGGATTCCTCTGCGGCGGCGGAACCGGACGGTGAAATCGCTCGCCTTGCCGCGGAATTGGCGGCGGCGAACGAGCGGACGGTGCGCGCCCATGCGGAACTGGAGAATTTTCGCAAGCGGGTCTACCGAGAAATGGAGGACGAGCGGAAGTACGCCGGTCTTTCGCTGCTCCGCAGTCTGTTGCCTGTGGTGGACAATCTGCAGCGGGCCATTCGCTCGGCCGAAGTGGCCCCCGACGGGCAGGGCCTGCTGGAGGGGGTACAACTGGTCTCGCAGCAGCTTGACAGCGTCCTGCAGCAGCACCATTGCACACCCATCGATGCCAAGGGTAAACTGTTCGATCCTCACCTGCACGAAGCGATTGCCCAGTTGCCGAACGACGAGTTCCCGCGCGGCACGGTGATCGACGTGACTCAAGCCGGATACCTCCTGCATGATCGGGTGGTGCGAGCGTCGCAGGTACTCGTATCGGCCGGGCCTCCGGTCGCTGCGAACCCCGCGGGGAAATAAACAAGCCAATTTCGTTCCCGGAGAATGTCTATGCCGACCTATGACTATGAATGCACGGCCTGTGACCATTCGTTCGAGTTGTTCCAGAACATCAACGACCCGGTGAAGAAGAAATGCCCGGCCTGCGGCAAATCCAAACTTCGACGGCTGTTCGGAACCGGCGCCGCGTTGCTGTTCAAGGGCTCGGGGTTCTACCAGACCGACTACCGCAGCGATTCCTACAAGAAGGGAGCCGCCTCGGACAAGCCTGCCGATTCCGCAAAGAAATCGTCGGAGAAGTCAGCGCCCGCCAAGAGCGAATCGAGTGCGGCCGTGGCAACGGCTGGTTGAGGATGGCCGGTTCGCAATGTCCAATCTGCGGCAAGCAGTTCGACCTGCAGGAATCGGACGCGGTGCCGTTCTGTAGCCAGCGCTGCCGCTTGGTCGATCTCGGTCGTTGGCTCCGCGAAGAGCAGGGGCTGCCCGTGGAGTCCCGCGACGAAGAAGAAGAACAGGATTAACCGCACCGCCCGATTCCTCCGCCGGAGAGACGATCATGGCCGCCGAGCGCCTTACCATTCGCGACATCTCCTGGCGAGACATTTTCCCTTGGCTGATCGTTTTCCGGACTTTCGGCCTTGCCAGTTCGCTGCCCGTCCTCTTCCTGGCCACTCTGGGCGCGGTCTTGACGCCGCTGGGATGGTGGGTTAGCGAGCAGTGCTTTGTTCCGTCGGCAGCCCACGACGCGGACACCGTGTTCGCCCAAGTGCTGAAAGCGAACCGCAGCGGGCCGCATCGCCCGTTTCCTCCGCTGGCTCCGAACGATGGCCGCATCCCGACGTCGGTGCGCGACGTGCTGACGACCCAGCCCGATATTGTGCAGCCAATCTTCCACCGGTTCGTCGCGCCCGTGGTTCGCTTGTTTGATACGAGATTGAGTTTGGCTCAAGCAGGCTACTATGCCGTTGGCACGTTGTGGACGCTCTTGATCTGGGGGTTCTACGGGGGCGCGATCACGCGGATGGCGGTGGTCAAGCTGGGACGCGAGGAGCAGATCTCACTCGGCGAAGCTCTGTCGCACGCGCGACAGAAGCTGCCCTCGTACATGTTCTCGCCGCTGTTCCCGTTGCTGGGCGTGGTCCTGATCGGTCTGCCCGTGTACTTGCTCGGACTCCTGATGCGGCTGGACGTCGGCGTGTTGATTGCCGGATTGGCGTGGTTGTTCGTGCTGTTGGGCGGTCTGGCGATGGCGATCCTTTTGCTGGGCGCGTTGTTCGGCTGGCCCTTGATGTGGGGCGTGATCAGCAGCGAACAGCACGGCGACGCCTTCGAGGCGTTCAGCCGCAGCTATTCGTACACGTTCGGCCGGCCGCTGCATTACCTGTTCTACGCGGTCCTCGCCATCGCGTTCGGCAGCTTGTCGTGGCTGGTGGTCTACCATATTTCCGAATTGGTCATTCTCACCAGCCATGTGGCAGCAGCCTGGGGCGCCGGCCCGGATCGCTGGCGCGAGGTTCTATTGTTGATCCGAGCCCCGGCCGCCGACGGACCCTCGACGGGTTCGCTGTTGGCGATCGGCGGCTGGTTGATCGGGTCGTTCGAGTCCGTAGTGCGGACCATCGCCACGGCCTTCGGGTATAGCTTTTTCTGGTGTCAGGCCGCCGCGGTGTACCTGCTGCTGCGCCGCGACGTGGATCAAACGGAATTCGACGAAGTGTTCGTCGAGCGGGAAGACCGGCGGTACGAACTGCCCGAGTTGAAGCCCGTGGCCGCAATTTCGCCGGGCGGCGTCACGGAAGACCAACCGGCATCGGTGGACGGAACCGTCGGACAGTCGGACCCATGATTCACGTTTGCGGATTGACGAAACACTATTCCGACCTGAAACTCGGGCGTGTCGTCGCGTTGGCGGGGATTTCGTTCGACGCCGCCGCGGGGCAGGTGTACGGTCTGCTCGGCCCCAACGGTGCCGGGAAGACCACCGCGCTGCGGATTCTTAGCACCATGCTGCGTCCCACGTCCGGCACCGCGACGGTCAATGGCTACGACGTGCTGACCCAGGCTTCCCAAGTCCGCCGGCAGATCGGCGTCGTATCCGCCAACACGGCGATCTACGACCGAATGACGGCTTGGGAACTGGTCGAGCATTTCGGCCGGTTGCACGGCATGGACCGCGACCTGCTGCGGGATCGGATGGAGTCGCTGTTCGATCGTTTGCAGATGCAGGCCATCCGCGACGTCCTGGGCGCGAAGATGTCGACCGGCATGAAGCAGAAAGTGTCGATCGCCCGCGCGCTGATCCACGATCCGCCGGTGTTGATTTTCGACGAAGCCACGGCCGGGTTGGACGTCCTGGTCGCTCGGGCGCTGTTGAGGAACGTCGCCGAACTGCGCGACCACGGCAAGTGCGTGGTGTTCTCGACGCACATTCTGCGCGAGGCCGAGCGGTTGTGCGACCGGATCGCCATCATCCACCGCGGTCAGATCTTGACCACCGGGACTCTCCAGTCGCTGCGCGAAACGCACGGGGAAGAGGATCTGGAAGAACTGTTTTTCAGGCTGATCGCATGAACTGGACCAACATCCAACTGATCTGGACGCGGGAATTGCGCGATCAATTGCGAGATCGCCGCACGCTGTTCACGATCGCGGTTCTGCCGTTGCTGCTGTACCCGATGATGGGCATGACTTTCCTGCGCGTGACCCAGTTCCTGCAAGAGCATCCCACGCAAGTCGAGGTTCTGGGTGCCGACCATCTGCCGCCCAGTCCTGCCCTGCTGGTCGACGGTCAGTTCGCTCTCGCGGTCTGTCCGCCGAAAGAAGCCGACCTACTGCGGCTGACGATCCGGCCGCATGCGTCCGAGTTGCACTCCGAGGCGGCGGCCCGGCGGTTTGCCACCGACGCGATCGCCCAGGGCCAATGCGATGCAGTGGTCTGGTTTCCTTCGGACTTCGCCGAACAGTTGGCGGCGTTTCGCGAGCGGTTGGGCCGCGGCAACGGCGGTGGGGAACCGTCGTCTTCCGATGCGGCCGTCGATGTCCCGGCGCCGCAGTTGTTCGCGAATTTGGCCAACGATAAATCTCGGATTGCCCACGACCGCACCGACCGCGTCTTGAAGCGCTGGCGCGACCAGATCGTGCGCGAGATCCTTCGCAGCCGGCAATTGCCCGACGCAGCCATCGAACCGTTCGGCGTGCAGTCGACGGACGTGTCGGAGGAACCATTCCGCCGCGCCGCCATCTGGTCCAAGGTGCTGCCGTTCGTGCTGCTGATCTGGGCGCTGACCGGAGCGTTCTACCCGGCCATCGATCTCTGCGCCGGCGAAAAGGAACGCGGCACGCTGGAAACACTGCTCTGCAGCCCTGCGCTGCGCAGCGAGATTGTCTGGGGCAAGTTGCTGACCGTCGCCACCTTCAGCGCCGTGACCGCGTTGCTGAACTTGTTCAGTCTGGCGTTGACCGGCATCCTGCTGTTCGGCCGCCTGGCGGGCATGGGGGTGGGACTGGACGTCGGCCCCCCGCCGCTGATCTCGATCTTCTGGCTGCTGCTGGCGATCGTCCCCATCGCGATGTTGTTCGGCGCCCTGGCGTTGGCCATCGCCGCGTTCGCCCGCAGTTCCAAGGAGGGCCAGTACTATCTGATGCCGCTGCTGCTGATCACCCTGCCGTTGATGATCCTGGCGCTGTTGCCGGCCGTCGAATTGGCCATGGGTTCCAGCATGATCCCGGTCACCGGCCTGATGCTGTGGCTGCGCGCGCTGATCGAGAGCGACTACGCGGCGGCGGTCCGGTTCGCCGTGCCGGTGCTGGGCGTCACGGCTGGCTGTGCCTGGATGGCGATCCGCTGGGCGGAACGTCAGTTCGAGAACGAATCCGTCTTGTTCCGCGAGAGCGAACAATTCGGGCTCCGGCTGTGGATGCAGCAGTTGATCCGCGAGCGAGGCGACACGCCTTCGCCCGCCGAATCGCTGGCCTGTGGATTCGCGATCCTGATCGTCACGTTTTTCGGCAGCCTGTACATCCAATCTCCGGCGCATTGGTTGGGGCTTGCCCGGACGATCCTGGCCACACAACTGGGCCTGGTCGCGGCCCCGGCGCTGATCATGGCCGTAATGCTCACCAGGCGACCGTCGCGGACGCTGCTGCTCAAGCGGCCTCCGTGGCTGAGCATCCCGCTGGCGCTGTTGCTGGCGATCAGTCTTCATCCCACCGTCGTGCTGGTCGCGCAGCAGATTCAAGCCATCTATCCGCCGGGCGAAGAGGTGCTGCGCGCGATGCAGCCGCTGGTCGATGCGATGCAGCAGGCACCCTGGTGGCAGGTGGTGCTTGTGATCGCGTTGGCCCCGGCGATCTGCGAAGAGTTGGCATTTCGCGGCTTCGTCCTGTCCGGCCTGCGTCACTTGGGCAGCACCACCGCGGCGCTGGTGATCAGCAGTTTGTTTTTCGCGGTCACGCACGGGATGCTGCAGCAGTCGCTGTCGGCGTTTGCCGTGGGACTGGTCATCGGCTTTATCGCCGTGCGCACCGGGAGCATTGTCCCCTGCATTGCGTTCCACCTGACCCACAACAGTCTGTCCGTGATGATCGGTCGCGTGACCTCGGCAGCCAGCGACAGTCCCGGCTGGACCGACTGGTTGCTGCAGCGAGCGGGTGATGGATCGCTAGAGGTCAGCTACACCACCCCGGCCATCGTAGCCAGCATGGTCCTCAGCCTGCTGCTCCTCCGCTGGTTCCACCGCTTGCCGTTCGAACAGTCGGCCGAGGAGCGTCTCAGCGATTCCATCGCCGCGAATCCATAATCAGGCCATGACTCTCGCGTGTTCGAGGACCTGGCAGGCGTCGTCGAACGGACGGACGTTTTGGAATCGAGCAGCAATCTGGCGGCACTGCTCGGCGATCCGGTCGGAATGCAACAGTCGGTCGAGTTTGGCGGCAAGGGTCGGGCCGCGAAACCGCGCCGGGCTGAGCCAGTCGCCAACGCCCAGTCGCTGCAGTCGGGCCGCATTATCGGGCTGGTCGTGAGCCATAGGCATGACCAGATGGCAGATGCCGGCGCGCAAGCCTTGCGACGTCGTGCCGATGCCGCCGTGATGCACGAGGGCCGCGGCGCGCGGCAGCAGACGGCTGAGCGGAACGTACACGAAATGCCGCACCGTATCGGGCAACCGGCTCGGAAGCTGTTCCGGAAAGACCGTCAACAGCACGCCGCGACGCTTCAATCGCTGGCAGGCCTCGATGGCCGCGGCAAAGAACGGTCGGGCCTGGCAGTTGGCCGAGCCCGGAGCGAACACGATCGGCGGATCGCCCGCATCCAGAAAAGCGTCGACTTCGGGCTGGTGCGGCCGAACGTCGCTTTCGTCCCAGAGCGGGAATTGGCTGAACCAAATCGGTTCGGGCCAGTCCGGTTGACGTGGCGCGTACCACTCGGGAAACAGGCACAGGATGCCGTCCGGCGAGTTCCACCACCGCAGCGTCTGGTGCATCGGCGGCAAACCGACCTCCGCCCGAAACCGGTTGGTCTCCGGTCCCACGGTGCGGTCGACAAGCCATCGCTGGCCTGCCCAAAAGGCACCGCGTTTGTACCAGCGAGGCGACCACGGCGGCACACCCGGCAACACGGGCGATAGGTGTTCGCTCCACAGCGCCGCCGGTTGGCACTGGACCGTGATCAACGGCAAGCCGAATTTCTCCGCCGCGATCCGCACGCCGAAGCTCAGGCAATTGGCCACGAGCACCGTCCTGCCATCCGCGAACCGCTCTGCGACCGCCGCATACTGGTCGCGAAGGGCCCGCAAGATACCGCGGCGGAACACGCTGCCGAAACTGCGGATCGGACGCCACAAGTCCGGGTCGCCGGTGACCGCGAGGAATTCTTCCGCGGTCCCCAGTTCCAGATACTCCAATCCAACCTGCTGGGTGATCTCCCGGAAATACCCGTTCACCATCATCGACACATCGTGCCCGCGCGCCCGCAACGCCTGCCCCAATCCAACAAACGGGTGCACGTCCCCAGCGCTGCCCAACGGAAAAAGAACAAATTTCATGCGATGGATTCCAACAGGTTCGCGGTGCGCGACTTATTGTAGCAGACCATCGCCGAGCCACGCTCGACGTCGTAACCAAAGCGACCGCGCAGGAATAGGTTGTTCAATTCCAAAGTAGAAGGCACACTCCGTGTGCCGTGAACTGCGGACGGCACACGGAGTGTGCCTGCTACGATTTGTTCAAGTTTTTTCTGCGCGGTCGCAAGGTGGCCGGTTTCATGGATCACAGCCAGCGGCCAAACCTCCGGGGTGGTACAATCCGCCGGATGCCCAGCACATCGAGGCTGAGCCGTTCGAGTTCGCCCGTGCCTTTGCCGAAAAGGTTCTCTCGACCTAGAGAGGGCCAACTGATTGTTGATCGCGGTCCCACGAGGCTGCATAACCGGAAAAGAAAGGAAGAACAAAGAAGGGTTTTTTCTCTTGCCGCTGGCGAACGCGACCATAAAATTCGTCAGGTTCTTTTCTCACGGGCCGGTTCAGGCCTTAAACGCGAGAAGTTAACGCTGTACGAACCCCCGCGTCGGTTTTCGGCTTCGCTTGTCCGTACGTGACCTGGGCTCTCTGGAGACGGTCGCTGACAGCCTTGTTGCAGTCTGCGTCGACCGATTCCCAGTGGCCTCTCCAAGACCCGATGGGACGAATTCGACCACGGGGCGCAACGAAGCATCCCGTGGCGGAGTTGCGGTATGACTCAACGCACGGTGCCATTCGGCCGGGAATTCGATGGCGGGCCAAGTCATGTCGGGCCGTTGGTCGCGATCGGGCACGGTCTGGCTGCGGCGGGGTCTGAGTCCGTCTTGGCAGCCTGGAAGGCCGAGTCACCTGCGCGGCCGCGGTGTCGCGTGTCGAACCATGCCGAGACTCTGGTCGTCCGAGGGTTTGTCGCCCCGGTAGGTTTGCCAACCACGGTAAGCGAGCCACGCGAGGCGGAGGGAGTTCCGGAGCTTCCTCATATCCTGGTCGCCATCCATAACCTGTACACCGAAGCGACCAGCGGGGCGGCGAGATCGGTGCGGACGATGACCGAGTGGCTGGCCGCAGCGGGCTTTCCCTGTCGCGTGCTGGCGACGACACGGCCTGACGGACTGGGCATCGCCGATTCCGACTTCGCGGAAAACGCCACGAAGCCGGCTGTGACCACGCTGGTCACGCATCATCACCGTGCGGACCAGCCCGATCGGGAGGAAGCCTCGCAGTACCTCGCGCTGCTGGACGGAACTTTCGAAGAGTTCCGCCCCGACGTGCTGCTGACCTACGGAGCGCATCCGCTGGTGCGAGAAGTCTTGCGGCGGGCCAGGCGGCGCGGTGTCAGCACCGTGTTCACGGTTCGGAATTATGGATACGAAGACCGCCGCTGGTTCGAGCACGTGGATCACGTGCTGACGAACAGCCCGTTCTTGACGCGTTACTATGAGCGGGCCATCGGTCTGCGCAGCACGCCGATCGAATCGCCGATCGCATGGTCCGAAGCCGATGCGGGACTGGCTTTCCAGCCTGCTGGCCCGGCTGGTAAACCCGTCCTACCAGGCGCCGGCCTGACGTTCGTCAATCCGTCGCTGCACAAAGGAGCCGCGCTGTTCGCGCGTCTGGCCGACATGCTCGGCACTCGGCGACCGGACATTCCGATCTCGGTTGTTCAATCGGCGGCCGATGGCGCTGTCCTGGGCCGATTCCCGGAGGTCGATCTGTCGCGTTACTCGCAGATCGCCTTCCGTCCGGCCACCGCGAAGCCGGCGGAATTCTTGGCTCGCACGAAGCTGTTGCTCGTTCCATCCGTCTTCGCCGAACCGTTCGGCCGGGTGGCGGTCGAAGCCATGCTCAACGGCATCCCGCCGCTGGTCAGCGACCGCGGGGCATTGCAGGAGACGGTGCGCGGGGCCGGTTGCGTTTTGCCCGTCCCCCCGTGGCTCATGCCGACCACCGCCCGTCTGCCGTCGCCCGCGGAGGTTCAGCCTTGGTTCGACGCCGTCTGCCGGTTGTGGGACGACCTGTTACGGTACGCCCGCGCGTCGGCCGCAGCGCGCAGCGCCGCCGAACTGCACTATGGCGAAACCGCACTGAAACGCCGCTACTGCGCGTACTTCTCGTCCGTCGGGCGCCGCTCTGTCGCGTCGCTCTCGTCCCTTGGGTCTCGCATTCGCGTGGGAGATATTCGTGATGTTCACACAACGATCTCTTGACATTCGCCGCCGGCGGCGGAGAGCTATCCGTTCGGCGTTCTTTCACCCGCTGGCCGAACGACTGGAGCCCCGTCTGCCGCTGGCCACCTTCGCCGTCAACGCGAACCATGACGCGGTCGACGCGGATCCTGACGACGGCGTGTGCGACAGCGACCTCGGGACCAGCGGCCAGCAGTGTACGCTCCGCGCCGCCATCATGCAGGCCAACGCATGGCCCGGAGACGACGAGATCCTGCTGCCGGCGGGCACGTACAACCTGTCGCTGCCCGGAGCCGCCGAGGATGCCGCGGCCACCGGCGACCTGGATATCACTGACGGCTTGACGATCCGCGGCGACGGTGCGGCGACGACGATCATCGACGCGCAGAATCTCGACCGCGTATTCGACGTAGTTGGCAGTGTGGTGGTCGACATTTCGGGTGTCACGATCCGCAACGGCTCAGCGGCCGAGGGCGGCGGCTTGCGGCGGAATGCGAGCGCCTCCGTCACGATCCGCGACAGCGTGCTGCAGGACAACACGGCGTCCCTTCGCGGCGGCGGCCTGTTCAGCGGCCCGTTCAGCGGCGGCTCGGTAACCATCGAACGTTCGACGATCGACGGCAATCAGAGCAGCCTGTGGGGCGGCGGCATCTACAACGCCGGTACGCTCGCGATCCGGGACAGCGAAATCCGGTCGAACACCGCCATCGTCAGCGGCGAGGATGATGGCGGCAGCGGCGGGAGCGGCGGTGGCATCTACAACCGGGGAACGTTGACGGTGACGGGCAGCACGCTGGCCGGCAATACGGTGGACGGCTATGGCGGAGGGCTCTTCCAGCCCGGCGACGGCAATACCGCAACGCTGACCAACAGCACGGTTTCCGGCAACACCGCCGCCGAGGGTGGAGGCATCTATCAGGCCGTCGGCAGCGGTAGCGGCTCGGTCGAACTGCTGAACGTCACGCTGTTCGACAATGAGGGCACGTCCGGCGGCGGTGGGATCGACGGCGATGGCAACGGCACGATCACGCTGACCAACACGATCATCGCCGGGAATGTGGGCGGCGACTGTGGAGCGAACGCGAACGTTACCTCGGGGGGCCGCAACCTGGAGAGCGCGGGCACCTGCGGGTTCAACGATGCGGATGACCTGATCTTCGCGAATCCTCACTTGGATCCCGTCCTGCGGAACAACGGCGGGCCGACGCGCACGCACGCGCTGCTGCCGGGCAGTCCCGCGATCGACGCTGGCGACGATGCGGTGCTGGACCCGCCCGTGTCGTTGACGACCGATCAGCGCGGCAACGGATTTCCGCGAAGTTTCGGATCGCACGTGGATATTGGGGCCTACGAAGCATCCGGAATCGTCTTTGTCGTGACCACCACGGCCGACAGCGGTCCCGGATCGTTGCGGCAGGCCATTCTGGACGCCAATGCCACCGCGAACGCCGATGTGACCGGTGACGGGGATCCGGAACTCGACCAGATCGTGTTCAACCTGCCTGCCGATGATGCCCGGCATTTCTATTACCAGGACGATGGCATAGCAGGACAAGTCACGCCAGCGAACGTGGCCACAACGACCGCCCACGACGACGCCACGATCGCCGACATCGATCCCGACTGGCCGCACAGTTGGTTCTCGATCGAGTTGGCCTCCAGCCTGCCGGAAATCACCGATGCGGTGTCGATCGACGGCTACACGCAGGCTGGGGCGCAGCCCAACACGAATCCCGTCAAAGCCCCCGACGGAGCCATGCAAGGCCTGGACACGATCCTGAAGGTCGAGGTGCAGGATCCGCGGACGAGCCGCACGTTCGGCGAACCGTTTGGACTGCTGACGATCACCGCCGGCGGCAGCACCGTGCACGGTCTGAACATCAGCCGCTCTCCGGGCGCCGTGATCGCACTCGAGACCGGCGGCGGCAACGCCGTCGCGGGAAACTTCCTGGGCACCGACGTCTCAGGAACCCTGGCGATGGGCGACCGGAGCAGCGGGCTGTTCCTCGACGGTTCGCCAAATAATGTCATTGGCGGAGCCACGGCCGAGGCTCGCAATGTGATCTCAGGCAACCGCGGTGGAGGGGTGTTCGTGGACAGTGCGGGAGCCGGCGGTAATCGCCTCGAAGGAAACTTCATTGGCCCCGACGCGACCGGGACCACGGGGATTGGGAATTTCGGCGGCGGCGTATTTGTGATCGGAAACAACGACACCCTGATCGCGCGGAACCTGGTCTCAGGCAACAACGGCGGCGGCATTTTCGTCGTGGCCGAGGACAGCGGCGACCCTGGGCGTCCGGCCGATGACAATGTCGTCGAGGAGAACTTTGTCGGCACCAACGCGGCCGGCGATGCGGAAATCGAGAACTCCGGCGGTGGCGTCTTTCTCGTGGGTGCTCCGCGGAGCCGAGTGATCGGGAACCTGATCTCCGGGCACGGCGCCGGCGGTCTGTTCATCGTGGAAGACGTCATTCAGGTCGCGGGCGAGTTCCTCACGATCGGTTCGGACGAGACCGTCATCCAAGGGAACCTGATCGGAACGGATCGGACAGGCACGCAGGTCGTCGGCAACTGCTGCGGCATCAGCGTGCGGCAGTCGGCCGACGTCGTGATCGGCGGGACGACGCCGGAGGCTCGCAACGTGATCTCCGGCAACGGCGAGGCGATCTCCGTCAGTCAGGCCACGGGCACCGTCGTTCAGGGCAACTACGTCGGCGTCGACATCAGCGGCACGAATCCCCTGCCCAACACCTGGGGCAGCCTGTTCATCGACAGCGGGACGGTCGTGGGCGGCACCGAGCCGGGCGCGGGCAACGTGGTCTCCTTCAACGGAGGCGGCATCACGGGCGGCTCCGACAACGTGATCGCGGGGAACGTCATCTCGTCCAATGCCTTCTACGGAGTCCGCGTGTCAGGGGACGGCAACGTCATTCAAGGCAACACGATTACCGCCAACACGTACCACGGAGTCGCGGTCGCAGGCGGAGCCGGCAATGTGATCTCGGAGAACTCCATCTTCGGCAATTACGATCCCGACGACCCCGGTGCCGTGGCCCTGGGAATCGATCTGTTGGAGGGATTCTCTCCAGGTGTCACCGCCAACGACCCGGGCGATGCGGACGCTGGCCCGAACGGCCTGCAGAACTTCCCGGTGCTGACGGCGGTCCGCCCCACGGCCACGAACGTAACGATCGAGGGAACCCTGAACAGCACGCCCGGCGGGACGTTCCGCATCGAGTTTTTCGCCAACGACGCGGCGGACCCGTCCGGCCACGGCGAGGGGCAGCAATTCCTCGGCGGGACGACCACCGACCCGACCGATGCCAACGGCGACGTGAGTTTCTCGGTGACCCTGCCGATCCCCGCGCCGCTGCGCCCCTTCATCACGGCGACGGCCACCGACCCGGCCGGCAATACGTCGGAGTTCTCCCAGGCATTGGCCGTGTCCGAGGCTAACGGCGTTGTCTTCTGGGACGGCGGCGGTGGAGACTTCAATTGGAATAATCCGCTGAACTGGAGTACCAATACGCTGCCGGGGTCCGACGACGACGTTGAAATCAGCGCCGCCTTTGCTGGCATCACCATCGCCCACACTTCCGGCAGCACGACGATCAATCGTCTCAGCAGCCAGGCGAACCTGACGCTTGCCGGAAGCACCTTCTCCCTTGCGACGGATTCCACGATCGAAGGTGCCTTGGCCTTCAGCAGTGGCACGCTGACCGGAGATGGTGCGTTGACGGTGAACACGTTCACCTGGAGCGGCGGCACGATGAACGGCGCCGGAGCGACGACGGTCACCACTTCCTTCGATCACGGCGGCAGCGTGTTCCTCGCCCGCCGGTTGAACAACCAGGGAACGGCCGTTTCAACCACCGGCACATTGACAATCGGTTTCGGCGGCGTGCTCCACAATCACGCCGGGGCACTGTTCGACATGCAGCAGAACGGATCGGTGCAAAACCTGTGGGGCGGCTCGGCCGAATTCATCAATGACGGCACGTTCCGGAAGTCGGCCGGCACCGACATTAGCAACGTCGGCATTCCCTTCCAGAACAACGGCGCGGTGGAGATCGAGACCGGAGAAGTCCGCATCGCCGCGGGGGGATCGAGCATTGGTAACTTTACGCTGGCGACAGACAGCGAGCTGAGAATCACCAATGGCAGTTTCACCGTCCACGACGGAGTTGCCTTCAGCGGCGGTCAGGTCCGACTCACCGGAGGCGATTTCACGACCAGCGGCGACGTGACCGTCGACGACTTCTTCTTCACCGGCGGAACCGTGACCGGAACCGGCGAACTGACGCTGCATACGCTGACCTGGACGGGCGGCTCGATGAGCGGGACGGGCGCAACCACCGTCACCACCACTCTCACCCACAGCGGCGGCATATTCCTCTCTCGCCAGTTCAATAATCAGGGAACGGCCGACTGGTTCGGCAGCACCTTGACGATCGGGTTTGGCGGCGTTTACCACAACCAAGCCGGCGCGGTATTCGATGCGCGGGGCGACGGGTCGATTCAGAACAATTGGGGCGGCTCGGCCCAGTTCATCAATGACGGTACGTTCCGCAAGACGGCCGGCACCGGCGCCGGTGGCAGCGGGATCCACATCCCGCTGGAGAACAGCGGCATCGTGGAAGCGCAAGTGGGCACGCTGCTGATCAACGGGACGCTCGCCAACTACAACGCCGCGACCATGGCACTGACCGGCGGCGTCTATCGCGTGCATTCGACACTGAAGATTGCCGGTGCCGACATCCGCACCAATGCGGCCACGATCGAGTTGCTCGACCAGAACGCCTCGATCGTCAACTCGTCCAATAACGACGCGCTGGCAAATCTGGGAGTCATTGCCCCGGAGGGCGTCCTGCGGTTGCGCGATGGTTTCGAGATGTTTCTGCCGGGTGAATTGGTTCATCAGGGTGAACTCGATTTGGGAGCGCTTAGTGCGATCGGGGTCCAAGCCGAATTTCGCCAGCAGGCCGGCGGCCGATTGATCGTCGAACTGCCGACGGCTTCGAGTGGGGCCATCTTTAGTTTCAGCGCCGATTCCGTCTATCTCGACGGCAGCTTGCACGTCACGATGCAAGACGGATTCGTCCCGACGGTTGACGATGAATTTCTCGTCGTCCACACCGAGCCCGACGCGCGTTTCGGCGAGTTCAGCAGCATCACCACGCAAGGTTTGCCGGACGAACTGGTCCTCGAACCGAGGTATCTTCACGACCGCGTGACCCTCGTCGCCGCCGAGCTTGGGGCCAACGGCGTGTGGGACGGCGGCGGTGGCGCAGACACGTCTTGGCATAACCCGCTGAACTGGTCCAACGACGTCTTGCCCGGCGCCGATGACGACGTGCTGATACCCGCGGAATTCGTCGGCGAGACGATCTTCCTTACGACTGGCACCACGTCCGTCAACAGTCTGACCAGTCATGCGCACGTGACGATCGTCAGCGGAACGTTGTCGATCGAGTCCGAATCCACGATCCATGCTGCGCTGACACTTGCGGGCGGCGTCTTGGACGGGCCGGGAACGCTCACCGTGCTCGGAACGCTTTACTGGACGGGCGGCACGATGAGCGGCAGCGGCGTGACGCGGGCCGAGGGTGACCTGCTGATGAGCGGCGGCAGCAAAGGACTGAGCGGCCGCACGTTGCAGAACGTCAGCCAAGGCCTCTGGACCGGCGGCAGTTGGTCGATGGGCGCGGGCGGCGTGCTCCAGAATCTGGCCGGCGCGACCTTCGACGTGGCTGTCGACCTGAGCATCGGCACCTCGGGCGGGGCTGGAGTGCAAGAGATTCAGAACGCCGGCACCTTCCTCAAATCGGTCGGCAGCGCCCAAACCGATCTCCCCGTGCAGTTTACCAACACCGGCATCGTCGAAGTTCAGACCGGCACCGTCCGCATCATCCACGGCTTTACCCAACTCGCCGGCAGCACCGTACTCAACGGCGGCAACGTGAGTTCCACGCAGATATTCAACCTGCAAGGGGGCCATCTGATCGGCACCGGCATGGTGACCGCCAACGTCTCCAACAGCGGCGGCACGGTTTCTCCCGGAACGTCTCCCGGCCGGCTCACCATCACCGGCAACTACACGCAAGGACCGGCTGGCCGCCTGGCCATCGAGATCGGTGGCTTGGCTGCCGGGACCGAGTTCGATCAGCTCGTCGTCGGTGGGACGGCTGCGCTCGCGGGCACGCTGGCGGTCGATCTGATCGACGATTTCGCGCCCGGCGTTGGCAATACATTCCTGATCATCAATGGCACGACGACCGGCGGTTTCGATACGCGGAATCTTCCGGCCCTGCCAGCCGGACGGGAGTGGGCGTTGCAAAGCGGAAGCGTTGTGCTGGCCGTGCTTGGAGTGACTCCCAACGGGGTGTGGGACGCCGGTGGCGATGGGACCAGTTGGCACGACGCGGCGAATTGGTCCAACGATGTTCTGCCGGGTCCAGGCGACGACGTCATCATCGACGTAGCCGGTGCTCCGACGATCGTCCACTCGCAGGACGCGACGCAAATCAAATCACTGGTCAGCACGGAAACGATCGTGCTCAGCGGCGGTTCGCTCGAGGTGCTGAATCCGTCAACGATTGACGGTGCCTTCACCGTCGGCGGCAGCGGCGGACTGATCGTCGGCAGCGAACTGGCATTCCACGGCCCGTTCGCGCTGACGGGCGCCGGCAAGGTATCGGGCACGAGCGAACTGACGATCAACGGGCCGTTCACCTGGAGCGGTGGTCGGCTTTCGGGCAGTGCCACGACCACGCTGGCCGGCGGCGGTGCGATCACCGGCGCGGCCACGAAATTCATGGTCGATTCGCACACGCTGAACAACCAAGGCGTGCTGACCTGGCACGGCGCGGGCGAGGTGTTCGCGGGTGAAAACCACGCACCCGTGTTCAACAACCTGCCGGGCGCGGAGTTCATCATCCATACCGACACCGTCTTCTTCACTTCGCCGACGGCCGACGGAACGTTTCACAACGAGGGCCGCGTCGTGAAACAGTCGGGTGGCGGCACGGCATCGCTCGACGGCGTGTTCACCAACCGCGGCGAGGTGGAAGTTGCCAGCGGCCGGTTGCAGATGGCCGGCGGCTATACCCAGGCGGCGGGGCGGACCATCCTGAGCGGCGGCGAACTCGAATCGCCCACCCCGCTGGACATCCAGGCGGGGACCGTCACGGGCAGCGGCCGAATCGTCGGCGGCCTGATCAACGCCGGAACGGTCGAGGTGGCGGGCCCAAATGCCACGGGAACACTGGTCGTCATCGGAGACTACACGCAAACGGACACCGGCGTGCTAGAGATCGAGCTGGGCGGCGCGTCCCTCGGACAATATGACCGGTTGGAGGTCAACGCCGCAGGCGCGGCCGGGGGACAGGCCCTGCTGGACGGAACACTTGCGGTCTCGCTGATCGACGGCTTCGTTCCCGCGACGGACGACGAATTCGCCGTCCTGACGGCCGCCGCAGTGAACGGCAACTTCGCCGACTTCACCGCCAGCGATCCCGGCAACGGCACGACGCTCGTGCGGCAAATCGGTGCCTCCACTGTCTCGGTCATCGTCGCACAAGACGAACAAGACCAGGCTCGCATCATCCTCAACGAAGGTTGGCAACAACTGCGCTCGCTGTTGACCGACTTGCCCGCGCTGCTCGGCGAGCCACAGCTTTCGCTGCCGCTGTTGTCCGACGAAATCGATGCCCTCGCGGTCCTGCACACCACGATCGGCCAGACGTTCGACGGATTCTTGACGCCGGTCGACACGTCGGTCGGCAGCGTCGGTGAGTTGGCCCAACACCTGGAAAACCGTGGATTCACGGTCATCTGCGAGGACGGTACGGGCACTTGCAACGACGGCGATGTGCTGCGCGTTGGACTCCTGGCCGACGCGGCACAACTGGCGCCGATCGACGCCACATTCGCGGTCCATCTGGATCCGATCGGGGCGTTCGGCCAACTGGGCGTCAGCGGAAGTATCGCGGCTCTGCTGGCGTCGTTGGCCAGTCTGGAATTCGGGTTGGACGACCAGGGATTCTTCGTCGACGCGGACGCGATGTTCGGCGCCCAGGTCAGCGGTGCAGCGTCAGCCGCGGGGACGTTCGGTCCTTTCGACGTGACCGCCGACGGCGCGATCGATGTCACGACCCGGTTGGACTTTGCCGGCATCGATGCGGACGGCGACGGCAAACTGCACCTGGATGAGTTGAACGACATGTCCCGGTACGGCCGCTCGAACGTGACGTTGGACGGCGCGGATGCCGCGCTGCAATTGGATCTGGAAATCGGTCTGCTCGACTACGTCGATGCAGACGGCGACCCCGCGAACAACACCGTTCACGGCGGAGATCCGTTTCAGGTTCGGGTGACCACGGCAGTCATCGGCAGCGCCAGCACCAGCGGCGGATTCGATTTCACTTGGGATGGCGTCGAGCTTCTCAACCCCGACGTGGATGGCGACGGCGTGCAGGATTTCACCACGGCGGTCCTTGTCGAGAACATGCGGCGGCTGGCGCAGGACGTGATTCGCGGAGACCGTTCGGTGCTGCAGGACGACCTGCTCGCCGCCCTGGGGCTGGACAAACTGCCGCTGACCGACACGCCGTTGGCCGACGGCCTGGACTTTGCCCAGACGCTGGCCGATTTCGTGCTTGACAACACCCAGGTCCTGCACGTGATTGAATTCGATACGATCGAAGCGTGGCTCAACGGCGGCCTGCCGCAGGAGCCGGAAGAGTTGATTCGGCTGGGAATTGACCTGGACGCGCTGCCGGTAGACTCGCTCGGCGACCTGGCCGAGAACTACCTTGGCGTCGATCCGGACTTGGCCGCGGCGATGGGAGAATTGGGATCGGCAAACGCCACGCTCGACGGCCAGTTGGTCTTGGGCTTCGATACCTCGGGCCAGTCCTTCTATCTGCTGGCCCAGTCCGATGCCATCAGCGGCGCAACGTCGCTGAAACTGCAATTGGAGTTCACGGCGGATTTAGCCAGTCCCCGGTTAGACAACGACGTGATCGAGTTGGGCGACGGCAGTCGCATCGAGTACGCGCCGCTGGTTTCGTTGACGCTCGGGTCCGGCGACGGCAAGTACCGGGTCGGCGACCCGCTTCTGCTGGACATGACTGTGTCGTCCGCGCCGCTGGAGATTTTCGCGGATCAGGCCGTGTTGTTCCCGGGCCGCGACGATGGCCAGGGTGGAGCGAGTCCGATTCGGGCCGGCGCAGACATGATCGCGGGTCAATTGGATCTCGCGACGGGAGCCTTCACGCTCGGCGCGTCGCAGGCCTGGGTCGAAGTCGGCACAGCCCTGCGTATGTCGGCCGAGGACGTGACCTTTACGCTGGACCCGAACGACCCCGCCGCGAATGCGTTGCTGGCCGTGGGCGACGACGCACGGCTCGAGTTCCCGGAGTTGGACGGTTTGCCCACGGGGACCATCGAACGCTTTGCCATCCACAGGAATAAGATCGTGGTCGACGATTTGAGAGTTGCCTTGGACGGCGGCACGAGCGATCTTGCGGCAGCCAGCGTGCTGGCAGACTTGATCGAATTCGAAAACTTGGAACTGGTTCTGAATTTGCTGGTCGATGTCGACGGGACGTCGATCTCGCTAGGCGATGGTTCCCGGTTGGCCGTGACGGCGGATACGGCGGTCCTGTTTCCCGATCTCGCCGAGGCCGTGCTGCGGGTCGAGGACGACGATGACACCGACCAGCGTTCCGGCCTGGAAGGCACGTACTCGTTCGAGACCGGTGTGTTCGACTTCCGCGCACGGCGCCTTCGGGGAAGTCTGGCCGGGTTGCTGGACGTGGACGTGACCGCGCCCGACGCCGACACGCCCGCGGTCAGTCTGTTCTACGACCCCAACGGACCGAGTACCGACACCTTCCTTGCCCTCGGCCACCTGACGGCCGAACTGGCGGTTCTCCAGGAGCTTGCGGGAGCGCCGTCGGTCGGGCTCTCGAACTTGGTGATCCGGCGCGACGGCCGTTTCCGGCTGGACGGCGGTGTGGTCGAATTCCCGGACGGCTACAACCAACGTCTGGGGCTGGCCGGCGTGGTGCCGATCGAATTCGATCAGGTCAGCGTTGTTTTCCCCGACAATGACCAATTCGCGGTTGCTGCGGCTGATTTGTTCAACCAGATGCGAGTCGACGTCACGGCCACCGTCGATTTGACTCCCTACGAAGATGAGACGCTCGACGTTTCCCTGATGATCGACGGCCAGGACGTGAGCGACGGCGGGACGGTGGCGTTTCAATTGCACGTCGTGTCGCTGCGCGACGGCCAGTTCCGCTTCCAGGACTTCGGGCCGACGGCCTTGGGCTTTACCGGTTTGACGCTGCCCGACAGTTCGGTCGTCAACGGCGTGCTGATGATTGGCCGGTTCGACGAGTTCGGCGAGTTGCGGCCGATTCCCGAAGCCGACGCCTTGGCGACGTTCGAACAATTTTGCCCGGCGCGAGAGGACGGCCGGCCGCTGGACGATCCGGCGGCGCGGGTCATCGGTTGCGCGCAGGTCGTTGGCAGTTCCGTGTTCCCGGGCGATTTGGTGATCGAACTGGCAGGCGATCTGAGCTTTGGTCCGAATCGGGCCACACACCTCGTTGCAGTCGGCAGCGTAGCTTACGACGCCGGCGGCGAAGTCGATCCCGTTGTCGGCAGCGCATCGGCCCGGTTCCGGCTCGCGGTCGATACGTTCCTGACCGAGCAGGCGCCGTTCTTCGACTTGAACGTCCACGCGGAACTGCTCGACGTGGAACTGACCGACCTAGTCTTCCAGATCCCCGATGCCAACGATCCCATCCTGACGTTGGAAGTCGCCCGGGCCAGGTTCTTCTTCAGCGATCCCGATCCGCAGACGGGGGCCAAGGCCGAACTGTTCGACGTCACCGCGACGTTGAACCGGTTGCCGAATTGGGAACCCATCACGATCGAGCGGATGTTGGGCTTCGACGACGTCGACTTGAATGGCGCCCCGAATCCCGACGGCATCTTGGATGGTTTCCAGATCGACAACGCGTTCGCTTCGCTGACCGGATTCCTCGGCGAGGCGGACAGTCGCCTGCTGCAACTGGACAACTTGACCCTGCTGATCCCGTCGTTGAGCGTCCGCAACGCCACGGCGGGTGGCGATACGATCGTCGGCGGCGACGTGCAAGGGCGGATCCTGGTCACGGCCGAGGCGGCGGAAGTGCTGCCGGACTTGGACGGCTTCACGGGCCTCCTCACCGGAATCGGCGGCAGCATCGATTTGAGCACCGGCGCCGTGGATGTCCGCGCCGACGAAGCCTTGGTCCGCATCGGGCCAGCCCTGGAGGTTGTCACCCGCGACGTCGCATTCAGCTTCGTGCCCAACGATCCCGATCCGTCCGCCGAATTGCTTTCGATCGGCCGCGCAACGTTCCGCGTGCCGGCCGTGCCGAATCTGCCCGTCGGCTTTGTGAACAAGCTGGTGATCCGCCGCGACGGCGTGTCGATCGCCGGCTTGGGCGTGCTGGGCGCCCTGGCGATGGACGACCGCACGATCACGGCAGTCAACCAGCCGGTCGCGATCGACGTGCTGGCCAACGACCTGTCGCTGTACGGCGACCCGCTGACGATCGCAGCCGTCGAGACCGTGAATCTCCCCGGCGGTCCGATTGCCGGCAGCGTGCAGATTGTCGGGGATCAACTCGTCTACACGCCGCCCGCCGGCACCGTCGACGTCCGCGAGACGTTCACCTACGCGCTGGACGACGGTAGCGGCGTACACACGACGGCGACGGTGACCGTCTCGATCGTCGGTCCCGATTCGACCTCGCCCGCCGGCGGCCCGGAAGCACGCGACGACGGCGCGGCGACCGAGAGCGACAAGCCGGTGGAAATCGACGTGCTGGAAAACGATGCCGATCACGAGCCGGGCGGCGGCAAGACCATCGTCCAGGTGACGCAGCCGGAACACGGCCGGGTGATCGTCGTGCGCGAAGAGGGCCGGCGCGACCGCGTCGTCTACATTCCGGACGGCACGCACAGCGGCGAAGACCGCTTCACGTACGTGGTGGAAGACCAACACGGCCGCCGCAGCGAAGGATCGGTCACGGTGGTGGTCCGTGCGGAGCACGAAGATCCGGCCCCCGCCGCTGTCGACGATCAGGTGCTGACGACCGCCGGTGTGACGATTACGATTGCCGTCTTGGCCAACGACGTGACGACGTCCGGCGGGCTTCAGGTCGATTCGTTCGACGCCGTCGCCACCGAGAACGGCGGCGTCATCCGCAACGCGGGCGACGCGGATCGATTGGATTACACGCCGCCGCCCAACTTCACCGGTCGCGACTCGTTCACCTACACGCTGGTCGACGGCAGCGGACGAACCGATACCGCCACGGTGTTCGTGTGGGTCGATCCCGCCGTGCCCGATCCGAACGACCCGAGCGATCCGCCTCACGTCGCGCTGATCGCCGGAGACGATGCGCTCCAAACGTCAGCAGGCCAGTCCGCTTCCGTCGCGGTGCTGGCGAACGATCGTTTGCTCGTGGACGGAGTCGAAGCAGCGGCGGGAATGACCGATCTCCGCATCGTCGGCGTATCGCCGCCGGAACACGGAACCGTTGCTACGGACACCTTCAGCGGCGCCCTGGTTTACACGCCCGCCCCCGGTTTTGCCGGCCGGGACCGCTTCTTGTACACCGTCCACGACCGCATTTCAGGCCGCACGGACACCGCCGCGGTGGAAGTCGTCGTCACGGCCCCCGTCCAGTTCGGCATTCCAACGCTGGTCGAAATCCGCAATCCGCGACTGTCCATCGACGCGGACGCGACGTTCGATGCGAACGGTGTCACGTTCAGCGGCGGTTCCCGCGTCACGGTCAGCGCCAGCGGCATCGCCGTGTTTCCGGACGAAGACACGCCGAAACTCGACGGCGCGGTCGTGGCTGTGAACGCATCGGCCTCGATCGACGTGGCCAGCGGCGATTTTTCGCTGCAAGCCGGTCAGGCCGCGGTGCAATTGGGCGAGTCGCTGCTGCTGACGGCGACCGGAAACGGCCCCAACGAGCCGGGCTTGCAGGTCACGATCGCCGCTGGCGTCAACGAAATCGGGGTGCTCCGCAACTTGCAGTTGTTCTGGCTCGATCCCGAATTCGGCGGCCTGCCCACCGAGGCTTTGCCCGGCCAGATCGATCTGATTCAACTGCGCCGCGACGGCTTCTTGGTCCAATTCACGTTAGAGGACGATGCGACCACGATCGGCCCGGCCGGCAGCCCGATCTTGGAACTCACCGCTCCCGTGCTGCAGGCGACGATCGACGTGACGGTCGTGCCGCAGCTTTCCATCCAGGGCTCGGTCCACGTGAGCGCCATGTCGGCCACGCTCTTTCCCGACGGCTCGGGCGGCGGACTCGCGCATGTGATCGGCGGCTTCGATGTCCACGGCAACGCGGTTCCCGGCGTCGCTGGCTTGCTGGATCTGGGCACCGGCAAGGTCGACTTGACGTTCCACCAGTTCAACGCCACGTTCGGCGGCTTGTTCCATGTCGAAGCGCTGCCGGATGAAGTGTTCGACGCCACGGCCGGCGGACTGGTCACGGTGCCGGCGGTCTCGTTCCACTTCGATCCCGGAGGCAGCGCGAACGACGAACTGTTGGTCATCCCGGACGTCACCGCGACGATCCCCGCACTCGAAGCCGGCGGCTTGACCCCGCGACTGGAGATCGACGACTTCGGCGTCCGCCGCAGCGGAAAGCCGTTCCTGGGTCGCGCGGAAGCGATCCTTCCGTCCGGCTACAACAAAGCGGCAGGGTTGGCGGAACTGATCCCGGTCGAAGTCAACTCGATCCTGCTCGACTTCCCCGACAAGAACAACCTCGATTCGTTCACCGCCTCGGTGACAGGGCAAGTGCTGGTCGCGCAGCTTGCCGAGCTGCTGCCGTTTACGCCGATCGTCCACATCGGCGCCACCAGTGAAATCGACGACCCCGTGAATCCGACCGGCGACGTCGTTTCGTTCGATCCGGCGACGAACGGCCAGTTCGCGTTCGAAATCGACGTGGCGAGCCTGTCGGCCGGCGAGATCCGCCCGCGGAACGTCGGCCCGATCACACTGGGCTTTGACGATTTCGATTTCGGCGGCGTTGTACTGAAAGGCCTGATCACGCTGGGCGGTTATCAGGACGGCCAATTCATTGGCGATGTTTCGGGGCAGGCAGAGATCGTGGCCACCAACGGACCCAGCCAGGTCGGCGCCGCCGTGACGTTCACCGGCTGCATCGATTTCGGCCAATACTGCGAAACACCCGATCCGGGCCTCGATCCGCCCCTGTCGACCACGACGCCGGACGTCGGGCTGCAACTCAGGGGCACCGCGGAACTGTTCGCGGGCGGCACGGGCGGTGGTGCCAGCGGTGCGGCGGACGCCCAAGTCGTCTTTTCGCTGCTGGTCGGCGCGTCGCTGCTCGACCAGCCACCCTATGTCCAGATCGACGATTTCCGCGCACACGTCGAAGAAGTGCAGTTCGACTTCCTGTTCCAAGTCGGCGACCTGATGATCCTGTCCGGCGAGATCCAGTCGGACGGTACGACCACGACCATCCCCGTGATGTCGGTCGAGTTTCCGCAGTTCCCGTTCCTGCAAGGCGGGCAGGTTTCGAATGTCGTCATCGCAGACGGTCTCGTTACCATCGACGAAGTCACCATCACCCTGGTTGACGGTACGATCGGCTCGAACCCCCGGCTGCTGGCTGCGGAGGACTTGCAGGTCACGATTCGGAATCTGTCAATCGACACCGCTAATGGCTTGCTGGTGAATCATCCGGCGGGCGATCTGGTGGTCATGCTGACGGCCGACAGCGCGACGCTGCTGCCCGACGAGGGCGCCGCCGGATTGGCCTCGGTGTCGATCGACGCGGACAACGGCGGCGGCGTGACGGCCGCCGGTTCCTGTGTTGCGAACGAGCCGCATGCGCTGGTCGGCTGTTTTGACCTCAGCGGCAATCTGTCGTTGGCCGCCGACCGATTTACGGCGAACCTTGCCGATGTCTTCGAGATCGTCCTGAACGACGTATCGCTGCAATTCGGCCCCAGCGTCGGCCCGGCAGATCCGCTGCTGGAAGTCGGCACGGCGACGGCCCGTTTTGCGACCGGGCTGATCGGCGACGGTTTGCTGCCGGATGTCGAGTTCACGGTGCGCTCGGATCAGGTGGGCGGCAACGGGTTGGTGATCGGCCGCGACGGATCGGTCGCCATCGACGTGGTCGAGGCGGTTTTCAGCCAGCCGGCCGACGCCCCGTCGCTGCCCGTCTTGGAATTGCTGCCGTTTCGGCTGCACCGGATCGCCGTCAACTTTGACGATCCGGGCGACTTCGACCAATTCACGGTCGGCGTGACGGGCGAATTCGATTTCAGCGGGCTGGAACTGCCCTTCACGCCGATCGTGCAAATCAACCCGCCCGGCGGCTCCGTCTGTTCGACCGCCGACGCACCGGTTCCGCCGACCAACGCGTTCAGCTTCGAACTGCACGTCGATTCGCTCGCCAGCGGCCAGTTGCGGCCGGGCAATATCGAATCCGTGGCGTTCGGCTTCCACGATCTGATGTTCGGCGAAATCACGATCGAAGCCTGCCTGGCCCTGGGCGGCCAATCCGGCAGCGTGTTCGGCGGCGATTTCGCGGGGCGGTTGAAGGTCGACGGATTGGGCGATGTGTTGGACGCCGACTTCGGCGCGGGGCAGATTTCGCTCCATGGCGCCGAAATCGAACTGGCCGGACACCTGGCGCCGGGCTTCTTGACCGGGGGGCCGACGGAACTGTTCGTCGAAGTGGACGGGGACATCGACGTGCGGTTTTCCCTGGCTGACGTGGTCGATCTGGCCGGCGTGGGCTTCAATTTCGACATGACGGTCACCAATCCCGCCGGCGAACTGGCTCCCGCTTTCGAATTCAACTTCAACCAGCTTCGCGTCGATTCGATGCAGATCAATATCCTGGACCAAGTGGTGCTGACCAGCGAGAACGCCGTCTTGAACTTCCGGGATCCCGACAAGGAGTTCATCCCCGGCGATCCGTTCTCCTGGCTGCCCGATACATTGGCCACGTTCGACGTCGTCCGGCTGGAATTGCCCGGATTGGATGGGTTCGGCGGCGAGGCCCGGAATTTGGTGATCGGCAACGACTTCTTGCCGGAGCTGCCCGGTTTGGCACTGCAGATGAACTTCGGCGACGCATTAGAAGACCTGTTCCTGTGGTTGCCGTTCGAGGTGACCAGTTTCGGCGTCGGCTTCCACGAGAATCTGTACGAGGCGATTACACTGGAGGATGGCACGGCATTGTCGCTGCAGGACATTTTCAGCGGCGCGATCCTGGACGCGGTTGACATCGCCGACATCCCGTTGCCGTTCGACGTGTTCTTCAGCGGCGGCATCGGCGGCGCGGTGGGAGACTTTCCGCTGCCGTTCACCGCGGACGTCACCGATCTGCAGCTCGATCTGCAGAAGCTGAAGACAGGCATCGGCAAAATCGCGTCCGGCCAACTGCCCGATGGCGGCGATTTCCCCATCAAGGATCTGAATGGCGTCAGCATCGCGATCGACCCGTTTTCCCTGATCCCGAACATTCCCTTCAACGTGTCGGGCGGATTGAGCTTCGGGCAGGTGAACGTCGATACGGACGGCAACGGCATCGAAGACACCTCGTCGATCTTCGGCCGCATCTTCGGCGAGTTCAAGTTCGGCGACATCGGCGCGGGGATCGATCTGGTTATATCCGACCGCGGTCCCGTCATGGCGACGGTCGAAGTGCCGCTGGCCATTGGGCCGTTGGGCCAGACGACGCTGGTGATCAGCAAGGTTTCCGGCGGCATCGTGTTCGGTGTGCCGACGCTCCGCAGCGTGGACGACCCGCTGGAACTGGTGACGGATCCCGTCTTCACCGAACCGCTGGAGATCTCCGACGAGCGGATTCGAGACGCCTTGGCGACGCTGATTCGCGAAAACAAGTTTACGTGGCAGGAGGATTTCACCGTCGGCCTGGCGGGCGAAATCACGTCGGTCGCGGTGGCCGGGCTGGTCACGGGCGAAGGCAGCTTCGTGATCAACGCCAAGTCGCCGCTGAATCCCGATCTGCAGCAGTCGCTGAATCCGGAAGTCCGCATTCTGGGAACCGCCAACATCAAGGCGCTCGGCTTTCCGCTGGGCCGGGCCGGTCTGCTGATCGATCTGGCCGATCCGCTCAACGCCGAAGTCAGCTTCGCCTTTGCCGCGCCCGCGCCGGACAACCCGCTCGGCTTCCTCCTGCCGGCCGAAGCCAAGCTGGGCGCGAAACTGTCGTTCGAGGGCGTGGCCGAAACCATGCTGGTCGGCCTGCACAGCTTCTTCTCGGCCCTTGGCGAAAACGTCGCGGAAATCGGCGAACCGTTCATCGGCGCGGGACTCGACCGCCTGGCCCGGCGTCTGGACGCCGATCACGGCTCGGAACTGGCTCGCGCATTGCTGGATACCAACAACAACGGAACGATTGAGCCGAGCGAAGAACGGCCGATCACGCTGAACTTCGTCCTGGCCCGCTTGGTCGGTTTTCACGACGCGGATGGCAACGGCCGCTACGACGACGACGAAACGTCCGCGGCGGGTCGTTTCGACGCAACGCTCGTCAACGGCGAAATCCAGTATTCGTACTCGCCGCTGTCCGCTGCTACGTCGGCCAACGTGGCCGGCATCGTTCCTGCCACCTTTTCGGACGTCAGGAACTTGCAGGAGACCGCCGCCGGCCGGCTCGGACAGATCGTTCGCGTCACGAACGCCTTGACCACGGACCTGTTCCTGTCGCTTGGCGACTTGAACGCCTTGCGGCAATCGGTCACGGCCGGCAATCCCAACGCATTCGACCCCACCGCGCTGGAACAGGCCCTCCGCGACGTACGACAGAACGGCCTGCGCCTGCTGAACGCGATGTCGGACTCGATCGTCGATGCGGCGGTTCAGGCCCTGGACGCGTCTGCCCAGGCGTTTCTGGAAATCTTCAATCCATCGCTGGTCGTCAACGGCAACATCCAACCGCTGATCTTCGGGTTTTCGATGGGCGATCCGCTGGCCGAGGTCGAGATCATCATCAACAAGGATCAGGTCTCGTTCGCCTTGGCGGGCAGCATCGGCAAGACGCTCGCCAAGACCGGTGTGGCGGGAGCCTTCAGCGTCGCTCTGGCTGTGCTAGGGATCGAAGATCGTCTGGAGTTCGGCTATTCGCTCGACCTGCCGGATGAACTCGTGTTTGCCTACGTCAACGGCGCCGCACCGGATGGCCGATCGTTGCTCGACACCTTGATCGACGCCATCAATCCCTTCAGCGGCTGGGAGGTGCTGATCAGCGGCGAGTTGGCGATCCACGGTTTCCGCGTCGGCAAGGTAAGCGGCCTGATGTTCGGCCCGCAAGTGAACGCGGCGGGTGAACTCGAACCGTCGGGGCTCTTTGGTCTACGGGTGGTCGATCTGACCAAGATCCCCTTCACGGATGAGTCGCAGCACGACGAGGAAGGCACGCCGGACGAAGCCGAATTCCTACGCGTGGAAAACGACCCGGCGCTGATTCCCGTGGGGCGCCACAACCAGTACATCAACGCCATGCGATACGGCGGCATGCTATTGACAGGCCAACTGTTCATGCCGGCCCTGATTCGCGATCCGATCGAGGTTTTCGACAGCATCGATTGGACCCCGCCGGAAGCGCCCGCCGATTTCCCGTCCAACGATTTGATCCAAGACGGCATCACAACGTTCAATCTGGTGGGCGAGTATCGTGAATGGCTGACTGGCATCTACGAGGGGCTGACGCGGAACGAGGAATACTCGCGGATTCAGATGTTCATCCCCTCGCCGGCCGTGCTGTTCGAGGATCTGGCCGAATTCGCCTTGGCGGCGATGAATCCTCCGCCGCCGGGCACTCCCAAGCCGCGTCCTTACTACCTGGACGCCTACGGGGCCGACGAACCGGTCCCCGGTCGACCTGTCGAACAGCTCTTCAGCGACGAGGCTCCCGGCCGCATCGGACTGCCGCCCGAACCGTTCGACGATGTCAATGGCAACGGCGTCCTGGACGATCCGCAAAACGCCGATGCCTTCCAGGACAACAATGGGAACGGCGTGTGGGACGGGGGCGACGGTTACCTCGACGTCAACGGCAACGGACAATACGACGTCGGCGAGCCGTTCATCGAATTCGATGGGCGGCATGCGTTCATCGTCGGCGCGGACGGCACCGAAATCGAGATTCCCACGGGCGAGCTGTGGATCGACTTGAACGGCGATTCGCAGCCGTCCGCCGAGATGTTCATCGACCTGAACGGCGACGGCTTCTATTTCCCCGGAGGTTACTTCGAGGATCTGGGCGACGGCTTGTTCCAAGCGGGCGAGGCTTTCCACGACCGCGACGGCGACGGGATCTTCAATGCCATCCGCCTGACCCAAGCCGCGGACGGCACGCTGTTCATCGACGCCAACGGCGATGGAGTGTTGGGCGACGGCGAAATCGTGCCGTCGTTCGTCGTCCGCCAGGACGTGGTGTTGATGAACGCCGCTGCGGGCGTCGCCGTCACGATCCCCGTCTATTTCACGGCCGGGCCCGGCGACGCGTTCATCGACGCCAACGGAAACGGGCGATTCGACGCCGGCGAAACGCTGATCGAGTTAGACGGCGTGCCAGGTCCCTCGACGGACCTGTTCATCGATTCCAACGGCGACGGGAGGTTCAATCCCAGTGAATCGTACACCGACACGGGCAACGGCCAATACGATCTGGGCGAGACGTTCTTCGACGGTTTCCGGGGCGGTACGTTCGACGCCGGCTTGGTCAATGGCGTCTTGGATCCGGGCGAAGCGTTCAGCGACGGGTTTGTCAACGGCCAGTACATCCAAGCGATGGACAACGGCCTGCTGGACGACGGGGAAATCCTCTTGGATGGAGTCGTCGGCGCGACGTTCGACAAGAACCTGGTCAACGGTCTGTACGACGAAGACGAATGGTACTTCGACATCGGCGATGGAGCCTACACGTACGCCGAACCGTTCGTCGACCAAGGCGGCGACGGCGTTTACAACGTCGGCGGCAACGAGGAATTCGACGACCTGAACGGCAACGGCGTGTGGGACGGCGCCGAAGCGTTTGTGGACGCAGGCAACGGCGTCTTTGACGGCCCCCGGAATCCGGCGAATCAGCCGCCGCGACGACTGGCCACGGTTGCCGATCCGAACGCCGTGGTCGATCCGCAATTGGGCACCACCATCATCGACATCCTGAACACGTTCTACATCGAAGGCTACGATGACACGCGGCTGCTGGGCGTCGATCTGGGCAAGTTCTTCTTCCAGCTCACGCCGCAAGGCTTCCGCGCGGAAACCGCCCTGCCGTGGCTGGCAGACTTGCAGGCATTCGCCGAGATCCGGTATCGCGAGATCGACGCGCGGCAGGCGTTGCAGGACATCCTCCAATCGCCGCTGATCAGCCGCATGGTGGATACGGCAGCGGGCCCGGGCGCGGTCGACACGATCCACGATCTGTTCCTGGGCGAGCGGCCGCTGGTGGCTTTCCCCGACATGATGTTGCCGCTGCCCGTGATGGGATTGGAAGCGGCGTTTTCGCTGGCCCCGCCCGATGGCGACGACCAAGTCGATTCGCTGCCCGAATGGCTGGCCGATGTACTCGGGCTGCCCGCTCAAGTGGTCGCCGTACCCGACGGGGTTTCGGCCGACGCGCTGTTCGGGTTCTACACGCCCGGCTTCGGCGACCCGGCCGACGGCGATACCGGTTCCAAAGTGTACGGCGGTTTCCGCGTCGATGCGCGAGTTGACCTGCCGGGCCTGTTGGAGAACGCCCGGCTGGTCGTCGATTCGGAATTCCCGTCCAGCCCCGAAACGCTCCTCTTGCCCAACTTCGAAGCCACGGTCACCGCCGACGAGCTGAACGTGAGCGTCCCGATCGTCGGCCTGCCGAACCTCGGCAACCTGCTGTTTGTCGAAGGCCCGCAGCCGGGCCACGACCCGAATCCGGTCATTCTCCACTTGTCCAAACGCGCCGGTGCGATGACCGCCGACGTCGGCGCGCGGGTACTGCTGCTGCCCGATGCCAACCACGCCGACGCCGCGCTGACGCTGGTTGCCAATGGCTTTCTGCAAGCCGATCTGGACGCGAGCGACGGCACGCCCGCGGGCTTGTTCGGCAGCGTGCTGCTGTCGGCCGGCACCGGGCCCGTCGCGTCGCCGGCCGACACGACGGAAACGCTGACCGGCAACCTGTTCGAGTTCGACGGCCAGTTCAGCCTGCACCTGAACACGACCGCCGTCGCCCGCGACTTCCAGCGGCGTTACGAACTGGCCGACGGCACGGTCTTCGAGGAAACGATCCCCGTCGAGGCCGGACCGTTTGTGGCGATTCACGTCGGCGGCACCGATCCCCAGACGAATCCCGACGCACGCCTGTCGCTGCTGAATGACACGTTTGTGCTCAGCGGGCAGTTCGATTTGAAGGCGGCCAATGACGAATTGCGGGTTCAGGTCGAAAACGTCACGGCTACGCTGAATGTGCCCACCGGCAATCCCGCCAACCCCCGGCATACGCTGGCGGAGTTCACGGCCGACGGCGATCTGTTCGTCGGCCCGGACGGCATCGCGGGACGGCTGCAATTGACGCTGGCCTCCGGCACGGCGCTGGACACCGGGCACGGATTCGAACTGGACGGCTCGTTCACGGTCGAGGTCAATACAACCAACCAGGCACGGTGCGTAGACGGCAACACACCGGTCGCCCAGTGCAGCCCGGATGAATTGCTCGAAGCCGGCACCTATCTCCGCGTCGTCGTCGCCGGCAGCGATCCGGCCACCGATCCGCTGGCCACCTTGCGGATTCAAGACACGGCGGACACGGACTTGTTTGAAATCAACGGCCAGTTCGTCCTGGAGGTGAACCAGACGGGCCTGGAAGTGTTCGCTCGCGGCGATCTGGAGATCTTCGACTGGCTGTCGTTCGGTGCGACCGGCTATTTCCAGGTCGTCACCAACCCCGATACCGGCGCCGGACAGCAAGCTGGATTCGCCGCTCTCTTGAACTTGTGTACGGCAGTCGGCGGGGTCTGTTCTGCCGATCCGCATTCTAGTCCTGCCGAATTCGGCAACGACCAGTTCGTCTTCGGCGGCAATTTTCATTTCGAGACGAATACCACGGGCGTGCCGGTCGTGCTGCCCAATTCGCTGGCCGCGATTCCCGGCGGCCAGACGCGCATTCTGGTCAGCGGCCTGATCGGGTTCGGCCCGGAGGACGCGGCGGGGCAACGGGCGGCCGAATTGCAGGGCAACTTCGAACTCGTTCGCGACACGGCGGGCCTGCTGGTGACGATGGACGCCGCGGGCGGCCAGTTGACGTCCAGCCTGCTTGGCAACTTCGACGTCAGCGGTGGGTTGTTCCTGAAGGACGGCGGCAGTCTCGCAGCCAGCGGTATCGCGGCCAAGCTGGACATCGGCGTGGACCTCGTCGCGCGGCACGGATTCGAACTCTCCGGCCAGTTCGGCTTCGCGGCCAATACCGGCACGACGAGCGTTCCGCAGCTTGGCTTGGACGCGGGCCCGTTCGTCGAATTCAGCATCGCCGACGCCCTGCTGAAACTGTACGAATTCAAGTTGAGCGGCGACCTGTTCGTGCGACTCGCCGCTGAAACGCACATCGAAGGCACCGCGGCCCTCGACCTGGGCCCGTTCGGCACGATCGGCAATCTGGACGCCTCGCTCACCCTGGCCGCCGACGGAATCGCCGGAACCGTGGACGTGGGCGTCGATTTGGAGGTCGGTGATTTTCTGACCACCGACGGCCGGTTCACGCTGGTGGTCAATACGACGCCGCGCACGATTGCGGGCATCGACGGGCCGCGCGTGGAAGTCCGGCTGCGTGCGGAGTCCGACAGCACGCAGCCCGCGGTCCTGACCGTGGCCGATCTGTTCGAACTCGAGGCCAAGATCGACTTGGAAGTCGACCATACCGGCCTCCGGGCGCGCGGCAGCGGGACGCTGACGGTGGCCAATTTCCTCACGGGCGAAGTTGCCGGCAGCCTGCTGATTACCGCTCGGTTTGTCGAAGGGCGGATCGACGGGCAGATCGACGTGTTCGGCATCATCAACGGCGGCCTGGGCGTCTCGCTCGACCGCTTCGGCTGCGTCCGCGTCCACGAACCGTTTCATGCCGGGCCGCTCGTGGTGAGCGACCCCACGGGGCTGGTCTCGTTCCAGGTCGAGTTCCCCTTGCTGGGCGATGCCAACGCCTGCATGCCGCACGTCTACATCGCCGACGCGGCTTTTCGCGAAAAGAACGAGGGCCAGAACACCAGCCGCAACGTTACGGTGCGACTGACCGAGCCCTGGGCCAATCCCGACGACGATTTGACTGTGACCGTCCGGACGACACAACTCGGCGCGGGGAGTCCGATTCTGGATCACGACGAGGATCCCGCCACGGCGGGCATCGATTACGTGACCGTCAGCAACCGGAACGTCACGTTCGGCATGGGCGATATTTCCAGGACGTTTCCCGTGCAGATCATCGGTGACAACGCGATGGAGCGGGACGAGGTGTTCCTGGCGGAGATCACCGATATCGAGGACGATCTGGAGCGAGAGGTGTTTAGTCACTCGACCCTGAGCGACGGCAAGCTGGTCATTCTGGACGACGATTTCCCGATTCCGCCTCGGCCGATCCGCGTTTTCGTCGAGGCGGTCGGCCACTCGGCCTCATCCGCCGCCGGCACGACGCTGGTGGCCGCTTTTCTCGAGAGCGGCTATCTACAACTGCGCGCGGAAAACATCTTGCCCGGCGAGGAGGTGACGATCCGGTACACGGTGGCGCAGCACGCTCCCGCGCTGAGTGCGGCCCAGTTGAACGAGGACTTCCATGCCGGCCCGGCCGATTCGACCGCCGCCCAGGGACTGGTGGTATTGACCAGCCAGACGCCCCAGCGGGTGGTCACGATCTTCGAGGACGCCGATTACGAACTGCACGAAACGTTCCGCGTCGATTTCGAACTCGTCAGCACGGACGTCATCACGCCGCGGAATCCGCCCGGCGCGGCCCCCGTCACGCTGCTCACCACGCGGGTGGACTCCACGATCCGCAACGACGACCCCGAATGCGCCGCGCCGTCGTTGGTGTGCTACAGTTTCGACCAGCATCCGCCGCAGAAACTCGGCGGTAACTTCGTCTACGGATACACGCTCGACCCGATCCTCGGCGACAAACGCTTGACGGCCGAGCCGTTTTCGCACAACGAAGATCTGCTGGCGGTCGCGTCGGTCAATCCGCTGGACCGGGATTCCGTCGGCGTGCCGATGGTGAATCCGCACCACGAGCCCGCCCCGGTCACGCCCGCGGCGGGCACGGACCAATGGATTGCGGACAAGCAGGCGGATCTGTCGGAGAACTTGATCGTCAATCCCGCCGAAGTCACTTCCGGCGCAGCCCCCGGCAACTTCGTTCCCGGCTGGTTTGCCTCCAGCGGTTTCTGGAAGACCCGTTCGAGCAATCCTGCCCCGGTCGTTGGGAGCCGTTATTTCCATGCCGGATCGTCTTTCGCGCCCGGCGCAATCGCCCGCTTGTTTCAGGACGTGGACGTCAGTCAGTTTGCCCAGGCGATCGACGGCGGCGCCCAGGCATTTCAGTTCGAGGGACAGGTGCGTGTCGGCGCGACCTCGCCGCGCGATACGGCGCGCATCCTGGTGCGGTACCTGGATCAGAACAAGCAGCCGCTGGCTACGTTTGATTCCGGCGCGCGGACCAACACCAGTTCGTGGAACGTGGTGAGCGATCTCCGCACGGCCCCGTCGGGAACTCGCTTCGTGCGGGTCGAGTTGATCGGGCAGGACCATTCGGCGTTCTCCTTCTTCGGCGGCGACATCAGCGCGTATTTCGACGGCTTGTCGCTGCGGGCCGTACTGCCCAACTACTACGAATTCACCTTCGGCTACGCGGAGCCGAAGACGGTCCGGCTTCAACCTTACGATCCGGGCGCCAGCAGGATCGAGGTGTTCTCGATCACGCACCTCGACTTCTGGGACCGGGCGGCCGAGGCAGGCCCCGTGCAGTGGGAAATCCGTTCGAGCCGGGATGGCTTTGCCAGCTCGCTGGCCAGCGGGTCCACCCACCCCGGCGACTTCGGCCATAACGTCCGCGTGCCGATCGCCGGGCACGGATGCATCCTGCCGAACAGCGGCCCGCTCACGTTCCGCATCTACGGCTTCAGCCCGAGCGACGCGGACTGGACCGTGGACAACGTGTCGGTCGTGGGTTACTTCCATCCGTACAGCGACTGCAACGTGCCGCCCATCGCCGTCGACGACGACGCCTCGACCACTCCCGGCAATCCCATCACGATCGACTTGACCGGCAACGACATCGACCTGAACGGCGATCCGATTTTCGTGGTCGATGTGACCCAGCCCTCCGCGGGCACGGTGGTCTACGACGGCGACGGGACGGTGACCTTCACGCCCGGCGCGGAGACCGATACGGATCAGACGTTTCGGTATACGATCAGCGACGGCCGCGGCGGAACGGACGAGGCGACCGTGACGATCCGGTTGCTGGACGAACCCAGCGGCGCCGACGATTCGTACACCATCGACGCCAATACAACCTTGTCATCGAATGTACTGGCCAACGACGATCGCGGCGATGGTGGGCCGCTGGAGGCTGCGGTCGTCGAGTTCCCGGCGTTTGCGGCCAACTTCTCGTTCCAGGCCAACGGTTCCTTTACCTACGTACCGCTAGCGGATTTCACGGGCACTGATGGTTTCCTTTACAAAGCAGGCAACAACTTGGGGGTCTTCGAGGCCACCGTCACGATCGAGGTGGACAAGCCGGCCCCGCCGGTGGCCATCAACGACTTCTACAGTGCGACCGAAGACACCCAACGTTCTGTCGGAGCCCCTGGCGTTCTCGCGAACGACAACCTGGGCGCCGGGGGTGCCCTGACGGCCGTTCTCGTGAGCGGACCGGCGCACGCCCTGGAATTCGACTTGCTGCCCAACGGTTCCTTCACCTACCGCCCGCAACTGAATTTCCACGGCACGGATTCCTTCGAATACCGAGCGGAAAACAACACCGGCTCGTCCACGGCGGTCGTCGTCTTGACGGTCAACGCCGTCAACGACGCGCCGGTCGCGGAAGACGGCTCGCAAGAAATCCCCCAGGGCAGTACCGGCGTCACCATTTCCTTGCAGCCGCTGGTCACCGACGTGGACAACGCGCCCAGCGAACTAACGTTCCAGATCGTCAGCGGCGTGACGAAGGGCACACTGACCAGCAACGGAGGCGGATCATACACCTATCAGCCGAACGCCAGCTTCGATGGCCAGGACCAGTTCACGTTCCGAGCCAGCGACGGCAGCAAGACCAGCAACACCGCGACCTTTACGTTCACGCAAGTAAACGTAAACGTGGGAATAATCGACCCGCCCGGTGGCGGCGGCACCGTGACGCCGGGAACCGTGACGGTGGGCACCGTGGGGATTCAGACGGGCGACCAGACCTCGACATTCGCGGGCGGCTTCACTCTGGGCCTCGCACTGGACGGGTTCCTGTCCGACGCTATCGTCTACTTCGACGCCAACCGCAATTGGATGCCCGACTTCCTGGACGTCAACAGCAACGGCGAGCAAGACGACGACGAACCGTTCGAGCCGGCCACGACGACGCGGGCCGATGGTAGCTTCCTGCTGCTGATTCCCATCGAATTCGATCGGGACGGCGACGGGTTCCTGGGACCGGAGGAAGGCGTGGTCGTGCTGAGCGGCGGCCTCGATATCAGCACGTCGCTGGCGCAGGAAATCTCGCTGGCAGCGTTTCCCGGCACGCGGTTCGTGACGCCGCTCACGACGCTGATGGTCGTCCTGTTCGACGAACACGGCCAGACGCCCGTGGAAACGTTCGCGACCTTGCGCGGCGGGTTCGGGCTGCCGGACGTGGCGCTGCTGGAGTTCGACGCGGTCACCGAAACGCTGGTCGGCACGCCCGGCGCGCCGGACGTCTTCGCCTCGGGCGCCCAGGTCCAGGACGTCGCCGTGCAAGTCGCCCGCTTGCTGGCCGCCGCGGGCGGGCCGGAAACCGCCGCAGACGCCCGGCACGCCTTCGCGGCGGTGGCGGACCAATTGGCGTTGGGCGGCCCCGCGGACCTCGCAGATCAGACAACCATCGAGGCGATCATCCAGGCCGCGGCGACGCGAGCTGCGGTCGGCCTGGACGGCGATTTGGCCGTCGCCGTTGCCCGCGTGATTGCCGACGGCAACGCGTACATCGACGGCCTCGACACGTCCGACGCGCTCAAGTTCCTCGAAGAAGTGGGCCGCGCCCAACACGTGTTCCAATCCGTCGTGGCGGACGACATCGCGGCGGCGGCCACCGGCGCCCTGCCGCTGGCCGAACTCGTGGCGGGCAACACGGGCGATGGGCTGGCAGCCCGCGTGCTGGGCGAGCAGCGGCAGCCGTTCATCCCGTCGGCGCTGACCGTCTCGGACTTGGTGCTCAGCGACGATGGCGATGGATCGACCACGTTTGCCTTCACGGTCAAACTGACGCCCGCCAGCACGCTGCCCGTCTCGGTCGATTTCTTCACCGTGGATGGCACCGCCGTGGCGGCCGACGGCGATTATCAGCCGCGTATGGGCACCTTGGTCTTCCCGCCCGGTGAAACCGTGCAGATCGTCACGGTCGAAGTCGCCGACGCCGCGTCGCAGAGCGTGAAGGACTTCTTTGTGGAACTGGCCAACCCCGTTCACGCCCTGATCAGCCGCGGCCGAGCGGAAGGCGCCCTGATCGGCCAACTGCCGAAGCGTCTTTCGTTGGACAACTCGTTCGTCGACGCCAACCTGACAGGCGTGGTGATCGGCAACGTGACCATCGACGATCCCGTCGGCGGCGATGCGTTCGTGTTCACCACCTCGGACGATCGTTTCGAGATCAGTGACGGCAAGCTGCGGCTGAAGGACGGACTCTTCGTGGTCCACGATGCCGGCCTGACGGTCGTTCTCGACGTCACGGCCGTTTCCACGCTCGACGCGCGGATCCGCGTCCGCGAAGGGATTGCCATCGAGGTTGGCGAGAACCCGTTCCCGTGGCACAACCGCCCGCGGCCCGAAGACATCGACGGCGACGGGCTGGTCCTGCCACAGGACGTGCTGATCGGCATCAACCACATGAACGCTGTCGGCACCGGTCTGCTGCCTCCGGTCCGGCCGGCCGGACCGGAGGATCCCGTGCGGTTCTATGATGTCAATCGCGACGGCCATTTGACGCCGCAAGACATCCTAGCGGCCATCAGTTTCCTGAACAATCAATCTGCTGATGAGGGCGTCGAGGCGGAAGCCGTGCCGTCCGCTGTGGACGGTTCGGTTTCGGACCGCGACGCATTTTTCGTCGCGGCAAGTACTGCGACGGCCACGGTCACCGCAGCGCCAACGCCCCTTCGCGACACTGGTTTTTCCGGCTCGCCGGTTGCACCCGCCGCAAATCGCCCCCCAGCCGTCAGCATCTGGCTGGCGGGCGACGACCTCCGCGACGATCTTGTTTCCTTCCCGGACGTACCTCGCAACGGCATGTCCACCCCGAGCGACATCGAACTGGACCCGCTGGAACTCGTGTTATCCGAGATCGCCGAGGACGTATTCCTCGAGTGGGGCCGCCGGTGAATGACTTTCCGGTGCCCCGGGCGGCCGTGACGCGCCGGACCGACGTGCTGGCGTCGGCGGAGCGGACCCTGCCATGGGGGCACGCATCAAGATGTTGCGCTGCGTCGTCCAATAGACGACACCTCTCAAGGAAAGATCCTGCGGAATCTCGATCCATACGCATGGGAAACCACTGTTTCCCAAGGGATTCCTTCAGAATGGCTTCGCTTTGGCACGGCACATGCACAACATTTATTGTGACGTGTTTACCGTTTTTCACTCCACAAACCGGAAAGGAGCATCCCATGCGTTACGGGATAATGTTTGCTTTGGCGGCAGCGGTGATGTTGGCCGTGGCGGCCCGCCCGGCTTCAGCCCTCGAGCAGGGCTCGACTTCCGCGAACATCCACTTGGCAGTTGCCACCGAATTTGACGGGGAGGACGGCATCCCCGTTCAGGAAGTACAGTACCGATCTGGCCGCGGACGGGGTTACTACAACAGGCCACCTTCGCGAGGGTACTATCGCGGGCCTGTGTACCAGTATCCCTATCGGTATTACTACCGGAATCCGTACGATCGGTCCCCCTACCAATATCGATACGGGTATCCCGACCGGTATCGATACGGGTATCCCTACGGCTACTCGCCTGGCATCTACCTCCGCGGGCCCGGGGTCAGGTTGGGCATCGGGTGGTAGCGCGGCGTAAGTGATCGGCAATTCGATTGCCGTGATACAGACTTCAAGGGGCGACTTCCCGCAGGAAGCCGCCCCTCGTCGGAACCCCATTCTCCCTCGCGCACTCGCGACATCAGGTAGAAGCGACGCCGCTGATGACCGCTGCGCGAGCAGTCGATCGTGCGCGGATGGCCGCTGGCGGACGGCACGAAACCGGCTCTGTCCAGATTTCCCCGATTCGCCATCGTCGTGATTGACGCGAGTTGCCATCGTGTGGCACAACACACGCATCCACCAGGAAATATTGCTCAGCCCGACCTTCGGATTCTACTCGATCCATCCGCCGCCTAGGACTTGGGTGTTGGCGTAGCAGACGACGGCTTGACCTGGGGCTACACCGTAGCAGGGTTGGTCGAATACGACGCTCAGGCGGCCGTCGCTCAGCAGCCGAGCGGTGGCGGGTTGGGCGGCGGCGTTGTAGCGGATCTGGGCTTGGCAGCGGAATTCGCCGACGGGCGGATCGACCAGCCAATTGGTGTCGCTGGCGGTCAGTTCGGTCCGTGCCAGTTCCTCGCGACGTCCGATGACGACTTGGCGCGTCGCGGGTTCGATGCGAACGACGAAATACGGCTCGCCCATCGCCACGCCAAGTCCCTTTCGCTGGCCGATCGTGAACGCCTCGATGCCCTGGTGCTGTCCGACGGTCCGACCGTCCGTCGTGACGATCAGCCCGGCGCGTTCGGCGTCCGCAGCTCCGTCCAAACGATCGCGGATGAACCGGGCGTGGTCGCCAGTCGTGACGAAACAGATCTCTTGACTGTCGCGTTTCTCCGCCACTCGCAAACCGATTTCGGCGGCCAGTGTACGGATTCGCGGCTTGTCGAAATCGCCGACCGGCAGCAACATCCGGCTCAGTCGGTCGCGCTGGATTCCAAACAGCACGTAGGACTGGTCTTTGCCCGCGTCTTTGCCGCGATGCAGTTCCACCGCGCCGGCGCTGGCCGAAACCAAGCGCGCGTAGTGGCCGGTAGCCACAAACTCGGCGCCGATGTTGTCGGCGTAATCGAACAATCGCCCGAACTTGAGCCAGTTGTTGCACATCACGCACGGGTTCGGAGTGCGCCCGTCCACGTACTGCTGGACGAAATAGTCGATAATCCGACCGAACTCCTGCTGTAGATCGAGTGCGTAGAACGGAATGTCCAGTCGATCCGCCACGCGGCGGGCATCTTCCGCATCCGATGCGCTGCAACACCCCTGCTTGTGGTCCGGTCGTTCGCTGAGTAGCGGTAGCGAACCGGGTGCAGACGGACCTTCGGCCGAGCATTGAATGGCTGGCGAACGTTCCCCGTGCCGCATGAACACGCCGACGACTTCGTGCCCCTGCTGCAGCAGCAGGTGCGCCGCCACGCTGCTATCCACGCCTCCGGACATCGCCAAGACCACTCGAGACATCGCCTACCACCTTTTCTGTTTCCGCTTCTTCGGGATAATAGCAGCGCCGCATGTGTCTGAAACTAACCAAATCAGGGGAAATGCCGACATGGAAGGTGAAATCTACGACAGAGCCGAGGCGATTCGCGAGAGGTTGATTCAACTACGAGACAGTCTTTGACTACGCTACCAAGCAGCAGGAGATTGCGGCGATCGAGACCAAAATGGCGTCGCCGGGATTCTGGGACAGCCAGGAACGCGCGCAGGCCACGGTCGCCGAACTGAAATCGTTGCGGGCGATTGTCGAGCCGCTGTCTGAGGCGCTGCGAGTTTCAGAGGATCTGGAAGCGATGCTCGAGTTGGCCGAAGAGGACAAGGACTTTGCCAACGAGGTGGCTGGCGAAGTGGCTCGTCTGGAGAAGAGGGTCGAAGAACTCGAGTTGAAGGCTTTGCTGGACGGTCCTCACGATGCGGCCGGGGCCATTTTGACGATCAACGCCCGGGACGGGGGCACCGACGCCAACGACTGGGCCGAGATGCTGTTGCGGATGTACCTCCAGTGGGCTCAACAAAACGACTACTCGGCCACGCTATTGGACCGCAACGACAACGAGGAAGCGGGCATCAACAGCGCGACGATCGCGATCCGCGGTCCGATGGCCTACGGCTATCTGAAGGGCGAGACAGGCATGCACCGGCTGGTCCGGATCAGCCCGTTCAACTCCGAAGGAAAGCGCCAGACCAGTTTTGCGGCCGTCGACGTTTCCCCGGAGGTTCCCGATGACATCGTCATCGAGATCGACGAAAAGGATATTCGCGAAGACACCTTCCGGGCCAGTGGCGCGGGGGGCCAGCACGTGAACAAGACGTCGAGCGCCATTCGCCTGACCCATCTGCCGACGGGCATCGTGGTGCAGTGCCAGAACGAGCGCAGCCAGCACAAGAACCGTGCGGCGGCTTGGAAGATGCTCCGCGCCCGGATGGCCCGCGTCGAGGAGGAAAAACGCGAGGCGGAACAAGCGGCCAAGTACCAGAGCAAGGCGCGAGTCGGTTTCGGCTCGCAGATCCGCAACTATTTCCTGCATCCCGACCAGCGGGTCAAGGATGCGCGAACCGGCTATTCGATGGGCAGTTTCCACGCCGTGTTGGACGGTGAAATCCAGGGTTTCCTGGACTCGTACTTGAAATGGCGCGTGGCCCAGGAGAATTAGCCCGAATGCAGCCCGATCTGCCATCGCTGGAATTGTGGTCCCGCGGATCGTTGCGCGGCCGCTTGTGCTTCGTCTGGAACGGCGACCGGTATGCGCATCGGTTGCAGATGACGGACGGCGGCGAGGAAGAGGTTTGCCTCGAATCGCTCGAAGGCGTCGACGGCGAGAATTGGCCGCCGAGCCCGGCGCTGCAGCAGTTGAGCTTTCAGTCCGGCGCGTCGGGCGAACCGTGTGCGCTGCTGGTGGGCATGGCCGGCAAGAGCCATTGGTCGATGAGCGTCGAGGCGAACGAATTGTCACTGCTCTTCGATGTCGCGTGCCGGGTGCATGAACCGCCCGAGCGGTTGGGCAGCAGGTATCGCGTCGTTCGGCCAGGGACTTTCGGTAGCCGAATTCGTGAGAATTCGGATGTCAGCCAGCGAGGTCCGAATTCTCACGAATTCGGCTACGAGCAGGCCATGGGCGTCCATGCTTCGAAGTCCGTCTCGCTTTGTGAGAGTCCGAGATTGGTTGTGGAAGCCGAGGCGAACGAGGGACTTGTGGTGCTCGACAATGGCGATGAGCAAGTTGCGGTTCTTCCCGCCGGAACCGTCGAAGGACTGCCCGTCACCTTGCGGTGGCGCTATCGGCTGCGGTTGGTTCTGCCGGCCGGGCCATTCTTTGCGGGCTCACGAACATGACGAACCGGATCGAGCCGCTGACACGCGACGCAGCGTTGGAATACCTGCTGGGACGCATCGACTACGAGCGAGTGCCGCGTTTTCCGTACCGTGCGCAAACCCTGAAGCTGGCGCGCATGCGCGAGTTGCTCTCGCGATTGGGCAATCCGCACGATCGCTATCCGATCGTGCATGTCGCGGGAACCAAGGGCAAGGGTTCCACGTCGGCGATGATCGCCAGCATTCTGGGCGCGGCCGGTCATCGCGCCGGACTTTACACTTCGCCGCACCTCGAGCAGGTCGAAGAGCGAATGACCGTCGACGGCTGTCCTTCGACCGGCGAGGAGTTCGCGGCACTGATCGCTCGCGTGCGAGTGGCCGTGGATGCGATGGATCGCCGGGTGGGAATGAATGGTGGCTACGAATCCGGGCCGACCTATTTCGAGATCACCACGGCGGCCGCGATGCTGCACTTCGCTCAGCGCCAAGTCGACGTGGCGGTGCTCGAAGTCGGACTCGGTGGGCGCCTCGACTCGACCAATGTCTGTCGGCCCGAGGTCTCGGTCATTACGAGTATCAGCTTCGATCATACTCGCCAATTGGGAAACACGCTGGCAGCCATCGCGGGCGAGAAGGCAGGGATCATCAAACCGGGAATTCCGGTCGTGTCAGGCGTCGCGAACGAGGAACCGGCCGAAGTGATCCGCGCGAGGGCGCAGCGGCTGGGTTGCCCCTACTTCGAAATCGGCCGCGATTTCCAGTTGACCTATCGAGGCATCGAGCTCGCTACGTTGGCCGGGACGCCTCGTCTGGTGACGCGATTGGATTACGCCGAGCCGCCGGGAACGGAGGACGAAGGTTATCGGGGACTGCAAACCGGCCTGCTGGGACGTCATCAAGCGGCAAATGCTGCGGTGGCCGTCGCGACGATCTGCCGTTTGCAGCAGCGAGGCTGGGCGATTCCAACCGCGGCGGTGCGCGAGGGCTTGAGACAAGCACGGATACCGGCACGGACGGAGGTCGTACAGTGCCGACCGATTGTGGTGGTCGACGCGGCGCACAATGTCGCCTCGATCCAGGCCTTGGTCGACGTATTGGACGAGGCGTTTCCCGAGGTCCGGTCGCGGATCTTGGTCTTCGCGACCAGCCGGGATAAGGATTTGGCCGGGATGCTCCGTTGCCTGTTGCCGAAGTTCTCGACGGTCATCCTCACTCGCTATCTGAACAACCCGCGGTATGTGGAACCGGTGGAGTTGAAGGAGTTGGCCGACGAGATCGCGGCGGCGGATCCGGAAGTGAATTGCCAAGTCCTGGTCGAAGCCTGCCCAGCCGCCGCTTGGTCGGCCGCCGAAGCGTTGGCCACCGACGATGCCCTGATCTGCGTCAGCGGTTCGTTCTTCCTGGCAGCCGAAGTTCGCAACCTGGCCCAAACCAGCCCGCTCCGGAAGACGCACGCGGTGACTTCGTAGAATCGGATGAATTCTGTTCTGACTCCGAATCGTTCGGCTTAATCCAGCCGTTCAAGTTCATACAATCGGCCGCCGAGAGGCCGTACTCGGAAGCCTCCCACCAGGGACCATGCGATGGGCTCTCTCTCACTTTGGAGTACGGCCAAACGATCGATCGTGGCCACATCCTTCGGCGTCAGACGCTGCAGACCGGGATAGTGTCTGGTGTATCGGCGCATTACGTCGCGGTTGACGACTGCATAGGAGCTGGCTTCCGGAAGTTCTTCGATTTCAAAATCTAGAAAAGCCAGCCGGTCTCGTAGTTCGGGCGTGGCTGCATACAGCGGCAGAGCATCCAGCGCGTCTTCGATCAAGATCGTCCGGTGTGGTAAGGATAGGACAACGTCAAGAATCTCCTCGCGTTCCAAAACACTCTGTTGTGCGTCGTTGGTCACTTTTGCAACGGAACCTAGACCGATCGCGGTGAACGAGACCAAGCAAAATATGACGAAAAGCCGTTGACAGCGATCCAAGAGAACGGCGATCAAGGGCCCAAATGCAAGGCAAGCCACGATGGCATAACGAGGTATCATGCTGGGTTGAACTAACAACGAGAAAACCAGCAGTACGGCGGGCATCACGAGTAAGGTGCCGAGTGAAACACCGATTCCCAAACGTTGGCTTGGACGAACACTGATGAGTCTCATAGTTCCCAAACCTGGTCGATTGCGCCCCATCAGCAACTCCGAGAAGTACAGGCTAATAGCGCAAACACTGAGCGCCGACATCGGCACGAGCATGGCGATCACGCCCAGAACCCTCGAAAGACCGATTGGGGGAATCCATGTTGGAAGCGACAAGGCTGCACGCTGACCGAGAAAAAACGGCGTACATGCTATTAAGGCGACTAGGCCGGGAAGGGCGGACCACAGCAACGAGTATATCCGCTTACGATTCCCTCGATGCCACAAACAATCGCCTGCGACAACCAGAACCAGGGAGAAAATCCCGAAGTAGTGCGTCGTGCAAATCAAAACCGAACACACAGCACGCAAAGCAAATTGCCACTTTGTGGCGAAGCTACGATCAGAGCGGGAGAGCAGGAAACAAAACAATGCGATGAGCATAGACCACAGCGAGTAGAACCTTGCTTGAAACGCTTCGCCAACCAGCGTCTCACCTGTCCACATCCCCAGCGTTGCTGTGCAAGCGACCAACGGTCGATAACCGCAAGCCAATGTGAAATAGATGGCAACCAAAGTGAGCATGGTACAGAGTAGCGAGAACGAGCGTAACGTTGCTGCATTCGTCTCCCCCCACAATGCGCAGTAGCCGCGAAGCAGCAGATGCAACGTGGGCGGATTGAAATCGACGCCATCAGAAATTGCTGCGAGCGAATGCACAATGTTTGGATCTGCGACCAGCGTCTGAGTCAGAATCTCGTCGAACCAAAGTGGGCGCGAGACACTCTTGAATCCACCGGCAATCGCCAACTGGACCAGGAAAATGCCAATCAGAAGCAGGAACATCGCAGACTTGGCGGACGACGTCTTTGTTGCGTTAACACATCTACTATCGTGGTAATTAGTCGTCATCGTTTAAGACAGATCGGGGTGTCGAATGGCACAAGCTGTTGGTCTGTTCCTCAAAAGCTAGTTCTCTTGCGGCCTTCGAACAAGCGGTGCCGATCGATTCGGCCGATCCCGGAGGTCAACCGATCGGAAGCGACGGATCAATCGACGTTTTCAGGAAAGCTGACACCTCCGGAATTGGCATTACTATCCAACCGCCACGAAGGGAAACGGCTGGTTGAGCGGACGGTGGGAGCGGCGTGGAGCTAAGTGAAGTGGACGAAGCACGGAGTACAGTCTATGTTTTGAAAACACATGTCGAACTTAGAGAGATGGTGTGCATGGCCCCGAGCGCAGAATTCTCCGAACGGATCTGCCCCGATGCCTTGGTGTCGGTGGTTCTGCCTGTATTCAACGAGGTGGCCGTACTGCGCGAACTGTACCGGCGATTGACGGAGACGCTCTCCCGGCTGGGTTGCCGCTACGAGATCATGTTCGTCAACGACGGATCGAGCGACGGGAGCCGGAAAATCCTGGACTCGCTGGCCGACGAGGACACTCGGGTCCGCGTGCTGCATTTTTCGCGGAATTTCGGACATCAGGCCGCCGTCCAGGCCGGACTGGTTCATGCCGGCGGCGATGCGGTGGTGGTGATGGATTCCGATTTGCAGGACGATCCCAAGGCGATCGCCGATTTCCTGGTTCGTTGGCAACAAGGCTACGACGTCGTCTACGCGGTGCGGACCAAGCGGAAGGAGTGGTGGGGCAAGCGGTGGTTGTTCGCTGGCTTCTATCGTTTGTTGAATTCGATCTCGCAGACCGAGATCCCAACCGACGCGGGCAATTTCGGACTGGTGGACCGCCAAGTTGTCCGGCAGATCGCGGCGCTGGGCGATTACGAACGTTATTATCCGGGCCTGCGGTGCTGGGTCGGTTTCCGCCAAACGGGCGTCCCTGTCGAACGACTGGCCCGGCACGACGGTCGGCCTCGCGTATCGTTGTTCGGACTGTTTCGTTTGGCCCAGGCGGCAATCTTCTCGTTTTCCACGGTGCCGCTGAAGGCTTTCTACGGCTTGGCCGGGTTGTCGCTGCTGGCAGCCATCGTCGTCTCGACGTTTGTCCTGTACCATCGATTGTTTACCGGGTTGGCCATTCCCGGTTGGACGTCGATTCTGATCGTGGCCAGTTTTTTCGGTGCCTTAAACGCTCTGGGGATCGGCATCCTGGGCGAATACGTGATCCGCATCTATGATCAGGTGCGGGGCCGTCCGTTGTTCTTGGTGGCGGAGAAACGGAATTTTGCAGACGACGAGCAAGGGAGTGGTCGATGACCGACATGCGGACGGGCGGCAGCTTAAGGCGAAGTCTGTTGATGACCGCGAGCGCCGGGATCTGTCTGCTGTGGGGAGCGGCGACGCTCGTGCGGGTTGTGCCACCGCGGCATGCTTCGTTTGATTTCGTGCAGGAATGGGCGTCAGCACGGAACTACTTCGAAGGCCAACCGGTCTATTCTTCGCTGAACGAGACGATTCCGAGATACCTGGGACGTGAATGGCGCATCGAGACAATGGACGTCAATGCGCATCCTCCATCGTCGGTGTTGGCGCTGTTGCCGCTGGGGCGGTTGGATTACCGCACGGCTCATGCCGCCTGGAATGTGATCTCGCTTGCCTGCCTGGCGATGGCGCTGTGGTGGATCGCGGGCCGCGGGGGACTCGAACTTCCCCCGTGGACGCTGCTGCCCATCCTAGCCCTGATCTTGACCAGCAACTCGTTTACCCAGCAGATCATCCAAGGACAACTGAACCTGCTGCTGTTGATGCTATTCGTTGCTGCTTGGAGGGCGGACCGGAACGGACGCCCGGCGCTCAGTGGCGGGTTGATGGGCGTCGCTGCCGCCATCAAGCTGTTCCCGGCCTTTATGGGTCTGTACTACCTAGCCCGGCGCGATTGGCGAGCGGTGGCAGGGATGGGCGTTTCGTTCCTGCTGTTGAACGGAATCACGGTGGCTGTGCTTGGTCTCCAGACCTATCAAGAGTACTTCGGCCACGTGGTACCGACCGTCCAGGACGGCTTTCGGGATTTCTGGCCGAACGCTTCTATCAATGGTTACTGGAGCAAGTTGCTGGACGCGCCGAATCGCCATGTGATCCCGTTGACCGAAAGTCCCGTGTTGGCCAAGGCGCTGACGCTAGCCGCCGTGTTGTTGGTCACCGCGCTCGCGGCCTGGAAGTGCTGGACGTCATACAGCCCGGCCCAGCGCGACATCGCTTTTGCAGTATGCATCCTGGCTGTTATGTTAGTGTCACCAATTACGTGGGATCATTACTTTCTGATCTTGATTCTCGGGTGGGCAATTCTCTGGCGCCATCTGTCGCGCCGGTTGGCGGATCGCACTGCGCTGCTGACATCGATCATTGTACTGGCTACGCTCCGGCCGCGCTGGATCTGGGACGCCACAATTCCTGGGCCGGGCGAATTGGTGTACTTCGGCGATGCCGAACCATCGGTCGCGCTGCCCGTGCATGTGTTGACGGTGATTTCGTACCAGTTCTATATGCTGGTCGCGCTGTTCTTGTACGCGTGTTTTCGGCGGCCGAGTGGCGAGACAGAATAGGCAGTTGTCAGTGGGCAGGGTTCTGCTTCGCTTCTGTTGGCTGCTAACTCCTGACGCTTGAACTCACTCTTCCGCTGTCGGCGCGACGACGACTTCGAAGGCGTCGCCTTTGATGCGGCGCAGTTCTTCGTGCATGGGAGGGATCCGGGGGTCGGGGGCGACGGAGATGGCCCATTCGATGCCATTGTCAGCGACGAACATGCCGTATTGCTGCAAGCCTCTGAGGATCGTTTGCACGTTGGGCGAGAAGCCGCGGAGGTCGACGTCGGCTCTCAGCCGAAGCCGCTCGCCCATGCGCGGATACTCGGGATTAGTGTACCGGCTGGCGTAGTGCGTGGCGGGAGCCACGTAGGCGCGGCGAGTGCGGCGGACGGTGACCCGCATCGCATGTTCGACGACGCCTCGCTGCAATTCGTCGTAACGAACGACGGCGGGAAAAATCGGCAGCCCGGCGGCGTCGGCCGACGTCCAGCCGGCTGGGCGAAGCCGGTTGGTTTTCAAGTCGAAGACCGATGCCTGGGCGGCTTGCCAGCCGTCGTCGGTGCGTCGGAGGACGAAGAACTCGTACAGCATGCGATTGACCGGATCGACCACGATGCCGTGCCGGTCCCCGCCCGTGCCGCGTTGATGTTCTTCCAGCGACGGTGCGCGGCCCTGGAACTGGGCGAAGTAGCCGGGCCAACCTTCGATCGGGACGTTGTCCGGCAGCGGGTACGGTCCGGGGTCCGATTCCGCGGGATAGTCGACGATCTTGACCTCGATACGCGGCTGATCTGGCGGCACCAGGACGAATCCCATGTCCGGGTTGTAACGCAGAGGCTTCTCCGCTCCGATCGATTCGACGATTGTCCGCGAGTCGGGATGAAGCGGCCAATCGTCGATCCGCTGGTTCCAGGGATTGTCGGGCGGGAAGATTTCCAGCGCCGAACAAATGGCATCGGCCTGCGGCGTATGGAACAGGACCGGGGCGGTGATCGGCGGCATCTTGGCAGCCCGGATGCGAGCCAGGCGATCGGGTTCTTGGGCAGTGACGATGCCGGCGAACAGGCAGAGGACGACGACAGGAATGTGGAAGCGAAGCATCCTCGAGGCTCCTGAGCCGTCTGGATACCTGAGTCGCGTCGGCGCCCGCGACCCACCGGGTGGTCACATTCTGACGGGCGTTGCTCTATGGAGCCGGCCGCGGCGGGGAGAATTTGATTTTCTCGACCAGTTTGACGATGTTGCCGTTGCCGTCCAGGTAGCCGGAGACGGCGGTCACGGCCTGGATGACGTATTCGTAGCGAAGGTTGTAATCACAATCCAGTTCGATTTCGGCTGTCTCTTGAACGCTGCCAGGTCCCCGGTCGTCACCAATCACTTGATGGATCTCGTCGTGGAGACTCTTGAAACTGGTGCCCATCACCTTGTCGTTCAACGAGATTTGAGCCAGAGCGCCGGACGACATGGCCTGCATGCGGACTTTCATCGGGGGCAGTTTGTTGGGGTCGGGCAAGCCTTCGCTGGGTGCCGCGAGCGGCATCTTGATGTTGAAGTCGCCCTCTTGGGAAACGATCTTAAACGTCATGATGAAGAACACCAGCAACTGGAACACGATGTCGATCATCGGCGTCATCGGGACCTCGACCTTTTCCCCCTCGCCGCCAGAATGACGAACTTTCATGATTCACTTCCCTCCCCGAGACGATTTGGTTTCAGTTCCCGACATCCTCTTTAGCGCGCAGGGCGAACTTCTCGAAGTTGCTCATCTGGCATTCTTTGATCAACTCTTGGACTTTTCCGGTTCGCGCGTCCTTATGGCCGCGGATGATGATCGTGGCGTCCGAGAGCGGCTTGCCGCGGATGCGCAGCACGTTCGCCTCGCGGCTCAGGTAAGGCTGCAATCCGGAGATGGGCACTTCTTCGCCGCCGATGATGACCGTGCCCTCCTTCGTCAGGTGCAGCGTGATCGGGTATTCCAGCGGGGCGTCCGGCGGCTTGGCCAGCTCGCTGTCGGGCAGCATGATCCGTTCGTTCTGTTCGCTCTGCGTGAAGTTAATCAGCACCATGAAGAAGGCGATCAACTGGAACGTCATGTCGATCATGGGCGTCATGTCGCCTTCGACGATGTTGCTATTTGCCTTTTTGATCTTCATCGCAACCTCTACTTCTGGCCGCCGACGTTCTGGAAGCGGCTCATCATGTCTTCGCTGTAGATCCCGACTTCCAAGACCAGACGGGCTACTCGGTTTTTCAGAATGTTGTAGGCCGCGATCGCCGGGATGGCGATGGCCAAGCCGAGCAGGGTGGTGAACAAGGCGGTCGAGATCCCTTGTGCCAGATCGGACGCTTTGGGAGTCGAGCCACCGGCGGCGATGACTTGGAACGCGGAGATCATCCCGTGGACCGTGCCGAACAGCCCGACCATCGGACTGATCGTGCCGATCAGGGCCAGATAGCTGAGCCGGTGTTCGAGCTTCATGTTCTCGTCTTCGCCGACTTCCTGCATGGCTTCCAAGGCCTGCGAATAGCCCACCGACAGCTTGGCCAACCCTGCAGACAAGACCATGCCCAGCATCGACTCGTCGGACTTGGCCAGCTCGTAGGCTTCCTGGTAGCGCTGCTCGTTCAGGTGCCCCTCGAACGACTCCAGCAAGTGCTGCGGGCAGACGTTCTCGCGGCGGGCGGTCAGCAGATTCATGACAAACAGAGCCACCAGAGTAAAGGACAATCCCAAAAAGATGATCGTGTAGAAGGGGCCGCAGGCTTGATAGATCCAGGCCAAGTAGCTCATCTCGCGGGGAGCATCTTCCGTCGAACTCGCCGGGGCGGCGGCCGGGGCGGGCGCCGGGGCCTCGTCGAAAATATCCTCATCGGCCGCCACGGCAACCGACGGCGCGCCGGCCGCGGCCAGAAAGCCTCCCGCTGCCAGAACGACCATCAGGACCGAGAGCCAAGCCAAGGTCCGCGGACCAATTTGTGTACCTTGCCGCATGTTTTCCTCCCACCCTTCTGTGAATCTACAAAAAAACGGCTGTTCGATTGGGAAATTCTCGGTTGCTATTCTAATCAGCGGCTCGGGGGCGGGTAAAGCACCAGCCGGCCGACTGATGTTGTCGCGGCGGATGCGATGCTACGGCATCGAAGCCCAGCGGCTGCCCGGATAGCGGCTTTGCAGCAGGCTGCGAGCCCGCACGGCACGATCCGAACGGTTTACCTGATCCCAGAGCTTCGCCAGGTTGTACAGCGCCTCGGGATGCGCCTGACGATTGGTAAAGTACAAAACATCGGTGTGCAAGTACGCCAGCAGGGCTTCCTTGGTGGCTCCGGCCTTGACGTAGCACGCGCCGAGGGCGTTGTAGGCCCGCCCGAACAAGTCGGGGTCGTTGGGATCGTTCTTGGCGATCAGGTCGTTGATGATCTTGATGCCCTCTTCCGCTTGGTTCGTGGCTGCCAGGCAGACGGCCCGGCCCACCGTCGCATGCATCTTCTGTTCGACGGCGGCAGCGGTATTCAGTCCCGAGGCGAGCACGCGGTCGAAGCTGGCCAGGGCGTCCGTATAGTTGCCCGCTTCGGCTTGCGAGCGGGCCTGCAATACCGATGCCCGCATTTGGTACTCGGGCCAGGGGGCTTTCGATCCGATCAAGCCGTAGAACATGGCTGCGCGGTCAAACTCGCCGCTGGCGTAGTGCAGATCCCCCAGCAACTCGACGCCTTCGAAATAGTGGAACGTTCCCGGGTTTTCCCGGATGAAGTTCATCATCAGTGTGATCGCGGCGGCTTTGTCGCCCCCTTCGGTCAACGCTAGTTGCCCTTGACTGTAAGCCGTGTAGTATCCAACCTCGGCCCGGATGACGTCGTTCTTGATCGTCGCGGCGTTGACCTTCTTCAGTTCTTCCAGCGCGTCGCCGAACTGCCCGGCCAGGGCGCGGTCCCGCGCCGTGCGCAACTCAGCCGGCTCGTCGCCGAACGTGACTCGTTGGATGTCTTTGGTGTCGATATCCACGCTTGCGCCTGTGGCCTGAATCGTCACTTGCGTGGGACTGACCTTCGTGATCAAGCCGCGCGTCGGCGTTCCGGTGCGGCCGAAAACCTGGTCGTTCTGTGCCTTCGCCACGCCCGGCAACGCGATCGCCGCCAGGCACCAAATTGCGATTGTGCATCGGTTCATGCGTTCGGACTCCTCGTGTTATTCGGTGGTCGCGGCTGCGGCCGGACCGGCCTTCGCCACGGTTCCTTCGTCCAGACCCACGGGCTTTTGATTGAGCCCCCGTTGGATGTTTCTAAGCAGCTTGTCGTACTGCGGCTTCCACGTTTCCCATTCCGGTCCGCTGCCGAACAGTTGCTGCGTCTGTTTGATGGAGCGGTTGGCCATCTCAAGATACTTCTCGCGCTCGGAACCGCTCTTGGACATGGCCAGACTGTACAGCGACAGCGCCAAGTTGTACCGGGCCTCGTGGAACAGATTCCGGAACTGGGGAACGCTGGCGGTGCGAGTCGAAATGCCCTGCCATCCCCAGATGATCGGTTTCTTGGTGCTTGGATCGATTTCGGCGCCCTGGATGGCACGCAGATACAGGGCTTCCTTCTCCGGGAAGGCGGCCCAGTCCTGGTAGAGTTTGGCGGCCTCGATCTGCACGTTGACCATCATCGGGTTGTCCTTCAAGATGGCGATATACGTGTCGCGGGCCTCGGTGAACTTGTTCAACTGGCGTTTAACGTTGGCCAGACGCAGGCGGACTTGGACCCGCATCTTTTCGTCGTCGATCTGCGCGTCTTTCAAGATGCCTTCGTAGGTGTCGGCCGACAGTTGATAGTATTTGGCGGCGTCGCCGGTCAACTGGGTCTGCGTGTCGAAACTGGCCGCAATCCCCGCAAATGTCTCAGCGACCCAGTTCAGGACAGCGAACTCCTTGCTGGTCGACCGCAAACGCAACAGGAACGTCTCAAAACCTTTCGAAAGCGCCTGCTTGGTCTGGTCCGCGGCCAGTTCCATCTGGGATTCGAGATCCTTGGCCAAGCTGTAGTAGATGCCGATCAGCTTGTCTTCGGCGATCTCCTGCTTCATGGCGTCCATCACGTCGGTGGCCTTCTTGATCACCGCGTCGGCGTCCGAGGCGGTGGGCAGGGACGAAATGTAGGCGCGCAGCGCGGTCTTGTAGACTTCGGCCGCAAAACCTTCGCGGGACGTTGCCGCGTGGTCCGCTTTGACCAGCGTCAGAGGCCCGAGGGCAGGATCTTCGAACAATCCGATCGCCTTGTCGGTCTGGTCGGTATCGACGTAGATCTGAGCCAGCGACAGTGCGGCGGTCACCGACGCCTCGGTCGCCGATCCGGCTTTCTGCATGCGAGCGATCCCATCGACCAGAATGCGCTGCGCCCGGGTCTTCAATTCTTCGAGCCGCTGCTTTTCCGTGTCCGCATTGAATCCCGCCGGTGGCTCTTCTTCGCCGCTCTCGATCTTGCGCAGCGTCTGCATGCCGCGCAAGTAGGCACTCCACATGGCTTGGCCGGTCTTGATCTCGGCGTCGCCACGCTTCGGGGACTCTTCCGGAATCTCGGTCAAATAGCGTTCTGCTGCGTCCAAGTCGCCCGCTTGAATCATGAACGGGATCAGCGTGTTCAGCGCCTCGACGGCCTCTTCCTGATCCGGCCATTTCTGGGTGATGTAGGTGGCGATGCCGATCACGTGGTCGGTCTCGAACTGCCGGTCGTCCGTCTCGTTCTCCGTGTACAACTTCAAGTAGGCCGCCATCGCGATCTTGGCGCTCTGCCGGGCGCCCGAACTGTCCGGGAAACGACGGGCGAGGAACTCGCCAACCAGGGCCGCGTCCAGGTAGTCGCCGGTCGTGAAGTGCAGATAGCAGAGGAAATAACGCACGATGTTCACATCGCGAGGGTCGGTCTGATCATCCACCAACGCCAACGCCGCCTGGAAGTAGCGCTTCGCATCCTCCGGAGCGTTCTTCATCGTCTCCTGAGCCTGGGTCAGTTGACTTTGCAGTTCTTCCTTGACCGCCGCGTCCTGCTCTTTGGCAAGCCGGCCCGGCAACGTTTTCAGCAGCAGACCGGCGGTCTGCATCGAGTCCAAGGCATCGCGGCCCATCTGCCGGGCTTCGTCGAAGTTCTTTGGTTCGTCGGTCGCAGCGCTGGCCACTTCGACGCCGATTTCGCCGAGAAACTGCCGGGCCGACTGCTGGAGGTCGCCGGTGGTCCGCGCCACGAATTGGGCGTTCTTGCGGGCTTCGCTTTCGTTGCGCTTGATCTGGGGATCTTTTGGGTTGGCTTTCTTCAGATCCTCGGCCAGCGCCCACTGGGCCCGGGCTAGCGCCAGACGCAATTCGAGGAAATCCGGTTCCCGCGCCTCGTTGGGGCGGGCGCCGTCGACCCAAACGCCGAGTCGCTTGACCGCCTCGGCGTTCAGCTTGCCGTCCCGCCAGCTATCCTTGGCCAGCAGCAAGGTCTTCGTCTTCAAAGTGCGGAATTCTTCGGCGTTGTCCGGCTGCTCCAACAGTTCGCCGAAATAACTCAAAGCATCTTTGTGATTGCCCAGCTTCTGACTGCAACGCCCCTGGTACATGCGGGCGTAGAGGCCGGCCAGTCGCGTGCGGTATTTGTCGTACACTTCGCCGTACTGCTCGGCCGCCGCGGTCACCAGGGCCTTGTATTCGGCCGAGCCGGCCTTCTGCGTGTCGGCCGTCTCTTCCTTGACCGCCGCCGCCAACAATTGAGCCTGCAAGTAATCGGTCCGCAGAATGTCGCGCAGCTCGAGGTTCTTCTTGTCGTTCGGCGGAACGTTCCGCAGCCGGTTCAACCGCTCCAGCAGTTCCGCCTTGGCCTGAACGAAGACGTTGTAGGCTTCCTCGTAGATGCCCGCGGCCTCCGCCAACATTTGTTCTTTCTTGGCGTTGGGCAACTTCGATTGTTCGACCTTGATTCGGGCCCGCTCCACTTTGAGATTTCCCAACTGGCTGTTGGCCGATGTCACCAGAGGATGGTCGGGCATATTGCCGACGAAACTCTGCAGAGCCCGGGCAGCCTCCTCGAGTTGAGCCTCGCGGAGTTTGATGTCTCGCTGCTCGCGGGACGATTGAATCAGGGTCGTCCCCAGCTCGTATTGCAGCGTCTCTTTGAATTCGACCGGCGCCAGCGGACTGGTTCTCATCTGCTGGAGGTACTCGACGGCCATGTCGAAGTAGCCGCGTTCCCGCAGTCCCTCGAGAAACGCGCGAGACGGCTCGCCTCCGCGAACCAAGTCACTTGTGTTCAGCCACACGACGCAGCCGATCGCACCGAGCAACAAGAATTTGGCTGTCACGCGCATCGTCATTTTCGTTGACCCTCCGGAGACATTGCCTTATCGCGCTGACAAGGTACGGCGAGTTGGACGCCGAACTTCGCCGTTTTCACTCGACAAGACCAACGTCGGACTCCATCCGAGATCCTGGGTGCCTGGATTGGACAAACAATCGAACCGCCACCTCGTTCCTTCAGCGACAAGTACCAATGGCCGGGAACCCGAAGTGCGATTCTGCAAAAAAAGTAGGTTAGTCTCTCGGCTATCACCCTGCAAGGCATACACAGACTGTCTGAACGGGATCACAGTATCCTTACTCCTTCGATTCCCGCCAGCGCCCGGCGATTATTCCCCTCGTCCCCGACTTGGCAACTGCCACGGGACGCTCGGTCGATATCCGGTTCGCCGATTGCATGAACGCCATCATCCGCTGGAAATCCGCTCGCTGTCTGAGCTGCGGATTGGCGCGCTGGACCGCTTGAAGCACATGGCGAAAATCGCGGGGCTTGGGTGCATATCGATACCCCCCGGTTCCTTGGACCTCGAAGTTAAAGGACTGGCCAAGAACCTCTACCGCCTCGGCAATAAGCATCGCCTCCTGAAGCGACACCGAAGCCCCCTCGAACGTAGTACTAAACTGCAGTCGGCTGATGCGGATCGAATCGGAATCGGTGCGATTTGTGTCCCGTGGATGACTCCAACGGAGCCGAGCTGTCGCTATGTCGTCCTCGTCATTCGGGTGAAGCCACACTTCGAACAGGGTGGTAATCTCTTCGCCTGGGCGTAGCTCCGCCGAATTGACAGTTTGTTCAAAGCCACCCCAACTCTGCACTTGGTGCCCGATCAGACGATACGCGGCCACGGCCCGTGGATTGAAATCTACCGTCAATTCGGGAGCCGTGGCCACCGGAGCGGCGTCGCCCCGAAGGTTCTCGAGGAGCGCCCAACGGATTTCGCTCGCGGATCGGACCCGATGGATCTTGCCACCGGCCGCCTGGACCAATTGGGCAATCTGTGCGTCCGGTTCTGGGCGATCGCCGAGATCGAGGACGTCGAATCCAAGTCGCGTCGCGTTGGGTGCTCGCAGAATCCTCTCGACGACTGCTGCCGCCTCGGGCACAAAGACCGCCGGACTGTCGGTGATCAAGACCAACCGGCGTTCGAGTGCCGAATCGGCATCGTCCTCAAGTGCCGCAGCGATCGCCTGCGGCAGCACTTCGCCCAGATTGGCACTGCCGCCTGGGCGAAGGTTGTCCAGGGCTTCGAAGACGGCCCCCAACTCACCGGTCCGCGCCTCGCCAACCAGCAGATACGGTTCTTCGCGGAACACAATCAAGGAAACACGGTCGTCCGGCCGCAAGCTTGACAGGGCGCGTATGATCCCCTCCCGGGCGGCCGCGAATCGCTGGTCCCAGTCCATGCTGGCCGACAAATCCAAGGCGATTGTCAAGTGGGCCGATGGTCGGGGCCAACGGCGAGGCTCACCGGCTTTGACACTGATCTGCAGCAATCCGGCCGCGGCGGGGTTGAAGACCGAAGGCCCGGCCGCCGTCCGCAGTGCCAATTTGCCCGGCTCCGGCGGCGGTAGCCGGTAATCGAGGGCCGCCAGAAAATGCTCCGCCCGAAGTTGGTCGGGCGGCGGCAGCCGATCGCGCTGCAGTTGTTGCCGCAACAAGTCCCAACTGGACGTCTCGCTCGACAGCGGAACGGACAGGCTTCGAGCACTTGAATTCACCGGGGTCACGACCGGAGGCGGCGTTCCGCGGCTGAACAGGAACTCGCGATCGAATTCCCGCATCAGCGATACCGGGATTCCTCCGGTCGCGGGCAACCCGACCATTTCCAAATCCGGCAGCGTTTCCACCTCGGGGTGAGAATACCCAAACACCGGCCACCGCAGGCGCATCCAATGGACCGAGGGATCCCACTTGGAACCCAATTCAGCAAACAGCTCTCCGGCGGGACCGGCTGGCAGCCGGTCGATCGTTGCCATTAAAGGAAACTGGTCGAAAGGCCAACCGCCCGCCGGTTCGGAATCCTGCACACCGTCCCAGGCTGGACCGGGAACGATGGCGACCACCGACTCTGCAGGACTTACCAATTCGAATGGCCCGTTGTCCATCACCATCAGCGATGCTACCGGACGCTCGACCGGACGCATCAGCCAAACCACACCGCCCAGCCACGAACCGTAGCCGAGTGACACGGCAACGAGCAGACTGGCCGCCAAAGCGAAGCGGCCGATTCGCGACCGCACCCGGCGCCAAGGGATGATGCGGGCGCGAGCCACGGCGACGGACCGCAGCGGAACGTTGCGCAAACGCTCGTCCACCTGTTCGTCCACCACGATCTGGCGCAACCGGTGCCGTAGGCCGGGTAGAATCTCGACGTCGCGCAACTGCCAATCCAGTTGCTGGTCATCCCATTGGGCGACGCTTCGCAACCGCAGCATCAGCGACGGCGGAACGGTTACGTCCCGGAGGCGTTCATCGAGCGACTTGTCGTCTGGCTTGCGCTCGGTCATCGTCGCCATGCTTCCGTATCGCGGCAGGGTTGTGGTTCGCAGCCGACATCAAGCAGCCGCGGAATGAATCATGTTTTTGCGTGGGACAACAGATACTCGCGGAGACGCGTCCGAGCCCGGCTGACTCGGGACAACACCGTTCCCAGCGGCACGTTCAGCAAATCCGCCGCTTCTTGGTGCGTCAATTCGCCAACCACCACCATCAGGAGCGTCTCCCTCAGTTCGTTCGGCAGCCGGTCCAAAGCCGCCTGCACCTCGTCGGTAAACTCGCCGGAAAACGGATCGTCGCCAGACACGCCGATCTCCAGCGGACCGTCGTCGGCCAACGGCTTGGGTGGCTGTCGCTTGCGCCAGCGGTCGATCACCCGCCTCCGCAAAATCGAAACCAGCCAAGCACGGTCTCCACGATCCGGATCGTAGCGCGCACGGCTTTTCCACACCGAACGGAAGGCCTCTTGAACCATGTCTTCCGCCTCGTGTTCGTCGCCGATCATGCGAAACGCCATCCGGTAAAGTGCCGGACCGTGTTCGTCGACCAATCGGTTAAAGTCCGCCTGGGATAGCGCCAAAACCACCCTTTCTACTGGCTCGGAGCCGTTTCTCCATTCCAGTCAGGCTGGGAATCGATTCGCCTTGGACTGGCGAGGTTATTCCAAGCCGCCTGGAAGCAAGTCATCCGGGCATCTGTCGGTCGCTGCCATCAGGAAGGTTGCAGACAACCCCGAAAAGAAGTATCGTAAGCCGCTTCTTGTTCCATCCTAAACCATGTTTGACATGATTGGCAACCAAATCCCGGCGACGCGGCGGGGAAATAGCGGAGCGGGTTCGCTACGAACCGCTTCTACGGCAGCCCGCTGGAGACCACCAAGGTCTGCCTGGGTGGTTCAACGACCTGGAATGGGAGTGCTCGCCAATGCCTTTGGATTTTCGCTCGTCAGCTTCGCAGCACGGAAGTCGGACGAGGCCGTCGCCTCGCGGATACGGCCAAAACGTTCAGCGCCGGGTTCTGATGCTGGCGGGATTGCTGGTGCTGGTGCTGGTGTTGATGCAGCAAGCGCAGAAGGCCGAGAACTTCCACTGGCTGTGGTACTTGCAGGGCCAGTCGATTCCCGAGGGCCAAGACGCGGCCAAAGTGGATACTCGGGTGCGCGAACCCGTTGGAAATGGCGGCTCCACCTCACCGTTCGGTCCCTTGGTCATGGGAATCCGGTCCGACGCCGATCAGCCGTCGTCAGCGGCGTCCCAGCAGCCCGGGCAGCCGTCGCTGGACGATCTCCCGGTGGACGAGTCTCCGCACGAGCAGGCTCGAAGCGATGCGTGGTCGGGCCTGCTTGACACGATGGCCACGGAGCGTCGCCGCCTGTTCTTGGTCGCGTTGAAGTCGGCGCGCGACGAGGTTCCGCTGGACGAAAACGATCGTTCGCAGTGGTCGGAATTAGTGGCCGAACTGGACGAGGGCTGGCAGCAGTACCTGAGCGAAGCGCGGCGATCGATCGAACAGGCCGGGCAGGAATTGACCGACGACGAGCGGCAGCAATGGCTGGCGGTCTTGGCAGACCTCCAACAGCAGTGGCAACAGCAGTCGCTTCCGGCTTTGGCCGCGTTGACGAAGCCGGAACCGCTGCTGCCGGAACATCGACAATCGCTCGATCGCGTCCAGGCCGAGTTGGACGCGGTATTTCTAAGCACCATCCGCGACAACACGGTCTTCCGGCCAACCGAAACGGATGCCTGGTTCCGGCTGCTCGAACGGCTGTCGCGCAGCGATTCGGCCGAGTTGCATTCGGCATCGGCCGGAACCGTCGGTTTTGGCCAATTGTTCAAGCAACCCGACGTGTACCGAGGCCGGCTGGTGACCGTACAAGGGACGGTGCGGCGGGCGGAGTTCAAGGAAGCGCCCGACAATCTGTACGGGATCGGCGGTTACTACATGCTGTGGCTCCAGCCGGTCGGTGCGAACTCGCCGATTGTGATCTACACCCTGGAGATCCCCGACGGATTCCCCGCGAAGCGAGCCGCGAATGCGAAAGCCTTGCAGCCCGATCTGGACGAAGACATCCAGGTCACCGGTTTCTTCTTCAAACGCTGGGCCTATCCCGCGCAGGACGGGACGCGGCTCGCTCCTATCGTCCTGGCCAAGTCGTTTGCCTGGACGCCCAGCGCCCCGGCGGTGGCCGATGCCGCGAATCTGCCTCGGCCGACGGTTTGGGTCGCACTGCTCGCCGGCACCGGGTTGTTCGGGGTCGCCGTCGCGGCCTTGGTCTACTGGTTCAGCGGCCGCTCGACACCGCTCGCGTTGCGAAACCGCCTGAGAGCCGCATCGAAGAAAGGCTCCGCGCCATGATCGACCGCGTTTGGGTCCGGCAGTCCGGTTGGTTGGTCGGGATGCTCGTTTTGACGAGCGTTGTTGAGATGGCGATGCCGGGCGGCCCAGCCAGCCGTGTGCTTGCGTCCGAACCGCCGGATGGGTCGGTCGGTTCGGACGCGCCCGCCGATGCGCCGTCTTCGACGCGGAAACTGCCGTGGCGACGGTCGGCGTCTGGTGGTTCCGATCCGACGGCCAAGCGGCTGTCCAGCGCCCGCGAGATGCTCGAATTGTTCAACGTCGGCGACAGCGAACTCCAGCAGTTGGCTGATGGCCGGCCGCTGGTGGCGGACGAAGAGGAAACGCTCTGGAAGATCCTCTTCAACATGCCTCGGTTCGGACTGGACAAACTGCACGCTTGGCGGCGCACAAACGTCGCTTGGCAAGACATCGCGGCCGATCCGGCACCGCACCGGATCGAGGTCTTCGGGGTGACCGGCCGGGTCCACGGAGTGCGGCGCGTCGAATTGCCGCCGGAATCGGCGGCCCGACTGGAGCTGACGCACTTCTACGAAGTCCAGTTCGACCTGGACGGCGCGGCGAACCCGGCGATCGTCTACAGTCGCGAAGTTCCCTCCGCCTGGCAGCAGCCGGCGGAATTGGATGAACGAGCAGCGTGTATGGGTCTGTTTCTGAAATCCGGATCGAGCGAGGAAGCCGAGATCCCCCTGATCTTTGCGGCCGAACGAATCGCGTGGCTGCCCGACCAGCCGAGGCCGCAGTGGGGCATCGGCCAGGATGAAATGCTGCTGGGCAATCTTGGCGTGGACGTCGGCCGTCTGGAAGGCGTGCGGCAGACCAACGGCAGGGCCTTGATGCCCGAAGACCGCGAACTGTTCTATCAAATGTTGGCAGCGACCGGCCGGGCAGACCAAGAGGCCGTTTTTCGCCAAGCCTCGCGCGAGTTCGACTTGGGCATGCTGCTGAACCAGCCTGCCAAGCTGCAAGGCCGGTTGTTGGCTTTCTACGCCCGGGCGAGCCGGGTGCAGAAGATCGTGATCGACGACGCCGACATCCGCGAGCGGTTCGGCATCGGGCATTACTACCAGATCGATCTCCAAGTGCCGCTGGACGACCAGGAAGTGCGGTTGGTCACCCGGCCGGGCGAGACGGACGGGCCCGTCTTCCGCAATTCCTATCCGGCGCACTGCAACGTGCTGCAACTGCCGGCCGGAATGCCGGATCAGCCGAACGTCGACCACGAACTGCTGGTCGCCGGTTGGTATTTCAAGCTGTGGGCGTACCGTACTGAATATGTCCAAACGTTCGGCCAGGAGAAACGCCAGTTGGGTCCGCTGTTCCTGGCCGTGACACCGCGAGTGATCGAGCGACGGCGGGAGTCGAATCCACTGTGGGGCTGGATCGGCGGCGCGGTTTTCTTGGCCCTGCTGGCCGGAATGGCCGGTGCCGGCTGGGTCTTCAGCCGTGGCGACCGCCGTTTCCACGAAAGAATGCGAGCCCGTCGCTCGGCCGGCGAGGGCGACCCGTCATTGGATCCGTTTCGGCCTCTTGTCCAAGACCAACCGGACTCCGGCTACTTGGAACCAGACCGCGACGACTGAACTGGGGATGCATCCCGTTCCTTGGCCGCGGACGGTCGAGGCCGCACGAGCACGACCACGGACTGGGCGGGCACGATGTACTGCGGCGCGGTGATCGGCGGCTGCTTGTCCGCCGGGTAAACATCGTCGGGACTGGGACGACTGGTGTCGCAAACCAGGTGCCAGCGGCGAGGCTGGAATTCCTGGATCTGGAACGTCAGGTCCTTTTCGTGGGCGTTGATCATCACGTACAGATCCGCATCGTCCTGCGAACGCCCGTCCAGATAGAACGCCAGATGCCGCGAGGCGGCGGACATGTCGACCTCGCGGCCTGTTCCGTACCAGTGGACGTCCTCGCGCCAGAAACGGCTGCGCGCGATCGACGGGTGCGCCTTGCGGAACGCGATCATCAGCCGGAAGAACCGCACGATGTCCCGGTTCGCGTCCGCCAACCGCCAGTCGAGCCACGTGGTTTCGTTGTCTTGGTTGTACGGGTTGTTGTTGCCGCCTTGCGAGTTCAGGAATTCGTCCCCCGCACAGAACATGGGCGTCCCGTTGGAAACCATCAACAAGGCGAAGAAATTGCGGACTTGTTTCCGCCGCAGGGCCAGCACCTCGGGCGGTGCCCCCTGGTCGCCCTCCCATCCGCAATTCCAACTAAAGTTCTCGCGGTGTCCGTCCTGGTTGTTCTCGCCGTTGGCCTCGTTGTGCCGATGGTTGTAGGCGACCAAATCGTACAGCGTGAATCCATCGTGCGAATTGACATAGTTCACACTCTGGAAGGGATGGTACGCGTTCATCAGATCGTCGGGAAACAGATCGTCGCTGCCGTACAGTCGGTACATCAGGGCCTTGATGCAGTCGCTGTCGCCGCGGACGAAACGCCGGACGTCGTCGCGGTATCGGCCGTTCCACTGGAACCATCGCTTGCCCGGAAACGCGGCGCCCAACTGGACCAAGCCGCGCGCGTCCCACGGTTCGGCGATCAGGCGGACCTTGCCCAGCATCGGATCCGAACGAATCGCGGAAATCAGGGCCGAGTCGCCCCACGAGACCGATCCATCCGAGCGCCGCGTGAAAACCGACGCCAGATCGAAACGAAACCCGTCGACATGGCAGCGCGCCACCCAATTCCGCAAGCTGTCCAGGATCATGCGAGCGACGTACCGGTTGGCGCAGTGCATCGTGTTGCCCGTGCCGGAATAGTTGCGGTACGGTCGATCCGTTTCCCCGGTCGTCATGTAGTAGGTGCTGTTGTCGATGCCCTTGTAGCTGTAGCAGGGACCGCGATGGTCGCCTTCGGCCGTATGGTTGAACACGACGTCCAGAATCACCTCGATCCCCGCCTCGTGCAGCGCCCGGACCATCTGGCGGAATTCGTTGTGGGCGTTGTTGGGATCCACGGCGTACTGCTCGTGCGGAGCGAAGAAATTCAGCGTCATGTAGCCCCAGTAATTGCCCTCCTGCGGATCGAACTGGTGAATCGGCAGCAACTCGACCGCCGTGACTCCCAAGTCCTTCAGATAATCGATCCGCTCGATGACGCCCAGGAACTTGCCGCGATGTTCGGGCGAGACGCCGCTGTTGGGATGCTGGGTGAAGCCTTTGATGTGCATCTCGTAAATGACCAGATCGTGTTCGTGGGCCACTTCCGCAGGTGCTTCGCCGGCCCAGTCGAACGGCGGTTGATGCTGATGCAGCACCCCCAGAGGCGCTTCCCCGTCGTTGCGGCCCGGCTGCATTGCCGCGTCGCGGTCGAAGGCTTCCGGGAAATAGACGCTGGTCGCGTAGGGATCCAGCAGGATCTTGTCCACGTCGAAAGCGTGCATGTCGTATTGGTTGCTGGTCTTCGGACCGTCGACGCGGTACGCGTAGTATTTCGCTCCGCGCATCTGAGCGTGCGGGATGCGGCAATGCCAGATTCGCCCCGATTTATTGCGCAAGTGGCTGAACGGATACTCGAGAACCGGCTTCACGACGTCGTCCTCGCGGTACAGCAACAGCTTCACCGACGTCGCGTGCTTCGAATAAAGTGCAAAATTAAAGGCCTGCTCGGCCGCGATCCAAGTCGCACCCAGAGGAAACGCCGCCCCTTCGACCGACTGCCAACTCGGCATAACCACCCTTTCCCGCAAAACGGTCATTCCACTTCGGAGAATTGCGTAGAATATCGCGCTTCTGCAAATCCGACTAGTTCGAAAGCGAACCCTCCGCTGGTCGGGAATTCGAAAAACCGCAAGATTGCGCCACGTTCTCCGAAGTACAATAGCTTGAACTTCGGAGTTTGTGCCGATTTTGAATCGCGCAATCGGATACGATTATCGCCCAGCCTCGGCCTGCCGATCCGCGTTAGCCCGAGCCTTGAGGGGCACGCCTGGGTCGGGGCACGGATCACATCATGATGGCCACCATCGAAGAACAAATCGCGATCGTTCTGGATCCAAGTGCGGCGTCCTTTCGTCGGCGGATGGCCGTCGCCGATTTGATCCGCGCCGACACTCCCGAAGCCTGGCAGGCCTTGGAGGGGGCGTTGAGCGACGAGGACCGTTACCTCCGCCGGGAAATCGTCTCGTCGCTTCGCCGGTTGCGCGATGCCCGCGCGGCCGCTCCGCTGCTCAAGGCGCTGCACGACCAGGACGACACCGTCCGCCGTGACGCGATCGAGGGCGTGGCCGAGCTTGCCGAACCCCGCGCCATCGAGCCGCTGCAGGCGTTGGCCGCCGAAGGTCCGTACTCGATCCGCGAAGCGGCGCGACGGGCGCTCGACGAACTTCAGCGGCGCGGAATCGCTTCATCGCCCCAGTCCGCAGGAGATGCCGAGCCCGCCGAACAGGCCCCGGAGCCGCCTCGATCCTCGGATGCCGATCAGCCCTTGCCCGACCAGCCACCGCCCGAGCGTGTTGCGCTCGAAGAAGCACCGCCCGCAGCAGCCCCGATCACGACCGCCCCGCCGGCGCCGATCGCCGCGGAAGTTGTTTCAGCCGAGGCGGGGCCGTCGACAACCGCTGCACCGGAACCAAGCAAGGCTCAGCCGCTCCGGCCGCAGACGACGCCGAGGACGGAGATCAGGCCGGTCGAAAGCGCCTTTGACCGAATCCACTGGCAGCGTGCGGTGCGGATGCAGATCCTGCTGGGCGATCAGGTGGCCGAGGTGGTCCCGTGGTACGAACAACTCGCAACGCAGCGGCGACAACTGCTGGACTTCGAGCAGCAGCAACAGCAGGCTCTGATGGAACTGGGATTGGAGCGAGCCGACAAGGAGGACGATCTGAGCCGGTGCGAGGCATCGCTGCAGGAGGCCCGTAGCGAACTGGCCCGGCTCGAACAATCGGCGACCCGTGTCGAGCGCGAACGGACTCTACTGATGGCCGAATCGCGTTCGGTATGGAACCAGTTCATGAACGCATTCCATGCCGAACGAAGCGAAAAGGCACGCGAGAGCATGGTTCAGGCGGACGAGAATCTGCGGGCACTGCGCGAGCAGATCGCTGCGGCCCGCCAGCAAGTCACCGGTCTCGAACGGCAGCATGATCACTTGGCTCAACCCGTCAGGCAAGCGCAATCCCGGTACGAGGAACTAACCGGCCAGCGGGACGCCGCCGCGCTGCAGGTGTGCGAGACCAACGATCGGATCGACGCCTGGTTCCTGGATTTCCTGCTGAGTCTTTCGTCCGACGAGCGTCAATCGCGGCTGCAGCAATGCGGCCGGCTGTCGCGCGATCCGGAATTTTTCGAAACGTGTTCCGGGCCGTTGATGCGGGCGCTCAGCGACTTGCACAGCGCGAGGGCGCGGCTGCAATCCGTTTCGCAACAGCAACAGCTGGCCGTCTCGGCGGCGCAGCACAGCCTGGCAGATCTGGCGGAGACAATCGCGTCCGGCTTTCACGTCGGCAGCGCACCGCGCAAGACGATGATCCGCCTTCAGGGGTCATTGCGAGTCAATGAAACGCAGGGTTTATTCGAGGGCTACGCTGGCGCCGACGGCGTGGCGACCGGATCGGGCAGTTGCGAAGCGGATTACGCGATCGAAGAGATCGTTTGGACGCCGCCGTCCGAGTTGGCTGACGCGGTCGAAGGTTTCACGAACGGTTGGATGGAATCCGGTCGATTGGCCGCCCGTCACCGGCACTTGGCTGCCGCGACCGAAGCCGGCCAGCGGACCGTTGCCGAGTTCATCCGCTTCCTTCGTTCCGAGTTGGAACGCGACTTGGAGGGAGCTCGGTCATGAATGCCGTCGCCGGTTTTTTTGGCACGCGTGCCGATGCCGTTCTGTCTCTGTACCGACGCGCCGCCGCCGATGCCCGGGCGGTCGAGCAACTGGCCGAGCGGCTTCAGGAGTTGTATCGCGAGCGCGACCAACTTCATGATCGCAACAACGCCGAGATCGAGCAGCGAACCGTCCAACTGGTCGAATGCACGGCCAAGCTGGAAGGGCTCCAGCGACGGATCGCCAAACTCAACGCCATGCGCGACCAGTTGAGCTTGGCGCTGAGCAGCTTCTGGCGGCGGTTTGGCATCACGCTGCGCCGTTGGTTTACGTCCGGGGCGCCGAGCGTCGATGAGCTGCAAGACCGCCTGCGCCACCTTTCCCGGGCCGGCCGCAAAACGGAAGAGCAGGCGGACAAACTGGCGGACGGAAAGGTGCGGCAGGCCGCGCAGTTGCGCCGATTGACCATTCCGTTGGAGAGCGTGGAATACGCGATCAGCTACTTGGAACAGTTCCAGCGGAACTACGGCAACCGGGTGCGCGCCCACCGCAACGCTATCGCGGACGAGATCCGGACAGCGGTGCGGACCAGCAGCCTGCCGCTGCTGCGCAGCAAGCTGAACGCGCTGCCCGCCACCGTCGATCGCCGTGCGCTGGCAACGCGAGTGGTGAAACTGAAGGCGCGGTTGCTGGAACAGCCCGAAACCACCGACGAGCCACCCCTGGCCGAATTGGCTGCGGACGATTCCAAGCGGCTGGCCGAAGCGGTTGAGGCCGGCTTTGCTATCGCGACGATCAGCGGCACCGGGCAACTGATGCTGCGCGGCGAAGGACAGAAGCACGTCCGGCGAAAACGTACCGGTCCGCGGGCGATCGTCTCAGGGAGTCATGGTCGCCGCCCGGCCAATCGGAGCGAAGCGACCTGGGAACGGATCGCCGTGAACTTGGCGGGACGGTTGCCGGTGGTGGTGGAAATCCGCCGGCGGAGTTGGCGCAGCCAGCCCTTGATCGACGCGCTGACGAGCGAGGCCCAGTTGTGGTTCCGTGTCGGCGCGATGCGCGTGGCGACTGCGGAAAAACTGGAACCGCCAAGTCGTGAAGCCGATGAACTGATTGACGAAATCCGTGGAATTCTGGAGGCAGCCGCGCTGTGAGGAAGTGGTGACTGGCTCCGAGCATTGATCATTCAAAGGAGAGGCTGTGAAAGAAACCAACGAACAACGCGTGCAGGCGATTCTGTCGTCTCCCAGTTACCGGCTGGCCGAGGAGGACGTCGAATTTCTGAAGCACTCCGACATGCGTCCGGTTCGGATGCAGTTGGAATTGCAGAAGGTCGAGCGGTTCCTGAATCGCCATCAGATCAACTCGACGATCGTCGTTTTCGGTGGCACGCAAGTGGTCGAACGCGGCGTCGCCGAGAAGCAGCTCGCCGCGGCCTGCGCCGCGCTGGCGGAAGCCCCCGAGGACGAACAGCGGCAGCGAGCCGTCGCCCGGGCCGAACGAATCCTGGCCAAATCGCACTACTACGACTCGGCGCGGGAATTCTGCCGGCTGGTGTCGCAAATCTGTCAAGTCGAAGGCAAGTGCGATTACGTCGTCGTCACCGGCGGTGGTCCGGGAATCATGGAGGCCGCCAACCGCGGGGCGTTCGACGTCGGGGCCAAGTCGATCGGCTTGAACATCACACTGCCGGAGGAACAGTTGCCCAATCCGTACGTCACGCCGGAACTCTGTTTTCAATTCCACTATTTCGCACTGCGGAAGATGCACTTTCTGATGCGGGCCAAGGGCCTGCTGGTCTTCCCGGGCGGATTCGGGACGCTGGACGAATTGTTCGATGCGCTGACGCTTCGGCAGACCCGGCGGATGCAAGCCATCCCCATCGTGTTGTTCGGCCGGGACTACTGGAACCGCGTGGTCGATTTCCAGTTTCTGGCGGACGAGGGCGTGATCGCCGACGAACATTTGGATCTGATCCATTTCGCCGATTCGGCGAGCGAGGCGTGGGATTTGATCTCGCGTTTCCACGAACAGGTGTCGACGGATTTCTAGGATGCCCCGCTGACATTCACCCCCGCCGCAGTTTATGCTTCTTGGCATGGCTGATCTTCGACCGCATTCTCCCGTGTTGCTTTTTCTGGCGGCGTTCAGCCGGTACGACGAAGCTCTGCAATGGGCCGAGCGGCAGGCGGCCGAACACTGGGGGCCGGTCGCCTTGGCCAGCGTGGTCTTTTCTTTTGACCAGACGGACTACTACGAGCCGTCGATGGGGCCGGGCCTGAAAAAGATCCTGATGGTCTTCGAGTCTCTGATCGAGCCCACGCGATTGGTCGATATCAAACATGAAACCGGTCGGTGGGAGGCCGAGTACCGCCAATCGCACAACTGGCCCGAGCCGCGGCCGTTGAACCTGGATCCGGGATACCTGACCGAGGCCAAGCTGGTGCTGGCGACCACCAAGGACCGCAACCATCGCCTGTATCTGGACCGCGGGATCTTTGCCGAAGTGACTCTGAGCTACCAACGCGGCGGCGCTTGGCTAGCGCGAGAATGGACCTATGCGGACTACCAGACGCCCGGTTATCACGAGTTCCTAAATCGATGTCGCGTTTATCTTCGCAGGCGCATTCATGACGCATGACCTCCCGTTCTGGTTCCTTGCCGCTACGGTTCTTCCCAGTTTGGCGATCAGTTTTCTGGCGGGCTTTGTCGTACGCCGCTGCGCGCCGCGGTGGGGACTGGTCGATCATCCGGCTGCCCGTAAAGTCCATGTCACGCCGACGCCGTTGGGCGGCGGCTTGGCGATCTGGCTGGCCGTCGTCATGCCTCTGGCCGCGGGACAAGCCGCCTTGTGGCTCATTCACCGGGGCGTGATTGCCGCGGATTGGCTGCCTGCCATGGCGGCCGTCCATCTGGACGGACTGGTTCAGCAGAGCGGTCCGTTGTGGTGGTTGCTGGCCGCCGCCACGATCCTGATGCTGGTCGGCCTGGCCGACGACCGCTGGGGATTGGGCTGGAAGCCCCGACTGGCGGTTCAGTTTCTGATCGCCGCCGCATGCGTTGTCTGGCAGGGATGGCGATTGACCATCTTCCTGGACGTGCCGATCCTGACGTGGACGCTGTCCGTGTTGTGGATTGTTGGATTGATCAATTCGTTCAACATGCTGGACAACATGGACGGTTTATCGGCCGGCATCGCGGCGATCGCCTCGACAATTCTGGCGGCCGTATTGCTGACAACGCCTGGTTCGAATTCGGGCGGACCGCAGTTGTTCGTCGGCGGATTCCTGTTGGTCCTGGTCGGGGCTCTGCTGGGTTTTCTGTGGCACAACCGACCGATCGCCCGATTGTTCATGGGAGATGCGGGCAGCTATTTCGTGGGTTTTTGCGTGGCGATTTCGACGTTGTTAGCAACCTTTGCCGATTACGGGGGCCAATCCCAGCACGCGGTTCTGGCACCCTTGGTCGTCATGGCAGTGCCCTTGTACGATACGATCACCGTGATCTGGATCCGGATCCGCGAGGGCCGCAGTCCGTTTCAACCCGATAAGAACCACTTCTCGCATCGCCTCGTCGAACTCGGACTCACCAAAGGCCAAGCCGTCCTCACGATCTACTTGACCACGATCACCTGCGGGCTGGGAGCACTGCTTCTGCGCCGGGTGGACGCGATCGGCGCTGGAATCATCCTGCTGATCGTCTTCTGTATCCTGTCGCTGATCGCGATCCTCGAAGCCTCGGCCCGCCGCCGCTCACGATCATAACCCGTAGCACAGGCCGCCAGTCCCGCTCGGCACGGGTCTCCCGATCCCGCCGAAACGTCCGACCAAAGGTCTCCCGCAACTGCTGAGCCCTTCGGTCGATACGGTGGCTCGGTCGCGAGACCGGCCACAGCGCCGACCAGCCATAGCTCCGCGTTCCCGGTTTCACCTTCATGTTCCCGCGCCATCACGAGTTCGGACGGTGAGTCAGAGCGCAAAATGCCTCTGGCGAGCGGACGGAAGTCTCGCCTATAATGGCCCCGTTACTGGGACGAGGACTATCTAACGCAACGCCCCCCACGCGGGCGGCCCACGGGAACGGATCGGAAATGGTGCAAAGCTGCGACGTCGTCATTACGGGAATCGGAGTGGTCAGTCCGATCGGCACCGGTCGCGAAGCCTATTGGAATTCTCTCATGGAGGGCCGCAGCGGAATTGCACCGCTGGCTCAGGCCGCCGATACCGACCTGCCGGTCCGGTTCGGCGGCGAGTTGAAGGATTTCGATGCGAAGCAATTCGTCAAGCCTCGCAAGAGTCTGAAGGTCATGTGCCACGAAATCCAAGTCGGCTACTCCGCGACCATGCTCGCCATGGACGACGCGAACCTGAAACAAGGATCCGTGGACCCCGACCGTCTCGGAGTCGTGCTGGGCAGCGAGATGTTCTACTGCGAGTTGGAGGAGTTGGCCGACGCTTACCGGAAATGCGTGGTGGACGGCGAGATCAAGCCAGAATTGTGGGGGGAAGGCGCGATGAGCGATCTCTACCCACTGTGGATGTTGAAGTACTTGCCCAACATGGTTGCCTGTCATGCGGCCATCGCTTTGGACGCCCGAGGTCCGAACAACACGCTCACGTTGGACGAAGTATCGAGTCTGCTGGCCATGATCGAAGCGATTTGCGTCATTCAGCGCGGCGCGGCGGACGTGATGTTGGCTGGCGGCATCGGCACGCGGGTCAATTTGACTCGCATGTTGTACCGGGGCGATAAAGCTTGGTCGCATCGCAACGACGACCCTGCCGGGGCCTGTCGGCCGTTCGACGCCGAGCGCGACGGCGGGGTGATCGGCGAAGGAGCGGGGGCCTTGGTGCTGGAGCGCCGCGAGTTTGCCGAGGCGCGGGGTGCGAAGATCCTGGCTCGGGTAGCAGGATTCGGCCGCAGCTTTGAGAGCGCCCGCGACCAACGCCCCATGCCGGGGATCGCAACGCGGAATTCGATTCAAGCCGCGCTCCGCAGTTCCGGACTGACGGCGGCTGACATTGGACACGTCAACTCGCACGGTTCGTCGATGGTCGAGCACGACCGGATGGAGGCTCTCGCGATCCGCGATTGTTTGGGCGATGTTCCGGTCACGGCCTTGAAGAGCTACTTCGGGTGCCTGGGTGCGGCGAGCGGTGCAGTCGAGGCGGCGGCCAGCGTGTTGGCGGTCGTCGAGGGACTTGTTCCGGCCACGCTGAACTACGAGCATCCGGACCCCGAATGTCCAGTGAATGTGATTCACGGCCAACCTTTGCGTGCGGAGAACGGCACGGCTCTGCTTCTGAATCAGACCGAAACCGGACAGACCGCGGCCCTGGTGATCGGCCCTGCTTGAACCGGTGACTGGCGTCGACTTGCCACAGGGGGACCGCCCGATGCTGCTGGGCTTGGAGTACACGATCTGGGCCGTACTGCTGTTGTATTTGGCGGGCATGTTGGCCTTGGGGTGGTGGAGCCGCCGCCGGGCCGCCAGTCAAAGCGGCTATCTGATGGGCGACCGCCGCTTTGGCGTTCCCATGATGGTGATGCATGCCTTCGGCGCCGGCACCAATCCGGGCGACGCAGCCGGCGTGATCAGCGGCAGCGTGCAGACGGGCGCCTCGGGAGTCTGGGTATCGTGGCTGTGGATGTTCGGCACGCCGTTCTATTGGTTGATCGCGCCCTTGGTGCGGCGGATGCGGTGCCTGACGCTGGCGGACTATTTCGAAGAACGATTTGGCCGCGGCGCCGCGGCTCTGTATATCCTGGTCGCCTCGATCGGCATGGTGATCTGTTTGGCCAGCGTGTTGTTGGCGACGACCAGCACGATCCAGGGAATGATGGGGCGCGCCGCGACGCCCGACGCGGAAGCCTGGTTTCTGGGCATTCTGCTGGTGTCGACTGCCACGTTCACGGTCTACTCGTACTGGGGCGGCATCGTGGCCGCGATCCGCACGGATTTCGTCCAAGGGTTGATGATGATCGCGTTGTCCTTCCTGGCCGTTCCGGCCGCGCTGAATCTGCCGACGGTGGGCGGGTTGAGCGGCATGCGTGAAACGCTGGCGGCGGCTTCGCAGGGCAGCGACAACGATCTGCTTTCCCTGTTCGATCCCACTCGCTTCGATCTGCTGGTGGTCCTGCTGCTGTGCATCCAGGCGCCGCTGAGTGCCATGGCGTTGCCGCATCTGATCACCGTCTGCGGCGCGGGCAAGACCGAGTGGGAAGGACGGCTGGGATTCGCCGGCGGCAACATGCTCAAGCGGATCTGCACGATCGGCTGGGCGGTTCTCGGGTTGGCTTGGCTGGCTCATCTGATCCGACAAGGAGTGCCGGTGAACAATCAAGTCGCCGACGCGGCTTTCGGCGATTCCATTCGCGAGTTGCTCTCGCCGTTTTCGCAGGGCTTGATGCTGGCCTGCATCATGGCCGCCGCGATGTCGTCGGGAAACGCTTTCCAAGTGACCGTGGCTGGATTGTTCAGCGAAAATCTCTACCGCCGCTACCTGCATCCCACGGCCAGCGACCATCAGGCGTTGATGGTCACCAAGATCGTCGGTCTGCTGTACGTACTGGTCTCCCTCCTGATGGCCATTGCGTTGCGCAGCTTGGTCGCGGCGATCATGGCCTACTTCACGATTTTGGCCTTGGTCGGGATCTCGACCGCCATGGGAATCCTGTGGCGCCGGATGAACCAGACCGGCATGTATGCGGCCACGGCGCTGGCCGCGGCGGTGTATCTCGTCACACGCTACCGGATGCCCGATTTGATCGCCGGCGCCGAGACGATGGATTTCGAATTGCTCGTGGCGTTGCTGACGCAGCACACCAAGGCGGTCGAGATCGGTGCCCCGTTGTTCGCCGGAGTCCTGGGTGGAATCGTCGGTTCGCTGCTGACTCGGCCACCGGATCCGACGGTGATCGACCGCTTCTTCACCAAGATCTACACGCCGATCGGACAAGAAGACCGACTCTCTCAGACGCTCGACGAAGCCGTTCCGCCGGACCAACGTTTGATGACCTGGGGCGGACTCTGGATCGTCAAGCCGTCGCGACAGAGTTGGGTAGGTTTCCTGGTGTTCTTAGGACTCTGCGTCGCCTGCATCCTGACCATGCTGGCCCTGCTCAAGATCTGAGGCGTGAATCTCGAACCTGACAACTGCCCACTGACAACTGCCCACTGACATGACCTGGAAACCTCTCGATCGAATGAACGCGGTGCTGGCCGGGCAAGCGGTTGACCGTTGGCCCTGGATTCCTTCGGTTTACGAACACGGCGCCCGGTTGCTGGGAAGGAGTCCCGGCGAAGTCAGCCGCGATGCCCAACTGATGGCCGAGGCTGCAATGACCGCCTATCGGATCTACCAGCACGACTTGGTCACCGTGGGCATCGACATCTACAACATCGAGGCCGAGGCGTTTGGCTGTTCCTTGTCGGACGGAGCGGGCAAGAGCATTCCAGGAACGACCGCTCACCCGTTGGGCTCTGGGAACCTGGAACCTGAGAAACTGTCTATTCCGGAGCCTAGTTCCGCGAACCGCCTGGGCTTGATCGCCGACGCAGTGGATCGGGTCATCGACCGGATCGGCAACGAGGTCTGGGTCTATGCCTGCATGGGCGGTCCGTTTTCCCAAGCGGTCGAGTTGCGGGGATTCGAAGCGTTGATCTGCGACATTTACGAAAACCCGTCGGCGGTCCATGCGTTGTTGGACCGCACGGCCGAGTTGTCGGTCCAGCAAGCGTGTCGCCTGTCCGCCAAGGGAGCCGGCGTCAATTTGTTCGAGTCCTGGGCCACTCTGCCACTGATCGACCCGTCGATCTTCCAGAACTTCGTCGTGCCCTACAACAAGCGAGTGATCGACGCGGTTCGAAGCCGGTTCCGCACGCCTCCGCCCGCCGTGATCATGGGCGGCGATACAGCTCGCCTGATCGATTTCTTTTTACAAGCCGGCGCGGGCCTGATCGCCGCCGACTACATGACCGACTTCGCCTTCATGCGCGCCCGGATCGGCGATCACCCGATGATCATTCGCGGCTGTGTCGATCCCAAAATGATCGAGCGCGGCCAATGGGACAAGTTGGAAGCCATGATCGACAAACTGGCCGACAAAGCCGCCGGCATGACCCGTTTCGTCTGGGGCTGCGGCTGCGTCTCCTACGACACCCCGCCCGAATCCCTGCTGAAATTCAAGCAAATGGCCCTGGCCGCCGACGCCCGTATTAGAAATCGCTTTATTTAACTTCCATCAAACAGCCCGTTAGTGGGTTTGCAGGTACGCGGTTTTCATGGTTCAATACATGCGACTTGCGAGATCTTGATTGACCGGGCGACTGTGGTCTACTGCGGAGGAACCGCCGGGACCATGGTCGCGAACATGCCTGCCTGTTGGAATCCCGCCTGCGGAATGCCTGCCTTCAACCTACATTCCAGAATCCCCGAGGAGGACACAAGATGAGTCCAGCAACGTCTGCCGCCCACTGTCTGCCATTGCGAGTCGAGCGTCCTTGTGGCAAGGAGACTTGCAGCGGCGAAGTGGTGGCGATCGACACGCCTTACGCGAAGGAAATCTACTTCCGGTGTGCTCCGACGCTGTCCACCGAACGGGACACGGACTTCGAGCATCAAGTCCGACGCTTCTACGGGTGCCTGCCCCGCTTGCTCGAGCAATCAGGTGCCAGTCCCTCGAACGTGGTTTTGGAACGCGTCTTTTTCGAAGACTTTGCCCGCGACATGAACACGTTTCAGCAGGTTCGCGCGGAAACGTACTACAAGGCGGGTGTTCCGGAGGACGAATTGCCGGCGACGACGTACATCCAGCAACCCCCCTGCCGCCGCACGCAGAAGCTGGAGATGCAGATCTACGCCGTCGTGCCAAAAGCACCGGGCTCGATTTCCATCCGCACGATGTTCGACGAAACGACGAACACCACAGCCAAGTTGCTGGACATCGCCGGCTGCCGACATCTGTACGTGGCCGATATCAACGGACTGTCGGGCGACGCGCTGAATCCAGGTACGTTCCGCGAGCAGAGCGACCGGATGTTCGAGAACTGCGCGCATCTGCTGGCGCAACACGGCGTGCGTTTCCCGGATGTCGTGCGGACTTGGTGCTATCTGTTCGACATCGACAACACGTATGCCGAATTCAACCTGTCGCGCAATGCGTTTTTCGCCCGCGAGGGGGTGAAGCGTCTGCCGGCCAGCACGGGCATCGAAGCTCGCCTGTGGCCCTTGGATGCGTTGTGCAGCATGGACATGTACGCGTTGCTGAACCCCGAAAGCGCGACGATCGAACTGATGCATACTCCGACGCTGAACGAAGCGGCCGAATACGGGTCGTCGTTTGCCCGCGGCATGAAAGTGGACTTGCCCGACAAGACGATGCTGTTCATTTCGGGCACGGCCAGCATCGACGAGCGCGGCGTTACCGTCCACCTGGGCGACACCCGCAAGCAGATGGAACGGATGCTGCTGAACATCCGCGAACTGCTGGCCGCCCAAGGCGCCTCGTTCGCCAACCTGGTTCAGGCGGCATCGTTCCTGAAGCGAGCCGAGTATCTGGAGTTGTACGAACTGGTGCTGGACGAATGGGGAATCAGCAAGCTGCCCAACACGTTCGTCGAGGCCGGCGTCTGCCGGCCTGAACTGCTGTGTGAGATGGAAGCCGTCGCGGTCATTCCGAAACGGTGACAGGGCTGGGATCCAAGGCGAGCGGCGGGCGTCAGCCCGCCCCGTGGAATCGCGATCCAAGTAGGACACGAACCTGAGACTCCAGTCGGCAAGCGGCTGGGGATCTGGGCAAGGCGACGGTACGGCGAGTTCAGAGACGACAGCCGTCGCGAGGATCGAAAAGGTGGCAGGTCGACGGGTTCGCTCGCACGGCGACCAGGTCGCCCGGCCGGAAGGCATGTCCTGGCGGAACGCGGGCGGTGAAACGCTGGGACGCGGATTGCAGTTCCAGCCAGGTTTCCGGGCCAAAGGCTTGAACCAGCAGCACCTCAGCCCGCCAATCTGCCGCGTCCGCGTCGCCGTGACTGGCATCGATCTCCAAGTGTTCCGGGCGTACGCCAAGGACGACTTGGCATTCGTGGTCGAGGCTCGTCGGGAGGCACAGTGTCTCTGGCCACCGCATCGCTTGATCCTCGGTGTGGAGCCACATTTGGCCGTTTCGCGAAACGAAGCGTGCAGGGAAGAAGTTCATTCGCGGGCTACCCATGAAGTGGCCCACGAAGCGATTGGCCGGCCGGTCGTAGACCTCCGTGGGCGTTCCGATCTGCTGGATGCGTCCCTCGTTCAGCACGACGATCCGCTGGCCCAACTGCATGGCCTCCTGCTGATCGTGCGTGACATGTACGGTCGTGATGCGCAAATCGCGCTGCCACAGCGCCAGCTCGCGGCGCAGTTCGTCGCGCAACGGGACGTCCAGACCGCTGAACGGTTCGTCCAGCAACAGAACGGACGGCCGCCGGACCAGGGCCCGTCCCAGGGCCACTCGCTGCTGTTGGCCGCCGGATAGCTCCGCGGGCCGCCGGTCGAGCAGATCTTTGATCCCCAGCAACTCGGCCGTCTCCGCCACGCGCCGCTGGATCTCCTGTTTCTGGACGCGGCGCATCCGCAGCCCGAAGGCCATGTTGCCGAAGACGGTCAAGTGCGGATACAACGCGGCGGATTGAAACACCATCGCAACGTCGCGGTCCCGAGGCGGCAGGTGGTCGACTGGACGGTCGCCGATCCGAATCGCCCCGCCACTGGCCTTTTCCAAACCGGCGATCAGCCGTAGCGTGGTGGTCTTGCCGCATCCCGAAGGGCCGACCAAGACCGCCAATTCGCCAGCGGCAACGCGCAGCGTCAGATCGTCCACGGCCCGCAGTGGGCCGAAGTGTTTCCGCACATTGGTGAGGACCAGCTCAAACACCGGCGGTGACTTTCCGGGGCGGTTGCCTAACGAGGAACCTTGATCCATAGTTATGACCATGCAAGCGGGGAAATCAAGCCGAGTGTCAGCCGTCGGGCGCGGGGCCACATCCAATCCGCCCAATCGGTTCGAGAACGTCCATCGCGAGGACGATTGGGAGCATCTGGAACAAGCGGGCGAGTTGCCCGAGCAGGTTGCCTTGCGCACGGAGTTCCTGCCGGACCAGTCGCAAACCGTCATCACCGAGACCGACAGCCCCGATGTGCCTTTCCGCTTCAGCATCAATCCGTATCGGGGATGCGAGCACGGTTGTGCCTACTGCTACGCGCGCCCTTACCACGAACTGTTGGGGATGAATGCCGGGTTGGACTTCGAGACCAAGATCCTCTGCAAGTTCGACGCGGCGAAATTGTTGCGCCGCGAGTTGAACCGCTCCGGCTGGCAAGGCGATGTCATCTGTCTGTCCGGCGTCACCGATTGCTACCAACCGGCGGAGCGGCAGTTCCGGATCACACGCGGGTTGCTCGAAGTGATGCGCGAGGCCGAGCAGGCCGTGTCGATCGTGACCAAGAACTCGCTCATTCTCCGCGATCTGGATCTTCTTGGGGAAATGGGGCGGCAGCGGTTGGCCCAGGTGAACATCAGTCTGCCGTCGCTGGACCAGGAACTGACCCGCGTCATGGAACCGCGAACCGCCGCGCCGGCCGCGAGGTTGCGGGCAATCCGCGAATTGACGGAAGCGGGCGTTGCTGTGCGAGTGCTGATCGCGCCGATCATCCCGGGATTGACCGACCATTCGGTTCCGCAGGTGATGCAGGCGGCGAAAGAGGCGGGCGCGATGGAGGCCCATTACACCTTGCTTCGCTTGCCGTTGAGCGTCGCCCCGGTATTTCTGGATTGGGTGGACACGCATCGACCGGACTTCCGAGCACGGATCGAGCAACGGATCCGAGCGACTCGAGACGGGCGGCTGAACGATTCGCAGTTCGGGACTCGCATGTCGGGTTCCGGCGCCTACGCCGAAACGATTCGCAACGCCTTCTCCGCCTTTGCCAAGCATTTTGCACTCGATCATCCCCTGCCGCCGCTCGACACCCGTCGTTTTCGTCCGCCCAAGGCTGCGAGCGGGCAACTGCGGCTCTTTTGATGCTGTCGACGAAAAAAGCACAGGCCGAAATCGGCCTGTGCTCGCGTCGGCTCGGGGTAGTGGAGGGGGCTACCACGGACCGCGGATAGGATAGACGCCGAACTGATCGGTATGGCTGGGCCAGCGCGGCGTGGGAAGCAAGGGACTGGCAGGGCCACCGTACTCGGCCCCCATGACAGGGCCCGGATACGGACGTTCGAATTGGTGATACAGGGGCATGACGTTGGTCTGGGCGACACCCCAGCTCCATCGCGTATGGGTTCGCACCGTGGGCGCAACCATCAACGCTACCGGCGCGCCCCACTCGGTGTGGTAGTAGCCGGCGTGCCACGACTGCTGAGCCGCCCGTTGCTGGGCGATCCAGTCGGCTCGCATCGCCGGGTCGATCAGCGGCTGACCGCTGTGCATCATGGCGGCCACCGAACCGTTGGCGCCCGCAAACGCTCCGCGAATGCGGCCGTTGCCGATGCCGTGACGTTCGCCGCAGTCGCTGCAAACGGCGCGTCGCCGGACAAAGATCGACGAATCGTTGCAGCCGCAACAGTCGCCGCCGTTGGCATTCTCGTCCATCGGGATGGGCTCGGCCCCCGTGGCGTCAAACAGGGGAGCGGGATCAGCGGGCTCGGTCTGAGCCAGAGCTTGAGCGGTCGGGAAGGCGAAGATGACCGCGCCTGCTAGCATGACGAAGGTAAGGGTAGATTTCATGGCGGGTATCCTGAACGGGTGGGATTTCAAGGGCGGGGATGCAATCAAGGCGGGTCGATCAGCGAGGCAGGCGAACCGCTTGACGAGCACCCTTGAGTGCCTCGGTGAGCGGATTGCTGTACCAAACCGCCTTGGCCCGCGTCATGCCGCGACCGTCGTCGTAGTAGTGCCGGTAGGTGCGGTAGTGCGAATACGTGAACTCGTGCGGCATGAACGGCTGGTAGGTGTAGTAGGTGTGCCCCACGACAGGCGGCACGGGCCGGGGTGCAATGTAAAGCTGGGCCGGCGCGCCACCGCAGTTGTTGGGAGCGTAGAAATTGTGGAACAGTGCCGGGTCTCCGTATTCCCACGGCTGACAGCCCAGATCGTCGTCGAACGAAAAAGACACGACCGTTCCGTCCTGAGGGACCGTTTCCTGGGCCGACAATCTGCCGGGAGCCGCCAACGCCAGACCGACCGTGGCGGCCAGCATCGCCGCGAGGAGCATCGATGGGGGCCGTTTTGAATTCATGGAAATCTCTCCTTGTCACGCTTGTTGTGCACGCCAGTTTCAATACTCGGTAAATGCCGGGTTTGGGGGTGAATCTTTATTTGCCGGTTGGCGCAATTGCCGCGGAACCAGCGGCAGGACGGAATAAAACGGGTGTGAACACGGCGGCGAAATCGCTATAATCCGCACGACCGTTAGGCCCGGCAAACATTGCCACTCGGTTCGGGCGCCGAAATCGCGAGATTTCGGTCCAGCCCGGTAGCCGATTCCGTGAGAATTCCGACGGAAGCTTGAAGCGTCCGAATCCTCGCGAATCCCGCTGCCAGATACTCGGAATTCAAGAGACTCTCGACGGAGTATCCGCCTTGTCAGACACCATCCTCGAAGATGAAGCCACCTCGGACGCATCTCCAGACGCATCCTCGGCCACCAATGGCCAGACCCGGCGACGATCGACGGCCGAAACGATGGCCACGAAGCAGCGAGATATCTCGGTCAGCGAGTTTTTCGCCAAGAATCGGCATTTGTTGGGATTTGACAATCCTCGCAAGGCGCTGCTGACCACGGTCAAGGAAGCGGTCGACAACTCGCTGGACGCTTGCGAAGAGGCGGGAATTATTCCGGAAATCTGGGTCCACATGGAGCAGACAGGAAACAACCGCTTTAAGATCGGCGTTCAAGACAACGGGCCGGGGATCGTCAAGAAGCAGATCCCGTTGATCTTTGGCAAACTGCTGTACGGCTCGAAATTCCACCGGTTGCGGATGAGCCGCGGCCAGCAAGGGATCGGAATCAGCGCCGCCGGCATGTACGGGATGCTGACGACCGGCAGGCCGGTGAAGATCATTTCGAAAGTTTCGATCCGCAAGCCGGCCCACTACTACGAGATCCAGATCGACACCAAGAAAAACGTTCCTGAGATCTTGAACGGCAAAGGGGACGGCGTCGACATTCCGCCCAACGACGCGGGCCGCCAGTACATCGAGAAACACGGCATCGAGTGGGTGGCGGAATACGATCCCGAAGGCGACGAACCGGCTCAGCCAGTCAAGAGTGGCACGCGGGTGACGATCGAGTTGGAGGGCCGCTTCCAGCGCGGCCGCGGCAGTGTCGACGAGTACTTGGAACAAACGGCGATCGCCAATCCGCACGTGACGCTGCACTACATCGACCCCGAGGGAAACCGCAAGAAGTACCCTCGCTCGACCACTCAGTTGCCCGAGGAGCCCAAGGAGATCAAGCCGCACCCGTACGGCGTGGAATTGGGCCGTCTGGTGACGATGCTGAAAGAGTCCCACGAGTCGACGATCTCCCAGTTCCTGAGCCAATCGTTCTCCCGCGTCAGCCCGGCCGTTGCCAGACGGATTTGCGAGACCGCGGGAATCAGTTCCCGCGCCGCGACCCGGCGGATCGGTCGCGAGGAAGCTGACAAGCTGTACCGGGCCATCAAGGAAACGCGGATCAAGGCGCCGGCGACGGACTGCATCTCGCCGATCGGCGAGGATCTGCTGCTGAAGGGCCTGCGGCAAGTGGTGCCGGGCGAATTCTACTGCGCGGCCACTCGGCCTCCGTCCGTCTACCGCGGCAATCCATTCCAGATCGAAGTCGGCTTGGCCTATGGCGGCAGCAGTCCCGTTACCAAGATTTCCCTCGAATTGCTGACCGAATTGGTGCGGGAGAGCGACGCTCGCACGCTGCGCCAGTTCATCATCAACACGTTCGACGGTTTGGGTCCGGAGGCCGCGGACCGGATCCTGAAGCAGGCCAAATTCGGCACTCGCCAGTCGCCGGGAAAACTGAAGTCCTCGGAGATCAAGCGGTTGCACGAGTCCATGCGGCACGTAAATCTGAGCGAGGGCCAGTCGATGCAGGTGCTGCGCTACGCGAACCGCGTGCCGCTGCAATTCAAGCAGCGCGACTGCGCGATCACCGACGCCGTGCTGACGATGAACTGGCGGCCCTACGGCTTGAGCCAGTCGCGCGGCTCGCTGCCAAACGGCCCCGTGACCGTCATGGTTCACGTGGCCAGCGTGTGGGTGCCATTTACCAGCGAATCCAAGGAGGCGATCGCCGCTTATCCGGAGATTCAAAAGGAACTGCGGTTGGCGCTGCAGGCCGTCGGCCGCAGGCTGGGCATGTACCTTCGCCGCCGCCAGAAAGTCAAGCAGGAAGGCGAACGCCGGTCGGTGTTTCTGCGCTACTTGGGCGAAGTGGCGCGGGCGGTCAGTTCGATCAATGGGACGGACAGCGAGCAACTGTACGAGAAACTGCTCCGGGTAGCCCAACGCAAGACGGCCGAGGCGGACGTGAAACTGGACGACCGCGGACGCAAAGTCGAGGCCGACGCGTTCGGCGACAACGTCCTGATCGTGGAACCCGAGGAGGTCGATGCCGAAGCGCTGCTGGCGGCAGCTCGTTCCAGCGGCAACGGCAGCAGCAACGGCAACGGCAACGACGAGGATCCTCAAAAGCGGCTTTTCTAATTCGGGAGTCCGTGAAATGAAGCGCGAACTCTGCATGGTATTGCTTCTGGTCTTCACGGTGCTCGGTTGCGCTGGCAGCGCCGACCGTGCCGCCGCACCCGGCGACGGCGGCGACACCGAAGCAGTACAGCCCGATCACGGCGATCCGCTGGAGGAGCCGGCGGACGAGCCAGCGGCCGAGTATCCTCTCGACGAAATGCCTCCCGATTCGTCGCCGCCCGAATCTATCACGGGCAACGAGCCGCCCGATCAAGACTTTCCCGACCGGTTCGAAATTCGATCTCCGGACGTGCGGTCTCCGTTGGACCGACCGGTGCTGGACCGAGGCTTCACTCGGGTCGAGATCTTCTACGCCACGGACCGAGCGCGGGGCGGCGACCAGCCGGAGACTTTCTACACGGACGGTCGCCGGCGCGATGCAGACCGGGTGGCGTTCGAGTTCGGAACGTGCGAGGTCAGTGTGCCGTACAAGCACCGGCCGGGCGAGATTGAACGGCCTTCGGTCTGGAGGCTCGAATTCCGCGAAGACCCGGCCAAGCACGTGGTCTTGTTGGCGGTCAAGCCGATGCCGCTGGAAGACAGCCTGCCGGCGCTGCGGGCCCGCGTCGCCGAGTCGGAGAGCCAATCGGCCCTGGTCTTTGTGCATGGGTTCAACGTGCCTTTTGCGGCGGCCGCGCGCCGTACCGCCCAGATGAAATACGACTTGAATTTCGACGGCGCCGTGGTGCTGTACAGTTGGCCTGCGCCGCAGAACTACCTGGAATGTCAGGACAACGAAATCTGGACCCGGTCCCATCTGATCGAACTGCTGAAGCAATACGTGCAGAAATCCGGCGCAAAGCAGATCCATTTGGTTGCCCACAGCATGGGAACCCGCGTCTTGAGCAACGCCCTGGTGGAACTGGCCGACAACCAGGACGGGGCCGATTTCCGCTACAACCAGATCATCCTCGCGGCGCCGGACATCGATGCCGAGATCTTCAAGCAGCGGATCGCTCCGCGGATCGTCGGTCGGGCCGAACGCATCTCGATCTACGCCTCGTCCAAGGATCTCGCGCTGGTCGCCTCGAAGAAGGCGCACAACAACATCCGTCTGGGCGAAGGCGGCCCGAACATCACCGTGTTCCCGGGCATGTCGATGATCGAAGTCGTCGACGCCTCGAACGTCGACGAGAGCCTGCTGGGACACTCCTACTACGGAAACAGTCCGACTCTCCTGCGCGACTTGCGGTTGCTGCTGTCCGGCCAAGATGCCCCGACTCGCGGATTGCGGGCCGGAAACGGGTTCTTTTTTCTCCAGCGGAATTGAAATCCTCGGTTCCGGCATCAGGAAACCTCGCATGATCATCGAGTGTCCGCACTGCCACATCACCGTCCGTCCGGCCGCCGATGGAATCTGCCCGGCTTGTCGAAAGCCCTTGCGGGGAGCGGCGTTGGAGGTGCCCGGCGGCCAGTCGATCGAGCTGGACATCAACCGCGCCGAGCATGCCGGAATTCCCACCGCGTCACCTGGCCAAGTGTTCGAATCGTTGCTCGATGCGCTCACCCCGCGCTTGGTCGTCACGCCGCTGCTGGTCTTGGTCAATGTGGTGATCTTCGCCTTGCTGTGGCAATCCGAGTGGCGCGAGCCGCGCGGCGAAACGATGATCGCGTGGGGTGCCAACTTCGCCCCCTTGACCGTTTCGGGCCAATGGTGGCGTCTGCTCAGCAGCATGTTTCTGCATTTCACCGTAATCCACGTCGGCTTCAACATGTGGGTGCTCTGGGACGTCGGCCGCGTGGTCGAGCGTCTGGTGGGCAACACGGCATTTCTGATCGCCTACGTGACCAGCGGTTTCTTTGGCTCCGTCGTCAGCGTGCTTTGGAGACAGGATGTCGTCAGCGCGGGCGCGTCGGGAGCGGTCTTCGGCGTGTTCGGAATCCTGTTGGGTTTCATGCTGCCGCGCCGCGACTCGATCCCCATCGAAGTGATCCGCGCGCACCGCGGCAGCGTGACGGCGTTCCTGGTGGTGAATCTGCTGCTGGGGCTGAGCATCCCCTGGATCGATATGGCGGCCCATGGCGGAGGCCTGCTTGCCGGTTTTCTTTGCGGACTGCTGCTGACCCACAAGCTGACGCCGGACCAACGCGGACCGCGTCGCCTGAGGACCGGTCTGCTCGCTCTGGTTGCCCTTGCCGCCGGTTCGGCGACGGTTTTCTATCTGCCCGCCGCAGTAAACGCGGTTCGCCACGGCAAGCCGTTTCCGCTTGACACCAACTCGGTCATTCAGAAGTTCAGCGCGGTCGAGGTGCCCGCGATCGACCGGTTCAATCAACTGACCCAAGACATGCAAAGCGGCGAGGTGACGGACGAGCAGGCCGCGGACATGCTCGAACAACAACTGTTGCCACCGTGGCGCGAGGCCGCTGGACAACTTCGCGAATCCATCCCTCGCGTGGCCGAACCTCATCAAGCGATGGTCACCCGCTTGGCCGACTACGCCGATCTGCGCGCCAATAGCTGGGAATTGCTGGCCGAAGGGCTCCGCACCGGCGACCTCGAAACCATCGAAAAGAGCCAGCAAGCCTCTCGCCAAGCCGACGAACTGCTCAAGCAACTCCAGTAAACGAAGCGACAGGCGTCCCGCGCTGCCGGACAGTGCGTGACTTACCCTATCGCACAGACTTGGGGCGAGGGGCGGGCGATTCTTGATTCTTCGAGGCAACTGGTTCGTGGGGTTCCAGCGGGTCGGTGGCGCAATCGAGGGTGGCGACCCAGCCGATTTCGGGCGACCAAGCGCAGCCGACGCCGACAAACCGATAGTCGGGGTCGAGCAGCAGCTTTCGGTGCCCCCGGTCGGGGATTCCCGGATCGATCAGCCACCAGCAGACCAATCCCCGCGCAGCCCACTCGCGCGACCACTTGCCCCAGACGACGTTCTCGCCCAGGACCGGCAGCGGCAGCGGATACTCGATCGATGTCTCGCCCGAGGCGATCCGGCGCGTGGACGGTTCGACGCTCACGGCGCATTCAAAGCCCGGTCGATCGAGAACCGGAAGCGTCGCCTCGTGGCCATGATCCATGACAAACTGGCCGAGATGCTCGGGAACCGAGTAGTAGCGGCAGCGGTTCGGGGTGGGGTACTCGACACGAAAAAACGTCTCTTCGTCTCGGTAGATCCGCAGGACGATCTGCCGTCGATCGTTCATCTGATCGCAGATGCGTTTCCATTCATCCAGCCCGCGGCGAGTTGCTCCGAAGGTCGCAATGCGTTGGCCCGGTCTGCGGCCGAAGCGGTCCACGTGGTCCGGCCGCTCCTTGCCGCCGCTCAGGAAGTCATGCGAAAAGAAACGGGCCGCGCGATCCAGGACGTCGTTGCGGGTCCACGCCGGCAACGGTCGGGTTTCGCGCAGCGCATTGATGGTTTCGTCGATCAGAGCCAGCGACAGTTCCTCGTCCTGCCGGTCGTCGCGCCGTTCGCTGATCCACAGGTAGTCGTGCCGATGGCCGGGATTGAGAATCAGCTTGTACGCCTCAAACGGCTCGGCAGCCGATTCGGGAACCCGTTGCCGCGCCGCCTTCAGGGGAACCAGAAATCGCTCGGCAAACACGGCAGGCTGGCGGCGGATCTCGTTTACGTGACGAAGAATCTCGTCCTCCAATTCGCGCCAAACTGCTGGTGCGCCAAAGTTGGCACTGGGATCTTGGCCCGAAGCCGAATTGACCACAGCACTCAGCAACGTTGACAACAGCAGGACGATACTGCGATTTGCCCAGCAGCATCGTCGTTCCTCGGTCCGAAATCCGGGCGATGATGTCATCTTCGCGCAACCAGCGGGTTACTTGGTTTTCAGGTTGATCGTCACCGGAGCGTGGTCGGAGATTGTCATCCCGCCCGATCGGTCTACCGAGGCGTCCTGCCAACGCTCCAAGGCAGCCTGATTGCCCAGCAGATAATCGATCCGCCATCCGCGGTCCAACTGTCGCGCGTTGCCTCGATTCGACCACCACGAATAGGGGCCATCGATGTCGCCAAAGTGCATTCGGACGAAATCGTTCCAGCCGGCGTCCAGCAGACGGCCAAACCATTGACGTTCGTGAGGCAAGAAGCCCGAATTCTTGGCGTTGCCTTTGGCGTAGAAGATGTCCCGCTCGGTATGCGCGATGTTCAAATCGCCGCCCAGGACGACCGGTTCGTCGCTCTTGGCCAACTTCCTGGCCCAGGGCAAGAATCGCTTCATCCAGGCTTCTTTCAGCTCTTGCTGCTCGGGGCCTGACGAACCGGATGGCAGGTACACCGAGACAACTTGTACCCCAGCGACCCGGGCCCTCAGGACACGACCGTCCAAGTCGGGCTTGCCATCGATGCCGGTGCCGAGCAACTCGATGGGCAGTCGCGACCAAATCGCAGTTCCGGCATAGCCTTTCTTTTCTGCGGGGTGCCAATGCACCGACCAGCCTTCGGGCTGCTGCCACTCGGGTGGCAGTTGTTCGGGCAGACTCCGGACCTCCTGCAGCAACAGGACGTCTGGAGCGATCTGGGCCAAACAGTCGCCAAAGCCCTTTTTCAGCGCGGCCCGCAAACCGTTCACGTTCCAAGTGGTGATTCTCATGCGTGTACTTATAGGAAATCCTGGCAAGAAACCAAGCGGACAGCCCGTTGATTTTGCCGATGATGCACGTCTGGACGTCTGCGGGGTTTTTGATCACACTGTACCCTTTACGGCCCATCGGTATTCAAGGCATCTTGGTATGAAATACGCTCTTGTCATCCCGGACGGCTGCGCGGACGAACCCCAAGCGTCGCTCGGCGGAAAGACTCCGTTGCAGGCTGCGCGCACTCCGGCGATGGACGAGGTGGCGGCGTGCGGAGTGGTCGGCCGTGCCAACCATGTCCCCGATCATTTGCCGGCCGGTTCGGACGTGGCAAACCTAAGCCTTTTGGGCTATGATCCTGATGCCAATTATTCGGGGCGTGCGCCTTTGGAGGCGGCAGCCCAAGGGATCGCGTTGGGGCCCGAGGATTGGGCGATCCGCTGCAATCTGGTGACGATCGAGAACCAGATCATGCGCGACTTCACGGCGGGCCACATTTCGACGGAGGAAGCGTCGGCGCTGCTCAAGTCGGCTCAGGAGGAACTGGTCGGCGATCTGCCGTTGGAGTTCGTGCCCGGCGTCAGCTACCGCAACCTGTTGATCTACCGAGGGCACAACCGCCCCGCGCCGTTCACACGGGAGACGCGGGCCGCGGCGCCTCACGATTTGACCGACAAGTCGGTGGTGGACGATTTCCCGCGGGGTGGCGGCAGCGACTTGCTGAACGATTTGATGAGCCGCAGCGTTTCGCTGTTCGCGGAACATCCGGTCAATGCGGCTCGTCGCCAGGCCGGCAAGCTGCCGGCCACCAATGTCTGGTTGTGGGGCCTGGGGCGTGCGCCTCGTCTGCAGCCGTTCCAGCAAGCCTACGGTTGCGCGGGCAAGATGATCACGGCGGTCGACCTGCTGCGCGGATTGGCGGCGCTGATCGGTTGGCAGCGAATCGACGTGCCGGGGGCGACCGGCTATACCGACACCGACTACGCGGCCAAAGGTCGCTACGCGGTCGATGCCCTGCCGGGAACCGACCTGATCTGCGTCCACGTCGAAGCCACGGACGAAGCGTCGCACGAAGGGGACATCGAGGCGAAGATCAAGGCGCTGGAAGAGATCGATCGCCACATTGTGGCGCCGCTGCTGAAGGCGTTGCGCGCCGCCGGCGACTACCGCATCCTGGTCACGCCCGATCATCCGACGCCCGTGCGAACCAAGACGCACAGCCACGGCTTTGTTCCCTTTGCTTTGGCTGGAACCGGGGTGGTTGCCGACGACTGCACGACGTACGACGAGACGTGTGCGGCGCGGTCCAGTCTGAGTTTTCCCGAGGGCTGGAAACTGATGCGTTACTTCCTGCAGGGCTAACGCAGCGGCGGGGAACGGTTCCCTTGCGATGCGAATTGAGTCCCTTTCTTTTTTCGAGAAGCGATAGCGAAATCCTATGTCTCTGATCGTACAAAAATTTGGCGGAACCAGCGTAGCGGATTGCGAGAAGATCCTGGCAGCGGCGCGGAAGGCAATTCGCGCCCATCAAGACGGGCACCAAGTGGTGATGGTGGTCAGCGCGATGGGCAAGCAGACGGACCAGTTGATCCAATTGGCGAACCAGATCACCGATCGACCAGCGGCACGCGAGATGGACATGCTGCTGTCCACCGGCGAACAGGTCAGCGTGTCGCTGATGGCGATGGCGATCCATTCGCTGGGCTACAATGCCGTGAGTTTGACGGGGGCCCAGATCGGCATTCGCACCGACGCCATCCACACAAAAGCCCGCATCAAGTCGATTTCGACCGATCGGCTCCGGCAGTTGCTGGACCAGGGCAACATCGTGATCGCCGCAGGTTTCCAGGGCATCGACGAGCATTTGGACATTACGACGCTGGGACGCGGCGGCAGCGACACGACAGCGGTCGCGCTGGCCGCCGTCCTGGACGCGGACGCCTGCGAGATCTACACCGATGTCGACGGCGTTTACACGACCGATCCGCGGGTGCTGCCCGAGGCGCGGCAAGTCGACCGAATCAGCTATGACGAGATGCTCGAGCTGGCCAGTCTCGGCGCGAGTGTGATGCACAACCGGTCGATCGAGTTCGCCAAGAAATTCGGCGTCCCGATCCACGTGCGCAGCAGTTTCAGCGACGCCCCGGGCTCGATGATCGTGGCCGAATCCGAGTCGGACGACCGGCCGGTGTGCGGCGCTGCGGTCACGAAGAACGAAGCCCGGATCTCGGTGCTCGGCGTGCCGGACCGGCCCGGCGTCAGCCTGCAGATCTTTTCCCGCGTGGCCGAGCGGAACGTGACGGTCGACATGATCGTGCAGAACGTCAGCGAGGCGGGAAACGCGGACATTTCGTTCACGGTGCCGCGCGACGAACTGCGGATCACGCTGGAAGCAGTCCAGGAGGCGATCGACTCGCTGGGCACGGGGCGCATCACGCACGACGACAACGTGTCAAAGGTCTCGGTGGTCGGTCTGGGAATGGCGAACCAGACGGGTGTGGCGGAGAAGATGTTCGCCGCCTTGGCAGCGGAGAAGATCAACATTCAGATGATCTCGACCAGCGAAATCAAGATCTCGGTGTTGGTGGAACGCGATGCCGCGCTGCCGGCCTTGCGTGCCGTGCATGCCGCCTTCGAACTCGCCAAGAAGCCGGCGACTTCGTCGGCGGTCGAGACAGGCAGTCGCGAATCGGCCGATGCGGCGGATGTCGCCTCGCGTCTGCAAGGCGTTGACATGGAAGACCTGATGCTGGACGACGTGACGCTGGACGAAACGCAGGGGCGGGTAACGATCAGCGGCCTGCCGGACATTCCGGGCATTGCGGCGCACGTATTCCGCGAGGTGGCGGCCAGCGGGATCGTCGTGGACATGATCGTGCAGAGCCACGACAGTCATGCGGATCACGCCAGTCTGAGTTTCACCGTCCCTCGGGACCAAGTGGCTTCGGCTGCCGCAGTCGCTCGGCGGTTGGCCGACGAGTTCTTCTGCGGCGGCACCAGCAGCGAGCCGGAGATCGCCAAGCTGTCGGTGTCCGGGGTGGGACTCAGAAGCAACACGGGGGTCGCCATCCGCATGTTCCGGGCGTTGGCCGACGCGGGGGTGAACGTCGATATGGTGAACACCAGCGAAGTCCGGGTGAACGTCGTTGCCGACGGCAAGGAAGGGGCCGCCGCCCTGGCGAGTCTCAAGGCCGCGTTTGCGGACGCCCTGCGTTGAACCTTTTTTTCATTTTTGCCGGTTTTTTTGGGGTTTCCGGCTTGCAAATCCGTTCGCAGAGTATCTAATCATCGCCATCCGCGATGCGGATGAATGCGTTGAGTTTACTAGACCTACCCGTTACATGGAGGGCTGCAGCACATGGCCAAGAAGAAAGCAGCGTCGAAGGCACCCACGAAGAACGAACTGTACGCGAGCATCTCGGAAAAGACCGGATTGTCCAAAAAGGATGTCGGCGCGGTGCTCGACGCCCTGGGCGAGGAACTCACCAAGGCCGTCAAGGAAGCGGGACAGTTCACCCTGCACGGTCTGTTGAAGGTCGTCGTGCAACACCGGGAAGCGACCAAGAAGCGGCAAGTCCGCAACCCGGCCACCGGCGAGATGGTCTGGGCCGCCCCCAAGCCGGCGCGGAAGGTGGTCAAGGTACGGCCCCTGAAGACGCTCAAGGAAATGGTCTGAAATCGCCCCCCGCGACTGCGACCTGCGAAAGCTTCCAAGAAGACATGCGAAGCCGTGCGCGGCCTGACATTGGGCCGCGCGCGGTTTCTAGTGCTCGCATGTCCCGTCTCTTTGCCAAGACCGCGGAAGTCTCCGCAGCTACGCCTGAGTGTGACTCAGCGCGATCTCCTCGAAACGGATTTTCTTGGCAACCCCCGGAACCGTTGCGAAAATCATCCGCAGGAATTCCTCGAACCGCTGCGGCAGCAGGCGGTAGAAGTTGTGCTTACCGTCCCGCCGCATCTCGATCAGCCCGGCGACCCGCAACAGCGCTAAGTGGTGACTGACCGCCGGTTGGCTCTGTCGCAAAATCTGGCACAGCGTCCGGACATTTAATTCGCGCCGCTGCTGCAACAGATACAAAATGCGCAGCCGCGTCTCGTCCGACAGCAATTTGAAGAGTTCGGCCAGGTCCTTGGCAACCTCGTTGGGCAAATGCCCCTTGTCGTTCAAACGTGGCTCCGGGTTGCCCACCGGCACACCGGTCACCGGGTGGTCGCTGTACGTCACGGAACCACTGTTCAGTGTCAATGTCATTTCTCGATCCTTGGTTAGGCCGCTTCGCGAGAGCGAACCACAACGCCCCAGGCTCAAGACAGACCGAAGCCCATCAAGACCAACTCGGGCGGTGTTGCCGCTGCGCGGTCGAGCGATTGTTTTCAATTTCATCCGAAGAACGAGGGACAAACGCAATCAAGACGAGCCATTGTGAGCGTTTGACCACCTGTTAACCCACGAACGTGGGGGCGTGAACCGGAAATCAGGCGGTCGTTTCCCTTGTCCTATCGCCTGATTATATGCCTTTCCCGCTGTTTTGAAATACGAACGGCAAAATTTGCGCGATTTTTCAAGATTGCCGGTTAGCATCGTTCGAGAAACAACTGTCGCTTCGCCAATGTAGCCATCACACTCCGTGGGATGATCAGCAATAAACACTGGACAGTTATTTCTCGAACGATGCTTAGCTCAACAGCAGTTGCAGATCTTCGGCGGTCAGTTGACGGATCAGACTGTTGTCTTCGGAAATGATGGCTTCGGCCAACTCGCGCTTGCTGCGTTGCAGTTCCAGGATCTTGTCTTCGACCGTGTCGCGGCAGATCAGGCGGTACGCGAACACGTGGCGAGTCTGGCCCAGGCGGTGCGCCCGGTCGATGGCCTGGGACTCGACCGCCGGATTCCACCAGGGATCCAAAATGAAGACGTAGTCGGCGGCGGTCAGATTCAATCCGTAGCCGCCCGCCTTGAGACTGAGCAGGAACAGCGGGCACTGGGGATCTCCCTGGAACCGCTGGACCCGGTCCTTGCGCTGGCGAGTCTGTCCGTCCAGGTACTCGTATGCGATCTTCCGCTGGTCCAGTTCCTTTCGGACCAGAGCCAGCAGGCTGGTGAACTGCGAAAACACCAGAGCCTTGTGCCCCTCGTCCACCACCTCCTGCAACTGTTCCAGCAACAGTTCCATCTTGGCACTGGGCTCCGAGGCCCGTTTGGCGTCCAGCAAGCCGGGGTGGCAAGCGGCTTGGCGCAACCGCAGCAGGGCTTCGAGCACGTGGATCTTGGCCTGCTCCAGGCCAACCTGCTCGACTCGCTGCTTCAACGACAGCCGGTAGAATTCGCGCAATTCGTCGTACAGCTTTCGCTGCTTGGGCTCCATCTCGCAGTACAGCGTCTGCTCGGACTTGTCCGGCAGTTCCGTCAGCACTTGCTCTTTCGTGCGGCGGAGGAAGAACGGCCGCAGGGATTGCGAGAGCAGTTTCAGCGCCTGACCGTCCTCCTGGCCCTGCTTGACCAGCGTCTGGAAGGTACTCGACCGTCCCAGCATGCCAGGGTTCAAGAACTCGAACAACGCCCACAGTTCGCCCAAGTGGTTTTCGACCGGGGTTCCCGTCATGGCCAAGCGGTGGTCGGCCTGCAGCAAACGGCACGCTTTGGACGCCTGGGAATTGGCGTTCTTGACCGCCTGCGATTCGTCGAGAATCGCGTAGTCGAAGCGGATCTCGCGCAGCTTGGGAATGTCCCGCCGCAACGTTCCGTAGGTTGTGATCAGCACGTCGTAGTCCGCGATCTGCTTCAGCATTTCACCGCGACCCAGCCCGGTGTAGTCCAGCACTCGCAACCGCGGGGTGAACCGGGCGGCCTCGTCGATCCAATTAAACACCAAGCTCTTGGGAACGACGACGATCGACGGTCGGCGCGTCTCGTCCTGCTTCAGCTTTCGGGTCCGCCGCGCCTGGAGCAGGGCCAGCACTTGGATCGTCTTGCCCAGCCCCATGTCGTCGGCCAGACAGCCGCCAAAGCGAAACGTGCGGAGGAAGTCGAGCCAGCCCAGTCCCTCGCGCTGGTAGCCCCGCAACTGACCTTGGAAACCGCGCGGCTCGGATCCCGGCTTGATGCCGTCGAAGCTTCGCAACCGTGTCCTCAGTTGCTCGAATGAACGGTCGAACTGCACGCCGTCCTGGGCCGCGAGCATGGCATCCAGCAGCAAAGCCTGCGACGGCTGGAACCGCAGTGTGTCGTCTTGCTCGTCGCCCAGGTCGACCAGGTCGCCGAACCGCTTTAGCCACTCGTCGGGCAGTATCCCCTGAGTGCCGTCATCCAGTCGGATGTACTTCTGCCGACTACGCAACGCGGCCAACAGACGCGGCAACGGCACCTCGACTCCCTCGAAATCGACCTTGCCGTCCAACTCGAACCAGTCAACATTCGAAGTCACGCTCAGATGGTAGCTGCCCGCGCGCCGCAGAAGACGTCCCTCGGATTCGATCCACCAGCCCAGCGACGTCAGGCGGTCAACGACGTTGGCCAAAGACCGGATCGGGAATTGCACGTCGCCCCGGTCCCGGTAGAAATGCGGCGCCGGCCGCGCACCCGCTTCGGCCAGTTGGGCTACCAAGCCAGCTTCTGCCTGCGGATCGCGCTGGATCGCCCTCAACGACTCGACATCGACAAAGGCCGCCCGGTTATCCTGGACGGTGCCTTCAAATTGTTCCTCGTACAGGAAGCGGACTCTTGCGAACAGCAGGTCCGTCCGACCGTTGCGTTCCGGGGACTGGATCGACAGCTTGCCGCGCGGCACGCCCTGGATCCGTTCCACCTGCAATTCGGCGGGCAGATCGAGCACCGGCAACGCCTGCCTGCCCCACAGCCATTGCAGGAACAGTTGCTGCTCGCCCCGGGGAACCTCGATGCGAGGTTTCTTCCGCAGGATGGCGATCCAGGAAAAATGTTCGGCCGCGTCCAGTCGTCCCAGCGACTCCTGGAACAGGACCAAGCCGTGCGCCAGCATCAGAACCGGATCGCTCAGCGGGCGGGCTTGGTCCCCCCGGAACAGCTCGCCTCGCAGCAAGTAGTTTCCCGTCGGCTGTTCCGCATCGACGTGCAACCGCAAGCGCCAAGGCTCGCTGCCGTCCCAGCTCAGCGAACGGCCCTCTTCCAGTGGCATCGAATTGTCCAGCAGCCAGCTCAGGCGTCCGGTCGCGCACAACCGTGGCAGTAACCAATCGTACATGGCCGGGGTGACGACAGTCCGCGAGAAAGTCTGGTAGCCGTAGTAGGAGGAACTGTAGAAGCTTGCGGCCGAACCCGAGTCGGACTGTGCTTCGTTGCCGATCAGCAACTCGATCAGTTGCCGGTCCCCCGGGTCTGTCAGCACGTCGGTGGCGCCGCGCCGCAGACTCAGCGGCTTGATCTTGCCCCAACTGCCGTCCTTGCGGGTTTCGCGGTGGAACAAGTCGATGACCAACCCGCCGCGCTGCAAGCTGCTGGCGATGTCCACGACGAACCACGCTTCGCTCCGCCGCGAGTCCACCTGCTTCCATGGGTCGTCTCGATCGGTGGGAGAAGCGGACGAAGGCAGCGCCAACGGAGCCAGCACATCTTGCCACGTGGGCTGCGAACGGGCCAGCGACGGCACGCCCCGATGGTTGGTGCCAAGCAATCGGCTCGGAGCCCATGAATCGTCTAGGACATCATCGTCGCCGTCATCGCGGTGATCGCCGTCGATGTCGTCCCATGCGTGCAAGACGACGAAGTCGCCGCCCAAGCTTCTGCCGTTCACGACTTTCTGACGATCGATTTCCCGCAAAGTCGCCCAGACGTGCTTGCACAAGTGTCCATCGGCGAAGTGCGGACAGTCGCATTCGGCGATGATTTCGCCATCTCCGAGACCGTCCAGATCGATGTTGACCGCGTAACTGTGCCCGGTCGCGTTCTTGACGCTGGCATAGACGCTCTCGTATTTCACGCCAAGCAGCTTGACCCGCCGAACCAGGAAGTATTCGTCGCCACGGCGCCGGGTTTCAGGATCGAAGCAAGAAGCGGCATCGCGGATCAAGGACATTCGGCAGCCTCCGTGCAAGAAATCAAAAACGAAACGGACATTCCAGCGAGCCCCCAATATGACAGATCGACGAAGGATCGCCAACCGCAAACCGGTGCTCGTGCGGTCGTGATCCGACTCCTAGACCCGCAGCAGGATCTCGCCGCGCCCGCCCTCGATCAGGTCGCCGTTGTACAGACGGAAACTCGCCGAAACGAGATCTTCCGGCAGAGGGAAACCGAGTTCCCGCAAATGCCGCAGCAGCAGCGACATCACCGTCGGACGATAACAGCAGGCGTAGCGGAAACTGGGCAGCATCGGAGGCGGGGTCTTGCCCAGGAAGGCCAGCGTGCCGCGGCGCATTCCGGCACCGTGGCGGATGCCGCAATCCCCCAACACCAGCACCGTCCCGGCCAGCATGTTGAATCCTACCAAGTCTCCCGCCTGGCCGCCGACCGCAATCATTCCGCGCCGCATGGTATGGCCAATCTCGTTGCCGGCGTCCCCGTCGACCAGGATTTCGCCCCGGGTCATGCCTCGCGCGCTGCCTCGGTAAGCGGCGCCGACCAGATGCCCTGCTCGGCCACGGACGCGAATGCGGCCTCCATGCATTTCGCCGCCCAACCAGTCGCCGACGTCTCCTTCGACCAGGATTTCGCCACCCGTCATTTCGCTGCCGACGTGCCGGCCCGCGTTGCCCAGCACACGTAGCGAACCCGAGGCCATCTTCGCGCCGATCCAGTGGACGCCGCTCAAGTCGCCTTCCCAGTGAACCACTTCGTCGCTCGGATCGCCGGAGACTTCGAAGAAATCGGCGAGCGAGACTTTGCGGTTGCCCTGAAACATCTCCAGTCGTTCGATCTCGGCAAGTTGCTTGTCCCGCAACCGGTCGGGTGTAATGCCTTCGACTTCCAAAGGCACATTGGAAGCGGTACGCAGACGTAGCCGTAGAACCATTTCGCGATCTCGCCGAATGAGTTGAAGGGAACGTATCCTTCCTGCCGGAACGGCCCGAAGGGTGCTACCCACAAACGGGCTCTGCCCTCATCTTCCGCTCTCGAAATTTCAAGAATTCCTCGCTCGATGATAGCCAAACCGGGCCACGGTGCCTAGGATACGCTCGACCGTTGCTGAGATCCTGATTCGCTGGCGTTTCAGCGTCGGCGAGTTCGCGGGATTTTCGGACTTCCCGTTCCCACCAAGGTATCGCGACCACGGCAGCCAGCGTTGCTCGCCCGCAGGGACCAGATTATGCAAGTCGGAGGTATCGTTTTGTGTGGTGGTCAGAGCCGCCGGATGGGCAGCGCGAAGGCTTGGCTGCCCTTCGGCCACGAGCGGATGCTGCAGCGCGTGGTGCGATTGCTGAGCGACATTGTCCAACCGCTGGTAGTGGTCGCCGCTGCCGACCAATCCCTGCCGCCACTGCCCGGCGAGACGATCGTCGTGCGCGATCGCGACCGCGACCGCGGGCCGCTCGAAGGTCTGCGATCCGGCCTGACCGCGCTCGCCCCGCACGTCGAAGCCGCCTACGCCACCGCCTGCGACGTTCCGCTACTGAACTCGGCGTTTGTGCTTCTGATGATCGAGCAACTCACGAACCACCAGATCGCTGTTCCGGTCGATGGCCAATTCTACCACCCTCTGACCGCTGTCTATCGCACTGCGGTCGTGCCGCATATCGAGCACTTGCTGGCCGAGGACCGATTGAAGCCCCGGTTTCTGTTCGATGCTGTTCCGACATGCCGTGTCCCGGTGGAAGAATTGCGCCGCGTTGATCCGCAGTTGCTTACGCTGGCGAATCTGAACCGGCCCGAGGATTATCAGCACGCGTTGGCGCTCGCGGGACTCGGCGGCTCTGCCGGAGTCAATTCGTGATCAAGGGCCCGCAGCGAAAATCGAGCGAATCCAACTCGGCGGCACGGAATCCGAAGGCACACATTCGGCGTTCCAGCTATAGTGGTAGAAAGGGCCCTTTCCACAATAGGAATTTCCTTTGGATCGGGAAATACCCACTGGCGAGACCGTGTTTCAGCTAGTTAAATAGGTTTCCACGGGATCGCGACTGGCATGCTGGCGGGCGGCTTTCAAGCCGTTGGAGATATAGGGAAGCAATCTTGACGATCATCAGTGCGACGCAACAGGTGCTCGAGACGACGGCAGTGCCGGTGAGCGGCAAGGGTTCGAGTTCGGGACGGCGCAAGACGGGGCACTTGAAGCTGGTGCCGCAACAGAGGTCCGCACGCGAGGAGATCCGCAGATCGTGCGTCGAGGTAGCGTCGCGACTGGACAAGACGCACGCCCTGACCAAGGACGAACTGGAACGGATCGCCCGGGTTCTTCTGGAACGCCTCGATCTGCCCGAGGGATATCTTGGCTGGACCATGGTGGTCTTGGCATCGGAATTTTGGCGGGACCAGGTATCGGCCGTCCCGACGTCGCGGCGTCTGTTCTTGTTGCCTCACTGTCTGAAACACGCGCAGGGCTGCCCGGCCGACTACGACGAATATGGGTTGGACTGCGTGAAGTGCGGAGCTTGCAGTATCGCCGATTTTCGCGGAACCGCAGAGGCGATGGGCTACAAGGTTCTGGTGGCCGAGGGTTCGCCTCTGGTTCTGAAGATCATTGTCAGCGGGCACGTGGACGCGATTGTGGGAGTCGCCTGCCTGAACGTCTTGGAGAAGGCGATCGACAAGATCTTGTTGGCGGGCATTCCCTGCATGGCCGTGCCGCTGTTGTCCAGCGATTGCCGGAATACGTCGGTTGACGAGGACTGGGTACACGACATGATTCACGCGGTTCATGCGCACTGCGGTTCGCAAACGCGCAGCTACGTCCATCTGATGCGGTGCGCGTCGGGGTTGTTCTCGGTCGAGGAGCTGGAACGCCTGGTGCCGCGGGTTCGCGGCGGCCCGCGGTTGGACCAGATCAACGGCGAGGGGATCGCCGGGCTTGAGCCGATCGCCGGCACCGAGTCGATCGCCTATGATTTTCTTGCGAAGGGCGGCAAGTATTCGCGCCCGTTCATCACGCTGGCAGTCTACGATGCCTTGACCGGCGGGCATGCGACAACGCCGGACGGCGCGGAATGCGTCGCTGGGTTTCCCGATGCGGTGAAGCGTGCCGCCATGTCGATCGAGACCTTCCACAAAGCGTCGCTGGTCCACGACGATATCGAGGACGACGATCTGTTCCGCTACGGCGAAGCGACCATGCACCGCCAGTACGGCACAGCGACGGCGATCAACGTGGGCGATTACCTGATCGGCATGGGCTATCGGTTGGTGAGCCGCGAGACGCGGTCGCTGGGCGCCGAAGTGGCGGCGGACATTTTGGACTGCCTGGCCGAAGCGCACACGAGATTGACCGAGGGCCAGGGCGCCGAGTTGCTTTGGCGGGATTCGCGGGACAAGCGTTTGAAGCCGATCGATGCCTTGAAGATCTACGCACTGAAGACGGCCCCGGCCTTCGAAGCCGCGTTATTTTCGGGTGCCCGTCTGGCAGGTTCGGTGGACCAGTACGCCCAGCCGATCAAGACGTTCGCCAGGAATCTGGGAGTGGCCTTCCAGATCCTGAACGATCTGAACGACTGGCGCGGCGATGAACACAACAAACTGACTTCGGGCGGCGATCTGCTGGCGGGACGCCCCACGGTGCTGTGGGCGTTGGCTCTCGAAGGACTCGATGACTCCGCCCGGAACGAATTATTGGCGCTGCCCCAGGAGGATCAACGGCCGGTCCAGGAGCGGGTGCGGCGGGCCTGGGAGTTGTATCAACAGGCCGGGGTCTTCGACAAGGCGAACCGATTGGTCGACAAGCACCAGCAGCGGTGCGAGGAGATCGCGGACCAGATCGAGCCCGAGGCGCTGCGGCGGTTGCTGCACTATTTGATCGCCGTGGTCCTGGAACGGCCCGAGGAGCCAGGGTTGGTGCCTTTGGTGGCGATCGACGACCATTGACACGGACGGTGCTCCGTCAGGACGCGTCTGTGCGCGAGTTAGAATTTGGGGGATTCCGTTGAAAGCGTCGCCTCGTTCAGCTCCGGAACTCGAAGCGTTGACGAAGATCTACTACGCGGCACCGGACGATTTGGCGGACTTCCGGGAGATTGGCGAGGAGGATCTGCCGCCGATCTACCACACGCTGTTGGCGCATCAACAGCACATGACGGTCACCCTGGAGGCCCACAGCGGCTGCCCGGTCGAAGTGGAGGTGCTGCGGTCGGAACGGACCAGCACCCACTATCAGCGAAAAGTCCTGCTGCGGCGCATGAGCGACGGCGGCGCTGTCCTGTTCGGAATCGTGCGGATCACCCGCAGCCTGCTGCCCGCCGCGGTTCGCGACGAGATCGAATCGGAATCGACGCCGCTCGGAACCATCCTGATCAACAGAAATGTATACCGCGATGTACGGCTGCTCTCGTTTTGGCAACTGGAGCCGAGCCCGGAATTGTGCGAGATCTTTCAACTCGAATCCCCTCAGCCGATGTACGGAAGAACGGCGCTTATCTACTGCGACAGTGTACCCGTCATCGAGTTGCTGGAAATCGTCACGGCGGATTGACTCGCACCTATAATCACCATAGGGTGAGTGCTGTTGCTACCTGCCTGAACACATCTGGAATACGGTTTTCCGAGTCGCGAGCAGCGGCGCTGCTTGGCTGCTCGGGCATTCCCGCGACGACAGAAATCCCGCATGGACTGAAGCTCAGGAAACGCCATGAAAGATAGCTACGACTGCGTTGTGATCGGAGGCGGCCCCGCGGGTTCCACGGCGGCGGCTCTGGTCGCCGAGGCCGGTTTCTCCACGCTGCTGATCGAGCGGGAGCGGATGCCCCGTTTCCACGTGGGCGAATCGCTGATGCCCGAGACGTACTGGACGCTCCAGCGACTGGGCGTCCTGGAGCAGATGAAGTCAAGTCAGTTCACGCGGAAGCTGAGCGTTCAGTTCGTCAACGCCTCGGGCAAAGAATCCCAACCGTTCTTTTTCCGCGACCACGATCCGCGCGAATGCGCTGAAACTTGGCAGGTCGAGCGCGCCGACTTTGACAAGATGCTCTTCGACAATGCCGCCGAGAAAGGGGCCGAATGCCGCGACCGGACCAGAGCGTTGGCCGTGCGATTCGACAACGGCCGGGCCACGGGCTTGACGTTGCAAACCGATGAAGGCCAGCAGCACGAAGTGGCATCTCGGGTGATCGTCGACGCGACCGGGCAGCAGGCACTGATCTCCAACGCGCTGGGCATCCGCGAGGAAGATCCCAAGCTGCGAAAGGCAGCGATCTGGGGCTATTACCGCAACGCTCGGCGCGATCCGGGCGATAACGGCGGCGCCACCATCATCATGCACACGCGCGAAAAGCGTTCGTGGTTCTGGTTCATCCCGCTCTCCGACGACATCACCAGCATCGGCGTCGTGGGCGATCGGGACTATCTGCTGAAAGGTCGCGGCCGACCAGCGGATGTCTACGAGGACGAATTGGTGCTCTGTCCCGCGCTGGTCGAACGTTTGGCGAACGCCGAATTGGTCAGCGAGTTCCGTGTCACCAAGGAGTTTTCCTACTCGACCCGTCAGCAGGCGGGCGATGGCTGGGTGCTGGTCGGCGATGCGTTCGGGTTCATCGATCCGATCTATTCGTCCGGCGTCTATTTCGCGCTGCGGTCGGGCGAATTGGCGGCCGACGCTGTCGCCGAGGCGCTTCGCCGCAACGACACCTCCGCGGCTCAACTGGGCGGCTGGGTGCAACCGTTCCGCGACGGCACTCGCTGGATCCGGCAGTTGGTCGACGTCTACTACACCGACGAATTCAGTCTCGGGGCCTTCCTGCGCGAGCATCCCGAGCACCGCGGCAACCTGACCGATCTGCTGATCGGCCGCGTCTTCCACGACGGCGCCGGCCGCATCTTCGACGACCTCATGCCCGCCCTGGACCGCGCCCGCCAGATGAACTGAAGATCAGCGATCACTCCTATCGCTGGTCAGGGTCTCGATCACAGGTTCGGCCAGCGAACGAGGCTGCATTACAATGGGTTGCCTGGCACAGATCGAGTCCAACATCGCTCAGCCCGTGTAGCGGAGGATCATTTCGGCGGTGAACTGTTCGCCTGGTTTGAGGATTCGCAAGCCGGCGTCGACGCCGGCGGCTTGCAGTTCGGGGGCGTTGGGGACGCAGGTATACGGCTCGATGCAGACCGCCTGACGGTGCGGCGGCGTATAGACGACGCATTCTCGGAAAGCATCGTCGAACTGCACGACCAGCCGCCCGCCGCTCTGCGGGTCGATCACCCGTGCGGTACACCAGTGCGATTCGAATTCCAGATCGGTGAGCACGCTGTCGAACGACATGTCACCGAACCGCAGGCCGGCGCGGAAGTGTTCAAGCTCCTCGATCGGAACCGAGCGACCGGTGGGCAGCATGTCGAGCAATTCCCATTGACGTCGCACGGGCAGGCGGACACGGCATTCGTCGGCGGACGAACCGCCCAACGGGACGTAGAAATACGGGTGAGTCCCGAAGCCGCAAGGCAGCGGATTGTCGTCCGGGTTCTCGACGAGATACGTACTCCGCAGCGTGTTGCCGGCCAGTTGGTACGTCGCCGTGATGCGGAAATCGGCGGGCCAGCAGGCCAGCAGCCGGGCATCGTCCACCGACGCCTGGAATTGTCCCACCACGCGGCTGGACGTCTGTTCGAGCACTCGCCAGGGTCGCGTCAGGACGAAGCCGTGGATGGCATTCCCGCGCCGGTCGTCGCCCTCCAACGGGTAAGTCCGCCCGTGCCAGGTCAAGGTTTGCCCGCGAAGCCGCCCCGGATAAGGAAACAACAACGGGATGCCGCTGCCCGAAGCTCGCTTGTCTCCGCGTTCGAAATCTGGCTCGGACCAAAGGATGTCGAGCGGCTGCCCGACGTGCTCGACACGGAACTGAAAACAATTGAAGCCGTACCCGGCCAGGATCTTGGCTTCGGCACCGCTGGATGAATCGGTCAAGGTGATGACTTCTGGATGGATCATTCGGTCGGATTTTCTTTCCGTAGCACAGGCTGCCAGCCTGTGGCTGTCACTTCTTGGTCCCACAGGCTGGCAGCCTGTGACTACGATGGTTCGGATGCACAGGTTGCAGCCTGGACCGCGTCAGGGGTTCAGGCTGGTGGCTTCGGCGGTTGGGAAATTGTCGGGCAGCGGGGTCTGGCATTTGCCGGTGGCCAGCCATTCGCAACTGCGGTACAGCGTTGTCTGGAAGCCGACGCAGTGCATACAGCCCAACTGACCGACGTGCCCCATCAAATTCGTCAAGACTTTGCCCTTACCGTAGGGCACCCACCACACGATCGGCTCGTGCTTGCCCGTGCCGCCGCGTCCGGGCGCGGGGTCCGAATACGCGGTCAACAGAATATTGATGTTCTCGGCCGGGCCGCGCTGGCCGTGGTACAGTTCGTCGTGCTTGTGCATCCAATGGGTCGGCATCCCGTCGGTCACCGGATGGTCCACCGCGCGGACGGTCATCTTCCAGTCGTACTGCGACCCGTGGCCCATGCGGCGTCCCTGGCCGGGTTCTTCTCGCACCACGTTGCCGTCGTCGTCCAGGTACAGGCTGTAGCCGAAGTTTGGGTTGCGCCAAAGCAGCCCGACCATCTGCTCGAATTCCTTCCAGCCGTTGAACGAGTTGTTCGCCGCGTGGACCACCAGCACGCTCCCCCCGCCCTCGACGTACTGGACAAAATCCGTCTTGACCCGCTCGGGCCACATCTGGCCGTTGTAGTCTAGCAGGATCACGTCGTAGTCGGAGAATTTAGGCTGCCAGGCGTCCCATTCCGATGGTTCGGCCCCCTTGCCTGGGGCGTTGCAGACAGTGGCCTGGAACTGTGGCTTTCGATCCAGCAGTTCCTTCATATACGGCGTCGATACCGCCCAGTTATGGTTGTTCTGGCCGCCGACGATCATGACCTTGATCGGGTCGGCCGCCGAGGCCGGGTCAGGATTCTGGGCGACCGCGACGAAACAGGCGAGCAGCAGCGTGGTCAGGATTCTCATCGAAACAACTCCTTGTTGCAGCAGCAATCAGTGGAATATCGGCTTTCAATCCGCTTTGTCTTTCTCGAAATCTCCGGCCAGGACGATGACCAAGCGTTCGGGGGCCAGATGCTTGAGCAGGGCCCGGACGATCTGGTCGGCCGACAGTTCGGCGATCCGAGACTCGAGTTCGGCATAATACGCCATCGTGCGGCCAGCTTCGAGCGACTCGGCCAACTGGCTGACCAATTGGCTGTCGTTGGTCCGCGACACGGTCTGGCGCTGCAGGTAACCGCTCTTGGCTTGAGTCAATTCGTCGGCCGTCACGCCATCGGCCAGCAACCGTTCGATCTCTTCGCGAACCGCCGTCTGCACCTTGGGCAGGTTCTGCGGATTGGCGATCGCGGCGATGGTCCAGCGCGCGGCGGGATCCAGCGCATCGGCAGAGAACCCGGAAAAGATCCCGTAGGACAGACCTTCCTTCTGTCGGACGCGGTCTCCCAGCCGCGACGACAGCGCCCCGCCCCCCAGGACAAAGTTGCCCAGGACCAGCGCCGGCACGTCGTCGTCGGTGTCCTTCATGGCCAGCATCATCCCGCCGTAGTACACGGCATTGGCCTTGTCGGGCGTGTTGATCGACACGACCTGGCCGGGCACCTCCAAAAACGCCTGACGCGGGATGCGAGCGAACGACTGCTCGGCTTCCCAGTCGGCGAAGATCGACTCCAAAATCGGCCGGATCTCCTGCGGGTCGAAGTCGCCGACCAGCGCCAACTGGCCCGACCGGCCGTTCAGGAAGCTGTTATGCAGCGCGCGCCCCTGTTCGGGCGTCAGCGCCCGCAACCGCTCGATTTCTTCCTCGACGGTCGGTGCGTAGCGAACATCGTCGTTCGGATAGGGCTGCGTCAAGCTGCGCAGCCGCCGCCCGGCCAGGAACTGAGGATCGGTTCGCGCGGACTCCAGTTGCGCCAGTTGTTCCCGCCGCAGCACTTCCAGTTCGGCGTCCGGCAAGCTGGGTTCGCGCAGAATTTGCCGCAGCAGGCCGAGCACCGCGGTCAACTGAGGCCCCTTGGTTTCCAGGGAAAACGTCGCACGTCCGATGCCGCCGCTGGCGTTCAGTCGCGAGCGGTTCTTGTCCAGTTCGTCCTGCAATTGCTGGTACGTCAGCCGGGCCGTCCCGCGGGTCATCCATTGGGGCAGCAGATCGCAGGCGACCTCGAATCCGCGCAGGTTTTCCACGTTGCCGTAACGCAGGTCCAATTGCAGATGCACGCTCTCGCCGCGAGTCTTCTTCGGCAGCAAGGCGACTTGCATCCCGCCGGGCAGCGTGAACCGCGTGGTCCGCGCGTCGATGTTCGCGGGCGACGGATCGAATTGCTCGCCCTCGACGACGGCTTCGCGCCCTTCGTAATCCCGGACCATGGCGGCGACATCCGGCCGCGGCGGCACGGAAACACGATCGGCCCGCTCGGTGGGAATGAACATGCCGACCGTGCGGTTGTTCGGCCGCAGGTACTTGGCCGCGACCGCTTGGACCTGCTCGGGCGTCACCTGCTCGATGCGGTCGCGGTACAGGAAGAACAGCCGCCAATCGCCTTGGGAAGCCCAGTTACTCAGATCGACGGCAACTTGGGAGCTGTCGCTCAATTGCAGTTCGCGCTGCTTCAGGATCTGCTGGCGGACGCGGTCGACTTCCTCCTGCGTGACGCCATCTTCGCCGATGCGTTCGATCGTTTCCAGCAACGTGTCGCGCACCGCTTCCAGCGAATCTTCCTTGCGGACTTCGGCCATCTGGTACATCAGGCCGGGATCGTGCTGGGCACGGACCCAGCCGAAGATGCTTGTGGCCTTTTGCGTTTCGACCAGCGCCTTGTACAAGCGTCCGGCCGGTTCGGTGGCCAGGATATAGCTGAGCACCTGGACGGCCGCGAATTCGGGGTCCGGGCCGCTTGGCACGTGGTACGCCACGCCCACCAAGCCGGTATCGCCGACGCGGCGCAGGGTCACCGTGCGCTGTCCGTCTTGCGGCGGTTCCTCGGTATAGGTGCGGTCGAGTTGCCGCTGAGGCCGCGGAATGGCCCCGAAGTACTTCCGCACGTACTCCAACGCTTTTTCGGCGTCAAAGCTGCCGGCGATCACCAACATCGCGTTGTCGGGTTGATAGTAGCGGCGGTAGAAGTCCCGCAGCTTGGGCAAGGGCACCCGTTCGATGTCGCTACGGTTGCCGATGGTCGTCTGGCCGTAGTTGTGCCATTCGTAAGCGACCGCGGCCATCTTCTGCAACAGCACCATGGTGGGCGAGTTCTCGCCTCGCTCGAACTCGTTCCGCACCACGGTCATTTCCGATTCGAGATCCTCGCCGCGGATCAGGCTGTTGACCATGCGGTCGGCTTCCAGGCGGATGGCGAATTCGAGATTCTCGTCGCTGGCCGGCAGTGTCTCGAAGTAGTTGGTGCGGTCGGCCGAAGTCGTCCCGTTGAACCGTGCGCCGCGTTCCTGCAGGACTTTGGGGATCTCCGGATGGTCGGGCGTACCCTTGAAAACCATGTGTTCCAGCAGGTGGGCCATGCCGGCCTCGCCGTAGCCTTCGTGCCGCGAACCGACAAAGATCGTCAGATTCACCGTCACGGTGGGCTTCGACGAATCGGGGTACAACAGCACTTGCAGGCCGTTGTCCAGCCGGTACTCGGTGATCCCTTCGATCGCGGCCAGTTTGTCCAACTCGTCGGCCTCCGCGTCGCCGGTCCCGGTTGTCAGCAATCCAAGAAGCATTACAGAAACCCCAAGAGATCTCGACCTTCGCATCGCAAAACCCTTTTCGCGTTCGGGCATAGACGAATTCGCGTGAATTCGGATCTGTGAAACCCGCGGTCAACGAATCGCCGCGTCGGCAGCCCATCCGATCTTGCCCGCAGGCGATCCAACCAAGCGGTACATGATCGATTCTTCCGCCCCGGCTGTCAATCGCGTGCAGCGGCTACTTGGGTACTACCACTCGCAACGGCGTTACTTGAACGGCGCCGTCGACGATTTTCTCTTTCGAGGTGATGTCGACGGTGGCCAAGGCGGGCTTGGCGAAGCGGAACTCGTGCTTGACCACGTTGACCAGGCCAGCGAACTCGTGGTAGATCAGTTCGTCTGGCGGCGGGTAGATGCGGACACGTGCCGGGCTGACCGGACGGTCCAGCGGATGGCGTTCGGTGACAATCACCGCGGTCGCTCCGCCGCCCAGCGACTGGCTGCCGATTTCGAAAGCCACGTCGGGCAGCGAGGCGACTTCGAACGACGGCGTCCGCTCGGGATCGACGGCCGGGCCCGTCCAGTCGGGTTGGGCGGCTTCGGCATCCATCTTGAACCACAAGCGGATCTCGGCCTCGTCGACGGCCGCCGGCCAGTCCTTGGCGAGAAAGCGGAAAACGGGCACCGGCCGGTCGGGGACGAAATCGGGATCGGCGAAGTGATACACCCGCTGCGAATCGGCATTCAGGGGCCGAATCTCCGCCCAGACGTGTTTCGGCCGGTACGTGAATTTCAGCTCATCCCGTTGCTGAACCGACACGTAGAACTCGACATCCTTGGCGTTCCGCCGTGGCAGCAGCGATTGGACGCGGAACGTTTCGCCGCCGTCGGGCGTCGGGCAAATCTGCGGTTCGCCCCGCAGATCGTCCTTGGGATCGAACTTCTTCGGCTCGTAGGGCGGATGGATCAAGCGGCCTCGGCGACCGTCGTAGCGCAACAGCAGCGCTTCGCCGCCTTCGATCTGAACCGCTTCGCGCACGGCACGGTCCAGGCCGGGCAGGTGGACCTCGTAGCGAGTCGGTTGCGGCTGCAACTGAGGCAACGGCCACGTTTCGCCCAACTCCCGCCGCGCCCGCCCGTCCGTGTCCGCGTTCGGTCCGGAAACACTGAACTCGATCAACTGCAGCGACTGACGCAGGACTTGGATCAAATTCTCCGTGTTCCTGGCGTCGTGGTATCGGCCCCCGGTCTGTTCGGCCAACTGGATCAACTCGACCAGTTGATCGCGAGTCTCGTTCATGTCCAGTCCGATGATGTCGATCGGAATCTCCCGCGATTTCCCGGCCGCCTTGCGCACGGACAGCACGTCTTGCATCGAAGTCGGCCGCTCCGGGCGATTCTCGATGCGCAGGCAATTGGTCTGAAAGTTCAAGCCGTCGGTGATCACGATCAGCCGCTTCGGTTCGCCCTCGGGCACGTGCGCAAAATCGCCCTCGGCGAAAGCCAACCTGAGGGACAGGTACAGCGGCGTCTGGCCGAACGGCTGCAAGTCGCCGATCTTGGCCAGCAGCGCCGCATGGTGCGCACGGTCCAGCGTCTGGATGGGCAGCATCAGTTCCACATCCAGGTCCGGGTGGACACTGCCCTCGTACTCGGGGCTGACAAACGCTTTCTTGGCACAGTCGTTGGGGTCGGTGAACTTGGCACGTCGCCCGTAGGCCCGCAGACCGACCTCGTAGCGGCCGGCGGCCAGCAGGCTGCCCAGCACGGTTTGCAGCGAGTTCTTCGCGGTCCTCATCCGTCCGCGTTCCATCATGCTGCCCGAGCAATCGAAGATGAACATGATGTGACCGGTCTTCTGGCCTTCGCCCTCGACCGTGACCGACGCATGGTCGGGGTTTCGCGGCGGCACTGCGACTCGCGTCACCCAGGGCGGCCAGAGAATCCGGAACCGCTGGCGGACCAGGTGGCCTCGGTACAAGCAGGCAGCGTCCAACTCCGCGCCCGAGGCCGCCGACTTCAAATCGTCCAGAGGAATCAGGTACTTCGCGTCGGCCGACGAGCCGTGGCTCACCGCGCGCAGCGGACTGCGGCGCATCACGAACTGGCCCCCGGCGTCGCGCACCGGCAGCAGCGACATCGGTTCCGACGCCTGGAACGGCCTCGCGACAAAGGCCGCAGCAATGCCCTCCGGAACGTCGGCGTGCCAGCGCACCTGGATTCCGTGCGGGACGGTCAGATCGGTCTTCAGCGAGAGCGCATCTTGCACCACCACGCTGGTGGCCAAAGCCGCTTGCCGCCGCGACTTCAACAGCGTCTCGAGGTCGCGATCCGCGTACAACAACCGTCGCGGCGTCTTGTCCAGCAATCGGGCCGAGGCCAAGTAGGTCTCCGCGGCCCGGGCGAAATACGGGGTGCTGGTCGGTTCATCGGCCGAACCCCAGAAATCCTCCAACGCTCGCCACGCCTGCCAGCGCATCGCGAAGTGCAGATCGATCTGCCTCAGTCGATGCGCCGGATCCATCCCGGCCTGGACCCACGTCCGCGTCCCCATCAGCGGCGCCGCGGCGCGGGCCAGTCGATCCGCCTGGCTCAAGCCGGCCCGGATGTTCGCCGACGTCTCGTCGGCTTGTTCGAGCCGTCGCTTGGTGACCGCGTCCAACTCGTTCAGCTTTTCCAGCAGGTCGGCGTACAGCTCGCGCACTCGGCCGCCCTGGCGAGCCAGCCAGACTTCTTCCGACCCGGCCGACTGACGCCCACGCTGGATTTCGGTGCGTTGCTCCGGCAGCAGATTCATCTCCTGCCGGTCCAGCAACATCAGCACCGGGTGAAATTCCCAGGCGGCCAGACGCTGGCGGTACTCGACGTTCCGCTGCGCGTTCTCGGCGATCAGGTCGGCGGCCAGCGCGGCCCGCCGCTCGTCCTTGGCGGACTGCTCGATGTCCTGCAGATTCACCTGGGAAAAAAGGATCTGAAGATACTTGTCGCTCAAGCTGACTCGCCGACCGGCGTCCAACAAGGGAACCCGCAACACCTGGCCGATCCGCAGCAGCGTGGGCCGATCCTGCCCCGCCTGGCGTTCGAGATAGTCGCAGTATTGCAGGTAGCCGTCCTCCAGGTCGCGGTGCGACGAGGCCACTTCCTCTGCGGCCTCGACCAGTGCCGGCGATGGCTCGCCGTCCTGCTCGACCAAGCAGCGGTCCAATTCGGCCGACAATCCGTGCGCGGCCGCGATTAGCCGGGCCAACTGGTCCCACGTCTGCTGCGTGTCGCCGAGTCCTTCGACGTTTCCGAGCCGGGAGCGCTCCGCGACCGCATGGGCCAGGTAAGGCAATTCGGCCCACGCGTCGTCGCGAACCGCGTAGTAACCGGCCACGGCGTCCGCTCGCTGCGCGACGTGCCGATAACTGCCGCTGTCGCCTCGGTCGCTCAGCAGAACTTCCAGCATCCCGGCGGCTTTGGAAATGGCGCTGGCGCTGCTCAGATACAACAGATCCTCGACCAAACGGCGCTGGGCGTCCGTCGCGTCAGCCAAGCTCTGAATCCAGCCCAGCACGCGGAGGTCGTCCGGCGCCGCGATCCGCTCCGCAGCCCGGCGCGAAGCAAGTGCCGCCGCCACGTTCTTGGGCAGCAAGCCTTCGGCCTCGTCGGCGGGCCAGTCCACGTGGGCCGACAGCATGCGCATCAACTGGACTTCGGCCACGTCGGGCGTCGCCGCGGTCGATGGCGAGCCCGCGGAGGCTGCGGCGCCCCGCGGTGCGCTCCGCACCCAGTCCAGCACGTCGCGCAACTGTGCGGCGGAGACTTGCGGCCGTCCTGCCAACCACGCGAGTCCGATGTCCGCAGCGGCCAGGTAGCTGGGCGGCGCCGGCGGCGGTTCGCCTTCTTTGGGCACAGGGCGTCCGCCAGCGGCTTGCCAGGTGGCCAGAATCTTGGCCCGCGCCGCCTGGTCCTCGGGTGGAGGCTGGATCTGCATGGCCAACGGCAACGAAAGCGCCTGCACGCCCGATGGCAGCGGCGTCGAACCGACGGCGTCCAATTGCACCTGAATCGTGTTCAGCAAATCGGTCAACTCACCCTGGTACGCCGCGCCGGACCACAACAATTCGTCCGCCCGCAGCAACCGGTGCTGCAGATCGGCCCATCCCAACGGATCGTTGCGCACCAGGTTGCGGCTGGCGCGAACCCTGTCGGCCTGCTGCCAGAGACGGTCGATCTGCTGACGCGCGGTACGGAATTGTTCGACGCGGGCCGTCTGCTGCTGGGGATCGGGCAACAGTCGGAGATCCGCGCCGGCGTAAGCCAAACCGAAGTCGTCGCCGTCGGCGAGCGGGGGGATCAACATCGGTTGCTGGACGCTGGCCCGGTGATTGAGCGACCAATTCCCCACGTTCCGTTGCACATAGCGGTACAGTTCCAGTAGCGTCACCACGTTGTCACCACCCGCAGCATCGCCGTTCAAACCGCGAGCGACGAACAGGCCGAAGGCGGTGCCGTCCATCTCGGGACTCGCCCAAGCCGCCTCGCCCGGTCCGCAGGCGGTCAAGACGTACATGCCGGGGATGCCGGCTCGCGTGACGCTGTCCGCCAACTGCTCCGGAAAGGCGTTGACCAGCAAGCCCGTGCTCCAACGCTGGTCGATGCGGCCGGAATCCAGAATCAGCACCAGCCGACGGTTGCTTCCGGAGGAATTCGCCTGGGATCGCCGGAGGACGTCCAGCACCTGCTCGAACGGCAACCAGGTATCGCTTTCCAGCGGCTCGGCATCGCTGAACAACAAGCACGGTTCGTTGGCGTCGTTCACCACACCGTGCGCGCTGAGATACACGATCACGGTGTCCTTGCCGGGACCGCCCGGCGATACGCTGGACAACCGCCTCTCCAAGTGGTCAAGTGCGGCCCGAGCCGCCACCGATCCACGGAATTCGTCCGCGAGCACCTGGAAATTGCCGTTCGGTAGATCGGCTGCTTGCAGCCGCCTCAAGTCCTCGGCGGCGTAGCTATTCGGCGGCCAAGTCGCGTCGTACTGCCAAACGGTCAAGCTGATCACCGGCGTCTGCTTCGGAACGAACAGCACCGCGACGACAAACGCCACGATCAAGCCGAGTGCGACGAACGACAGCGCGATCATCCGCAGACGATGGTAGAACGCCGCGGTTTGCACGGCGTCCACGTGCCGTTCCTGCCACTTGCTCGAACGCTCGCGCGCCGCGGGCTCGCGGCGCGGGGCCGATCCCCGGCCTTGCTTTCGCCAATCGGGACGATTCGGACGGTCCATGCGATTTCCCTTGCGTGGGCACGCTAAGCGGCTGGGAATGGACGAGGAGCCGATCCCCTCGTTCACGACTCGTGCAGCGCGAACCAGACCGCTCCACGCTGCGAAATCCCGGACACGCTGTTGGAAAAGCAGCGCACCCAAGGGTCAGGATACCCGACAACCAACTTCCGTGTCCAGCAAGCGTGCTGCGTCCGCTGGAAATTGGACTTGTCCTCGGTTCGCGGGCGGTCACTCCAGGGGCAGACGCACGACTTGGCCGTTGCCGGCGATCGAGCGGTCGATGGCCAAGCACAATTCGTGCGTGCGGTAGGCGTCCGCGACGTTGCAGTGCGACTCGCGGTCCTCGCGGATGCAATCGACGAAGTGGTTGATCTGCGCATCGAACGGATGGTGATGTACGTCGCCCGAATCCGGCAGGATGGTCGGCATCGGCGTCCAACCTGTCTGGCCCGGCAGCAGCTTCTTGGCCCAGATCCGATTGTCGCGCAAAGTGCCTTCGGTGCCCACCAAGTCGATGTTGAACGAGTAAGGGATCTCGGCGTCCAGCAGCACGGACGACTTGGCGACCGTGCCGTCGTCCAGCTTCATCACCGCCACGACGTTGGCATCGTACTCGTACAGCCCCTTGGCGTTGTTCGACATGGCCGAGACTTCGACCACCTCGCGGCCGGACAGCCAGCGCAGCGCGTCCAGCGCATGGCAGCCGGCCAGCAGGTTGGCGCTGCCCCCGGTCCGGACCGTGTGCGCCCAGGGCCAGCCGGTATACGCTGGCCCCAAGCCGTGCCAGTAATCGACTTCGATGTAGATCAAGCGGCCGATCGCATCGCTGCTGCGCAGCGACCGCAGCGTCTCCAGCAGTGGGTTCCAGCGGAGCACAAAACTGACGATGCTCTTCACTCCGGCGGCCGACACCGCATCGCGCAAACGACGGTTCTCGTCCATGGTGATCGCCATCGGCTTCTCGACCAACACGTGTTTGCCTGCCTCGGCGGCGGCGACTCCCTGTTCCGCATGGACTTGGTTCGGCCCGCTCAGGTTGACGATATCGACGGTCGGGTCGGCCAACACCTGGTCCAATCGCTCGACCACCGGGCACTGCAATTGAAAATGCTCGACCAGAGCCGCCGCGCTGGCCGGATTCCGGCTGCTGACCGAAACGATTTCGGCGTGTGGGTTGCGGATCCAACTGGCGGCGTGAGCATACGCGACTTGCCCCACCCCGTGAATGGCGACTCCCAGTCTCCCGTCGATCATGGCGGACTCCCGTTTGTGTCTTGAGCGGATGGTTCATCAGGATGGTGAGCTACTTCGCAGCACGATAACCGATTTTGAGATCGCGGGAAAGTGGAACCGCTGCTGAGCAAACGGGAACCGCTTATCGACGCGGATAAACGCTGATGGGGGAAAGTGGCACGGGATTGCTGCGCTAGGACTACGGCGAATTGGCCTCTGGAAATACTCTCCAAGAGATTCATCAGCGTTCATCAGCGTCGATCAGCGGTCTCGTCCAGGGCAGGGTTGATCTCTTCGGTATCATGCCTTACGTTGAATCGGACAGTCAGGGGGTCGGGAGTCGTTTTCCGGCATTCGCTTTCCCAAATGAATGATCGTCACCCGAAAACCACACCCGACCCCGTCGGGTCGCTTTTCCCAGGCCCGGACTTTCCCTCCAGCACACAATGCCGAACAGGCAACAAGGAGACTCTCCCATGCGTATCGTTTCGCTCGCTCTTTTCGCCCTCTTATCCGCTGCGCCGCTGAGCGGCCAGGACAAGACCTACGACATCGTGATCTACGGCGGTACGTCCAGCGGCATCGCCGCGGCGGTTCAGGCGGTGCGTATGGGCAAGTCGGTGGTGGTCATCGAACCGACCGAGCGCGTCGGCGGATTGACAACCGGCGGACTGGGCCAGACCGATATCGGCAACAAGGCGGCGATCGGTGGCATCGCTCGCGAGTTCTATCAGGCCGTCCGGAAACACTACGAAGAGCCGTCCGCCTGGACATGGCAAACCCGCCAGGAATACCAGGACAGTGGCCAGACCCGCACGGCAGCGGGCGAGGACGCGATGTGGACGTTCGAACCCAGCGTCGCGCTGAAGATCTACCAGGACTGGATCCGAACCAACCAAATCCCGGTCGTCTACAACGAGCGTCTGGACCGGGCATCCGGCGTCGCCATGACGCGGTCGGTCCCTTGGCGGATCGTGTCGATCCGGATGGAATCGGGACGGACGTTTGCGGGCAAGATGTTTCTGGACGCCACGTACGAAGGTGATCTGATGGCAGCCGCCAACGTTGCCTACACGGTCGGCCGCGAAGCCAACTCGCAGTACAGCGAAACGCTGAACGGCGTCCAGACCCGCAATGCCGTGTACCACCAGTTCGTGCCCGGCGTCGATCCCTACGTGACGCCTGGCGATCCCGACAGCGGCTTGCTGCCGTTCCTCGATCCCAACGGGCCGGGCGAAGAGGGCAGCGGGGACCGGCGCGTGCAAGCCTACTGCTTCCGCATGTGCTTGACCGACCATCCCGAGAACCGCATTCCGTTTCACAAGCCCGAAGGCTACGACCCGCAGTGGTACGAATTGTTGCTGCGGAACTACGAAGCCGGTGAGCGCGGCATGCCGTGGATCAATTCGGCCATGCCCAACCGCAAGACCGATACGAACAACCGCTTGGGTTTCTCGACCGACTTTATCGGCCAGAACTACGAGTATCCGGAAGCCAGCTACGAACAGCGCCGCGAGATCGCCGCGCGGCATCGGCTGTACCAGCAGGGCCTGATGTGGACGCTGGCCTACCATCCGCGGATGGCCGAGCACGTGCGCCGCGAAGTCTCGCGATGGGGGATGTGCAAGGACGAGTTTATCGAAGGCAATGGCTGGCAGGATCAGTTGTACGTCCGCGAAGCCCGCCGCATGGTCAGCGACTATGTGATGACCCAGCACCACTGCCAGGGTCGCGAGGAAGCTGAAGACCCGGTCGGCTTGGCCGCCTACGGCATGGATTCGCACCATGTCCAACGTTACGTGACGGCCGACGGCCAGGCGCGCAACGAGGGCGACGTCCAAGTCGGCGGCTTCTCGCCCTATCCGATCAGCTACCGCTCGATCGTCCCCCGCGCCGACCAGTGCGGGAACCTGCTGGTTCCGATCTGCGTCTCCGCCACGCATATCGCCTTCGGCTCGATCCGCATGGAACCGGTGTTCATGGTCTTGGGCCAGTCGGCTGCGACCGCTGCCTCGCACGCCATCGACGAAGAAACCGCGGTGCAGAAAATCGATGACGCGAAACTTCGCGAGCGCCTGCTGGCCGACAAGCAGATTCTTGAGTGGACTGGCCCGAAGCGCGGCGCGCCGCCCGTCGGCGTGGATGCCAGCAAGCTGCCCGGAATCGTCGTCGACGATCCGCAGGCGACGCTCACCGGCTTCTCGGCCACCGGCGCGGTCATCGGGCCGTTTGTCGGCGTCGGATACCGCCACGACGGCGACACGGACAAAGGTCAGCAGCGAGCCGTCTTTCCGGTCCAGGTGGAGAAGACCGGCACGTACGAAGTCCGCGTCGGCTACAGCACCAATCCCAACCGGGCGACCAATGTCCCCGTCACGATTCGGCACGGCAGCGGGGAGACAGCCGTCAAACTGAACCAGCGGCAAGCGGCCAAGATCGACGGATTGTTCCAGCCGCTCGGTCGTTTCCGCTTCGAAGCTGGCGCGGAGCAATCCGTTGAAATCTCGAATACCGATACCGACGGCCACGTGCTGGTCGACGCCGTGCAACTTGTCCCCGTGGACGAATGACGCGGCGGGATGCTACGGACCTGCCACCTGCGGCGCGATGAAGTCGAAGACGATACGATCGCCTTCTTGCCCGAAATGTCCGCCCCAGCCAAGGCTCACGAACGTGATGCGATCCACGTCGAGCGTCCCGTTGGAACTCGCGGGCTGCTCGCCCAACGGCCGGAACCGGCTCCAAGGCACATACGCGCGCAGATGGCCCGAACGACCGAGTGGTCGTCCTGCCTCGGCCAAGAACGTGCCGCCGTCGGCATCTCCGGCCAGGACCAGCAGCGACGGAGCGGACTGCTGCTCCTCGGGCGTCCAGGTGTCGACCACCAGCCAGCGACTGTCCGACAGATCGGTCGGCGCCGGCAGCGGGAAACGCACGAACAGATGGGTGTCCACGTGGCTCTTCGTCAACTGGCCGACCGCCGTCCAGACTGTCCGACCTTCTTTCCGAAACTGGGCGAGCGAGCCCGCGACGTACTGGCCGTGGCCCACGGTCGGCGTGCCGCACAGAAGAGGCCGAGGCGACGGCAACGAAGGCACGCCACCAGCCAGTCGCTGCCGGTCCCTGGCACTCGGATACCGCAGAATCGCCGCGCCGTAACCGCCGATCACGATCGGGCACTCGGTCCCGGAAACCGGCCGGATCGCCCCGCTGGCCGGTTCCCACAGTTCGCCCGGCCCGTCGCCGCAGACGCTCAGCGTCCCGCGGTACGGCTCGGGGGAATCGTTGATCACCAGCCACACATCGTGCTCCTCGACCCGGCGGTGGGTGACCTTCAGTGATCCGGCGGGCGACCAGCTCAGGTCGCGCTCCAAAACACTGTCGAGCACGGCGGGCAGCAACGCCTCTTGCCCCGCGGGCAAGGCCAGCCCGCGGCCCCGTCCGTCAAACCAGGCTCGATCGAATGCCTGGACCGCGGGCGACGGGAAGGAATGGTCGGTGTTCGTAGGCCGCGGTCCGATAGCGATCAGCGTGCCGCCGGCCTGCTGAAACGCGTCGAGGATCTCCCAAGCCGGCTGAGGCAGCGTCTCGACGCCGGGCAGGATCACCACCTTCCATGCCAACTCGCCGTGCGTCAAACGGTCGCCGACGACCTTGGATTCGAGCAGGCCCCGAGTGTCCACAAAGCAATAGTCGCGGCCCGTCTCGAACAGCGCGCGGTGGGTCATGGTAAACGCCTGTTCGATGGCCACGGCGCCGGGGGAGTTGGTGGCTCCGTGGACATTGGGCCGATAATGCGACCAAACGGATTCGATCGGGTAGACCACGGCGATGTCGGCGACCAGGTGTCCGCCGCGCAACACTGTGTTGATCCGGCCGATCTCGGTATTGAGTTGCACCAAGTCGGTCGCCGCGAACGGCTCGAACCGATAGTAGCTGGTGAACGTGTTGATGCCGTTGAGCTGCTGGCGATGCAGCGAGCCGCGGATCTCGTCGACCGTGACCTGCACGATGGGCCGGGCATCGCCCTCGCGGCGGTAGCGCTGCGAATGGTCGCTCGCCTCGCTCATCGTAACCGTGTTGCCGCACAACTCGCCGGCGCTGGCGACCAGTTTGCCGCCGTGGATCGGCACCTGCGGCGGCAGGCTGGTCAGCACGTCGATGCTCGGCGCGGTCAACTCCCGGGCACAGGCCATGAAATCGCCGTAGAACGGCACGTGGCCGAGCAGCGATTCTTCCGCCAGCAGATGCCCGCCTGAACGCAGTCCGTGGGCGTCGCACCATTGCCGGATGCGGCCGAAGTAGTTGGCCGAGACCTGCTCGCCGATCAACTTCCAGAACCGATGCCGCACGAGCGCAGCGCCCGGTCCGTCAGCAAACAGCAGCGGCAGTCGCGGCAACAGCGACTCGCCCCATCGCGCCTCGTAGTCCGCTGCGAACGCGGCCGACCAGGGCAGCGGGCGGTAAGGCATCGGTTTCATGAAATAGGCCATCAGCGACGGCTCGTCGGTGAACGTGCTAACGAACGTTTTCCCGAGATCCTTCCCGTACCGGGCCGCGTAGCGCTCGTGAGTGACCTGTAGGAAATAGTCGGTGGCGTCCGCGAGCAGCAGATTCGGTGCTCGCCGATCGCGAAAGACATTCGAGGTGGCGTGGGTGCCCTCGTAGAGCACGTCCTCGCCCACGATCATGACGTGCCACGTCCCGGGTTGCGGCGGTTGGAAACGCAGCGGTTGGCCCGCCTGCGCGTCCAGTGGCACGGCACGATCCAAGATCATTCCGTCCGGTCCAACAGGTACGGCCAGCGCCGCCCGAATGACGCCCGGCGGCGCGGTCAGCTCCAGCGGCTCGCCGGAGGTCACCCCGTCGACGCACAGCAGGCCGAGCGATTCAAACTCGGGGTGGTCCCGCAGCACGATCCCGCCCGCAGCCCCCGACGGATAGCCTTCCTCGTCGTACAGCCAGAGCGCGCCGTCGGCCTGCCGCACCGCGGCGACGGCCGGCTCGAGCCGCTCCCACGCCGTCGGATCCTCGAGGTACCCGTTGAAAGGCACGTTGGTCGCGGCGCCGCCGAATCCCCGAACGAGGTCGCCCAGCACCGTCATTCGCGCGGCTTCGGGATCTGCCGGCCAGCCGTGATGGATACGCAGAATCCGCGCCGAGCCGGGTGGGGCGGTGAATCGCTCCCTCGCAGGACGATCCTCCGCGGGAAGCCGCAGCAACCCGAGGCCGAAATCGGCGGGCAGCAGGCTGAGCATCGGCCCCTGCAACCCGCCCGGTCCTCCCAGGTCGTGGACACGCACCGCGACGGTATTCATCTCGCCACAGCGGACCAATTCCGTCGGCACGTCGTAGCGACGGGTTTTCGCGACGGCGCGTTCCACGCTCGGCCCCGTCGCCCCGACGAGTTGCCCGTTGACAAACGTTCGGTCCTCGTCATCGACGTGTCCGAGCCGAAGCACCAGCGGCTTGCCCTGCCAAGCAGCCGGAATTTTCACTTGCCGCCGATACCAAGCGACCCCGTCGTAATCCGTGTAGCGAACTTGACTGTTGGTCGGTTGAGGCTTCCGCCCCGGCCGCAACTCGGTCACGCCCTGCGGTTCCCAGAATCCGGGCGTTTGGAGCGTGCGCCACTTGGTATCGTCGAACTCCGGCAACGCCCAGCCGTCCGCCTCGCCGACCGCCTGGGGATCGGTGGCAAATCGCCAAAGGCCGTTCAGGTTGTCGAGCAACAGCGGCAACTCAGCGGAAGGATCGGCGGCGGGGACCAAGAACGCAAGGTGGGCGAGCAAGATCAACATGGTGACTCCTTGGAACGGAATCTACGAGGCGGCTGCGGCGCCGTCAAGCTCCCGCCGGGAACGGGCTGCGCCGACCCGATCGGTTTCAACGCGCGGATGAGCATGGCGATCCGCAGCCTTGCCGAGACAAGTCGCGATTCGCATAATAGACCTGCCGCTCGCCCGTACCCGCCCGCACTTGGAAAGGCTTCGCATGAACACGTCGCGCTACGCGGTTTTTCCGACCGTCCTCAATCTTCTCGTGCTGTGTGCTGCTCCGATGGCGGCCGCATCGGAGCATCCTCCGTGGAACGCGGACGATGTCTGGAACAACGCCGTGCCCACGCCGGACGCTACCGCCGAACGCGACGGTGCCGTGTGGCGAGTGCAAGTTAGCCGCAGCGACAGCCGACCGGGGATCGACTTTCAGCCCTCGAGCGGCGCGTGCGACATGACGGGACTGGGTTTTGTCGAAGCGCAGGTCAAGAACATCGGACGGGGCACGTTGAACGTTCACCTGCTGTTGGAGAATCCGGACTCCGACCGCGGGCAACGGCTTGGTTGCTGCATCGCCTCGGAAACGATTCCCCGCGGCGAAACCAAGCGGTTGCGGGTGAGCATCACGCCCCGGCCGCCGAAGCATCTGGAAACGGCGCTTCGCGGTATGCGCGGCACGCCCCTCGGGTTCCACGGCCGATCGAGCATCGATCCGACCAACGTGGCGCGCATCTCGGTCTACGTCTACCAACCGGCTGCCGAATACGCGTACGAGGTCTCCGCGATGCGGGCGGGCGGGCGTTCCATGTTTCCTTCGTTCGCCAGTCCGCAAGACCTGTTTCCCATGATCGACCGTTTCGGACAGTACATGCACAAGGACTGGCCGGGCAAGACGCACAGTGAGGCCGATCTGCTCGAGCGGCGCGAACGCGAGCAAGCCGATCTCGACGCCCACTCGGGCCCGAAGGACTGGAATCAATACGGCGGATGGCTTGCGGGACCGAAGCTGGAGGCCACGGGACGCTTCCGCGTCGCGAAACGGGACGACCGATGGTGGTTGGTCGATCCCGAGGGACGCCTGTTCTGGTCGCACGGCCTGGTTCGCGTCACGTGGTCGTGCGGTTACACGCCCGTCGCGGGCCGCCGGTTCCTGTTCGCCGATCTGCCGGAACCCGATTCGCCGCTGGCCGCATTCTACGGCCGCAGCACGTGGGCCATTGCGGGGCTCTACGAGCGTGGCAGCGAGACCTACAACTTCTCCGGCGCCAACCTCCTGCGGAAGTACGGCCCCGACTGGCCGGAGGCGTTTGCCGAGGTGACTCATCGGCGTCTGCGGAGTTGGGGATTGAACACGATGGCCAACTGTTCGCAGCCTGCCATCTATGCGAAACGCCGCACACCGTACACCGCGACGGTCTACCGTCTGCACTCGCCGCCGGAAGATACGCCCGGCGGCACGGGCTACGTTGCCACGATCCACGAAGACAGCCGCGTCATCCCGGCCGCCAGCGGCGGCTGGGGCAGATTCCCCGATGTCTTCGACCCGAGCTTCAAGACGACGCTGCTCGAGGAAGTAGCCCAGCACCAAGGCAAAGCCGTCGGCGATCCCTGGTGCCTGGGTTACTTTCTGGGCAACGAACTCTCCTGGGGGCGCGACGAGACTTGGCTGGCTCGCGCCGTGCTGCGGTCTCCGGCCGATCAACCGGCCAAGCGGGTTCTGATCGACGACTTGACGACGAAGTACGAGACGATCGACCGGCTGAATGCGGCCTGGAAGACCGAGTACGCTTCGTGGAACGCGTTGCTCGATTCGACCGAACCACCGTCGGGCAATGGAGCGGACGAAGACTTGGCCGCCTTTCTCGACAAGACGGCCGATGCCTATTTCCGGCAGTGCCGCGAGGCCGTCAAGGAGACCGATCCCCAGGGGCTGTATCTCGGTTGCCGTTTCGCAGGCTGGGCCAACACGCGGATCTTTGTCGCTGCCGCGAAGTACGCCGACGTGATCAGCGTGAATCGCTACACGGCGACGCTCGACGACCTGCGTCTGCCGGCGGACATCGACAAGCCGGTGGTGATCGGCGAGTTCCATTTCGGCGCACTGGACCGCGGCATGCTGCATGCCAGTCTGCACCCGGTTGCCGACCAGCAGGCCCGGGGTGCAGCGTACGAGCGGTATGTTCGCAGCGCGCTGGAGAACCCGCTGGTCGTCGGCACGCATTGGCACCAGTACGGCGATCAAGCGACCACCGGTCGTGACGACGGCGAGAACTACCAGAACGGCTTCATCGACGTCTGCGACACGCCCTACGCCGAAACCGCCGACGCCTGCCGTCGCATCGGCGACGTGCTCTATCCGACGCGGGCCGGAGAACTCGGACGCTAGTCCCGTCGGTTCGACCCCGTCCGTTTTCTCACAGCGGATTCGTGCGGTTCCCGGCTCATGTCCGGTTCTACCGATTTTGCCGCGCCGGTTAGGACGGTCCTGCCAGATTTGTTGCTGGCCGGCGGCGTCAGCGCGCGGTCTGTGCGGATTCTCGCGAAGATTTTTGTTGCTCCCGAGACGATGACTTTCCTGAACGGCGACGGGCGATAGGTCCGTCTTGGATTTTTCCCTATCCCGAGCGAGGTGACCACGGATGGTCCGCATCAAGACTTTTCGCCGAGCGTCCTTGGCTGGTTTCCTGATGACTGCGGCCGGCTGGCTGACGGGCGGCGAGGCTGGCATGGCCTATGAGCCAACCCCGCCAGACGCCACTCTGCCACCGGGCGTGTACGAGGCACCGCCGATGCAGTCGCTGGTGGCCACCAGCGTCGAGGCGCTGGAGTCGACGGCCGACAGCCACATCCCAACACCCGACTGCGGTTGCCAGACGTGCTGCGGTGCCGATTGGTCGAAGATCCCGGCCGTGTGTCCGATGCCCCGTCCGGGAAACTTCTTCATCCCGCCCTCCGGGCCGGGGTACTACTCGGCCAGCGACTGGTTGCACGGCAACTGCCGCGACAAGGCGCCGCCGTCGGGCTATCCGTCGTTCGCCCTGATGCCGCCGTCGTTCTTCGACGCCGATTTCCGCTACGTTGACAAACTGGACCCGTGCGATCGGACGCTGGTCGAGCGGCTGAAACGAATTCAGTTGAACGATTGCTGGATGTTCAGCACGGGTGGGAACTTCTGGCTGCGGTACATGAACGAAACGAATAGCCGTCTGCGTCCGGACTTCGTCAAGAACGAATACACCCTAGGCCGCGTGCGGGCCTTCGGCGACTTGATGTACGGCGATTCGGTGCGTCTGTTCGGCGAGTACCTCTGGGCCGACAGTTTCTCGCCCGAGCTCGCCCCCCTGCCGATCGACGTGGACCGCGGCGACATTCTGAACCTGTTTGTCGATCTCAAGGTCTGGGACGGCGACGGCCATCCGGTCTACGTGCGCGGCGGGCGGCAGGAGTTGCTGCTGGGCTCGCAGCGTCTGGTGTCCACCCTGGATTGGGCCAACACGCGGCGCACGTTCCAGGGCGTGCGAGCGTTTCGCCGCGGCGAGAAATGGGATGCCGACGTTTTCTGGGTCCAGCCGGTGATTCCCAATGCGAGCAGCTTTGACCAAGCGGACAGCGAGCAGAATTTTGCCGGCACCTGGTTGACGTACCGAGAGCAGAAGGGCCGGTTCCTGGACTTCTACTACTTGTACTACGGCAACGGCAACGCCGTCGAGCAATTGGAAATTCCTCGGGCGCCGTTCGGTCTTCACACCTTCGGCTCCCGCTGGGCGGGCGACAAGGACGGCTACTTGTGGGATGTCGAACTGGCGATGCAATTGGGGCAGCAGGCCTCGTCCGACGTCGTGGCAGGGATGGCCACCGCCGGTGTCGGTCGCCATTTCAAGAACGCCTGGGCCAAACCGACGGCCTGGATCTATTACGACTACGCCAGCGGCGATTCCGACCCCGAGTCAGGCACTTCGCACACGTTCAACCATCAGTTTCCCTTCGGACACTACTACATGGGCTGGATCGACTTGGTGGGTCGGCAGAACATCCACGACCTGAATGCCCACGTCTATTTCCATCCCGCGCCGTGGATCACCATGTTCGTCCAGTACCATCACTTCTGGCTGAACCAGCCGGCCGATGCACTCTACAATGCGGGCGGTGTCGCAATTCGCCGCGATGCGAACGGCGCATCGGGAACCAATGTCGGCGACGAGATCGACTTTGTCGCCAACTTCCACCTGGCCCGCTACACGGACGTCATGGTCGGCTACTCGAAGTTATTCGGAGGCGGCTTCCTCGAACAGACGACCGGACCCGAGAACTCCGAACTGTTTCACCTGACGTTCCAGCAGAAGTGGTAGCGTTCGCTCAACTGCGTTGCTGCTGAAGCTTGGCTACAAACGCAGCGTGTTCAGAACTGGCCAAACCCTGTTGGACGACGCGGATCGCCTGTGCCAGATCGCCAGCGATCAAGGCGAGCGAATCCAGCCATAGGCCGGGGAAGACTTCGCTGCGCAGCACGCCGTCGGTCGCTGGCTCCAAACGCTCGTACGCTCCCGCGCGGAGCACGAACCAGTCGATCTCGCGGTCCCATACGCGCCAGACAACGTACTCGCGCACGCCGTTGCGGCGGTAGGCCTGCAATTTGTCGTTCAGATCGTAACTCGCGCTGCTGGCCGCCACTTCGGCAATCAGTTCGGGGGCGCCTGCGACGTAATCCTCGCGGTCTCCGGACTGTCCACCGTACTGCGGAAGGACGCGGAGAAGAGCGTCGGGCTGGGGTTCGTTGTCCAAGTCCAGCAGAATCGTGCAGTTGTCACCGCCCTGAACACCGGGAGTCTGCGAACGGTACACGCCGAGGACGGTCGTCAAATCGAAATGCAGTGACGAGTGGCCTTCGTTGGACACAGCCGACGGCATGTAGACAACTCCTTCGATCAGTTCCGCTTTCTGAACGTGCGGCATCGCGCGATAGCGACGTTCGAATTCGGCTCGCGTCAGACGATCTCCCGCCTGCAACGGCGGAATAGGCTGGGAGAGCCGCGTGTCTTGTCTGAGTGCCGTGGCCGTAGACATGGCAGATTCCAGAGATTCGAGGAGAAACGTACCAACCGTAGTCTACGTCAAACCGGCCCAAGAGCCAAGAGCTTCCGCCGCGCAGAATCGGTCAGTACCGCTGCAGCAACGTCAACAACCGACGGTCGAGTTTGTGGCCGCCGAACTCCTCGTACTCGATATCCGTGCGGCCCGAGTCCACGACGCCGAACGCGCCCCGCAGATTCCACAGCGCCCAGCCGATGCCGTGCCCTTTGAGGATGTCGAGCACGTCGGTCATCCAGGCGAAGAAGACGTCGTAGGGCGTCCTGCTGTAGCTGCCGCCCTCGCCGCAATGGACGCCGACTCCCTTGCCGACCAATTCTCCCCACGGCGCGTAATGAGCCTCGAGCCGAGCCCGGTCGAAGGTAACTCGCCCCGATTTGTCCTTCAACGGCCACTCCGGAGTCGGAAAACTCTGGTTCCGATCGACCCAACTGGCGCGGTAGTGGCTGATGCCAGCGGGCGTGTAAGCATGCACGGACTGAGCCACGCCGAGCGGAATCAATTCGTCGATCGGCTTGTTGCCCACGTTCAAGCCGTCGACGATCACGAGCCGGTCGGGCGTGATGGCGCGAATCGCCTCGGTCGCGCGGGTCATCACTCGCACGTAGTCGTCGCGACTCATGTAGCCTTCCCGAGGCGTCGGCGCTTCGTTCAGCAGATTGAAACTCAACTGGCTTGTCGGAACGTCGCGATAGCGGCGGGCAAACACTTCCCAGTGATGCACGAACGCCGCTTCCGCTTGCGGATCGCGCCACAACACGAACGGCTCGCGTTCCGGATTGTTGATGCAATAGCCCGGGGCGCGGTGGAAGTTCAGGCTGACGTGGACCTCGTGCTTCCGCCCCAGTTCGACCGTTCGATCCACGCGCTCCAGCATGGACTCGTTGATCTTGAATACGTCGTCCGGTTCCAGTTTGCGAGTCTGTCGCCAATCCGAGTCGACCCACAGCCAGTAATCCATCGGGATGCGAGCAAAATCGAAACCCCAGTCGCGGATCCAGCGGAAGTCGTCCTCGGGGATCATCCCGTCGTTGCGTTCGCTGCCTCCGATCGCCTGGAAGAAATTCAACAGATTGAAGCCTCGCCAACGAGGAAGCGGGTTGCGCTTCGGCTCCGCCCCCGGCGACGGAGCGAGTGTCGGTGCCGCCAGGCAGGCCAGCGCGCCCACGGCCGCTCCCTTGAGCAACTCGCGGCGGGTCAGGGGGCGGGTACCCGCAAGTCGTCCGTCGCCTTCGTGGCTGTCTTGATCAACACTCTTGAGTTCGTGATGTCGCATCGCTGCTCTCCTGGTTGTTGAAGCGGTTCGGCGCGGTTCAGACTATCGGCGTGCCGGGGCCAAGTCAAGCTTGGGCCTCTTGACCTCTTGACCGGTGGAGTTGTATCCGCCTACCAGCCGCGTTACGATCAAGCCGGACGTGGACGAATTTCATCGCAGGAATGCAGATCTCGGCTTGCCTGCAACAACACGACACGGGGAGTTGCGAAACAATGACACGCGGATTCGAATCGGGAACTCTTGCTCGCCTGGTTGGGCGTCGACTGGTGTCCATGTTAATTTTTGCGGCTTCGCTTTGCACAGCCGCCGCGGGCGCCGAGAAGCCCAACATTCTGTTCTTGCTGAGCGACGACCACAGCTATCCGTTCGTCGGATGCTACGGGGACGGCAACGTCCGGACGCCCGCGCTGGATCGGCTGGCCGCCGAAGGCATGAAGTTCCACCGCTTCTTCACAGCGGCGCCCCAGTGTGTGCCTTCGCGCGCCGCGCTGATGACGGGCCGGTCTCCAGTCGCAGCCCGGATGACGCGGTTTTCCGCGCCTTTGCCGCGCGACGAGATGACCTTTCCGGAAATGCTCCGGGACCAAGCCGGCTATTTCACCGGCGTTTGCGGCCGGAGCTATCATCTGGACGGCTCGGCCAAACAGGGCGCCGCGGTCGCCCGCGTGTTTCAGCAGCACGAACTCCGGTCGTTCGCCGAGCGAGTCGATTACCTGCGAACCGGGGCCGACAACCAGGTAGCGGGGCAGGTGGCCGAGTTTCTCGACCAGAAGCCCGCGGAGAAACCGTTCTTCCTGTGGGCCAATTTCAGCGACCCGCACCACGTCTGGAACGCGCCCGCCGAGTTCCGACCCGATCCGGCATCGCTCCAACTGCCCGCCCACTGGCCCGACTTGCCGGGCATGCGCGAGCAGTTGGCCGATTACTGCGCCGAGGTGAATCGGCTCGACCACACAATCGCCGGGGTGCTGGACGTGCTCGGCCAACGCGGTCTGCTGGACAGCACGCTGATCGTCTTCGCCGGCGACAACGGCGCCGCGCTGCCGCACGGCAAGGGTTCGCTGTACGACCCGGGCTCGAACGTGCCGATGATCGTTCGCTGGCCCGGAGTGGTAAAGGCGGACGGCGAGTCGCGGACACTGCTCAGCGGCGAGGATCTCGCACCCACGCTGCTCGCGGCGGCCGGGTTGGCGCCGCACCCTCGCATGACCGGCGTCAACTTTCTGCCGCTGCTCCGAGGCGAAGACTACACGCCGCGCCGACACATCTTTGTCGAACGCGGCCCGCACGGTTCGACGCCGGTGAGCGTCAACATGAGCAACAGCAGCTACGACCTGAGCCGCGCGGTTCGCAGCGACCGGTACAAGTTCATTTACAACTGCACGCCTTGGATACCGTACTCGCCGGTCGATTCCGCGAGCGGTGCCGCGTGGACGCAGATTAAGGCCGCCGCGGCCGAGGGACAGCTTGCTCCCGGCCTCCAAGCGACTTACTTCACGACGCCGCGGCCGGTCTACGAACTCTACGACTTGGACAACGACCCGTCGGAGTTGAACAACTTGAGCGGCCAACCCGAGTTGTCCGAAGTGGAACGGGAACTGCGAGAAGCGTTGGCGGAGAAGATGGTTCTGGACTGGGACTACCTGCCGCTGCCTGCGCTGATGGACGAGGCCGCCCCGGCCAAGAGCAAGCCCAAAGCCCGCAACCCGGCCAAGTCGAAAGTGTCGGTCCCCGAAAGCTAGATCCGTGAGTGAAATGGGAACCGTTGAACTCCGCGGGAGGAAATGATCATGCTGACGTCTGCTTGGTGGCTGGTGGTGGCGCTGTTGGTTGGACAAGACGTCGGGGTCCGGGCCGACGTGGTCATCGAAAACGTCGAGATCCACGACGGCAGCGGCGACGCGGGCCGCCGCGGCGATCTGGCGATTCGCGGTCAGCGGATCGTGGCGGTCGGACGGTTCGAAGTCGCCGGCGAGCCGCGGCGGATCGACGGCTCGGGACTGATCGCCGCGCCGGGCTTCATCGATCTGCACACGCACTGCGACCGCGGACTCACGAAACAGGCGACTCGCATCAACAAGAATTATCTCACTCAGGGCGTGACCACCGTGGTGACAGGAAACTGCGGCGGCGGACCGTGGGATGTGGAGGAGTTTCTGAACGAGGTCGATGCGGGCGGAGCGGGCACGCATGTGGCGCATCTGGTCCCGCACGGCGCCGTGCGCAGCCGGATCATGGGATCGGCCAAACGACGCCCCACGCCCGACGAACTGGAACGCATGAAGCAGTTGGTCGACGACGGCATGCGCAACGGGGCGTGGGGCTTGTCGACCGGATTGATCTACACGCCGGGGTCGTACGCCGACACCGCGGAGTTGGTCGAGCTGAGTCGCGTCGTCAGTAAGCACGGCGGCGTGTACGCGTCGCACATCCGCGGCGAAGGCGTCGAGTTGCTCGATGCGGTGCGCGAGGCGATCGAGATCGGCCGCCAGGCGGACCTGCCCGTGCATATCTCGCATTTCAAGGCATCGGGGACGCCCGCGTGGGGCTTGGCGGCGGAAGCGATCCGGTTGATCCAGGAGGCTCGCGAGAGCGGCTTGGCCGTCACAGCCGACCAGTACCCGTACGTCGCCAGCAGCACCTCGCTGGCCGCGATGGTCGTGCCCGAAGCCTTTCGCGACAAGAAGCGGTTGACTGAAGCGCTGGCCGACCCCGAGCAAGCCGCCGCGCTGCGGGAGAATCTGGCAGACCGACTGCGAGCGCGGTCCGAGGGCGCCGCGCTGGTGATCGCCAGCTATGCCGCCAACCGGGCCTGGCACGGCAAGAACCTGGCCGAATTGGCGCGGGACAAGGATTGCACGGTCGCGGATCTGGTGATCGAGATGCAATTGAACGGCGGCGCCAAGATGGTGAACTTCGGGATGCAGGAAGACGAGGTGCGGCAGATCATGCAGCAGGCGTTTGTGGCCACCGCCAGCGACGGCGGCACCAGCGTGCCGGACGACACGGTGCCCCACCCCCGCAGCTACGGCTGTTTTCCCCGCAAGATCGGCCGCTACGCGATCCAGTGGAACGTCGTGCCGCTGCCCGCGGCGATCCGCAGTGCCACGGGACTGCCCGCCGACATCTTCGGGTTCCTGGAACGCGGCTACCTGCGCGAAGGCTACGTGGCCGACATCGTCGTCTTCGATCCGCAGACGTTCCGCGATACCGCCACGTTCGAGCAACCGCATCAGTACTCGACCGGCGTCCGCTACCTGCTGGTCAACGGGCAACTGGCCATCGACGACGGAAAGCTCACCGACTGTCTCGCCGGCCGAGCTCTGCGGTATCAATCCGCCCCGAAGTAGCCGGCCAATGATCATGATGATCCAGAAGTCGGCCGGATACCAGCAGTCTCGCGCGTCTTGACGGCCAGAACGGCGAAGTCTCCAGATCTCTGGTCGTTCTTCATCTTTCGGTCACTCTTGTATTTCGTGTCGGGGGGGCAACAGAAGACGGTAACACTCCTGGCGGGCGGATGTCTGTCCCCCTTGACAAAAACAGGAAGGGTGCATTAAGAATGAGAAGGGCGACTGGTGCCGTCTGTTTCCGGGAATGGGATTCGGACGTTGAGAGCGCGGTGGGCTTACTGGCGGCGAGCGGTTCGCGGAGCAATTATTCCTCCTTGATCCGGATCGTCGCGTGGCCGCCAACGAACAGGCCATCGCGCGGCTGACCACTGGATGATGGATGGGGCAGTCCGAAGGTACTCGGAGATACCACACAATTCACAAATCCAGAATTGGAGAACCTTGGTTCTTGCCATCTGGCCAAGCCCAATCGGGCAACCGGGACTGGAAGACCTTGGCGATCTGCCGTGTCGCCGCCTCGCGTTCACAGGAGTTCTCCAATGCCGACTGTGCTAGTCGTGGATGATGACCGTATGGTCCTGTGCCTGATCAAGAAGGCATTCTGTGAGCGGGGCACGGAGGTACGGACGGCAACCACCGCGACCCAAGGTATTGATGCAGTCCGCCGACACCACCCCGACGTGGTGCTCTTGGACGTCAAGCTGCCCGATCTGTCGGGACTGGACATCGTCGCCCAGGTGCGCGACATCGATCCCGACGTGCCGCTGGTGTACATCACCGTTTCCGAGGCGAGCGACGTGGTGATCCAGGCGATGACCCTGGGGGCCTACGACATCCTGCTCAAGCCCCTGGATATCGAGCATGTTCAGGACGTGGTGGAACGGGCCTTGGAAGCGCGTCGCGCTGCGCAGTTGCCGGTCAAATTGTCCGAGACGGGGGAACACGAGGCAACGGACGGCGACCACCTTGCGTTGTTCGGTCGAAGCCCTCCCATGTTGGAGGTGTACAAGGAAATCGGCCGCGTCGCCGCACAGGACGTGACGGTTCAGATTTGCGGAGAGAGCGGGACTGGCAAAGAACTGGTCGCCCGCGCGATTCACCAGCACAGCCCTCGGAAAGACTTTCCCTTTCTGGCGGTCAACTGTGCCGCCCTGACCGAGTCGCTTCTGGAAAGCGATCTGTTCGGCCATGAGAAAGGCGCTTTCACCGGCGCCGACCGGCGCCGGATCGGCAAGTTCGAGCAGTGCAATCGAGGCACGATTTTCCTGGACGAAGTCGGGGACATGTCGCCGCTGGTGCAGAGCAAGGCCCTGCGGCTGCTCCAGGAGCAGACTTTCGAGCGCGTCGGCGGCACGGAGACGATCCAGACCGACGTGCGGATCCTTGCCGCCACCAATCGCGAGTTGGAACGGATGGTCGCCAAGGGTGAATTCCGCCTGGACTTGTTCCACCGCTTGAACGACTACCGCATCGACCTGCCGCCACTTCGCGAGCGGGGCAACGACATCGTCCTGCTGACCGAGCATTTCCTGACCACGTACGGCAAGGCGTTGGGCAAGCCGATCCACGGGGTGTCGCCCGAAGCGTGGGCGATGTTGAGGCAGCACGCCTGGCCGGGCAACGTGCGCGAATTGCAGACGGTGCTCAAGAAAGCCGTGCTGCGCGCCACTGCCCCGGTGCTGGTGCCGGAATTCCTGCCCGAGTCGATCAAAGGGAAGCATGTTCCGCAAGGGGACCCGCCTTCCGACGTCGATTCGCCCCCCGGCGACTTGAAGCTGTTCATCGACGAGCGCTGGAGCGCTGGCTCGTGCAATCTGCATGGCGAGACGGTGGAGATGATGGAGCGATACTTGATCACACGGGTGCTGCGCGAAGCGGAAGGGAATCAATCCCAGGCGGCCGAGCGATTGGGCATCACGCGCGGCAGCCTGCGGCACAAGATCCGTTCGCTGGGAATCGTGATCGAACACGTGGTACAGGCAGGGCGGACCGGTCCATTGGAAGGAGAGTAATCGAGTCGCGGGGTTGGTTTGGGGGGGACGACGTCATGGCGGCAGTGATTCCCGAACCTCGGCGTTTCCGGGCGCGGATTTCCATCCGTTGGCGACTGCTGGCGGCCACGGTCATCGTCGGTGCGGTCGTCGTGGGGATCGCGTTCAGTGGGCTACAGCGCATCCACGTGCTGAACGCCCGGCTCACACGGATTGTCGATTTCTCGGCCGAAAAAGTGAAGTTGGCCGTTCTGCTGAAACAGGATCTGGTTGCGGTGACGCGTGCCGAGAAAAACTTAATCCTGGCTCGACAGACGGAGGCGATGATGCACCATGGCGTCGCCATCGACGAGACCGTGGCGACGATGCGGGAGCACCAGGAGCGGCTGTACGCCCTGGTGGACGAGGACGATCGGCGGCGGTTGGAGCGATTCGCCGAGATTTGGGAGGAGTGGAAGAACAACCACCGTGCGGTGCGCGAGTTTGCCCAGATCAACTCGCACGGTCGCGCCACCGAACTCGCCCTCGGCAAAGGACGCGAATCCTTCGAGCAGCTCGAACAGGCTCTGACCGCCGTCGCGATGTTCGCCGACGGCCGGTTTCAGGCCGCGCGCGGCGGCGTCAGCCAATCCGAACTCGCAACCCTGGGCGCAAAGATGAACATGGTGGCCCAGGTCATGAGTGACGCTGCGCGACTCCAGCAGGTCGAGAAAGAGCTGTTGCTGGCCGCGAGCGAGCAGGACATGGTTCAGCACAGGCGAGCCCTGCAGGCGTTGCAGAACGAATTGCACGGGCGGCTCCAGGCATTGCAGTCGCTGGCGGCACGAAGCGAACGGCCCTGGCTTGACGAAGCCGAAGAAGCATTCCAGGACTACGTGCGGACGCTGGCCGAAATGCAGGACTTGGTGGAAACCAAAGGCAGTTTCTTCGTCTACCAATTCGCCCGCGACATCGGCGACCCGCTGGCCATGCAATGCGAGCAGATCGTGGATACCATCGTGGCCAGAAACAAGGCGGCCTTGCAGGCGTATCGCGAGGAAAGCCACGGCATCTACGTCGCCGCCCGGAACACGCTGTTCGGCCTCAGCGCCGTCGGGTTGCTCGTCAGCGTGACCGTCACCTTCGTCACCGGCCAACGCATCGCGGGGGGGTTGCGCCGGTTGGCCAATTACGCCCGGCAAGTCCAGCAAACCGGAGACCTGTCCCGCGCCGTGCCGTGCGTCGAGAACGACGAGATCGGGATGCTCGCCGACGCATTCGACCACATGCGCCAGTCGCTGCACCGCCAGACCAACGAGCGGGCAGCGCTGAACGAGGCCCTGGAACGCAGCAACGAGCAACTCCGGAATTTCTCCCACACGGTGGCCCACGAGGTCAAGTCGCCTTTGAGCGTTGTTGCGTCGTGCCTGAACCTGCTGGAAGAAAAACACGTGGCCGGTTTCGACGCCGAGACGCACGACTTGGTTCAAGACGCATGCACGGCGACCAGGGGCATGCTGGACCTCGTGAATGAACTGCTCGACTTCGCCCGTGTGGACTTCGGCGACCAGGAGTTTGACGAAGTGGACCTGGAGGCCGTCTTCTATCAGGCGTACGTCGTGATGCGCCCCGCGCTGAAGGATGCCGGCGCGGCACTCACGCACGATCCCCTCCCCGTCGTCCGCGGAAACGAAATTCAACTTCGCCAACTCCTGCAGAACCTGATCAGCAACGCCGTCAAGTATCGTTCCGACAGGCCGCTCGCGATCCACGTCGGCGTGGATCCACCGACCGCGCCGGAAGGGGCCACGCACGGAACGTTCCACGTTCGGGACAACGGGATGGGGATTGCGCCCGAACACCGGCAGCACATCTTCGACGCGTTCGTGCGACTGAGCCATCCGCGGAACGTCGCCGGCAGCGGAATCGGCTTGGCCTTCTGCAAGCGGATCGTCGAGCACCACGGCGGCCGAATCTGGGTCGAATCCGAACCGGACCACGGAAGCGACTTCTGCTTCACCCTGCCCAGGATAACTCCGTGCTGACCGCGCCGCGTTCCGTTCACCGATGATATACGTCCAGGGCCGTATTCAGCCGTGCGACGGCACTTTCCAACCGGTCCAGAGCGGATTCTGCGCGATCCCACTGCTCCGCTTTGCCCACCTCTTCCATACGGCCAGCCGCACGGACGACAGGATGGGCCCCAAAGTTCGAGACAAGCCCCTTGAGGCTGTGCGCCGCGCGTTCGATGGCCGGACCATCGCGGTTCGTCACCCCTTCACGCATTGCCCTGATGAGTCCCGGCGAATCCTCGTCGAATACCTGAACGAAGTCGAGAAACAGACCGCGATCCCCGCCCAGTCGCTTCAGCGAGCCCTCGAGGTCGACCATCGGCTGTCCGTCCAGCCATTCATCAGGCAACGTCTCAACTTCCACCGCGTGCGCCATGTGCGCATCGCCCGGGTTGGAATGGATGGCCGACGGGGTGGCTTGACGACCCATCCGGCCCGCGCCGCCGTGACTCTGCACCAGGCTTTCCACCACCGCCAGCAGACGCTTCACGTCGACCGGCTTGGTCAGCACCGCGTCGACGCCCTCGGAGGTAAGTTCGTTCCAACTGCTCTCCGAGAGGTGGGTGGTCAAGGCAATGATCGGCGTGTGCCTGTCGGCGGTTGCCTCGTATTGGCGAATGATGGCCGTCGCTTGACCACCGTCCAAAACCGGCATTTTGACGTCCAACACGACGACGTCGAAACTGCCCTCCTGGTATCGCTCGACCGCTTCCTGTCCGTCGCAGGCAACCGTGACTCGGTATCCGGCCCGGGTCAAGAGACGCTCGATGATACGTCGATTGGCCGAAGTATCGTCGGCCACCAGCACGGAAAGCAGGCGACCGGAGACCGGCGGTTCGGCGGACGTCCGCTCGCCGCGGTTTGCATTCGTGTCAGCAGATGAGCGTGCTTTCGTTTCATCCGACATGGGAGACCTTAATCGCTTCGGAAGCCGCCGAACGTCGATCCAAATCGAAATCGTCCACAATCAGGACGGTGATAGTTCTCATCGGAATACTAAGACGAGGAGCGTTGCATGGAAAGAGATATCGACCAATTGCTCCGTGCAAAATCGATGCCCAATACACCGAATCACGGTATCGCCAGGAACGTCCCGACGCGGCCCCAAAGCCACGTTCGGTGTTTGGCCGAGCGGCGACCAGACTGGCCGACATGGAACCAGCATGACAAGGTTCCGTAGTCCGGCAAAACGACCGCACTGGACCGGCAGTGCGCCTTCAACGGACGAGACCAAGCGAACAAGTTGGCATTTTCTCGGCGAAGGCGTCCGAGATGCTGGACGGCGAGGCGACTTGGTACGGCGTTTGCGGACCAGCATCACCGCCGGAACTTAGGTATTTACGACGTGTCCCGAATCGCGAAATTCCAGTCTGGAAAGGAGGTGTCTGGCTGCCGAGCGATTCGAAGCAAGTAACAGGGCAACGCAAATCTTGCGCTCCGTTTCTTGCAGGGCTTGTGTTCAAGCCAGCAGGCGGAGTGAAGTAGTTCGTTCAGAGAATTCAACAGGCGCGGAGCGATCTCCTCGTCAACAAAACCAAAAGGAACGATGAAATGAAAACGCAATGGTTGTGGACAATGTTGAGCGGCTTGGCAATTTCCTTGGCAGCATTCGCCGTGATGGCGGAGCCGCCGCGAAGCACCGATATTCCACCAAGTGAACAGGCCACACCGCCTGTCGAGGAAGAGGTGGAAGGTCCAGACGAGGCACAAACGGAAGAGCCGGCCGCGGAGCAGACCCGCGGCATCGCTTGCCGCGCCAGCGATCTGATCGGGATGTCGGTACAGAACAAGGACGGCGAGGCCCTCGGTTCCGTGAAGGATTTGGTGTTCGATCCGGAAACCGGAACCATCAGCTATGCGGCTTTGGCGCGAGGTGGACTTCTGGGGATCGGCGAAAAGCTAGTCGCTGTTCCCTGGGAGGCCTTCGAGTGTCAAGTGAAAAAACACGAGCAGCGGGCCTTCCGCCCCGACGATCAACCGGAGACGACCGAGCTTTCCAAGGTCGAGTTGATTCTGGACGTGGATGCCGAGACACTCGACCAACACCCCGGGTTTGACAAGAACAATTGGCCCGCATCGGGCGACGAAAGCCTGAAGAAGGGGGAGACGCAACCGGTCGAGGAACCCGTCGAGGAAAGCCCGCCTGTCGAGCTGCCGGGAAATCCGGCGGACACGGTCCCCGAGAAACCGCTGGGCTAACCAAGCGGGATCGCCCGCGCGCCGTACCCAACGGCGTTGGGGTATACGGACGTTGGATGCTGCGAGCGTCCAATCTCCGGGAGCAGACTTTCGGCCCGGACGAAATCGTCCGGGCCGAGTCTCGTTTGCCACGGCACTCGCTAGTTGGACACATCGGCCGCCAATGAGTTGGTCGCCAGGACATTCGTTGCCGCCGATTGCAGCCAGGCTTCCAACAAGTCTCCCACCGTCGCGTGTCCGTAGTGGACTTGGGCCGCCGAGGACCAGTCCGTGCCGTCCACCCCGTCGCCGAGGAACGCGACGAATTTCCGCTTGCCACCACGCGCTAGCAAAAACGAAACGAGGGAATAACCCCGGGCATAGGAAGATAGGGAATTCTCCGGGTATTCGCCCAACGCGAATGTCGGTTCCAAGATCCTTGCCTGGCCAGCATCCAGATAGTCCGGCAGCAGCTTCTCCAAATCGCCTCGTTCGTGCCGATGCTCAACGGAGACACAGGCACCTTCCTCCGCCCACCATGGCAGACGGCGACCGAAGTGCGTCGCAAATATCGCATGCATGACTTCGTGTGGCACAACGCTGCGCAGCAGCACTTGGCGAGGCCCTTGCAAGCGCATCTCCCACCGCCTCGGCCGACGTCGATCGAACTCGTAAGTTGTCCTGCCTCGCACGTTCAACCAATCTCCCACTGCCGCCGAAACAACGCACGGATCGTCCCAGGGCGGCAGCTCGAATCCGAACCAGTCCAGAGCAAACTGCTTGCGACAATGCTCGGCCCGTTCCCCGATTTCCCTGGCAAGATCCTGCGTATCGGCCGTCACGATGAAATTTCGAGTGCGAAAACTGGCGCCAAACGCCTGCCCGGACAAGCAGGCCAGGAGAGCTAGATGCAGAGTTAGACGCTTTGGGTTAAGCAAGCTGGGCATTGTACCTCGCGGCGGGAGTACCAGTGAAGTTCAAAGGGACGGAGTGACCTTGTTGGTGTGACGATAGCGGAACCAAGTACATTCAACCCGACAAAACGACAATCGTTTTTCGAATCGAGATTATTCATGGATCCCGGCGGAAGGACTGTCGACACCACAAAGTAGCGAGTTTGCGGCGAAGCCGGAATCATGAATTCAGGGGGGATTTGGCGACGATGAGTTTGGAGGCGAGGTTAAGTGTCGGTGGCCGTTTGAGGCGACCGTTGTGAGGACGGATAGATGGGGGATGCAATCCGGCGCTCAGAGATTCGAGTCAGACCCACGTGATTGGTATTCCCAGATTTGCCAGAGGTGTTTCATGGGAGGCTGTGCAGTCCGAAATTGCCAATTCCACGACTGCGTCACCAACAGCAAGAACATCATCCGCGTTGTGTGGACTGGGTGACGCATGGCGAATGGTAGCAAGTGGCTCCATTGCCTGAGGCTGAACAGGGAACGCTTCCCATGCCGGAGCCACTCCTCCGATGTCCACTGATAATCCTGCGTCGCATCCCGCTGATGGATGAGATTGAAATACGGGCACGCACAACGTTGTAGTTGGCCCAACGTGGGGTAGTAGCCGCCAAAACCGCGTACGAGCCATGCGTAGTGAAAATTGTGGGATCCCCACGGGAAAGACCACGGGCTTGCCATCGCAACCCGTGGGGGGATCTGCGCGGAATCGAAATGAATCGTCGTGTTGATCAGTCTCCGGCTCGTCGAATGCGGATCGATGCAACGATGACAAACGGCGAAAAACTCGGCATAGATCGCATCCGCGCGCCCTTTGCAAGCATCTTCTAGCTGGACAAAATGTTCGATCGACCCGTTGGCGACTACGGCATCGAAGCGGTTGTCCCAGCGCTCACCGACATTCCGGTAATCGAGCAGATGCACGTCCAACTCGCGCTGCCTGCAGTATTCGACTTGAGGCAACGAGATTGTCACCCCCACGCCCGTCGCTCCTCGACGACGCACCTCGTCCAGAAGGCTGCCATTGCCGCAGCCAATGTCCAGGATTCGCGAACCCGCCCGGCAATCCACGGCATCCAATAGAAAACGGATCTGTTTGTGCTGTGCCTCCTGGTAGGAAAGGGTCGGATCCCCGTCGTAGAAACCCTCGGTGTAGTCCAGGACACCGCTGCGCCGAAACACGCGATCCCAAAACTCGTAGCATTGCGATGTCGTTTTCGAGAACTTCGAATGCAGGGCCACGCTCATGGTTGGTTCCTCGTTTCTGAGTCGCATGCTGGACGGCCTTTCCAGGCCGTCCGGTCGGCCCCGAAGGGCCGACCTGCGTCCAAATCCGGCAGTTGTTCCTTCGACCATCCTCAGCGACGGTGTCGCCAATGTCGCGAGTGAACGTGGCGATGATGAACGTGTCGGCGATGCCCACCACAGTGCGTTCCTCCGTGGTAGCCGCGGTTGTCAACAGGAGCATAAACATCCTTCTGGAAAGGACCCGAGTCGGATTTCTGGACCGCCCCCTCCTGATCGAAACCCCGGAAGAACCGCTCCTGGCGTCCCATCTCATCGCTGGGAGAATGCTCCGTCATATCGACCCAAACGTCAAACGAGCGGCCGTTGCGTTGATAACGGATCATCGCCAACCCGTCCGTTTCGGCCGTCATCCCTAGTCGGCTGTCGAATTCGGCCTCGCTGGCGACCGCGTGCCCGTTGACCGAGATGATCTCGTCGTGGGCCCGCAGTCCTGCCCGAGCCGCGACGCTGCCCGAGGCAACCTCGGAAACGCGCAGAGCTCCGTCGCCGGCCTCCAATCGTGCGCCAAGATGCGTACGAGACGAAACCGCGGATCTCGCTTCCGGCCCGGTTCGAAGATCCGTCTCCGCCGCCGCGTCGGAGTCCACTTGCACATCCCCTTCCACATCCCCTTCCATGTCTAGGTCCGTCTCGACCTGGGCCGCGGCACGGCCTCGTGCCTCCGCCTCGATTCCTTCCGCCGGTTCAACGGCCGTGTCGGCCGCTTCGCCAGCGGCGCGGGGTGCCTGCGATGCAGGGTCAGGGTCCTCCACGGCAGGAGGGAGGTCCTCGGGCACTGGTGGCACCTCGATCGGCTGAGCTGCCAATGGATACGCAACCAGCAAGCAAAGAACACCCGCGCTCAAGGACATGGTTGCCCGCACGCCTACCAGACGTGCCCACCGATTGGTCTTCATCTTCCTCATCCTAGCGTTCCTTTCAAGAAGGTGTGCAGAAAGACGGGACGGGACGGCACTATGCCGCCCCCTGACGTCGGCGAACCAACCGCAACATCGCGACGCCCGCCGTTGGGAGTTGATTCATTCAGCAAAGCTCGTGCCACGTTCCTCGTTCATCCTCGCCATGCGGAACGTCCGCCACGTCGCCGAACGCCCTTCAGTCCTACGATCGGTGAACGTCGGTGAAGCTCGCGCACATCAGCGAAAAGTTGGTCGGCGGACGGCCACGTTGGCTCGGAGATGACCAGGCACCATCAACTGCTCCCGGGTCTCGGCCATCGGACTGATGCTGCGACGGCCACCACCCGCTGTTCCATCGCTGCATTTCAGTTACCGAGCCGCCTGACGTCGAGTGCCACCGGGACTCTTTCCGGACAGCCTTCTCGCTATCAGATTCGGATCCGCGATCTTTCATCCGTTCAACGAGGTCGCTCGGGTGGTTGCTCGGTCGGCTCGATTTCTCCGCGCAACAGGCGCCCGCCTTGGCCGGTCAGCCAGAGATAGTGGTCGCTGGGCAAGCCCTCGTAGGTTAGAAACGGACTTGCTCCGACAGGCGGCGAGTTGGTGCATTTGAAGATGGCCGTGCCCTCGTCCATCTCGTCGAACATAGCCTGGTAGATCATCGTCGCCCCGGCTTGCTTGGCGTGGACGTACTGGGACCACAGGAACTGGCCTTTCTGCCGCGGGATCTGGTCCAGCGGAGCATCGGATTGCAGGTTGTGCCAACTGAATCCCGGAAAGACGACCGGCAGATAGAGCATCTTGTTGCGCTCGCACCATTGGATGTCCGCTTTCCAGACCAGGTCGGCGTGGCGAGCAACGGACCGCGGCGAATTGTAGCGGCCCACGGTCCACGGGCTGACGATATCGGCTTGCAGGATGACGTCATGCAGCCGAGGGTCGGCAACGGCGTCGCGGTCCAGTGTTCGCCACCCGGTGGGAACGCCCAGCATCACCGTGCAGCCGCCGTAGCGGGCATCGTCCTTGAGGAACCGGATCAGCCGTTCGCATTCGTCCAGCGTGTACCGGCGACCGTCGTTGAAGCCGATGCCCCAGACCGCGACCACCGGTTTGCCGCCCTCGTGCAAGTAGGCGTCGTCCCGGCCCACCTGCATGCCGTCCACGAGTGACTTCCAGTCGTTCATGACGTGCTCGATCTGGCCTGCTTGCAGCCCCGACAGATCATACATCACCGCGTACGCTCGACCGGCCAGATTCGCTCCTTCACGGCAGTGCATCAGCACGGTGTTGCAGTGATTCAGATTCAGCGGGTGCCGCGTTTCGACCGCGAACCGCTGGATGAACGCGCCGTCGATTCCGTATTCCTGCATCCAACGGAAGTGACGCAGCACCGTCTTGCGATGGTGCGAACTGAACACGTGGGCCACCGAGCCGTCGGCGTGCCGGAACGACGTGGCGAATCGTTCGTCGTCGTCCAATTCGCTGACGTCGGGCCACAGGTCGATCGAACACGCACCGGGCTCGAACCGCCCGCGGTGACTGTAGTGCGTCCAACCTCGCTGGGAACCATCGCCAGGCGCTGTGAACCAGCCCTGGTATCCGCACATCACCTTGCCCTTCATCGTGCTTGTATCGACACCCGCAACGGACTGGCCCGCGTACGGCCGCAACCGCGCCACTACCTCGTCGCGAGTGGGAGTTTGACCGAACAGCACCGCAGCGAAGCCGAGCAGCGGCAGACAGAGCAGCAAATTGCGGCAGTTCATGTTGTTGCGTCCTTCGGGAGAGCCAAGGGGAAATTCAGAAATGCGACCGTACAGCGTGCGAAACACAGGGCTAAAGGTTAGCATGGTCCGGCGTGCTGGGCGATGGCCGCTGATCATCGGCACGGTCGTCGTAGGTCAGTTCGAAGATCGTATCCGTCAGCCAGTGGCGGAAGGATTCGTTGTCCTGGAACTGCTTGAACAGCACGGCGTCGTCCGCGAAGAGCGCGGTAATCACCCGCTTCAGCGCCTTGTCGTGCTCGATGCGAGCGTTCTGCCGGTCGGAGTTTTTCTTGGCGTTCTGGTACGCCTGGTCGGCGGAGACTCTCTTGGGGATCTCGTCGGTGATGCGATCTTCCATGCGTTTGGCATCGGCGAACAGCCCGCCGAACTGGTCGTTGAACGCCTTGAGGATGTTGGACAACCGATCCAACTCAGGTTCACCTTTCCGCCCGCCGCCCGAGGTCGGTACGGGCTCGATCTCCGCGTCCGCATCGGGCAACGCGATCGCCATCGTGGCCTTCTTTTCGGCCCGGTAGCTGTCCATGTCGATGGCTTCCAGGATGCCCTTGGCCAAGTCTTCCTCGACCGGTGCGGGCAGCTTCGGGATGAGAAAATTCAGGAAGATCGAGAGCTTCTCCCAATCCTGCACGCCGTACGGCAGGATCGTGGCCAGGAAGTCGTAAGTGCGGGCAAACGCCTTGGCTTTGCCTTTGAAATCCACCTGCTGGTCTTCGTCCAGGTCGTTGACATAGACCGCCACGCAGGCGTCGAGGATCGGGTCCAGTCGGTCGCGGTCGGCGCCGCCCAAGTACAACTCGACCAGCGAATCGATCTGCTCGGGCGAGTACACTTGATACCGGTCCATCTCCGCCTTCAGCGTGTGCAGCTTGTTCGGGTCCGTCTCCTTGCTCAGGATCGTGGTGCGGTAGTAGTCGGCGAACGCCCGTTCGATGGTCTCCGTGTCGTTCTGGAAATCGAGCACGAAGACGTCGTGCTTCTTCGGATGCGCACGGTTCAGGCGGGACAGCGTCTGCACGGCTTTGATGCCGGACAGCATCTTGTCCACATACATCGTGTGCAGCAGCGGTTCGTCGTAGCCGGTCTGGAACTTGTCGGCGCAGATCAGAAAGCGATACGGGTCTTGCTGGATCTTGTCCGCGATATCGTTGCTGGGGAAGCCGTTCAGCTTGGCCTCGCTGACCTTCTGCCCCTCGTATACGGGCTCGCCGGAGAACGCGACGATGGCCTGGTAGGGGCTCTTGATCTCGGTCAGGTAGTCGCGGAAGGCGAAGAAATACTGAATCGCTCGCTGGATGCTGCCGGTCACGACCATGGCCCGCGCCTGGCCGCCGATCTTGTTCTGGCCGATCACCTGTTCCAGGAAGTGGTCCACCATGATCTCGGCCTTGTCGCGGATGGCCTTGCTGTGGCTTTCCACGTAGCGGCGCAGTTTCTTGCGGGCCTTCTTGACGTCGAACTCCGGGTCGCCCTCGATCGTCTTGGCCAGCCGGTAGTAGCTGGCCACGGGCGTGTAGTGCTTGAGCACGTCCAGGATGAAACCTTCCTGAATCGCCTGCTTCATCGTGTAGCCGTGGAACGGGCGATGCTTCACCTCGTCCCCGACTTGGTACGGGATGCCGAAGATCTCCAGCGTCTTGTTCTTCGGCGTGGCGGTGAACGCGAAGTAGCTGGCGTTGGTCAGCAGCTTGCGGGACTCGATGATGCGGTTGATCTTGTCCTCGGTCGTTTCGTCCTCCTGCTCCGCACCGCTTTCCGACAGCGCCATGCTCATCGCGGCGGCCGTGCGCCCGCCTTGGCTCGAATGCGCTTCGTCGATGATGATGGCGAACTTGCCGCCCCGATGCTCGCCGCCGATGCGATCAAGGACGAAGGGGAACGTCTGCACCGTGGAGATGATGATCTTCTTGCCGTCCTTCAGGAACTTGGACAGTTGCTCCGTCTTGGAGCTGCCCGCGCCCTCCCGGACCGCGCCGATGATGCTGCTGACCTGGGCGAATCCCTTGATCGTCTCGCGGATCTGCCGGTCCAGCAGTCGGCGGTCGGTGACGACAATGATCGAGTCGAACACGTCGGCGCCGTCTTTCCGCAGGCCGATCAATTGGTGCGCCAACCAAGCGATGGAATTCGACTTGCCGCTGCCGGCCGAGTGCTGGATCAGATATCGCTGCCCAGCGCCCTGCGCGGCCACGTCCGCCAGCAGCCGCCGCACCACGTCCAGTTGATGGTAGCGGGGGAAGATCTGCACCCGCTTCTTCTTGCGGGTCTTCGGGTTCTCTTCCTCGACGATCTGGGCGTAGTTCTCCAGGATTTCCGTCAGCCGCTCGGGCGCCAGGATGTGTTTCCACAGGTAGTCAGTCTTGATGCCGTCCGGGTTCGGCGGATTGCCCGCCCCGTCGTTCCAGCCCTGGTTGAACGGCAGGAACCACGAGTCCTTGGCCATGCCTTTGGCGCCCTTCAGGGCCGTACACATCGCCACCTCGTGGTCGTCCACCGCGAAGTGGACCACGCAGCGGCCGAACTGGAACAGCGCCTCTTGCGGATCGCGGTCGCGTTTGTATTGCTCGACGGCGTCTTCGACCGTCTGCTTGGTCAGGCTGTTCTTCAGTTCGAACGTGGCGATCGGCAGCCCGTTGACGAAGACGCACAGGTCCAGCGCCCGCTTCGTCTCTTCGCGGCTGTAGCGCAATTGCCGCGTGATGCTGAACCGGTTCGCCCGATGGCGCGCCACCGCCTTGGCGTTTTCCGGCGAGGGCGTACCGTAGAACAGGTCGAAGCTGAGCGCCCCGTACTTGATCCCGTGCCGCAGCACGTCGATCACCCCGCGCCGCGCGATTTCGCCTTGCAGCCGCGCCAGGAACTTCCGCCGCGCCATGCTCTGCTTGTTCTTGTAGTCGACAACGCCCAGCTTCTGGTATTCGTCCGGCTGCGTGGCGAACAGGAAGGCGAACAGTTGAGCCACATCCACCGCATACTCGCGGTCGTAGCAGTCCGGATGCCCCGCGTACCAGCCGCTGCCGCGGAAGTCCAGTGCCGCCTCGGCCACGGTCTCGACCGGACCCGGAAACAGCCCATCCACCCCCGTCATGTGCCGCATGATCAGGCTTTCGAGCCCTTTTTCGCTGGTGTCGGTCGGCATGTTTCAGAGCTTCCTTTTTAGAATACGGACCACACGGCCGAAGCTCGGAAGGTGCTGCATCAGGACGGTCGGGTCAAGCTTCTCGAGGATCTCGAAGGAGCGTTTACCTTTGGCGTATGCGTTCTGGCAGTCTTTGGTGGCACGTTCGAGCCGGTCCTGCACATCATGTCGCTCCCTTGCTTCGAGGCCGTTTGGGTGCGGCAGCGGATTTTCGTTCAGCCTTTGTTGGTAGTGGGCTCGCAAGGCGGCGCGATCCGCGACGATCCATGTTTCCATACAAGTCGTCATGAACAGCACCTGATCGTCCGCGGCGCCGTCGGGCTTCTTCCATGCTGCTACCGTCGTCACTTCAGCCAGATGTTTCCAGGCCTTCTCGATGTCGGCCATCGGTTCCTCGCTGTCGATCCACATGGCCACGTATCCGGCGTTTCCCTGATGCGCCCTGCAGAAGTCTTCATACACCGCGTTCCGCCCGCCGCACGCCTTCAGGCGAGGCATTCTGCCCTTGAACCCCATCCGGTCCAGCAGTCGGTGGAATGCCTGTTGGCAACGGATGGTCAAGTTCTTGGAGTGCGGCCCGCTGGCGCCGCCCTCGATGTAAATGTAAGCGTTCACCAGCGTTTCCCTCCCAATTGACCGTCGATCCACAATTGACCGAGGCGATACTTCTCCAGCCAGACTGCCAGTTCCGCGGGCGACAGGCGGTTCAGCTCCGTCTTGCCTTCGTGCTTCTCGCACACGACCACGGCATCCGGGCAATCCGACATCGCATCCACCAGGATGTCCGAGTGCGTCGTGACGATGATCTGTGTTTGCTCCGAGGCAGCTTTCAGCAGATCCGCCACCTTGGGCAGGATGTCGGGATGCAGGCCCAGTTCCGGCTCCTCGATGCAGATCAACGGCGGCGGCTCCGGGTCGCAGAGGATTGCCAGCAGACAGAGATAGCGCAGGGTGCCATCGGAAAGACGGGTGGCCGGGATGACGAAATCTCCCTCCGTGAAGAACACTTGTACTGTCCCGCCCTCGATGAAGACGTCAAAGTCATTGATCCCATCGTACAGATCTCGGAGTCCGGCGAGGACGGCCTTCTTGGCGACGGGGAAGCGAGTCTTCAACCGGTTCAAGAACAGGCCAAGATTGGAGAAATCCTCCGCCAACGTGTCGTTTCGATGGTCGGCTTTCTGCGGCTCACGAAACACCGCACTCTGCCCGAACGTCCATTCGCGGTAGATGCGAATCTGCTCGTAGTTTTGGGCCAGCCAAGACAGTTCCGGATAGGTTTCGGGATCGCGCCGCTGGGCGAGGATCGAGCGGTCGGCTTCGATGGTGTCTCGGGCCAGACTTCGCTTGCCTCCGACTTTCGTATTTACCGCCGGGTGCCCGTCTTGATAGCGATAGTAGAACAGAACGTCTGACTCCGACGTGTAACGAGGCTCGGTTTCTTCCACCCGTTCGTCATCCAGCGAAAACGCCTGCGCCACCGCACGGAACGAGATCGCATGACGCAGCGGCTTCTGACCGTCGGGGTAGTTCACAACCCAATCCACCGAGGCCGGTTGGTTTGCACCGCCTTTCCAAATCCATTCCGCCACGCCGCCGCCCTTTCGCGTCACGTCTCGAAAGTCCTTGGGCGCAGACCGCATCAGGCTGATGGCTTCGATCAGGTTTGATTTGCCGCTGCCGTTGGGGCCGATCAACACGTTCAAGGGCTGGAGTTCGATGCCCGGATTGTCAGGGCCGAAGGACAGGAAGTTCTTCGGCGCAATGTGGCGGATCAAGCTGGAAGTGGAAGCGTCAGGCATGATTCGAGACTCCTTGCTCGTCAGTATCATCCAAGAGATCAAGATCGTCGAGGCCATCGGTCTCCAACGGCAGGGCCGTCTCAGGAGTATCCGGCAACTTGGCCGCCGCCTCCCGCACGTCCAGCTTGCCCGTCACAACGTCCGCAGTCAGGCGCGTGCGGTATTCCTGCACCAGAGCGATTTCCCGCTCGGTGCGGGTGATGGTTTCGTCGAAGTGTCCAAGCACGCGGTCGAGGTGAGCAATCACGTTGTCCTGGTAGACTAGCGGCGGCACTGCAATGAACACAGATTTCACGTCACCGAGGCCAAGCCCTTGCTTCGTTCCGCCGTACTCGCTCGTCTTGAACTGAATTCGGCCGGCCTCGGAGCGGAGCGCGTAGGCAAGAAAACGCGGCTTGACCATTCTCACCCTCGGACGTAATAGAGCAACGTGCTGGTTGACAAAGGCCGGCAAGGCCAGATCCTGGTCAACATGCACTGTATTCCCGGTTAGTGCACCGGTGACACAAACGAGGACATCGTCGCGCCGAACCTGTGTTCGCTCTCCTTCCGAGCCTGAAGGGGGGCGGACGTGCTGGATGTAGGCGAAGTTCAGACCCATAGAACGTCCCAAGTTGCCGCTCTGGATGAAGATGTAGCCGTCATCACTGTAGAAGCGAGCCCAACCGCGGGAGCCGGAGGTGACAAACGAAACCAGTCGTCGGACCTGCAATGCCTCCCAATGCTCCGGGATGTCGCCGAGCCAGGGGATGCCGGAGGGCTTGACCGGAACGTCGGGGTTCAGGCCGCGGGTGACGGCTTGGTGGATAATGACCTGTTTCTGCTCGTTCAGCAGCCCAATCAGCTTCCGCTTCGCGCGGATGAACCCGTCGATCTTCCGGTTCGCATGGTCCAAAAACCGCACGATGGCCGCTTGTTCGTCGGGGGGAGGGAGCGAAATGGCAATCGCACCGAGCCTGTCGGAGTAAAGCCGATTGAAGCCAGAGCCAATTCCCTTGGATTCCAGAGCAAACTGGGAAACAAGGTCTGGGGCCTTGATTCGTGCCAGCAGGAGGTCGACAAGATCTTGACCGATTATTTGAAAGACCGCGTAATCGGGGCTGACCAAACCAGCGATTGGGCCTGCACCGAACATCCCGCTCCAGGCTTGCATCCGGTTCATCACAATTTCACCCGGATTGTACAGTTTGTAACCCACGAGCGTGCGCGCACCGTGAACCTTGTCTGTCATCTCACTTCGTGCGACGAGTCCACGATTCCGTGTCAGGGAAAGCAAGGTTCCCGATCCATCACTCGAACGCGCGTCCTTTTCTTTAAGCACCGTCTTTATTCGGCGAATACGCCAATGGGCAGGGACCGTCCCGAGCCACGGCAGTCCCGACTCCTTGTAATCCGGATACGGCTTGAGCCCTTCGATCATGGCCGGCACCTTTCCGCGTCTCCGCGACGCATTTCCACACCATCCCGCGGCACGTGCATCGTCATCCACGCATCCTCCGCCCCGAAGGGGCACCGACAAACCAGCCCAGGGCAAAGCGCCGCGGCGACAGCCGCAGAGCGCCGCCCTGGGTACGGTATCGATTTCGCGCCGTCAGCCCTGTAAGGGCGACACAAATCAATTCGTCCCATCGTCATCGCATGTCCTCCGCGACACCACCATGTTTCGCCCTTTCAGGGCTGCCGTTCGTGATGCATCCCCAACCCAGGGCGGCGCTGCGCTCTGCCCTGGGCTGATATGTGGCTGCCCCTTCGGGGCGAAATCCGCATGCCCGTCCGTCCGGCCTGAAAGGCCACAACAAACCAGCCCAGGGCAAAGCGCCGCGGCGATAGCCGCAGAGCGCCGCCCTGGGTACGGCGTCGATCTTGCGACGGAAGCCCTGCAAGGGCGAAACAAATCAATTCGTCCCATCGTCATCGTGCATTCCCCCGTGACACCACCATGTTTCGCCCTTTCAGGGCTACCGCTCCTGATCCGTCCCCCAACCCAGGGCGGCGCTGCGCTCTGCCCTGGGCTGATATGTGGCTGCCCCTT
>JAHDXO010000018.1:0-108476 GCA_023382975.1 Pirellulaceae bacterium
CTCAACTTCGGCGAGGAGTTGATGAAGCAAGGCATCACGCGCACCATCAACGGAATACTGTGAAAAAGGACTCTCACAGAGGCACGGAGGACACGGAGAAGAAGAAAGAAGCCGACTTGAATAAATCTCCCTCTGTGCTCTCCGTGCCTCCGTGAGAGGATTCAAAATTCCATGAGCAATTTCGATTTCCCACAAACCGAGTTCCGCGCCATCGCGGAATCTGCCGCCCGCGCGGAAGGCCACATCATGGGCGATCCGCGTGCCGCCTGTTTCCATGCTCGCTTCGCCCTGGAGTCGGCCGTCCACTGGCTCTACCGCCACGATGCTGCGCTGCGGATGCCCTACGACCAAAGCCTGGGGTGCGCTGTTGCACGAACCGTCCTTCCAAAACCTGCTTCCCCAAGCCGTTTTTCAAAGAGCACGGGGGATCCAGAAGATCGGCAACCAGGCGGTCCACAGCAACCGGCCCGTCCGGCAATACGACGCGCTGCAGGCCGTCAAGGAACTGCATCATCTCTGCCATTGGCTGGTCCGTACCTACACCCCAGACGCCGCTCAGCGAAGCGCGCCCTGGAACGATGCGCTCGTACCGCAAGCCCCGCCTGCGGGCGAGGTCGTGCCCCGCAAGCAACTGGTGGCCCTGGAACAGAAGCTGGCCGAGCAGAACGAGGCAGCACTCAAGCAACAGCGAGAGCGGGACGAACTGGATGCCGAACTGCAGACCTTGCGCGAGCAGTTGGCCGAGATCCGTGCCGCTGCCGAGCAGCAACCGGACCCGCACGATTACTCCGAGGCCGAGACCCGCCACTACCTGCGCAATCATCTGAACGACATCGTGATCCATCGCCTGCGCACCAATCAGCCGCTGACGGCGGATGACCTGAAGTCCCTGGAGAAGACGCTGGTCGAGATCGGCGAAGATGACGGGGAAACGCTGCTCTCCGATTTACTGGCCCGCAGCGAGGCTCCGTCCCTGGCCCATTTCGTGCGCAGCCTGGTCGGCATGGACCGTTCGGCTGCCCAAGCGGCCTTCTCGCAGTTCCTGAACGACCGCAGCCTGACCGCCCAGCAGATCCGTTTTGTCGAGCTGGTGATCGACCAGTTGACGGCCCGAGGCGTCATGGATGCGTCAGCGCTGTATGAACCGCCGTTCAGCAATCTGCACGCAGGCGGCCCCGACGAGCTGTTCGCGGGTAAGGAGACGGTTATCAACGCCGTGTTTGATGTCCTCCGATCCCTTGAACCACAAGTCCTCGGCTTGGCAGGGTAATGACGCTGGCTCTTGGCCTCCAAGTGAGAGGGCAGGGTGAGGGGGCAGAAGGTGCGTCAGTTATTTCTCGAACGGTGCTAAGGCGGATTATTCACGAGCTGGCTGGCTTTCCCTGTAAGGCTTTTGGTGACAACTGGTTGCATCCATCTTGCCCAAAGCGCCGCGCATCGTAACCCGAAGCGTAAGCGAGGAGTATTCGTTGAGTCTCCTCGCTCACGCGTCGGGTTACGAATGATCCGGACTAAACCCTCAGTCTTCAAAGGGTTTAGGCGTTTTTTGCGCCCGCCAAGTCCCTCTTTCGGCCAGAACAGGCATGGCACGACTCGAAATGCCAGTGGTGTGGATCACCTTGGTTCGCGCTCGTGGTTGGTGGGTCGAGTTCTCTGGCGGAAAATGGCGAATGCTCCTTGGCGCGCGGCGTTCAAGTTGACACGATAGGCGGTCTTGTTTGGATTTGACGCGACCGCGTGGGGCTGTTGCCTCGTGCGGAATGTTGAAACGCAGACTCCGGCCAGCAGTACGTGCAACGCGGGACAGGATATGCCAGCAGTCTTCGAATACCACTTGACGGTCTCCCACGAAGCGATGGATGGCCAGGGGCACGTCAACAATTTGGAATACGTCCGCTGGATGCAGCAAGCGGCGGTCGCCCACTCCGACGCACAGGGCTGGACTTCCGAGCGATACCGGCAACTGGGCGCCGGCTGGGTCGTGCGGTCTCACAAGATCGATTACCTGCAAGCCGCGTTCGCGGGCGACCAGATCGTCGTTTACACGTGGGTGTCCGATCTGCGCAAAGTCCGATCGCTGCGGAAGTACAAAATGGTTCGGACCGGCGACGGAGTCGTCGTCGCCACGGCCGAGACCGACTGGGCGTTCTTCGGCTACGAGCACCGAGTGCCGCGGCGCATCCCCGCCGCAGTGGCCGAGGCGTTTATCCTGGTGCCGGAGTCGGAGGAGCCGTGAGAGGGCCGGTGATTGACGGGCGTTGGTGCTGCTGTTAGTTTCGTAGTCGCTTCCCGGTTCGCTCGCCGCATCCAATCCGCGGTCGCGATGGATTCCTCACTCGTACATTGCACAGGGAACTGCCCGTGAATCGCCTTACCACGTGGTTGGTCGTAACGCTGATGGGAACTCTTCTGACGGGATGCGGTCCGGAAGCGCCGCCGCCGAACGCGGCCCGTCCACCGAGCGAGCAGGTTGATAATTCTTCTTCGCCGGCCGACGGAAACGACAAGGTCGAACCATCGCAGTCGGACTCGGAGTCGGTAGCGGCAAGCGACGACCGCATCGTCACGCCGGAGCAGTTGGTTGACGCGCTGCGGCGAAAGAATCCTGGCTTCGACGAGGCGAATATCGGCATGAGGCCGATCAGTGCCGATCTGCTCGAGATGGCGATCAACGACCCGGCGGTCAAGGATATCAGTCCTCTCAGGAAACAACGAATTGCCAAGCTGGACCTGCGGTTCTGTGACGTCACCGATCTCAGCCCGCTGGAAGGCATGCCGATCTCCGAGCTGTACCTGGAAGAGAACAAGCGGCTGAGCGACTTGGGGCCGTTGCGCGGTATGCCGTTGCACAAGTTGTACTTGTCCAACACGGCCGTTGAGAATCTGTCGCCGTTGCGCGGCGCTCCGCTGATGGAACTGAACGCCGTCGGCGCCCGCATCCGGGATCTTTCGCCGCTGGTGGAATCCCCGCTGCAAATGCTGTGGCTGACGGATTGCCCCGTGACCGATCTGGCGCCGCTGAAGAAGGTGCCGCTCGTAAGCCTCACTTTGGAGAACACGCCGGTCGAAGACATCAGCCCTCTGGCCGGCACGTCGTTGCAGCGTTTGCACATCGGCGGTACGAAAGTCAAGGACTTGACGCCCGTGGGCCAGATGGGATTGAGCCGGTTGATCTTCACTCCGGAACGGATCGAGAAGGGAATCGATGTGGTCCGGAAGAGCGAATCGATCGGCGAAATCGGCAACGACTTCGAACATCGCTTGACGCCCGATGAATTCTGGATCCTGTACGACGAAGGCAAGCTGAAGCAGTAGCAATGCGCGCGAAACAAAGAGGTGATTTCCCGAGCCTTGCTAGCGAAACCGGGATAGACTCGAACCAGCCCCGAGCGAGGTGATCATGGATTATCTTGTTGGCATCGATCTCGGCTCTACCAACCTGAAGGCCATCGTCTACGACACGGCGGGCCGCGCTGTTGCCCGAGCTAGTCGTCCGACTCAGCGGTTCAATCCCGATCCGGACCATCCTGCGTGGGCGATCTGGCGACCCGAGCAGATTTGGGAAGGCGTCTGCGAATCGCTGCGCGAGGCCACGGCCCAACTGGACGACCGCTCGCGCATCCGCGGGGTCGCCGTCACGGGGATGGGCATGGACGGCGTGCCGCTGGACCGCGACGGCCGCTGGCTGTATCCGTTCATCTCGTGGCACTGCCCGCGCACCGAGCCGCAGTACCGCTGGTGGCTCGAACAGATCGGGACCGAAAAGCAGTTTGCCGTCGGCGGCAACCAGATCTGGGTATTCAACACGGCTCTGCGGCTGCGATGGATGGCCGAAAACGAACCAGAGATCCTCGATCGGACTCACAAATGGGTGCTGATCGAGGATTTCATCAACCATCAGTTGTGCGGCGCTCTGGCCACTGACTACAGCATGGCCTCGACCACCTTGCTGTTCGACCAACGCCGTCAGGGTTGGTCGGAGGAGTTGCTACACCGGTCGGGCATCGACGCGTCGATCTTGTGCGACCCGCAGCCGAGCGGAACCGTGCTGGGCACGGTGCATGCGGCGGCGTCCGAGGCGACGGGCCTGCCCGCTGGCACGCCGGTGGTGCTAGGCGGACACGATTATCTGTGCGGCGCCCTGCCGACCGGCGTCTTCCGGCCCGGCGTGTTGGGCGATGTCACGGGAACCTGGGAGATGGTCGTCGCCGCGCTGGACGAACCCGTGCTGACGCCCGAGGTGCTGCAGATGGGCATCCTGGTCGACTCGCACGTGGCCCGCGGACGCTGGGCTGCGATGGGAGCGACGGTGGCGGCCGAACAGTTGGAGTGGTTCCGCCGCGAATACGGCCAGCCGGAAGGTCGCCGCGCGGCCGATGAAGGCGGCGTCGACTGGGACTATCTGATGCAGGCGGCCGAGGCGTCGGCGCCGGGCGCCGGCGGGTGCCTGTTTCTGCCGCACATGTCGGGCAGCCACTGCCCGATCGTCGACCACCGCTCGTCGGGCGCCTTCATCGGCCTGAAGAACTTAACGACCAAGGGCGACATGTTGCGGGCGATCATCGAAGGACTCGACTACCAATTCCTGCAAGTCGTGCAGGGGTTCGGACACAGCCTGAATGTCCGCCCGAATCGTATCGTGGCGATCGGCGGCGCGGTGCATAACCACTTTTGGATGCAGAACAAGGCCGACGTCGTCGGCACGGTCATCGAAGTCCCGGAGATCGACGAGGCCGTCGTGCTCGGCGCGGCGGTGCTGGCCGGGATCGGCGTCGGCATCTTCGCCGACGAAGCGGAAGCCTACCAGCAGGTCTACCGCCCCGGGCAGGTCTACGAGCCCGATGGTCGCCGGCACGCCTACTACCTCGAACGTTTCGCCATCTTCTCGCAACTGTACGCCGCCCTGAAACAAGTCCATCACCAATTGCAGGTTTGACTCCCATGCATCGACGCCATTTTGTTCAAGCTCTGGCCGGTATGACTGCTGCGACAACGCTGCCGGGACGGGTGCCATTCTCAGTCGCCGAGGCATCCTTTGCAGCGGACGAATCGACGACGCCGGTGGATCGGTCGATTCCGCGTTTCGGGGACGGGCGAGACTGGTTCTTCGAGAAGCGATTCGGCATGTTCGTTCATTGGGGACTGTACGCCATCCCCAGTTGGCACGAACAGCACCAGTGGCGAGGTCGCGTGCCGCGCGACCAGTACGTCCAACTGGCTGGACATTGGAATCCGGTCAAGTACGATCCGGACGCTTGGCTCGATTTGGCACAAGCCGCCGGGATGAAATACCTGTGCATCACGACCAAACACCACGACGGCTTCTGCCTGTGGAACACGCAGCAGACGGTCTATAACACGATGAACACTCCGTACGGTAAGGACGTGCTCAAAATGCTGGCCGACGCCTGTCATCGGCGCCGGTTTCCGCTGTGTCTGTACTATTCGATCGCGGATTGGCATCATCCGAACTATCCGAACCAAGGCCGTCACCACGAACTGCCGCCGCAGCCGGGCGACCAGCCGGATTGGGACAAGTACCTGGAGTTCCTTAAGGCCCAGGTCCGCGAACTATGCACCAACTACGGCGAGATTCACGGGTTCTGGTGGGACATGAACGTACCCGAACACATCGATCCGTCGATCAACGCCATGATCCGCCGCCTTCAGCCCGGCGCTGTGATCAACAATCGCGGCTTTGACCAAGGCGATTTCGGCACGCCGGAACGTGACTACGAAAAGGACGAGTCGATCGCGTTCGACCGGCCGACCGAAGCGTGCCAGTCGGTAGGGATCGAAAGTTGGGGCTATCGCCGGGACGAAGACTACTACACGGACCGCCATTTGATGCGAAGCGTCGATCGGTATCTGGCTCGCGACGCCAACTATCTGCTGAACGTCGGGCCGATGCCGGACGGCACGATTCCGCCGCAGGCGGTGGCCATTCTGGAGCGGATCGGCAAATGGTATCAAACGGTCCGCGAGTCGCTGGAAGACGTTCGACCAGCGTCCCATTTGACGACCAACCGCAACGTGCTGCTCACGCGGCGCGGCAACACGCTGTACGTCCATCTGCACAAAGATCCCGCGACGGATTCGGTCAAGCTCAAGCCGATCGCCGTCACTCCCCGGCGGGCCACGTTGTTGAACACCGGTCAAGACGTGGAATTCGCGGTGGATCTCGTGCCCAGCGAGCACGTTGCGCAACTGCCTTGTCTGCGGCTGCGCAAGTTGCCCGTGAACGAATTGGCCAACACGGTGCTGGTCGTCAAGCTCGAATTCGACGACCTGTCCGAATCCGCCTCGCCCGAACCGGTGGACCGAGTCGACTTGCGGATTCGGTAGTCGGAGAGATCGTCGTTCGTTGCCACTGCTTGCGACGATCAAGCCCACGCTTCAGCGTCGTACCTACGGCAGACGCTGGATGCGGATATTGCGGTACGATACATCCGCGCCGTGGTCTTGCAGGCCGATGTGACCGTCGCGTTTGAAATCCTTCAGCGCCGTATTGAACTTGTTGCGGGTGCCGTCCGGATTCTGGTTCGCCTCGGTCCATTGATTCAGGTCGGCATCGATGATCTTCTCGCCGTTCAGCACAACCGTGATCTTCGCGTCCTGGGCCGTGATCGAGATCTTGTTCCACTCGCCCGCCGGGCGGTCGGCCACTTTGGTCGGCGCCAGCAGATCGTACAAGGCGCCCGTGCTGTGCTTGCCGGGCGCCGCGGCGGGTTTGTCTACCTGGATCTCGATCCCTGTCTGGACGGGGTTGCCCGGATTGTCGGTGCGGAAGAAGATGCCGCTGTTGCCGGCCGTCTTGAATTCCAGCTCCAGGCAGAAGTCTGCGAACCGCTCCTTGGTCCAAATGTAATTGGCCTTTTCCTTGCGGACGAGCGTTCCGTCCTCGACGACCCAGCCGGCACTGGGGGCTCCACCACTTGCACTCTGCCAAGCCGACAGATCTGACCCGTCGAACAACGCCTGACCTTGGGCATCCGCGGCGACCAGGGATGTCGCGAAAGCACAGAACAACAACACGGAGCAACCGACAACAGCACACGGTTTGCGAAACATGGAGGGACCTTTCAAAAAGCGGGATATCAGGGCAGTTCAAACCGTCCGGGCAGATCGACATCCGCCCGATCACTGCGACCCAATATAACCGCCTAATGAGTTGATTTCGACAGGCCCTGCGCCTTGATAGGCCGAGGCACGCGTCGCCTGGCTTGGACATCGTTGGCGACTGCGATGGGCGGACGAGCTGACTATCCCGTTGTGCGGCCAAGAGGCTGTGTCGCGGAAGTCGTCTTGCCTGTTCGGCCTTGGATGGGTAGATTCTTCGCTTCGGCCCTCCCCGCTTTTGCGTTTCGAGTTCGTGAAATACTTGGGACAGGCACCCCGCGGTCCAGAAGATGGGCCGTTTTTCTGTGATCTCGGCTCGAAGCCCGTCCCGTTTTTCGCAGCCTCGTTTCCCTAAAACGGTCCAACCTTGCAGCGTCTGCAGGTTCGGCACGGATGGTTTCGCTTGTCGCGGGCATCGCGGCGTCATCACGGAATGGTTTCATGACGGTTCGCACTAGGTTCGCTCCCAGTCCGACAGGTTACCTGCACATCGGCGGAGTACGCACGGCATTGTTCAACTGGCTCTTTAGTCGCCAGCATGGGGGGCAGTTCATCCTCCGCATCGATGACACCGATCAACAACGCAATGTGCAGGAGGCGTTGCAGCCGATTCTGGACGGCTTCCGCTGGCTGGGCATCGACTGGGATGAAGGACCCGACGTCGGCGGACCGTGCGGCCCTTATTTTCAATCGCTGCGAGGGGATCGATATCGCGCCGCGGTCGCTCAGTTGCTCGAGTCGGGTTTGGCCTATCGCGACTTCGCCCGCCCCGACGAGACGCAGGCCGAGCGTGAAGCGGCGGAGCGTGAAAAGCGACCGTTCCGCTACAGCCGGCGATGGATGGCCGAAGACGACCAGCAGGCGGCGAAGTTCCAGGCCGAGGGGCGATCGGCCGTGGTGCGACTGAAGATGCCGACGGAGGGCCAGTGCCGATTCCACGACCTGATCCGCGGCGATGTGGAATTCGAATGGGCGGCCGAGCAGGATCACGTCATCCAACGCGCCGATGGTACGTGCCTGTACCATTTGGCCAGCGTGGTCGACGATCATGATTTTGGGATCACCCACGTGATTCGAGCCGTCGAGCATCTTTCCAACACGCCGCGTCAATGGTTCATCGCGGAAGCGCTGGGCTGGAAATCGCCCCAATTTGCTCACTTGCCCTATGTTGCGGAGCCCGGCAGCTCGAACAAACTGAGCAAGCGTAAGCTGGCCCAGTATTTGAAGAACGCCGATTTCCGCAAATTGTTCGAGCACGGCGAGCGGATTGCGCAGCGCGTCGGCCGTGCGGTGTCGCCCGAGACGTTCAACCCAGTGATCGTCGATTTCTACCGCGAGGTGGGTTATCTTCCGGATGCGCTGGTCAACTACCTGCTGTTGTTGGGCTGGTCGCTGGATGACCGGAGCGAGCAATTCACGCGGGACGAGATGATACGGGCCTTTTCGCTGGAACGAGTCAACCGCGCGCCGGCCAGTTTCGATCCGCAGAAGTTGGCGGCCTTTCAAGACCGGTACATGCGTTTGGTTCCGGTCGAAGAGAAGGTGGTTTCGACGTTGCCGTACCTGCAACAGGCGGCGTTGGTTCCCGATCCGCTCCCGGATGGTGTGCGCGCTCAACTGGCGGCGATCATCGAGGCAGCGGGCGACCGGATCAAAGTCGCGGGGGACATTCTGGAATTCGCCGATTTCTTCACGCCCGACGACGGATTGACCTACGACGAAGCGGCGTGGCAGAAGCGAGTCGTCAAACCGGCGGAAGCCGGCGGGCTGTTGTCGCGATTCCAAGTCCGCCTTGCCCAGTCCGAAGACTTCACCGCTGCTGCGATCGAGCAGTTGATGCAGCAGTTCGTCCAGGACGAATCGATCGGCATCGGTCAGATCATCCATGCGCTGCGCGTCGCTGTTACCGGCAAGTCAGTCGGTTTTGGAATGTTCGAGACGCTTGCCATTCTGGGACGCGAGCGGTGTCTGAACCGAATTGCCATCGCCCTGCAGAAACTGTCATCGTCCACGTAGACCGAAATTTCCGAAGTTCATCATTGCCACGGAGAAGGCTGCCATGTCCGCCACGGATTCCGATCGCCGCGAAGCCAACGACCCATCGATGCCCGAAAGCAAGAACTCCGGGCGTTCGCTGAATTTCATCGAGCAGATCATCGAGGAGGACATGCGCACGGGCAAGTACCAGGGGCGAGTCCACACCCGGTTTCCGCCCGAACCGAACGGCTACCTGCACATCGGCCATGCGAAGTCGATTTGTCTGAATTTCGGTTTGGCGGCCAAGTACAAGGGCCTGTGCAACCTGCGTTTCGACGACACCAATCCGTGCAAGGAAGAAATGGAGTACGTCGATTCCATCCGCGAAGACGTTCGCTGGCTGGGGTTCGATTGGGACGACCGCGAGTATTTCGCTTCGGACTACTTCGAACAACTCCATGACTGGGCGGTGCAGATGATCCAGGCGGGACAGGCCTTCGTCTGCGATCTGACCCCGGATCAGGTGCGCCAGTACCGCGGCACGCTGACCGAACCGGGCCGCAATAGTCCTTACCGCGACCGCAGCGTCCAGGAGAACCTCGATTTGTTCCGTCGCATGCGGGCCGGAGAATTTCCGGACGGCTCGCGGACGCTGCGGGCCAAGGCCGATATGGCGCATCCGAACCTGAACATGCGGGATCCGGTCATGTACCGCATCCTGCACGCCCACCATCATCGGACCGGCGACCGGTGGTGCATTTACCCGATGTACGATTTCACCCACGGCCAATCGGATTCGATCGAACGAATCACGCATTCGATTTGCACGCTGGAGTTCGAAAACCATCGGCCTCTTTACGACTGGTACGTCGACACGCTGGGCATCTACCATCCGCAGCAAATCGAATTCGCTCGGTTGAATTTGACCTACACGGTCATGAGCAAACGCAAGCTGCTGGAACTGGTCCAGAAGAAGCTGGTCAGCGGCTGGGACGACCCGCGGTTGCCCACGATCTCCGGACTGCGACGGCGAGGGTACACGCCGGAGGCGATCCGCAGCTTCTGCGACCGGATCGGCGTAGCCAAGTTCAACAGCACCATCGATGTCACCGTGCTGGAGAACAGCATCCGCGAACATCTGAACGCCACGGCACCGCGAGTCATGGCGGTGTTGCGCCCGCTGCGCGTGGTAATTGTCAACTATCCGGAGGACCAGACCGAATACATGGAGGCGGTCAACAATCCAGAGGATCCCCAAAGCGGAACGCGCGAGGTGCCGTTCTCGCGGGTGCTGTACATCGAACAGGATGATTTCCGCGAAGACGCGCCGCGGAAATTCTTCCGGTTGAAGCCGGGTGGCGAAGTGCGGTTGCGCTATGCTTACATCATCAAGTGCGAGGAAGTGGTCAAGGACGAACAGACCGGCGAGATCACCGAACTGCGTTGCACCTGCGACATGGAGACCCTGGGCAAGCAACCGGAAGACCGCAAGGTGAAGGGCGTGATCCATTGGGTTTCGGCCGCCCACGCCGCGGAAGTCGAGGTGCGACTGTACGATCGCTTATTCACCAAGGCGGATCCCGACGACCTCGCCGAGGGCGAGGACTACAAGACGTACCTGAACCCCGATTCGTTGCAGATCCTGCGCGGTTGCGCCGCCGAACCGGGCTTGGCGGCAGCTCAGCCCGGGGAGCGGTTCCAGTTCGAGCGACTCGGCTATTTCTGCGTGGACTCCCGCGACTCCCGATTGGGTGCGCCGGTGTTCAACCGCACCGTCTCGTTGCGGGACACGTGGGCGAAAATCGAGAAGTCCGAGACGGACCAATAGCCTCGTTGAGCCGGTTGAGGACGACTATTTGCGGCCGGATCGCGGAAGTCCCTGAGCGGTGTAAGAACGGCGCTGCACGGGCTGTGATCGTTCCGTTCATCGCCGAATTCGTAAGCATCTCATTTCGGATGCGTAGGTTCGGAATTTCGCGGGTTCGGCCGCTGCGCGAGCGGTATCCGAGTTGATCCAACGTGTGAGCGGGTACTGGCCAATCGCGACAGCATGATGTCCGCCTGTGCTTCCCGTTTGGAACAACCCGCCCCAGTCGGTATACTGCGCAAAAGGCTTAGAATCTGAATCCCGCGGAGAAACCCTGTTTTTCTGTTGGGGAAAATTTGAACATCTGCGCCGGGTTTTGTAGATACGTAAGAAAAGATGGTTGCATAGGCAAATTGGGCAGACTAGAATGCGAGGCGGAAAAACCACCATCGCCGGCCTGCATCCTCGTGATGCCCATGATCGCATACCCTTTACAACCCATACTTTTTCACACCCTATGAGATGAGATGGTCTCGGGAGGCGTTCTGATGCGGAAGTCGCTATTTCGTCTGTTTCACGTGGCGCTCGTATGGACAGTGATCGTGTTGCTGTCCGTCGATACCGCCCTGGCATGCCGCTGGTTGCGCACCTGTCGTGTGTACCGGGCGGTTCCGTCGTGTTGCGAGATCACTTGCGTTCCTGCCGAAGTGACTTGCGGTTCCCATGTGCAAAAGGGCGGTGCGCTCTGGACTGCCCCCGCCGGCGAAGAGGGCGAAATGGAAGTTCCGCCGCCGGATGTGCCTGAGGTCGTCGAAGAACCGGCGCCCCCCAAGCCGCCCGTCGAGCCCAAGGAAGAAGTTCAGCCGCCGGCCAAGGAGGCCAAACCGGTCGATCAACCGAAGGAAGCTCCTGAAAAACCTCCGACCACCCCCAAGAAGACCAAAGCTCCCGTTGAGCCGGCGGTCGAACCGGCCCCCCCGGCGGTCGAGCCGGAGCCGACGGTCACCGAACCGGTCATGCCGACCGAGGAGCCCAAGACCGAGGCCCCCAAGGATCCGCTCGACGATTTGTTCCAGAAGCCGCCGGCCGAGCCCGCGCCGCCCGCGGTCGCGCCGCCGGCCGAGCCCGCGCCGCCGGCCGAACCTGCGCCGCCGGCCGAACCTGCGCCGCCCGCTGTCGAACCGCCGGCCGAACCTGCGCCGCCTGCTATCGAGCCGCCGGCCGAACCTGCGCCGGCCGCGAAGGATCCGCTAGAAGATCTGTTCGGCACCCAGCCGGAAATGGCGCCCGCCGAGCCCGCGCCGGCACCGGCTGAAGAAGCAGCACCGAAAACGGACGATGCCTTTGACGATTTGTTCGGCCCCGCCCCGAAGCCCGCGACGGAACCCGCGGCCGAGCCGATGGAAGCGGAAGCGCCCGCCGCGGAGCCCGCGACCAAAGACGCCTTCGACGATCTGTTTGGCCCCGCTCCCAAGCCGGCGGAACCAGGTGCCGAGCCCGCGGCGAAACCGGCCACGGACGCCGTGGACGATCTGTTCGGTCCTCCGCCGAAGGTCGAACCGGCACCGGCTCCCGTCGAGGATCCGTTTGGCGCCGCTCCGGTCCAGGAACTGCCGATGCGGAGTTGGGTGGACAATACGGGACGTTACGAAGTACACGCCCGCCTGATTGCCATCATGGCCGACGGAGTCCGCTTGCTGAAAGACAACGGCCGGACGACGACCGTGCCGATGAACCGGCTGAGCGCGGATGACCGCGACTACGTCGAACAGATGATCGCCCAGGTTGGCTACGGCGACCTCGGGCAACTGGCTGCCCGTTGATTGGAGCCCGCGACTGCTTCCCGAAGACCTTGGGGGCGGCACGCATTCCACGTGCCGCCCCTTTTTCGTTCCCTGTCGGCATCGTCGCCAATTGGACAGTCTATGGGCTGTCGGAGACGTAGCAACGCATCGACCGGGGTTTCAGAATTACTCGGCCGGAATTCGGTGCCGCTGGTCCTTTCAGACTGGGATAGATGTCGCCGGGCGGTTTGGCAGCAGTATCCACGAACAGACGCCAAGATTGTTCCATCGCGACCTGCGGGAACGTGAAGACGTGACTTCCGGGGGTGGCGTTCATGACGAGCATCACATCGCGGGACAGGCCTTCGGGATCTTCGTTGGCGGGAAGGGCCGACCATAGGCACGTCAGCGCATTCAACTCGCTGTGCCAGTCGACCGCGTCGCCCCGCATCCCGTACCAGCTCACCTCGGGACGTCCGTTCGAGCCGTTGCTGTCCCCGCGAGGGAAGCGGCGGCGGCGCACCGTCGGCTGCTCGCGGCGGAAGCGGATCAACACGCGGCAGAAACGCAGCAGTTCGCGATGCTCGTGGATCAGATTCCAGTCGAACCAGGAAATCTCATTGTCCTGGCAATAGGCGTTGTTGTTGCCCCACTGGGTCCGACGGCATTCGTCCCCGGACAGCAACATGGGAACCCCGTGGCTCAGCAGCAAGGTCGCCATCATGTTCTTGATTTGCCGAGTGCGGACCTCCTCGATTTCGCTGCAGGTTGCCGGATCCAGTTCAGCGTTTCTCAGTTCGCCTTCCCAGCCGTAGTTTTCACTGCAGTTGTGATTGTCGCCGTCCCCGTTGTTCTCGCCGTTCGCGTGATTGTGCTTTTGGCGGAAGCTGACCAGATCGTTCAGCGTAAAGCCGTCGTGGGTCGTGATCAAATTGACGCTCGCTTCCGGTGACCGCCCGCTGTGCTCGTACAAATCGCTCGATCCCGCCAACCGTGTGGCGATCGCGCCCAGCATGTGCCCGTCGCCTCGCCAGAAGCGTCGCACGTCGTCTCGGTAGCGACCGTTCCACTCGGCCCAGCGGATTCCCCAGAACGAGCCGACCTGGTATGCTCCCGCCGCGTCCCAGGCTTCGGCGATGATTTTGGTCCTGGCCAGCACAGGATCTTCCGCGATTTCTTCCACCAGCGGCGAACTGCAATTCAAGTTGCCGTCGCGTCCGCGGCTGAGGATCGATGCCAGATCGAAACGGAACCCGTCCACGTGATAGTTCAGGACCCAGTGCCGCAGGCAGTCCATGATCAATCGCCGAACCACCGGGTGATTGCAATTGATCGTGTTTCCGCACCCCGAATAGTTGCGGTAGTACTTGCCGTCGTGGTCCAACAGATAGTACGTATGATTCTCCAGCCCCTTGAAGCTGAGTACCGGTCCGTGTTCGTTGCCTTCGCAGGTGTGGTTGAACACCACATCCAAAATCACCTCGATCCCGGCGCGATGCATCTCTTTGACCAGCGTCTTGAACTCCTCGACCTGCGCGCCGGGTTCCCTGCTCTCCGCATAACCGCGGTGCGGCGAGAAGAAGGCCATCGGGTCGTAGCCCCAGTAGTTCGGTCGGTCGAGCGGTCTGCCGTCCGGCGCCAGGATCGGGAACTCGTGGACCGGCATCAACTCAATCGCCGTAATGCCCAAGCTCTTCAAGTATTGAATCTTGTCCAGCATGCCCAGGTAGGTGCCCGGTGCATCCACTCCGCTGCTCGGATGCTTCGTGAACCCGCGCACATGCGCTTCGTAGATCACGGAATCCGCCAGATCGTAATTCAGGCAGCGATCGCCTTCCCAATCAAAATCGTCGGCGACGACCACGCATTTCGGCGGCCGGATAATGCCGTCGGCTGGCTTCTGAAAGTCGCCCGCCAGCGCGTGGGCATACGGGTCGATCAACCGCCGGGAACCGTCGAACCAGTAACCGCGATTCGGGTCGAAAGGCCCATCGGCCTGCAGATGGTACAGTTGCCCGTGTCCGATTCCGCGGACAAATCCCCGCCATACATCGCCCCAACGGTCTCCGTCAGGATCCAAATCGATGACCTCGGCCGGCTCCAAATCCCCGACTTGATCGTAAAGCAACAACCGCATGGCGGTCGCCGAATGGCTGTACACCAGGAACTCGACGCCGCTTTCCGTCGTTATGGCACCATAGGAAGGCGCAGATTTCAGGTCCGTCTGGATTTGCGGATATCGCATTAACATAGGCGTTCCTCGACTAGTGGATCGTCTCGAAGTTGTTCTCTCGTCACCAAGGAACCCTAACACCCGGCTGAAATCGCGGCCGGCAATTGGCTCGTTTCGAGAGAGAATTCGACGAAGCGAGGGTCATTTTGCAGCTCTCAAGCAAGAGCTTTCAGCTTGGGGATTTGTGCGGAATAGTCGGAGTTCGAAACGTAGCGAGATTTTGTGCTGCGGGATTGAGCCACGATGGCGAAAGCGAGGCACCGATTGGGGGCCAGCGACGGACCGGAACGAGCCCGGTAGGACCGGTCGTCATGGCGATGACGCCTGGGTTGCTTGCGACGAATCAAGATGAGTTGCGGCGGCAGCCCGTGGGTTTGAGACGACGACTCGCTACAATACAGCAAACAGCTTGGATCACGAGTCTTCATCGCGAGTTCCGATGGACCCACAACGCGAAACCAATCGTCGAGATTTTCTGACCGGTCGCTCGGCCCTGCGAGCCGTCGAAAGCTTGGCCGACCGCGACGCGCCCGACGAGCCGCCTCTTGCGGCAAAACGGCGGACGCCGTCCTACCTGCTGCAGATCAGCCGCCGTGCGATGGCCACCGACTTCCAGGTGTATCTGGACTCGCGTCAGCACCCGCAGGGCGCCGAAGCGGCCATGCAGGCGCTGAATCTGGTGGAGCAGCTCGAAGACCAAATGACCGTATATCGCGAACACAGCGAGCTGATGGCGATCAATCGCCGGGCGCCGCGAGACTCGGTTTGCGTCGAAACGGAACTGTTCGGCTTGCTCGAATTGGCGCTACAGTTGCACGACGAAACGGGCGGAGCGTTCGACATCACTTCGGGTCCACTCTCCAAAGTCTGGGGATTCTACCGCCGCCAGGGAGCCTTCCCCGACAAGGAGGTTCTGCAACAGGCCTTGTCGCGGGTTGACAGCCGCGCCGTCGAACTGGATCGGCGCGAGCAGACGATTCGCTTCCTTCGGCCCGATCTGGAGATCAATCTGAATGCTATCGGCAAGGGATTTGCGTTGGACCGCTGCGGCCGATCGTTGCGCGAGGCGGGTGTCGAGAACTTTTTGATTCACGGCGGCCAGAGCAGCGTGCTTGCAGCCGGATCCCGGTCCGCGCAAGACGGCGAGGCGACCGGTTGGACCATCGCAGTGAAGCACCCGCTGCGAACCAACCAGCGGTTGGGCGAACTGCGTCTGGTCGACTGTGCCGTCGGAACGTCCGGTTCGGGCAGCCAGTTCTTCCATCACCAGGGCCGACGCTATGGACACGTGCTCGATCCGCGAACCGGCATGCCAGCCGAAGGCGTCTTGTCGGCCACCGTGTTGGCACCGACTGCCGCCTTGGCCGACGCCCTTTCCACCGCCTTCTTCGTGATGGGACTCGAACAAGTCACCGAGTACTGCAGCCGCCATCCGGAATTGTCGGCGGTCTTGGTCTGTCCCGGCCAGCGCAGCGGCAGCATCGTTACCCATTCGATCGGCATGGCCGACGGCGTTTGGACACCGGCCAGCGGGACAAGCGTCGGCTGAAAGCTCCGTCCAACGGGAGTCATTCCGTGAGCGACAGCCACATGCTTTTCGATTGGCGACCGTCGATGATCAACCGCCCCGTCTTGCCGGCCCGGGATGGTTGAACAGTTCTCGCATGATCAAGCCGGACTTCGAGCCGCCGCCGTTCCACAGATCCCAGCGCGGATCGGCCACGCGGCGGAAATAGTCGTGCAGGCGTCGCGCCAGATCAGCCTGAGTTTGGGCCAGCGCGGGACGATCGATCAGGTTCTCCAGTTCCTCGGGATCCGCGTCCAGATCGTACAGTTCGTTGGGCGACTGCCGAAACCGTTCGATGTACTTCCAGCGATCCGTGCGAATGGCCCGCACATTCTCGAACTCGTAGAACACGGTGTTGTCCCAGTCGTCGATCTGATGTCCGGCAAGTACGGCGGCAAAGCTTCGCCCGGGCATAGCCGGTTGCTCCGTCTTCTTTCGAGTCAAGCCTAGATGCTCGACCATCGTCGGCAGGAAATCGACATTGCTGACCAGCAGATTGCAGCGTTGCGCTGCGGGGATGCGCCCGTTTTGGCGAAAAATCAGCGGGATATGCGTCGTCCAGTCAAACGCAGTCAGCGGCCGAGTATGGTCGCCCATGCCCCAGAAGCCGCTGTGTCCGCCGGCAAGTCCCTGATCCGCGGTAAACACGACCAACGTGTTGTCGTCCAAGCCATGACGTTTCAACGCGTCCATGACGCGACCCACTCCGTCGTCGATCGCACTGACCTCGGCGGCGTACTTGCGGATCACCTCGATGTCTCCTACCCACTCGCCGTAATGGTGGTTCCACAAATGGGGCTTGGTGCGCGGAAAGCTGGGCAGCGTGGATTGGGAGTACGTCTGTTCGTGCCGGTTGCGGATCGGTTCACGCATCGCCGCGCCAAGTCCGTACGGGCCGTTGTATGCCAGAAACAGAAAAAACGGCCGGTCCCGGTTGGCCTCGATGAACTCGAGCCCGCGATTCGTCCAGTAGTCGGTCAAGTAGGTCGGTTCGACGCGGATCCGCCCCTCTTCGATGACCTCCTGATTGTAGAACCCCGCGCTGTGTCCGTGCGGTTTGGTCGTCCAGAACGTGAAGCCTTCCTGCGGGTGCAGGTTGCCGCCGAGATGCCATTTTCCGGAGAGCCCGCACACGTAGCCTGCAGCGGCCAGCAGCGACGGCAGCGTATCGAATTCTTCGAGCGTGTTATAGGCGTTGACGCCGATCTGCGCCTCGTTGGCGCCCAGGTAGCGATGTACGCCGTGCTGACACGGCATCAATCCGGTAAGGAACGAAGCACGCGTCGGCGAACAGACGGCGTTGTTGGCGTAGCAGCGAGCGAAAAGCACTCCCTCGGCGGCCAATTGATCGATATGAGGCGTTTTGACGTCGGGGTTCCCGTAACAGCCAAGCGACCAAGCCCCGTGATTATCCGTCATGATCAACACGACGTTGGGACGGTCGAGGGCTCCGTCCGAAGCCGGCGGCGTCGCTGCGAACAACGATCCCGACACGCCGCAAATCGCCAAGCTCAGCCACGCACCGAACTTCGCGACGCGGTTCGCAGCAACCGGATCGCATCTTGTTGCTTGCCCTCGAGCCTCAGCCATCCATTTCTTCCTCGTCTCGGTTCAGAAGTTGTCGGAGACGTTTCGACGCCTCGGGTGACAGGCTTTGCAGAATCTCTTCCGGCCGGAGACCGCGCAGCCGATCCTCGGGCGCCAGACCGCGCAGTCGGTCTTCGGGGGCTAGACCGCGCATCCGGTCTTCGGGCGCAAGACTCTTCAGAAAAGACCTCTTCAGGTCTTCTTCCAACTCCACGATCTGTTCTGCATGTGCATGTTGCATCGCGAACTCCTTGCCTTGGTCGCGAAACCACCGGATCTATTGGAGAACATAGTACAACAAGGAGACACTGCCCGTTTCCATCAATCCTTGAATTATACGCTCTCGATCCTGGAGGAACACGCGACTAAACATGGAGAGCACGGATTCCCCCAGTTCGGCAATCGGATCAGTTTCCACGACCCAGATGTCAAGCGGCCATCCTTCGACTCGGAAAATGCCGGTACTGCATCTCACCGCCCGCGCGTTCAACTGCGACAAGTCAGCCCGAAAGGACCTCGTGATCTTTGGTGCCACAACGACCAGGGACATATCCGTTGCCGAAACACGTTTCCTCTGCTGGCTGTGCCACAACAGGGAACAGCCCAGCAATTGAGCAAAGTCACCCTTCCGCAAGCGATCCGTCGGCCCTTTGAACTCGATCACTGTGAATTGACTCAGCAAGGGTAACAGGACGGACAGATCCCGTCGCGCCCCTTCGGAGACCTGTCCGCTGGCACGCCGGATCAAGAGGATGTCCACTCGCAACGGCATCTTTCCAACGAGGAGTTCATCTTGCACCTCGTAGGCGCTCGACAGTTCGAAATTCAAGACTCGCACCAGCAGCGGATGCCACCACGTCCGCCGCTTTCCCGGCGCATCGGCGGATTGCTCAGACTTTGCCATCTTGACTCGTCTCCTATGTCGTTCGGATTCCGAATCTCCCGTCGCCTGCGCTGCCAACAAATCCCGGGTGGTATCTCAGGCGGCCGAATCGTGTCACCACTGCTCGTCGTACTTCGTCCACAGTCGGTCGCCCAGGTTCCAGTACGCTTCGGTCACTTCCTTGCACGCTTCCAGCGTCTTGTCGGTCAGATAACGACGGCACTCTGCCGGACTGTCCTCGAACAATTCCGCGGCGGTTGTCGCGATGTCGCCTTGAGCCGCCAAATACTTTTCCTGCAAGGGATCGCGCACACCGGCCACATCGCTCCGCATGTCGCCCCAGCGTTGAGCGGCCAGGGTAGCGGCCCGGTTGAAGGCCCACCACGCCGACCGGCGGCTGAAGCCTGTGCTGCGGCCGTCTGTCTGATAGTCCTGAGGCAAGTCCGTGATGCCGGCATACATCGGCACGTAGGTCGTCATGGCCGGGTTGCCATATCCGAACCAGACAATTCCGCCGACCGGATCGGCCAGCCAGTCCCGTGACTGCGTCACGGTTGCGTACATGCAGTACCACCTCGCCAGCGGCCGTTCGCCTCGCCAGCCCCAGCCGCCGTTGATCCGCAGCAGCTTGTTCATGTCGTACGGCATGAACGGATTGGCCAGCGGACTCTTGACTGTCTGGCCGTCTTCGTCCGTGACCGTCAGATCCTTGACTACGTCGAAGTCCGTACCCTCGAACGTGTCACGGAACAACTCCATGATCGTCTCGGGTGCTACTAAATTTTCCGGTTTCACCGAGAACGGGAACACGTTGCTGTTCGGGTTCAATTGCAGCGAAGGGGCGAGCAGATCGAGCACTCGCCATTCGCGCCGCGTCACAGCGAAACTGGTTCGGCTCTCGGGATCGAACGCATGATAGAAGCAGAACGGCTGGCCGCTGGCAGGATTCCAGTAGCCGCGATCTTCCGCGATCTTGACCACATTCCGCGACGCCATGTAGAAATCCGGCCGAGACAAATCGATCTCGCCGATCCGCGCCCCGTTGGCCGCCACCGATACATGATCGTCGGGAACCCGCTGCGCCACCCAGACCGCGCCCGTCTGGTCCTTGCCGGGCCCGACGATCTCCATCACCCAAACTTCCTTCGGATCGGCGATCGTCAGCGCTTCGCCCGTATCGCACCAGCCGTACTGTTCGATCAGTTGCCCTCCGATGCGGATCGCCTGCCGCGCCGTCGCTGCGCGCTCGAGCATCAACCGCGTCAGTGTCTCGCAGTCGATCAGCCCCTGGTCGCTCTCCAACTCCTTGCGGCCACCGAACGTCGACTCCCCGATGGCCAATTGCCTCTCGTTCATGGCCGCGTAGGCCGGAGCCAAGTATCCATAGGTTTCAGCAACCTGAGGGATCTTGCCGGTTGGAACCCGACCGTAGCGAGGCATTGGACCGCTGTCGTCGTCGCTTCGTTTGGTCAGGAAGCGGTGGGAATTGGGTCGGTGGACGGCCGCTGGCACGACGACGATCTGCGACCCGGTGCGGTGGCTGTCGCACGTGTGCGACGTCATCACCGACCCATCGCGGGACGCCAAACGACCGACCAGAATCGATGTACAAGCATGTACGCGGTCCATCGGCCATATCATGAAGAGGACCGCTGCCAACACACCCGCTTTGTTCGTCACCGTGCGCATGAAAATCCTCGCCTCGCGTATGCGGATCGTTTCGGGAAAAAGACGCTGCGTTCCAGCCAGCTCCAACGAAGCCTATTCTAATCGCGGGTCTTGGCAAATCGAGTGTTGGCGCAATGACGAAACGCCGCGTCCAACAAGCCGGCTGTCACCGCACCAATGCCACTGGACATTGACAAACACAATCAATCCGTGTCTCGTATCGTTTTCATCGATGATTTTGCATGCCGACCCAACGGTTCGGTCGAGTGAGGGCGAGCGCAATGGAATGGATCAATTACCATCACCTGCTGTACTTCTGGGTCGTGGCGCGCGAGGGGAGCATTGTGCGGGCCTGCGAGGAACTGCAACTGTCTCAGCCGACGATCAGCGGCCAGATCGCCAAATTCGAGAGATCGCTGAAGACCAAGCTGTTTCGCCGGGTGGGCCGAGGTTTGGAATTGACCGAAGAGGGCCGTGTACTGTTTCGGTACGCTGACGAGATTTTTACGATCGGCCGCGAAATGACCGAGGCCATGAAAGGGCGCTCGACTGGCCGCCCTATGCAGTTCTCGGTCGGCGTGGCCGATGTGTTGCCCAAGTTGGTCGTCCACCGCCTGCTCCATCCTGCCTGCAAACTGGACGATCCGGTCGAGTTAGTCTGTCACGATGGCAAGCTGGAGTCGCTACTTACCGATCTGGCGATGTTCAAGCTGGACGTGGTTCTGTCCGACACCCCAGCCAGTGGACACACTAGAGTACGGGTCTTCAATCATCTGCTCGGTTCCTGCGGAGTGTCGGTGTACGGGACATCCGAATTGGCCGAGCGATATCAGAATGGTTTTCCCCACTCGCTGGCGGATGCACCGTGGTTGTTGCCCATGATCGGCACGTCCTTGCGACGAGACTTGGAACGTTGGTTCGACTCGCTCGACATCCGTCCCAAAGTGGTCGGCGAGTTCGCCGACAGCGGCCTGATGAAGGCGTTTGGGCAAGCCGGAACGGGGTTGTTTCCCGGCCCGATTGCCATCGACGCGGAATTGCGCCGCCAATATCAGGTCGAAGACGTCGGTCGGATCGAAGACCTCCGCTTCCAGTGTTTCGCGATTACCGTCGAGCGGCGTTTGAAGCACCCGGCCGTTGTTGCCATCTCAAAGATCGCTCGTGGTTCGCTCTTTTCCCAAGATTAGAACGACGCGGCATTACATCGAATAAAACGATTCGAAGCGTCGAAAGATTCTATTTGTCGAATTGTCAGGCGAAGCATATAACTAGCGTGGAATTCACGAACACAACCAATCCAGTTAGGAGATTTCGCCATGCAAGTCCAATTCAAGGTGTCCGGCCGAGACTTGGCCCCATCGTTGCGATCGCTTGTCGAGCAGCATTTCCGCTTTGCGGTTTATCCGTACAAGTCAGCCGTCAGCACGGTCGAGATCCAGGTGGACGAAGCAATGCTCGGCGATTGGAACGCGGGCACGCGGTGCCGAGCCGTGTTGAATCTGAGGAATGGCAGGACGCTGACGATCGAGCGTCGGGACGCCCGCGTCGAATCGGCGGTACAGCGAGTCGCCAAGCGAATCTTCCACTCGCTTCGCTGCAGCCGGGCCAAACGCAGCGCCGAACTCGCCCCATGCACTTCGTAGCGCGGACTACCAAGTCTTGGGCCCCGGTTCAGCACGCCGCCAGCAGCACATAGGCCCCCACGGCCCAGTAGAACGCGGTGAACGCGGCGAAGGCCCCGCCGAAAACGGACAGCAGGGAACTGGAACCGGACAGCTTCCAAGCAACGGGAATCGTGACGGGCCACGAGGGGATGAACCCCAGCAAAAAGACCCAGCCGATGGCCAGATCTAGGCGTCGGCAGAAGTGGAAATAAATCAGACAAGTGGCGAAAAAGGCGAGTGTCGCGAGACTGACGCCCCACGGTACGGCGTCGCGATCGGTTCGCCGCCGAGTCTGCATGACCGCGGCCAGCACTGCATGGTGTCCGACGAACAGACACAGCGGCCACGTGAGGATGAACGATTCGGCCAACGCATTGCCCAGCGGCGTCAACACGATCCCCGCTAGGAACAATGCGGTCCAAAATACTGCCTGACTAGCCGCTCGCAAGTCTCGACCCATCCAGGTACCCACCCCCCGAACCGCAGCCGCCAGGAGCAGGGCGGGAATCATCGCACCGAGGACGATGACGAAGTACCACCGCACCAATTCGTCGCGCGTCGGAAAGTCGGCCGGGTAGGGCCGCTCGCCGCCGACGAGCCAGCGATCGTCGAACGCTTTGGCGAATTGGATTTCGCCCGCGGGCCGCGCGCGAGCGGCTTGGTCGGCGGCCAGTCCCTGCGGATCGCCCAGATAGACGCAAGCCGCACGCGTGGGACTGCGCAGATACAGGCGACCACGGTGCAATGCCGGAGCCGTCCAGCAGATCTCGCCTTCGAAAATCCGCGTTCGCGCCAGTTCGTGATAGCCCTCCGCCGCTGGACGGGCCAGGAGCAATTCGCCTCGGTCATTGAACAGGATTAATTTGCCGTCCGCATGGATCACGCTGGCATGGCCGACGTGATCGGTCGACCAGAGCACGTCACCCGAGGCGAGATCGAGGCACCGGAATTCGCCACGCGAGGGCCGTCTCGCTTTGGACTGTGGCTCGCGCAGATCGAATCCGTAGACCAGCCCGTCGATCAAGATGCTGGATGCAACATCGTTCGACATTTGCGCGATCGTCCGGATGCGCTGGACGGTCACCGATTCCGCGCCCCGAAGTTCGAATACGTCGGCACCGCCTCGGAACGGATGCGCGACCATCAAATACGGCTCCTGGTACAGCGGCATGGCCGCTCGCTCGTCGTAGCCGCCCGAAAAACGATGTTGCCAGAGCCACCGCCCTGCTTCGGGCTCCAGCAGCGCCAGGGAATTCTGCAGGAACATCACGAGCAACCGTTGTCCGCGAAAGGTGATCGGCTTGGCGCAACAGTAGCTGGCCGCTTCGTCGCCACTGGCCCACACCGTGGTGCCGTCCTGCGCGTTCAACGCGACGACACTGCTGCCGGCGCCGCCGACGGGCAGAATGACCTTGCCGTCCACGATCGTCGGCGAAGCCGCATAGCCAAAATCGGTTCCGCGTCCGCCAAAGTCTTGGTTTACGTTCCGCGACCAGAGCAGTCTTCCATCGAGAGCGTCCACACAGCCGACCAAGCCGTCGGGTGCCGCGAAGTAGACTCGCCCGTCGTGCCAAGTCGGCGTGGCACGAGGGCCCGGATACATTCCGGCGGCATCGTAGGGCCAGCCGTAGCGGTACTCCCAGATCGGCTCGCCACGGTCGGCGTCCAAGCAGAGCACCGACTGGCCGTACAGTGTCTGACGCTGCGTGTAGACGCGCCGACCGATGGCGGTGAAACCGGAATATCCGATGCCGACATCGCGGGTCCACAGCACGGGCGGACCTTCCGCAGGCCAACGATCGGCCAAGTCCTCGGCGTCGGTGGTCGAATCGTGATAGGGGCCGCGCAAATGCGGCCATCCAGGCCCGTGATCAACCTCGTCGCCGGTATCGCCACCACCGCCAACCGCAGACCGTGTGCCCGTCGATTCGGGCACCACCCACCGCAGTTCCCCCAGTAACAACAGAGCCAGGAACGTCAAGCCGCCCAGCACCAACAGGCGCGGTCCCGCGATTCGGAGCACCTTGCCCAGCAGCAACCCAATGCGATTCCCCGCCCGTTGTCGCGTCATTGGACCGGTCCCCACCCGGTGTTTCCAGGGTGCTTCAGCGATGCGCCCGACAGCAGTTCCGCAGGCCGGGCGTTCGGACCGGTATCTACCGGCCCAGCACCGTGAACATGACATGCCAACCGCTGCCACCGCTCAACGCATCGCCCGTTTTTTCCGAGGCGTCCAGCGGTCCGACTTCTCCGGCGCAGTAGCAACCGAACAGCGGCAGGTCCGCGCCCAGGGATTGGCGGATGGCCGCCAGTTCATCCTCGGGCCGCTGGAGCTTGCCGCGCCGACCGGCGCAGTTGAATGCCAGGACGCCCAGCGGTTTGCCCGGCGAATCGTTCATGGCCTGTTTCGCGCCGTCCTTGGCCGTCGCGATCACTTGGTCGTTGTCCATCGCCTTGCGGCCCGACAAGGCCACTTGAAAATCGCCCGACAGCATCAAGGCCACCGCGCTATCGGCATGCGCGATGCCCTGGAAATAGACGAACGTCTGACCTGCGTTCTTGTTCGCACTCCCGCCCGTCACCGGAAAGTCGCCGCCGACCACTTGCTGGACTCCTTCGACCAAGTGCTGGTTCTTCGGCGAGTGGGCATCGGCCAGCAGAACGAGCAGACGATCGTGTCCCGTCCGGCGCAGCTTGCCCGCCAGATTCTTTCCGGCGGCATTCAAACGCTCCTTGATCAATCCTTCGTTCTCCTCGAACGTCAGTTTCGAAACGCCCATCTCGGTCACCAAAGCCGCCGCAACTGATACGCCGTCGCCGGCGATGCCCAACAGACAGACCGAGTCGAATCCGGCCGTGCCCTGCTGCGTGAACGAACCATAGGTCGAGCTGCCGAATACCCGTTCCTTCGGAATGACAGAGCAGACGCCTCTCAGCAATTCCTCTTTCAGTTCCCGATCTTCAAAGCACTCGGAGACCAATACCGCCTTGAGCGGCGCGTCGCCGATCGCCGCCATCAACTGCCGGGCCGCCGCGGCGCCCGCCGTCATCGGCTGCTCGTCTTCGTCCTCGACCAGCACGGTGCGCAGGATGACTCTGCCCCCCGGTCCTTCGGCTGCCGGAGTCTGCCAGACATCCTCCGCTCGCCCCGACTCGGCCAGATAGCCCATCAAACCGATGGCCATGACCGCCATCCGTCCCCAAATCAACATGTGTCCAGCGCAGCGTGTCATCGCGATGATTCTCCTCAGTTCGTGGATCGAATGCCTGCTTGAGGCAAGAAAAAGACCGTTCAATACTTCGATGTGCAGAGTCCCCAGCGGACCTTGTTTCCCAGCGGCGGGACGTCGCCCCAGCGGGCTCCGGGCCAGTCACTCCAGTCGCGGCGGTCGTCGGCCGTGGGCCAGAGTCCCGCCTCGCGTGCCAGTTCGCGGAGTCCCGTTCCGTCCGGATCGTGGACCAGGACCGAGAAATGGAATTCCCGGCCCTCGCTCGGCTGCAACCGGCCGCCCATCAGTCGAAACGGCACGGAACACTCGTAGTACGTCACATTGTCCAGTCGCAGTACCGCCACTTCGGCGTCCTCGCAAACCAGCGCCGCCAGCGGGCGCAATTGGGCTGTTTCGACGCGAGTTGTTTCATAAGTCGCCAACTGGAAACACTTCGCCCGACCATCGGGCATGGCCACCAGCAGAAACTCGAAACGTCCTGCCGACTTGGGATCGCTCGGATCCTCGGGCGAAGGCAGTGGCGATATGGCGAATTGCACCGCATCGCATGACGTCTCGCCGTCCATCGGGGTCAAACGCTCTTCCTCCACAGCGACCAGCAAGCTGAACTGACGGCGGTTCCAGTAGGTGCTGATCGTGGTGCCTTGATCGCCAGTCCGAAACGCGATCGGAATCGCGTCCTTCCACTCGTCGGCCTGGCCATCGACACTGGCTTTGAAGTACGGGGCACTCGCCACAAACGTCTCTTGGCGATGCACGATCAACTGGTCGTCACGGCGAGCCAGAATCTCGAACGGGTAGCGGTTGGCCTCGACATTGCGGGCCCGCGAGATACTGAACGCCGGCCGTCGCGTCTCGCCCGCGGCCATCGCCACCGTCCGCTGCGCGGGCGACAACTGCCACGGCTCGGGCGCTTGCAGCGAGATCTCACCCTTCCACGGTTCCGCCGTCGTGTTCTGCACCACGACCATCGCCAACGGTCCCGTCGCCGGCGGCACCGTCAGCGTCTCGATGCGCATCCTGATGCCTTCATAGCCCGAGACCGCTGGGACGCACGAGCCAATGAAGGCCAAGCTCCAAAGCACTCGAACACGAATCGTCCGTGGCACGCGACACAGGATCATGCTGCAGCCCTCCCCGGGATAGTTCGCAAACGTTGCCTCGCAGTATACCGCGGTCAACACCCGAACACTAGTCGCGCGTCAACGTCAGCCGACAGGTCGTCCGGGGCGGCAAGTGGAAAGTCAATTGGGTCCGCGGCGCGGAGACCACGAGATTGGCTTCGTGGAGCGTGTGGTCGTCCGCCAGAAGCTGGAAGCGATACGGCCCGGGTTCGAGCAGGTACAGCTCCGCGCCCATCGAACGCGGGGCCGATCCGAAATGGAACAATTCAGCGGCGAACCGTCGCGGGCCGGTGTCCGTCACCAACGCGGCGATTTCTCGTGGAGGAGTCAACCAGCGAACGGCGTTCAGCGGGAAACTGCCGACTCCGGCAGGATCGCCCGTCACGGTCGAATACAGCAGCCCCGGATCGGGCGAACGCACCGGGAATTTGGGCTCGGCCAGCCGCACGTTGCCCTGAAACACCGCCGGGAATCGCAACACCCGGTCCGTGTAGCGAACTTCGCTGGTATAACGTTCAAAGTTGAACGAAAACGCCGTCGCCGCGTCGGTCAGGGCCGCTTCCAACGGTCCGCGGTCGCCCGTCAGCCGGAAGTGCAACACGGGGGCCCCGTCGCCGCGCAGCAACCGGTCAAACGATTCATCGCCAGTCAGCATTCGATACTTCGACAATGTCCCTCGCAGGAAACCCATCTGTCCGGCGCACCACGCTTCGCTGCCCGGCGTCGCGTCTTCGCCAGCCGATTTGCCGGTGTGCTTCAAAGCGATGTGGGCCATCGATCGGATGGGTTCCAGGTATTTCTCGTCTCGCGTCAGATAATACGTCAGCAGCAGGGCATCGGTCAGCCCGCCCATCGCGCTGGGCCATTGGTACAACGTAGGTTCGCCGTGGTTCCGCGGATCCCACCAATCGGGCGACATTCCGCCGATGCGTCCTTCCGGCCAATGGATTGCTGCGGGCAAGACGCCCGCGGGCTTGCCGTTCTCGTTCCGCGCCGCGGCATCGACCCAGGTGTCCATCCAGTCGGCAAGCAGCCTTCCAAGTTTGGCGTCGCCGGTGCGCAGCCAAAGCAGGAATACCGGCTGGAGCGTGCGGACGTGGTACGGCGTATCGCAGGCTCGCTGGGGATCGCCATGGACGCGGTCGACATTGAAGTACGTGCTCTTGAATTGCAGAAAGCCGCGTTGGTTGCGGCCGGTCCAGAGTGTTTCCGCCAATTCGGCCAACCGCAACGCCCGACTGGACGGCGCTGGTACGGAGGCAGCCGCCTCGAATCCAGCGGACTCCAAATGCATGAGCGGCAAGATCGCGTCAGTCGAATCTTCGGCGCTATGTTCCACATCGGTCATGCCGCTCATGTATCCGCCAGCCATGTGAGGTTGACTCAACAACGCCTCGGAGAACCGCGTTTGACCTTGGCGGATCTTCGGGTCGTCGAACCCCACCAGAACCGGCACCCACCAGCGCCACATCTCGCAATCGTCGCCCCAGCCGCCGCCGAACGCGCCGCCGGGCTGTTGCCGGTTGTCCAGCCACCAATGGACGATGTCGGCGATCCCTTCGATTCCGATCCGCTGTTGGACCGCCCACGGCGGCGCCGACGGCACGGCTTCCCACGGCCGAGTCCAGGGAAGGCCCTCGCCCAGATACATCCGAGCGATCCGGTTTTCGGGGAACGCCTGGTGAGCTTTCTCGAAAAATCCGCGGGCGGCCGCGAACCATTCCTGTCGCCGGTCGGGATAGCTCCACAAATTGCCGTTCTGCAGGACGAGTGTCAGCACGGCGCGTCCGCGGTACAGATAGGTCAAGGGATGAAGCGGCGAGGATTCGGCGATTCCGAAGTCGATGTCGCGGCGTTTGGCAACCTCCGAGCTGTAGAAATGGAGGTTCTTTCCCTCGACCCACTTCTCGACGAACGCGATCAATCGGTCGGCGTCGGTCGCCAGCGCCGGATCAAGTTCGGGTAGGGCGCGGATTCGATGGAGCAAGGCGAGTCGGTCCGCGTCGCTGTCGGCGTTGCCGGCTTGCTGGACGAGTGTCTCCACCGCGGACAGGTCTCGTGCCGGCGCGGCGCTCCGTGCGAGGCTCGCCGCCGCGACGAGCAAAAAGGAACTCAAGACAAAGATCGCCTTCTTCATGGTCGCTTCCTCCCGTTTCGCCAGTGGATGTTGCCGGTTCGGCTCAGCCGCCTGCTTCTGCCAAAGTCTGAGCATGTATGATGCGCGCAACTGCGTTGGACAGCAAGCCGAAGGCGACTGCGCGGCTTTCTCGCGAGACGCAGCTTGTTCGAATCCTAGCCGCTCGCTGGCGAGATCGTTAGACTGGTGTTCAACTGAACCGTGTTTCCATCCGGCGACTTTCCAACGGGAACCCTGCGATGAATCGACGAACGACTTACTCGGCGTGCTGCATCGCGGTTGCGACTGCCGCGCTGTCCGCGTCCCTGCTGGCTCAGCAACCGCCGTACGACGTGTTTCCCCCCGCAGACCCGCCGTACTACCGTGTGCGATACGAAGCATCGACCGAGTCGGGCGGACTTGTCTACGCGGTCAACTACACGGTCTGGATTCCGTCCGGCGTCAAAATGCTGCGCGGGGTGATCGTGCATCAACACGGCTGCGGGGAAGGATCGTGCAAGTCGGGCTTGACGGGCGCCTACGACCTGCATTGGCAGGCGCTGGCGAAGAAGCACGATTGTGCCCTACTGTCGCCGTCGTACGAACAACCCGATCAAGCCAACTGCCAGCTCTGGTGCGATCCTCGCAACGGATCCGATGCGGCGTTCCAGCGAGCGTTGTTCGATTTGGGCGCCAAGGCGGGGCATCCCGAACTCGCCACGGTGCCGTGGGCGTTGTGGGGACACAGCGGCGGCGGGCATTGGGCCGGGGGCATGGTGCTGTTGCATCCCCAGCGTGTCGCCGCCGCGTGGCTTCGTTCCGGCGTGCCCGCGCTGAAGGCCGCGGAGAACAAGCCGACGCCCTACACGATCCCGGATGGTGCGCTGAAGGTTCCGGTGATGTGCAACTTGGGCACCAAGGAGGGCGTCACGGTCAAGGACGGCCGTTTCGCTGGCGTGTGGCCGGGCGTGGAAACGTTCTTCACCGAAATGCGAACCACGGGCGCCCTCGTGTGCGTTGCCGTCGATCCCTTGACCAGTCACGAATGCGGCAATCAGCGCTACTTTGCCATCCCGTGGTTAGACGCCTGCCTCCGTCTTCGTCTTCCAAACACCAGCGGCGATCCGCTGAACGACATGCCGGCCGCCGGTGCGTGGCTTGCGCCGTTGAACAGCACCGAAGCCGTTCCGGCCGCGGATTTTTCGGGTGATCCGCTAGAGGCCGCATGGTTGCCGAACGAATCGATGGCCCAAGCTTGGATGCAATACGTCAAAGACACCGCACTGCCCGACGGCACGCCGCCCCCGGCGCCGATGAACCTGCGCGTCGATGGCGACGAACTGAGTTGGGAGGCCGAAGCCGATCTCGAAAGCGGATTGGCTCGCTTCGTCATCGAACGCGACGGCCAGTTTCTGGCCAACGTCCCCGAGCAGAGCAAGAACCCGTTCGGCCGCCCGGTCTTTCAGGGGCTGCAATACAGCGATACGCCCATACAACCGCTTGTGCCGCTGCGGTTCACCGACACGAAGGCGGAACCCGGCAGGAAGCACATCTACCGGATCATTGCAGTCAACACCGTGGGCCTCGAGTCGAAGCCAAGTGCGGATTCCGTCGCGGGCGACCCGAGCGGCGACGGCCCGCTGCGACCGTTTCTTGGCGAGTCGAAGTTCCAAGTCGAGCCGGTATTCCAAGGCGAACGGTTTCCCAACTTGGTCGTCGCGCTGGACGGCACGGTCTTGGCCACGTGGGGCAGCCAGCGAGTTCGCGTGCGGCGCAGCGAAGACGGCGGCGAATCATGGGGGCCGGAAATCCCGGTTGGCGACGGTATTCACGGAGGCGGCGCGGTGGTGGATGAACGGAGTGGAACCGTGCTGTTGTTTACGCATCCCGTGCATCCGCCCAGGGACGGAACGACGGCGCCGCGCACCGTGTACCGCAGCGCGGATCACGGCAAGACGTGGCAGGTGATGGACTCCGAATTTCACCCGGACGCCAACGGATTCGTACCGTCGCTGCACATGAGCGAGCGCGGCACAACGCTGGGCAGCGGTCCGCACGCCGGACGACTTGTCCGGCCGGCCCGCGTGTATCGACTCACTCCCGACCGCTACTGCACGGTGATCTACAGCGATGACGGCGGACGAAACTGGCAATCCGGCGAGCCGTTTCCCGTCAAAGGCACCGGCGAAGGGGCCCTGGTCGAATTGGCGAGTGGCCGTTTGATGTACAGTTCGCGGATCAGCTTCTTCGCGGAAGGCGAGCCGTTGCGGCACGAGCGACTGTTCGCCGTCAGTGACGACGGCGGGCGGACATGGCAGAATCCGGTGTTCGCGCGGGTCGTGCCCGACGGCCCGAGATACCGCGGCGTTCAAGGGCGGGGAGCCAACTACAACGGGCATTTCGGGATGTTCGCCGGATTCGCGCGGTTGCCGATCGCGGACCGCGACATTCTGATCTACAGCAACGCCGACCATGATGGACACGAGCGGATTCGACTTACCGTCTGGGTCAGCTTCGACGGCGGCGTCACGTGGCCCGTGAAGCGTCTGGTCCATGAGGGCCTGAGCGCCTATTCGTCGCTGGTCGCCGGACGTCCGGGTACCCCGAGCGAAGGCTGGATCTATCTGCTGTTCGAGTACGGTCAAGACGGACAGCAGTACGTCGGCGGCCAACTCGCCCGCTTCAACCTCGCTTGGCTGAAGCAAGGCGAAGCGACCGGAGATGGACAACAGCCGGAATGGATGAACACCGATTAGTAGCTCGGCGGATGCATCAACGCGGGAGAGGTCTTGTTTCCGGGGTTCGGCTGTTCCGGCTTGGGGCCTGTTCTAGCATCGAGCCGCGGCGCGAAGTTTGGCGCTGCGACTTCGGGGGTTCATGGCCGACTCGGCGTCGCTGGGCCGAATCGGCTTGCGAGTCAGATTCTGCAACCGAGGATCGCTGCGAAAGGCATTCTTGACCAATCGATCCTCGAGCGAATGAAACGAGATGATGACCAGACGCCCGCCCGGACGCAAGACATCCGGTAACCGAGCAAGCGCCCGTTCGAGGTTCACCAGTTCTTGATTCACGGCGATACGCAATGCCTGAAAAGTGCGAGTTGCGGGGTCGATTCGGTGCCCGCGGCTGCGCGGGACGCAATGCCGAACAAGATCCGCCAGATCCTCCGACGTCCGAATTGATCGATAACGCCGCGTTTCGACGATCTTGCGAGCGATCCGGCGGCTGAAACGCTCTTCTCCGTACTGGAAAATCAAATCCGCCAACGCCCGCTCGTCCAGGCGTTCGAGCATCCGCCATGCCGGTTCCCCTTCGGTCGGATCGAAACGAAGGTCCAACGTCCCTCCCGCGCCGAAACTGAATCCGCGATCCACATCCGACAACTGGTCGCTCGACAGCCCCAAATCCAACAGAATGCCGTCGACAGCCTGGATCTGCCGAACTGCCAACACATCGCCCAATTCGGCGTAGTTCGCGTGAATCGGCTCGATCAGGTGCGTTGATTGCTGGTCCCGGAACGCCTCGACGGCCGCCGGATCGCGGTCCAGTCCCAGCACGCGACCCGAGTCGCCCAACCGTTCAGCAAGTTGCCGAGCGTGTCCGCCTCCGCCCAGCGTGCCGTCGACCAAAATCTGCCCGGCCCGAGGCTCCAGCCAGTGGAGAACCTCGTCGAGCAACACCGGAATGTGAATGGAATTTGTCATGCATCAAGAAATAGCAAACGACCCCGAGGGCATCCATGCCCCCATCAGGGTCGTAGCCGGCCAATCGCCGAGTTCTCGGATGACTGCGGACGGTTTGGCCTGCTCGCAATCACGAGCGTCCCTCTCGTGACCCGTGGACACCGCCGTCTCGTCGAACGGCGTGGAACCGGTCAGTCAGTGGCCGCAGACTGAACAGTCCTGCCCGCGCTGGGCGAACAACAGCAAGTCGGTTGGTTTGTAAACATCTTGAACGCTTGGAAAGTGCCCTGGCTCCGAGCCACACAGTCGTTCCGCGCCGGTGCCGTTGTCAGAGCCTTTGGCCTCCGCCGGTCATCTTGGTTGCCCCGGACGGACGTTCGCATCGCCCTCGACCGGAGACGCGCCCGACGCAGTCCGAATGATTGGGGTCGCCGGCGCTCCGCCGCCCGCCAGAACTCTCGATGCCAAGTCGTCGTAATGTGGTTGTGTTCGGCCTAAATAGGTCTCCCATGCTTCCCGATTCCAGATCTCCAGATGATCTCGCACGCCCAGCAACATGATCTCTTTGCGCAGTCCCGCCAATTCCGCCAGTTCGATCGGCAGCCTTAGACGTCCTTGCTTGTCCAGTTCGATACGTTGGACCTGAGCGTAGAACAAACGACTGAAAGCGGCGACATCTCGCCCGTCCGACGATCCTTGTTCCAGACGGCTGGCCATCCGCATGAACGAGTCCTCGGGGTACAACGCCAGAGAGCCATCCGTCCCCGGCGCCAAGTACAAGACACACTCATCGGGATGCCCGATGGCGTCTCGCAACGGCTTCGGGATGGCAAAACGAAGCTTGTCGTCGAGCAGTCGCGGGAAACTACCTGTGAGCAGCATCGTTCACCATTTCCTGCCATTTCGTTCCAATTTCTCCCAAGCATACCCACGAACCGCCTCGCGTCAACACAGTTTTCACCGTGCCAATCGCACATATTTTTTCAACTTTTCCGTAGGTGTCTGGCGCATCGGAACTTCGGTCAAATGGCCTGATGCGAAGTTCGAAAAAACTTTTTTTGGGACTTTTTCCGGCCCGTCCCGCTCGTTTTTCGCCGTGTTTATTGCACCTCTCAGCTTGGGTTTCCAGAGAGGGATGGCGTGTTTCCCCAATCACGTTATTTCGTAAATCGAACAGTCGTTGACGGTACGCCGAGCAGGGTATAATCGCCTCGCAAACAGGTCATTACCGCCATGAAAAACGATTGCCTTGTCAGTCTTCTTACGCCAGCCGGCCGCGGAGCCGTTGCGTCGATCTTTGTCGTCGGACCGGATGCGGACCGATGCGCGTCAGCCCGATTCAACTCGGTGTCCGGTAGATCGTTGCTCGACCTTCCGGCGGGGCGCATTTACCTCGGACGATGGCGGACGGGGGCTGGGACCGGCGAGGAACTGGTTGTCTGCAATCGATCTGATTGGGTCGAAATCCATTGTCACGGTGGAACCGCGGCAGCGCGGGCGGTGATCGAGTCGTTGGTCGAGGATGGCAGCCGCGAAGTGCCTTGGGCCGAATTCGCATGGCATCTCGCCTCGGATGACTTCTCGGCCGAAGCGCGAATCGCTCTGGCCCAGGCACGCACCGAGCGAACCGCGGCGATCTTGCTGGATCAGTTGCGGGGTGCTCTCCGCGAGGAATGGCGGATCATCGAATCGCTGGTCGCCAGTGGGCGAAGTTCCGAAGCCATCCAGCGGCTCGAGCAGCTCCGTTCAAGAAGCCAAATCGGCCTGCACCTGACTCAACCATTTCGCGTCGTGCTGTGCGGCCCCCCGAATGTCGGCAAGAGCAGTCTGATCAATGCTCTGCTGGGTTACCAACGATCGGTGATCTTCCATCAGCCCGGCACGACGCGTGATGTCCTTAGCTCCCACACGGCGTTGGACGGTTGGCCAGTCGAGTTATCCGATACGGCGGGGCTGCGAGAGGCGACCGATCCGATCGAAGCAGCAGGCGTCGATCGTGCGCGACTCGAACTGCAGAGAGCCGACTTGGCAGTCATCGTTTTCGATGCATCGCAACCACAGCGGGAGATGGAAGTCCAATTGAAATCGCGGCTGCCCAAAGCCCTCGCGGTGTACAACAAGTGCGATCTGGTCCGCGGCGGAACTCCACCAAGTCCTGGACTGGCGACCAGCGCCTTGACTGGCGAAGGAATAGAAACGCTGTTGACTGCGATTTCGCAAGCGTTGGTTCCTGATGCCCCGATGCCCGGGACGCCGCTGCCTTTCACCCATCGTCAAGTGGAAATGCTCGAACAATGGCGGGCAGCGTTGACTCAGGACGCCGCTGCTGCACGGGTTTGCAGCTTTTCGGGCGACCATTAAACTGTCGGATCAATTGGCGTGGGCAGGCAAACAGTTTGTGGGAAAGGTTGAAATGAAGATCGGAATTGTGGGGTATCAAGGCTCGGGCAAGAGCACATTGTTCCAATGGCTGACCGGTGTTGCCCCCAATCCGGCCCATGCCCATGAAGCTCAAGCCGCGATGGCAACAGTGCCTGATCCGCGAGTTCCCGCGTTGTGCCAGATCTACAAGCCGAAGAAGGTGACTCAGGCCGCTCTCGAGATGGTCGATACCCCCGGCCTGAGCCGTTCCCACGAAGGCAGCGCCGCCCGGTTGGCGATGATCCGCGAAGCGGGCTGCCTGGTCGTCGTGGTGGCTGCCTATGCCGATACCGACCCGCTGGCCGACTTGACGAATTTCGAAGACGATCTGCTGATCGCCGATCTGGACATCGTTTCTGGTCGCATCGAGCGTCTGCACGACCAGATCAAGCGCCCGCGTCCGAACCGGGACGAACTGCAGAAGGAACTGGATGCCCTCCTACCCCTGCAAGCGATTCTGGAGGACGGGCGTTCGCTGCACGGACTCAAGTTGACGCCGGACCAAGAGCGTGCGATTCGCTCGTTCCAGTTGTTCAGCGACAAGCCGCGATTGGTGATCGTGAACGCCGCCGATGACGACACGCAGCTTGACCGTTTCCAATCGAAGTCCGCGTCGGCCATCCCGATCGTTCCCATCCCCCTGCGGCTTCAGTTGGAGTTGTCCAACACCGATGCGGAGGAGCGCGAGGCGTTTTGTCAGGAGATGGGCGTGACCGTATTCGACCGGGACGCGCTGATGCGGCAGATCATGACCGTCTCGGGCCAGATGCTGTTTTTCACCGCGGGCGAGAAAGAAGTGCGGACTTGGATGATCCACCAGGGAGGCACGGCGGTCGAGGCGGCTGGGGGAATCCATACCGATCTGGCCCGCGGTTTCATTCGCGCGGAAGTGATGACGTGCCAAGACCTGATCCGTTTGGGCAGCGAGCGCGAGATCAAGGCGCACAACCTGATGCGCAAAGAGCACAAGGAATACGTCATCCAAGACGGCGACATCCTGCTGATCCAGCACAACTGATTGTATACTGGGAGTTCGTTTGTTTCCGCTCCATCGGCAATCGGGAGACTACCATCATGATGCGGCGATACCGGTTGGCGTTTCTTCTGTCGGCGGTGCTGATTGGATTGTGTTCGGCCGCGCCGGCGGCTCAGCAACCGCCGAATTTGATCGTGATCTTCTGCGACGATCTCGGTTACGGGGATCTCGGTTGTTTTGGACACCCGACGATCCGCACGCCGCACTTGAACCGGATGGCGGCCGAGGGAATGAAGTTCACCCAGTTCTACGCGGCGGCGCCCGTCTGCACGCCGAGTCGCGCCGCCTTGATGACCGGCCGTCTGCCGCTGCGCAACGGGATGTGCAGCAACACGCGGCGGGTGCTGTTTCCGGATTCGAAAGGTGGATTGCCGAGCGAGGAGATCACGATCGCCGAGGCGCTGAAGGCCAAGGGCTACGCGACCGCCTGTATCGGGAAGTGGCACCTGGGCCACCTGCCCCCATTCCTGCCCACCAACCACGGCTTCGACGTCTACTTCGGGATTCCCTACTCGAACGACATGGACCGCATCGCCGATGCGCCGCGCGGGCGCGAAGCGTTTTGGCAACCGAAGATCGAGTATTGGAACGTGCCTTTGATGCGTCAGACGCAAATCATCGAACGTCCCGCGGACCAGACCACGATCACGCGCCGCTACACGGAGGAAGCGCAGCGGTTCATTCGTGAACGACGCGACGGCCCCTTCTTCCTATACCTGCCGCACTCCATGCCGCACGTGCCGCTGTTCCGCACTCCCGAGTTCACCGACCGCAGCCTGCGGGGATTGTACGGAGATGTGATCGAGGAACTCGACTGGAGCGTTGGCCAAGTGTTGGAAACGGTACGCGAGGCCGGAATCGCCGAGAACACCCTGGTCATGTTCACCAGCGACAACGGACCGTGGTTGACGTTCGATCAGCAAGGCGGATCGGCCGGACTGCTGCGAGACGGCAAAGGAAGCACATGGGACGGAGGCATGCGAGTCCCGACGCTGGCTTGGTGGCCAGGGACGGTGGCCGCCGGGAGCGTCTGCGCGGGGTTGGCCAGCACGATGGACATCTTCGCCACTGCGCACGCCATGGCGGGCATTGAATTGCCGCGGGACCGAGTCCTGGACACGCACGATTTGACGCCCCTGTTGCGTTCGTCCGGTGCCAGTACGCGGGACACGTTCTTCTACTACCGAGCCTACGAACTGATGGCTGTCCGCTGGGGACCGTGGAAGGCCCACTTCATGACTCAAGCCGCCTACGGTCAACCCAAACCGGAGACGCACGATCCGCCCGTCTTGTACCATCTGGAGCACGACCCGTCCGAGAAGTACGACGTGGCTGGTCAACACCCGGAGGTGCTCGAGAAGATCCGGGAGCTGGTTGCCGAGCATCGCAAGACGCTCGAACCAGCTCCGTCCCAACTGGAGCTTTGATGCTCTCGGACCCCGCCTCGTCGGATTCCGTGGTCGACGTGCCGGCCGACGCGCTCGCGGCGTTCCATCCGACGCTGCGCCGCTGGTTCGTCGACACGTTCGACGCCCCAACTCGGGCTCGATACCGACTGTGCGGAACCGATGAACTGCACTGTCTGAATTACCGATGCGATGACTACGGAAAATGCATGCCAACTCGGTCGGTCGCGTTATGCCTTCTGTCCGTTCAGCGGCAGCATCGAACCCTTGCGGTGACAAGGGATTAGGCTAGACTGGGCACTGGCGAGGACGGCGTATGTGCTTGGTCAGTGACGGCCGTGCTGTTGGGCTTGAAGCGTCTATGCCGTTCGAGGAGCACCAATCGTCGACGATACTGCCTCGAATTAACCGTGCGGAGCCGATGAGAGTGGCACCAGAATCAGCTTTCCTGTTCGACTTGGAGACACAGCCCTCACGAGGCGACTCGGATCCGGGAACGGTCGATCAGATCGTGTCCGTAGCGCTGGCAGCCCAGGTTTCCGCCTGGCGCACGCGCGAGAGCATTGCATCGCGTGCTGCCCGAGTCGATTGGGAAGAAGTCGACGAGATTCTCGATCGAGTTCCCGATGTTCCGCCGGTGCCCGGGGATGAGAAGTGACTCGTTAGCGTCTGGGCGCCATGACGGGCCGAAACCAAGACGCCATCAAGAAGACCGCTGGCGGGCTGTTGAAGCTATTGCATCCCCACCGCAGCGTCGTAGACATCACTCTGGAGGAAATCGCCCCCGTCGTAGAACTAGCCGTCGAAATGCGCAAACGCACCACCGACCAATTGGCGGTCGTGTTGCCGGCGGAGTCCTCGAATGTGAGCTACGCGTATGATTTGCATCGAACAGGTTAGGCTTCCTCCACATTGGCGTCGTAACTTAGGACTACGCCTCGTCTTAGGAACCGCGAATAGAAGCGACGGCGTCAAAGAGTCCTACTAAGATAGTTCGCTCTTGGGGAGGCACTAAAGCAGAATCTCCGCAAATGCAGGAAAAAATCGGTATACATCCCGATATGCCAACACATCCTCGGCCCTCAATTCGAACTCATCAGGCAACCAATCGTCGAGACACGGCATCCATGCGTCAAGATAAGCTCGCTCTTTTCGCGTCAACCTGGGAACACGGATAGTATATGCCTCCTCTTCCAGGTTGAAACGCGTGTAGCTAGCATGGACAAGGCCGCTACTGATTAGTTGACGCTGTTCGGACTCAGTGACCATCATTCCGCCGACCGTCACCATCTCATGTCCATCGGCGTAACGAAAATTGAACATTGGCGCAAACTCAACATTGCTGCGTCCTGCTAAACCCGACTGCAGAGCTCGCACAACTATATTTACAATGGTCTTCGGAAGCAGACTGCGCGAAAACTGCTCATCGGTCCAGCTCGGGTCAATAAACAGTCCAGCATTTTCCACAAAGTACTCTCGCCAAACCTTCGGATTACCGCCCGCTTCGACCGGAATAGGCGGTTCTGCGTCCACAGTCACAAGTAGAATAGATCCCGGCGTAAGGAAGGTGCCGGCTAGACTTGCATCCTGCAAATGCTCAGGTGTCAGATGATCATCGTAATCCAGCCAAACTAGGTGCTTCAAATCCCTTGACAATTGCGGAATAAACTCGCCGACACTTCCTATTTCAATGGTGACTCCACCAAACGGCCGATTGAACTTCACGCGACGTTCAATCCTTTCGGAGAACTCGACACTTAACATCCGGTGAATTCCAAGCAACTTGTGAAATAAGATGAAGTCCACAAAGAAAATCGACCCCATCCCAGTATACTGGTAGTCTCGAATCTGAAAGCCGGCAGTCGCCAGTGACTGCAGAGCATCCACCAGCATCCGACGCTCCACCTGCTTCGCAGGTCGTACGTCGTATTGGACTTTCAGGTAGCTCTCGGTCGACCTCATAGCGACTCCTCAATCAAGACCTTCAGCTTTCAAGAAGTAATTGAAAGTATGCTCGCCAATCTTATTGGCACCCAGGGATGGCTTTTTTATGTGTTTTCGGATCTTCACCAAGTCATCATTCTCGGCATCATACTGAACGCGCGTAGTAGTCTTCTTTGGCCTCTTTGATCCGCTCGCGACGTGGAAAGAAGTGTTCTTCTGTCGGTCGATCTCTGAGAGGTCAACCGCTCTCATTTGCTCGGCGATTGCGCGTTCCTCTGGCTCTTCAGGAGTTTCACTCGAGTACATCCTGTCTAAAAATTTCAATATCGGCTGGGAGATACCGCGCATTCGATTGCGAGCGTGTTGAAACACCTCTGATTCGTGATGTAAACCTCTCTTTGTAGTAGTCCACGGCAACGCAAGTGGATCATCAGACTCGAAAAACACCATTCCCAAGAATCCACGGTACTTCGGCTGAAAACTAGCTCCTCCAACTCCACCCCATCCGGTAACCTCGGACTTGTCTGCAATCGTGATGGCGCGCGCGTTACACATAACATACCATCCGGCAGTCTCAGCCTTCCATTCACCAGTTTCAGATCGTGCGGCCAGAGTTGCTAGAATCGTTATCGAAACGCCGTCCTGCTGGTAACTGTCGATAGCCGGGACGACCTCGGCGGACTTTCCAAATGGGATTTTGAACGGTGCTATACTATGATCATTTATCTCGACTTGTACGTGTCTGTCGAGAAACCAAGCATAGGTCTTTGACACCTGAGTCGCCAGAACTGTGGAAAAAGAACCGTCCTTTATACGCATCGACACTTCGTTGCGGAGGTCGCTAATCTCAATTCTCGTGCCGGCTTTGGTTCGCTGTCGGACGCCAGAAATAGCGCTAATCGGGATGCGCCAATCCTCTAAACTCAGATCTTTCTCCGCCCACTTCTGGACATCTAGATCGATTTCAAAGCCATCATCAAGAGTCTGCGAGCGGATCCTAATCCGATTTCCAATCTTGAAAATCGCCCGTTTGAGGCCGATACCATAAGCACCGAGGCGAAGTTCCTCCTGCTTACTTGCTGAATTGCCGCGTCCAAAATTGAAAACTTCTTTCTGGGCATCATCAAGCGGGATTCCACCACAGTGGTCTTCAATGACGAAACTGGATGGCGAATAGGACACCTTAATCAGTGGAAGCGTCTGGCTGGAGCGGCGCGATGAAGGATCGTCTCGAGTGAAGGCAGAGGCGCGAATGTTGACAGATCTTGACCGAACCAAACCATCAATAGAGTTATCGATCAAGTCGAGAATACAGTCCTCAAGGGTAATATCTCTCGTAAACATGTCCAAGAAGAAACGTTTTCGCGGGCGGGCATTGGCAAATCGTTCTGACATTGGCGATGTTCCTTGTGCCGTCGGATGGTTTCAAGTGCGTCGGGTGTCGAGCCTCTCACAGATAATTCGGCAGTTGTCGAGCAATAAGTCACAGCATTTGAAATGCATCTTCGCCTGAACAGCGGCCAAGACGCCTGAACCTGATCCGGCAAACGGGTCCACGTAAAGCTCCCCGGCTGCCCCACTGATTTCCACAATGCGTTCAAACAGTGCTGTTGGGAGTTCATTGGCGTCACGGTACTTGTGTTTGCGATGGCGGACTGGACTCAGATCATCCCAGATGTCGCTCAAGTTGATACCGTTAGCGTCTATAATTGGCCGATACCCCCCATAGTCTTTGATGTACTCGCCGCAGTGCCTGCAGCGCGCAGGATCGAGTTTTGGGCGGCAAAAAAAAGCTGGTGATCCTCGCGTGAACATCAGCAGTGAGTAGTGCGCAGGGTAGAGTCGTTGGCCTCGGACAAAACCATTTTTCATGGCAATGGCGACCCAGTGGCGAAACTGCAGCCGGGATTCAAGGATCGCCCCGACTCGCATTGACCAAATTGGGAGATGGTAAAGGTACAGGGTTCCGCCAGGCATTAGCACACGCGCGCTCTCATTGAGCACTTCCACCAACCAAGCTTGGTATTCCTGTTCAGGCCTGCAGTCGAGGGACGGCTCGTGCACACTATAACGCTTACCCAAATTAAACGGGGGGTCTAGGAAGACGATCGCGGCAGACTCCGAGGGGACTTGTCGCAGGAAGTCTAGTGCTTCACCGTTCGCTACTACGCCAGTCGCTGTCCTGCTTCGGTATCTTCGGACGGTTCGAACGCGGTTTGTAGTCTCTTTCCGTGCCGGCATAACTTGGACACTTCGTGGCTGCGGGGCAGCCCCCCCCCTAGTTTCCGGGGCGAGCGACTCGACAATGACCCGTGGTTCAAATTGGGAATTGTAGCAATCTAAGGTCGGCGTGCAACCGGATGCGGATGCTGCTGGAATGCCGTGCTAATAGTGGGGTAATCGCCCCCCATTTAATGCATGGGCCTTCGCTTTGCCGTAAGACTGCTCCGAGCTTTCCTAGGTGTTGCCTAGTTTAATTTGAGGGAATGCGGGATTTGGTCGCGCTGTTCGTGCATCCGTGCTGGCTTTGGGGTTGCGATTCTCACTTCGGCACGTGGCGCGGCCACGCCTTGACATTGACGCGCAGGCGTTGTGTCAAAGGTCGGTCAGGACGGGACCCGTGGTAGCCTCGGTACAGGCTCGGGCGATCTCGGCGCAGCTCAGGCCGTCGCAGGCGCGGCGGACTTCGGTCCAATCGTCGCCGTTAGTGGTGAACACGTTCAACGCGTTGCGGATCAATTCCTCGGCCGCATCGGCAGTCGGTACGCCGTACCGGATGACGTCATCGAACGGGCGGAAGACGGCCGGATCGAGCACCTCCAGTTGATTCGTGGCGGCCAAGATCAGACTGTCCGAATCGTCGGCTTCGACGAACTGGAAGAACGAGTTCAGCACGCGCCGGATCTCGCCGACTTCGTTTCGGCCCAGCCCGGTCGCTACCGATGGGTTCGAATTCGTCGAACAGGTAGTCGCCGCACTTGACGATCGAGTCAAACACCTGTTGGAGGTTGGCTGTTCGTCGTGTACGGACAAGGGTAGCCGATTGCGGTATACTTGCGGCTTGGTTGTTTCCCAAGGAACTGCAATCCGAAAGCTTCCGTTATGATGCACCGCGAGAAGTTTCGGGCGTCCCCGCCGCAACTGGAGCAATGATGCTCTCGGTCCCCGCCTCGTCGGATTCCGTGGTCGACGTGCCGGCCGACGCGCTCGCGGCGTTCCATCCGACGCTGCGCCGCTGGTTCGTCGACACGTTCGACGCCCCGACTCGTGCTCAGATTCTGGCTTGGCCCGCGATCTCCTCCGGGCAGAACACGCTGTTGCTGGCTCCGACCGGATCCGGAAAGACGCTGGCCGCGTTCCTGGTTGCTATCGACCGGATCATGTTTCCGGCTCACGGCGCCAAGTCCGAGTCTGCTCCACCGGCGCCCGGCCCAGGCGTGCGAGTGCTGTACATCTCGCCGCTCAAGGCACTGGGCGTCGACGTCGAGCGGAATCTGCGGTCTCCGATCGCCGGAGTGCGTGCCGCGGCGGAACGAGACGGCGTCGCGTATCACTTGCCCTCAGTCGGCGTCCGCTCCGGCGATACGCCGTCCGAGGACCGGGTAAGGCTGCGGCGCGAACCGCCGGAGATCCTGATCACCACGCCCGAGTCGCTGTATCTGATGCTGACGTCGCGGACTCGCGAGATCCTCCACACGGTCGACACGGTCATCGTCGATGAAATCCATTCGCTGGTCGCCACAAAACGCGGCGCTCATCTGGCACTGTCGCTCGAACGCCTGGAATGTTTGCGTCGTCGAGCGAAACCGGCTGCGCCGCCGTTGCAGCGCATCGGGCTATCCGCCACGCAGCGGCCGTTGGACGAAGTGTCGCGTTTTCTGGGCGGCGCCGAAGCCACGGCCAATCCGGCGGAAGCGCCAGTTGCCCGGCCGGTTAAGATTATCGAGGCCGGACGCGGGAAACAGTTGGATTTGACGATCGAGGTGCCGGTCGAGGACATGGCGCGGCTGGGCGATGTTCCGCTGATCCTCAATCCCGCGGCTGCCGGGCCGACCGTCCCGTCGATTTGGCCCGCCATCCATCCGCGGTTGGTCGAGTTGATCCGGGCGCACCGGTCAACGATGATCTTCGTCAACAGCCGCCGCTTGGCCGAGCGATTGGCGGCCGCGATCAACGAGTTGGCGGACGAGGAAATCGCGCTGGCTCACCACGGCTCGATCGCCAAAGACACGCGGCAGCAGATCGAGGACCGCTTGAAGCGCGGACAACTGCCGGCGATCGTCGCCACCTCGTCGCTCGAGCTGGGCATCGACATGGGGGCCGTCGATTTGGTGATCCAGATCGAAGCGCCGCCGTCGGTGGCGTCCGGGATTCAGCGTGTCGGCCGGGCCGGGCACCAAGTCGGGGCCCGATCCTCGGGCATCGTGTTTCCCAAGTACCGCGGCGATCTGTTGGCCTGCGCGGCGGCGGCTCGTCGAATGATGGCGGGCGACGTCGAGGCAACCTACTATCCGCGCAATCCGCTGGACGTGCTGGCTCAGCAAATGGTCGCCATGGCCGCTCTGGAGTCGGTCAGCGTCGACGAGCTGTACCAGACGGTACGTCAAGCCGCGCCGTTTTTCGAACTGCCGCGGAACACGTTCGAGGGCGTGTTGGATCTGCTGGCCGGCCGCTACCCGTCGGACGAGTTCTCCGAGTTGCGTCCGCGGCTGACGTGGGACCGCATCGCCGGCCAGGTCTCGCCGCGCAAGGGCACCCAGCGCGTGGCCGTGCTGAATGCCGGCACCATCCCGGACCGCGGTCTGTACGGCGTCTTCCTGGCCGGCGACGGCGGGCATGGCAGCCGCGTGGGGGAACTGGACGAGGAGATGGTCTTCGAGACCCATGCGGGCGACGTCTTTCTGCTGGGTGCCTCCTCGTGGCGAGTGCTGGAGATCACCCACGACCGCGTGCTGGTCGCTCCGGCGCCGGGCGAGCCGGGCAAGATGCCGTTCTGGCGCGGCGACGGGCCGGGGCGGCCGCTGGAATTCGGCCGCGCGATCGGCGAATTGTCGCGAACCCTGGCGGACCAAGACCGCGAGCAGGCCGCCCAGTCGTTGATTGAAGACCACGGTCTGGACCGTCGCGCGGCGAAGAACCTGCTGGACTACTTGCACCAGCAGCGCGAAGCGACGGGCGAGGTGCCGAGCGACCGCACGATCGTCGTCGAGTGCTTCTTCGACGAGGTAGGCGACTGGCGGATCGTGATTCTGTCGCCCTTCGGGGCTCGCGTTCACGCGCCGTGGGCGACGGCGGTGGCCGCCAAGTTGCAGGCCGAGACGGCGGGCGAGGTCGACATGATGTGGAGCGACGACGGGATGGTGTTCCGTCTGCCCGAATCGGACGAACCGCCGCCGATCGAACTGCTGCTGCCGGCGTCGGACGAGGTCGAAGATCTGGTCGTGCGTCAGTTGGGTTCGACGGCGCTGTTCGCGGCCCGATTCCGCGAGAACGCTGCGCGGGCCTTGCTGCTGCCGCGGCGGCATCCGGGCCGCCGGACGCCGCTCTGGCTGCAGCGCCGCCGCTCGGCCGATCTGTTGTCCGTCGCCTCGCGCTATTCCGACTTTCCGATTCTGCTGGAAACGTTCCGCGAGTGCCTGCGGGACGTGTTCGATCTGCGCGGGCTGAAGAGCATCCTGCGCGACGTCGAGCAGCGTGTGATCCGCGTCCGGATGGAGCGGACCGGGATTGCATCGCCGTTCGCGTCGTCGGTGATGTTCAACTACACGGCGAACTTCCTGTACGAGGGCGATGCGCCGTTGGCCGAACGCCGCGCGGCAACGCTGGCGCTGGACCATGCGCAACTGCGGGAATTGCTGGGCGACGCCGAGCTGCGCGAGTTGCTGGACGCCGCGGCGGTCGAAGAATTGGCGTTCGAACTGCAGCGATTGGACGAGCGGTTCCACGTGAAGCACCCGGATGCATTGCACGAAATGCTGCAACACCTGGGCGACCTGTCGCGCGAGGAACTGGCGGCGAGATGCGAGTCCGGGGCGGCCAGCGACGGGCGGCTGGACGAGTGGATCAACGGCCTGATCCAGGCTCGACGCCTGATCTGGATTCGGATCGCCGGCCAGCGGCGGTTGGCGGCTGCCGAAGACGCGGCCCGCTTTCGCGACGCGCTGGGGGTCGTGCCGCCGCCGGGATTGCCCGACGCCTTCCTGGAAAGCGTCAACGATCCCCTGGGCGATCTCGTCTCGCGGTATGCTCGCACGCATGTTCCGTTCCAGGCGGAACACGTAGCCGAGCGATTCGGACTGGGCGTCGCTCCGGTGCGCGAGACGCTGCAGCGCTTGCTCGCCCGCAATCGCTTGCTCGAAGGCGAATTCCTGCCGGGCGGGCACGGGCGGGAATGGTGCGACGCCGATGTGCTGCGCAGCCTGAAACGCCGCTCGCTGGCGCGGCTCCGCAAACAGGTCGAGCCGGTCGAGCCTGCGGTGCTGACGCGGTTTCTGATCGATTGGCAAGGCGTTTCGCCGTCCCGCCTCGTCGGTGAAAGGATGGGACTGGCTTCGAAGGACGAGACGCCTGTCCCCGTCTTCTCACCGCGAAAGCGTGGATTGGACGGCTTGCTGGACGTCGTCGAGCAACTGCAGGGAGTGCCGTTGCCCGCCTCGGTCTGGGAGCAGGAAATCCTGCCGAGCCGGATTCAAGACTATCGCCCCAGCGACCTCGACGAATTGTGCGCCGCCGGCGAGATCGTGTGGCGCGGGTTCGACAGTCTCGGTCCCGGCGACGGGCGAATCGCACTGTATTTGGCGGACCATTTCTTGCGGCTTGTGCCGCCGTCCAAGCCGGTCGAAGGGGAACTGGCGGAGCGTGTCCGGCAATTGCTGTCCCAGCGCGGGGCATTGTTTTTCGACGACATCGTGCGGACCGTCGGCGGCTTCCGCAACGATCTGCTCGACGCCGTTTGGCAATTGGTGTGGGCGGGCGAGTTGACCAACGACACGCTGGCGCCGCTGCGATCCCTGAACCGCAGCAGCGGATCGGGCGGCAAGAAGGAATCGTCGCGTCGCGGCCGGCGAGCCTTTCGATCGCGTCGAGTCAGCAAGCTGCCGGGCTCCGAAGGGCGTTTCTCGCTGCTGCCTGCGCTCGGGTCAGACGGTCCCAGCGCGACGGAGCGTCAGGCGGCGATCGCCAGCCAATTGATCGAACGCTACGGCGTGTTGACTCGGGAGATGGTCGTCCACGAAGGGATTCCGGGCGGCTTTGCGGGCCTGTACCCCGTGTTGAAGGCCATGGAGGAATCCGGTCGCCTGCGGCGTGGCTACTTCGTCGCCGGGTTGGGCGCTGCGCAATTCGCCGCGCCAGGCGCCGAAGACCGGTTGCGGCAGACGGGACGCGACCCAGCGCTGGCGGGCGGCGCGATCGTATTGGCTGCCACCGATCCGGCCAATCCGTACGGTGCGGCACTCGACTGGCCCGCCACGGAGGACGGCGTCATGCGTCCGCAGCGCGCGGCGAGTTCGCGAGTCGTGCTGAGCGACGGCCATCTGGTCGGCTACCTCGGCCGCACCGGCCAGCATCTGTTGGCGTTCCTGCCCGACATCGAACCCGAGCGGACCATGCAAGGCGACCGACTCGTCCAAGCCCTGGTCGACGTAGCGGCCAACGGCCCCGTCTACCTGACCAAGATCGACGGCGCCGACCCCGGCGAATCCCCGCTCGCCCCACCCCTGATCGCCGCCGGCTTCGTCCCCACCGCCCGCGGTTACCTGCTGCGCAGCACCGCCGTCCGGCCAGGGAAGGAGGATTGAGATGGCCCGTCGAAGCACGGGCGGCGTCGAATGATGTGCGTTGCCTTTTCGCGAGGAATGACGCCGCGTAGAATGCGACGAGATTCTACGCTCAAGAGACCGGCAGCCTGGTCTAATTCATTGCAGTGTCTGATTCATGACTTTCGTGTAGGTGAACGGCCGACGGGGTTGTTGTATGGACTTGTACGAGGAATTGGCTAGATTGGTTGACGCGCGATCAAGATTGGGTGGATTTGAAAAAGCTGGGATACGACGATGCAACAGGAACGGACGAGAGCGGTGCTGAATCAAGTTGACATGTCGCCGGCAGCGGTCGGTCAGCGGTTGAGGGACGTGGCTCAGTTGTATCGGCTCGGCGTCTCTCTTCAGAACTCGCGTCTACTGGGCGGTGTCGAGCAGCTTCGCCAAGTCTCTGCTGAGCCACGAAGCGTGGACGATTCGCTCACCCTTGGATCAACTCAGGGTCCGGCGGAGGAATGATCCAAACTCCAGAAAGAGACGAATGATGGCTTGTAGTTCTCGACATCGCAATCTGGCTGATCGCGTGACTCCTCGGACGAAGCTGTGGTTGGAGGTCAACAGCCAGTACGTGTTCGGCCTGGGCATCAGCAACATTCTGAAGGCCGTCCAGCAGACGGGATCCATCAAAGCAGCCGCCCGCGAGGTGGGCAAGAGCTACCGGCACGTCTGGGACAAGATCAAGCAGGCCGAAGAGGCGCTCGGCGTGCCTCTGGTCCGCACCCAGGTCGGCGGCAAGGACGCGCGGCGCAGCGAATTGTCCGACTTGGCGCAAGACCTGGTGCGAGATTACGACGACTGTCGGCAACGCCTGTTTGATTTGGTGCAAGTCGAATTCGCGCAACGACTGCAGGACACGCTCCGGAAACACGGCAGCCACTGAGGCGGCCGCGGCAGCCTCGCGGCCTTGTGTCCATGCCGAGAGGCATTACAATGACCTCGCCTAACGGCACGAGCGTGCCATTTGTTCTGCGTGTCGCCCAGAAACCACGCTCCTTCACGGCACGGTTCCAGGAATGCTTTTTTACAGGTTGAGAGAGGAAAGACCATGTACCACAGCATCTGGCTAATGACGATTCCTTTGCTGCTGTGCGCCGTTTGGGCGCACGCCGGCGAACCAGCATCGACCTCGCCGGCGGCGCAGCCTCCGTGCATGCGAGTCCTATTGGTCCGCAATGAATCCGGCAGGACAACCACGATTACGCCCGCCGAGTTTGCGAAATTGCCCCAGGCGACGGTCCGGGACAAGATTCCGCATACCGACCAGGACGGAGCCTACGAAGGCGTCTTGCTGCATGAATTGCTGCGTGCTGCCGGGGTCGCGTTTGCCGATCCTGCCGCCCCCGACAAGAAATTGCCGGCCTCGCTCCGTACCGCGTACGTGCTGGTCGAGGCGTCCGACGGATATCAAGTCGTGTTCTCGATTCCCGAGATTCATCCCGACCTGGGCGGGCGCGAGGTGCTGCTCGTCAACCGAGTGAACGGCGTCCCATTGGACGCGAAGCTGGCGCCGTATCAAGTGATCGTGCCCGGCAGCGATCTGCACGCGCGCTGGATTCGGCAGGTGACGCGGATCATGGTCCAACCCGCGACGGCTGCGCCCGTTTCGCCCCAAGACGCTGCGGCGACCGCCCCGCAGACTGGCAGGCCTTCGGAAGGCCAAGTGTTTCTGGTCGGCACCGGCCCGGGCGATCCGGAACTGATGTCGGTCAAGGCCGCGCAGCTTCTGAAGCGGGCCGACATCGTGTTCTGCTACAGTTGGATGAAGGACGAAGTGGCGCCGTTCGTGCGTCCGGGCGCCGTCGAAGTGGCTTCCCCGCTGCTCATGGGTGGCCAGTACTGCGGCCAGAACCCGGACGACTTCCAGGGCGAACTTCAGGAGCGAGTGCGGCAAACGAACGAGGCCCTGGACCAACTGAAGACGCGCATTCGAGCCGCGGTCGCCGATGGAAAAACCGTGGCGTTTGCGGACAACGGCGATCCGACTATCTTCAGCCCGTGGGGCTGGGTGCCGGATCTGCTCGCGGAATTCCGGCCGGTTGTGATTCCCGGCATGAGTTCTTTTAACGCCGCCAACGCCGTTCTTCAGCGCGGGCTGGCAGGACAACGGTCCTTGATCCTCTCCTCCGGCAGCGACTTGGGCCGTCCCGATCCGCAGGGAAGGTTGAGCAGCACCCTGGTCTTCTTTACCCAGCGGGTTGAGATCCAGAAGCTGATGGGCCAATTGCGGGATCGCTACCCGGCCGATACCCCCGTGGCGATCGTCTGCGACGTCAGCTATCCGTCGGAGAGGATTCTCAGAGGGCAATTAGGCACCTTCGCCGACGTCGTCGCCAAGGAACAGCTTCCGCTGTTGTACCTGTTGTACGTGGGCGATGCTTTGGGCGTAGCGACTGCGGCCAAGTAATCGCGACGCTCGCGATCCGTTGTGTCTCGAAGCCATCATCACTCCGGTTTCGGTCGCCCTGAGTTGCGGGCGTTTCGAACCTTTGCGAAAGTACGGCATCCCATGTTGCGGAAGACTCCTGCCTTGATCGTCGGGCTCGCCCTTTGCGGATGGCTGCTGGGGGTGGGCGAGATTCAGACGGCGTCGCTGGCGGCCGACAAGCCCGTGCTGCGTCTGGCGACGACGACCAGCGTCGCCGACACCGGCTTGGCCGCGGCGATCCTGCCGGACTTCGAACGCCGCAACGGTTGCCGCGTGGACGTGATCGCGGTCGGGACGGGTCAGGCGTTGTCGATCGCCAGCCGCGGCGATGCGGACGTCGTGATCGTCCACTCGAGAAAGCAAGAAGAGGCGTTTATCGCCGCCGACCACGCCAAACAGCGTTACGAAGTCATGTTCAACGATTTCGTCGTAATCGGGCCCGTTGACGATCCGGCTCGAACCGGGGCGGCCAAGTCGGCGGCGGATACGTTCCGGGCGATCGCAGACGCCCAAGCGACCTTCTTCAGCCGCGGCGACAAGAGTGGCACTCACACCAAGGAACTCGACATCTGGCGCACGGCCGGGCTCGCGCCAGGCAAGGACGCCCGTTGGTACAAGTCGTTGGGTTTGGGAATTCGCGAAGTGCTGTTGGCCGCTCACGAGAAGCGAGCCTATACGCTGACAGACCGAGGTACTTGGCTCGCTGTTCAAGCCAAGCTGCCGGAATTGCGGATCGTTCTTGGGGGCGAACGTCCCGAAGCGAACAAGGATCCGGAACTGATCAACCGGTACGCGGTCATGGCGGTCGATGCCCGCAAGCATCCCGGCGTCAACGCGGCGCTCGCGGAAAAGTTCGTGGAGTGGTTGCGGTCGGCGGAGATCCAGAAGAAGATCGGGCAGTTCGGCGCCGACCGGTTCGGTCAACCGCTATTCCATCCGGCGGCCGTTGAGTGACCGCAGCGGGACGCCAGAGGACCAGCGATGGATGAAGTCACCCGCGGGCTGCTGCGAGCCGCCGAATTGATCTGGACCGCCGATCCGGCCGTCATGGAGATCATCTGCCTGTCCTTGGGGGTCACTGGATTGGCGTTGGCCATCAGCACCGTGATCGGCGTGCCCGTGGGGGCCGTATTGGGTCTGTGGTCGCGGATTCGCGTGCGCGGTTTGATCACGGTGCTGATGTACACCGGCATGGGGTTGCCGCCGGTCGTCGTCGGCCTGGCCGTGTATCTGCTGTTGTCCCGCAGCGGGCCGTTGGGCAACCTGGGCTGGCTGTTCACGCCGAGCGGCATGGTGCTGGCGCAAATCATCATCGCTTTGCCCGTCGTGGCGGGGTTGACGATGACCGCCGTGCAGAGCGTCGATCCAGCGTTGCGGCTTCAAGTCCGAGCGCTGGGCGCCACTCGCTGGCAGGAACTGACGGCGGTGCTGCGCGAGGCGCGGATCGGCGTCATGGCGGCGATCGTGGCGGCGTTCGGCTCGATCATCTCCGAAGTCGGCGCCGTGATGTTGGTCGGCGGCAACATCGAAGGCCATACGCGCGTGTTGACGACTGCGATCGTGCTGCACACGCGAATGGGAGAATTCGACGTAGCGATCGCCTTGGGAATCATCCTGCTGTCGGTGACGTTTCTGGCCAATTCGGCTTTGTTCTGGCTGCAACACCGTGCCGAGGGCTGAAGTTCATGGCCGACCCTCTTTTCAGCATCGAAGGCGTGCGGAAATCTTATCACGGACGCGACGTGGTGGAGTTGGAACACCTGGAAGTTCATCCAGGCGAGGTGCTGGCATTGGTCGGCCCCAGCGGAAGCGGAAAGTCGACGTTGCTGCGGCTGCTGAACTTCATCGAGTCGCCCACCACGGGAACCATCACCTACCGCGGCTGCTCGTACCGCGACCATCGGGTGCCGATTGCCGTTCGCCGCGAGATCACCACCGTGTTCCAGCGTCCCGCATTGATCAGGGGCAGCGTTCGCCGCAACGTGGCCTATGGGCTGCGTTTGCGGGGTCGTCGCGACGATCCGCGGGTCGAGCAGATGTTGAAGCATGTGGGACTGGACGCATTGGCAAAAACCCAGGCCCAGCGGCTGTCCGGCGGCGAGATGCAGCGGGTGGCGCTGGCGCGAGCGTTAGTCGTCCAGCCCGCCGCGCTGCTGTTGGACGAGCCGACCGCCAACCTGGACCCTTACAACGTGGCCTTGATCGAAGACATCGTGCGGCGCGAAAACCGCGAGTCGGGAACGACGGTCGTGCTGGTCACGCACAACGTGTTTCAAGCCAAGCGGTTGGCCACTCGCATCGGGCTGATGCTCTCGGGCCGGTTGATCGAAATCGGTTCGACGATGCAGTTCTTTGAGTCGCCCGTTGACTCGCGTACCGCCGCCTTCGTGCGCGGTGAGATGATCTGCTGAATCAATAACGCCCGACCGTCTCGCCGCCCGCGCGGGTACTCAACGCCTGGAACAACGATAGTTCGACGCTCTCGGACAGAAACCGCGTGGAACCGTCGGCCAAGGCGACCTGGCAGCCGCCTGGGTGACCGCTGCCCATCGCGGTGATTCGGCGACTCTCGTACACCGCGTCCACGGCCACTCCCTCCGGATGCAAGTAATTGACCGGCACCAACGCACCAAGCGTCACGTCACCCATGCCCGGAGCTCCTGCCGATGGACACCAGTATCCCCAGCCATTCATCTTCGTAAACGTCCCGGCATTCTGGTCGTAGTGGACATCGCGATGGTATCGCTCGCCAAACAGGAGCGTGTTGCTCGTACCATCCAACAGATCTGCGATGCGATTGTTGCTGTTCATAAAGAATACGCCGTCGCGCGTGGCGAGGTTCGCCGGGTACGACTGCACTCCCGCATTGCCGCCGTAGCTGGTCATTCCGAACCGGCGACCACTGCTGTCCAAGGCGAACCGCTCCGGCAGATTGTCCGAGGGACAGATCAGCACATTCAATACGGTCCCTGCCTGACCGGACAGGACGTTCTGCCACGGATCGTTAAAGTCCCACGAGGCCGAGAGCGGTCCCTGCTCGACCTGGGGCAGGATGAGCACGAACAGCGACACATTCCGAAACCGCGGCGGATTGGGCTGTCCGGCCGGCGTCGGCCAATTTAGTCCTCCGGCGGGAAAGACGCCGTGCGTGTCGTGATAGTTGTGCGTCGCCAAGGCGATCTGCTTCAAATGATTCGAACAACTGATTCTTCGAGCCGCTCCGCGGGCCGCTTGAATCGCCGGCAACAGCAACGCGACCAGGATTCCGATGATCGCGATCACGACTAGCAGCTCGACCAGCGTAAAAGCCTTCCGCAATCTCATGAGCAACTCCCAGTTTCAGCAATTGCAACGTGGGCAAATAGCATAGGATTATAATTTGCTTGGCAAGGGATGCCAGGGGACGTCGTTCCCAGGCGACTAGATTGGCGGAAGGATCTGGACAATACTGTCTCAACGTTGGGCATTGGCGACTGGAAGGCAGCTTGATTCGGAAATTCCTTGCTTCGGATGAGTAAGACCATGAGAACAGCACTTACGGTACTGGCGGGATTGATGTGGACGTTCGCCGGATTGGCTTCCGGAACGTACGCGGTCGATTTTGACGACAGCGATCGGGCCAGTGTCTTACCGGCGCCGCCAGAAGGTTCGCCGGGATTCCCCTCGCGCGATCCGGGCCTGGACGCTTTGCCGGGGTTCCGCAGTCCGCCGCCGGGCTACGGCCAAGTGCCGTTCTGGTGGTGGACGGGCGATCCGCTGGACAAGCAGCGGCTGCTGTGGCAGATCGAGCAATTGCACGCCAAGGGCATCTCGGGGATGCAGGTGAACTATGCGCATGAAGATTCGCCCGGGTGGCCGACGTATGCGGCCGAGCCGGAGATCTTTACCGACGCCTGGTGGGACGTCTGGAAGTTTGTGGCCGACGAGTGCAGCAAGCGGAACATGGGGATCGGCCTGAGCGGTTATACGATCGATTGGCCGAACGGCAAGAGCCTGATCAGCCGCACCATCTACAGCGATCCGGAAATCCAAGGCCGCGAGATCGTGGTCGCTCGCAAGCAGCGCGTCTCGGCGGGCCAGACGCTGGCCGTCGACCTGCCGGCCGACACGGTGGCGGTGCGGGCCTATCCGCTGGGCGAACCAGGCATCGGCCCAGGCTCGATCGACCTGTCCGGTTCGATCGACGAGGAGCGTCTGAACTGGACCGCGGCTCCCGGGGAATGGGAGGTCTGGATCTTCACCGCCGCACGCAAGCCCGGCACGCTCAACCCGATCCACCCGCTGGCCGGTCGGCGAGTTGTCGAGAAATTCTTCCAGCCGTTTCAGGACCACGCGCCGGGACAGTCCGCTGCGGGACTGAACTACTTTTTCCACGACGAATTGCAGTTCGGTGTGGGCGATCGAATCTGGAGTGACGATTTGGCGGAAGAGTTCCAGCGGCGCAAGGGGTACGATTTGTGGGAGGCTCTGCCGGCCATGTTCCAGGACGTTGGTTCCAAGACGGTCAAGTACCGGCTGGACTTCATGGACGTCAAGATGCAACTGGCTCAGCAACGCTACTTCATTCCGATCTTCCAATGGCATTGGAGCCGGGGGAAGATCTACGGCTGCGATCAAGGCAGTCGCGGCCGCAACCCGCTGGAATTCGGCGACTATTTCAGCGCTGTGCGTTGGTACACCGCGCCCGGCCACGACACGCCGGGCGGAAGAGCTGATCTGATCAAGGGCAAAGTCTCCAGTTCGATCGCCCATCTGTATCAGCGTCCGCGCGTGTGGCTCGAAGGGTATCACAGTCTGGGCTGGGGCGCGACGCCCGAGCGGTTGATGTTCGCCACCCGCGAAAACTATCTGTACGGCTGCAACCTGCTCAATCTTCACGGCTTGTACTACACCACGCACGGCAGCTTCTGGGAATGGGCGCCGCCTTGCTACCATTTCCGCATGCCGTACTGGGAGCACATGGATGTCTTTTTGAAATACTTCGACCGTCTGTCGTATCTGATGAGCCAGGGCGTGCATCAGTGTGACATTGCCGTGATGTATCCGGTCGCCCCTGGCCAGGCCGGACTGGGCGGTCGCGAGGCCACGGACGCGGCGTTCGCCGCCGGCACCGCGCTGATGAATCACGGCTACGACTTTATCTTCATGGATTTCGAATCGCTGGCGCGAGCCGAGATCCGCGACGGCCGTCTGCACGTCGCGGACGCTTCGTACCGCGTGCTGGTCCTGCCGGCGATGCGCGCCGTGCGCTGGTCCACGCTCGAAAAGGCACGTCAGTTCTTCCGTGCAGGTGGAATCGTGATCGCCGTCGGGGCCTTGCCCGAGGCGAGCGATCGCGCCGGGGCCGAAGATCCGGAATTGGATGCCGCCGTGAAGGAGTTGTTCGGCGCGACGGCAACCGAGGTCCAAGCCGGTGCTCGGCCACCGGCTCAGGACAGCGACGGCGGCGGAACCGGCATCGCGGTGCTGACGGGCGAGCAGCTTCCGTTGCGCCGCTACGACGGCGGCTTTGCCGGCCGCTGGGCCTGGTCCAAAGAGCCCGTGCAGCGAGTCTATTTCAAGGGCGTGTGGCAGGCGCCGGCCGGCGTGAAATCAAACTGCCGGGCGCGGTTTTTCTGCGATAACGAAGGAGCTTTGTACGTCAACGGCTCGCAGATTTGCACCAGCGTGGACTATTCAAACGGCTGGACCGGTGAGCTCTCGCTGTCCGGCGGCGACGTGATCACGGTCGACGCCCGAGACCATGACCCGCCGGGAAGACGCGGCACCGCCGGGATGTTTCTGGCGATCGTCCAGGACGGGAAGACTGTCTTCTCGACGAACGATCTGCGCTACACCGTCGCCCTACCCGCCGACGCGTCATGGCGAACCAACCGCGATACCAGCGGCTTGGCCGTCCCCGACGCGACCAACGTCCACGAGTTGCACCGGGGCGGTACGACCGGCGATGTGTCGAACGTACTGGTCAACCGGATCCAGAGCCTGGTGTCGCGTGACGTTCAAGGGGAGCAGGCGCTCAAGGCAACGCATCGCAAAGTCGGGCCGCGCGACGTGTACATGGTGATGGGCGCGGCGAAGCATTCGACGGTCGAGTTCCGCGCACGGGGCCGCGCCGAGTTATGGGATCCGTGGACCGGCGAGGTTCGGCCGCTGCGCGTGCTAGGCGAGACGACGACCGGCACCAAGGTCGAATTGCCTCTTGAGGACTACGAAGCTCAGATCGTCGTGTTCACGCCGGGCCAGCCACACGTCGATCCGCCGCCGAGTTCGGAGAGCCCGGTCCAACGGCTCGAATTGGGCGGCCAGTGGGAGTTCGAACTGCAACCGACGATGGACAATCGCTACGGAGATTTCCGGCTGCCGGTCACCGACAAGATGATCGGTCCCGAGGCACGCATCTTCCGCCATACCGTCGAGACCGGCGACGCAACCGCTTGGCACACACGCGACTTCGACGACCGTTCCTGGGAGCGAGTGACCTACGACTTCGGCCCGCAGTTCTGGCTGCTCGGTCCGCTCCCGGCCGATGCGGAGAACGCGACGCTCGACGCCCGGTTGGCGAAGCTCGCCCGAGTCAATTCTGACGAACCGGTCGTCATCGACGGGCAGCCTTTTCGTTGGCGGCCGTACCGTTTCTCCTGGCGTCAGGGACTCGAAGGCGATCCCGGCCATCAGGGATATCACGGCCTGAAGGAGAACGTCACCGATCATTTTCTGTGCCTGGGCCAACGTGCCAATGCGCTGAACGAAATCAAGTACGAAGCGGAGGCGGCGGGCAGCCGCTACTACCTGTGGACCAGCGCCACGGTCGATCGCCCGACGACGGCTCGCATCGTGGCCAGCACGCGACAGGAGGGCGTAACACCGCACGCCTCCGAGGTGCTCACCCCGGCGGCGGTATTCGTGAACGGCGAGTCTATCGAAAATCTGCAGCAGCCCGTGCCGCTACGTGCGGGCGCGAACCCGGTCCTCGTCCGTTACGACCAAGCGGGCCGAGGCTATTTCGTATTCAAGCGTGACGTAGCGGCTTCGCCTCCGCCGCGGCGCACGCCGCTTGCGATGACGTGGTTCGACGATCCGTCGGTGATTCGCTGGGACATTCATGCGGGCGACAGGCCGGCCGAGTGGTTCCGCTTCACCTCGCCGCCGGGGTTGCGCGCGATGAACGTCACCGCGCGGGGAAGCGTCCAGGCGTGGGCGGACGGCCAGCCGATGCGGGATGCAGGGGGCGGCCGTTTGGAAGCCGTCGCACCGCTGCCCTGCGCGGCAAGTATTGCGCTGCGCGTCATGCCCGAGACCGGTTTCTGCGGCGCCGCAGTGTTCCCTGAGCCTGTGCGTTTGGAATGCGGCCCCGGACTGGCCGAGACAGGCGACTGGTCCACCGCCGGCGCGCTGGAGTGTTACTCGGGCGGCGCGTGGTACCGCAAAACGGTGACGCTGACACCGGAACAGGCCCGCGGTGAGATCACGCTCGATCTGGGCAGCGTCGTGGCCACGGCCGAGGTTCGCGTCAATGGCCAGCGGGCCGGCATCCGCGTCGCGCCGCCCTGGACGGTGGATGTCACCGGACTGGTCCGAGCCGGCGAGAACCGGATCGAGGTGTTGGTCTACAACACGCTCGCCAACCACTACCTGACCGTCCCGACCCGCTACCGAGGCGACTTGACCTCCGGCCTCCTCGGCCCCGTGACGCTGATGGTATCGACCGACCACGATCGCTGAACGGTCGGGTCGCTGCCTCGCCTCGAAGAAACTTCTGTAACATTTGGAGCACACCAACCATGAGAACAACGCTCGTCTTCGTGATGATCATCGCCCTGCTGCCGGTCGTACCGCCGACGCTGCATGCGGCCGAAGCGTCCGGGGCTGCTGGCGGCGCCGAGGTCACGCAGAAGTCAGCCAGCGGTGACAAGTCGCTGGTCGCATGGGTCTCGCCGGCCAACCTGCATCAGCAGGGCGGAAGCGCGCTGACCATCCAGAGCGGCGACCGATTCGACGCGATTGTGTTCGGCGAACGGGCGCGCGGCAAGTGGATGGCCGGCAGCGATTTCTTCCGTCGCACACAGGGCGACCAGAGCGCCAACGCCATCGAAACCGCCGAGCCCGGCACGCTGGTCCAGATAGCGATCGTGTACGAAGGCGACGATGTGCGAATCTACCGCAACGGCGAAGCGTACGCGGCGTACAAGACACAGAACGTGGATCTGCTGAATGTAGAGAACCACATCGTGGTGTTCGGATTGCGACACGTGGGGGCGGGGACAGGGACGCCGCTGGCCGGATCCATCGAAGACGCTCGCATCTACCAACGGGCCTTGACGCCTGAAGAGATCCGGTTGCTGCGGCCCGACGAACCGTCGGAGATCAAGCCGTTGGCATGGTGGGACTTCGAAGGGGAGGCGGCGAAGGATCGGGCCGGCCGCTTTTCGCATCACGCGGCGGTCGGAGGAGCGAAGGTCGAAAACGGGCGGCTTCAGCTCGACGGAACGGGGTGTTTGGTCGCGGCGGTGTCGGAGGCGGATGCGAAGCTGGCGACGCGCAGCGGGGCGGCTCGTGCGCCGGGGCCGCCGTATGTGCCCGAGACGCCGGTGTGGCCGGACCCGCCGCCGCCAAACTGGCTGACGTTCCACCTGGCGCACCCCGGACCCGGCCCAGCGATGCCGGGCGATCCAAACTGCATCTTCGACTACCAGGGTCGGGTGCATTTGCACTACATCTACCGAAATCATACGGGCTTCGTGTTCGGCCATGTGTCCAGCGACGACATGGTACGGTGGAAGTGGCACGCGACGGTCCTGGCGCCGCCGACCACGGGTCACGGCATGTTCAGCGGCACCGGGTTCTACACGAAGGATGGCCGTCCCTCGATCATCTATCACGGCCAAGGCGCTGGGCGGAACGTGATTCAGCATCCGGCCGACGATTCGTTCGATTCGTGGACCGAGCCCATGCCTGTGGTGCCCAAGACCGCCGACGGCCAGACGCCGAACATCCGCCATTGGGATCCGGACTGCTGGCTGATGAACGACACGTATTACGCCTACAGCGGCGGGCAGAACCCGCAGATGATGAAGTCGCCGGATCTGAAGAACTGGACGTACCTGGGCGACTTGCTGCACCCGGAGTACCCTGCCGATCTGGGCATCCCAAAGGACGAAGACATCTCGTGCGGCAATATGTTTCAGATTGGCGGCAAGTGGATGCTGCTGTGCATCAGCCATTCCAAGGGCGCGCGTTATTACCTCGGCGACTTCCAGGACGAGAAGTATCTGCCGAAATTCCACGCAATGATGAGCTTCGGGAGCAACCAGTTCTTCGCCCCCGAGTCGGTGCTGACACGGGATGGACGGCGAGTGATGTGGGCGTGGCTGCTGAACATGCCAATCGAGCCGACGGGAGTGCAGTCGCTGCCGCGCGAGCTGGAGTTGCCGGCCGACAGGGTGCTGCGAATCCGGCCGCTGCGCGAGTTGGCGAAGTTGCGTTACGACCCCAGAAGCCGCGAGGGTCTGACCGTGAAGGATGGGGCCACGATGGCGATCGGCGAGGCGTCGGGCGATGCGGTGGAGTTGGAAGTGACGTTCGCCGCGCCGCTGCCGAGCGAGGTCGGCATCACGCTGCTGGGCGACGAGGCGGGTGAAGGAGGGATGAGCATCGTCGCCGGCGCCGGCCGCAAGTCGCTGCGTGTGGGCACAACGGAACCGCCCTTTGAACTGAGTGACGGCGAAGACTTGACGTTGCGCGTGTTCGTCGACAAGAACCTGGTCGAAGTGTTCGCCAACGATCGGCAGGCGGCCGTGTTTGCCGTCAAGTCGGCACGAACCGAGCCGAATGTGTCCCTGTACGCCAAGGGCGGCGACGCCATGGTGCGATCGGTCAAGGCATGGCGGATGCGGTCGATCTACGCCGCCGACCCGGCGACGAAATGACCGGCCCGACTGGGGCAGAAAGGGAAGCAGCGCCCGGTAGCGTGAACTCGCGAATCGAACCCTCACAACCTCAGTTGAACCAGGAGAATCCTATGGAAGCAACGCACCCCATGAAACTGCACCTGCTTGCTCCCGTCGCACTTCTGCTGCTGGCCCTGCTGCAACCTGCCTTGGGGGCCGATATGTTGGTTCCGCTCGATCTGCGCGAGGTCAGAGTCGGGGGCGAGATCGGACGGCGCGTTGACATCACGATTAAGAACAACCTGTTGGTGCTCGATGCGGATGGCGATTTCCTGCGTCCGTTTCTCGAAGAACCGCGCTGCGGCTCGTTCGTCGGGCTGGGCATGTTGCTCGATGCGACGGTCAAGTTCGCCGCCTACAGCAACGATCCGCAGGTCCATGCGCTGCGGAAGCACTTGGTCGCGGAGATCCTGCGAGCGCAGGAAGCCGACGGATATATCGGGACATTCCCACGGCCGACTCGCATCCTCACGCTCTGGGATGTGCATGAAATGAGCTACGTGATCTGGGGTCTGCTCGAAGACCACCGCTATTTCGGCGAAGCGGAATCGCTCGCCGCGTCACGCAAGGCGGCAGATTACTTGGTCAAGAACTGGTCGCTGCTGCCTCCCGACTGGGGAGTCGGCGCCGACGTGGCGCCGCATGTGGCGTTCACCGGACTCGAACGCATGATGCTCGCGCTGCACCGGACCTCGGGCGATCCGGCGTACCTCCAATTCTGCACCCAGACGCGGGCGTTGCCCCAGTGGGATTTGGAGATTGTGATCGGCCGCAGGCCGGGCATCGAAGGGCACATCTACGCCTACATGGCCCGCTGCCTTGCACAGCTTGAACTGCACCGGATGCAACCGACCCCGAAGTTGCTCGGTCCGACGCAACGGGCGCTGGAGTTCATGACCGAGCGTGATGGCATGCTGGTGACCGGCAGTTCGGGCCAGTGCGAAATCTGGACGGCCGACCAGGACGCGCGTGGCGACGTGGGCGAAGCGTGTGCGCTGGCCTACCAGATTCGGGTCTATGACAGCTTGCTCCGCATGAACGGCGACCCGCGCATGGGCGATTTGATGGAACGTACGATCTTCAATGCGCTCTTCGCATCGCAATCGCCCGACGGTCGCCGGTTGCGCTACTTCGCGCCGCTGGAGGGCGACCGCGTCTATTGGAAGACCGACACCTATTGCTGCCCGTGCAACTTCCGGCGCATCATTGCCGAACTTCCCGGGCAGGTGTTCTACCGCGGCCAGGATGGCATCGCGGTGAACCTGTACGCGCCGGCGCAGGCCAAGCTGAAACTCGCCAGCGGCCTGCCGGTGGTCATTCGACAAGAGACCAACTATCCCAACTCGGGCCGCGTTCGCATCGGCGTCGATCCCGAGCATCCGGAGGAGTTTTCGTTGCGGCTGCGCATTCCCGCGTGGACGGAAGACGCCCGCGTGACGATCAATGACGAGCCTTCCACAGGCAAGCTCAAACCCGGAACGTTTCTCGAACTGCGCCGCCTATGGAAACGCGGCGATCAGGTTCAATTGGACATGCCCATGCCGTGGCGGTTGGTACAAGGACGCCAACGCCAGGCCGGCCGCGTCGCCGTCATGCGCGGGCCCCAAGTCTTCTGCCTCAACCCCGCGCAAAATCCGGACCTCGCAGAACTCGACGGCGCCGAGTTGGGCTACATCGCGCTGAACCCCGCGTCATTGTGCGAGCCGATACCGAACGCCGCCGTTCGTCCCGACGGGATTGGTTGTCATGTGCAGGCGTGGAAGCCGGGCTTCAGTCTGTCGAGAAAGGCCGACTATGAACTTACGCTGACCGAGTTTCCTGACCCGGATGGCAAGGCCACGTATTTCCGTCTGCGCGACTTAAGTGACGCCGTCGACGACGAACTTCTAACGCCGCCGTGATCCGCAGCCCCCCGGAGGAGATTCCATGAATCCATTTCTGTCCTGCCTGTTGTCCTGCGTCGTTTCGCTTGGTTCAACTCATCCAACCATTTGGATATCGTCCGACGCTTTCGGCCGGGCATTGAACGAGCGTTCGGTTGCGGGCAGAGCCCGCGTGAAATTAGAATGCGATTGTCCATCGATCCCACACCTGTCTGCTGTATTCGGGGCGGGAATTGGCCTGATGAAAAAGGGGACCGACCTGCCGCACGACGCGCAGCGGCTGAAACATAGCAAGGTAATTCGAGGAAACGCAGCATGAGCAACGAAGGCATCCATCGTGACGGGTTGCAGTGGGCGGTCATGCGGGGCAATCGGTTTCGCGTGTGCGAGCGAACCGTAGATCGCTTGCCTGCGGGAGCCTATATCTGCACGATGGACGACGGGGGGACGTGCGTCTTCGAGCAGCGGGAACTGGAGGTTGACGATTTGATCGATTTCCCCGGCAGTCTGGCCGCGCAAGTGCTGGACGAGATCGAGCGGTTCTGGACGCTCGGCGACCGGTTCCGGCAGTACGGTTTCCTGCACCGGCGAGGCTATCTGCTGCATGGAAAACAGGGCAGCGGCAAATCGTCGCTGCTCCATCTGGTCATTGCCCGAGCGATTGCCAAGGGCCATGTGGCGTTCTTTTGCGAGTCGCCGGGCGCCTTCGCGCAATGCGTCTCGCAATTCCGCAGTATGGACCCGGATCGGCCGGTCTTGTGCATGTTCGAGGACATCGACGCGATCATCCGGCACTACGGGGACGGCGTTTTGCTGCAATGGCTCGACGGTCATTTGCAGGTGAACAAAGCGGTCAGCCTGGCCACGACCAACTATCCGGAGAAACTGGACCGCCGCATTACCGCTCGGCCACGGCGATTCGACCGCGTGTTGTGCATCGACGCACCGGACGACGCGTTGCGCGATGCCTATTTCGCGCGCAAGCTGCCAGAACTGTCCGCCGCGAAACGCAAGCGGTGGGTCAAACTGAGCGCGGGGTTGTCCTTCGCCGCCTTGGCCGAGTTGATCATCAGCGTCTGCTGCCTGGACAAGGATCTGGTCGAAACGGCCGCGCTGCTGAAGGATTTGGAGTCCCGTCAGCCGTCGAGCGACGACTATGCCTCGGAACACGACCCGCACCGCCACCGCAGTCCTTGGCAGTCGTCCGAAGACATCCCGTTTTGAACGGATCGCCCCGCCTCCTGCTGTGGGGCCGGTAGGAACGAAAGCTGTCCGATTCAGGGCAAACGGGAAGTGGGCAGAAAGATTGATGGCAGAAAGGTGATGATTGTAAGCTGATCGCTAATTTGGCAGGTCCGCGATGTTTCTGCTATCAATTCTTCTGCCCAACCACGAGCGAGCAACTGGTTTACTCGCATGTCGGGTAACAATGCGTCCACCGCCAAATACTCGTTGCGTTGCAAATGCCATGGCAAAACGAGCCGCCGTAGCAAGAAACTTCGCATTCACGGGCTGTGCGATGCCTGCATCAACACCTTTGGAGTATTAACAGCTTCAGCACATCTAGACCTACTGCCGGACTACCGCCCCCAAGCCGTCGGTCAAACCAAGCGTCTCCGGCAACTGCAAGACGTCCAGCGGCGTAAGATGGCCGTTCCAGTCGACTGAAGTGGACCCCGGAAACAGTTGGCTGGCGGTTGCGGACGAGAGCGTGGGCGTGATGTCGATCTCGAACAGGATGACGCCGTAGCAGTTGGCCGAGCTGATCTGGCCGTCGCCGCCGACCCGGCGACGATATGACCGGCCCGACTGGGGCAGAAAGGGAAGCAGAAATCAGTAACGTGAACTCGGGAATCAAACCCTTTCTCGTTGATCCGGAGTTGCGTCAGCCGTCGCCCCTCTGACGCTCGTGCGAGTCGCAGTGGGGATGATCAAGTGGAGCGAGACGATTGGGATGATGCGATTCAGGCGATCGAACCGTTCGAATTTGCGGCCGAGAAAAAGACGGAGTTCGGTCCGTCTCCGATCCCAATGGATCAGTTCGTCATGGAAGTCGACCGGCGACCGTTGGAAGGTAACTCGGAACCATGAAGCGTTTCCTCCCGTCGCCGACCAACCGTAGAGAATTGGCCCGCGGCGAGTCGTTCGAGGCTTCGCCGCGGATCGTGCGGCGAAGACGCAAATCATGTTGGCCACACCAAGCCCGTTGCTAGTCGGATCTCCAGAACGCAGGCAGGAACAAGACGACGATCGGGATCAATTCCAACCGGCCGAGAAGCATCAACGCCATGAAGACGAACTTGCTGGCCACCGTAAAGCTGCTGAAGTTCTCGGTAGCTCCGAATGTCCCCAAGCCTGGTCCGACGCCGTTCAACGTCGCGGCCACTCCGCTGGCGCAGTCAATGAACTTCGCATTCTCGTCCATACCGTCGGCCAGCCACCGGCTGTCCGGTTCGAAGGCTAACAAGCACAGCCATCCAAGGAAGAAGATAAGAAGGACAAACCCAAAATAGCTCAAGACGACTTCAGCAATTCGTGGATCATCCACCACTTTTCCTTGAATCCTCAATGACCTGACGACGTTGGGGTGGTGACTCTTCTCGATCTCCAGCTTGAGAATTTTCCATAGCAGAATGTAGCGAATCACTTTGATGCTGCAACTGGTGCTGCCGGCACAGCCCCCGACGAACATCAACAGAAACAAGACGCCGCGAGCGAACTGATTCCATTCGTCAAAGTCTCGCGTGACGAATCCAGTGTTTGTCATCACCGAGGTGACGTTGAAAGCGCTAAATCGAACGGCTTCCCAAAAACTGCCGAAGTCGTGATTGGCAAGAGCGAAGCCCGCGACTGACAGAACGGCCACGGACAAGATGGCCGCGTAGACGCGGAATTCCGCATCTTGCAGAAGCATCAACGGCTTCCACAGGACGACGTAATACAGCAGCGTGAAATTGATGCAAGCCACGAACATGAAAAGCGTGATGGTCATCTCGATCACCGGACTGGAGAAATGCCCCACACTGGCGTTGTAGGTGCTGAACCCTCCCGTGGCGATCGTTCCGAAGGAATGACAGAGGGCATCAAAGAGGCTCATCCCCTCGACCATCAGCAGGGTGGAGAGAACCAGATTCAAACCGACGTAGATGCCGGCGAAGCTCCACGCCGCATGTTGGATTCTCGCGTGCGGTGTGTCCTTGTTGGGGCCGGGCATCTCGGCACGCATGAGCGACTTGCCAGACGTCCCACGTCCGAGGATCGCCACAAACAAGACCAGAATTCCCAATCCGCCGAGGAAGTGAGTCTCGGAACGCCAGAAAAGGATGCAGCGCGGTACGAGCCGAGGGTCTTCCAGGTCGTTCAGGACCGTGGCGCCCGTCCCGGTGAATCCCGAAACGGACTCGAACAGCGCGTCGTGCGGCGGCATCAGGGTGCTTGGTTCGGTTTGTGTGCCGCTCAGGAGAAACGGCAGCGCGCCCAGCGCACTCGACAGGAGCCAGCTTAGCCCTACGATCGCCAGTGCTTCCTTGCGGTAGAGTCGCCCTTGATGCCGGCGTCCTAAGCAAATCAACAAACCGCCACATGCGGCGGCGATCACCATGGTCGTGACCAACCCGAACAAGCCGCGCCATTCAACGGAGGACACCTGGCCGAACACAGGAAATGCCCAAGGGAGACTCAAGGACATCGAGGCGCCTACCAAGAGGGCGACGATCCCCAGGTACATTGACATCAAACGCAAATTCATGGGAGCATCCAAAGGGCGACTCGGCCGCCGGGAATCTGTCCCGGCGGATGACGTCTGCCACGAAAGGCATCACGACCTGCCACGAAAGGCATCACGACCTGCCTGACGTCTTGGATTCTACAGCGGCTCTTGGAAACCAATTTGCCGATACGGTGGATCTTTACAGAATCTTGAGATTCGGCCGTGACGATTTTGCGCCATCTTGATGGCGCGACGATCACGAGCATGAGCGCTCGACCGTCCGTCTGCGTCCAGAGCTTCGTCTTGACAAAGATTTGATGTCGTCCACCAGACTCTTTGCGCGCGATTGAAATCGGAACTGCGATAATGACAAGTGGGTACCGGGGAACGGGAATCGGTGTGACGGAGGCATGGCATGAATTTCATCGTCGTGATGACCGCGGCTCTGGCGTTCGTCTACCTGACCTACGTGATGGTGCGGCCAGAGCAGTTCTGAAATCACGGGTTCGAACGTGAAGGAGACGGATCGTGAGTTACCTGCTTCCGATATTTCTGCTGGTGACCGCTGCCGGCTTGTCGTGGTCTTTGGGGAAGTACTTGACTTGGGCGATGGAGCCCAAGTGTCTGGGGGCGCTCCGTCGGGCGTGGGAGAATCTCTCTGGACAACTGCTGGGCAACGCGGTGCGGGAAGGCCAGTGTTGGACGGGCTATGCCAGATCCCTGCTGCTGTTCAACGGGTTGATGTTTCTCATCGCTTTCTCCATGCTGTTGCTGCAAGGAAGTCTGCCGCTGAATCCGGACCGGAAGACGGCCGTGGAGCCAAGCCTTGCCTTCAATACCGCGGCTTCCTTCACGACCAATACCAATTTGCAGCACTACGGTGGCGAAGTCTCGCTGAGCTACTTGTCTCAGATCAGCTTGATGTGGTTGCAGTTCGTGTCGGCCGCAACGGGAATCGCGGCGTTGGCGGCGCTGTCGCGGGCCTTGTCGGGCCGCGAGTTGTTAGGCAACTTCTACCTTGACCTCTGGCGGGCAACGACGCTCGTGCTCCTGCCGCTGGCGATTGTGTGGGCCGTTCTTCTCGTCGTCAGCGGTGTCCCGATGACCTTCCAGGGCTCTGCGGTCGTGACCACTCTCGAAGGCACATCACAAACGATTGCCCGTGGGCCGGTGGCCGCGTTTGTCGCCATCAAGCAACTCGGAACAAACGGCGGGGGGTTCTTCGGCGCCAACTGCGCCCATCCTTTCGAAAACCCGACCTGGTGGACGAACATCGCCAACAATCTGGCGATTCTCCTGATTCCGATGGCGTCGGTTTGGATGTTCGGGCGAATCACGGGACGGCCGAGACACGCGGCGGTCGTCTTTGTCGTCATGTTGACAATCTATGTCCTGTTGGCAGGCTTTGCGATCCGGCTGGAACAGGCTCCCACGGGTGCCTTTCGTGACCTTCCGATCGCCTCCTCCGCCAATCTGGAAGGCAAAGAGTTGCGATTCGGGTCGGGCGCCGCGGCCTTTTGGGCCGTAGCGACAACCAGCACGTCGAACGGCTCGGTCAATGCCATGCACGACAGCTTGAATCCTCTGACGGGCCTGTTGCCGTTGGTCGGCATGTGGCTGAACGTGGTCTTCGGAGGTGTCGGCGTGGGGATGATCAACATGTTCTTGTTCATCGTCGTAGCCGTGTTTCTCGCGGGAATGATGGTCGGTCGCACGCCCGAGTATCTGGCGCGCAAGGTCGAAACGGCGGAGATGAAACTGGCACTGGGCGCGTTGCTGCTGCATCCGGTATTGATCCTGGGAGGCGTAGCCGTGTTCTGCGCGACGTCTTGGGGCCGCGCAACCGTCCAAGAAGGGTGCAGTCACGACCTGTCGCGAATGGTCTACGAATTCAGCTCGGCCGCCGCGAACAACGGTTCTGGGTTCGAGGGCCTGGACGACAACACCGTCCCGTGGAACGTCGCCACGGGAGTGATCATGTTGTTGGGACGCTATTTGCCGATCCTTCTGCCGCTGGCGATTGCCGCCTCGCTGGCAGCGAAGCGTTCCGTGTCGGAGAGCGGCGGCACGTTTCGCACCGATTCCTGGATGTTTGGCGCGATCCTGGCAGGCTCGATCATCGTCGTCGGCGCCTTGCTGTTTCTGCCCATCGCTGTCTTGGGGCCGATTTCCGAACACTTGGGCGGGATGACGGCGCCCGTTCCCTGACCTGGGCGTCGACGTTCGCGGAGGTTCTTGCTTCAACGAGGAAACGAAGTCATGTCCACCACACTCGAACCGACGACGCCCAAGTCGCTGCATCCGCATCGTTCCCCGAGGAAGTTGTTTGCGTGGGACTTGATTGGCCCGGCGATGCAGCAATCTTTGGTCACGCTCAATCCCCTGCGGATGGCCCGCAATCCCGTGATGTTCATCACGGAACTGGGCGCGATTCTGACGACGCTGATTGCGGTCGAAGCATGCCTGCGGAGAAGCGGTGACAGCGGGTACTTCCTTGGCCTTGCGGGTTTGCTCTGGGTGACTGTCTTGTTTGCCAACATGGCCGAGGCGTTGGCCGAAGCGCGGGGGCGGGCTCAGGCGGCCAGCCTGCGCGCGGCACGCAAGGATGTGACGGCACACAAAGTATCCGAAATCCCCGGCCGAGTCGTCGATGAGTTGCCCTCGACGATGCTCCAATGCGGCGACATTGTCGTCGTTCGCCCCGGCGAGATCATCCCGGCCGATGGGGAAGTCGTCCAGGGAATCGCGCTGGTCGACGAAAGTGCGGTTACGGGCGAAAGCGCTCCTGTGATCCGTGAAAGCGGCGGCGACCGCAGTGCGGTCACCGGCGGCACGCGGGTGGTGTCGGACCACTTGTTCATCCGTGTGACCGCGCGTCCAGGCGAGAGTTTCTTGGATCGGATGATCGCCATGGTCGAGGGAGCGGAGCGACGAAAAACGCCGAACGAGATCGCTTTGACGATCGTTCTGGCGGGCTTCACGTTCATCTTCTTGCTGGTGACGGTCACGCTCTACCCGATCGCCCGGTTCTTCGGCGTCACGATCGATGTGCCCACGCTGGTGGCGCTTCTCGTGTGTCTGATTCCCACCACCATCGGCTCGCTGTTGGCTGCGATCGGCATCGCCGGCATCTCGCGGCTCAGTCAAGCCAACGTGCTGGCTCTGTCAGGCCGTGCGGTGGAGACGGCCGGCGACGTGGATGTGCTCTTGCTCGACAAGACGGGCACCATCACGCTGGGCAATCGGCAAGCTGCTGAATTCATCCCGGCGCCGGGTGTCAATGAGCGAGAGCTGGCAATGACGGCTCAACTCGCTTCGCTGGCCGACGAGACGGCCGAAGGACGCAGTATCGTCGTGCTCGCGAAGAGGAAGTTTCAGCTTCGGGGTCAATCGCTGGATGAATTGGGGGCCGAGTTCGTGGCGTTCACGGCGCGGAGCCGAATGAGCGGGCTGAATCTCGGCCGACGTCAGATCCGCAAGGGGGCCGCCGATGCCATCGCCGCTTTCGTCGCGCAGCATGGCGGCGCGCTTTCGAAGGAAGTAAGACGTGATGTGGAACGTGTGGCGCGGGGCGGAGGCACTCCGTTGGTCGTGGCGGAGAATCGACGTGTGCTGGGAGTTGTCCACCTGAAAGACATCGTCAAGGGCGGGATCAAGGAACGCTTCGCCCAGTTGCGGCGGATGGGCATTCGGACGGTGATGATCACCGGCGACAATCCCCAGACAGCCGCTGCCATCGCAGCCGAAGCCGGCGTGGACGATTTCCTGGCCGAGGCGACGCCCGAGATGAAGCTCGATTTGATTCGCAAGTATCAAAACGAAGGCCACATGGTCGCGATGACTGGCGACGGCACGAACGACGCGCCGGCGCTGGCTCAAGCCGATGTCGCCGTGGCGATGAACAGCGGCACGCAAGCTGCGAAGGAAGCCGGCAACATGGTCGACCTGGACTCGAATCCTACGAAGCTCATCGATATCGTGACCACCGGCAAACAGATGCTGATGACCCGGGGAGCACTGACAACCTTCAGCATCGCGAACGATGTGGCGAAGTATTTCGCGATCATTCCCGCCGTATTCATCGCCGCGATGCCGCATCTCGCGGCAATGAACGTAATGGCTCTAGCCACGCCCCGCAGCGCGATTCTCTCGGCGGTGATTTTCAACGCTGTCATTATCCCGTTGCTGATTCCCGTTGCCATTCGGGGTGTGAAGTATCGGCCCATCGGTGCCGATGCCCTGCTCGGCCGCAATCTGCTGGTGTTCGGGGGTGGCGGACTGATTGCGCCTTTCGTGGGAATCAAACTGATCGACGTCTTCCTGGCGGCCAGCGGAATGGCCTAGCCGACGGACGCCAACCTTTGCGAGGATTCACCACATGACTCGTGACTTTCTTACTGCCGTTCGCGTCGTGATCGCAACGGTACTGATTTGCTGTCTGGTATATCCGTTGGGCATTCTGATCATTGCCATCGTGTTTGCCCCACACGGACGGCTTGGTTCGTTGGTCCTGGATCGCAACGGCGAGCCCGTGGGTTCGCGACTTGTGGCCCAGGCGTTCCAGCGACCCGAGTATGTCTGGCCTCGTCCATCGGCGGTCGCCTACGACGCCGCCGCGTCGGGCGGCAGCAATCTTTCGCCGCTCAGTCTGCTGGTGACGGAAAGGGCCGAGGAGATCCTCGGCCGACTCTCGCTGCCGATCGGCTGCGACGCTCCGGCCGATCTGGTTGCAGCGTCCGGTTCGGGACTCGACCCGCACATCAGCCTGGCGGGAGCGTTGGTCCAGGCTCCGCGTCTAGCCAACCGTCGTCGGAGCAGCGAAAATGAGATCAGGCAATTGATCGAGCGGCTCGCCGAAACCAGCGTCCCGTCCGCCTTGGGCGGCGAGCCGTTGATTAACGTGCTGCTGTTGAATCTGGCACTCGACGAAGCGTTTCCGGTTCCATGAACGACGAACGCCCCACTCCCGAGCAGATGCTCGCCCGGCTCAAGGCCGAAGCCGGCTGCGACCGGGCGACCGCGCCGCGCGGACGGCTCCGGTTGTTCTTCGGCTACGCGGCTGGGGTCGGAAAGACCTACGCCATGTTGCAGTCGGCACAGGCGGCGAAGAAAGAGGGTCGAGATGTTGTCGTCGGATACGTCGAGCCGCACGGTCGCCCTGAAACCGAAGCGTTATTGGCGGGGCTCGAATGCCTGCCGACGCTCCCGGTCGCCTACCGGGGTGCGACGCTGTGTGACTTTGATCTCGACGCGGCCTTGAGCCGTCGGCCCGAGATCATCCTGGTCGACGAACTGGCCCACACCAACGCGCCCGGCATGAGGCACGCCAAACGCTGGCAGGACGTGGAAGAATTGCTCGCTGCGCGAATCGACGTCTACGCCACCGTCAACGTGCAGCACGTGGAGTCGCTCAATGACATCGTGGCTGAGATCAGCGGTGTGGTCGTCCGCGAGACGATCCCGGACGAAGTTTTCGAACGCGCCGACGACGTGACGCTGATCGACTTGCCGCCCGACGAACTGTTGGAGCGATTGAAGCAAGGGAAGGTTTACATTCCCGAGCAAGCCGCGTATGCGCTGGAGAAGTTCTTCCGCAAGAACAACTTGGTTGCCCTCCGGGAGATCGCCTTGCGGCGGACGGCCGACCGAATTCACGAGGATGTCGAGACCGCCCGGCGCGGCGCGGCGGCGAAGATCCCGTGGCCAACCAACGAACGGCTGCTGGTGTGCGTCGGCCCCAGTCCGACCTCGGCCAAGGTCGTCCGCGCGGCCAAACGCTTGGCGGATCGTCTCGATGCCCCGTGGGTGGCCGTGCATGTGCAAACCGCCCGGGCCGCCCGGATGAACGAGGCCGATCGCCAGCGGTTGCATCATCATCTGCGCTTGGCGGAGAGTCTGGGAGCGGAGATCGTCCAGGTCTCGGGCGCCGACATTGTCGGCGAGTTGCTCCAGTATGCAGCCGATCGCAATGTCACGAAGATCGTCGTCGGGAAAGCCGACGAGCCGCCGCGCCGGTGGTTCCCCAGGCGGTTCTCCCTGGTCGAGCGACTGGTCCGCGATAGCGGCTGCATCGACGTGTTCGTCGTGCGCGGTTTGGGAGAGCCCGTGGCGCAACGCGTCGCGGCCGCGGGAATCCGCGACAGGGCGGACTTCCGTCCCTGGCTAGGCACGGCGGTGGCCTTGGCGTTGGCCACGTTGATCTGCTTGGTGATCGATGCGCTCGGGCACACGGAGGCCAATCTGGTCATGGTGTACTTGCTGGCCGTCGTGGCGGTCGCGGCCCGCGACGGCGCGCTGCCCTCGGTGGCTGCATCGGTGCTGTCCGTGCTGCTGTTCGACGCGCTCTTTACGGAGCCGTACTACTGGTTCACCGTTCACGATACGCAGTATCTGCTCACGTTCGCCGTTATGCTCGTGGTTGGACTTCTGGCCAGCACCCTGACGGCCCGCATCCGTTACCAGGCGGAGGTCGCGCGGCGGAACGAACGGCGGACCGAGGCACTGTACCGACTCAGCCGCCGTCTGACCGCGGCTCCGAAGACGAGCCAGTTGGTCGAAGAAGCCGAGAAGACCATCTCGGAGGTGTTTGACGCCTACGCCGTCATCTTCCTGCCCGACGATCAGGGCAGGATTCGGCCGATTGTCGGCCATCTGGCGACGTTCGCCGCGAGTGCCACGGAGTTTGCCGCGGCGCAGTGGGTGCTGGACCACAACGAACCGGCCGGTCGCGGCACCAACACGCTTCCTAACGCGGAAGCGGTCTATCTGCCGATGGCCACGCCCAACGGAGTCGTCGGTGTGCTGGCCGTTCAGGGGAAGAAATTGTCTGAATCGCTCTCTCTGGAGGCTCGTCAGTTGTTGGACACTTTCGCCACGCAGATCGCTTTCGCCGTCGAGCGAAATCGACTGTCGGACGAATCGCAGCAGGCCCGTGTCCAGATCGAAACGGAGAAGCTCCGCAGTTCGCTGCTCAGCGCCGTTTCCCACGATTTGCGCACTCCGCTGGCGGCGATCGCCGGTTCGGCGAGCAGTCTGTCGGAAGCCCTGGATTCTCTCGATGCAGCCGCGCGGCGCGAGTTGCTGAAGACCATCTGCCAAGAGTCCGACCGGTTGACGAGACTGGTGGAGAACCTGTTGCACATGACTCGCCTTTCCAGCGGCCGCATCGCACTGAATCGCCAGTGGCTGCCGCTGGACGAAGTCATCGGCTCGGCCCTTCATCGAATGGAGCGGCACCTAGCCGGTCGAGAGGTCCGCGTCGAACTCGCTGACGGCTTGCCGTTGGCCAGTTTGGACGACGTGCTGATCGAATCGGTTTTCGTGAATCTGCTGGACAATTCGGTCAAGTATTCCGATCCTGGTTCGCCTCTTGAAATCCGAGTCGAGGAAGTCGCCGACGGGATTGCCGTCGAGATTGCCGATCGAGGGCGCGGCTTGTTTCCAGGCGATGAACGACGGATCTTTGAGATCTTTTACCGTGGTGCAGGAACAAGGCCGGATCGGCGCGGTACCGGCTTGGGCTTGGCGATCTGCAAGGCCATCGTCCAGGCGCACGGAGGAACGATCGAGGCCCGCAACCGGCTCGAAGGAGGCACCATCGTTCGATTTGTAATTCCACACGACGGGGCGCCTCCTTCTTTGGACTTCATCACAGCCGAGCAGGCCAGCCTATGACGACCAACGAAATCCTGATTGCGGTCATTGAGGACGAAGCTCCCATCCGGTGCTTTCTGCGCGCTTCGTTGGGCGTCGAAGGGTTTCGTGTGGCCGAGGCCGCTACGGCGAAAGACGGCTTGCGGATCATCACGCAACAGCGGCCCGCCCTGGTGCTCCTGGACCTGGGCCTGCCTGATGCAGACGGCCTGCAGATCATTCAGGAAGTTCGGCAATGGTCGGCGATGCCAATCATTATCCTCTCGGCGCGTGGCGAGGAGCAAAGCAAGATCGTCGCCTTGAATGCCGGCGCGGATGACTACCTGACCAAGCCGTTCGGAGTCGGCGAGTTGCTCGCCCGCATCCGTGTAGGACTCCGCCACGCTGCACGCATCGGGGCACACGAAACCGATACGACAGCGTTCCGGTTCGGCCATGTTCGGGGCGATCTGGCGCAACGCCGCGTCTTCGTCGACGACGAAGAGGTACGACTCACCAAGATCGAATTCGATCTGCTGGCCCTGCTCGTGCAACACGCTGGGAAAGTGTTGACGCATCGCTTCCTGCTGAAGGAGGTCTGGGGACCGCATACCGTGGATGAATCCCACTACGTCCGCGTCTTCATGGCCAATTTGAGAAAGAAACTGGAACGAAATCCCAGCCGCCCCGAATACCTGCTCACCGAGCAAGGCGTCGGCTATCGGTTGAAGACGGAATAGCTCCATCGACCCCGTGGCCGTATAACGCCGGGCGAACGGCCGCGAACTTCGCGACGTTGCGGATGGCCAACCACTTGACCGCAGAGGGCGGGGATTCCAGAATGCGGGGACTTCTGCTTGTGCCACGAACAAAGGGAGAACTGCGGATGAACTCGAAGCGAGGTGGTTTTCGCGGCGTGGTCGTTTTCCTGGCGATGACGGTTTGTTTTCAGACGATGGCTTTCGCTCAAGTCTCCGGCGAGAGTCCGCGCGCGTGGCAGGAGCAGGCGGTTGAGTACGCGCGCATCATGTCGCGGGTGAAATGGACGCCGGTCGCGGGCGGAATGCCGAACCGGCGCGGCGGCTATTTCGAGGAAGGAACCGAGTACACCGGTGTTCCGTATTCGAGCGTCAAGTCGGTAGGGCGGTGCATCGGCTTCGACATCTATCTGAAGACATTTCTGGCCGCCGTCGAGAATCCTCACAGCGTCTTGTATACCGAGAACCTCTCCGGCGAGGTGTCCAACGCCGCGACCTACTATGGCAAGGTCTGCTCGACCTTTACCAGCTATGCCTTGCAGTGCGCCGTGCCCTACCGAAGCTCGCATCACGGCCCCGAGTTCCGCGACGGTGTGGTCCTGGTCGAACCGCAATCGGCTCAGGCCGCCCAACCGGGCGACGTTATTTACACGCCACCCGCGACCGTCGGCGGAGGTTCTCACGTGGAAATCGTGACCGCGGTCGAAAGAAGCGAGGGGAACGTGACGGCCGTGCGCGTCGAGGATAGTTGGCCGCCGACCACCCGCAACCTGCTCCGCAAGGCATCCGAATTCGATTCCCATATTTCGTCTCGCGGACGCAGACTGTATCGGATCACCGACTTCGATGCCTGGCGCCAGCAGAACAAGGCGGAATCGTTCCTGTTTCCAAACTACGACGAGGACTCCGCGACGCCCGCCATCAATCGCGTTCTGCTGCTCGACCGCGGAGACTGGGTTCCGTATTTCAAGTCGCAGGCCGTCAAGTTCAACGTCATGGACAGAGACTCACGCGGCGTCCGGACACTTGTTGTCAAGCGTGGCGAAGCGGTCGTCGAGGAGATCCCGGTGCGCGGCAGGGGCGTGATCGAACGTTTGTTTTCTGACTGCGGCGACTACACGGCGCATTGCGTCATGAGCGGCGGTTCCCTGAGTCAGGCGTGCGAGTTCTCCGTGTGCGACCTCGATTTCAGCCTGCCCGTCGAACCGCCGACGCGGGACAGTTCATGGGAGATCAAATTCACTGCCGGCAATCTGAACATCATCACGGTGTACTTGATGAGCCCCAAGCCGCCTTACGGCCGCTACCATCTGTGGCTCACCGAGCAAGACCGTCGCCATGGAAAAGTGACCGTTCCTGCCGGCCTGGTGCAGGATTTGGGACCTGTGCAGGTGTGGCTGATCGGGGAAAACAAGTACGGCCGATTGACCAGGCAACAAGAGGTCATGATCGTCCCGTAACGGCGGCCTCGAAGATTCTCTGCCGCGACATGCTGAACGTACACTTCCGCGTTGGAGACAAGCGGACGACGTCTTCTCAAAGCGGATGCCCCGACGTGTACGTCTTGCTCTCACTCGCTGGCGGTCTGTGCTACGGGGTGTCCTCGATTCGTTTCAGTTTCTTCTCCAATTCCATGCGTTCCTTGACCGGTACGTTGGGCAGCAGTATCCAGTTGCTCAGCAGTGCGTGTTCGTAGCAGCAATAGCCGTGCAGCGGCCGATTGCTGGCCAGCGTGGCAAAGGCTTCACGGATGTCGGCGGCGGTCGTCTCGTTGTGCCGGGCGACCTGGGTCATGGCGATGATGGCTGCTGTCGTGGTCCAGTCCGCGGCTCCCCAGAGCACCGACAGCAGCGCATCTCGACGAACGGAGTTGTGCCACGTCCCTTCGAGGTTTGCCAGGACGAGGGCGGCGGCAAGCTGAACTCGCGGTAGCCAGCAGAGCACGTTCTCGCCTGCCGGCAGCGCGGGTGGGTGGACCATCACTGCCAGGATGTTCGCGGCGTCGGTCGCCTCGAACTTGGTTGCCACGCGACTGGCCGACGCCCAGTTTGCCTGGTAATCGTAAGGCTCCAACGCCAGAGCTGCGATGCGTTCGACAACGTCCGGACGCGGGACCGGTGCGGCGGGCGCAGGTTCCGTTTCGTGGTACGTCCACAGCAGGTACTTGACCGGCCGGCAGGGATACCGCGGGTCCGGCTGCGGAATGTTCTGGACGTTGACCAGCAACCTCGCCTTGCGCCGGCAAGCCTCTGTGAGCCGACGGAAGGCCAGGCGGGTGCTGGGCGCCTCCAGATGAGTGAGCGAGAGCGTGAATTCCGGATTGGGATTCCCGTTTCCCTCAGCGACTTCCGTGCTGCCGAGTTGCGGAGCGACTTGCCTCAAAAATTCGGCGGTCGTGCCTCCCGGTTCCGGCAGGAAGCCCAAATAGGGCAGGAATCGTTCGTACAATTGATACGCCCGCCGGCTGGTTGCGTTCTCGTTCAGCATCGCCCAGATCCGGTCCAGGTGCGACTTGTCGCCGGTCAATTTCCACTGGCAGTACAGCGACGAGGGTAGCGCCCAAGGATGGTCGGGATGGGATTCCAGAACATGCGAATACCATCGGCGGGCATCTTCCCACTGCTGGTGGTCAAAGAACATGTCGGCAGCTTCCAGCCGATCGGCCAAATCGTCGGGCGCATACTGGATGGCCCGTTCGAATGCGGCCAACGCACCGGCGACGTCACCCATTTCGCGGCGCACCAGCCCCTCGGCCGTATACGAATGCCAGCCGGGACGCTCCTGGACGAACCGTAGGGCCACCTGGAGTGCCTCGGAGAACCGGCCCGCCTTGCGCAACAAACCGGTACGCGTCATCTCGGCCAGATCAAGTAGCTCGCCGGAGTAGATCCAGCGTCGAGCGATCTCCACGTAACGGTCCAATTCCTGTTGCTGAGACGCCGTGATAAGACGCGATTCGGGATACCGCTGCAGCACAAGCAAGAACAGCTTCAGAACGGTTTGCGGTGGCACGGATTCGACGGTGCCGGCGGGTTTTAGCCAGTTCAGTGCCCAGGCTTCCAGGTAGCTGGATTCCTGACTGGCGCTCACGATCGCCACCAGCAAGTCGATCGCCTCCCCCAATCGCCCCAGTCGGGCCAGGATGAATGCGCGAACCGCTTCGCAGGCTTGATGCCGATGCCCGGACTCAGATTCCGGGTACAGGCTCAAGGGGTCAGCGGCGGACACCTGAAGGTACTGTTCCAGGAGCTTCAACGAGTCGGGATCGGACGGTGCGAAGTTCAGCAGCCAAGCCAGATGGATGGCGCCGCGTTGCAGACAGCCACCCGAATCCAATTCGCTTTGGGCGACGAACCGATGAAACTCGGGCGGATGGTTCTGCAATGCGGCGACGCTGCCGTCCGCGGCTGCCGAATTCTTCGGTTCGCGTTTTTCAACGCCTGATATGCTCGCCAACCACCCCATTGCCAAGCCCTTCCTTCCACACCGGATCGCTTGCCTGACGATCTTTGCCGACACCCCTATTGCACCATGCAAAGACTCAGGATGCAATCGGTCGCGACGAGCGACAATCGGCTACCGGGCTTTGTGGTTCTACCTGCCACGCGACGGTTTTCGCGTTATACTAGGTTGGCTGGCGTTTCGGGGGGGCATTTGGCGCGAGGCGGTGATGGGGTCGTCGTTCTTGGAATCGGCTGCGAGCAGCAAAGGTCTGGCGTGATCGACATTTTGAAACCGCGACAGAAGTTGGGGAAATACCGGATCGAGCGGCGATTGGGCGTAGGCGGTTTCGCCTGTGTCTATCAGGCGATGGACACGATCGAGGGGATCCGAGTTGCCTTGAAGATCCCCCGCCCGCAACATCTGACCGAAGAAGTGCTGGGCGACTTTCGCAACGAAGTCCGCCTGACGGCAAAGCTGGATCACCCGAATGTACTGCTTATTAAGGATGCCAGCTTCATCGAAGATTATTTCGTGATCGTCTTTCAACTGGGCGAGCGGACTCTGGCGGATCGCTTGCGGAGCCGACTTTCGTTCGACGTTGCGCTGGACTATGCCCAGCAGATGCTGGACGCCGTCGCCTACGCTCACAGCATGAACATCATGCATTGCGACATCAAGCCGGAGAATTTCATCATCTTTCCGAACAACCGTCTGCGACTGGCCGATTTCGGAATCGCCAAGGTCGCTCAACGGACGATCAAGGGCTCGGGCTCCGGCTCGGTCGGGTTCATGGCGCCAGAACAGGCGATGGGCCGTCCCTCGATGAAGTCCGACGTCTTCTCCCTGGGACTGATCATCTGCCGGATGCTGTCAGGACAATGGCCCGAGTGGCCTTTTTCTTGGCCGCCGCCGGGATATCAGCAACTCAGACGGAAAGCTCATCCGGATCTGATCGATTTTCTTCGCCGGGCCATCGAACCCAATCCGCGGAAGCGGTTCCGTGATGCCGAACACATGCTGAACGCCTTCCGCCGCGTACGGCCCCGAGCGATGCGTTACGCCGAGCGCCGCAAGAGACGGTAGTCATCCGAGGCCATGGGAACTTCGATGCGAATTGCGCTGGTCATCACGGAATTGGATCCCGGCGGGGCGGAACGTTGTTTCGTCAATCTGGCGATTGGCCTGCGTCCGCATGGCTTCGAAACAGCCGTGTATTCGTTGGCGCCGCGACCGGTTGCTGATCGCGACATGCTGGTCCGACGTTTGGAGGAAGCGTCGATTCCCGTTCATTTTTTGGGTGCCCGCTCGATTTGGCAGACCCCCGCTACGTTCCGCCGTTTACGGCGGCTGCTGGCTGGCGATCGGCCTGACGTCGTGCAGACTTTTTTGTTTCATGCGAACGTGCTCGGCTCGTGCGCCGCCCGCGGCAAGAACCGGCCGCTGCTGATCACCGGTGTTCGAGTGGCCGACCCATCGGTTTGGCGCCAGCGTTTGGAGGCTTGGACCAGTCGCCGCGCGGATCGCATTGTCTGCGTCAGCCGGGATGTTGCCGACTTCTGCGGTACTCGGGCCGGTTTCCCGCGCGACCGGCTGCTGGTCATTCCGAACGGAATCGATCTCGCGGGCTATCCTGCGGGTCGTCGCTTAACTCCCGGACAAGTCGGGTTGCCGGAGGACCGCCGAGTGCTCCTGTTTGTCGGACGGCTACATCCCCAGAAAGCCGTTGATTGGCTGATTGGATTGGCCCCCCGGATGTTCGATCGTTTGCCTCACCATGATTTGGTCGTGGCGGGTGACGGTCCGCAGCGAGCCGAATTGGAGCAATTGGCGGCGCGCATCGGAGTCTCGGATCGCATTCGCTTCCTCGGGCACCGAGCCGATGTTGCCGCCTTGCTGGCCGCGGCTGACCTACTGGTATTGCCGTCGCGATGGGAAGGAATGCCTAATGCCGTGCTCGAAGCTATGGCCAGCAGTCGGCCTGTCGTCGCAACAAAGGCAGCGGGGGTGGTCGAACTTCTGGGACCGCTGGCCGACCGCCAGACGGTCGAAATTGGAGACGGCGATGCGCTGACGAACGCCATCATTCAGATCGCCGATCAACCGGCGCTCGCGGCCGAACTGGGGCAGGCAAACCGGCGCCGCGTGTCCGAGGAGTTTTCGCTTGAACGCATGATACGAGCGTACGCCCAACTGTACCGAACGGGGCGACGACTGATCGGGAAGGTGGCTCTCCCCAACGGATCGCCCTGAATCGGACGGGCATTTCTGAGGCGGCCGCGAGGGGGCTTGTCGAGGCGTGACCGTTTACGGCGCCGCGCCGGGCTTGAGATCGAGCATGGCGTTCCGCCAGCCGGCTTCGAACTTGGGCAGCGGCGTGTCGATCAGACGCGTGAATCGAGCGATGGCTCCGAAATTCTCCGGGTTGGCGACGTAGTCATCCAGCCGATGGTCGCTCAGCAGGTTCTGCTCGTACGTTAAATAGTATGCCAACCCCCAGGCGACCAAATAGAGCTGTCCGGCAACGTCACCGCGATGGCTGTCCAGGAAGCGGTCGTCCGAAGCATTCAACATATCGGCCAAATGCGGCGGTTGCATTCCGGCCAGATCGCGCTGCAGCGGCTGCAGACGCTGAACGTCCGGAGCGTCGATCCGCAAGGTGTCGCCGTCCAGTTGAGCCGACTCGAAGATCTGCGCCAGGCCTTCGTTCAACCAGCGCGGCAGCGGTTGCCGGGGATCGGTGTAGACATAGTTTTCGACATAGGCATGGAACGCTTCATGGTACAGCCGCGCGAACATCTGCCGGGTGACCTCGATAAAGCGGGATTGGTTCTGACGTTCGACGATTTCGATTCTGGCCAGCGCCGCGTCATACTCGCGCTGCCAAGCGGAACGGCGAAGCCGCGACTCTTGCTCGATCTCTGCGTCGCTGAAGCCGTTGCGACGCAGTTGGTCCAGGACCGCGGCCAAGTTCGCCGGGAACGCTTCCTGGAGCATTCGGTACTGTCGCCGCACTTCGGCGTGGTGCGTCCGCGTGCGAGACAACCGCTCGGTGTACGCGTTCAAGTCGCTGCCTGCGACGATTCGGTTCTCCGCCGACGAAAAGAACGCCGGATTGACGATCTGGAACCCGGATTCGTGAACGCGGCGCCGATATTCGTCCATCGCGCCGAACAGTTCGATGCGCAGTCGGCCCGTGGGCTCGACACGAGGCGGCAGGATCTGCCGATAAGCCCGAAAGATCTGCTCGACGCGCACGACACTGCGGCGCGTCGTTTCTTCGTCTGTGGTGCTTTCCAGACGGAACCAAGGACCGTCGTAGATCCAAACCGGCGACTGGCCGATGGTTTCCTGGCGCAGCTCGACGTCGTCCATGCGACCAACCTCGATGCGGGCACGGCGCCGAAGGCTGTCAATCCGCTTGATCAAGTCGCCTCGCTGCAGTTCGTCCAGCCGCTCGATGGCTGCGATTTGGTCGGCGGCCACGGGACGCACGACGGCGAACATCGGTCTGCCCGGCGGACGAAGAATCTCGACGAATTCGATCCCGTCGCGTCCCTCGGCCTGAATCAGTCCCTGATGAACGGTGCCATCCTTTCGTTTCACCATGTCGAATCGCCAATCGCTCGCCACATCGTCAGCGCGGGTTTCCGCCTTCGGCGTTTCCGCCGCTGGCGTGGGCAACGCCATGACGAACATTGAAAAACCGAATGCGGCCAAACCGGCAATCGGCATCCTCATCGGCCGCGGCCTCCAGCCGTTTCGCGGCGGCGGAAACTTGGGACGAGAATCCAGGCTGCGTTGCAAATTGTTCGGTTTCATGTGTTTACGATGCACGATGGCGTCCGCGGTGGTCCTGTTTCGCCGTAAGGCCGCAAGGTTGGCGAGAGTTTACCGATTGTACGGATTAGCGCTGGGATCGGGAAACAGCACAACTCGTAGAATCCGGATTACCGATACCTTCCGTAAAACCTGCACGATTTCGACGGGGGAGGGACTTGCGTTGATTTTTCGCTGGAAGATGATCGTTTTGTTCGTGCTGCTGGGGTTGCTTGCGGTGTCGCCGACGCCGGGCCAGGAGGACGAGATTGCCGAGGAGACGCTCCAGCCGACGGAAGAGATTACGCCCGGTGTTCCGGAACTCCCGGAGACGATGGTCGAGGCCGAGTTGAGTGGCCAGGAGGTCTCGGCGCCGACTCGAACCGCCCGACCCCTGGAGCAAGTGGCCAGTTCCACCACGATCGTTACGGGCGAGCAGTTGCAGGACCAGAACTTCACGTTGGTCGCCGAGGCGCTGCGCAGCGTGCCCGGCGTCGACGTCGTGCGGGCCGGACCGACGGGCGGCCAGACTTCGCTGTTTCTGCGCGGTGCCAATTCGCAACATACCAAGGTGCTGATCGACGGCATTCCCGTGAACGACCCGAGCAACGCCAGCCGTTCGTTCGATTTTTCCGCACTGGCCGTCGACGAGATCGAACGGATCGAAGTGGTCCGCGGCCCGCAAAGCACCTTGTACGGAACGGATGCGATCGGCGGCGTGGTCAGCATCGTCACCAAGCGGGGACAGGGTCCGCTGAGCGTCCAGGCGTATGGCGAGGGCGGCAGCTTTGGCACCCACCGCGAAGGAATCCGAGCCAGCGGCGGCACGGAATGCTACCACTATTCCATCGGCGGCTCGTTCTATCAGGCCGACGGATTTTCCGCCGCTGCCGAGCGGTTGGGCAATGTCGAAGACGACGGATTCCGGCTGGGCACGGTTTCGAGCCGCTTCGGTTGGACACCTGCCGATTCCTTCGATGTCGACTGTGTCGTTCGCTGGACCGATTCGCGAGCCGAACTGGACGACGCTTCGTTTTCCCTGGGACAACCGCCGACCGACGACCCTCGTCGCTTGTATTTGACCAACCAGTTGTTCAGCCGCATCCAGACGACTTGGCGGATGCTCGACGATGCGATCGAGCAGAAAGTGTCTTTCAATGTGTCCGACTACGACCGCACGGATACCGACGACGAATTTCCCACGGATTTTGCCGGGCGCACGCTGATGTTCGATTGGCAGAGCAATTTGCACTTGACCTGCAACAATCTGCTGGTCGTTGGGGTGGACTACTTGGACGAGAGCGCATCGTCGTTCGCGCCCTTTGGTTTTCCGCCGTTTGCCGATGCTTCGCAGGACAAGACGGGAATCTACGTCGAGGACCAATTCCAGTTGGGCGAACGCTGGTTCAATACGGTCGGATTCCGTTGGGACGAATGGAACACCGCCGGATCGGCCGACACCTACCGCCTGACGTCCTTGTACCGGATCGACGAGACGGGCACCGCGCTGCACGGCACCATCGGCACGGGGTTCCGCGCTCCGTCGCTGGCGGAAAACCTGTTTCCCTTCGGGAACCCCAATTTGCTGCCGGAACGGAGCAAGGGCTGGGATGTCGGTGCAACGCAGCAACTTGTGCCCGACCAACTGATCGTCGACGTAACCTACTTCCGGAACGACATTCAAGATCTGATTCTGTTCGATCTGGCGACGTTCACGCTGGAAAACATCGGGCAAGCCCGAACGCACGGCGTTGAAGTTACCGGGCGGTGGCATTGGAGCGACGATACGCTGGTCACCGCGAACTACACACGAACCGATACGTTGGATTTGGACACCGGCTCGCCACTGGTCCGGCGCCCGCGCGACAAGGGCAACGTCTCGATCGGCCACTACTTCCTCGACCGCCGGGCGTATGCCGATCTGAACGCGTGGATCGTCGGTCAGCGCACCGATTCTCGGGATGGATCGGTGACGCTGCCCGGATACGCGGTCATCAATCTTGCAGGTTACTACAACGTGACCGATCGCATGCAGCTCTTCTCGCGCATCGACAACCTGTTCAATCGGCAATACGAACAGATCACTGGCTATAGCACGGGTGGGTTTTTGGCGGTCGGCGGCGTCCGCTGCACATGGTGAGGTGGTCCAATCCCGCTCGCCAGATCTTAGGTCAATGCGCGGTGCGCGGCGGTTCAGTGGCCCGCCAACGGCTCTTTCTTCTCGGTGATCTGCGGCAGTTTCGGAGCCATCTCGGCATTCAACGCCTTGTAGGAAGCCCATTCGGCCGGCAAGTTGTCCTCGTGGAAAATCGCCTCCACCGGGCACTCGGGCACACAGGCTTCGCAATCGATGCACTCGTCCGGATGGATATAGAGCATCGTCTCGCCCTCGTAGAAACACTCGACCGGGCAGACCACGACGCAATCGGTGTATTTGCAGTTATCGCAGGGCTGGGCAACAACGTGGGTCATAGCGGAGATACTCCTTCTCAAACCCTTCTGTGAAAACAGCTTCGGTCACCTTGACCAAAGCGAGCAATCTAGTGGTGCAAGTCAAGCCTGTCAAGGACGCCGCATCAAACCACTCACGGCTAGTGCCTCGCTGACTAGCTTGATTGTGGAAACGAGGCACACCAGTAGGTGCTAAATGCTGGAATGTTTCTCTTGCTTCGTTTGACGAGGCCGCCTAGAATGAAGACGGAAGAACGTCGCAGGCGTGCCGGAACCGCACTCGGGCGAGCGGCGTCCAAGGGCATGGAAGGCGGAGTGACTTTCGCTGTCTCCAGGTCAAGCAAGCAGGATGTATCCCTTTTTCAGGGTAAACAGCTCGTGGCACTTTCCGCTATTGATCGAAAACTGTTGCAACGGTGTTTGAGCGGGAAGCCGCATTCGTGGGAAGATTTCGTTGATCGGTTCATCGGCTTGGTTCTCCATGTCATTCGCCACACGGCCCGATCTCGCTCCCTGCGTCTAACGCCACAAGACGAGGAAGATTTGGCCTCGGAGTTCTTTCTGGCGGTGATCCGCGACGACTACGCGGTTCTGAGGAAATTCCGCGGTGAGAGCAGTCTGGCCACGTATCTGACCGTTGTGGCCCGTCGCGTGATCGTCCGGGAATTGCTGCGGCACGGCAAGGCTAGTTCACCGATCAAGTCATCGCCTTTGGGCTACGAAGCCCTGTCGGATCCGATGGCCACCCTTCCCGAGGAGAGGATCAGCAACCGCGAGGAATTGGACCGGCTGATGCGCGGCCTGAGCGGCGCCGAGGCGGATGTGGTGCGACTGTATCACTTGGAAGGGAAGAGCTACCGCGAGATCAGCTCTGCCGTGGGCATGCCCGAAAACAGCATCGGACCGACGCTCAGCCGTGCGCGGGCGAAGTTGCGGTATGCGGTGAGCGACCTGTCGGCATCGCGCTGAGCCGACGACGGTTCACTGGACGTCACGCTTTAGCCTGGGGGTTTCGGGCTTTCGATCGCTTCGATGACGGTGTCCAAGGTGCCCACGGAAGAGACTCGAACTTGCCCGCCTTCCCAGGGAATCTCCGACGCGATCTCCTGCCGGCTTTGGGATCGTACCAGTCGGCCTGCTGCGTTGTCGAAGTGCAAAATGCCCGTGTCGCGCTGTTCGCGTCCAGGTGGGGGTTCGTCGAACGCGCCGGCCTGTTCGCCGGAACGAGCCGTGGTGGTTCGATGCACGACCTGCAGAGTTCGGCCGCCTTCGACCGCGGTTCCTCGGTATTCGTAGCGGTTGGTCTGTGACACCTTGCCGGACGGAGTCTCGATTTCGCGGATGTCTTCCCAAACATCACCCGGGCGAACCGGATTCTCGGGCAGCCGCCCCAGCGCTTGTCGCAGCATTCGGTCGATGCCTTCGCGCGTCAGCAGGTTTTTCCAGCGGCTATAGGCAGTCACGCCGCGCAGCAGGCTGTCTGTTTCCGCGGGCATCTGAACCGCCCGGATTTCGCCCTGGGGACTTAGGATGATTTCGATGCGGCTTTTCAGCAACGGTCGCACCGTGGCGGCGATCTCCTCCAGTGGCTTCGGTGCGGGATCGGGCGACTCCGAGTCGTAGTTCGACGTCTTCCCGTCGGCTTGGGTTACCTGAAGGATCAGCCGCTTGAACGACTGCTCGATCTGTATCGCGTCCCCGGGGCCGGGAGTCTGCGGGACCGTACGGACCACGCTCCACTGGAGTTCCATTGCGGTGAGCATCGACACTTCGCTTTGCTTCTCTCCGATTCGCATCTCGGTTCGGATTCGCTGCGTCATCCGAATGCGCAGTTGATCGCCTGGATGCAAACGCCAAACGATCGTGAGTGCGTCGTTTGGTTCGGAGGATAAGGCAGTCGCGGATAGCAGCCAGCCAAGCGTGGCCAGCGCAGCGAAGGCAATCTGCCAGGAAGTGGCCGCAGCGGATTTCGTGTTTGCTGATCGGAACGATCGGCCGCGGTGCCACATTTCGCTTGCTCCGTATAGCCGCCTAATGGAACAACCGGTTGCTTGGCGCGTACGCCGTCGCCACCGATTGTTTCGGAACCTCGACCGGCAGCGGCTGGACGTCGAACGAGATGCCGTCCAAGTTGCGTGGCACCAGTCCGACGGATGACTGGCCCGGCAATTTCTGTTGCTGAGCCCCGTACTTCTTCATGATGTCGACGATCCGTGGATCGAGTTCCGTTTTGCCGTCGGGCAACTGCCGGCCCAGAGTCTCGAAACTGCCGATGGTCACGATGCTTTCGTAGCGGTCGTGGAATTCGTAGGCTTCCACGCCCTGCTTTCGCAACGCGAGCGTCAAGTCGTGCGCCTTGATGCCAGCTTCCTCCAGTTTGCTGGGCAATCCGCGGCCCTGACGTTCGATTTCGTCCAGCTTCATCGTCGACGAACCGCGGAAGGACGCGACGCGGACGGTGTAGCTGCCCCGGTTGTTCAGCAAGCTGTAATTCAAGTCGCGATTCATTCGCTCGACCAGCGGATCGAGCCCATCGGGCACAAAGTACTCTTGAGGCAGCAGCGGATTTCGCGTCACAAACGCGTTTCGCATCGGTCCCTGCTCGCGGCGGTCGGTATCGGGGGAGAGCCGCTTCTGCAGTTCGCGCAGCCCAATGAAGCGCTGGGTTGTCGATTTGTTCTTGTTGATGTCCAAGCAGTCCGGCCGAGCGTGTTTGATTTTGTCCAGAACTTTCTCGATGGTGGGATCGTTCACGTTCGTGAAATTGCCGGCCAGCACGGCCAACTCCTCGAATTTCGCGGCGTTTGCGTGCCGCATCACTTTCGGCCCGCCATAACGGTTCAACCCCAGTCCCATCACGGGTTTCGTGAAGTCGTACGTTTCCTCGTGGATATAGGCTTCCACGTTCAGATCCCGACGCAGTTCGTATACCAGTTGCTTGGCCTGCTGTTCCGCGTTGGGACCGGCGAACGAAGCAGCCAGGATCATCCAGGGCCCCTGGTTCTCGGTCAGCCGGTACTCTTTGTCCTTCGCGGCGTCCACCCGTTTGAATGGGATCAACATCTCCCAAGGTTTGGCAGCCCGGGCAGCCGTGGCAAGAGACTGAGTGGAAGCGATGGCCAGGAGCAAGCAGAGAAAGCGGCGCTGGTTCATGTATCGACTCGATTTTGCTGGAGGAGAATCGTGGGACGAGCGTCCAATCCGCGAAAGTCGGGCGGCGGGAACCATACCAGATGCGCCGGCTGGATTCCAGACGAGTCTGCCGCGCGCGGGGTGCTTCGGGTGCTTTCGATGCCTGGGACCGGAAAAATCGGTCTTCCATCAACGTCGATTGTTTTGTACAAGCCAAAAAAGTTTCGCGCCAGTGTGAAACCTGGCCGATACAGATTGATGAGAGCACCCGGGCGCTCGCTTTGAGCATCGATCAGAGCCGCTCGCACAGGTCCGTATCCCAGGATCGCGCGCGGTTGGGTTCGAGGTTCTTGGTTTGTACAGCAGCATCGGCACCTGGCGGGGAATTTCCCGCGATGCAGATGTTGTTGACAACGGATTCCGCGTTTTCAAGGAGGAAACCGGTGAGCCCCTCATCCACGCCCATCGCCGTGTTGATGGCTTCGTTCTGTTTGAACCCTGTCGAAGACGTGGTTCGCGAGCGAGTCGATTTGATCGAGGTCAACCACTTCTACGACGAGCATGGCAAGCACGTTTTCGACCAGTTGATCTTCTACGATTGGTCGGCGCAGCAGGCCCGTTACAACATCCGCGCCTGGCGCATGTACAAGCATCCCGCCCAGTTGCCGCAGCGCGACTGGCAGCAGCGCTGTTTCGTGGCCCGTTGGCAGGATGGATTGGTGCTCCGCGAGGTTCAGGCGGAAACCATCCGCGAATCGTGGACGCAGCACGATCCGGAACTGGTCGAACGGGCGTATCTGCCCAAAGAGCAACGTCGCGAGCTGCAGAAAGTGGTTGTCGCCGGCACCGTCGCGAAATAGGCTGCGGCGGTGCGACTGTGCGAAGAGGGACGCTGAACGCGACTCGAATGGATGGATCGTCATTCCGACCCGCGGCCGGCGGACGCGGGCCACAGTGGGTTGCGGGCGCCGAACGCGACTTCGCAAGTCCGACCCGCGGTCGGCGCACTTGGGACAGAGAGTCGAACTAGCGGCGGAGGCTCCTACCGCACCGTTGGACGCAGTACTTGGCAGTTGATCGCATTCAGCCGCCTCTTCAGCTCGTCGTAGGTAGCGTCGTCGGGGCAGACACCGATGATGGCGCCTCCGGAGCCAGCGAATTTCGCGCTGGCGCCGACGGACCGTGCGGTTTCAATCATCTGCAGGTGGGCTGGCAGGATGGGCACGATGCTGCGGCGGAGATCGAAATTCTCGTCCATCAACCGGCTCAGTTTCGTCGCATCTCCGCGCAGCAGGGCTTGTCTCGCCTCGAAACCCAACTCGGCGAATCGCCCCATCGCGGCATGGACGGCTGGGTCGCCTTGTTCGTAGCGTGCCCGGAGCGGTGTGTGGGAGACTTCGGTCGGCTCACCGGCCTCGACGCTGTAGGCGACATACAGCGGCGGCAGCAGGACAGGGTCCATGCGCTCGTACACCCCGTACCGAAAGCCGTCTTCCTCCCGCATCGACTCGCGGGCAAAATCCATGTAGACCATGCCCTCGTGAACCTGGATCACGCGGTCCTGCAAACCGCCTGTGATGCCTAACTCGTCCGTCTCGACGCTTAGCGCCAGCGAAGGCTGCAGGTACAGCGGGATTTGCACCTGATAGAATTTCATCAGGGCGCGCAGAGTGGCGACGATGATGGCGCTCGATCCGGCCAGTCCTACGCAGCGCGGGATGTTGCTTTCGTACCGCACCGAGAAATTCCGCTCGTGCAGACGGTGTCGGCCTTCGCAGTATTCGACGAACTTCTTGATCGTCGCCTTGACCAACCGGATCCCGCCGTAGTAGCCATGCGTCCGCACGTCCCGGGCCAGTTCCTGGATCGAGTCGAAGCGACTTCGGTCCTCCTGGCTCAGCACCAGCTCCAATTGCTCCCATTCGTACAGAATGGCGTCCGCGTAAAGATCGCGGACGATGATCGAAATCGTCTTGCCGTGATAGCCGTCCGACGGATTGCCGACCAAGCCGGCGCGGGCGAATCCGCGAGTTCGAATGATTTCCATCGCTGTGTCCCCCGGTTCACGGCCTGTCCAGCAACGCCTGGACGTATTCCTTCAGTCCGTCGCCATAGTGCGGATCCGAGAGCGCGAATTCGACAAAGGCGCGGAAGTAGCTGCCGAAGTTCCCGATGTCGAAACGGCGTTCGTCCGGCCGCAAACGCATGCCGAGTCCCATGCCGCCCGAATTGAGCACCAATTGGATGGCGTCCGTCAACTGGATCTCGCCCCCTTTTCCCGGCTTGGTTTCACGCAGCTTGTCGAAAATTGCGGGGCTGAAGACGTACCGGGCGGCGACGGCCAGATTGGACGGCGCTTCGTCCACCGACGGCTTCTCGACGAGACTCGCCAGTTCGAAGACATCGCCGATCGGCCCGCGCGGCTCAGCGATCCCGTACCGGAACACTTCATCGCGCGGCACTTCCTCGAACGCCACCACGACGTCGGCTTTTGTCGCTTCGAACTGCTCAATCATGCGGGCCACAATATCGGACTCGGCGTTCAATCCGATGATCGAGTCGCCCAGCGCGACGACAAACGGTTGACGCCCGACCAGCGGCGCGGCGCACAGGACCGCATGGCCCAGTCCCAACTGCCGTCGTTGCCGAGTGTAGAAATACTCCATGTCCTGCCGCTCGAAAGCCAATTCGCCCAATTCCTGCTCGCGTCCGGATTCGCGCAAATACGTGATCAGGTCGCCGTCGGTGTCGAAATGGTTCTCGATCGAGTGCTTGCCCTTGCCCGTTACAAACAGCAAACGGCGGATGCCGGAGTGAGCCAGTTCCTCGACGACATGTTGCGCCACGGGCTTGCGTCCGACGGGCAGCATCTCCTTGGGTTGACTCTTCGTCGCCGGCAACAAACGCGTACCCAGTCCGGCGACCGGAACGACGGCGATATCGATCGACATGGCTTTCCTTTTTTGTGCGTGAATTGAGCCGATTCTCGCGGGACAGTCGCACGATTCTACACCATGAACATGGAAACCCGTATGCCAAAAGTCGCTGAACCAGCTTGACGAAAACACTGTCTAGCATTCGAATAACCGCCTCTTGAAGTACCCCCCGTGACACCATCCAACCGCCCTGATGAAAAGGAAAGTCCCCTCTTTCATCGAAACATCGTGAAACCGCTATGACATCGACGCCAGACCTCCTGCGACAGGAACTCGCCGCCACTGCCGACATGCTCGTCGTCAAGGTCGGCACCCGCGTTTTGACGCACCCCGACGGCCAGTTGGACGACGAGCGGATCGCCCGGTTGGCCGAGGAGATCAACAGGATTTGCGAATCCGGACGACGGGTCGTCTTGGTCAGTTCGGGAGCGGTCGGGTCCGGAATGAGTCTGCTGGGTCTGAAACGCCGACCGACGGATCTGGCCCAACTGCAGGCCGTGGCCGCGATCGGACAGACCACCCTGATCCAGACGTACGACCGGACCTTTCGCCGGTATGGGCGGCATGCGGCTCAGGTTCTGCTGACCGCCGAGGACATTCAACATCGGATTCGCTACCTGAATGTCCGCAATACCCTGTTTTCGTTGCTGGACTTCGGAGCGGTGCCGATCATCAATGAAAACGACACCGTGGCGGTTGACGAATTGAAAACGACTTTTGGCGACAACGACCGCCTGGCGGCGCTGGTAACCAATCTACTCCGAGCCCCCCTGCTGGTGATTCTGTCGGATGTGGAAGGGCTGTTCGACGGCGATCCGTCCAATCCCCAATCGCGCGTCATCACGACCGTCGACGTCCTGGATGATTCGATTCGCGGGTTGGTTCGCGATCGGGCTTCCTCGCTCAGCAAGGGCGGAATGTCCAGCAAGCTGGAAGCGGCCCGGATCGTGACTACCGCTGGCGAGAACGTGATTATCGCCAGTGGACACCAGCCGGGAACCCTGACTCGAATTCTGGCAGGCGAACCGGTCGGCACGCTGCTGATTGCCGAAGGCAAGTTGGTGAGCCCCAGGAAACGCTGGATTGGATTCTCGGCCCGCCCGCGTGGCAAGTTGCTCCTGGACGCCGGGGCGGCCCGCGCGATCGGTCGCGACGGGCGGAGTCTGTTGGCGATCGGAATTCTGGCCATTGAAGGCGAGTTCCAGAAAGGCGACGTTGTCGCGCTGTGCGACCCGAACGGCATCGAGGTAGCGCGCGGCTTGACGAACTACCACGCGGACGAGATCTTGCTGATCAAAGGTCTGAAATCCAGCCGCATCGCCGAAGTTCTCGGTCACTGCCCCTATGAAGAAGTGGTTCACCGCAATAACCTGACACTTGTGGCACATCGCGCCGCGTCCGAGTAGGTTCGCAATCCACTCCGTTCCCTGGCGTTGCAGGTTACGCTTTCGCCTGTCTTGGTATACGAGTACTGTCAACCGCAAAGAGTTTTCACCCATGTGCTACTTCCGTCCCGAAATCGAAGCCCTGATCGGTTACACGCCCGGCGAGCAACCGCAGGCGGGCAAGTTCATCAAGCTGAACACGAACGAGAGCCCGTACCCGCCGTCGCCTCGCGTTACGCGGGCCATCCAACAGGCCGCCGAAGCCGGTTTGATGCGATATCCCGATCCGATGGGCAATGCCTTTCGGCGGCGGGCGGCCGAGGTTTTGGGCGTCGAGCCGGATTGGATCCTGTGCGGCAATGGCAGCGACGACATCTTAACGATCGTCACCCGGTCGCTGGTTGGTCGCGGCCAACTGTTGCGTCTGCCGTATCCCAGTTACGTGCTTTACAAAACGTTGGCCCAGATCCAAGGCGCCTGGGCCGATGAAGTCCGTTTCCGACCGGATTGGACGCTGCCGGACACCTTTGCCGCACCGTCGTCCGAGCTGCGACTCGCGTTCCTGCCGAATCCCAACAGCCCCTCCGGCACGGTCGTTTCCAGAGACGCGATGGGCGAACTGGCCGCGCGTTTGCCATGTCCTCTGCTGGTGGACGAGGCGTACGTGGATTTTGCGCCGGCCAACTGCCTGGATCTGGTCCGCGAGAACGATCGCGTGCTGGTCTCGCGAACGCTGAGCAAGTCGTATGCGTTGGCCGGACTGCGATTCGGATTCCTGGTCGGCCAACCGCATGTGATCGCCAAATTGGCCAATGTCAAGGATTCGTACAATTGCGACGCCTTGGCAATCGCCGGAGCGACCGCGGCGATCGACGATCAGGATTGGCTGCGAGAGAATGTCGCCCGCATCAATGCGACGCGGGTTCGGCTGTCGGCAGGACTGGAGCAATTGGGATTCTCGGTCGTACCGTCCCAAGCCAATTTTGTCTGGTGCCAGCATCCCGCCCGCACGTCCCGCGAACTCTACGAACGGCTGAAGCAGAACCGCGTGCTGGTCCGATACATGGACTATCCCGCTTGGGGGGACGGTTTGCGGATCAGTGTCGGCACCGACGAGCAGATCGAAGCTTGCTTGGCTTTGTTGAGAACCATGGTGTAACCGAAATGAACCGAATCGCATCGATCGACCGCAGCACGGCGGAGACGCAGATCCAATTGGAATTGAACGTGGACGGCACCGGACGTTCGCAGATCCGCACGGGAGTCGGTTTTCTCGACCACATGCTGGACCTGTTTGCTCGGCACGGCGCGTTCGATCTGCGCGTCGAAGCCCGCGGCGACCTGCACGTCGATGACCATCACACCGTCGAGGACGTCGGCATCTGCTTGGGCCAGGCGTTTCGTCAGGCCCTGGGCGACAAGGTCGGCATCCGTCGCTACGGGCACTTCACCCTGCCGATGGAAGAGACGCTGGTCACCGTGGCCGTGGACTTCAGCGGTCGCTATTTCCTGATTTTCCAGGCCGACATGCCGACGCCGAAGATCGGCACCTTCGACAGCGAACTGGTCGAAGATTTCTGGCAGGCCATGGCCGCCAACTCGCTGTGCAATCTGCACATCCTGCTGCATTACGGCCGCAACACGCATCACATCAGCGAAGCGATCTTCAAAGCCACCGCCCGGGCGCTGCGCGCGGCCGTCGAGTTAGATCCCCGCGTTACTGGGGTTCCCAGCACCAAAGGCACCCTGATCGCCTAAGCCTGTTGCTCGATATCCTTTGAGTGGTTGCTTTTTGATTCGGTCCGACCAACAATGGCTGCGTCGAATTGATCGGCAACGTTGCGAACTCGAAACCAAGGAGCACCAGAAATGGGTGACAAGGGAAGCAAAGACAAGGGCAAGAAAGAGCCGCAGAAGAAGGCCCAACGTACTCCCGAGGAGAAGCGGAAGCTGAAGCGAGAGAAGAAGGAAAGGAACAAGTAGCCGTTGGTACGGGTTTTTCCGGGGACGATCACCGAAGGCTCCACCGGAGAAACTTTGGCGGTCCCAATCCCGCGAGACGCCAACGGCGCGAGAACGATTGCCGAAGTCGCGAAACCTCGGCTGGTTCTGATTCGGTTGGCGTTTCGCCATATTCGGCCACGGGATCACTGCGTCGGCTCTCTTCTTGTTCACGGATTTCAGGGTTCCTTTCCACCTTGTTTCGACCGCCGCGCCCCAGTGTCAGCCGCCCGCGGGCCCCGAAAGGCGCGCCAGGTGAAAAAAGCCGGTTGAAACGAAGCCTGACCGACGTGACTCCGCCCAACATTGGAACGAAGTGCTGGGCAGAGTACAATTCGGGAGGAAACACGTTCTAGGGAATAGAAACCAATGCGGTTTCGAATGGTAGAAAAGTCGTTTTCGCGGTGAAATGACTGGTGCTGGAGGCAAGGCCGTGACTCTATTCAACCGACTGCAAACGTGGTGGCAAGTTCAGACGGGCGAGGAAGATACCCCGTTTGATGGAGATTCGTCCGCCTTTCTGGTAAGTCTAGTGTTTCACATGGCCCTGCTGCTCGCGCTTGGCCTGATTCCCTACATTCTTCCGGACAATCAGGTCACACTGACCATTACGGCCCCGCTCGAAGATCTGCTGATCGAAGATTTGAAGCTACCCACGGATTTCGCCTTCAGCGAGCAACCGTCGGTCGACGTGGGTGCCAACAGCGTGGGCGATGTCGGAATGGCTTTGTCGTTGGCCCAAGTGGTGTCGGACGTTTCGGAAATCCCCAGCCCGGTGGAAATGGACCCGGTGATCAACGCCAATATCGAGATCAACAACGAGATCCAGGTCGCGACGGGTCTACAGTACAGCGATAACCTGACCGTGAAAGGCGCGGCGGGTGAAGGCGTGACCGGAGCCGAAGGCGCTATCGACCGGTTGACCTTCGAGATCCTGCGATCGATGGAAGAGCGCAAGACGCTGGTGGTTTGGCTGTTTGACCAATCGGCCAGTCTGAACCGCCAACGTCGTTCCATCTACGAGCGTTTCGACCGCATTTACGAGGAACTGGGCGTGATCGAAGCCTCGGGCAATCCGGCCTTCGCCCAGCGCGACGACAAACCGTTGCTGACTTCCGTGATGGCGTTCGGTCAAGGCATTCACGTCATGACCAAGGATCCGACGGACGATCTGCCGACGATCAAGGCAGCGATCGAAGCCATTCAGCAAGACGATTCGGGCATCGAGCGCATTTTCTCGACCGTTCACATGGCGGTGGATCGCTTCAAGCATTTTCGCATTCGCAGCCCGGTCACGAACCAGCCCGACCGCAACGTGATGGTGATCGCGTTCACCGACGAACGAGGCGACGACTTGGACGGTCTGGATCCGACCATCAGTCTGTGCCGTCGTTATGCGGTGCCGGTGTACGTGGTCGGCGTCCCCGCGCCGTTCGGCCGAGAGGAGACGCTGGTGAAGTGGGTGGATCCCGATCCTCAGTACGATCAATCGGAGCAGTGGGGAGAAGTGAATCAAGGGCCGGAATCCCTGTTCCCCGAGCGGCTGAAATTGGTGACAGGCACTCAGGCCGATCAACTCGATCCGATGGACTCCGGTTTCGGCCCGTTCGCGTTGACACGGCTCTGCTATGAAACGGGCGGGATTTTCTTCTCGGTCCATCCCAACCGCAACGTCAACCGCGAGGTGTCGCGCAGCGAGATCGATGCGTTCTCGGCCTATCTGAAGCACTTCTTCGACCCGCAAGTCATGCGGCGGTATCGGCCCGATTATGTGGCGGCAGACGAGTACCTGCGCCGGGCCCAGGCCAATCAAGCTCGCGCAGCTCTTTTGACCGCCGCGCGGAAGTCGTGGGTTTCGACGATGAGCAAGCCGCAACTCCGCTTCGTTCGTCGTAGCGAGGCCGAGCTGTCCAACGCCTTATCGGAAGCTCAGAAAGGCGCTGCCAAGGCGGAGCCGTTGCTGAATGAACTGTACGAAACGCTCCGCGTTGGCGAGGCGGATCGACCGCGCGAAACCACTCCGCGCTGGCAGGCCGGCTACGATCTGGCAATGGGCCAGGTCATGGCCACCATGGTCCGAACGCAAGCCTACAACGCCATGCTCGCTCAGGCCAAACGCGGGATGGCATTCACGAACGCCAGCAACAACACGTGGGTGCTAGCGCCTTCTTCCGAAGTCACGATTGACAGTCGGCTCAGCAAGGCGGCCGAGAAAGCGACGGAGTATCTGCAGAGGGTCATCGACGAGCATCCCGACACCCCTTGGGCGCTGCTGGCCCGCCACGAATTGGACACGCCGATCGGCTGGGCTTGGACCGAGGAGTTCACGGACCTGACGCCGCGCGGTTCCGGCGGCGGCGGAGGAGGCGACGGCGGCGGCAACGACATGCGCCGAACCATGGAACGCGGCCCCGCGAAACGGCCGGTTCCCAAGCTGTAGAATCGTCCATTCGGCATAGAACCCTCGGCATGCTCGCCGCGCAATCCCGCGTTGCCACGGCCCGAAATCCCACTCGGTTCGCCGAGTGCCTACGCGCCCGAACAGCGACGGCGAATTGAAGTGTAACGAATGGCTTCGGGGCAGCCAAAGATGCTGGAAGAAGTCCAGCAGAAGCACCCGGGCGTAGATCCTTGTCAATCGCGGCGATGCAGCGCCAGCGAACACAACGCAGTCGAGAGTCGTCCTCGCTGGAGTGTACGATTTATCGTGCGCATAGGACGCTCGCGCACGGTCAGGCGCATACTCCAACGCAGCGGCACGCTCAAGGAAGCGTTCCGCCCGGATTCCGCGGACCGAGGGCGAGTCAGTCGGGTCGATTCGTTTTGCCGGGTAGCAGTTCGAGCACCGCGAAGATGGCCCGATGATCGGATGCCACCGCTTCGTCCAGCACCTGGACTTCGACCGCCTGCCAACGTTCGGCCGGCCGGAAGAGGATGAAGTCGATCTGGCGGCTCGGCTGATCGACTGGAATGGTTGGCAGCGGCTTCTGGTTGGCGCGGGTCCAGACGGTCTCCAGCTCTTGCAGAGTTCTGCTGTCCGGAACATCGTTCAAATCCCCGGCCAGGACGGCCGGTTGATCCTTGCCGTCCGACGCCAACTGGTTGATCACCTTGGCCGAGGCAATCCGCTCGCGGTCATCGGCGCGATAGTCGAGGTGCGTTGCCAGCAGCAACAGCCTGCCAAACTGGTCCGGCAATTCAATCTCAACTTGCAGCACCCCGCGTTGCTCTCCGTCGTCCAACTGTGGAAGCAGGTGGTTCTTGTGCCGTTGGATCGGCATCGCCGATAACACCGCGTTGCCGTAGTCGCCACCTTGATAACGGATGTTCCCGCCGAAGACGACGTTCAGGCCGGTCAGACGTGCCAGTTCCGCTGCTTGCTCGACTTGGTTGGTGCGCTGGGTGCCTTGGTCGACTTCCTGCAACGCGACCAGATCCGGCTTCACCGACCGAATCACCCCTGCGATACGCGGGAGATCGAGTTTGCGGTCCGTTCCCTCGCCGTGGTGGATGTTGTAGCTCAGCACGCGCAGCCGCAGCCGCCCGTCACTCGTTTCCGGGGCATGGTCCTCCGCGGCCACGGTGGACGTGAACAGCAAGAGGGCAAGGAATACGGTCCTCCGATTCCATTTCATGGCAAGCTCCAGGGCGGTGAGACAATGAGACTGGCTTCGAGCAAAAGTCGTGAACATCTTCAACCGAGTCGAAATTCAACAACTTCGGCTACAGCAGCGTCAGGTGATGCATTGAGGTTCCCTTTGTCGGACCAAGAAAACCATCACGCCATCAGTTCATCCCAGCTCGATACGATCACCAGCCGCTCGGTCAGGTCTTCGAGCACCACGATGTCGCGAATCGCCTCGATCTGCTGCCGAATGGACTCGTCCGCTTCCCCAAACCGTACCCGACCCTGACGCAGGATCATGCGGTGGAGTTCTTCGACCCGTCCTTCTTGGCGTCCTTCTTGACGCCCTTCCTCTAGAATCGCCTGATACGTTACTGATTCTCGCATGGCTATCGACACTCCTTGAAAAAGTTGCCTTACTTCATCTGGGGCTCGTAACCGCAGCCCTGTCAAAACGTACGCCGCCGTCAGCAGCCGATCCGCCGGACTCGCGACCGACTCCCGTTCGAGACGCTCTGCCAACTGCCGAACCACCGCCGCCAACCCGTCCGTCAAACCGAGCGTCTCCGGTAGCTTGCCCAGCACCGCCAACGGCGCGGTTGTCAGCGAGCTGCGGAGCAACTGTTCCGCGGGGATTTCCCACAGCCGGATGACCTCAAATCGAAACTCCATTCTACCACGCTCTGGGCGAGTGGCATATTCGACGCGGCCCGTCATATTCGGATGCACCGCTTGCTCCCGAAGCAGCAGGACGATGCTGCGCACCGGCACCCGGTACTGACGATGCAACAACGCATTGTACGCCAGCACGTCCAGATGCTTTGTGGCCGACGGGCCAGACTGCGCATCCAAGTGCAAGATCTCCGCCGGCGGATCGCCGATGCCGAACACGACATCCGCAGCCGTCGTGACCGTGGACAGATCCACATTCAGCAGCGTGACAACCTGCGTAGTAGGCCCGTCGAACCAGGAAACAAAATCCGCGGGTCACATGGCGGCCAAGTCCTTGATCGTAGCATCGTAAGGTTTTGACACGCTGTTTCTCCTGTGGATTTGCCATACGCATCCCAATGCCGCATACGCCTGTTGAACCATCAACCTAGAAGACGCCACGGGAAAGTCAATCCAAGGGGCAGAGATACCTTGGATCGCTTTCAACCAATGCGACCTCCTGGCCGCGACCCAAGAGACTCTCTTGTTTTGACACCTACTCTTACCAAGTTCGTTGTTCGAGAGGGTTGGTTCGTCTTGTGGAGTGGATTAAGATCTTGTCTCACGAGCCCGACGCATTGCCGCTTTGGGCTGGATCGTCGGACGGGGTTGCTACTTGTATGCAGGGCTGCGCCGAGGTGTCGGATGAATATTGGTCGGGTGGGGTTGGGGCTGGTGAGCGTATGGATGGTGGCTGCTTCGGCTGTCGCGGCGGAGGGGATACGTCTGGATCCGGACAGCCGCGTGGCTGGCGACTTGCCGGCCTACCGCATCGATACGCCCAAGGCCGTATACTACTTGGAGAAGTCAGGGGGCGGTCTGGCTCGGATGCTGGACCCGGACGGCAGGGACTGGCTGAGTTTCGATCCGTCGCCCGGCAGTCGAGCCGGCGGCGAGTACCGGGGATTCCCCAACGCGGTCCATGATCAGGGCGGCAATTATTTCCATCCCGCGAACCAGCACACGGCTCGCTCGGAGACCAAGGTGGACCATGCGGGGCCGGACCGCGTGACGATTTCAGCCGTCTCCGGTGATGGGCGGTGGTCCTGCCGTTACGATTTCTACGCTTCCCACTGCACCTGGACCATGACGAGGATTCCGCCGGCCGGGAAGTACTGGGTGCTGTACGAAGGCACACCGGGCGGACAGTTCGACGACGCGGATTGGTGGATGACTTCGTCCGTGCGGCAACGCCAGCCGATGCGGGAGAATCACCAAGGCGCGATTCCTGCGCCCAGTTGGATCGCTTTCGGGGACGCACAGGGCGACCGAGTGCTGTTCCTGCGGCATCACCAGGACGATCGGCATCCGGACGATTTCTACGCGATGGACCGGCAGATGACAGTGTTCGGCTTCGGCCGACAAGGTATGTCGAAGCACTTGGACAGCGTGCCGCAAAGCGTCTCGCTGGGCTTCCTGGAAACCACCGACCACGCGGAAGTCGCCCGAGCGATGGATGCGCTGTTGGCGGCCGAAGCGACGGTGTCGCGGGACGAGCCGGTTCGTCCGGCGCCAGCGGCTGCGAAATCGGAGCTTGCCACGCAGCGGGCAACCTCGTCGGTGGGCTGGCCGTACTGGCGCGGGCCTCGCCGCAACGGGCTGGTGACCGAGGCCTCGGGCTGGGACGCCGGCACATGGCCGCCGGCGCAACCGGCGTGGCAGGCCAAGGTGGGAATCGGCGGCACGTCGCCCGTGGTGCTGGACCAGCGTCTGTTCGTCCTGGGCTGGGCGGACGGCCGGGACACGCTGCACTGCCTGGCGACGGACAGCGGCCGGGAGATCTGGCAAGCCCACTACGAGGCTCCGAAGTACGGCCGCCACGCCAGCGGCGACGAGGGACTGTACGCTGGGATCACCGCCACGCCCGAAGTCGATCCCGAAACCGGACTGTTGTACACGCTGGGCGTCGACGGGCATTTGGCCTGTTGGCAAGCGGCGGACGGGCGCGAGGTCTGGAAAGTGAACTTGTACGATACCTACCGCGCCGCCCAGCGTCCGAAGATCGGGCGTTCCGGCCGGCGCGATTACGGCTATACCGCCTCGCCCTTGGTTCATGGCGATTGGCTGATCGTCGAGGTGGGAGCCGAACGCGGGACGCTGATCGCGTTCGACAAGCGGACCGGACGCGAAGTCTGGGCCAGCCAGGCGCAGCATGAAGCCGGACACACGGGCTCGCCGGTGCGCATGACGGTCGAGGGAATCCCCTGCGTCGCCGTGCTGGCACTCAAGTTCCTGCTGGTCGTGCGCCTCGATCCCGGACACGAGGGAGAGACGCTCGCCGAGTATCCTTGGGAAACCGAATATGCTCAGAACATCGCGACTCCCGCTGTCTGGGAGAACCGGGTGCTGATCACGGGCGGCTACAATCATCAGACGATCTGCATGGTGGAGATCACGCAACAAGGGGCGAGGAGAGTCTGGGAGCAGCCGTCCTTTTCCCTGATCTGCAGCCCCGTGATTCACGACGGGCGTATCTACTGGGTGCATCAGACGCCCGTCTGCCTGGATCTGCAAACGGGCCGCAAACTCTGGGAAGGACCGCGCCGTTTCGGCGATGCGGGCTCGTGCCTCATCACGTCGGACGATCGGTGGATTCTGTGGACCGGGCGGGGCGATTTGATTCTGGCCGAGACCGCCGCGCGCTCGCCGGGCGAATATCGCGAACTGGCTCGCACGGCAACGTTGTTCCGCAACGACGTTTGGCCGCACGTCGTGCTGGCCGCCGGACGCCTGTACTGCAAAGACCGCGACGGAAAATTGATCTGCTTCGCGTTGGGGGGCACGGGGCCAGGGCCGAGCGAGGTTCCGCACCGTCCGGACGTTCCGCTGACGGGGCCGCCCAAGCCGGCTGCCGACCGCCAGCCTTTGGACCTGGCGAACCAACTGCGCTCGTGGCCCGGAACGGCGCCGGACCTGGTGGTGGCTTGGCAGCGGGAGTGGGGCGCGGAGCGGCTGGTCAGCCGGGTGGTCGAAGATCCCGCCGGCTGGAAACTGCAGCCGCGAGAGGCTGCGGGATTCGATTCCAGGGGCTCGGTCAAGCTCGAAGGCGGCGCGATGCTGGTGACAGGCCCCGAGCGGGCGCTGTTGGAGGCGTGTCGGAGAACCGGCGAGTTGACGATCGAAGTGCGGTTCTTCGCCGATCGGACTCCGCAGACGGGGCCGGCTCGGATCGTGTCCTTTTCTCAGGACGGGTTCCAACGCAATTTCAGCCTCATGCAGGAGGGCGATCAACTGCTGCTGCGTCTTCGAACGCCCGAGACCGGCGACAACGGCATGAATCCGCAAACGACGCTGCTGCCCATCGCACCGAGGAAACCGATGTACTTGGTCGCCACGTATCGGCCGGGCGAATTGAGTGTCTACCTGGACGGGCGGCGGATGCGAACGGAGACGTCGGTTCGCGGCGATTTTCGGAACTGGTCGCCGCAGCATCTGCTGCTGGGCAACGAATACGCCGATGCACGCCCCTGGCTGGGTCAAATCGAGCGGTTCGCGATTCACAGCCGCGCCATGGACGAACGCGAAGTACGGCTCCGCGATGCGCTGGTGCGCGGCGTCGCCCGCTAGCAGCACGCCGAATCCTCGAAAGGCGAACTCGCAAGATCCGCGTGGAGAGTGGGGTTGGGGCGTCTGTATCGATCGCCACGATTGTACGGTTTCTCGCGAACAAAGGGATTGCTCCGAAGGCATCGAATTCAGTTGCGAGCGAATCTCTGTCGGCGCAGTGTGGTGCTGGACGAGAAGAACCGGTTGTAGGGACGCGCACCGTTGTCACGTTGAGAGCGACTTGCCAAGAGCTTGCCCATGCTAGCATGGTATCCCCATCGAGCGATGAAGCTGTCTGGCACGGACGCACACGGTCTGGGGGCCGTTCCCAACAGCACGCTCGGGATGCGAGTTCGTCCATCGCTGTTGCGCGGCGCGCTGCTGGCCGTCATGCTCCTCGCGCCTTGCTCGGTGCGTGGGGCTGATCCGTCGTCGGATGGATGGCGGGATGCACCGGCGGCGGGCTTTGACGCGCGGGTTGCGGGGGGCCATGAACCGCCGATTCGCTTGCCGACGGTCGAGCAAACGTCCTACGACGCCGCCTGGGATGCCGCGACGACGCAGCAACCGACGCCCATGCCGCCTTTCTTCGCCGGTTATGACAGCGGCTTTGTGATCGCCCATCGCGGCGACGGCAGCGTTTCCGCGAGCGATTTTCCGTTTTTGATGCGAATCAACAGTTGGATCCAGTTGCGGCATTCGCTGTTCGAGCCAAACGACGGGCTCGGTTCGAACATCAATTTGGTTTCCTTCGAGCGACTGCGGCTGAGTATCAGCGGGCAGGCGTATTCGCCGAGTCTGAAGTACTTCTGCCAGTTGGACGGCAACAGTGATCAATCGTCCAACGCTGCCTTTCTGGACTACTTCATCACGTATGACTTGGGGCGGGAAATTCTTGGTGGGGAGCCAGACAAGCTCGCGATCAAAGCGGGCAGGTGGAAGGTGCCATTCAGCCGGTCTCGAGAAGAATCGGGGCGTCGATTTCAGTTCACCGAACGGACAACTTCCAATCTCTTCTTCGATCTCAATCGCAGCATCGGCGTCGGCCTATTCGGGGAACTGGAGATTCTCGCCTCTCCCGTTCGCTGGGAAACCGCGCTATTCAACGGATTCCAGACCGGCGCTGACGCCAACGTTCGGGACTCCAGTCTAGACCAGCATCTGGCGTGGTCCACTCGCCTGGCCGCCGACTTCTTCGGGGAATTCGGTGGGGACGGCGAACCGGATTTAAGTTGGCATGACGAGCCTGTGCTGCGGCTGGGGTGCGGCTTCGCCCTGACGCGGATCGACGCCCAAGGTATCAACGAATTCAATCTGCAGCGAGTCGTGGATTCCGGCCTAACGCTGGCGAGCCTGCTCGCGTTGCTCCCGTCCGCGGTCACCGCGTATGATGTCGGGATGTATACGCTCGACGCGCATTGGAAGTACCGCGGGTTGTCCGTCATCTCCGAATACTACTGGCGCGGTATCGCGAATTTTCGCGGCGCCGACGTGCCCAGCTTATTCGATCATGGATTCAATTTGCAGTTCGGACAGTTCGTCGTTCCTGGGAAGCTCGAATTGCTCGCGCGGTGGTCGCGGATTGTCGGAGACTCAGGAACGCTTGGGTTGACGTATCAGAGCACGGATGAAGTTGGCGTCGGTCTCGCCTGCTATTTTCGCGGTCACCAAGCCAAGATCGTCTTCGACGCGACCCGCATGAACGGCATGCCGCTCAGCAGTCCGCGACTGGATCTGTCGCCGGGCAACGAGGGGTGGCTGATGCGAACCCAGTTGCAGTTGGCCTTTTGATTGGATCTTCTGGCCGATTCGTGCCATGCGACGAGTTCGTGTAGAATCTGGTTCGATGTCCCGAGGCAAAGTATCGGGTTTCCGTGAATCGTCGCGATCCTCGACCGCGTGCGGAGCCATTTTCATGATACGTTTGAGCAGTGCGACCCTGGCCATGGTTCTTCTGATGGTGACGCACCGGTGTTCGGGACTCGACGACGCGCCCACGCATCCCCAACGCGTCCTCGTGCTTTACAGCCATCGCCAGGTGATGCCCATCAATTTGCAGTGGGACCGGGGAATTCGTCAGGGCATTGAACGACACTTGGACGGTCCAGTGAACATCGATATCGAGTATCTCGACTTCGAGCGGTTGCAGAAGCGCGAGTATCGCGACAACTGGGTGGAATTGCTGCGACTGAAATACGCGGATTCGGCGCCGGATGTCGTCATCCCGGTGAACGATGCTGCGTCGGAGTGCGTTGCCGAAGATTATCCGGACCTTTTCCCGCGCGCGGGAGTGGTGTTTTGCTCGATCAGTCAACAGACGCTGGCACGCGTGCCAGTGACTGCCCGCATGACGGGCGTTGTTTATCGCCTGGATTTTCAGGGCACCTTGGAGTTGGCCCGCCATCTGTTTCCCGCAATGCGGCGAATGATCGTCGTCGGTGGCCTTGGCGAAGATGATGTGGGGGTCCGACAGGCAGCTCAAGCTGCGTTTGCTCACGAGAAGCAGATTCAGTTTACCTACTGGACGGGGCTGCCGGTCGATGATTTGTGCGCCCAAGCAGCGCAGGTTGAGTCTGGGAGTATCATTCTCTTTCTTTCTCAGATTCGCGATCGGGACGGACGAGTATCCGTCATATCGCGCGACGTCGCTCAGCATCTTGCCGAATCGGCACGCGTACCGGTCTTCGGACTGTATGACACGCTGTTGGGGACAGGCGTTCTGGGCGGAGCGATGGCGCCGGTGGAAGAGCAGGGACAACGCGCCGGTGAGATCGCGACACGGTTGCTCAAGGGCGAACGCCCGGCGGATATTCCGTTTTCGGGAATCGAGATGAATCGCCCGATGTTCGACGGACGGCAACTGCGCCGTTGGGGCATCCGCGAACGGGAACTGCCTGAGGGATCGCTCGTGATGTTCCAGGAACCGACGGTGTGGACCAAGTATTGGGCGTACCTCACGGCCGGTGGAACGACCATCGGATTACAGTTCCTGCTGATTGTGGCCCTGATGGTGAACCGTCGGAAACGGAGGCGTGCGGAACATGCCTTGGCAGACCTGCTGCGTCTGGAGACCATGCTTTCGGAGGTATCGTCGCGGTTTGTCCGGATTCCGGGCGACGCCTTGCAGGGCGAAATCGAACAGGCGGTGGCGCGCATCGTGGGACACCTCGGGTTGGATCGCGGCACCGTGTTCCTGCTCTCGGACGACGGGCGGGAATTGCAGGTCAACCTGTCGTCGCAGCGCCCTGGCGAACCGCCTCCACCGAGTGCGATCGCCTTGGATTCGATCCCGTGGCTGTGGACGCAAATGAAGCGGGGGGATCTTTTCCATTTCTCCTCGGTGTCCGACCTGCCGGAAGAAGCCTCTCGGGAGAATGAGCTTATGGTGCAACTCGGGATCAAATCCGGAGTCGCGGTTGCTTTGAGCGATCAAGGCAACGTGTTTGGCATGATCGCGTTCGGATTGCGAACGCGCGAACATCGCTGGGACGACCGCATCCTGCAAAGGCTGAAGCACTTTTCCTCACTCGTCGCCTACGGGTTGGCTCGAGCACAAGCGGACAAGGCCCTGACGGCCAGCCGAAGCGAAGCTCGGCGATTGGCTGGCAGACTCCTGACCGCGCAAGAGGATGAGCGCAGCAGACTGGCCCGGGAAATCCATGATGATGTTTCGCAAAGGTTGGCCGCGATCACGATTCAGGCCGGCAACATCGAGCAACTGCTACCGGCTACTGCTCGCGCGCGGCTGGATCTGACGGGTTTGAAGGAACGATTGATCTCCCTGGCCCACGACGTACAACGCATCTCCCGCCAACTGCATCCGACGGTCCTCGACGATCTCGGTCTCTCGGATGCCATTCGTTCGGAATGCGAGCGTCTGGCAGAGCAGACGCGTCTGACCGTGCGGTTCCATTGCGGGACGCTGCCCAGTCGCCTGCCGAACGACATTGCCCTGTGCCTGTATCGAATCGCTCAGGAGGCATTATGGAATGTGGTTAAACATGCGGATACCGATCGGGCGGATCTGACGATCAACGCGGACGCTGAGTCGGTGTGCCTGGAGGTGCGGGACAGCGGTTGTGGGTTCGACGTGCTGCGGGCGAACAGCAAGACCGGGTTGGGCCTTGCCAGCATGAAAGAACGCGTCCGCCTGCTCGGGGGCAACGTGAAAATCGAGTCCTCCCCGCGGAGCGGAACCACGATCGTCGTCACCATCCCCATTCCGGAGGATCATTCATGACCGAGCCACGTCTGCTGATCGCAGATGACCACCACATGGTCGCCGAAGGTTTGCGGAGTCTATTGGAGCACGACTTTGACCTGATCGATATTGTTGCCAATGGCCGGGAACTGGTCGAGGCTGCCCGGAGGCTGGACCCGGATGTGATTGTCGCAGACATCACGATGCCCCAACTCAATGGGCTGGATGCAATGGCACAACTCCGCCAGGAAGGTTGCCGGGCACGCTTCGTGTTTCTGACCATGCACTGCGACGCACTGTACGCAGTTCGCGCCCTGCGCGCCGGAGCATCGGGCTACGTGTTAAAACAGTCGGCTAGTGCCGAGTTGTTGACGGCCATCCGTGAAGCAGTGGCCGGACGTACCTACGTAGCGCCGGTCCTCGCGGACGTCGTCGCACGGATGTTGGCGGCCGGGCCGGGAGATTCCTGCAACGAAGTGCTCCTCACGCCCCGACAACGCGAAGTGCTGCAGTTGTTCGCGGAAGGTCATTCGGCGAAGGAAGTTGCCAAGTTGCTGCACATCTCCGTTCGAACGGCCGAGAACCACAAGGCGAACATCATGCAGGTCCTCGGGGCCGCGTCCACCGCCGAACTCGTGCAGTTCGCGATTCGTCATGGTTTGATTGCACCCACTTGAACCTAATCTGGCAATCGATGCCGAATGTACGGAATATGCCGTAAGTAGAATTACCCATCCGAGGCTGACGTCGTCAATCTCCGTAAGAGCCGGCAGGGAATACATCGATACAACGTGATGTTGTTGTTGAATCCGTCAAGGCAACAGGGCAGGAGGCACGGATGGACGGCCTGTCCCAAGCGTTCGGCGTCGCGATGCCAGCCGCCCAGAACATTCCGTAGGATCGCTGGTGGACAAGCGGATAGGAAAGGAGTCTCAGCCGTGACTGCTTCGAATGGCGGCGTTGGCAGGTTGCTGATGTTTCTGGTGATCGCGGCGATTCTTCCCGCCACGGCGGCGTCTGGCGATTCACAGGATCTGGTAGCGCAGGAGCAGTTCCAGCCAGCCACACACGGCGACGCCGGATGCTCCGCAGGTGACGCGTGTCCGGAAGACTGCCTTTGGACTCGGCCCACGATGACAGGGGACTGGCACGGTTACCGGACCTGTTGGGAGGAATCGGGGATAACGTTCGCAGGACGAAGCACCCAGATGGGTTTCGGGCTCGACGGCGGAATCTTTGCGCCGGTGACGCCGTCTCTTCTGGGATCCGGCGACACGTTCAAGTACACCGGACGTGGCGAGTACGACTTGCGGTTCGATCTTGAGAAACTCGGCGGCTTAACCGGTGGCAGAATGCTGGTCCGCGTCGAGCATTGGTACGGCGAATTCGGGAACGTGTCTCTTCACACCGGAGCGTTGACCCCGGCGGTGTTCCCGGCCCTGCTGCCTGTGGTTCCGAATCGCGAGGGTGAACTGTTCATGACCAACTTCAGGATTCTCCAACCGCTGTCGGAACAGTTGGTGGTATTCGCTGGCAAGACGGATGTGCTGGGCGAGGTTGACCAGACCATCTTTGCTGGCGGCGACGGGACGGAACAATTCATCAACCAGGCGTTTGTGGCCAATCCGGCGTTCCTACTGGGGCTGCCCTACAGCAGTTTCACCGCCGGGTTCGTCTTGCCTCGCCAATGGGGTCGCATCGGGATGTCCGTCCTCGATCCCAGGGACCGAACCGAGGACTTCTTTCGCTTGGATGACCTCTACGCTACAGGGGCCGTTGTGGTGGGTGAGGTCTACGTGAATACGAACTTCTTCAACCTGCCCGGCCAACATCACGTAGGCGGGATCTGGAAGCACAAGGATCAGATCGATCTGCGGTTCAACTTCGCGCCGCCCGGCGAATATCCCTACCCGACGCCGCCAGGGCCCCTGGAGACGAAAAGCGATGCTTTCACCATCTATTACGGGTTCGACCAATTCGTGCAGGAGTATTCGGACGATCCGAAACGCGGCTGGGGCCTGTTCGGCCGCGCGTCGGTCAGCGACGGCAATCCCACGCCCATCCGCTATCACCTGAGCCTGGGGATCGGAGGCTACAGCAATCTGCGGCCCGGACGCGACGATACCTTCGGGATCGGCTGGTACTATACGGTCGCCAGCGACGAATTCGGTGACCTTCCGCGAGAGGTTCTGGACCCACAAGATGGCACGGGGGTCGAATTGTACTACAACTTCCAAGTGACGCCGTGGCTGAATGTCACTCCCGACATTCAGTTCATCCGTCCGGGAAACCGAGCCATCGCCAACGACGCGGTCATTTACGGTTTGCGGATGGTGATGACCCTGTAACGCGGCGCGAGGAAGCGCATTTTGATAGGAATCTGACACAAGGAAGTGAACAATGTCGCTAGGAATGACACGGCGGTTCTTGTTAGGGATGCTGATCTGTACCGCGTTCGCTGGGACGCGTGCGGTTCACGCTCAGACGTTCGGCGTGGAATTGCATAACAACCTGATGCCGGCCGCCGGCGGCATGGGCGGCGTCAGCATCGCCAAGCCGCAGGATCTGACGTCGAGCATCAACGGGAATCCGGCCACGCTCACCCAATTCGTCGGGACGCAGTTCATGTTCGGCGGGGCTTGGACGGAGCCGACGTTCAACATGACGCAGGACGTCGCGTTGCCCGTATTTTCGGATGATCCGTACGTACAGCCGTTCTCCGCCAAGTCGACGGCGCCGGGGGTTCCCGTGGGCAACATCGGGGTGACTCAGGATTTGAGTGAACTGGGATTGCCCGCGACCTTTGCCCTGGGATTCGTCACCACCAGCGGCGTGTTTGCGGACTTCCGCCACATGCCGGAGAGCAACGGCACCAACACCGCGCTGACGGTTTTCTCGCTGCCCGTCGCCCTCGGGGTCGACCTGACGGATCGATTGTCGGTGGGGGCCAGTTTGGCGCTGGGCATCGCCTTCTACGACGGACCGTTCGTGGGAGTCGGCGGCATGACCCCGGACTATGCCTTGCGCGGAGTGCTGGGCGCCAACTACCGGTTGACCGACTGCACCAGCGTAGGCGCCTACTACCAAACAGAACAGTCGTTCCGGTTCGACAATGCGTTCAAGTACACGTTGGGACCGATCGAGATCGCCCGGGATATCGACATGGACTTGCCTCAGAACATCGGCGTCGGCGTCGCGAACCGGTCGCTGATGGACGGCCGGTTGTTGGTGGGCGTGGATGTGCTGTACAAGCTGTGGAACGAGACGGATCTGTACGGCGTGGTCTACGACAATCAATGGGTGGTCCAAGTCGGCGGCCAGTACAGCGTAGGACGCTGGCGACTGCGGGGCGGCTACGCCTGGGCGCAGAACCCGATCGATCCGGCCCCGGTGAATCTCACGATCGGCGGCGTGACGCTGCCAGACCTGCCAGCGCTCAGTTACACGGAGGGCCTGGTGGCGATCACCTGCCAGCATCGGTTGTCCGGCGGCGTCGGTATCGTGGATGTGCTGCCGGGCATCGACCTGGACTTCATGGCTGGTGGGATGTTTCCCGACACCCAGCAACTCGGCGATTTCACCACGACGTCGGTCGAGAGCTACTGGCTGGCGGTCGGTTTGACGTGGCGGTTCGGACGAGGCGCCTGCGGCGACGTATCGGCGCCGGACCGGTGGAATTGATCAGGCGAACGGGGGCGGGAGTCGTCTTCGCTGGAGTTGACGCCAGCGCGGGTTGGGGCCCCGGGCGCAGTGCACAAAAACCAGTATCGGGAAAAACAGCCTGACCGGGGGGGGGGGGTCGATT
>JAHDXO010000018.1:108486-169405 GCA_023382975.1 Pirellulaceae bacterium
GGAGTCGTATTGGCTGGTGTTCACGCTTCAGCGTGTTGGCGACCGGAGCTAAGGCCACTACCCGCTGAAGCGTGAACTCCAGCGTACCGGGGTGTCGGGAGACGTTTTCGGGCGAGGACCAACCACATGGAAAACGCTCTTCCCGAAAACGACTCCCGACCCCTTCTCAGAACGTGGCTCGAACTGTCGGTCATCTTCATCATGATGCTGGCCGCTTCTCTGGGAGCACCGTCGCTGGCCGCTCAAGATCCGTGTCCACCTCGCGCGGATGGTGAAGACCTCTGGACCCCGGAACGTGGCATCTCATTCGAAGCGGCCTATTGCGGCGAGGTGTTCACGAATGCCCGCGGGGGAATCTCCACCAAAGACGCCACGCGGTATCAGGGGCTGCTGGACCTGCTATTGACCATCGATTTCGAGCGATTGCGGTCGCCGGTGCCCGGCAGGTTCGTGATGCTGGCCCAACACACGCATGGCCGCGGGTTGACGGAGGACTTCGTCGGCGACACGCAAGTTCTCAGCAATATCGACTCGTTCGACAACATCATGCAGGTCGGTGAATACTGGTGGGAGTCCGGCTGGCTGGACGGCCAAGTCGTCATTCGTCTGGGAAAACAAGACTTCAACACCGAGTTTCAGTGCATTGACGGCGCCGAGTCCTTCATCCAATCCACCTTTGGGCTGAGTCCCTCCACGGCGTTTCCCACCTATCCCGACCAGTCGATGGCAGCGGTCGCCCTCGTCCAACTCGGCAACTCCATGCGATTGAAAGCCGGCGTCTGGATCGCCTTCGCCAGGGGCGCAACCTGGGGCTTTTCCGGAAGCGACTCGATGCTCTGTGTCGGAGAACTGGAACGTACGTACTCCCTTGCTGGTGGCACACTTCCAGGAATCATGGCGATCGGGGCGGTCTACGAATCAGCGGGGATGATCGACGGTCAACAGGTGTCGCCGGTCCACGAGTACTTCTTTCAATTCGAGCAGTTCCTCTATCGAGAATGCCCCTGCGAGCAAGAATCAGGACAAGGCCTCGCCGTGTTTGGAGGATACTATCCTCGTTTTCCCGGGGATCAACGGACCGTCAAGGCGATTGGTGACAGCTCCGTGGCCGGCGTCACCTACACGGGCCTGTTGCCAGGTCGCGACGAAGACGTGTTGGGAATCGGAATCGCGTGCGCCGAGCTGTTTCAAGGCGGCACCAATCGGGAAACGGTGACGGAGTTCTTCTACCGAGCGCTGCTGACACCGCGACTCAGCCTGCAGCCCGATGTGCAGTACATCGCTTCGCCGTCGGGCATTTACCGGGACGCGCTGGCCGTCGGGGTACGATTCGAACTCAGGCAGTGAGAAGATATGGACCTTTCCCGAGCCTCATTGGCAAGCACGGTGTGCATCACGTGGACCATCTTGAGCGGCTGGTGAGGGAGAGCTACCGCGTTGCGGCAGCTCGCCGCAAAGCAGCCCAAGGTGGCGTATGCTGGCCGATCTCCGACTGGGCTTTCGCAGCGTCGCAGAGGGAAGTTCCCCGAACAGTTCGCGATAGGCGCCGGCGAACCGCCCGAGATCCCAGAATCCCAGCTCGTAGCCAATTTCGGTGACCGTCGTCTGGTCTGGACAGCTCGCCAGAAGCCGTTGCCGGGCATGATGCAACCGCAGGATACGCAGGTACTCGACGGGCGAGAGGCCAAAGCATTTTTGAAACGCGGTGCGGAGGGTCCGCTCGGGCACACCGCTTGTTCGCGCAAGATCCGAGATGGACAGTGACAGGTCGGGATCTCTGATGGCAAGTTCTACTGCGGACTTCGCTTGGCCACGCCAACGAACGAAGTGACGACATGGTGAATGCTGGTTCCTGATGAGAAGTTCCTTGGCCGCCGCCAGTAGTTCATTCTGAAATGACTCCACAGCGACGGGAGAATCCACCATCTGAGGTCGGGATTCGACAGCCGCCAGGAAACGGCGGACCAGCGACGTGAATCGTTCCGTAACGTGCGGCGGCGGTTTCAGCAGTTGCGGCCTAGCGGATGATGCGAACTCCAGTTCTGGCGGTGTTTGAAACAGAAATGAAGTTGGAACAAAGACCGTGAGCCAGTCGTGACAAGGATGGCAAACCAAACAGAATTCGCTCCCCGGCGGTGCCGCAAAAACTTCATCTTGCGTGGCGACTTGCCCATTGGTATGGCCTGGGCGCGATTGATGGTAGAACACCCACCCGTCGCTGAAGGTTGCCCCCTCGGCAATGCTGCCGCCTCCTTCGTATCCTTGCTGCAAGTTCAGGGAGCCGGCGACCGCATATTGTAAGGTCCATTTCGGCTCCTCGAATGACGTCATCCGCAGCGTCATGGACGCCTCCCGCAACGACGCGGCGAAGGCTTCGTATTCCTGGAAGAAGAGTCGGGTCATCTTTGGGTTTCGCATGTTTCGAAGGGCCAGTTCCCGAAATCATAGCCGAAGCTGCAACTGGCCGAAATTACGTAGACGCCTGATTCTTAAAGATTATCATCCCGCTGTGTTTCTAGTGAAGTGCCCTGCCGTCGAGCGATCGCTGGTTACCTACCTCCACAACCATGAGAGTCACCAAAATCCTAATTGCCGATGATCAACCAATTATTGCAGAGGGAATCAAAGGACTTCTGGGGCCATCATTTGACGTTGTCGGAATCGCGGCAGACAGCCAACTGCTTTTCGAAACGGTGCAGCAGTTCGATCCGGAGATTGTCGTGTTGGAGATCTCGCGACCCCAGTTGGGCGGTTTGCAGGTGATCAAGCAACTTCGAAATATGGATTGCCGGGCCAAGTTGATTGTCTTCACGTTCTATGCTGATCCCGTCGATGCCGTGAGAGCAATGAACTTGGGAGCCTCGGGCTTTCTCTTGAAATCATCTTCGGCTGATGAGTTGCTTGTCGCCTTCGATGGAGTTCTGGCTGGCTATACCTACATCTCCACCGGGCTTTCCCAGGAGAGTTCAGCCATGTTGGCGGTTGGGTCGGATCACCATGACATTGAGCAGAGTTTGACTCCCCGGCAACGGGATGTTTTGCGGTTATTCGCCACAGGATATTCAGCCAAGGAAGTCGGCGGTATCTTGTCTATCTCAAGACGAACGGCAGAAAACCACAAAGCCGAGATCAAACGACTGTTGGGTGTGAAATCCAATGCCGAACTCGTCAGGCTGGCACTACAATTGGGCTTGGTCAGTCCCCACAATTCTACTCTTGGATTCAACGGCTTACGGGGAAAATAGGGCAGCTCGATCCCACCGCGCGGCAGACGCGCGCGGCGGCGGCCCGCCCACCAAGGCCGTCTTCGACCGCTCGTGGAGAATGGGCAATCGTGCCAGTTGGATCTGACACCAGATGCGTCAAGGGACTGGGTCCGCAGCAATTTTCGGCAGCAAAATGACAAGCAGCCGAAATTACGTAGACGCCTGGACTTTCTCGCATAGATTCAGAGGAGCGTCGACCGCGCCGACGTGTCGTGGAACTCTGGGCGTCAGCGGGATGCTAACCTTGAATCCCCACTCAACACAGCAAGACCTGAAGGGAAGAACATGAGATTATCCTCGTTTTTGATTCTGGCAATTGTTGGCTTGGCCGCCAGCGCGTTGGCGCAAACGGATTCACGTTCCGTACCGTTGGAAGATGCCCGTCTATATGGTGACGAGAAAATTGCAACCCCCTACGGCGTGATGGAGTTGCAGCACAACTACCTGACCGACGAAAGCTCGCAAACGCTTTTTGACGCGATGGACTTGCAACGGGCGTCACAAGCTTACATGTGGTCCACTCCGCTGGTCAGCTTTGTCACCTGGCGCGAGGAGCAGAACAAACACTACGGACCCAACGCCCGGGGAACCTTCGCGGTTTTCGTAAGCTTCCGAGAGAAGCAGGGCATCGTCACCGCCAACCTGACAACACCCTACTTCATCGCTTTCGACAACCTGTCAAACGGGCCCATCTTGATTGAATACCCAGCCGGTAAGACGGCCGGAGCGGCTCTGGATTTCTGGCAGCGACCCATTGCGGATCTTGGACTGACTGGCCCTGATCGAGGCCAGGGGGGCAGCTACGTTTTTGTCGGCCCCGAAGATGACCCGAAGAAGTATGAGAAACAAGGGGTTTACGTTTTTCAGTCTGCCACAAATAACATCATGTGGGGATTTCGCATTGTCGATACCGACCCGGCATTCAAGGACAAATTCGTGTCAGAGTTGAAGGTTTCCTCGCTCGGTGGGCAGCCCGTGCAGAACAAATTGATGGAGGGGCTCGATAAAACCTGGTCGGCCACCGCCTACCGGGGCCTCGACTACTGGAAAGCCCTGCATGACGTGATCAACCAGGAGCCGGTACGCGAGCAGGACAAGCCCTGGCTGGCCATGCTCGAGCCGCTGGGAATCGTCAAAGGAAAATCCTTTGCACCGGATGCTCGGCAGACGAAGATTCTGACCAAAGGGGCCGCCCTGGGCGAACTGATGGCCAGAAACCTCCAGATCAATCCGCGATTCACGGGACCTTATTGGCCGGGTACGCACTGGTACAAGAGTATCGATTTTTCGATACCGCAGATGACCGATATCAAAGTGGAGCTTGACGAGCGCACCGTCTGGTTTTACGAAGCGGTCACCACCAGCGAAGGAATGGTGAATCCTTCGATTGGCAAGGGTCAGATTTATATGACCACCAAACGCGACAGCCAAGGGAACCTGTTGCGGGCTGACAAGAAGTACCGGTTGCGGATTCCCGCCGAAGTTCCCACTGCGCAATTCTGGTCGGTGGATTTGTACAGCGAGAACACCCGACGGCATTATGAAAGCGGGTTGGGAACAGTTCGTTCTGTCGCCATCAACAGCAGGATGCAGGATATCAAGCGCAACGCGGATGGCTCCGTTGACCTGTACATAGGCGCCAAAGCACCCGAGGGGTATGAAGGCAACTACATGAAGACGGTGGGCACCGATGGTTGGTTTGTGTACTTCCGGCTTTATGCGCCGCTGGAACCGTTCTTCGACAAGACTTTCAGCCTGCCCGACTTTGAAATGGTAGATTGATTCCCCTATGCCGCTCGCCTTGCGACAGCGAGGCCGGTGAAGCACAATAGGGACGATAACCTGTTGACAGTCAATTGACAAGCAATTGGAAATGAACATGAAGGCAGTCAAGTACTTGTTAATCAGAAACATCGCGGCTTGCGCCTCAATCTTGGGACTACTGTTTGCGGTTGGAACGCAGGCGCAGCAATCTCACCCCGGTAAGTTTCCGGAAATCCAGCGACAGATCCTGCAGCATCGCGCCATCGAGGCGATGATCTGGGGCATGCCGGCGGTCAACCTCGATCTCATGTACCAGGCGATGCTGCGCGAGACCAAGGCTCGAGACAACCAGATGCTGTATTGGTCGCGCCTGGTCGATTGGAAGACGCAGACGCTCACGCCCAACACGGACGTCATCTATTTCACGCCCTACTTCGATACGAAGGAGTTGGGACCGATCGTGCTGGAGATTCCGCCGGCCCACGATGGGGCCATCGTTGGCACGATCATGGATGCGTGGCAGATGCCGCTCGAGGATGTGGGTCCGGCAGGCGCGGACCGCGGTCAGGGCGGGAAGTACCTCATTCTGCCGCCCGGTCACGCTGGGCAGGTTCCCGAGAGCTACATCGTTTTGCCATCGCTGACCTACAAAGGATATGCCCTGATTCGGTCCATCCTTCGGAGCGGAAGCGACGCCGACCTGGCCAAGGCGGTTGAATACGGGAAACGGATGAAGATTTACCCGTTGTCACAGGCGGACAATCCGGCGCCGACGGTCTACGTGGATGCCGCGGGGGTACTCTACGATGCGACCATTCAGTATGACATCCGCTTCTTTAAGTCGTTGAATCGCTTGGTCCAATACGAACCGTGGCTGGAACGCGACCGCGCCATGATCGACACGTTGCGCATGATCGGCATCGAGAAAGGCAAGCCGTTTGCCCCGGATGCCGAAATGGCTCGATCCCTCAACGATGCCGCGGCGAGGGCGCATACGTTCCTCGACGGGAAGTACAAGGAAGTGGTCACGACAGGTCCCTTCGCCGAGGGCAGTCGATGGTCGTTTCCCGAGTCCATAAAACTTGTCTTCAAAGCATCCCAGGCGCAGTTTGCGGACCCGAACGTTTATCCGGTCGACGCGCGAGGCCTGCTGTTCACCTTCATCTTCTTCACGCCCAAGCGATTGGGCGAAGGCCAGTTCTACCTGATGGCCATTGACGACAAGGAGGGCCAGTCGCTGGACGGCGGCAAGACGTATCGGCTGAACGTCCCGGCCAATGCCCCTGTACGGCAATACTGGTCGGCGACGTTGTATGATCGGACCACCCACGCCCTCATTCGCGAGATGCCGCACGCCGGCCGTTCCTCCCAGAGCCCGGGATTGCAGATCAATGCGGACGGATCGGTGGACCTGTACTTCGGCCCGAAAGCGCCAGCAGGCAAAGAGTCGAACTGGACGCCCACGGATCCTGACGGAGAATTTGAGATCCTCTTCCGTTTCTACGGCCCCCTTCCGCCGCTGTTCAACAAGACGTGGGTGCTGCCGGACATCGAGCCGGTGAAGTAATCTCATCGATCAGCAAGAGACGAAAACATGGCGAGCTGCCGCAATCACTCGCAAATGGTCGCCACGGCAACGGCCTCGTAGGGGTCGGATGCAAGGAGCGCTCCGGGCTCTCGCTTCGCTGGCTCGCGAACCCGAAACTAATTGGTATCGACGCCGCTCACGTACTCGTCAGCCATTCCTTTTTGGCATCGAGCGCTCACCTCGCGCATTTCCTGCAGATCCATGTTTTGTACGGCCTGGTATTTCCGTCCGTCGAGCCGCCTCGTTAACTCTTCCTTCGCCTTGGTTCGCAGTTCGGGTTCGGTCAGCAGTTCATAGCCGACGGCCGCCAGGATCGCGGCGGCGGCGAGGCTGCCCTTGTCGCCGATGGACGTGCCGCCGCACGCGGTGACGCCCCAGGTGTGCAGGTTCACCCCCAGCGGGTACGTCGGCCAACCGAACACAGCGACCGGCGTGTTCCAACTGACGTCGGCCACGTCGCTTGATGCGCCGAACTTCGCGTCTTGGATCATGGGTGCCACCTGAGTGGCCAGTCCGGCTTCGTTCGCTCCCATGGCTTTCTGGCAGGCTTGGGCAAACGCCTGCTCCTCGGCCGTCCAGTCCAGCGGGGTATGCTGCAGGTGTTCGAAGACCCGCTCGGCCAGTGTCTCGTTGGGAATGTATTCGGCCATGCCGAGTTCCACCTGGAACGTCGCCGTCGTCTGCGTTCCCAACGCGGCCCCTTCGGCGAGCTGTGCGAGCCAATCGGTGATGGCATTTACTCGCGGCGTGGTGATGTCACGAGCCTGGATCCAAATCCTCGCTTCGTCCGGCACCACGTTCGGCGCGACGCCGGCGATCTCATAGATGTAATGCAAGCGAGCCGTCGGTTCGAGGTGCTCCCGCATCAGGTTGACCCCGTGGGCGAACAGCTCGGCCGCATCCAGCGCACTACGGCCCGACCATGGATCCATCCCGGCATGAGCCGTCCTGCCTTTCCACGAGACGCGCATGAAGTGGTTGGCGTTGGTCACGAAGGTACCGGTCACGGGCACCGCAGCGGGGTGCCAGGCCAGCGCAGCGTCCAGATCGTCGAACAGCCCCGCTTTCGCCATGAAGATCTTCGCACCAACGTTTTCCTCAGCCCCACAACCGTACACCCGCAGCGTACCGGCCACATTTCGCTGGACCATCATCGCCTTCAAGGTAATGGCGGCTCCCGTACAGCCCGCCCCCAGGCAGTTGTGCCCGCAGCCATGACCGTCGGTCAGCCCGTTGTCTGCCGGTTTGACCAGGGGTTCCGCTGCGTTGCCCAGCCCCGGCAGTGCATCGTACTCAGGCAAGAAGCCGAGCTTCGGGCCTCCGCTGCCCTGGCTCCACTGGGCGACGAACGCGGTCGGGTGTCCTCCCGAATTGCGGCTGACCATCGTAAAACCGGCCGCCTCCAACTCGCGGATATGCACCTCCATCGCCTCCTGTTCCCGGAGGCCGACCGCCGGCTTGTTCCAGACCTCGCGGCTGATCCTGAGGATGGTTTTCTGAGCCATCTTCACCACTGCTTTCGCTGCTCTAAGCGACTCCCGTTCGGAAAACCTCTCGATCGAGGTGTGGGGGACCGCCGACTGGGCATTCACACGGTCATCTCCGGCGAGTTCCCGCGCAGCCAACAGGACACCGGTCGCACCCACGAACCCCCGCCGGGAAATCAACGGATCTTCCGAGGCAGGCAGTGTTCGGGGCTTGGGCGTGCTCATCATTTTGTCTCCATTTACAGTGCGCCATCGACAAGCGACGGAGTATGGAAAAACAGATAGGTGACTTCGCTATAGAGAATCGTTAAGGAGTAGAGGAGCAGAAACTCAGGCTGGCGTCACCCCGCCCTGATCGCCCGGACTTCAGCGGCACGATCGTCGACTGGGATCGTGGGCAATTCGTTTGGACTCTTGGTCGGCAAACTGCGAAGGTAGTCCATGATGGCCTGCCATTCCTTGAATTCCCCGACCGCACCTTCTTCCGCTACGGTGACAACACTGTCCGTATCCACCGAGCCTCGCGGCGGCAGCAAGTCCGGAGTACTGCCGGATGGGGGAAGGGTGAGTGCTTCGGCCCTTGACTTGAGGGGCTGGCCGCCCTTATTCTTCGGTACCAGAGCAAGCCTGCCTCCCGTGAACCTGGGGATGGCCACGATGAACACGCCGAGAAAGAGGGGGCATGTGAGGCTGTACAAGGTCGTATCTTTCCCCGTGATGTCGATCTCACGATAGCCGCGATTCAAGTCGCCGATCTCGATGGCCGTCACGACGTCGAATGGGGGGCGCGACGAGTCGTAGTGGAACCTCATGCCGGACGCACGGGGGAAATGCAACCCGGGGCGTGCCGGGGTTTCCTGGAGACAGAACTCAAGTAGGTTCTTGAGTTCCTGGCCCGTAAAGTAGGCCGTGACCAGGGCGCTGCCGGCCGTCGTATCCAAGATGCCGTCGCCCAGCGGCGCCACGGCGAACACGTCATACACCGTTTGCACGCCAGTTTTGCCACGAGTCAGCCCTCGGCGCATCAGTCCGTTGGCCGTCAAGCCAATGTCCGCGTTCGTGGCTTTTCGGAAGGAGTCCGTGACGAGATTGGCGAGAATCGTGCCCGCGGCGATGTCCGTGGCCGTGTTGGGCAAGTCCCGAGGCGCCACCGCCAACGGTTGATCGATTCGGTAGCCGCGCGATGCGAACACGACCTTAGTGACGGTCTTCTTGAGTCCTTCGATTTCGTCCGCAATCGCCTGGTCGCCAGCGATGGAATCGTCAACCGGGTGCAGCTTGTACGACTCGACGTGCATCTGCTCGCCGTCCAAAGTGATCACCAATTCGCCCAGGTTTTCGCTGAACTTCCCGGCCTGGACCACGGCCGAGCGGCCGTTGACGATGTTCGGCTCTTCGAGTGCGGTGTGGGAGTGCCCTCCGACGACCACATCAATCCCGGGCACGGCCTGCACCAAACGCACATCCTCCCCATCGGTGAAACGCCCGTCTTTACCTTTATCGAGTCCGCCGTGGCTGAGACAGATGACGACATCCACCTTCTCCTTCTCGCGGAGCCGTTTCACCACCTCCTCGGCCGTCCGGATTGGGTCGGAGAATGTGACGGCACCGGCGCCGGTGGCATAGAAAGCGGCCTGTTCACCGAGCAACCCAAAGATGCCAAACCGTATGCCACCCCGTTCCAGCACGAAATACTGGCGAATCACCCCGACTTTGGCCAGACGCTGGAGACCGGTCAGCGCAGCGTCTTCGACCGCGAAGTTGGCATTCGACGCGACCAGTGCCGGAATTCGGCCGGCCTTGACTGCCACGTCGATGGCTTTGGCCAAGCCGTCAGGCCCGAAGTCATACTCGTGATTGCCGATGGTGGCTGCATCGTAACCCAGACGCGACATCAGTTGAAATTCCGCACCGGTCTCGCGGATGGCGGCACCGAACGCGGTCCCCATGCTGAAGTCGCCCCCGTCGAGCACCAGTACCGGGCCTTGACTCTCCCGAACTTCTCTCCGTCGCGCAATCAATGTGGCCAGACGGGCGAATCCGCCTCGCGTCTGGTCGTCATGGAGAATGAAGGGCGAGTAGTCCAAGGCAGGCCCCATCCCGACAAAATTCGAGTGGAGGTCGTTGGTGTGCAGGATGGTGAATGTCTTCTTCCCGTCCGCTGCCGCGACTGGCCCTCCGGACAGCAAGAGCGTGGCAGCGCCTGCTGCTGAGCCAGCCAGGAACTCGCGGCGGGAAAAACTGTCGCGTGTCATTGAAGATTGCCCTTCACGAGAGATGGTCGAACACACTCAACCCAAGTAGGACGGATTGTAGGTGGCAGATTCGCCGTGCTACTGTTCGCTTTCCCCGCGGATCGTGTCCTGGACCTTATCGAGCGTCTGGGCTGCGTCTTGCTGTGCCACGGGGGGCTTCAGCATCAGATGGCTGCGGTCCAGCAGGCTGTCCAATTCGGTCAACGCCCCGCCGCCGACGGGGCAGCGCCCCAGCACGAACTCCGCCAACTCCTGTCGAGACAGGTTGACGTGTTCCTCGGCCTTGGCATCGGCGTCGGTGATCACCAGCACGCTGTTGCGCAGTTCGAGGTGCTTGATCTGCGGATCGCCCTCGGCCGCGATCGTGAACGCAAGCCGCTTGGCTTCCGCTTTGCGTGGATCCACCAGGAAGCGGACGAACTGCAGGTTCTCGTTCACGGAGGCCGCGGCCAGTTGGTCGATCGTCGGCGTTCCGACGAATGCGCGGATCGCGTCCAGTGTCATCGGGCGCCCCTTCACTAGCAAGTGTCCGTCGAGTTGCAGCGCTTCGGTGATGTAGAACCCGCGCGCATTGGCGGAGGACGTGCGTTGCCCGAGCGCGCGCGCCGCAGTGGCCCTGACCGCTCGCGCTTCAGCATCCTGCGGATCGAGCCGAAGCAACATGGACGTGAGTTTCAGGCTCCAACGCCAGTTCGCGAGTCCGCCGGAAGTGGCCGCTTCGCTGGCCGCCTTCCGCACGGCAGTCGGGCCTCCCATCATGTCGATGGTTCGAGCCGCTTCCTCGCTCAGCGAGAGCGGATTGATGTCGTAGACATCCCAGCCGAACCAGCCGACGGTTCCGTTGTAGACCTGCCGGACGTGGCTCTCGACCTGCCCATAGGCCTCGCGCCCCTCGCGCAGATGGCGAGGCATGTAGACGTTCTCGGCGGCTTCCCGTCCGTCCATGCCCTGGGCAATCATGCGAAGGGTCTGGTCGTGAATGATCTGCACCTGGTCGACCGACCGCTCGATCGCCTCGGCGACCACCTTCTCGCCTTTCAGGGAGGGCCCGTGGATGTCCAGCAGGATCTCGGCGTTCTTCGATTCGACCCAGCGCGCGTCATTCAGGAAGACCTCCTGATCGCGGTAGGGGCCGCCTCGGAGCGTGTAGATGTTGAAAATCGCCCCCGTGATCATCATGTTCGTCACGACCAGGCGGTGCCGGGGAAAGTAGAACGCCACACTGTCGCTGGTGTCCGTCCGATTGGGAGCCACCTGCACCGGCTCGCCTGCAACCACGACATCGAGCGTCTTTCCCGCCTCGAAGAGCCTGCTCGGCGGCTGGTAGCTCGACTCGGCGAGCAGCTTTTCCGGGAAGAACCTCATCAGGCTCGGGAATGCGTCCGGCCCCTGCGGCGGGTGGAAGACGGCGAACTGGGCGATTGCCCGCGTCATGTAGAAGCCGCTCTTCACGCTTACGCCCTTCGACGCGTTGCGGTTGCGGTCGAGATGCTCGTGGCCCCAGACCTCGGCGCCCTCGTCCAGCCAGGCTCCGGTGCCGTCGGCATAGTGCCAGTGCGTGAGCAGGACCGCCGTGACCTTGATCTTCCGGCCGAGTGCCTGTTCGAGTTTCTCGCGCATCTCGGATGCGGCGCGGGTGGAGTCACCGGTGTCCACGATGATCCAACCGTCCGGGGCTTCGAGGGCGTAGCTGCTCGCGATGCCCCAGCCACGGAGGGCATACACACCGTCGGTGACCTTTTCAGCGACGGTCGACTCCGTGAGCCCCCATAGCGAGTTGGCTTCGAGTTGCGTGCGCGTCGTCACGGCGCCGTTCGGTGCCGTGACGGTTTCCATGGTCAGCGACGGGCTGTGCCACGTAGGCTCACTGCCGGCAGTGGGTGCAGTCTGGGTTTGGGCCGAGCCGACCGAAAGGCCGCTGAGCAAGATGCCCGTCAGGACAGCCCGAATGTACCGTCGATTTGTAGACATGATGATTGCCTTTGTCTAGGGTTGTGCTGGAAGTCGGTCAGATCCCGTAACCGAACCGTGCGGAGAAAAGAACATAGGCGCTGAGAACCCCAAAATCCATGAGTAAAACTACCTGTTTTGACGCGAGCGATACGCAGGCTGACATGGCAACCGTGCATGGACATCGGACGCGCGTCAAGCCAATCGGTGACAGGAAAACCGCCCGAAGAAATCAAGGAGGCCTGACGCCTTGGATTTCGCCTCGTTATTCCGCAATGGGGTTTCCAAACTCCGTGGCATAGGGATCCACCTCCGGAATCTCCGACGGGCGAAGCTGGGAGCCGGGCATGATCGGGAAACGCGAATCGAAGGTGACCATGGCGGACCCGATCCTGGCCAGGATCGTCGGATCGCCCACCACTTTCGCGGTGCCGTCCTGGATCATCGCCATCAGCGTCTTCACGCCCAGCATCACCTGCTCGAGGTCGGAGCGGTTGATGGTCAGGCTCAGGTCCGGGTTCGCGACTTGGCGACCCTCGATATTGGTCAGCGTCTCGTTGCTCAGCTCGATCATATACTTCTCGCCGTTGTCGGGCGTGATCAGGTTGATCGTGAACTGCATCCCCCGGGTCTTGCGACCGTCCAAGCGGATCGCGAGGAAGTCGAGAAACTGACCGCTTGTCATGGTGCGGATGACGTCGGGGTTGCTGATCGACGGCAAGGGCCCGGTGGGAATGCCATTGCGCAACTCATTGGCCGCCACGTTCCAGCAGCTTCAGGACGAACTCAAGCAGGTTCGAAAACAACTCAAGCAGGCAGAATTGGAACGCGAAATCCTAAAAAAGCCACGGCGTATTTCGCGAAGTAGTCGCGATGAAATACGCCTGAATCCGAGAACATCGCGACTCGTTCCCCGTGGCTGCCCTGTGTCGAGTGCGTCAGGTCTCGCGAAGCGGCCTTTACAAATCGATGACGGCCGAACCGAGCAAGCGGAAGCAGCGCCGCGCGAAGATTGGAGCTGCGGTTCAACACATATTCGAGGACAGCAACGGAATCTACGGAAGTCGGAAGATCGCCAAACACATGCAAGCGGATGACCAGTTGGAAAACGCCTGTCGCAATACGGTCGCCAAAGCGATGCAGGATTTGAACCTGAAAAGCAAGGTGAGCGGGAAATTCAAGCCGACCACCACGGTCGCCGATCCGACGAAGAAGCCTGCCGACAATCTGCTTGACCAGGTGTTCACCGTCGAGCAACCGGACCGTCACTGGGTGGCTGACATCGCCTATCTGCCCACCCGTTGTGGATGGGTTTACCTGGCCGTGGTACTCGACTTGTTCAGTCGCAAGGTCGTTGGCTGGTCGATCCAGGATTGCCTGGCGACTCCGTTGGTCAGCGAGGCACTGCGTCAAGCGGTCGAATCGCGGCGTCCGGATTGCAGCCGCCTATTGCACCACAGCGACCGCGGCTGCCAGTACACCAGCGATGCCTTCCAAGGCATCCTTTGCACCCTTGGAATCACTTGTTCCATGAGTCGAACGGGATGCTGCTACGACAACGCGGTCATGGAACGCTTCTTCTGGTCGTTGAAACACGAATGGACATACCATGAAAGCTATGCCGATCTTGAAGAAGCTCGACTCGGCATCTTCAAGTACATCGAAACCTTCTACAACACGACACGTCTCCATCAGACCTTGGGCTACCAATCACCTAACCAGTTCGAAGCGGAATATCAGTTGCAAACAGTTTCGTAAGTAACACCTGTTCGGAGTCCGCTGGCACTGGGCCACCGCAGTTTCACTCATGACATCATCTCTCGATGAGAGCGCGTCATCGACAACCGAAGGGGAATCGAGTACCTGGCCGTGACGTCTCATTCCTACCTCCGCACCTCGACCGTTACCTTGGGAATTCGACCGTTGAAACGGGACTGGGGTCCAGCACCAATCGCCTCGACCACAGGAGTACTCAAGTCGATCCCAACGTCCGCACCTTCGTCGGCCGAAAAGAGTCGCGGCTGTGTCCGCTCGATCCGTCCTTCGGCAACTTTTTGGTCATTCACCAGTAGTGTGCCCTTACCACCTCTTCCAGGACCGCCACCGTCGTAATCGAAGTCAAAACGGATCGTGGACTTCCCAGGCGGTAGCGGTTTGTCCGCGGCGACCGTAAAGCGTTGAAGGTTGAGGAAGTTGTAGTGATAGCTGGGCACGCCATTCTGCAGGTATAGCGCCCACCCGCCGAAGCGGCCGCCCTGGACGACAATTGCACCATGCCCACCCGTCTCGGGCACTACAATCTCAGCAGTAATGGTCTTGGACTGGTTCTTAACGTCGATGAAGACGTTTTCGGACATGCCAGTCATCCCTTCGGCCAGTGTGAGCGAATTGCGCCCGGCCATCAGATCGGGCCGACCAGCGACGGACGGAACGGCCCTGGCCAGCGTGCGAACATCGATGGGTAGCACGAAATTCCTACTCGCCTCTTCCATGAAAAGCTTCTGCAGTTCAACGAGCTTCTGCGGCTGCTGTGCCGCCAAGTTGTTGGAAAGGCTGAAGTCCTGTTTGGTATCGAACAGTTCCCAGGTGCTTTCCTCCAGCGAACTCCTTGCCTCAGTTTCCCAAGGCGCCCTGTTAATAGTTCGTGCCAGCCATCCCTCGTGGTAGATGCCCCGATTGCCGAAGTTTTCAAGATACTGGGTCTTGCGGCGTTCCTCTGCGCGGGCATTCCGGAATGTATAACTCATGCTGATGCCGTCCATCGGCCGCTGCGGGGTTCCGTTGACCATCTTGGGTTCTGGCAGGCCAACGGCTTCGAGAATCGTGGGCGCCACATCCGATACGAAGTGAAACTGGGAGCGTGGCCGATGGTCCGCCGGCACGCCACCCTTTGGCCAACGGATGGCCATACCGACTTTGGTACCTCCAAAATCGGAACCAACCTGCTTGACGTACTCAAAGGGCGTGCTGAACGCAAAGGCCCAGCCACGTGCCATGTGGGGCAACGTCATCGGGCCACCCCAGTCATCCAGATGGTTGATCAAATCCTCCGGTCTCGCCTCAACACCGTTGAAGTAAGTATATTCATTCAGGGTGCCCCAGGTCTGACCTTCGGCACTCATGCCGTTATCGCCGGCCACGAAGATCACAAGCGTGTTGTCAAGCTGCCCAATTTCACCGATGGCTTCAATCAAGCGACCGATCTCATGGTCGGTGAACTCGACAAAACCGGCAAAGACTTCCACCTGCCGTGCAACCAGACGCTTTTGGACGGGGGTGAGCGAATCCCAAGCGGGAATGGCAGACGCGCGAGGGGTGAGCGCCGTTCCCTCGGGGACGATCCCCAGTTCCATCTGTCGCTTCAGTATTTGCTCCCGCATGGTGTCCCAACCTTGGTCGAACTTTCCTTTCCACCGCTCAGTCCACTCTTGAGGTGGATGATGAGGCGCTCGCACAGCTCCCGGAGCGAAGTAAAGGAAGAACGGGCGATCCGGCGTGATCGCCTTTTGGAACCGCATCCAGTCGATCGCCTCATCCGTCATGGCGGTCATGAAGTTGGTCTCGGGCGGGTTCGCGGGCACCGTGCCATCAATGACTGTCGGGGCCCAGTGGTTCGTCGAAAACCCCATGAAGCCGTAGAACTTGTCGAAGCCCTGGCTGGTGGGCCACCGGTCGAACGGCCCTGAGATGCTAGTCTCCCAGGGAGGGGTCTGGTGCCATTTGCCGAAAGCCGCCGTACTGAAGCCATTCAATCTGAGCATTTCGGCGACAGGCGCCACCTCGTTGGGAATCTGCGCCGTGTGGCCGGGGAAAGCTGTTCCAGCTTCCGTGATGCCGCCCATGTTGGCGACGTGAGGATTGCGGCCGCTTAGCAGAGCTGCTCGCGTTGGTGAACACGTCGACTGGGTGTGGAAATTCGTGTAGACAATCCCTTCCCTGGCCACCCTGTCGAAGCTGGGTGTCGAAATCGGCCCGCCAAAGGCGCTTGTGCCTGCAAACCCCAGATCATCGATCAGAATCAGCAGAACATTGGGAGCGTCCTTCGGCGCCTTGACCTCGAAACGCGGCGGCGGAGTCGCGTTGCGGACGTCGAGTACCGTGGACGTTGGCCGAGGCGGCTCGGCCAGCGGTAGTACGGTGCGATCGGGTTCGGCTGCCAACGCGGTGGTCATCGAACAGCAGATCACCACGAGTGCAGCCACTGCATGGACTCGGCCGCGAAAGCGGTCATGCGAGTTGGTGGCGGACACGCTCGCGTCCCAGGTACCAAAATCAGTGCCGATGGCTATTCTCATCATGTTGTTCATATTTGCTTATCCATGATCATTCTCTCGGGGATTGTGTTCTGCGTTGACGGATTGAGAGAATCGCAGGCTGTCCGCTTCATTCACAGCCTCATGTATCACGTTTGAACAGGCATCACCTGCTCGAAATGAAACGTTCGCAAGGCACGATGGGCGTTGCCGGCGAATTTTCCGGCAACGCCCCTGAGATGTCAAGCATGTAATCCACAATTACTCGGGGATGGGCGCTCCGGGAACGGCCTCGTACGCATTGGCCTCAACCAGCGCTGCGGGCCTTCGCTTGGTCCCGGGCAGGACTTCGAAGAGCGGGTCGAAATCGACCATCGTCTTCGCCAGCTTTGCCAGGATCGTGATGTCGCCTTCGACCTTCGCCGTGCCGTCCTTGATCTGGGCCTCGAGCGTCTTGGCGCCCATCATCGTCTGCTCCAGATCCGCGCGGTTGATCGTCAGACTCAAGTCGGGCTTGTCGGCCAGGAAGCCGGGCAGGTTGGTGAGCGTCGCGTTGTTCAGCTCGATCACGAATTTTTCGCCGTTGTCAGGTGTGATCAGGTTCATGGTGAACTTGATCCCCTCGGCCTTGCGGCTGTCCATGCGGATGCCCAGGAAGTTCAGGAACAATTCCGTCGACATGGCGCGGATCACGTCCGGGCCGCTGGACTTGGGCGAGGCGCCTTGGGGGATGCCGGTGCGCAACTCGTAGGCCCCGGCCAGGAAGCTGTTGCGCAGTCCCGGGTTCTCTTGTTGGTAGCCGATCTGTTCGAAGACATCGGCCAGCAGGTTTTTGGCTTGCTGGTTGTCGGGCTCGGCTTGCACTAGTTTGTTCAGGATTTCCTGGGCCAGCAGGTACTTGCCTTCGTCGAAAAGCTGACGGCCGCGGGCGAGAATCTTCGCCGCGCCGCCCATCATTTCGACGTACAGGGGAGCGGAATCACTGGGCGACAGCGGGATGAGCGTCGCGGGGTTGCAGTCCCAGAAACCCAGGTAGCGATTGATCACGCCCCGGCAGTTGTGCTGCACCGATCCGTGGTAGCCGCGGCACTCCCACTTCTGCTGCAGGCTCTTCGGCAGCTCGTACACGTTGTGGATCTGGTTGATCGTGACACCCTGGTTGGCCAGATGGAGGACTTGGTTGTTGAAGTGGGCGTACAGGTCGCGCTGGGCGCGCAGGATATCCTGCACGCGGTCGTTGCCCCACCGCGGCCAGTGGTGCGCGCCGAACAAGACCTCGGCTTCCTGGCCATACAAGTAGAGCGCCGCGTTGATGTATTTCGACCAATTCAGAGCATCGCGAACCAGTGCCCCGCGCAGCGTGTAGATGTTGTGCAGCGTGGCGTTCACGTTCTCTGCCATCCACAGCGCCTTCATCTCGGGAATGTAAGTGTTCATCTCCGAGGGCGCCTCGGTGTTCGGCGTGTTCTGGAAGATCATCCGGACGCCGTCGACTTCGAATTCCTCGATATCCTTCTCGACGACCCGCGTCGGGGCGATCAGACCGGAAGTTCCGCGCGAGATGCCGTGGCCGAGTCCCTGGGTGACGTAGCCGTAAGGGTTGACCGGCAGCAGCACGCCGTACTGGTAGAACAGCCGGCGGTTCATCGCGTTGCCCGCATATACGTTCTCGGAGATCGTGAAGTCCATGAAGTCGCGGGGCGCGATGATCTGGACCTTTCCGGCACGCACATCGGCCTCGTCCACCACGCCGCGGACGCCGCCCCAATGATCGCCATGCGAGTGGGAATAGACCACCGCGGTGACGGGCAGGCCTTCCCCAACATGCTCTTGGAACAGGTCCCAGGCCGCCCGCATCGCTTCGGCGGTGACCAGGCAGTCGAAGATGATCCAGCCCGTCTTGCCCCGCACGAACGTGGTCTGGGCCAAGTCAAATCCACGCACCTGGTAGATGCCCGGGATCACTTCATACAGGCCGTAATTCATGTTCAGCCGGGCAATCCGGTGCATCGAGGGATGAACGGAATCGAATTCATCCTGCTGATCGATGAACTGGAACTGCTCCATGTTCCAGACGACATTGCCCTCGTCGGTCTTGATCTGCAGATCCTTCATCGGGGCGATGAAGCCCTTCTGCTGCTCCTCGAAGTCCCGCCTGTCGCCGAACGGCAGGGTTGCCTTGGCTCTGCGCAGCACCTCCTTGGTGAATTCAGAGGGGGCCTTGCCCTGGGGGTGGAAATGGCCCTCGGGCGGCGCTGCCGAGGCGGCGCAAACCGAGTCGGATTCCAGCAGCATGCGACCGGCGACGGCGAAGGCGGGCAGGGACTGAACGAACTGTCTTCTGGTTGTCGTCATAGCGTTCTCCGAAGTTGAAAGAAGCAAATCTCCGCCCATCTGCGGAAAGAGACAGCGGGAATCCCACACCGCACTCTGCTAGCCCCAGTCAACGACTAGAAAGGAACGGAGCGGCCGGGAACAGAAAGAGTAGTTTATGCATGTTGCCGAACCGTTCGCTATGAGTAAAAATACTCAAAGTCGGCAGGTTCTGGGGCTGTCCGCGGACGAACGAAGAGGAAGCGAAAAGCGGATCGAGATGGGCAGGCACTTCCAGACACAAAGATCCGGTGAGCCTCTCGGGAGAAAATCCGTGACATCGATGTTCATCTTTCGCGTGGCCCTGGCGTTACTGTTGCCGACCGCGCTGCATCTTTTCCACGCCGGTTCCGCGCGGTGTGCGCCGCCGAACGTCGTCTTCATCTATGCCGATGATCTCGGGTTCGGCGATCTGGCTTGTCACGGGCATCCGCACATCAAGACGCCCTCGCTGGACCGTATGGCGCGGGAGGGGACGGACTTCTGGAGCTTCACCGTCGTGAACCCGGTGTGTTCGCCCAGTCGTACCGGGATTATCACGGGGCAGTTTCCTTCGCGCTGGGGCGTGCATCAACATTTCGCATCGCACGAGCAGAACGTCCAACGCAACATGCCCGACTGGCTCGACCCCGCGGCGCCACGGTTGCCGCACGTCTTGCAGCAGGCCGGGTATCGCACGGCACATTTCGGCAAATGGCATCTGTCCGGAGGCGGGATCGCCGATGCGCCGCTGCCCGCCGCGTACGGCTATGACGAGGCGGCGGTGTGGACCGGCCCGGGCCGCCACGTGTTCGACGGCACGGATTACCGCTTCGCGATCGGCGAAGCATCCGCGCACGATGGCCAGGCCGCTTCGTGGATCAGCGTGGCGGCGACGGATCACGCCGTCCGCTTCATCCGGGAATCACAGGAATGTCCGTTCTACGTGAATCTCTGGCTGCACGAAACGCACCATCTGGTCTCGGCGACCGACGAGGACAAGCAGCCGTACCCCGACGTCGTCGAGCCGCACCGCACTTACTATGCCGCGGTGACGCGAGCGGACCGCCAGGTGGGCCGCATCCTGGATGTGCTGGACGAACTCGGCATCGCCAATCGCACAATCCTCCTCTTTTCCAGCGACAACGGCCCGGAGAACAGCCATACGCGACCGGGCGAGAAGTTCTACTACAGCCAAGGCAGCACAGGGGGCCTGCGCGGGCGCAAACGCAGTCTGCTGATGGGCGGCGTGAACACGCCGCTGCTGGTGCGCTGGCCGGGCGTCGTTCCGGCCGGTCGCGTCGACCGGGATACGATGTTCGCCGGCGTGGACATCTTCCCGACGCTCTTGGCCGCTGCGGGCGCTGCTGCGCCGGATGGGTATGTTTCCGACGGCCAGAACATGCTGGCCGCGCTGAAGGGCGAGACGCAGACGCGCACCAAGCCGGTGTTCTGGTGGTGGCAGGGCCATCATGGCGGCGACGACTGGCCCGCCCTGGCGATGCGCGACGGCGCATGGATGTTGATCCTGGACGAAACGAAACAACGTGCCGAACTGTACGACGTGGTCGCCGACCGCCAGCAATCGGAGAACCGGGCGGCCGAGCAGCCCCAGCGCGTGGCGCAGATGCGGGCCGCAATCGACGCGTGGTTCGCGACGCTTCCAACGAGGATCGATCCTGCGCTGCAAACAAAGGTTGCCTCGCCTCCGGCGGCGAAGAAACCCGCGTCGAAAGCTCCCGCGAACCTCGATCGCGGCCGCGTTTTCGAGCGTTGGGACAAGAACCAGGATGGCATGTTGAGCTTGCATGAGTACCGCGACGGCCTGACGAACAAGGACAACGTCGAGGCCCGGTTCCGGAACTTCGACCGGGACGGCGACGGCAAAGTCAGCCGCGAGGAGTTTATCGGTCCCGGGGCGAAGTAATCCAACCGGTACTCGATCATTTCAGAGGCACCTCAACTTGCGGATGGAGCCGGGCGAACTCGGACAGATCGTCGCTCGAGACCGCCGTGCTGGATGAAGCTCGGTCATCGCATTGATTCCATGCGAGCATCGATTCATCGAGGCTAATCATGCCCATTTGAGGTGCATCGAAGATTCGCGAAACGCACAATCGCTTTCCCATTCTGCATTTCCGGCATGATCGCCGCAAGAAGCCAATGGATTCGCCGTGCATTTTGCCGATACAACAGCCGGAGGGGATCATCTCGATGCATAGCGAAGGCAAGATCTGGTTGATTGCCGGTCTGGGGTTGGCGGTTGCGCTGACAGGATTGCTAGCACGCGTTTATCGCGGTTTCGACACGCCACCGGCGGCGGCGATCTTCGATCCGCTGGAAACGATCGAATCCGTCCGTTTCAGCCAACGGCAGCATCCCGTGCTGGCTCAGCCCACCATCCTTCAGGCCGATGCGGCGGTCCTTCCGCTTGGTAGCGACACGGCGGATTCGCCTCTTCGGGAACCGCTGCCGTCGCCCATCGTGCCATTGACCCTGGAAGACGAACCATCGAGAACCGAGCCCTTTTCGCTTCTCTCTCCGGCCGTGTACGACGACATTCCACTCGTCCCGCCAACGCCAGCGGTCCAGCAGCCGTAGCCCACCCATGTAGCCCGTCCGGCACTCCATCTGCTACCATATCGGCCACGAAGGAGGACGCGGGGCCGATGCTTTTGGAACGGATTGTGTCAGGTGGGCAGACCGGAGTGGATCGCGGCGCTTTGGACGCAGCGCTGGCTCTGGATGTCCCTCACGGAGGGTGGTGTCCGCTCGGACGGGTTGCCGAAGACGGTGCGATTCCTGCGGAGTACGAGTTGCGTGAGACTCCATCGCCGGAGTATCCGATGCGTACCGAGCAGAACGTGATCGATTCGGACGGCACGCTGATCCTGTACCGGGACCGTTTGGTCGGCGGCACTGAACTCACGCGGCGGTTGTGTGTCAAGCATGAACGGCCGGTGATTGCAGTGGATCTGGCAGCCTTGTCGGACGAAGATCTGACTCGCGTGCGATCCTGGATCAAGGAGCGTGCTGTCCATGTGTTGAACGTCGCGGGGCCACGGGAAAGTTCATCGCCGGGAATCGCCGACCAAGCGATGCGCTTTCTGTGCCGGTTGCTGGCCGGCCGAGCGGACGTTCGTTGATCGATGGAAGAAGTAGAGATGTGCATCAGAAGGGATCAAGGAGCATGATACGAGTTGGGGTATTGGGAGCGACGGGCTACACGGCTTACGAGTTGATCAAGATATTGCTGCGGCACCCCGAGGTGGAAATCACGGCCTTGACGAGCCGCCAAGAGGGCCGTCCGCCAATTTCGAGCGTTCACCCGTCGCTGACTGGCCGCTTGAACCTGCCGTTGGAAGACCTGGGAAGTGACGAGATTGCCCAGCGTTGCGATTGCGTGTTCAGTTGCCTGCCGCACGCTGCGTCGGCCGCCGTGGTCAAGTCGCTGGCGGACGCTGGCCGGAAGGTGGTGGACTTCAGCGCCGACTACCGACTGCACGACGCCGGTGTCTACGCCGCGTGGTACGGCGAGACGCATGTCGATCCGGAGCGTCTCGGGCGGGTGCCGTACGGGCTGCCCGAATTGTTCGCCGACCGCATTGTCGGCGCGCAGGTTGTCGCCAATCCCGGTTGCTATCCGACGTCGGCCATCTTGGCGTTGGCGCCGCTGCTGCGAGCCGGATTGATCCGCACGGACGGGATCATTTTGGATTCCAAGAGCGGCGTGAGCGGTGCCGGTCGGACGCCGAAGCTGACGACGCTGTACCCCGAATGCAACGAATCGTTCGCGGCGTACAATGTTGGCAAACATCGCCATACGCCGGAAATCGACCAGGTGCTCGGTTGGGCCGCGTCGGCACCGGTGGAGGTCATCTTCACGCCGCATCTGGTTCCCATGGACCGAGGCATTTTGACGACCGCCTACGCCGTGCCGGTCGGATCGGCGTCCGAAGCCCAATTGGCCGCCGCGCTGCGCGACTTCTATGCCGGCAAGCCGTTTGTCCATGTGGTCGATGCCCTGCCGGGCACGAAGCAGGTGAGCGGTACGAACTTCTGCCACCTCGCCGTGCGATGCGTCCGTGGCCGGGTGTTGGTGATCAGTTGTATCGACAATTTGATCAAAGGCGCGTCCGGTGCCGCCGTCCAGAATTTCAACTGGATGTACGGTTTTCCGGAAACAACCGCGTTGCTGTTTTGATTCCGCGTTTTCCGATGTCTCACAAGGAGTCACTGACCATGTCGATCACCGTTCCCGCCGGGTTCCGTTTGTCCGGCGTCCGTAGCGGCATCAAGCAGGATGCGACGAAAGAAGACTTGACGCTGATCGTCGCCGACGCAGCGGCGGTTGCTGCAGGTGTGTACACGCAAAATCTGGTCTACGCGGCGCCGGTGGCCGTCGACCGCCAGCGGACTCCCACCGCCGAGTTTCGCGTGCTGGTCGCCAATTCGGGCAACGCCAACGCCTGCACCGGTCAGCGCGGGCTGGAGGATGCCGAGCAGATGGCTCGCTTGGCCGCTGAAGCGTGCGGCGCGGATTCGAGTCAGGCGCTGGTGATGTCGACCGGCATCATCGGACACTTCCTGCCGATGGACAAGATCGCCAACGGCATTCGGCAAGCAGCGAACGCGCTGGGCAGCGACGAAGCGGCGTTTCTCGCGGCGGCACGCGGAATTCTGACGACGGATAAAGGCTTGAAGATCGCGGCGAGGGAGTTGCAAATCGGTGACCATACGATCCGGTTGGCTGGAATGGCCAAGGGCGCGGGGATGATCGGACCTCGTATGGCGACGATGCTGGCCGTCGTGTTGACCGACGCCCCGTTGGCTGTCGACGATGCCCAAACAGCTCTGACGACCGCCGTCGGGGACAGTTTCAATTGTATCAGTGTCGAAGGCCACACGAGCACCAACGACACGCTGCTCTTGTTGGCCAGCGGCGAGGCCGGCGGCCGTCCGCTGGCAGGCGACGATTTGGCGGCGTTTCAGGCAGCACTCAATGGACTGTGCATCGAATTGGCACGCATGATCCCGGACGATGGCGAGGGAGCAACGCACCTGATCACCATCGAGATTCAAGGCGCCGCCAGCCGAGACGATGCCATGCGAATCGCCCGGGCCATTGCCGACAGTGCGCTGGTCAAGACGGCCATCGCCGGCGGCGACCCCAACTGGGGCCGGATCGTCTCGGCCGCCGGCTATTCCGGCGCGACGTTGGATCCGGATCGATTGAGCCTGTCCATCAACGGCACGCGATTGTTCTCGCACGGCGGACCCGTGGACTTCGACGCCCCCGCCGTCAGTCGTTCGATCCGTGACAACCGAGAAACCCACTTGCTGCTCGAACTGGCCGAGGGCGCCGCGGACCTCCGCTTCTGGACCAGCGACCTGACCACCGACTACGTGCGATTCAACGCGGACTACCACACGTAGGCCGGACGAATTGTCCTGGTTGTTCACCAAAGGAGAAAACTCATGAATCTTGTCTGCAGGCTGCGTGCTTTGACGCACTGGGCTGTCGTAACGCTCGTTTTGTTCGCCGGTTCCGTTGGCGCTCAAACGCTACCGGACAGTCTGCCTCGTCCGGATCAGAATCCGCCACCGACCGACAAACCGATCAAGGTGTTCATCCTCTTGGGCCAGTCGAACATGCTAGGATTCGGCAAGGTCGAACCGGCGGAAATGCAAGGCACGCTGGCGTACATGGTCAAGGTGAAAGGCAAGTACCCGCACTTGGTGGACGAGGCCGGGAACTGGACGGAGCGCACCGACGTGCGCTACCTGCATGTGATGCAGAGAAACGACAACATGTCGATCATGCGGAACGAGTGGCTGACGCCCAAGGGCAGTTTCGGCCCTGAACTGGGCTTCGGTCACGTGCTGGGCTACATCTACGACGAGCCGGTGTTGCTTCTGAAGGCATGCATTGGAAACCGGAGTCTGGGGTGGGACCTGCTGCCGCCCGGAAGCGAGCAGTTCGAGTTTGAGGGAAAAATCTACGCGGGCTACAAGCAGTCGCCCTTGTCGTGGGACAAGGGCACCGAGCCCACGCCGATCAATTGGTACGCGGGAAAGCAGTACGACGATGACGTCGGCAACGCCAAGAAAGTTCTGGCAAACCTGAGCGAGTACTACCCGGACTACCAAGGGCAAGGCTACGAAGTCGCCGGCTTCGTTTGGTGGCAAGGCCACAAAGACCAGAACCCGGCGCACGCCGGTCGGTACGAGCAGAACCTTGTCCACCTGATCAAAACCTTGCGCGCGGACTTCAACTCTCCGGACGCGAAGTTTGTGCTGGCGACCATCGCCTTCGATGGCGACGAACTCAGCGGCCCCGGCCTGAAGGTCGCCGAGGCGCAACTGGCGGTCAGCGGCGAGACGGGGAAGTATCCCGAGTTCAAGGGGAACGTCCGGGCGATCGATGCCCGGCCCTTCTGGCGGGAAGCGGACGTTTCGCCCAACAGCAGGCAGGGCTACCACTACTTCCACAATGCTGAGACGTACATGGAAGTCGGAGATGCCTTGGGCCGCGCGATGGCCGAACTCTTGACGAACGACAAGAGATAACGTCAAGGTTCGTCGGCCAATCCCGGGTTCTCCGTGGTCGATTCAAGTCGGGGCGAAAGGATTCGAACCTTCGACCCCCTGCTCCCAAAGCAGGTGCGCTAGCCAGACTGCGCTACGCCCCGAAGTGGAAACCGGGCATCTGTGTGATCGAGTCGGAATCTCGATGCCCAGTCCAAGTTTTGTGGTATCCTACTCGTTGGAAATGGACAATGCAACGGGTCCGCCGGTTCGCCCGGTTGTGGACAACGATGCTTGGGCGTGCGGCCGTTCCCCCCTTTTCTTGCTGGAAACGTTTGCGCTATGTCGAAGGATGTTGATGTGTCCGGATTGGAGACGGCGTTGCGCTTGGTCGTCCGCGGCGAGGTGTATTTCGACTGGGCCAGCCGCGGAATCCACGCGACGGACGCCAGCCATTACCAGATGATGCCGGCGTGCGTCGTCGTGCCGCGCGACGAGGCGGACTGCATCGCGGCAGTCGAAGTCGCGGGACGTTTTCAGGTACCGATCACGTCGCGCGGCGGCGGTACTTCGCTCTCGGGGCAAACGTTCGGCACGGGCATGGTGATCGATACCTCGAAGTACATGGACCAAGTGCTGGAGGTGAACTCCGCTGAGGGGTGGGCTCGAGTCCAGCCCGGCGTCGTCCGCGACCGGCTGAATTCGCACTTGGCTCCGCAGCGGCTGCATTTGGCGCCCGATCCGGCGACCGGCAACCGGGCAACCGTGGGCGGGATGATCGGAAACAACTCATCGGGCACTCGGTCCCTGGTGTACGGCAAGACGATCGACCATCTGCTTGCCTGCAAAGTCGTGTTGTCCGATGGAACGGTGATGGACGTGCAGCCGCTGGACCAGACGCAATGGCAGCAGCGATGCGGCGGCGACGGGCGCGAAGCGGAGATCTACCGGGGTGTGCAAGACATCGTGACGCGGGACCGCGACGAGATCCTGGCTCGCTACCCGAAAGTCATGCGGCGCGTGTCGGGGTACAATTTGGACGAGTTCGTCGAAGGCGCGGGCTACACGGGACCGATCGGCGGTCGCAACACCGGTGGGCAGCGGCCTTGGAATCTGGCCCACTTGATCGCGGGCAGCGAGGGAACGCTGGCATGCCTGCTGGAAGCGACTGTCCGCTTGACTCCGCTGCCCAACGCCACCGCGTTGTCCATCGTCCACTTCGACAACGAACCGGATTCGTTGCGCCGCTTGCCGGAGATTTTGCGGCACGGCCCGAGCGCCGTCGAGTTGCTGGACGCGTTGGTCTTGCGCGAATCGTTGGTGAACGCTTCGACGCGCGCCTTGGCGACGTTTGTCGAAGGACGTCCCAAAGCCGTACTGCTGGTCGAGGTTTTCGGTGAGGACCAGGATGAGGCCAACGAGCGAATCGCCGCTTTGGTAGCGGATTTGCAGACGCGGCGGATCGGCTATGCGTGGCCGGTTCGCTCGGATGCCAAGGGCCAGGCCGACGTGTGGAACGTGCGCAAATTGGGGTTGGGGTTGATCAGCAACGTCCCAGGGCCGGTCAAAGGCCAGGCCTTCGTCGAAGACGCCTGCGTGCCGGTCGAGGTGCTGGCCGAGTACATCGAGCGGTTGCAGCAGGTCTGCCGCGACCTGGACGTACCGACGACGATGTACGCCCACGCCAGCGTCGGGGTGATCCACTTCCGACCGATGCTCGATCTGCATCGCGAGGATCATCGGCAGAAGATGGTCCGGATCGCGAACCAAGCCTTCGAGATGGTGTGCCAATATGGAGGCGTGTTTGCCGGCGAGCATGGCGACGGTTTGGTGCGGGGCGAGTTCATCCCGCGCTACTACGGACCGCGTTTGTACGAAGCGTTTCGGCAGATCAAGGGCTTGTTTGATCCCGCGGGTCTGATGAACCCCGGAAAGATTGTGGACTCGCCGTCGATGATCAGCCATCTGCGGTACGGCGACGACTACCGCATGACCGACGTCCCGGCGCAGTTTCATTACCGCGATCAAGGCGGATTCCAACTGGCAGTCGAGCAATGCAATGGCGTGGGCGCTTGTCGCAAATTGGACGCGGGCACGATGTGCCCCAGCTACATGGCAACGCGCGACGAAGAAGCGACGACGCGTGGCCGCGCCAATGCGCTGCGGCTGGCGATGACCTGTCAATTGGGGCCTGAAACGCTGGACAGCGACCGCGTGAAACAGGTGCTCGAATTGTGCCTGGCCTGCAAAGCGTGCAAGACCGAGTGCCCGAACGCCGTGGACATGTCGCGGCTGAAGAGCGACGTGCTACAGATGCACCACGATCGGCACGGCGTCCCGCTGGGCTACCGGCTGATCGGCGGCATGCCTGAGATGGCCCGCTGGATCGCCGGCCCGCTGGCTCACGTAGTCAACCGTGTTGCCCGGCTGCCCGGCTACGGTTGGCTGATGGAGAAGATCGCCGGCCTCGACCGCCGCCGGCCTCAACCGCCGTTTGCGACGCGGACGCTCGGTTGGTTGCTGAACGACCGTGCGCGGCGGTCGTCGCGCGGCGAGGGGGCAAGCCGCCGCCGTCCGGAACTGGGGCGCGTCGTGCTGTTCGACGATACGTATGCCAGTTGCCTGGAACCGCGCGTCGGGCTGGCCGCGGTGGAACTGCTGGAAGGCTGCGGTTATGAAGTCGTGCTGGCTCGGGCAGGATGTTGTCAGCGCCCGCGACTTTCCAAAGGGCTGGTGCGTCAGGCAAAGCGGCACGGCACCCGCACGATGCGGCGACTGGACGAGTTCGCGCGGCTGGGGCCGCCGATCGTCTGTTTGGAACCGTCGTGTGCGTCGGCCTTGGCGGACGATCTGCCGGACCTAATGGACGACGAAGCGATGGGGCGGCGCGTGGCGGCCAGCATCCGGATGATCGACGTGTTCCTGGACGAGCAAGTCGCGGCGGGAAAGATCGCCCCGCTCGGCGTCCTATCCGGCGGTTACCTGCTTCACGGCCACTGCCATCAGAAGGCCGAGTTCGGCACGGCGGCCATCCATCGCCATTTCGCGCGGCTCGGATCATCGGTCCAGTGGTCCGAGGTCGATTCGGGTTGCTGCGGCATGGCCGGATCATTCGGATACGAGCACTACGAACTCTCGCAGCAGATCGCCGAGGACCGCTTGCTGCCCGCCGTCCGCGCCGCGGTGGCCGAAGGCAAGACGATCATCGCCTGCGGCATCAGTTGCCGCCACCAGTTGCGCGATCTGCTGAACGTAGAAGCCCGCCACTGGGTCGAAGTCATGCGGCCGGGCACCAGCGTTGTAACTCCCGTCAAGATCGATTAGTGTCGGTCAGGAGCGCCGACGCGTTGCCTTTCCGCGACCAGCGGATTGGGCAACAGATTCGAGTTTGCTACGATACGATCCTCATTGGTTCCGGATTCCTTGAAGAGGAGATCGAACATGTCCAACATCGCTCGTTTCACCGTTTCGATCGAAGATGACTTGCTGGAACGTTTCGATCAGTATTGCCAAGAGGAACGGTTCGCAACGCGGAGCGAGGCCGTTCGGCAGTTGATCCACGATCGGCTGACGACCCGTGCTTGGGAAACCGGCAACGACGAAGTCGCCGGCACGTTGACGCTGGTCTATGACCACCATCGACCGCAGTTGGGCAAGGGATTGACCAAGTTGCAGCACGACAACACCGACTTGATCGTCTCGACCACACACGTGCATTTGACGCACGACGTCTGCCTGGAAGTGATCATCTTGCGCGGCTCCGCGAACCGCTTGCAGCAAGTGGCCGCCCAGCTCAAGGGGATGAAGGGCATCATCAAGGGCGAATTGGTGGTCGCGCGCGCGGAAGTGTAGGACAACAGGCGGGGATGCCGTCGATGCGCACGAAACGGGAAATTCCACTTCCCCCAAAAAAAGAATCCCGCGGATGCTGATCGTGAAACGATGCATCCGCGGGATTGCTGCTGTCCAGTGGGCATGCGGTTAGTTGTCCAAGTTGACGGTCTGCCCGTCATCGCGGATTGCCAATCGCAGGAACACCGCCAAATCGGTTGTCCCCGATACGAACTGAACCGAACCATCGACCAGCGCGACCAGCACGCCGCCGGGGTGGGGCGACTGGATGGGGTTGTTGATGCCTCGGCCGCCATCGTGTCGTTCGTTGCATCCGGGAGCGGATCCCGAGCCCAGCACTCGCTTCAAGTCGGGGCTGTAGCGAATGGTGGCGACATTGTAAGTCCGCTGATCCCATGGGGCGTTGGCCAATCGGATCGGGTTATTCTTTCCGTTCGACAGTCCCATGATCCATCCGCCGTAGTCGGCGCTGTTGTCCCAACCGGGATCGCCGTGATACTTCGTCGAGATGGCTGTGTCGACATTCCGCAGCCAATCCGACTGCTCGCCCACAATCATCGTGTTCGAGGTACCATCGCTGCACTTGGCCATGTCTTGGTGCTCGTTGACGGTGAGCATGCCATTGCCCGCAATCACCCCGCCATCGTTCGGGGTTGCCATCATGTCGTCGTCGCTTCGGTAGACCCTGTTTGTCGTGGGGTTTCCCCACCGCGGATCAGGATACAGCGTGACTCCATGAACCGTGCCATCCCGTTCGATGTTCGTACCGCCAGTGATCCCTGCGTACGTTGGCATGCACATTTCGGTACCCATCGCCCGCATCACGGGCAACGGCGACGATGGACACCGCATGACCTCGGGCACCAGACTTCGCAAAGCCGTGTTGATTTCCGCAATATTCGAGAGCCCTTCGGTGCCTCCCCAGCGGAAATGGGTGTTCGGATGCCCTGATCTCTGCGTTGCGGCGATCTTGTCGTAGATGTTTCGCTGCTCGATGAAAGGCAGGATTCCGTACCACCAAGATGGTCCTGCTTTTCTCGGGCCCGAAAACGGTCCAGCGAACACGGCGCCCATCGGAAACACCTTGTACGTGTCGTGGTAATTCTGCAGAGCCAATCCGGTGTTCTTCAGGTTGTTGTTGCACTGGGTTCGGCGGGCAGCTTCGCGTGCCGCCTGAATCGCAGGCAAGAGCAAGGCAACCAAAATCCCAATAATTGCAATCACCACCAGAAGTTCGACCAGCGTGAAACCACGCCCTGAAATCTTTCTGCGCATCACAATACTCCTCGAGAAAGGGTGAAAAAGAAAAAACGATTCAGAAGATGGTATTCGGACACGATGCCGCAACGGTGCGTCGCTTGACATCGAGTGGTCGCCGACGTTCCCGGAATAATTTCGTGACCGGGGACGCACGACCCGATGATCGATTTCACTAGAGTTTGGAGAGAATCTCCTGAGCCTTCGCTTTGATGTCATCGGGCTTCTTCATCGTGCCCAGTGCGCGAATTTCTTCCTCGACCATACCGCCTTTGACCGGATCGGCACTCTTGATCTTGTCGACGTAGTACTTGCTGTCGGCGAAATCATCGGCGAGTCGGCCGTTACTTGCGGCATCCTCCAGCATCAGCCTCAACTCGTAATCCGGGGCATCCGCATTGGCAGGCGGAGCATTGACTTGGCCCATGTCACACCCGAAGACGACGACCAGACTGAGCAATGCAAATAGAGAACGTCCCCTTGTCATGATTTCAACTCCCTTCCATCAAGTGGATACTTACTCCAGAACAAGGTATTCACCGAATATCGCCGAACGGGTGATGTTTGTCAACCTGCTTGCGACCAGCACCGAACGAAATCGAAATCGCGCAAGTGCTTTGATGGTATATGCTTAAGATGAAATAGCACTATCTTGCTCCGATAGGCCACCCATACTCATGCCGTCATTTTTGGTGGTAAATCGATTTTTTTGCAGTCAAGTCGGGAATTGCGCCGCCGCGATGGCTACCTTGGCTCACTCGAGATTCGTGTTTCTGTGCTGTGACTCGCGGCGCATTCGCTTGCATTCAAACATCGGGTTCGGGCATCGCCAATCAATCACGGACAAGTGGGGATGGTAGTTGATTTATTCGTGTAGTGGCTTTATTCTGACCGTTGATGGTGGGGTCGTTGTTCTGTCACTTGCGATCCGGAGGCTTGCCGATGTCATTCCAACCGTCTCTCGAAGCGTCTTCTTTGCAGCATTTTCACGCCCATTGCTGTCCGTGTTCGCATCGCGAGCACGATGAAACGGGCATCACCCGCCGTGCGTTTCTGGGCGGCGCGGCGGCGACCAGCGCCGCACTTTCCGGCTTGACTTGGACTTCGCTCGCCCAAGCCGACGACGCCGATCTGCCCGCAGCGCCGCCTCGTAAGTCGTTGAAGGTCAAGCCGATTCTGGTTTACAGCACGCCGACGCGTCGTCCGCAGACAAGTTGGAGGAACTGGGGTGGCATCGAAACCGAGGAGCAGGCGCAGGCCGAAGTTGCCAAAATCGGGCAGGAACTGGCCGAGTTGCGGACCAATGCGGACTTTCCCGTCGAATTCTTGCCGTTGGCCGCGGTCAAGAGCGCTCGCGAGTTGGCAGCCCACCAAGACATCGAATCCGCAGACACGTTGTTGGTCTACGCCGCGGGAGGCGGCAACGGCGACTACAACGCGATCGGCAACCTGGGCAAGAATACGATCATCTTTGTCCGGTACAAATCGGGCCCTGTCTACCTGTGGTACGAGATTGTCAGCCCGCGCTACTTGCGACAGCATACCGATGAACTGGCGGTCAAAGGGATCGACAACCAGGACGTGGTCGTCGACAGTCAGGACGAAATTCTGTGGCGATTGCGGTCGCTCGGAGGCCTGAAGAACACCGTGGGCAAACGGATCGTGGCCATCGGCGGTCTGGCCGGTTGGGCGCAACCCAAGGAGGCGGTGGAACAGTTGGTCCAAGACCGCTGGAAGTTGGACGTGCAGACGGTCGGCTACGACGACCTGGGCAAACTGATCCGCGAGGCGCGTGCGGACCAAGAACTGGTGAAACGTTCGAAGGCGCGCGCGGCGAAGTACTTGGCGCAACCGCAGACGGTGCTGGAGACGGAAAAGACCTACGTGGAAAACGCTTTCGTGCTAGACGAGGTTTTCCGCCGCTTGATGCGCGAAGCGGATTGCGGCGCCATCACGGTGAACCACTGCATGGGCACCATCATGCCAATGTCCGAGACCACCGCCTGCATGACGCTCAGTCTCCTGAACGACGCCGGCTTTCTGGCCTTCTGCGAGTCCGACTTTGTCGTCATTCCTTCGGGACTGCTGCTGGCCGACATTTCCGGACTGCCAGTCTTCCTGAACGATCCGACTTATCCGCACGACGGCATCATCACGCTGGCACACTGCACGGCGCCGCGCAAGATGGACGGCAAGACGCTCGAACCGACTCGAATCATGACCCACTTCGAATCGGACTACGGGGCCGCACCCAAGGTCGATATGCGCGTGGGCCAAGTGGTGACGAACATTATTCCGGATTTCAAGGCAGAACGCTGGGTCGGATTGCGCGGCGAGATTGTCGAGAATCCGTTCCTGCCGATCTGCCGGTCGCAGATCGACATCCGTTTCCACTGCGACAGCCAACTGTTGGCCGACCGGATGCCGGGCTTCCACTGGATGACGGGCTACGGAGACTACATGCGGGAATTGGGTTACGCGCTGAAACGCATCCCGATCACTTGGGAAGTCCTGGGGTAACGCCTTGCCGCCGGACGCAGACGCCTTCGGAGCCTGCTGAAAAAGTCGTGGGGTAAGCTTCCAGCTTGCCAGATGGGGCGTCTAGGAAAGTGTGGGAATCAAAGATACGAAAACTCGGCAAGCTGGAAGCTTACCCCACCTCGGTTCTTGCCAGTATTTCAGCAGACGCCTTCGGCTTGCCGTTAAACGATTTGGTTGCGGCTGAGTGTAACGAGGTTTTGTTAGGGTCTGTTTTCGGAGCTTGCCATGATTGCTGCCGCGTTTTCTGTTTTGATTGCGATTGGGCTGGTTGCTGCCGACCTTCCCGCGGATTTTACGTTCCCGGAACCGCCGGGACCGCACGTCGGAGAGCCCGATCCAAGCCGGCCGCTGGCGGCGGACTTCCGGGCAGGCGAACCGCTGGTGGCAACCACGTATTTCTACTGGTACGACGCGGAGTCGAAGGCGCACATCGTCAATCACGACGGAAGCGACGCGCTGACCGATCACCCGCCGACGCTGGATGGTTTCAGTTACAAGAGCATCGACTGGCATGCGGAGCAATTGACCGACATGATGGCTGCGGGAATCGATGTGGCCATGCCGGTCTACTGGGGATCACCGGCCGGTGGGCACGGGTTCAGCGATGTCGGACTGCCGCCGCTTGTGGCCGGGCGTCAGCGACTGATCGAACTGGGCAAGCGTCCGCCTGCCATTGGTTTGTTTTACGACACCAGCACGTTGCAGCACAACGAAGGCGGATATCATGTCGACTTGACCACTGACGCCGGCCGTCGCTGGTTCTACGGGACGATCCGCAACTTTTTTTCGTTGATTCCTCCCGACCATCGCGCGACGATCGATGGACGTCCGCTGGTCTTCCTGTACGCTTCCGCGTTTGCGAAAGCAGTTGACGAGCAACTGTTCCCCGCAACTCGGAAGATGTTTCGCCGGGATTTCGGCACGGATCTGTATCTGGTCAAGATGGATGGCTGGCCGGGCGAAGCGGACAGCCGCTACCAGTGGGGCGGCGCGTTGCGGCCGCAGTTGCTGGAAACGGCAGGAATCGGTCCGGGGTACGATCATTCGGCGGTGCCGGGACGCACACCGCTGGTGCGATCGCGAGACGACGGGCGTTTCTACGAATTCAGTTGGCACCGACTGTTAAGCCGCGATCCCGCAACGCGACCCTGGCTGGTCCATGTCGAGACTTGGAACGAGTTCCACGAAGGCACGGAGATCTGCGAGACGATCGAATACGGTCGGCAGTACATCGACGCAACCAGGAAGTTCGCGGATCAGTTCCGCAATCGCGCACACCTGCGGTCCGCCGATTTGCAGCCGGCTCGGAAGTTGGTAGAGGCGACCCCGGAAGAGACCGACGGTCTGACCGTTCTGCGGAAACCGGAGGGCGACGGGCCGATCGCGCAGAGGACCATCGCGGGCCGCCCCGCGTGGACGACCGTGCCGAACCGTCACTCGCCGATCGCCCGCTACATGTATTTCGAAGTCGACGACTACTTTTTCTTCGATGGCGACGAGTCGTTCGAAGTGACGGTCGAATATCTGGACGAAGGGGCGCGGGAATTTATGATCGAGTACGATTCGAGCGACCCTCGGCTGTCCGGCCTGGCTCAGCAATTCCGCGCCGGTCCGCCACAGCCGATCGGCGGCAGCGGCCAGTGGAAGGTGGTGACGATGAAGATCCAGCACGCCCGGTTCGCCGGACGGTCCAACGATGCCGATTTTCGACTGAACGTCCAACAAGGCGATCTGGCGGTGTCCAAGGTAACCGTTCGGCGAGTCCAGACGGTGCCGCGGGAAGAGCCGCGTCGATGATCCGCACATTCGCGGTGCGTCGGCCTCATCAACCCTCGCTGGGTTCGGTTGTCTCCGGGGTCGCAGGAGGTTCCGGTTCTGGTTCGGCAGGGGCCGTCGCAGCAGGTGGCGAGGCGACTGGTGTTTCGCCATCGCCGCTGGCGAAGGCTTTCCAGAGGACGTGCCCCACGATCAGCAGGATCAGCAGCACGACGGCGCCGCCGCCGATCCATATCGCGTACATCGTCATCGGCTGAATCGGCTCGGCTTCCACTCGGCGCGGGACGTATGCCGGCCCAGTGGCAAATGCGTCCAGCGGAGCGATACCGGCGGGTGCCGCCAGGGTGTCATCCCAACCAAATTCGGCATCCACCTCGGAGGGTGCCTCCGCGACTGCGGGCGATTCGGCCGACGCGGCTGCTGAAGATCGTCTCGGGGGTGCGCCCGTGGCTGCGCCGCCGGTCTTCGTGGCGGGCTTGAGGGCAGCGGCTGGCGACACCGGCTCCGAACCTGCACCGCTCGGAACGACCGGAATGTCAATTGGCTCGCCACAACTTGGGCACGGGACTCGCTTTCCCGCGAGATGGGGCGGTGCCTTGAAACTCTGACCACACTGGCAAGACACGATATTCGCGGACGCGGCGTCATCGGATGTAGCCGTCCCCTGCTTGGTCGAGGCTGGAATTACCAGCGGATTTCCGCAGTTGGGGCAAGTGACTCGCTGGCCCGCCAGATGGGGTTGGGCCATGAACTGCTGGCCGCAAATGCAGGTGACTGGGATACTCATCGGGCAATCGCCACTTTCGCCGGCGTCTGGTAGGTGATGTTGTCGACCATCAGGGAGGTCCGCGTTCGAAACTCAGTGCGGATTATGTTACCATACCACGCACGGTTTGGGATGTGCCGACAGATTTCGCGGGCCGTCGGGCTTTACGGGAGGCAGATATGAACCAAGTGCTCTTGAAATGGGTCGCCATTACGTCGTTGGTGATGGGCTCGGTATCCGCATCGAGGTCCAGCGAATCGTGGTTGCAGTTCAAGTTCGACTCGCGGAACTCGGGCGATGCCGCGGAACGTCAGATCCAACTTCCTCTGGGCTTGTTGGGCGCGGTGCCGTTGACCGATTCCGTCTTGACGGCGCCCGTCCTTGCGGACGGGACGGTCTACGTGGTCGATGCGGCGGGCGTTGCGTTCGCGATCGATGCCGTTTCGCTGGATGTGCGTTGGCGATTTGCCACGCGCGGCGGACCGGCCAACTGCAACAACATCTCGTCGCCGGCGATCGTCGGGCCGTATCTGCATTTCGGCACCGTGGCCGGATCGTACTACGTCTTGGATCGGCAGGACGGCAGCGTGGTTCGGGAGATTCGATGTGAAGATCCGGTCTTCTCCGCACCGGCGGTCAGCAATGGAAGGGCCTATTTCGCCACCGTCGGAGCGTGCGTCTATGCCGTCGAGGAAGATGGGCGCGTCGCCTGGACATGGGACTTCGTGCGCGAGGTGATCGGTTTCGACGGCGACCGTTGGGATGGCCAGCAGTGGTTGGCGTTCAAGGACGGGCGGGTGACTTGGCGGGACCACTTCTGCTGTTCGCGAGATCTGGCGGTCCACGGCCGTACCGTAGTTGTTCCGGCGGGCGGTCGCACGGTGTTTCTGCACGATGACGGCGACCGGCCGCGTATCAGAGCGGTGGGCGAAATCCCCAAGAACGCAGGCAGCGAATACGCCGCGTCGTTTGGTCAGAGCCTTGGTCCCGACGGGGAAGCCTACGTGCAATGGCATCGGCGCGACAACGCGGGAAGGGTCGAGATCCTGAAACTGGCCGAAGACGATAGGATCGAGACGGCCTTCGTGCCGGGCACACAGACGGCGATCAATCTACCGGGTCTGCTGAGCTTTGCATCGGTCAGCATCCGCGGTTCGAACGTGTACCGCGTCCGGCCGGAGGAAGGTTTCGGGTTCTGCAAACATTCCCCTGACCAGCCGGACTCGCGGCCGCTGGGCGGCTACCCGTCAATCGCTTCGCCCATCCTCCTGGATCAGTACGGAGTGTTCGGCGGCTTGGACGGGCGTCTGTACGTTGTGTCGCTCGACGGCAGCGGACCGGACTGGTCATTCCAGACCCCGTTCGGCCGAGCGATCACGGCCCCGGTAGCCGTCTGTGACGGGCGCATCTATTTCGGTGGCGAAGACGGATATCTGTACGTGCTGGGGCAGAACGGCCAGGCGCCGCTGCCGACGCGAAATCTGGGGCTGGAGGAAGTGCGCAGCCCGCTGACCGGCTCCTACGCCGGTTCGAAGTACGACTGGTTTACCAACTACGGCGATCTGCAGAACAGCAACGCCAACGACCAAGCGATCGCGCCGCCGTTGAAGCTCAAATGGATGCGTCGATACGAGGGCACATTCAAGCACTTGCCCGTCTGCGGCGGCGGGCGGATGTACACACACACCTCCGAAGGGCAGGTTTTTGCCGTCGAGCAGGAAACAGGGCGACTGTTGTGGAGAAGGTACTGGCCGGGCGTCTATCTGTCGTTCACCTCGCCGATCTACTACCGCCACGGGAATCAGGAGCGGCTGCTCGTCCCCCAAGCGGGCATGCGGATCTCGCGGATGCGCTGTCTGGACGCAGCGACGGGCGAGTTGCTGTGGGAGGCGCCTTTCACCGGCTCCCCCAGTTGGAGCCGCCAAGCACCGCCGATTCTTCACGAGAACCTAGCCATCTACGCCTCGGGTTCGGGGCAATACGCACCGCAGGGCACCGACAAAGCGTTCGTCATGTCGGGAGCTCCGGTCGAAGCGGCGGCGGACGTGGAGGTCATGAGTTTCATCTACACGCACAACAACCCGTATTACCCGAAAGACAACCGGCCGCTGATCTGGGCCTGGGACGTCGATACGGGGCAGGTTGTCTGGCAAAAGGATTTCTCTGAGTTTGGCCGCGGTGGCAACGATTGCGGATTGTGTCTGATGGACGGACGGTTGTACTACTCGACCTTCTTCGGCTATTCGGCCGATCAGCGCCGGCGACGCGGACTGCCGCCGGGAGCGAATGGACTGACCGCCGCGCTCGATCCGACCACCGGCGAAACCGTTTGGACCACAACCGAGCACTACGTCACGGCCGGCTGCACGATTTCGGGCAAGGACGGACGGCTGTACGTGGGCGGATACAATCAACCCGACGAAAGCACGCGAGACCGATACGTATTCTGCCTGGACGCGCGCGACGGTTCGCTGGTTTGGCAGTCGGAGCCCGTTCGTTCGGCCGTGAACGTGATCAGCATCGGCTCCGATTACATTTTTTCCAATGCGTCCGGCGGTGACGGTCACGTCTTCGACCGTCAGACCGGAAAGATCGTCACGCGGTTCAACAAAGGTTATGCTTGCACACGCTTCACCTGTTCCGGGCCCTTCGTCATGGGCTCGAACATGGACATGATCGATCTGGCCGAAGGCGGCAAACTCGTGTCGACCGGCCCATGCATCGATTCTCGCGAGTGCGTATCGGCGTCCGTTTCGAACGGGCGGTTGTTCTACACCTCGCAGGCGAGCGGTTTGCAGGTTTCGCAAGTTGCCGGAGACGAAGCTCGTTCGACACGTTCGCCGTGGGAGCGATCCGATTGACGGATACTCGCGACGTTCCCCGAATTCGTTCCCATCCGGATGAAGGCATGGGGAAGACCAGTGTATTGCGTTGCTGCCGCCGATCGCCTTGAACGATCCCAAATGAAAGGCCGGGAGGCCTTAGGACCAAATTCACTGCGATACAGACCTCCATATTGGCTGTTTTTCGGGCAGCGTATTTGGCGAAGAGCGTGGAAAAATGCTTGCTGTCGGGCCGCCGGCTTGCGAAAATAGTTTGAAGTTTTGATGTTGGAAACCCCTAGACCCGGCTCGGACCGTAGTTAGAATTGGTTTAGCAACTTGCACGCAAGAGCAAGAGTTCGCTCCGCTTATGCTTGTTCAGCATTCCCAACCACCCCGTAAAGACGGTATGCGATCTTGCTTGAAGTCCGCCGGTGTGCCTGCGATTCTTCCCGACTGGCAAAGTGGGAAGTCTGCGGTGATTGTCGGTCCGTGTTTCTACCGTCCTGAGCGCAATTTTTTACCATTTAACAGGTTGCGTCAACCAGTCCTGCGATGGGTGGTAGAATTGGTTGTCGGCCATGTTGACGAATGTCGCGGACCACCGATTGACGGCGTGACCGATTGCCGGTTGCTAACGGCGCTTTCCTAAATCCCGAGACGGAGTGTTGGTGAGGAGTACTGCCTTGTACGACGCATTATTAGACGATTTCGAAGACGATGCGACGCGAACAACGGATGACGAGGAGGGACTGCAGAGCTTAGCTTTAGACGAGGTTGATGACAGCGAAGTCGACGATGACGACGACGACTTGATCGAAGGCGCAGGGGATGGCGACACGGAACAGGAGAAATCGAAGGACGACGAAGACGACCTGTTAGCGGCACTGGACGACAACGAATCGTGGTCGGACGATCCGGTGCGCATGTACTTGACGCAGATGGGCGAGATTCCGTTGTTGACCCGGCAGGAAGAAATCCGGCTGGCTCGCAAGATCGAAGTCACGCGGCGCAAATTCCGCACGAAGTTGCTCGAATGCGACTACGTCATGCAGATGGCGTTCAAGACGTTGAAGCGGGTCCACGACGGCGAGCTTCCGTTCGACAGGACCGTCCAGGTATCGGTGACCGACCGGTTGGAAAAGGACCAGATTCTCGGGCGGATCCCGCACAATCTGCGGACGCTCGACGTGCTGCTGAAGCGAAATCGGCACGATTACCGCGTGGCATTGGGTGCGTCCTTTCCGCGGAAACGCCGCAAAGATGCTTGGCAGCAGTTGTCGCGGCGGCGGAGACGCGCCGTGCGCTTGATCGAAGAACTGGGATTGCGAACCCAGAAATTCGAGCAACTGATCCCCGTGCTGGAGAGTTTTTCGGATCGCGTCGATGAATTGCGGCAGAAAATCCATGCTTCGAAGCGGGACCGCAAGTCGGCGGAAGAACGCGAAGCTTGGGTGAACGAATACCGCAGCATTCTGTTGGCCACGCAAGAGACGCCGGCGAGTTTGGCGAACCGCGTGCAGTATCTGAAGTCGATCTACTCCGAATACCAGCAGGCCAAGCGGGAACTGTCCGAAGGCAACCTGCGACTGGTCGTCTCGATCGCGAAGAAGTACCGCAATCGCGGGCTGAGTTTCCTGGACCTGATCCAGGAGGGCAATGCCGGCCTGATGCGGGCGGTGGACAAATTCGAGTATCGGCGCGGATTCAAGTTCTGCACCTACGCGACTTGGTGGATTCGCCAAGCGATCACTCGGGCCGTTGCCGACCAGAGCCGAACGATCCGGATTCCGGTCCACATGGTCGAGACCATGTCGCGGGTCCGCAACGTGTCTCGGCAATTGCTGCAAGAGAAGGGCCGTGATCCCACGCTCGAAGAAGTTGCCCGTGGCGCCGAAACCACGCTCGAGGAAGCCCGGCGCGTGCTCGCGATGAGCCGGTACCCGATCAGCCTGGACCGTCCGGTCGGCAACAGCGAGGACAGCCACTTCGGCGACTTGCTGCCCGATGCCACTGCCGATAGCCCGGCCAACGGGGCTTCGCAGGAGATGTTGCGGTCGCGGATCGATCGGGTGCTGAAGTCGCTCAGCTACCGCGAACGCGAGATCATCAAGCTCAGGTATGGCTTGGGGGACGGCTACAGCTACACCTTGGAAGAGGTCGGACACATTTTCAAGGTGACTCGCGAACGTATCCGTCAGATCGAAGCCAAGGCGGTTCGGAAACTGCAGCAGCCCAGCCGCAGCCAGGAACTGGTCGGATTCCTGGACTGACGGTCGACGTGGTCTTTGAGAGGACGGGCAACAACCCGTCCTTTTTTTGTCGACGCCCGCGACTTATCCCGGCGTGGATGGGCCAGCCTGCTGGGCAACCCGGGTTGGAAACTGGACCAACCCGGATTATCCACGGGGGCGCGTTGTAGCACAGGCAGCTTGCCTGTGTTCCCCAAATACAGGCTGGCAGCCTGTACTACGGCCCCGCGGAGCACTTCGCGAATGATCCGGGAACCCGTGTGCTCGGTGCTGGGCCACTCTCTCACTCCTCGGGCACGCGCGTGAGACTCCAACAACTGGCAAGGATGGTGCCCGACAACATGCAGCCGAAGGTGTACATGGCCGGAGCCATAGCGATTGAGTCGCCGCCAGCGAACAGTTCCCTCGCCAGGAAGGCGCCCAAACCGGCGTTTTGCATGCCGACTTCAAGAGTCAGAGCACGCCGCATCGGGATGGGCAACCGCATGGCCACGCCGCCGAGATAGCCAGCCAAGTAACCGCCCAGATTCAGCCCGGTCAAGGCGATCAGTAACGCCGTAAGCGGAACTTCGGTTGATGAATCGGAGAGCTTGTCACGGTTCGTGGCGACCACGACCGCGATGATCCACAGGATCGTGAGGTTGGCGATCGTCGAACCTACTCGCTGCGCTGGCCCTCGCCATGCGGGCAACCAACCGGCGCAGACATAACCGGCAATCACAGGAATCACCACAGTCCCCAGCAACTGCAACGCCGCTTGGATCAGTATCCGCTGATCCATCGCCCGCTCGGCCTGCAAGGCCAGTCCGAGCGCCAACGGAACCGCCAGCGGCGAAAGCAATGTCGCCGATGTCGTCAGGCTGACCGAATAGCTGGTGTTGCCGCCGGCCAAGAAGGTCAACACGTTCGACGCCATCGCGCCCGGAACACTGCCGACCATGACGACGCCGATCAGGTACTCGCCGCTCAGTCCACATGCGCGGCCCATCAGGTAGGCCAGCAACGGCATCGTCAGGTACTGGACTGCCGTGCCGCCGAGCACTGTTGGCCAGCGGGAACGCAACTGCCGGACCTCGTCCCGCGGCAGCATCCAGCCGATCGAGAACATCGTGACCGTGATCAACAGCCACAGCCATTGCGCCGACCAAAGAAAGGGATCGGGCCCGACCAAGATCCACGACGGCCAGTAGTAAGCGGCCAGGGACGACAGAACCAGCCACACGAGCAGGAATCGTTGGAGCATCAGACGGTGACGCGCTCCTCGTAGCCGGCAAACATCAGGTCGCAGGCTTGGTCGATCGCGGATCGCCACTGTTTCTCCAATTCCGGAGACCAATCGTCACCGTGAAACTTCTGCATCGTCGTCAGCATTGACTCGGTCCACTTCGCATACGATTCGACGGGTATCCGGAATTCGTTATGCTTGGTCCCTAAGTATTGCAGGTACTGCTCCACCGCCGGCGTGGGATGGGCGTAGTAGCGTTCGATCACCATCAGCGAGGTGGTCAACAAAATCTGCTGACGCTTGAAATCGACTTTGGCGAAAAACGGCCGGAGTTCCGGGTGTTTTTCGAGGAAATGCTCGTAAAACAACTGGGCAAGTCGATCCTTTGCCTGGAGAATCTGATGAAGACTCTGATGGATGTCCATGTTGATGTTCTTCAAGAAATCGAGTGACCACAAGCCTGCAACGAGATGGAAATTTGGGAACCGCACGACGAGATGGACGAATCGAGACGCATGGATGAGTATCCGACTCTCTATACTCTTTGTAGGGTCTTCGACCGGCTTTGGCGACTCCCGAAAACAATCGAAGCCGCGGTCAGCCGCCGTCTCCAAGGGCTCTTTCGAAGGCACTCATCTTCGCCGACTGATCGAAACGCCCGAACACTACACCAACTTCTAACACAGGACTTGTTTGGCTGCCAATCGCATTTTGTCGCGACGGCGCGAATCTGTCACGCGAATGGCAAAGTTTGTTCGGAATATCTCGCGAATTTCGGGGGGGAATGGCCCGAAGGCGGGATTTAGATGGATTCCGGAGCGTCCGAATCCTGCTGGCCCCGATCCTGCGGCTGCTTGAAGGTCAGCACGGGGCATGGTGCTCGTCGCACAACGGCCTCGGCGACGCTGCCCATCAGCAACCTCAGTAGTCCGGTTCGGCCATGCGTTCCCATCACAATCAGTTCGGCACCCTCCTCTTCGGCCAGTCGAGCAATCGCTGTCGCGGGGTCGCCGGTAATCAGCCGATGCTCGTATCGAACGTCAGGATCGGTCGGCGCGATCTCCGAGAGCATCTTCTTAAGATCTTCGGTGGCCGGATCTGGCATGCCGTAGTACATTTCGCCACCACCGTAGGCAGCCGGTGGCTCTTCGACATGCACGATCAGCAACACTGCGTCGCGCTGGCGCGCCAAACTGGTCGCCAAGTCCAGTGCTTCGTCGCCCGTGTGAGAAAAGTCGGTCGGGAATAAGATTTTTCGGTCGTTCACGGTTTCTCTCCTCAGTTAGGATGTCTGTTTCCGTCCCGCTTCTGTCTCCGTCCCGCTTTCGTTTCCTTCCAGCACATTTCATTTTGGCCGAATTCGCCGGAGTATTGCAAGCACGGTGGACCTTGGGGCAGGTGGAACAGGAATCCGTGCCAGCCGTGTTGGCAACGTCGGCCATCGCTCTACAATCAACGGTATCCCGCGAGTTGAAGGACGCCCATGATTTGATGGGACGATCCTCGCGGGTCGAAGCTTTCCCCCATGACGACGGATCGCCAAAATGAGTGACAAGCCGTTCGCGCATCTACACTGCCACAGTCATTTCAGTCTGCTGGACGGAGCCGGTTCGATCGACAAACTGGTCCGCCGCGCCAAAGACCACGGGATGACCGCGTTGGCCTTGACGGACCACGGCAACCTGCACGGCGCGCTGGAGTTCTACCGCAAGGCCAAGGCCGCGGAATTGAATCCGATCATCGGCTACGAGGCGTATATCGCTCCCGGCAGCCGCCGCGAAAAGGACGCCGGAAGTTCCAAGGAAGCCAGCTACCACCTGACGCTGCTATGCCAGAACCGGACGGGCTTCAAGAACTTGATCAAAATGGCTTCGGCCGCCTATTTGGAAGGTTTCTACTTCAAGCCGCGCATCGACAAGGAACTGCTCGAGCAGCATCAGGAAGGGATCATCTGTCTGAGCGGTTGCGTGTCGAGCGAGTTCAATCGGGCGCTGCTGCGAGGCCACGGCGGCGAGGAGCACTTGGCCGAGGCGATGGAAGTCGCCGGATGGTTCGAGCGCATTTTCGGCGACCGCTACTTCATCGAGATCATGAATAACGGCGTCGAGATCCAGCGGTTGGCGATGGAGGGTGCGATCGACGTCGCGAAGCGGATGGGGATTCCGTTGGTGGCCACCAGCGACTGCCACTACGTCGATCCGGAGGACGCCGAAGCCCAGGACGTGATGCTGTGCATCAACACGGGCAAGTTCCGCACGGACACGTCGCGCATGAGGATGGACGGCAGCCAGTATTTCCTCCGCAGTCCCGAACAAATGTACGCAGCTTTTCCCGGCTTCGAGGATGCCGTGGCCCGCAGCCAGCAGATTGCCGACTCGGTCGACATCGACCTGGAACTGGGCAAGCGGCACTTTCCGGTCTATTCGCCGTTGCCCCAGGGCAGCACGCCCGAGTCGTATCTGCGCGACCTCTGCCTGGAGGGATTGCGGGAACGGTACGCCGACGTCCCGGAGATGTGGGAAAGCGGAGAACTGTCGCGGGCCGTGATGGACCGTCTGGACCGCGAACTGGGTGTGATCAACAAGTTGGGCTTCCCGAACTACTTCCTGATCGTGTGGGACTTCGTGCGTCAGGCCCGCGACATGGGCGTGCCCGCGACGGCCCGCGGCAGCGGCGTCGGCGCGCTCGTGTGCTACGCGCTGTATCTGAGCCACGTGTGCCCGATACGCTACGATCTGCTCTTCGAGCGGTTCTTGGACGAGAGCCGCATCGAGGCGCCGGACATCGATATCGACTTCTGCAAGGAACGTCGCGCCGACGTGATGCGTTACGTCAAGGACAAGTACGGCGAAGACAACGTCGCGCAAATCGGCACCTTCGGCACGCTGGCGGCCCGGGCGGCGATCAAGGATGTCGGCCGCGCGCTGGGCATCCCGCTGGGCCGCGTAAACGAAGTGACCGGCATGGTGCCCGAGGAATTGCACATCACGTTGGACAAAGCCCTGGAGAAGAGCGAAGACCTGCGGAAGACCTACGAGAGCGACGGCGAGATCCGCGAGTTGATCGACCTGGCCCGCAAGATCGAAGGCTTGGCCCGCAATGTCGGCACCCACGCCGCGGCCGTCGTGATCGCCGACAAACCACTGACCGAATACGTACCCCTGTCGCGGATCTCCGGCAAAGAGGACATCATCACGCAATGGGCGATGAGCGACGTGGAAGCCGCCGGCCTGCTGAAGATGGACTTTCTCGGCTTACGCAACCTGACGATCCTCAGCAAGACCGTCGAACTGATCGAACAAACGACGGGCCGCAAAGTCGACCCGCAGAAGTTTCCACTTGACGACGCCGAAACATTCGCGCTGCTGCAGCGCGGCGAGACCAAGGGCGTGTTCCAGTTGGAAAGTGGTGGCATCCGCGACTTGCTGCAGAAGATGAAGCCCGATCACTTCCGCGACATCATCGCCACCAACGCGTTGTATCGGCCGGGGCCGCTCGAGGGCGGCATGGTCGAAGACTACGTGGCGGTCAAGCACGGCCGCAAACAGGCCGAATACAAGCACCCGGTTCTGAAAGAGGTGCTGGAAGAGACGCACGGCGTGATGGTCTACCAGGAACAGGTGATGCGGATCCTCAACGGCCTGGGTGGCATCGAGTTGGCCAAGGCGTATACGTGCATCAAGGCGATCAGCAAGAAGAAAGAATCGCTGATCGAGGCGAACCACGAGAAATTCGTCGAAGGTTCCGTGGCCAACGGACTGGCCGCCAAGGACGCCGAGGACATCTGGGGGCTGATCGTCAAGTTCGCCGGGTACGGTTTCAACAAATCGCACAGCACAGCCTACGCGCTGATCGCGTACCAGACGGCGTATCTGAAAACGCATTACCCGGTCGAATTCATGGCGGCGCTGCTGTCGGGCGACATCCCCGGCCGCAATTTCAAGAAGAAGGACGCACTAGTCGAGCATCTGGAAGACTGCGAGCGGATGGGCATCCCAGTGGTTCCGCCTGACGTCAACTCGTCCGACGTCGATTTCTCGGTGGCCGACGGCAAGATCTATTTCGCCATGTCGGCGATCAAGGGCTGCGGCGGCTCGGCGGCCGAAGCGATCGTCGCCGCCCGCAAAAAGGACGGCCGTTTCCGGGACTTGTTCGACTTCTGCGAACGGGTCGATGCCCAGTCGTGCAACCGGTCGACGATCGAAACGCTGATCAAAGCCGGCGCGATGGACGGATTCGGAGGCCGTCGCGCCCAGTTGCTGGCCGTCGTGGACCGGGCCATGCAGTCCGGCGCGTCCGCGCTGTCCGACCGGCGAAGCGGTCAGCGCAGCCTGTTCGGCGACCTGGAACCGGAGGATGCCAAACCGGCGATCCGGTTGCCCGAGATTCCTGAGTTGCCCGAACGCGAGCGGTTGATGATGGAACGCGAAGTACTCGGCTTCTACCGATCGAGCCATCCGCTAGCCGAGTTCGAGGAAAAGCTGTCCCAGTTCTGCACCCACACCACCTCGCAGATTCCGAATCTGCCCGACCGGGCCGAGGTCATCCTGGGCGGCATGTTGGCGGCCATCAAACTGGCGCACGTCAAGAAAGTCCGGCCCGGCGTGACCGCCACCAAGTACGCGAATTTCGATCTCGAAGACAAGGACGGTGCGATCCGCTGCATCCTATGGCCCGACGATTTCGTGACCTACGGAGAATTGGTCCAAGCCGACGCGGTGTTGGCGGTCCGCGGCTCGATCGACCGGCGAGGCGGTGACGAAGCCAACTTGATCGTCAACGAACTGATCCCACTCGACCAGGTCGATGCCCGCTACACGACGGGGCTGATCGTCTGCGTCGACGAGCGCAACGCGGATAGCGGCACCCTGAAAACGCTGCATGAAATCCTCCGCGGCTATCCGGGCAGTCGCGACGTGTTGTTCCAGATCTCCCTGAGCGACGGCAGCCAAGTGCAACTGAAATCGCACCGGATCCGGATCGACATCCAGCCGGAACTCCGCCGCCGCCTGGACGAACTGCTCGGCCCGGGCCGTACCAAGTCCATCATGGCGCCGCCGACCGCCGGAAGCAACTCACGCGGCAACGGACGCCGAAAAGCCCCGGCCCGCGCGAACTGACGGCGGCGTGCAGGCTCCCGCGATTCAGCGTGCTTTCCCGCAGTGCAGGGCGCGGATCGCTTCCAGCAAGAAGTCTTGGGCTTCGGCCGAAAACCAACCCACGTGTGCCGAGACGAGCCCCAGCGTTTCGTAGCCGCCTTGTTCGACGATCTTGGACGACGGCAGATAACCGTAGACTTGATTGCTGTAGCCGGCAACCCAAAGCGGCCGAGATTCGACCGCGGCGGCAACCAGCGGGACGTACTCCGAGACCACTTCGCCGGAGATGGCGACCAGGGTCAAACCATCGCCGAATTGCCAGAGAGCCAGTGGTGCCGGGTAATGGTTGGGCAGCGAGTCGCCGCGCTGCTGCGCTTCGAGAATCCGCCGCGCGTTGTGCGATTCCCAAAACGGCCCCTTGGCAAGTTGCTCCAATCGCTCGCGCGGCGGGACGGCGGCCAGCGGCAGATCGACTCGCGTCAGTTCGGTTCGCAAGGGGCCGGTAACCGGTTGCAGCGGGCCCGACAGAACGCGGCATACTTCCGCACCCAACGCATGCCCATGTCGTCGGACCCATTCCTGTTGGTCAGCGCTGGCGCGCGGATCCGGATTGGCGTCGGCCCCGCAGCCCTGCACAAAAAGCGTCTGGACGCCCGGGTGCCGCTGCTCGATGAATTGCCTTGCGCAGCCCGGGAAATCCGCCGAGACCAGCAGACTGGTGTCACCCAGCGTCACGGGGTGACAGGCGGTGCCGAACACGACGCCGCGCAGGGTGCCATCGGGATTGTCGATTCGCAGCACCGGCACACTTGTGTCCGCAGGTCCGTCCGGATTCGGTCCCATGCCTCGGTACTTGCCGTCCGCGCTGAATTGGCGGCGGTTCTTCACGAACTCTACGCCGCCCGTGCCCCACGACAACCGCGCCGGCCGTCGATCCGCTAGAGCCGCCACGGCGACGTCGGCCAATTGGTTCCACAACCGTTGCGTATAGGCTTCCGTTTGTCGGCGGTCTTCGTCCGGTATGGGGTAGCGGTTCACGTCGGATGTGCCGATGATCGGTGCGGAATGCGTGTGGGACCAATTCAGCAGAATCCGACGCCGCTCGAGCCCGGTTCGCCGCGTCAACACTTCGCCCAATGCCGTTTCCTCGGGCTCGCGAAGCACGCACAAATCCGCGACGATTAACACCGCTGGGTCGCCCTTGGCGTCTTGAACGGCCATCGCCCGCGCGTACAAGTCGTCCAACACGCCCTCGAACGGACGGAACCGCTTCTGACTCGCGTAGCCGTGCAGCCAGACCGGGTGCTCGGGCGTGATGCACACACTGGCCAACCCGACTTCGTAGACAGGCTCCGCCGAATGCAAGGCGGTCGCAACAGCCAGCAGCATGAATAGGGCCGAAGCCATCCGATCCGAGGATTTCACGGCAGTCTCTCCCATTGGCTTCTCATTCCCCCAATCCCACCAGTTCAAGCAGTTTCAGGGCATTGGTGGTCGTCGCGACGCCGGGACGCAAACGGTAGTCGAAAGTCATCGGTTGCGGGGAATCGGCGCCGTGCAGCGTCTCGCGGAAATGGACGCATTGGCACAACTCGCGCAGCAACGGACTGGACGCCAGTTCCAGATCGTGCGTCGACACCGCCCCGATCGCGCCATGCCGCAGCAGGTGGTGCAGCACCCGTTCGACCGCAATGTGCCGCTCGCGCGAATTCGTGCCTTGCAGGATCTCGTCCAGCAGGTACAGCAAGCGGCGGTCGCTCTGCCGTTCGATGAGGGCCGCCAGATCGACGACCTCCTTCAGACGCATCAGTTCGGCCATGTAAAACGACACGCCGAACTCCAAAGAATCATGGACTCGCATGCTGGTCGCCAACACGACCGGCGGCATGGTCAACTGAGCGGCGCACACCGGCGCTCCGGCTTCGGCCAACACCGCGTTGACGCCGATCGACCTCAGCAGCGTGCTCTTGCCCGACATGTTCGAGCCGGTGACCAACAGGAACGTGCCGGTAGGTCCGACCGCGACATCGTTGGCCACGCACGAAGCCGTCGGAAGCAGCGGATGTCCCAGTTCGCGAGCGGCAAACCGATCGGCCGCGGGGCTGACCTCGGGAAACGCCCAATCGGGATGGTCGTGGGCCAATTGGGCCAGCGACGCAATCGCCTCGAATTTGCCCAAGGCCATGAACCAGTCGCTCGCATGCCGTCCGTAGTTCCGCTGCCAGATTTCGAGCAGATTCAAGACGTGGAAGTCGTACAGCAGCAACAACTGCAGCGGCAAGTAAACGAGAATGAAAAACAACGCGGAATGGCTGATGCTGGCCAGGCCGGCGATCCAGCTCAATTCGCGCAGCCGCAGCAACACGCCGCCACCCCGCTCAGTAGCATCGCGTTTCACCGCGTCCAGTTCGCCGGCCGAGTCGGGCATCGAGTACATCAACTGGAACATGGTCAAGTAGCCGCGGATCTTGCCCGTGCGTGTGCTGAGCCGGCTGAAGACGTCGTGGACGTTGGCCAGGAAGAGGACGCTGACTAGCAGGTTGAGCGTCAACAGAGCCAATACCGCCAGGCCGCCGATTTGAATGTCCATCAGCCCCAATCCGGTCACCGCGATCACGCCGAGCAACCCGGCGGGCAGCAGGCGACAGATCCACAGCAGCCAAGGCCGCGCGAGCAGCCATGGTCGACCGGCCGCCCAGTCGATGAACTGCTCGGTAGCCTTGCCGCGATCGCCCAGCAACCGGCTTTCCAGGTTCAGCGTCTCGCGCAATTCCCATCGCGGCGCGAACTCCGCGACGGCTTGCTGACGGCTGCGGATCTCGTCAGGCGCCGCAGGTTCGAGCAGCCAGTCGCGCAACACGAGTCGCCCCATCGGCGTGTTGGCGGTGCAGAGCAGATGGAACAGCGAGGCGTGTCCGAACAGATCCAGATCGTCGGATACCGCGCGGCGCCCGTCCGGCAAGTCGACCGCGGTCTCCGGCAGGTTTGGCCAGTCGCGGTGCAGCCTCGCGATCGCCTGAGCGTTGATCTGACGCAGCAGGCGGTAGCGTTCCAGTTGCCGAAGCAGATGCTCGTGGTAGGTCACCAACGCGAAGAAACCAACCAAGACGCCGCCGCCAGCCATGTAGCACACTTGCAAATGCCCGCCGAGCCAGCCGATGCCCAGCAAAGCCGCTCCGACCAGAAACGCTGCTGTGCGGGCATGCGTCAGCCATCGGTCGCACGAGCCGATGCGCTGCTCGGCCGCGGCGTACGCATCCCGCCGCGCGCCGTAGGCAGCCTCGATCTCCGACCGGTCTTTCTCCATTGATCCTACCCTTGCCGAGACTTCGGAATTCAGCCACAAAAGAGCACATGGAACTCAGAACTGCCAACTGACCACTGCCAACTGACCACTGGCAATTTCGCTAACATAGTGGATCGGCCACTGGACGCAAAGGATAGGAGGATGCCCATGAACGAAATCAAAGGCCAGCGGTTGCATGTGTTGCTGGGGGCCTCGCAAGTTCGGCGGCGTTTGAAGGGATTGGGCTTCGGAGTCCGCAAGGTCGAGGCCGCAGGACGCGGCGAAGCGATCATCGTTCACACGGCGACGGGTCAGCATCTGCGCGAATTGCGGTCGATCTTTCAGGACGTGCTGGCACCCGAGAAGCCGCAACCGTCGTCGCCGTTGCCCCGCGAAGCGTCTGCCGGAATGCAGACTCCGAACGATTTGCGAAGTCTCTGCGTCTTCTGCGGTTCCAGTACCGGCACCGATCCGGCTTTCCGGCAAGCTGCTGAGTCGCTCGGCGCGGCGCTCGTGCGTCGGGACATCACCTTGGTGTATGGCGGCGGAAACATCGGACTGATGGGGGTGATCGCGGATCGAGTGATGGAGGAAGGCGGACGAGCGATTGGCGTGATTCCACGACAACTGCAAGAGAAGGAACTGGCGCATCACGGTATCACGGACCTGCGCGTGGTCGGTTCGATGCATGAGCGAAAAGCCCTGATGGCGGAACTGGCCGAGGGATTCGTCGCGCTGCCCGGCGGATACGGGACGATCGAAGAGTTCAGCGAAACGCTCACCTGGAGCCAACTGGGTCTGCACGCCAAGCCGATGGGGCTGTTGAACGTGTCCGGCTACTTCGATCACTTCCTGCGGTTCCTCGATCGCGCGGTCGAAGTAGAACTGCTACGGCCCGAGCATCGGCAACTCGTGCTGGAAAGCGACGATGTGGACGAACTGCTCACCCGCATGCTCCGCTGGCAAGCCCCTTGCTTGGCCAAATGGATCGACTCCGACGAGATCTGATCCGGTGCTCTGAATTGTAGGTCGGGAGCGGCCGACACCTCAAATCGACATGCTGCCGCTTCGCCAGCTTGCAGTCTCTGGTGGCAGTGTTAGAATCCACGGGTGGGAGTATCCGATGCCCTATTATTTCTTCATTTGGACGCCGGAAATTATCGAGCACTTGGAAGAGCATGATGTCACGCCTGACGAATTCGAAGAAGTCGTGCTGCACCCGGATTTCGAGGACCGAAGTAGATCGACGGGGAATCTCGTGGCCTTGGGATGTACTTCGGCGGGACGCTCGCTTTGCTGCGTATTCAAACGGTTCGACTCCGACGAGATCTGATCCGGTAACCGCCTACGACGTCGGAGATTGACCATGGAACTGACACCCGAGCAGCAGTCGCAGGTCGACCAAGCCAAGGCCGCTGGGGATCGACGCGTGACGTTGCGTTTTACTCCACGGCAGCGTCGGGATTGGCAGGCCGCCGTCCAGCAGGAATGGTCGGTCAAGGAAGACACTCTGACCCAATTCCGGAAGATCAAAGCCGCGGCGGAGCAACGAGGCTTCTGCGGAGACGTTCGCAAAGCGATTGCACTCGATGGGCGGTCTTCCGAGGATTTGGCGTGCGAGATTGGCGTGGAACCGCAATTGCTTTCCGACTTCCGGGCCGGTGAAGCCGAATTACCGGCGACAGTCTTGGATCGCCTGCTCGAAGCGTTGGGCCTCCGCCTGATGCAGGAAATCGGCTTCAATCGCTAGAGCCGGATTCGTCGCAAACGATTCGGGTGGACGCGCCGTCTGCGGTGACAACGACTGCGTTGCCGTCCTCGGTGACTCGCAGGGATTGGGGCTTGGCGTCCCGTCTCCACGCGACGATGACCGTGCGGAACGGGCCACGGCCTCGTACGCGGAGAATATGCTGCCGTTCCTCGCGCTCGCTCACGGCCCCGCCCCAGGCCGTGTCGGCCCAGTTGCCCAACAAGAATTCCCGGGGGTCGGCGCCGAGCGAGTAGACCGCGAAGTCGACATCGTAACGGCCCGTGAATTGAAACTCGCTGCTGCCCGGCGGCAGCGGGACGGGCTTGGTCGCGGAAGGCAGCACCGCGGGGGCTTCTGTCCGCGGCGCATTGGGATGGGTCCGCGGCGGCGGCTCGATCGCACCGGCCGGAGTCACCACCGGGCCGACGGCCATCAGATTCAGACTGGCCACCTTCGGAACGTCGGCATCCTCGCCGGCAAAGCGGTCGCAGATCACGATGATCGGCTGGCTCGGATTGGACCGAACCACCGTGATCGCCCGCGTCCAACGCAGTTTGTCTCGCTCGAACGTCGCTCGCGCGTACGCCCGGTCGGGAAGGGAGCGAAAGGCCTCTTGCGCCGATCGTCTCCAGACCTGATCGCCGCTCAGCAGCGCGCCGTCCTGGTCCCAGGCGTGCCCGATCGCCGCCTCGGGAACGACCATCGAGTGGACGTAGGCACCGGGAGCATGCGGCGTGTAAATCGCCGACCAATCCACCGAGACCGGTTTGCCCAACGCGTACAGCGCGACCGAGCCGTGGTCGTGATGGCGGTGGTCGCGATAGAAATCGCCGTTCACGAAAAACAGAGCCGTTTCGTCGGGCGTATTCCAGCCGTGTCGCAGCACGCTGCAATAGCCAGGAAACGTCGCGTCGGCCAACGGCGTGTCCGACCGTCGCGACGGATCGGATGGCGTCCGGCCGGCCCCAGCCACTTCGTGGACCGGCTCGGGGGGCGCTGCCAGCGTGTCGTCGATCATCACCGTCGTTGTGCCGAAGAAGAACGAATGCTGCTTTCCGCCAACGGCCCAGGCGTCCATCAGACGTTTCGCCAATTGCGGATCAGCGTCGCGAAAACCGGTGCCCAAAAGGCCGAAGATCTCCGAGATTTCCACCCCGCTGTCTCCCAGCGTCACCAGCGCCCGTTTGCCGCCCATTCGCGGCTCAGGCGGCGTCTGGAGATTCAGGTAGAATTCGGCGAACTTCGCCAGCTTCGGCCAGTCGCGGAATGGATCCGTGCCGCCGAGTTGCTTGACTTGCAGCAGCGTGTTGAGCGTCGGCACAAACGACGCGCCGATATAGTGCGTGCAGCCGATCTCGGCGCCACTGTCGTGGATGAATTGATCGACCGTAGCTTCCAGTTGCCGTTCGACCTGCCTGACGCGCTGAACCATCGTCGGATGGCGGGCCAGGAAGAGAGCATAGAAGCGACGGTAACCCCATTGCTGGATCGGCATGTTCTCGGTGCCCAGGTTCAGGCCGTGAACGGTGGAACTGATCGGCGCATGGTCGTCGTTCCAGACAAGATTTGCGAACAGAACGGCTGCGGCTTTCAGGCGAACGCGTTCCTCGTCCGTCAGCCGCGGATCGTCTAGCAGTTGGTCGATCCATACGCCGTACCGCTGCGCGGCCAGTCCGCCGTGCCAGTAATGGACCGAGAAATGGTAGATGCCGCCTTGGTGGACGAGCGCGTGCAGCATGTCGTGCGACTGTCGGAAGATCTGCTCGAGGCACGCCACCAGTTTCTCGCGTCCCGGATCGCGCCAAGCATCGAACAGCGGGCGGGTATAGGTATCGTTGTTGTACAGCCATTGGAAATACGCGGGGTCGTCTCGAAGTCGCGTCTTCAGCGCGTCGATGCCCCCACGGCCCATAAACGCCGTGCCGTAACCTTCGGGCGGATCGGGAAAGTCGAGCGTCCAGCGGTGGACTTGGTCCAAATTCACGCCGCCGTGCAGATTCATCTGGAGATTGATCGGCTGGACGTCGCCCGCTGGGCGGATGTCGGCTCTCGTCCCCGCGAACAGTCCCCAGCACCAGCGACTGCGAGGAAAGACGCGAGCGTCCGGGCCGCGACGATAACTCGATACACTCAGCGAGAACCCACGTTGGCCACCGTCGCCCGGCGGCGAGGTCGAGATTCCGACGCCGCTCATGTGAGCGCCCAGTGCCCGCGATGCCGGGCCGGCAAAAATGCCCACGATGTTCGCGGAATCCGGCGAGTCGCGGCGGAATGCCTGCCAATACCATCCGGAATCAAAACACCACGGATCCCAGACGCACATCACTCGCCAAGTGTCTTCGGACGAACGGTACGACGGCAACCGCGGCCGGTCGTAATGCAACTCGACCTCCGCGTCGCAGTCGTATCCGCGCTCGTTCGCGGCCCGGTATCGCTGGCCGTCCGGTTCGTATCCGTATCGGGCATCCGAGCTGTGATGGCCCCGGTAACGCGCATGCGTGGGCTGAACCGCGTCGTACAATCCGATCGACCACTTCGGCTCGATGTCGGTTTCTTCCTCGAACAGCACCGACGGCTGACCGGCCTGGACCGTGATGGTCGAGGTGTAGTAACCCGGCCCCGCCGGCTTGAGCGTCTGCTGACCGTACCTCAACTCCGGATGCTCGAAGCGGTAATCGACTTGAATGACCGCCTTCAGCGGGCCGCGTTCGAGCATCTTCACGCTCATGCCCGTGGCAACCGTCCGCTTCGTCCAGTCAGCGTCCGACTGGTATTCCAGCCAGTTGGGGCCGGTGCCGTACCATTTCCCGTCGCGCAGAAGCACACCTTGCACCGGTGCGGGCAGTCGATCGGTATGGTCTGCGGCGACCGCCATCGGCACGCGGACGCCCGTCAGGCCGTTGGCGATTTCGCAGTAGCCGGACGTTTCCCGCACGGTCACCGCGTATTCGAACGTCCCGGACGGTTGGCCGGCACGCAGCGAGAACGACTTCCGCTCGCCCGCCGCCAGACCGGTTCGGACGGCGAGTAGCCGGCCACCGTCGATCAGTTGGTAGGGCACCTCCGATCCATCCTCAGCGACCAGAACGGTCCGCTGCGGATCGACCGATTGCGACAGATCGAACGTGACGATCTGGTCGGGATGCGAGACGCCGAACATCTCGCGCAAGACGAACGGCGCGGCACCTGGCTCGATGGGCGCCGCGCCCAACAACTCGCCGCCCTTTCCCGACACCCAGCCCGTCAGTGGCCAAGCCAAGGCAGCGAACCACACGATGCGGGACATCGAGCACTTCTGCCGACGAAACGCTGGCGGGAGCACGTGCGTCATGGAACCCCTCGCACCCAGTGGCCCGCGGGCGCCGAACGCGGGTCAAATACAACCGGAAGCTCGCGTTGCCCGGGCACGCTTTCACGGGCGGAACCCAACCCTGCGAATCAATCCAGGTGGGCGATTCGCACGTTCTTGTATTCGGCCCACATCGGCTTGCCCGCATGCAGTTGCAGAGCCAGAACGCCTTCGAGCAGCGCCAGTTGCGGATCGTTGTCCGTGCAATCCAGAACCAACCGGCCGTTCATGTAGTGACGCAGGCGGTTCCCCTTGGCGATGATCACCACGTCGTTCCATTCGTCCAGCTTGAACAGTTCCTTGTATTCCTCGGCCGTGATCAGACTGCCGGTAACCGTCTTCTTGCCGTCTTCGCCCCATGTCGCCTGTTCGCCAACCAGGCACATCCGGCCGCGCCGACCGCCCTCGTCGTAGATGAACCCGGAAACGCTGGGCAGTGTGTTTTCGTTGCGGATCTCGTGCTGATAGCCGCGCACGACCCAGGCGTTCCGTGGATTGCCTTCGGTGATGTGCTTCGACCGGTACTGAATCCCCGAGTTGTTCGCCGCGGTGCAGCGGAACGACAGACGCAGATCGAAATTCTTCGTGCTGCCGCCTTTCCAGATTAGAAAGGTGTTGCCGTTGGCAGGATTCTCCGCCGTCGTCTCTCCGCGAATGGCACCGTCCTTGACGGACCACAATCGGGGGTCGCCGTCCCATCCGTCCAAGCTCTCGCCATTGAAAATGCTCTTCATCTGCGGCGGCTCCGGCGGGGCCGTCTGCGAGTCGTCGGCGGCCCATGCGAAAGAGAACGAAGAGCAGAAAACTGCCAGTGTCAGGAAACGGATCATGGTATCTTCTCCGGGTGCAGGGATTGAAATGGAAGCCTGATTATGCGCGATGGCCCAAGGAATTCCAACCCGCCGGGCGCTGCGGTGACTTGGCGAGAAGGTCAGGCAGGCCGTAGCGTTGCGGGTGATGATTTCTGGCAGGGTGCCTCAAAGAGCAGGCGACTCGCGGCGAAATTCCGAGAAATCATCGCGCCCCGGGTTTCCCGCGGGACCCATTCCGGAAACAATCATCGTTGCCTACCCGCCTTTCCCCATGCCGTGTTTCTCCATCCAAAACGTCAAGGAGCATTGTGATGCAACGTCGTGATTTCTTGCGAATCAGTGGTCTGGCCGCCGTTGGCGCTGCGGCGTTTCCTCAAGCTTGGACTCCGGCCGCGGAAAAAAAGCCGCAGAAGATCCTGTACTACACCCGCAGCACCGGCTACGAACACTCGGCGGTCAAGCTGGAGAATGACGGCTTGAGTATTTCGGACAAGGCCATGATTGCCCTCGGCAAGCGAGCCGGCTTCGAGGTGACTTGCACCAAAGACGGCCGCGTCTTCGACGGCGACCTGGATCAGTACGACGCCTTCGCCCTCTACTCCTGCGGCAATCAGTGCGTCGCCGGCTCGCATCCGCAGGATCCCACCATGACGCCCGAAGGCAAGCAACGGCTGTTGGACGCCGTCGCCGCCGGAAAGGGGTTCGTCGGCTTTCACAGCGCCGCCGATACGTTCCACAGCGGCCGCGAGATCGACCCCTATGTGGCGCTGGTCGGCGGCGAATTCATGGGGCACGGCTCGCAGCAGCCCGGCCGGCTGACCATCACTTCGCCCAAGTTCCCCGGCATGGAAAAGGTCGCGGACCAGGAGGCGGTAACGATCGATCGCGAAGAATGGTACACGTTCCGGAATTTCGGCCGCGACCTGCACGTCATCCTAGTCCAGGACACCGAAACGCTGAAGAAGGTCAGCGATCAAGACAAATTCCTGCACAGTCGCCCGCCGTTCCCGCAGACGTGGGCGCGGAAGCAGGAACAGGGCCGAGTCTTCTACACATCGTTCGGCCACGTCCACGAAGTCTGGACCCATCCGTTCTTCGAGAGCCTCGTGCTGGGCGGCATCGCCTGGGCGCTGCGCAACGTCGAAGCCGATGTGACGCCCAACATCGAACAGGTGACCCCTGGCGCGTGGGACGTCCCGAAGCGGGCGTAACGGCGCAACAGTTGTAGGTCTCGCTTCCGCGTAACTCGGCATGTACCGCCCGTGGAAGCGTAGATTTCAGCAGAACGGCAAACATGACTCGCACAGGAGCTATCGAACCATGAGCCACGATCGTGTACCGCGACGCGACTTTTTGCAGTGTACCGCCGTCACCGGCGCCGCTTGGGCCGCGTCTTCGCTCCAGGCCGCAGAAGAATCGAGGGTCCAGCCGGCTGGAGCCAAGTCCGGCGTCGGCGTGCTCGAGACCAAGACCGACGTTCTGGTCGTCGGAGGCGGTACGGCCGGGACGGTCGCCGCGATCCAGGCGGCTCGCGCGGGCGCCCGCACCTTGCTGATCGAGCAAGGCAGTCAGTTGGGCGGTACCATGACCGTCGGCGGCGTGGCCTTTCCTGGCCTCTTTCATGCCTGGGGCAAGCAGGTCATCGCCGGTATCGGCTGGGATCTGGTGCGCGAGACGGTTGAATTGGACGGCGGATCGTTACCCGACTTCGCGACGCCCCCGCCGGCGCGCCAACACTGGCTGCACCAGGTGCTGATCAATCCCTTCCTGTACGCCGTGTTGGCTGAACAAGCGTGTCTCGAAGCGGGCGTGTCCATCTGCTACTACGAATTTCCGCTGGCGATCGAGTCCGCCGCGGACGGCTGGTTGGTCGACATCGTCGGCCCGGGCACCCGGCGGCGCGTGGTCTGTAGCCAGTTGGTCGACTGTACCGGCGGAGCGGATGTCGTGGGGCTGATCGGGCTGGCGCGGCTGCGCGACGAGGAGACTCAGCCTGGTTCGATGCTGTTCAAGTTCGGCGAGGCGTTCAAAGCGGGGCGCGAACGGATGAGCGCCGTGTACGTCCACGGCGCCGACTCGTCCAATTCCGTCACTCGAACTCAGGCCAATCTGACCGGACGGCGCGAGATCCTTGCGCAACTTCGTGCCCGGCACGCACGCGGCGAGAAAAACGTGCGCCTCGGTCAGATTCAGCCCGAAGCGGCATTTCGCGAGAGCTACCGCATTCAAGGCCACACGGTAGTCACTCACGATGACTACGTCGGCGGCCGAGTCTTCGACGACGCGATCTGCAACGCCTTCTATCCTGTCGATCTACACACTCGCACTGGTGTCGTACCTAAGCCGTTGCAGGAAGGCATCGTGCCCACCGTGCCGCTCAGCGCCCTGGTGCCGGCCGGCAGTCGGCGTCTGATCGTCGCGGGCCGCAGCGTCAGCAGCGACCGGCTCGCCAACTCGGCGCTCCGCGTCCAAGCCACCTGCATGGCAACCGGCCAAGCCGCCGGCGCTACGGCCGCGCTGGCCGCCCAAAGCGATTCGACGCCGCTCGACGTCCCACTCAACTCGCTCCGCGAACTCCTGCGGCAGCACGGGGCCATCGTCCCTACGCCGCAACCGATCACCCTCTCGCCATGACCTCGCTGCCACTGTCGGCCCCAGAGGGCGAACCGAGTTGCGTCACTCTGCTGCGGCCCGGCGAACCGCCGCGTCGCGCGATCGTGATCACCCGACCGATCGAAACCGGGGCCGATCGAGTTCCGATTTTTTGCCCGCTCCGGACTTTCCGGAACACCCCGAAACACCCCCCCACCTAGCCCCTTGACAGCCGCTCCGCCGCCAGCTTAATCTGGACCCCTGCGGAGCGGGTTGCGGAATAGAAAGTCCACAGCCTCATCAGCTCCGCGGCTGGAGTTCAACTACGTTCCTTCCCGCAGCGTCCCGAAAAGCATTGCTGCCGAGTGATAGCAGCCGACGTGACGGCCACACGATCGTCAACGAAAGCAGGGCAAATCGGTGGACGTGCGGACTGGAGATGATTTGTTGGCAAGCGGGTGAAACCCTCGCCTGGGTAGTCGTTAGCCACACGCCCGGTTACGGCCGTTGTTAGGACCAACAGATGTGTCGATGGCATTGCTGCGAACTCGTACTCCTTTCGGTTTTCATTTGCGATCATTCCCTATGCTGGTCACAAGAGCCGATTGCCGAATCGACGCCGTCTTCAGAGGCCGCAAGGCAAACGCGGCAGCATGACGATGTATTGAAGTTCATCAACGTGCCCACTTCGGACTTGCCCAAGCAGGTTCGACTGGTAGAACGCGTCCGCACCGCCCCCCTCATGCCGGTTGGCGGCAACCCTGGCGTCTTGGTCGATCCACACCGGATGATGCCGGTCGCTTTGTTCTTTGGGATTCGCGATGAATCAGATTTAGAGCCGGTTCGTGCTGCCGTCGTGGCTTTGTATCAGGAGAATGACCCTGCAAACGAAATCGGTGTTTATGGGCTCTGCTTCACCAGTGAGGAGACGGCTAAGAAGCGTTTCAAGGAACTCGCGAAGGACAACCAGGAATCTCCATTTATCCGGAAAGGCAGGCTGTTACTGTACGTCTGGAAGGACGACGGCGTCAGCAGAACGACGTATGAAGCGGTTCGGAACTATCTCAGTACGACGAAGTTCGGCTCTGCTGATCGGCCCTAACTGAAGAGGGATTAGATCGTGCGGTGACGGAACACGAGACGATGCAGGCGAAGAATCGCGAGACCGGCATGAACATCGCGGTACGTGGCTTCAACAACGCCGGCGTTATCGCGGGGAGCGGCGGGAGGGGGTAAGATCGGCCGGTGCGTCGCGGGAGAATCGCACGACGCAGATTCGGGTTCTGAGCGAATCCCTGGTCGAACGCAATTTCTTCGAAGTCCACCAATCGGGCAAAAGCTGCCAAGCAGGTGTCGTTCCAGACCTTCGGAGAACATGTCACGGGGCGTTTGAATGCCAGACCGAGCCAGACGATGGTGTCAAGAGGACGCATCGTCCCGGTCCATCGAACTCGGTTCTTGCAGATCGTCGCCAAGTCCTTCAGTAGGCACAGGAAGCTCTGGACCGGAAAGCCGTCCGCATTGCGGCGCAGTTGTTCCTTGATTCCTGGCCGCTTCGGAACGAGGTGCCGGAGCCACGATCGATGCTCGCGTCTCCACGGCGGATTCCCACTCGTGATCGTCAAACAGCAACTTGGCCAGGTCGCGGCGAAGCGGACCGCCGAGAGGCGATACTCAGCCGTCGCCGTCGTGTCGTCCCAGTTTCTTCAATGGGGCCACGGTTGGTTGACCGCGGAGAGCTGTTCGCAGAAAAAGACGGCTTCCGCGTCTTGTGTGCTTCAATGGGGCCGCGGTTGGTTGACCGCGGAGAGGTTTTGCCGACCGCATGGCCAACCGGGCGATCAGCACGCTTCAATGGGGCCGCGGTTGGTTGACCGCGGAGAGCCGCTATTCAACGCGCAGAAGTGCTGAACACAGTCTGCTTCAATGGGGCCGCGGTTGGTTGACCGCGGAGAGGTGAGCTCTTCCATCGTCATCCTTCCAGTTTCACCACGGCTTCAATGGGGCCGCGGTTGGTTGACCGCGGAGAGGAGTCACCATCCTTCAATCCCTTTCTGTAATGCTTCCAGCTTCAATGGGGCCGCGGTTGGTTGACCG
>JAHDXO010000019.1:0-149296 GCA_023382975.1 Pirellulaceae bacterium
GTGTGGGCGGGGCTCCGGGGCACCCCGGACCCCTATCCCTTGGGATGGTTCCCCGCTCCGTCTTCAGGCGGCAGCATGTCAGAACACAGTATAGAAGAACCAAGCGACTCCAACCAGAGAAACTGCCTGGCCGGTCATGAACATTCGCTGGTACGGGACTGGCATTTCAAGCGCAATCAATTTGCGTTGGTTAAGGACCGTGCGAACGACAACGTAAATGATCAAGAGCCCAAAGTATGCGGTGGTGATCAGTGATTTGTCTAAATCGGTTTTCGTCGTCAAATACCAAAATCCTCCGACCAGAACCAAGAGCGGAACCATCGAGTACATCCGAGTTGACGAGAATCCATCCATCAACCGTAATTTCTGGTCCGAATCAAGTTCTCGGTATGCATGTTCGCTAATGAATCTGCTTACGACGATTGCTGCTATCAACGCTATGAATCCAGACGCTTGCATTTATCGTAAGTCTCATTCAGTCGTGGAACGACAACGATCACGCGGTGGCCGCCGAGTGATCTCCGATCCGAGTCCGACGCGATCGGCCACTCGCGTGCATCGTACGCCCGACATGGGCGTGAACTTGTGGGGTGGAAGTCCCCTGTACGAAAACGCGAATTGATCGGAGGACAGGATACCAAGTGTCAACAGACCAAACAAGTACAAGGCGAGGGCGACTGCGGGAGGGTGACCGACCGTGGGGAGGAAGCCTGCGAATGCGTTCGGCAAGCTGACAAGGCATCGTCGTCAGCCGCATTCGCGCCAAAGCTGCGAGGCTACGAACAGAAACGCCATGCGAGGCCCGGAGAGACGCTGAGGTGAAGCTGCCGGTGGACAGCGAAACCGCTGGCCGACAGGCTCCAGGGCGGGCACCGACACGCAGCGTTGGTCGGCGAACTTGTGCAGCGAAAGTTCACGTTCTTATTCGCTCGAGATCTGTGTCGCGTAGTGCGTGAGTAGGGCCTGCCCGAAAGGCGCACACGGCCGGGGGTAACTCCGAACCGTGCGCACAGAAGTCAGCAGAGGCCGTAGTACCGACCCTCCAAGACCAATGGAGACGGAAAGGGCCGAAGGGACACGAGCAGATACGTGTCACGCTCGTCTCGCGATGTCGCTCCCCTTCAAGGGGGCGAACCGCCGTACGGCGGTCAATCATCTGCGGCGACGGACGCGATTCCATGGCCTGGGGACTGGTTTCGGCCAGTGCCTTAAGACTCGTGCTCAACCGCCTGATGCGGACCCGCATGCTCTCATGGTGTGGGAGGGGCCCCGGAGCAACCCGGACCCCTATCCCGACCGATTGTTCGTCGACATGGTTCGGCTGCGGTCTGCCGCCGCACGGGCGACCGTCGCCTGTCGCGATGGCGGTTATCCCACCGTGCGCGGGCCCCGACAGCAATCATTCTTCGTCGTGTGCCGTCGCGCGGATGTTTTCGGTTCCGCCCAACCATCGCCGGGGAGGCCTGGTTTGGCGCGAGGGCACGCACGTTTTTTTTCGATTCTGGGAATGCGATAGCGGGCAGGCACGGCCGAAGCGAACGACCATGGGAACCGAAGGATCCGGTCAACGGATGTCTTGTCGCCACGGCGGAGCTTGCCTCCGTCGAGCGATGTTCAGCACCAGAAACGCTTCCCCCGAAAGCATAGCCCCGCCACCACGCTGCTTGTCAGCGTGGAGCGGTGTTCAAGCGACATTACCGTCGCCAATCGGCACGTCGAATGCCGCTGCCGACCGAGTGCCGCAAGAACATCGCCCCACCCGGACAAGCCGGGGTGGTGGCGGAGGGCCGGAGAAGGACACGCCGTCTGGTTCTGAACACGACTCCACGGTGGCAAGCACCGCGGTGGCCGACGGGGCCGGGCAGGTCGCCCAGCCGAACGACTGAGCTAACCGGGCGGGAATGACGCAGAGAAGCGCGTATTTCATGCCGAGCCCGACCGCCATTCCCGCTCGGGTTCAGCGTCTGGTTAGACGCTCCTCCTCTTCTTCTCTCGCCTCACTCGTCTCGATCAGAACAAGGGAAACGCCGGCGTCTGGTTCTCGATCATCATCCCCGAGAGGGCCCTCTCGGGGTGGTTCCTCGGCTGGTGGTTCGAAGAATCTGGCAGCTCGGTTGTCACCCAGGATCTCCGTGACCGTCGATATTGCAGAACGCGCCGTGGCCGCCGTGAAACACGCACCGTCCGCCAGATAGAGCGGCCCACCAGCAGTCCGAGGGTCGCTGTTGCGTCCGGAGTTCTTGCGATTGAACGCCTTATTGAGAGCCACGCGTATTAGATCCCAAATCGTCCGCGACCACTCGTCGGTGGGCGGATTGGGATTCTGAGCTTCGAACGCCTTGCCGGAACGCAAGCGTAATAGGTCGAACAGTTCCTGGGCAAGGTGGTTGTGATCGTGCAGGCATTTGTCTGCCATGCACGAGCCAATAGGATAGGTCCCTGGGAAATTCAAAAGACCGCTTTGAGGATCGTTGGGCGGACGATCGTCGATCAACATGTACTGGGCGCCCGTGTGGGGAACCTTCGGATTGATATCTCGCTTCGTCCCGGCGAGGGCACCAGGACTTTTGTAACTGAACTGGGGCCAGTCCGTATACAAGGCGAGTTGGTGTGTTTCGCTCCTGGGAACCACGTACGGCTGCTTGGATGACATCTTGGCTTGATACAGCAACGCATTTCTGCAGACCTTTCCCCTCAAGTCCGTGTGGATATGAGCGAAGAGCAGATCGCCGAGTTCGCACGATTTGCTGGCAAGTGAATGTGTTACCTGTGGCGTCTGATGGCAGAACACAGAGGCCACAGACACGGCGATCCGGTAAGGCGTAAAGACAGCTTTCAGCGCGTTGTAGATTAACGGTGTACTGTCCAGAACAAGGGCGGCGACGAAATCAGGCTCTTGAGGAAGGCTACCACGTTGGCCGCAACGACTGTACGTGTCGAGCATTCCATGCAGAATTGCCATGTGCGATGAACCAACAATGGCTGCCTGCTGGTTCCATATGATGTGCCCGAACGTCATCGCCGAATTCCCTATATGCCTTGCGTCTAACGCTTGGGGTAACGCGGCGGCGACGGACACGCCCGCCATTTTCCGAGACCCAACCGCCGCTCCCGTTCACCGTACGCCCGACATGGGCGTGAACTTGTGGGGTGGAAGTCCCCTGTACGAAAACGCGAATTGATCGGAGGACAGGATACCAAGTGTCAACCGACCAAACAAGTACGAGGCGAGGGCGACTGCGGGAGGGTGACCGACCGTGGGGAGGAAGCCTGCGAATGTGTTCGGCAAGCTGACAAGGCATCGTCGTCAGCCGCATTTGCGCCAAGGCTGCGAGGCTACGAACAGAAACGCCATGCGAGGCCCAGAGAGACGCTGAGGTGAGCTGCCGGTGGACAGCGAAACCGCTGGCCGACAGGCTCCAGGGCGGGCAGGCTCCGCTCGGCGTACCACTTCAGGGATTCCGTGTACTCCTCCTCGGCGGCCTCGGCGATCAATAGGCTATCCATCGAGCCCGGCCCTCCGTCGAGCCCGGGCTTGTACTTCGGGCCAGGTCGCGGCCGACATGCGTCCCTCGTCGTACTCGGCCGACCGCCGTTGGGCTTCGGCAATCCACTCTGCGTCAGGAAGTGGCCAGTCCGCGGGCGGGACATCCTCCCAAATCGCGTTCGCCAGTTGTATTCGCTCCGTTTCATTCAGCGTACGGGCAGCGGCAAGCACATCTTGAAAGGTCGGCATAGTCAATCCCCACTATCCACGGTCCCCACAGATCCGGCGCAGCAACACCTTCAGGATAGGCACCGCGTACAGTCGCGTCAACGGTAAGTGGCCAGGCCGATTGCCGAGCGGTGTCCGCCGATCGCGGACCACGGATCATCTGCGGCGACGGACGCGATTCAATGGCCTGGGGCCTGGTTTCGGCCAGTGCCTTAAAACTCGTGCTCAACCGCCTGGTGCGGACCCGCATGCTCTCATGGTGTGGGAGGGGCTCCGGGGCAACCCGGACCCCTATCTCGATGCGCTGGTTCGGCGTTTCGTTACCGCCACTTAGACTGTCGCCTTCGAGCGGATCCAGAATCTCTACCAGTCTGTTGTCCTGCGTCTTCTATGCTCTGAATTCCGCAACCACTACGACATGGATCGCGCGGACTATTTGCTCAAGAATCGCAACAGCCTGACTCACCATCGGATAGTCAACCGGGTATTTGGCCCCGATGCCCATCGTTGGGTCAATGTCGCTCTCGTGAGCAATTCGGTTCCTGCGGTCAACAACGATGTCCAGCTTTCTCCTGATATCTCCGGCTTGCATGGAGAGCTCGGTCCCCACCTTGTCCCACATTCCTTGGAGTCCAATGAGTGCAAGTGCTTGCGAAATGTTGTCAGCACTCTGGAATGTCCTAAATCCATGCAGGCGGCGAATCTCCTCCTCTACCAGCGATCCTCTGTCCGATTCGACCGCCGTGGCAAGCCGCTTGGTGAATCCAAGCGACACTAAACAATTAAGGTACGCGTTGGGCGCACCACCGGTGCCGGAGAACAAGCGTGCCATGCCGATTCGAACGACGTCATGCACATAACAGTCAAGTGCACTCACCGCCAAGACGAGTTCCGCGCGCAGTAATTCGTCGAGGCTAATTGCCTCTGTCACCTTGTCCGCAAAGGCAAGGTACACGACGCCGAGTTGCCTGGCGCTTTGCAGGTTGAGTTCGAACTGCTGGATTGCTCTATGCATCTCGCGTAATGCGCACGACGGTGTCGGCGAACTCAGAGTAGATCTTGCGGAAGCGAGTCCGCGTGTCTTTGTACTGATCAAGCACCGTGCCGACATACCTCAATTGGGCGTCGGTTAGTGCGAATACCGGCACACAGTAGGTTTGGTAAGCAGCGTTGAGTGACTGGAAGTCAGGTATCTGGACAAGGCAATAGTCCTCTGATTTGTACTTGTCGTCGGGCAGAAGCATGCCCGGTTCGGCAAGAGCATCAATGAGTGTCGTGCGAACTGTCTCATTAAGGCGATCTATTACCTCTCTATTCGCGAGCGTTGGCTTCCCCTTCCGTATGTTGAACCCCTGAACGACCGTGCCAAGAAATCTTGGGGTGCTCTGTGGAAGTGGGTAGTATGCATCCGCGAACACCGAACGAGCTCGAACTGCCCACTTCTCCCACTTTGGCAGTACCTTTGCAAGTGATCGAACCGCCATGTTTGAAAAATTGTCCGGTGCGGTTGGCACAATGAAGTAATCTGAACTCACCAAGAGTGCTTGGTTTATGGCGCTAAGACTCGGGTTCATGTCGATGATGACATAATCCGCAGAGAGTCGCTCGGCGGTCTTCGCGATAAGAAATGCGAATGAACCAGGCAAGTTCTTGAGTGTGATGATTGTCTCCGTAAGTGTGAAGGAGACACCTAGCGAGACTTCGTATTCTGAAAGTTCAAAGGAGCCAGGGAGCAAGTAGAGTTTGGCGTTGCCGTTGGCTTGAACAGCCGTCACCGGTTCAATCTCGACCGGTTTGGCCCCGAATGCGGGAGCAAGACCACTCTTGATGTTCCGATCTGGTTCGTCGATGTAGAACTGCTCAAAACCGTCCTCGCCGAGGAAGATGTTCGTCAGGTTGCACTGAGAGTCAGCGTCGACAAGAAGTACTGTGTGGCCTTTCTTGGCAAGCATCCATCCGAGGCTGTACGAAGTTGTGGTCTTGCTGACTCCTCCCTTGTGGTTGAACATGCAGATCGTTCTAGCCATTGTCCGTCCCTCTTCTGTCTCTTGTTATCGTCGAGTAGTCAGCAAACTTCATCTCGCTATCGTTTCGCGGCCCCGAAATTGTGATTATCCAGAACGGCCTATCACGGACATCGCTGACTGGGAATAGGCCGACCGGGGCGGCGGGCTATCCCGCGTGCCACTACTGGACGATTGTCGCTTGAATCTCTTGCGTGTCAAGCAGTTGAATCGGAAACGGATCTGGGCCGCTGGGCGGAATAGGTCGACCTGGATAATGTCCTATTGGCGGCTGGATAAGCCGACCGGCTGGGTCGGCCTATCACCGGCACCACTCGGTCGCCATCGAATACCTAAAGTACCGCACGCAAACAAGTTGCGCATGTCGATCGCGGACGATTCGCCCGGCATAGGCCGACCCGTGCGTTTGCGCCCTATCCAGGGGGCTTCGAACGCCGTGACCTCCTCGGTTCAGCACGTGCGGAACCAAAGAGGCGGCTGTTCAGGCCATGCCAGCGGGCAACTCGAGTTCCGGATCGCTACGCAAAGAGCCCCGCGGGATCCCGCGGGGCTCTGTTGTACACACCTGATGGTTCCGCCTGCCGTTACTTCAATGCGGCTTGGGCGGCGGCCAAGCGGGCGATGGGCACTCGGAAGGGCGAGCAACTGACGTAGTTCAGGCCCACCGTGTGGCAGAAGGCGATCGAAGCCGGATCGCCGCCGTGCTCGCCGCAGATCCCGACCTTCAGATCCTTCTTGGTCGAGCGTCCTTTCTTGACGCCCATCTCGACCAACTGCCCGACGCCCGTGGTGTCCAGCGACTGGAACGGATCGACGTGCAGCAGTTCCTGCTTCAGGTAGTCCGGCAGGAAGCTGTTCACGTCGTCGCGGCTGAACCCGAAGGTCATCTGCGTCAGGTCGTTCGTGCCGAAGCTGAAGAAGTCCGCACTCTGGGCGATTTCGTCCGCGGTCAACGCGGCGCGGGGAATCTCGATCATCGTGCCGATCAGGATGTCCAGCTCGCTGGTGATCTTCTCGCGCTTGCAAACCGCGTCGATGGTTTTGGCGGTCAGGTCGCGGAGCATCTTCAATTCGGCGGCCGTGCCCACCAGCGGAATCATGATCTCCGGATGCGCGTCGATCCGCTTCCGCTTGCAGTGGATGGCGGCTTCGACGATTGCGGTCACCTGCATCTCGAGGATTTCCGGATAGGTGACGCTCAAGCGGCAACCGCGGTGACCGAGCATCGGATTGGCTTCGTGCAACTGGCTGACGCGGGCCTTGACCGCTGCGACCTTGACGCCCAGCGAATCAGCCATCTCCTGCTGCGCCTTGGCGTCGTGCGGCAGGAATTCATGCAGCGGCGGGTCCAGCAGACGGATCGTCACCGGCAGGCCCTTCATCGCGGTGAAGATGCCGATGAAGTCCTCGCGCTGGTACGGCAGCAGCTTGGCCAACGCCGCGCGCCGGGCCTCTTCCGTTTCGGCCAAGATCATCTCGCGCATGGCCTTAATGCGGTCGCCTTCGAAGAACATGTGTTCGGTGCGGCACAGCCCGATGCCTTCGGCTCCGAACTCGCGGGCCCGCTGGGCGTCGCCCGGCGTGTCGGCATTGGTGCGGATCTTGAGCGTGCGGTACTGGTCGGCCCACTTCATCACCTTGGCGAAATCGCCGGACAGCTTGGGCTCTTCGGTGGCCACCGACCCGACCATGACCTGGCCGGTGGAACCGTCCAGCGACAGCGTGTCCTTGTGGGTGAACGTCTTGTTGCCGACCTTGATCTTGCGGGCCTTTTCGTCGATCTGGATCGCGCCGGCGCCGGCCACGCAGCAGCGTCCCCAGCCGCGGGCGACTACGGCCGCGTGGCTGGTCATGCCGCCGGTGCTGGTCAGAATCCCGACGGCGCTGTGCATGCCGTCGATGTCTTCGGGGCTGGTCTCCTTGCGGACCAGCAGCACGGCTTCGCCGTCCTTAGTCCGCTGGACGGCCTCCGCGGCCGTAAACGCCAGCTTGCCGACGGCGGCTCCCGGCGAAGCCGGCAGACCGACTGCCAGCACTTCCGCTTTCTTCTTGGCCTCGGCATTGAAACTGGGCAGCAGCAACTGGGTCAGATCGTTGGCGGGAATCCGCAGCAGCGCGGTTTTCTCGTCGATCAGTTTTTCTTTCACCAGGTCGCAGGCGATCTTGACCGCCGCCGCCCCAGTCCGCTTGCCGGTGCGGGTTTGCAGCATGAACAACTTGCCGCATTCGATCGTGAACTCGATGTCCTGGACTTCGCGATAGTGCTCTTCCAGGATCTTCTTGATGTTCAGCAGTTGCTTGTACACGTCCTTGCCCAGCGTCGGGAAACCTTCCGTCTTCCACTGGGGCATCTCGGCCACGGGCAGCGGCGTGCGGATTCCCGCCACCACGTCCTCGCCCTGGGCGTTGACCAGGAATTCGCCGTAGAACTTGTTTTCGCCCGTCGACGGGTTGCGCGTGAACGCGACGCCCGTTCCCGAATCATCGCCCATGTTGCCGTAGGCCATCGATTGCACGTTGACCGCCGTCCCCAGCAGGCCGCGAATGCCCTCGACCTCGCGGTAGCGGATCGCGCGGGGCGTCATCCAACTGCGGAACACCGCCTCGATCGAGTGCTGTAACTGCTCGTACGGATCCTGCGGGAACGGATGGCCGGTGTGCTTCTTGTAGACTTCTTCGTATGCCTGGCACAACTCGACCAACCCTTCGGCGGGCACGTCCGTGTCCAGCTTCGCTCCGTACTTCTCTTTGATCTGGTCAAAAGCGTGCTCGAAATGTTCGTGATCCACACCCATCACCACGTCGCCGAACATGTTGATCAGACGGCGATAGGCGTCATAGGCGAAGCGCTTGTTGCCCGTCGCCTCGGCCAAGCCCAAGACGGACTCGTCGTTCATGCCCAGGTTCAGGATCGTGTTCATCATGCCGGGCATCGAGGCCGCGGCGCCGGAACGGACGGACACCAGCAGCGGGTTCTTGGCGTCGCCGAACTTCTTGCCCAGCTCCTTTTCCAACGTCGCGATGTTGTCATGCACTTCGTCCATCAAGCCGGCCGGGAGCTTGGCGCCGCTCTTGTAATACGCATCGCAGCACTCGGTGGTGATCGTGAAACCCGGAGGAACCGGCAAGCCGATGCTGGTCATCTCCGCCAGATTGGCCCCTTTGCCGCCCAGCAGGAATTTGCTGAGCCCTTTCCCGTCCGTGCGCGTCTTGCCGAAATAGTAAACCATCTTGTTCGCGGCGTTTCTCTTCGCCATCTGTACGTTCCTCCGGTGCAAAATGTAAAGAAAGTGTTAGTTCGTCACCGCCGCAATGCGGACCGAAGCCTCGGCCACGGCGGCGGATGGATTCCCTCAGGCCGATTTGCGAGATCTGCACGCGAGAGGCTGCGGATCTGGGCCTTGTCTGGGGGCTGGCAGCGAGTGAGAGGCTCTCCCGCGGCATTGCAAACCGCAAAGTTTAGCAGGGGCAGCCTAGACCGTCAATGAAGGGGAACTCGCTCTGTCACTGGCTCGGCGTGGCTGCAAGAAATGGGACTGGCTCTGCGCCGAAGCATCGAACCTCCTGGAAAATCAGCGGTCGCGAAGGTGCCTGTCCCTTTTCACGGCCCTGGCGGGTCTTCGGCGGTCCGAGCCGCGGATTTCACTTCGACTTCGTGACTGGCCATGTAGGCGGCGATCCAAGCCTCCAGTTCGCCGAAATCGATCGGCGGCAACGTCCGCAGATCGGGACGCAGTCTCTTGGCTTGCTTGATGTAGGCGTGGACGATCTCTTTCTGAGTCTTCTCCGTGTTCCAATTCACCAGGATGCGGATGCAACGATTCAGGGAACCGGGAACATCGATTTCGTAAGTGCATAGCAGCGGTACGTCGTGCCAGCCCAGTTGCCGCGCCGCCAGCGCCGGGAATTCCGCATCCAGATCCCGTGTCACCGTGAAGATTGCGCTCGACACGTCCTCCGGGTCGATATCGTTCAACCGGATCATCAGCGCCAGCAACTGGATCGAAGCCGTGAGAATGTCCTCTCGCGTATTTGCGTCCGCGGTGGTCGCTCCGCGGACTCCCCGGCACATCTGCGTCATGTTTTGCGTTTGAACTCCCGCGAATCCCGAATCGAGCGGCGACGAGGATACCCTCAGCAATGGTGGCTTGCTCAAGCCAACTTGCCGACTCGGCAGTTTGTGTTAGCCGTTCTTAGGATAATTACTTCACCCCGAAAACAGTAGTGCCCTGCCAAATTTCTCACCTTTTCGACATGTCCACGTAGGTGTACGAACCCGAGTTCTGCGCCGCGAGACGCTTCATGAAGTGATCGGGCTCGGCGTCCGCTCCGAATCCAAAGCGGATGCAGTGGATCGACGTGCGGCCGGCGGTCAGTTTCCGGAGATTCGTCAGTTGGATCTCGGTCAAGTGCGGATCGCCCCCGTCGGTCAACAGGTAGATCACGTCGGGCTCCATCGCCAACGAGACTCGAAGTGCCATGTCGTGGCTGGTGCTTCCCAAGGCGCCGAGACCGCTGATAAACGGTGCCACGGCTGCTTTGTTCTCCTCGCTAGCGGGCAGCAGTCGAGGCTTCTGAAGGTAAACGCACTGATGGTGATAAGCCACGATCTGAAAACTGTGCGACGGAAGCAGGTGAGCCAGCGACGTCGAAAGCTCGGTGCTAGCGGCCGCCAGAGCGTTCAATCCGCTGCCGCCCATGCTGCCCGATCGATCGATGGCAAACACGAACCGATGTCCGCTGGCCGCCGCCGAACCGAACAGCGACACACGGGTGGCGGGACCACGAGCCTGCTGAGCGGCCCGCCATGCTGCCTCGTCAGCCAAGATGGCTTCGTCGCCCAAGCCGGGCAAGACGCTGGTGCTGCGGCGTGCCCCGGGGAACAACCGGTCGAGTCCCAGGTCGTCGGCCGAGCCCAGTGGCATAGAATCGCCCGGCAACTGGATGTCGGGGATGCTCAAATCCGCCGCCACTTCATCGCCGGGGAGTGCAGAATCGGCATTCCCCGTGGAAGCTTGATCTTCGCGCGAAACCCGCGAATCAGCGCGGCTGTCCGCCGTTGCCTCGCTGTCCGATGCATGCTGCATGGCCTCAGCTTGCGCCGTCCGGGGTTCGGCCAGCACAATGCCTACCTCCCGTACGGGAACATCGAGAGCCGAGCCAGGCATCGAGCGAAATCCCAGACTCAGCAGTACCAGCAACAAGCCGTGCAGCCCCAGCGAGAGCAACCAAGCTGGCGTGAGTCGTCGGGGCGGATTGGCAAGCGTTTCCACGGCAGGCCACCATCTTGGGGAGGCAATTGCGAATTTGCGCGTGCTGGCGCGCCCGCTTGCATCGAAACGGATTCGAGAAGCCTGTGACGCCCAATTATTGCACACTACCGCAATTCGTCGACTCAGGTTATGCTCTTAGAGGCATCAGTGGAGGGAAAGCTTGATCAGCATGTTGATGAGTAAACGACGTCGGGAACTGGAGAAGGAGAAACGTCACGGCATGCGACTGGCCGGGCGGTTCAACGCGCAGATGATGGACTACATCCGTCCGATGATCCAGCCCGGTATTACCACGGGTGAAATCGATCGAGTCGTCTACGAGTACACGCTGGACCACGGGCATGTTCCTGCATGTTTGAACTACCAGGGCTACCCCAAAAGTTGTTGTACAAGCGTGAACGAGGTGATCTGCCACGGGATTCCCGGTGATTACGCGCTGCGCGAGGGCGACATCGTGAACGTCGATCTCACGACGATCGTCGGTGGGTGGCACGGCGATCAATCCGAAACGTTTCTGATCGGCGAAGTATCGGACGAGGCGCGCGCGGTGGTTCAGTGTGCTCTGGACTGTTTGTGGGCCGCGATCGACGCCATCAAGCCGAACTGCCGGGCTTCGGATATCGGCACGGCGATCGTGCGGGTGGCGCACGACCGCGGTTTTTCCGTGGTCAAGGACTATGTCGGGCACGGAGTGGGGCGAAAATTCCATCAAGATCCGACGATTTCGCACATCCCTACGCCGGAAGGGCGCCGCCAGCGGTTGTGCCCCGGGGTGACCTTCACCATTGAACCGATGATCAACGTCGGGGTCCGCGAGGGGGTGCAGGACGAAACGGATGGCTGGACGGTTCGCACCAAAGACGGTCGTCTGTCCGCCCAGTTCGAACACACGATCATGATGAACCACGACGGTCCCGAAATCTTGACGCTCACCAAAGACGGCCCCCAGCGTGGGCATAAATTCTGATCCGTAGAATTCCCTTTTGACACGGATCGGAAAAGTCGATATTCTCCGCCCCTGCTCGTGCGGACAAGGACGTCCGTTGCGAGTGCCAACCCGAGCCACAGTCCAGACCGGACGGTTGCGCCTGGCGGGACTGCCCGCCGGAGTTCCGTCCGCGACTTCCTACCACCACGCACACGGAGGTGCGACGACCGTGCTCCCGACATCCCTTCGTTCTCCCCAACGGCATGTCTTGATTGTTGACGGTTCCGACGACACCCGCGAGGTCATCTGCACGGCGTTGCAGATGAGAGGTGTGTCCACCCTGCAAGCGGCAGGCGCCCGCCAAGGCGTCGAATTGGCCCGCCAGCACCACCCGCAGGTGATCGTCCTCGACTTGGAGGCCGAAGCGGCGGACGACGAACAGATTTGCCGGGAATACGAAACCGAATCTCGCGACCATCACAGTTCGATCGTCGTGTTGGGCCGAGCCCGGCATTACGACGAAAGTCTGCCTCGGGACCGAATTGTTTCCAAACCCTACCATTTCGCGCCGCTGATTCGTACAATCGAACGTTTGTTGGGTTCCCCGGAAGCATCTTGAACTGTCGGCATCGCCGACCGGTGCGCAAGGCGGCGTCATGGCCTCGCTGTTTGTGATCAAAGGACGCGATCAAGGCAAACGCTTCGAATTGGACGCTCCCGTGCTGGGATTGGGACGCGACGCGAAGAATCCCATCCAGTTGCACGACTCGGAGGTTTCGCGGCGCCACGCGCAAGTGGTCCGTAGCGACGAGGGGTTCTCGCTGGTCGATCTGAACAGCTCGAACGGGACGTTCGTCAACAGCAAGGCCGTCAGCGAACAACTGCTCCGTTCCGGCGACCGCGTCCAACTCGGGCGCACGCTGATGATCTTCACGGGCAACGAAGAGAAATCGTCGATCGATCTGGCGGAAGAGATCGCGATCATCGACCGGAACCGGCAGCCCGAAGGCTCGCGGATCATCACGTCGATCGGCCAGGAGGAAGGCAGCCGCATCTACACCGAAGCCGACTTCGCCAACAATCCCTGGCTGGCCCGTACCCGCAGCAATCTGCAGATCATGTACCAGACGGCCTTGGCCGTCAGCCACACCCTGGACATCGATCAACTGCTGCAGCGGATCATGGAGTTCATTTTCGAGTGGGTCGAGACCGACCGCGGCTGCATCATGCTGGTGGACCGCGACACCGAAGAACTGCTTCCCAAGGTGTTCCGGCACCGCCGCCGAGGCGGCGACAGCGAAAAGATGCGGATCAGCCAGACGATTCTGGACTATGTCCTGCAGAAGCAGGAGGGCGTTCTGACCAGCGACGCCCGCGAGGACGACCGCTGGGATACCGGCGCCAGCATTCTGAAAATGGGAGTCCGCGAAGCAATCTGCGTGCCGATGCAGGGGCGGTACGACATCGTCGGAATCATCTACATCGACACGTTCACGGCTCCCGGTCAGATGCTCCAAAACCGGCAGATGAACAAGTTCACCGAGGAGCACCTGAAGCTGATGATCGCCATCGCCCACCAAGCGGCGCTGGCGGTGGAGGACACGTCGTATTATTCCGCGATGGTCCAAGCGGAACGCCTGGCGGCCGTGGGCCAGACGATCGCCACGCTGTCGCACCATGTCAAGAACATTCTGCAAGGCATCCGCGGCGGTAGCTACTTGATCGAAGAAGGCCTGAAGCACGACAAGACGGAACTGATCCGCAAGGGCTGGGGAATCGTCGAGAAGAACCAGGAGAAGATTTCCAACCTGGTGATGGACATGCTGACGTTCAGCAAGGAGCGTCAGCCCGAGCGGGTTCCCGCCTCGCTGAACGAAGTGGTCGGCGATGTTGTCGAATTGATGGTCACCCGCGCCGCCGACGCCGGGGTGCGGCTCGTCTGGCGGCCGGCCGAGGACTTGCCCTCGCTGACCTTCGACCCGGATGCCCTGCACCGGGCGATTCTGAACGTGGTGACCAACGCGATCGACGCCTGCGAGAAGGTTGGCGAAGGATGCGTCGAGATCTGGACCGGCTACGATTTCGACGAAGGATCGGCGCTGGTTGCCGTTCGCGACAACGGCGAAGGCATTCCCGAGGACGATCTTCGCAAGATTTTCTGTGTCTTCGAGTCCCGCAAAGGCAGTCGCGGCACGGGGCTTGGGTTGCCGGTCAGCCAGAAAATTCTGCGAGAGCATGGCGGCGACATCCGCGTGGAAAGTGTGCCCGACGTGGGCAGCACGTTCTTTCTCGAATTCCCCGCCGTCGTTGCCAATCCGGCGACCGTCACGATCGCCGATTTTCAGCAGGAGTGAAGCAACTGGCGGGAGGACACACGTCTCTTGGAAGCCCGTCTAGGGGCTGGATGAAGATTGCTCCTGACTGCGTCGCTGTGCATCCTGCAGAATCTGTCTTCGAGCATCGTCCAACCGTTTTGGCCAGACGAAAGTCGGGGCGCCGGCGGGATCGTAACCTGCCAGATGCCCTTCGAGCCGAGTGGCGGGTTTGGTGTACTTGAGTGTCGTGTCGCCGAACACTTCCCGACAGATGGCGGCCAGCCGGGGATCGTATTCGATCAGTTCGGCTCGCGTATTGACGTGATTGTGGTCGTGGTCGTTTTCGCGATTGTCGTCAAACCAGGATTGCACGCCCTCGGCAAAGTATTCGTGGTGATTCACACTGGCGTACTTGCCTTTCCAGAGGCCGGCCGCCATCGCCGCCTCGTAGGCCGCCTTGAGGCGTCCGTCGAACGTCGGGTCCACGTTCAGCATTCCGCGCAGGTGGATATTGTGCGCGAACTCGTGGATCAGGATGCACTCCGCGGCGAATGGGTCCCCGGGGTAGCCGAGCAGGTTTTCTTCGGCACAGGAGCAGTAGGGATCGCGCCTGCTGCCACCCATTCCACGGGCACGAGCGTCCCAGTAGTCCTTCCCGGAGACTGTCGGGAACCTCGCCACCGGACGTTCGGCCAGCCATGAGAATTCCGGTTGTTCGGTAGTGAACTCGTTGTGGGCGAGGATGCAAAGACGCGCGCCGCTGCGGATCATCGCCGTGCGCACATCGGGTCGCTTTGCCAACATCAAGTCCACCAGATAAGCGGCCTCTCGCAGGGCGTACGGATTCACGTTCGCCGAGGCGACGATGGGGAAACCGTTCGCGCTGACACGTTGGGAGTAAAAGGCCGGCACGCCCTCTTTGTCGGGCGGATCGAATCGAAAGGCCTGCACCGCCACTTCGCTGCTCACCGTCGCCTCGAAGTGATCTTCCTGCCCGACCACCGCAAAGCGATGGCCGAGCGTGGTGGTGATGAAGGTGTCTTTGCCCGCCGCGACCGTTCCGTTGGACACTCGCTCGCCGTCGGGCGTCAGCCAGTAGACGTCGATGGTCTGCTGGCTGCCGTTGATGATTTGGAGTACGGGACGCGGCGCCGCCCCTGGAGCCCACAGAAGGGCCGGCGCGATGACCAATAGGCGCGCGAGCAGATCCAAGTTCATGGTTTACCGCCTGGCAGTTTCGAAGGTCCACGCGGGACGTATCGCGTTACGCTTTCGTTGATAGCTTGGCTACCAAACTGGCCACCAATTCGGGCTTCTGCTCGCGGAGCAGATGATCGATCGTTTCGGGAGCCACGCCCAGTTTCTCCAGGTGCGAGGCGAGACTCTTCCAGTGCTTCTCGCGAGCCTTGCCCTCGGACAGGTACAACTCCGTGACCAACTCCTGGACCCGCTGCAGGGAGATCGATTCGTGGTTGTCGTAGTAGCGCTTGATGATGCGCTCCTGGTAACGCGTTCGTTCGGGCATTCCGTGGTTCCTTGTCCAAAAAGTGGGGCAACTGACGAAGGGTCAGGAAATAGTCATCATCGGCCGCGGGAACGGAGTAAATTCTGTCGATCTGGTACAACGGTTGGTCGTCACGGTTCGCGGCCGGCCGCCCACACGCAGCCGCGCCGGATCAGCTCGGCGGGACCGGGCAGCGCGACGGCCTTCACATCGTGGCCCAGCGGCGTGTGGAAGACTCGGCCTTGTCCGAAGTCCAGCACGAAGGCCATCGGGTAATCCAGTCCGTCGACTTTCGATCGAGCAGTGGCCAGCACGCGGATCGGCGTCTCGCCGCCCAGGCAGGTGTACAGCTCGTCGTCGGTCTCAAAGTCGCTCATCCCGCGAGTCACCGGATGGTCCGGATCGGTGATCTTCACGGTGAACGGGCCGCGCGGGTCGTGGCCCCGTTTCGTTTTGTCCCAGACCCGCCCGGCCAGTTGCTCAAACTCGGCCCACTCTTCGAACGCGCCGAGAGCGAAATGGTACAGGACCAACCCGCCGCCTTGGCGGACGAAGCGGGTCAAGTTGCCGCGGACTTGGTCCGCCCGCTTGGTCGGATCGTAGTTCTTCATGTGCAGCAGCACCACGTCGTAGTCGAAGACCGCATCCGACGCCAGAAACTCGTGATCCTCGATCACCCGGACGGACAGCCGCGGATCCTTCTCCAAGACGCCACGCAGAACCGGGGTCGTTTCCTTCCAGTGGTGTCCGACATAGTCGACACCCGTCACCAGCAGCACGCGCACCGGTGGCGCGGTCTGCGCCTCGGCGGTCGGTTCGGCCATGCACAACGCCGTTGCCAAGATCCATGTCATTGCACTCATCGCGGTCTCTCCAGAAAAAAGGTGTCTTTCTTCGGGGCGCCTCGGATCGGCGCCTCACAAGGAGTCGCTTGCAGGGTCGGGGGTAGTGAGCCAGCGGAATTCGACGCCCGGCAATTGCTGCACGAAATCCGCGCCCAGCGCCTTGGCCGGCGTGTGGAAGCCGGGTTCGACGCGGTCGTCCAGCACGGCCTGCAGAACGGACAGGGCCGCGTCGGCGGTCAATCGATAACCGTTGGGTGTCTGCAGCATGGCCTCGACCTTCCGGCCCGACGGGTTGCTGACGCGACCGAAAAACTCGATCCGCCCCTGCGCCAACTCGGCTTCGTCCGGGCCTTTGACCGAACGGCGGATCCACCAGCGGCCCAGGGCCTGAACCGGCGGCAAACCGGCCGCGGGCAGCAGCCAGCGCCAGCGGTGGACGAAGGCTGCTTGGCGGCGCGGCAATCCGATCCGCACTTCGATGTTCGCGATCCCGGTCGTGTGGTATGCCGAGGCGATATCGCCCCATGGGATGGCCATCGCCGGACGGGTTCCGCTGGCGAACGGGATTTCGACAAAATCGCGGCCGATCGGCACCCGCACCAATTGGCCGTTGTGCCGCGCGCATCCGCCGCGGCGGACGTTCCGCCAAACGGTTCGCATCGTGCCCGGACTGAGAGTTGCGTCGCCCGTGAAAGCCAGCAGCAACCGATCCGCGTCCGGCAAAGCCCCGGCCAGTTTGGCCGCCAGGCAGTCGCTGGGGACGACGTCGAAGCCCACCGCGGGCATGACGACGATGCCGGCCGACTTCGCACGATCGCCGCAGTCGCTGGCCCGCTCGATCACGTCGTATTCGCCCGTGATGTCCAGGTAGTGGACGTCCGCTTCCAAGCAGGCTTCGATCATCGGCCGCGCCGTATCGCAGAATGGGCCGGCGCAGTGCAGCACGGCCCCAACACCCTCCAGGTTCAGCACGATGTCGTCCCGCGAATCCAGCGGGAAGACCCGCCACGGACACCCCAGCCGTTCGGCCAGTGGTTCGATGTTCGCCTGCCGCCGCCCGGCCAGCACGGGTTGCATGCCCTGCGCGACCGCTTGCTCGGCGATCAACCGCCCGGTGTAGCCGTTGGCTCCGTACAGCAGCCATCGAATCGGTTGGTCCATCACGATTCCCCCGCGACGCTCGCGTTCACAGGATGCTGCGCATGAATTCGACGCTGGCCCGCGTGTTCTCCTCGCTGCCGTAGCATTCGATCGACACGTGGCCGCTCCAATCGGTCTCTTTCATCAGTTCGATGCAGCGCTGGATGTTCTTGGCGTTGACGCCGCTGCCCACCGCCACTTCGCTGACGGCGATCCCCGTGTCCTCGCCGCGCGCCGCCGCGGCCAGACTCTCGCTGACGTCCTTGATATGCGCGTGCGACAGGTACTTGCGCAACTGCATCATGTATTCCGCGGGATCCAGTCCGGCGATAAACGTGTTGCCCGTGTCCATGTTCAGTCGCAGGTACTCCGAATCGAAATATTCGAACAGCCGGGTCATGAATTCGACGTCCGTCGTGTAGGGCCCGTGCGGCTCGACGTTCACGATCACACCGTAGTCCTCGGCCCAGGGCAGGATTTGGCGGTAGTTGTCGCACGTGATCCGGAACACCTCGTCGCGGTTCAACCCGGGGATCTCGAACGCTCCGTCGACCGTGTCGACCATCGGGCAATCCAGTTCGGCGGCGAAACGGATCGTCTGCTGGGCGTACTGGACCCCGAAAGCCGAGCCGTCGGGCCCCATCATGGGAAACGAGCCGTCGATCTGCGAAACCCGCAGCCGCTTGCTGTCCAGGTAGTTCCGCAGAGCCCGCGGATTGGACTGCAACGAGATCGAGGGGTCGTAGCCCATGGCCTGGATGAAGTACTGCCCGTGGATCACGGCGAACTCGATATGCTCCAGCCTGTGCCTGACCGCCGCTTCGCACGCCGTCTGAAAGCTGCCGCTCAACGCCCGCCAGTTGTCCGTGTGCAACCCCAGCTCGATCATGGTACGCCTCCGAGGGAAAGAGAATCGAATCGCCCACCATGCTATCCGAGCCACGAACACGACGCAACGCAACCGAGCGGATGCGCACGAAGCCCACGAATGGAAACGGCACTGCAGAAGTGTCGTGCAAAGGCTGTCACCAAGCCGTCCGCGCGGTTCGAGATCTCGGAGACCGACGCAATTTTGTCACGGCCGCCTAGCCAGTTTCTTCCGTGAAGTAATCCAAGTCGAGCTTCTTGACAACATAGGTGCGGGCGGTCGCCACACCGATGTCGTGGTCAATCATGAGTTGTGCCAACTGCCTGCCGCCAATCAGCACGATCTTGCGTTCGATGTGACGAACGTAGTCCTCCGCTTCTTTGGAGAACGAGCCAGTGGTGAGCAGAACACCCTTTCTCGCCCGCACTCCCTCCATGCTGCCTGCAAAATTCTGCACAACGGGACGCCCCACGGTGTTCTCCCATCGTTTTGCCTGGACGCACACCACGTCTAATCCCAGCTTGTCCTCTTTGATGATGCCGTCGATGCCACCATCGCCGGTCTTCCCGATGGCCTGTCCAGCATCGGCGATCGAGCCGCCGTAGCCCATGGCCACCAGGAGATCGACCACGAGCCGCTCAAAGAACTGCGGGGAGCAACATTTCACTCGTTCCAGAAGTTCATCGGCCAAGGCCGCACGAAGCTCCTGGTACGACGACTCCAGGATCTCTTCAGGGGTACATTCCGAATCGGCTGGCCCCGGCTGCTGACCAACGCACTTCACTTCGCTTGACCAATCCGTTTCTGGTAATTGCTTGAGAAAAGCGATATCGATCTTTGCCGGTTTCTGGGCGAGAACGGACTTGCCCTGATCGGTTATTCGAGACACTCCGCGCAGCGGACTTTCCAAAAGTCCCGCCTTCTTCAAGTACACCTTGGCCCAGGCTAATCGGTTGGTAAACACCCGAGTTTGGCCACTGGGCAGCTTGGCCCGCAACTCCTCGTCACTCAACTGGAACATTCGAGCCAACGTACCCGAAATCTCGGCGTTGGTGTGATCCTCCCCATCGTCGAGAAGCTCAAGAAGCGGCAGCATAATGCTTTGGAAATCAGGAATGCTCATGGGCGACGTCTCTCCGTTCGCAAAAAGGCGAGGTTTGGTTTCTTCCGACGCGTCTTCGAAAAGTCGCGCATTGTTTCCAGACAGCTCTCGAAGTCGCATTAGCACGGCCAGAAGGATGCGAGGCGCGCCTTTGTAGCCTTCCATGCCTTCCAGCGTCCGTACTGACTCCATCGCATCCATGAGTTTGTAAGCAGGCCCATCGACTTGGAAAGCAACGGTCTCGATGGCGGTCAGATCCAAGGTCAATCGTGTTTGCCCCGCTTCTCGGAGCTGATACAGCACTTCCAGCGCGTCGGTCCAGTATTTGTCCTTCGACCAGTGCCAAGGCGTCTGTTCGCCTTTTTCGGAATCTTCGCTTCGCTTTGCTGCGGATGATATTGGAATCACCTTTCCCCGGTCATGTCAGTCTCATCGGGCAGCCTGAGATAACCGTTCGTTTCCGCTCCGTGACCGTCGAGCACGAGTCGGACGTCGTTGTCGGCGAGAAAACTCATGCCTAGGATGGCAGCGTTTTCAATAGGAAGCGATAAACGCTGGCGGGCGAACTTGGCGACCATGCGATGGGGGCCCGAGCGAACTCCGGCGTCCAGATCCAGCAGGAAGACGTCGGTTGTGCCCAAGTCGCAGCGAACGCCTTGCCAAATCAGTTCCTCCGAGGCCGATCGTCCTGCCCGCGTCAAATGTGTACCCAAGGTTGTCCATTGAACTCGGCGCCCGTGCCACAGCGAGTATGGTATTACACTGAACGGCGCACCAGGATCAACAAAAGCCTGGAAACCAACGAGCAGACCATTCGGTCCTACAAACCGAACGCTAACAAAGGCACGCCATGCACGAACCGCCACGCCTTGATCCGTGACGTAGGGAATTCCGCGAAGGTCCAGTGAAATGTCAGACATGGTGCAGCCCGGTGGAATGGAGGTTTCCGCTCGGTCAATGCGGGAGATCCAGCAGCGGATCGTCGATGCCGCAGATTGGCAGTCGATCGGGATCGCGGCCGGTCACTCGGGCTGCTTCTTCGAGCACCGATTCCATGTCACGTCCATGGGCAACGATGCGTCGGTCGAACGGCACGACAAATTCGCCGATATGGTTGGCAAGCACTTCCGGATCGTGCTGCGCCCACCGCACATCCTCCTCCTGCTGACGTTCCTCCGCAGTCAGCGCATGGACGCCCGCTTTTCGTTCGACAATATAGGAAGATGTCACACAACTCACCTTTCCGCGACCGTGCCAGCCGCACTGGAGTCGACTATCGCCACCAGTTTCCGGGCTTGGCGTCAGACTGTGTCAGATCAAATCATCTTTGATTATCCCCCCACTGCTTAGGTGCGTCAACCGCTCGACGTACTTGGGAATCCAGGTGGCTGCATCCTTGGTGAGCGAGCGCGGAATTGCTAGACTGACTCGGGATGTCGAATCACGGAGGGGCGTTCGATGACGGATTCATCACAGCGGCAGGCGATTCTCGAAGGTCTGAACGCGCAGCAGCGCGAGGCGGTGATCCACGGCGAGGGGCCGCTGCTGATCGTCGCCGGAGCCGGAACGGGCAAGACGCGGACCTTGGTCCACCGGGTGGCGTACCAGATCAGCCGCGGCGTGCCGCCCGCGCGCATCCTGCTGCTGACGTTTACCCGGCGCGCCGCGTCCGAGATGCTGCGCCGCGTCGATACGCTGCTCCGCCAATTGCAAACCGGCAATACGGCTCGCCCCACGCTTGGGCCTGCCGGGCGGTCTGTCTGGGGAGGCACGTTCCACGCCACCGCCGCACGATTGCTGCGAGCTCACGCTCCGGCCGCCGAACTCGATCCGGACTTCAACATCCTGGATCGTAGCGACTCCGAAGATCTGCTGGACGTCGCTCGGACCGAGCTGGGCCTGACGAAGTCGAAGAAACGCTTTCCGCGCAAGGGCACCTGCCTAGCGATCTACAGCCATTGCGTCAATTCCGGACGGCCCCTGGACGAAGTGTTGAAGAGTCACTTCCCCTGGTGCCAGGACTATGTCGATCCACTGAAGGAATTGTTCCGAGCCTACGGCCAGCGAAAGGACCAAGGGGCGATTCTGGACTACGACGATCTGCTGCTGTTCTGGCGCGGTTTGCTGGCCGATCCGCAGGTGGGAGCCGCGATCCGCGAGCGGTTCGACCAGGTGCTGGTCGACGAATACCAGGACACCAACCGGGTTCAGGCGGAGATCCTGCGGCTGCTGCGGCCCGACGGCCAGGGTCTGACGGCCGTGGGGGACGATGCCCAGTCGATCTATGCCTTTCGCGCCGCGACGATCCGCAACATCCTGGATTTCCCGGCCGAGTTTCCCGGCACCGAAGTGGTCAAGCTCGAGCAGAACTACCGCAGTACCCAGCCGATCCTGAACGTGACGAACGACGTCATTGCGCAAGCCCGCGAACGTTACACCAAGGACCTGTGGACGGACCGCAAGGGCGGCGAGCTGCCGGTGCTGGTGACGTGCCAGGACGAAGCGGAGCAGGCTGAGTACCTGGTCGACCGGATCCTGCAACGGCGCGAGGAAGGCATCCTGCTGACGCGGCAAGCGGTCCTGTACCGCACGTCGCATCACAGCATTCTGCTGGAAGGCGAACTGACTCGCCGGAACATCCCGTACGTGAAATACGGTGGGCTCAAATTCGTCGAGACGGCCCATGTCAAGGATCTGATGGCCTTTCTGCGGCTGGCCGAGAACCCGCGCGACGTCGTGGCCGGCAGCCGGCTGCTGCAACTGCTGCCGGGCATCGGGCCGGCCAGGGCGCGGCAGTTGATGGACCAATTGATCGCCGCCGGCGGCCGGTGGGAAGCGTGGGCCGAGGCCGTTGTGCCCGCGGCGACTCAGCCGGTTTGGACCGGCTTTCAGCAAGTGCTCGCGCGGTTGTCGCAGCGCGGCGGGGCCGACGTGCCGGCCCAAATCCATCTGGTGCGGGAATTCTACGAACCCATACTCGAGCAGCGTTACGACAACGCCGGGCCGCGCAAACGCGATCTGGAGCAGATCGAGCAACTGGCGGCGCGGTTCCCCGACCGGCAGACGCTGCTGACCCAGATGGCCCTCGATCCGCCCGAGAGCACCGAGGACTACGCCGGCGCGCCGCTGTTGGACGAGGATTACTTGATCCTCAGCACGATCCACTCGGCCAAAGGGCTCGAATGGGACGCCGTCTACGTGATCCACGCGGCCGATGGCAACATTCCCTCGGACATGGCGACGGGCAGCGAAGAGGACATTGAAGAAGAACGGCGTCTGTTCTACGTCGCGCTGTCCCGCGCGCGCCAGCACTTGGACGTCTGCCATCCGCAGCGCTACTACCACGCGGGCCGCGGCGGTTTCAGCGACCGCCACAGCTACGCCCAACTGACCCGGTTTCTGCCCGAGCGCATCAAGCACCAGTTCCAACAGATCAACGCACGAGCCGGCATTCCCGCCGCCGAAATCCAAGAGCCCACGCAACCCGGCCAAGCCGCCACCCGCCGCGTCCGCAGCCAGATCCAAGCGATGTGGACGTGATGCAGCGAGTCTCGAACGATGCTTACTCGCGCGCCTCGACGGTGATGGCCATGACGATTGGGGCGGTGCGGTCGGAGCCCTTCCGTAGTTCGAGATGGCTGATCGGGTCGGCGCGACCGGGGCGGATGGCCAGATAGCGGATCTGCTGGTTGCGCAGGCGGAAGGCGAGTTGCGAACCGGGGACTTCGAAATGGCCGATGTAGTCGGCGAAATGGTGGCCGTCGCGGAGCGGGTGGTCTTCGGTCTGTCCGTCGCGGTAGTGCAGTCGCACGGTCATCGAGACCGAACCGTCGTCGCGCGGCTGCTTGGCGGACCAACCGCCGACGCCGCTCAGCAGATGGATCGCCGCGGCCGGCTGGTTGACGGTCAAGGGGACTTGCCGCGGCATGCGCGGCGGCAGTTTGCCACTGGGGCTGTACAGCATGACCGCGTTCGGCAGGCGGTCGCCCTGCGGATCGACCAGATGGAACGGCACGCCGGCGAACGTCTTGGGCGACCAATCGGCAAAGATCAACCGCTCCGTCGCGCTTGCTTCGTCGTTGAACATGCCGCGCGTGGTGACGACCGTGGCGACTTTGCGCAGATCGAGCGGTGTAAATCTGCCGCGCGTCGTGACGTACTCCAGCAAGTTGGCGATGTCGGTCTCGCTGACCTGCTTTTCGAAACCCTCGGGCATCAGCGACTTGGGCGACGCGACCAATTCGTCGATATCCTCGCGCAGCACGACGTGTCGTTTCCCTTCGGCGTCGAACATCTCGATCGAGGTGCCGGTTTCCGAGGCCAACAGCCCGCTTAGCACCCGTCCGTCGACCGTCACGACGGAGTACACGCGGTAGTTGCCCTCGACGCTGCGGCTGGGGTCGATGGTGTGCGTCAGCCATTCGTGTTTGGGATGCACCGTCATCCCGGTCAGGTCGGGACCAATGGCGATGCCTTCGCCTCGGAACAGATGGCACTTGCCGCACTGATCCTTGAAGACCTTCTGACCCGCATCGACATCGCCGGCCCGCTCGGCCAGCGGCAGCAGTTGCTCCAACACCTGTTGGCGGTCCGGACTGGGCAGGCCGCCGCCGCGATCCAGCATTTGCTTCGTCCGCTGGGCGATAGAACGGTCGGGGTGTACGGCCAAGGCCTGTTTCTGGTCGAGGCTCAAGTCGGACAACTGCACAGCACCTTGTTCGATGCCGTCCAGCAGCGACCGTGTCCAGTCCGCCCGGCTCAGCAGAACGCCGATCGCGACGACCTTGACGGCCGGCGTAAAGCCGGCGAAGGCGTCGACCAATACCGGCCCGGCGGCGGACGACCGACCGCTGCCCACCGCGGCGATGATCCCGGAAGCCAGCGCGGGCGAAGTGCGAGGCGCGATTTGGGCGACGAGTTCGCCGACCACTTCCGCGTTGTCCGGTTGGAACTCGATTACCTGCCGAGCGGCATCGGCTCGGGCGGCATCGCCGCTCCCCTCGTCGGCGACGGTTGCCAGCAGCGAGCGGACGATCTCGGTCGTGTACGCGTTCAAGCTCTCGTTGCCCCACAGCGCGGCCAGCCGCACCCAGTGCCCCTTGCTGCCGCTGGGCAGTTTGTCGAGCATCGCCGCCCAATCCTCGGCCGCGATCGCTTGGGCATCCGCCGGGACGCCTTTCGGCCAACCGGCGGCCAAGGCCTCGACGACCGCGCCGGCGATCAGCGGATCGGCGTCAAGCAGCGAGGTGATCAGGTCCGCCACCGATTCCGCCGGTCCGCCGCGGGCATAGTGCTGGCTGACTACCGCGACGGCTTCCCGCAGTTTGCCAGACGGTCGAGCCGTCGTTTCGCCGGCCACCGCCAGCAGAAAATCCCGGTCGTGGGCCGCTGCGGCCGAGACGGCCGCGTCGGGCAGCCAGCGGTCGGCGACGTTCTCGGGAACCGTCAGGAATTCGGCCACAGCGCGGCCGGCTCGCGCGGATGGCGGCATTTCGGACAGCGCCAGCAGAGCCGCCAGCCGAACTTGGGCGTCGGCGTCGGCCAGCAGTTGACGGTCCAGGATCGTTGCCGACGTCCGTTCGCTGCGAGGCAAGACGGCGATGGCGTTGCGGCGCACGCCCGCCGAGGGATGGTCCAGCGCCTCGGCCGCTGCTTCGTAAGCCATCGCGTTGGCGGCTCCCTCGTCCAGCGCGCCCAGTCCGTGCAGCGTCCACAAGGCGTGGATCGCCCCGACGTTCAAACCGATCCGATCGACCCCTCGGTCCTGAACCAGTTCCACCAAGGCGGGCACGACATCCCGCTGGCCGCGTTCCACCAGCAGCCGCTGGGCGTGTTTGCGCCACAGCATCGTCGGATGCCGCAATGCCGCCACCAGCTCTTGAGGCGAGGCATCGGCCAGCGAAAACGGCTGGTCGGTTGACTCGGCCGCCGCCGCATGTACCACGCGGTAGATGCGGCCGTGCCGCTTGTCGCGCAACCGCGTCTCGTAGGCGTTGCCCTTGCCCGTCTTGAATCCGGCGGGTGTCGGATTGTGTTGGACGATGTAGTTGTACCAATCCAGCACCCACACGTTTCCGTCCGGGCCGACTTCGGCCATGATCGGCGCGGTCCATTCGTCGTCGCTAGCCATCAGGTTCACGGGGCTGGTCGAGCGGAAATCGGCGCCCTGGGGCTTCAGCAGGAACGTACCGACCAGCTTGCCGGTCGGGCCGCAGACGAACGCGGTGCGGTTCCAGTACTGGGCCGGATACCGGCGCGCGGTGTACAGCGCGTGCCCGGCGCCGGACGTGTAACCGCCGTGGTGATCTACCTGCCGGATGCGGTCGGTGATCGGCCGGAACAGATGCGTATCGGCGATCGTGCCCAATTGCTCGGCGCTCCAGCCTCGAACCCGCTCGTAGTACCGGTTCGGGATCGGCAGATAAACGCTGGGATTGCGGTTGGCCGTGCTGCCGAAGATCAGCCCCTCTTCGCTGATCCCCAGTCCCCAGGTGTTGTTGTTCGTCGAACGGAGGAACTCCAGTTGGCTGCCGTCCGGGCGGAAGCGGAAGAATCCCATGCGGAAGGGGTTGGGGTGCGGTCGGCCAGCGACCACCGGCTGGGACGGATTGTAGCCCTGCATGGCCCAGATCCAGTTGTCCAGGCCATACTGGAAATTGCTCACACCGCCGTGCGTGTCGCCCATGCTCCAGCCGCTGATCAGCACGTGCCGCTGGTCCGCCCGGTCATCCCCGTTGGTGTCTTTCAGATACAGCGTTTCCGTGCCGTTCTGGACGATCGCGCCGCCGCGGTAGAAGGCGATCGACGTGGGGATGCTCAGCCCGTCCGCGAAGACCGTGAATCGGTCGGCTCGTCCGTCCCCGTCGGTGTCTTCGCAAATCTTGATGCAGTCGGCGCCGCGGTTGTCCGGCTGCAATCGGTTCGGGTAATCCTGCGTTTCGCCGACCCACAGCCGCCCGCGCTCGTCCCACGCCATGCATACCGGCTTGACGATCTCCGGCTCGGCGGCGAACAGTTCGACCGAAAAGCCGACCGGTGTCACGATATGCTTGAGCGATTCTTCCGGGGCCAGGGGCAGTTGCATCGGCCAGACTCGTCCATCGCTGTCCCGCGCGCCGCCGGGCGGGTAGAACGGCACCTCGGGTTCGTCGACGTATTGGAAGGGCAACACGTCGGTTCGCTGCGGAGTCATCGCCGGCACAACGAATTCCTCAGAACCGACGGGCGATCCGCCGTCGGCAGGCTCGCCCCGGACAAGCAGCGTTGGCACGATCGCGAAGCCTGCGGCAAACAGCAGTGCGGCGAAAAGAGACCGCCGGATGGGCAGTGAACTAAGTTGCATCGTCCTGCGCTCCATGATTCTTCAATCCAGGTCTGTCGGTATCCTGTCTCTGGTGCCGATCGGCTTTCGGGATGCGACGACGGGGTTCAGTTGGCGATCGCGTCGACGGCCAGTTGCTGAAACTGGCCGCGCAGGTCGGCGCCGTCGCTGTTGCCGAAGCCGGTGCGCTGGACCATCAAAACGAAGATCATCCGCCGCTGGGGATCGACCCAGCCCTGCGTGCCGAACGCGCCCCCGTGCCCGAACGTGCCGGGCGAGAGCATGGCCGTGACGCCTTGCGGTTGGCGGACGACGCACCAGCCCAGGCCCCAGCAGTTGCCGTCGGTGAACCCGGTGGTCAAGTCGCCGGTTTGGTTGCGAGTCATCTCGCGCACCGATTCCGCCGAGACGATCCGTTTGTCGCCGCAGCGTCCGCCGTCCAGGACCATCTGGTAGAAGCGGGCCATGTCGGTTACCGTCGAGAACAAGCCGCCCGACGGATTCGGCGTGCGGTCGGCGCCCAGATCGCTCAGCCAATGCGTGGTGGCTTCGACCGAACCGGGCTGCACGCCCGGTTTGTACAGCTTGGCGAGCCGCCGCTGCTGTGCCTCGTCGGGAAAGAATGTCGTGTCCTTCATTCCCAGCGGTTGGAAGATCCGTTGTTCCAGGAACTTCTCGAACGGTTGGCCCGCGACAACCTCGACCACTCGGCCGCAGACCGTCAGGCCCGGGCTGTAGCTCCATTTCGCTCCCGGCTGAAACAGCAGCGGACGGCGCGCAATCGCGGCAGCGGTTGCGGCGAGCGAGCCTTCGTTTTGTTGGCTGCCGCCGAGCCCCGCGGTATGTGTCATCAGATCGCGCAGCGTGATCGGCCGCTGCGGCGGCTGATCCTGGAATTTCACTTCGCCGAATTCCGGCAGGTACTTGGCGACCGGATCGTCCAGGGCCAGTTTGCCCTCGTCCCGCAGGATCATCACCGCTGTCGCGGTAATCGGCTTGGTCATCGAGGCGATCGCGAACATCGTGTCCGGCTGCATCGCCCGGTTCGTTTCCACATCGGCCATCCCGACCGCGTTCCGATACACGATCTTCCCGTCGCGAGCCACCAGATTCACCACGCCCGAGGCTTGGCCTTCGGCGACAAACGCTCCCATCCGCTCGGCGATCTTCGCCAGCCGAACGTCGTCCATGCCGGCGGCCGCCGGAGCGACCTGCGGCAGGCCAGAACCCTCCACTGCGAATAAACGAACCGCGGTCAGCAGAACCAGCAGCATCGTCGACGAAACACATGACCGGAATCTGATCTTCATGGGGAATTTCCTCCGCGCTTCTGGAGAATAGTTGCAGAGCATCCAATTGGGTGACGCCGCGAGGTCGTCTGGCAAATGGGGTTGGCTCCGACTCATGTATCTCCGGTGCCTGACCCGTTCGCCACTGGATTTTCCTGTGTGCGAGTTCCAAAGACAAGCCGGACAAGGAACCGACGATCGAACGCTCGTCTCGCTTCGCCTTTGCCCCGAATGTCGAGCTCTGGACATGTTTCGTGGAAACCGTCGTGGTGCCCAAGGCTTTTGCAGGTCGTCCCAAGGATTGGGCGGAGTTGCGCGCAGTGTGTGGCGGCAAGCCGCTGACTTGCAATGAATCTGCATCGTGGAAGGCCTCGGCCTTCGATTCTGGGAAGATGCCGTTATGGCAGGTTTTCGCGTAGCGGTTTGGGTCGAGGGGGCTTGCCTTCGCAGCGATTTGTTCCGGCGCGTTGAAATGTGCGGACAAACGGTGCCCGGCCTCCAGCGTTTCCCACGCGACTAGTTCGAATAGGTGGAACAAGCGGATCAGCCCCTGTCGAGATCGTTTGAGAAAATCGCGATAATTCAATTGAAGAATATTCGCAATATTTCGATCGTTAAATCGCAAGTTACTGTTTTTTAGTAAGTTACGTCAATTGTAATGGAGCGAAAGTCATCGCTATTATCGATGTGTTCAGCGATTATTTTCTATTAGTCGATCCATGGTCCACTTGCGTAGAATAGGGGTCGTGAACGGAGGATGAGACGGCATGCAGGATTGGAACCGATGCGACTAAAGATTGTGGATCGAAGCGGGCGTTTGGGAAACCAAGATCAGAAGGCATTGGAACGTCGTTTGCTGTATGCGTTGACCCGATATGCCCCGCACATTGAACGTGTCCACCTGGAGTTCGATGAGCAGCACGAGGCGGAGGACGGGATGCTGCGTTGTCGCGGTTCGATCACGATTCAGGGCGACCGCCGAGTTCAAGTCGACGACCGAGACCGCGATGGCTGTAGTTGCGGTTTCCGTGTTGCGGATCGGTTGAGCCGGTCGATGGCCCGGCTGCTCGATCCGCGGAGTTTTCACCACGGTCCGAAGCCCGGACCAATTCCGGGTTTTCGGGATCCGGCCACGATGAGGGGGGAATAATGGTTGCCAAAGCGACAAATGACAAGCGGACCAATCAGCTCGATCGCACGTGCGAACTGATCGGTGCTTGGGATGCCTGCTGTCTACGTCAGAATACGGCACCGATGCTCGAGACGAATCGCTGCTGTGCGACGGCGCGGCCGAACCTGCAACTGCTGGAACGAGCCCGTTGGATTCAGCAGATGGTGATTTCGTACATTCCCCATGCGGATTTTGATCGGCCGTCTGTCCAACGGGAATTGCTGCGTCCGACCGAACAGCGAGCGAAGGGCAAGGTTCCCGCGTCGCCACCGCGCGGACTTCCGCCCTACGTAGCGGACCTGTACCGGACACCGTTGCTGGAACGCGAGGAAGAGGCGTATCTGTTCCGCCGCATGAACGGTCTGAAACACTTGGCTCGGCAACTTCAATCGCAGATCGATCCACTGTCGCCGGTGGAAGGTGACATGCAGCAGTTCGAACACTTGGTCGCCGATGCCGAGCAGATTCGGAACCGCATCGTGGAAGCGAATCTGCGTTTAGTGTTTTCCTTGGCCAAGCGTTTTGCGGGGGCCGATTCGGACGAGTTCAACGAGTGCGTGGCCGAAGGGAATTTCGCGCTGATGCGAGCGGTAGATCTGTTCGACTACTCGCGCGGCAACCGCTTCAGCACGTACGCGCATCATGCCATCCGCCGCCAGTTGCTGCAGCGGATCCAGGCGGAGTCGCGCCGCCGCGAGCGGTTTGTGTCGGGCGGCGAGGAAGCCGCGGCCGAACTGGACCGCGACGAAGGTCGGGCGATCCGCGACGACGAGCGGGTGCAGGTGGCCCAGTTGGCCGTGCGGGACTTGATGCCGTGCTTGACCGACCGCGAACGAGCGGTGATCGAAGTCCGTTTCGGTCTGGGAGACCATCAGAGACCGCAGACCTACGAAGAGATCGGACGGCGGATGGGGGTCAGCAAAGAGCGCGTGCGGCAGTTGCAGATGCGGGCCCTCCAGAAGATGGCTCGTTCGGCTGCCGACAGCTCGGCTGTCGTGGCTTGGGAAGAAGCCGTATGATGCTGTGCGACTGCCATTCGTAGCCGGATTCGCGAGAGTTCGGAATCCCTTCAGCCGCGTCCGAAGTTTCACGAATTCGGCGTCGGTGGGGACAGAAGCACTGCATGATGGACGGAGCCCACCCGCGATGAACAACGCCTCCGGTTCGCCCTGGACCAGGCGCCACTACGGTTTTCTGGCCCTGTTGCTGTTGATGGTCTGCGGTGCGGCGATCGTTTGGTGGGCGACGCGCCCGATCGATACGACGCCGCCGACGGCGGTCATGACCGAGGTCGAACCGCATCGACCGCTGTTCGAAGACGACGCGGATCGAGTGACGTTTGTGTTGCTGGACGATCAAGGCAGCATCCCCACGTTTTTCTTGTTCGCGGGCGAAGAGCAGAAGGTCACGGCCTTGGGGATCAATGCCCTGCGGGGCACGCCCAACGAACAGGGCGTGGAGATCCGTTTCGAGGCAGTCCGCTTCCGGCGCGACGAAAGCGACCCCGACAGGCTCTGGGTGCGGGCCGTGGGGATCGCCAACGAAACCGAAGGAAAAACGCCGATCTCGCGGAGCGCGCTGGAGCAGGGCGATCCGCTGGACTTGCACTTTCACGACGAGATCCAGGTGCCGTTCGTCGCCCACGTGATCTACGACATCGACATGACGATCCAGTATGACGCCCGGACCCAGGAATTGACGCTCACCAACGCGGCCGGCAGCATCCGCTGGAAGATGCTGGGCACCGATGCATTCGACAAGGGCCAACTGGAGACCACGATCCGCGGACGCCGAGGCGACTATCCGGAGAAGCCCTTGTTGAAGCTCTAGCGGGTCGCTTGCTGGATGCGGTGCAAGGCGTCTTCGACCGCAGCGGTCTGCTCGTCATCAAGCGTCGCGCCGCCGAAACGGACTTCGTAGAACGCATTGCTCACGCACAATGCTGCATCGCACAACTGGGGCTGACCGGTCGCTTCGGCCAGTCGGCCACCGGCCTCGCGCGCGAATTCGAGCGGCGTTTGACTGGGGCTGCGGTGCAATCCCCGGCGCTGGAACAACGCCTCCCAACGCCGGTAGAACTCGACGCTTGCCGCGAACCGTCCATTGCCCGCAGGACCCGGCCGTTGGGAACGCCGTCGGTTGCTCCCGTCCGTCCGGGACCTTCGGTGCCGCAGGGTCTGCCACGCCAACAGGGCAAAGGCGATCGTGCCGCCGATGATCCAGGGCACGACGCGAGCAAGCAACTCGCGCGGCGTCGCGGTGGACTCGCTGCCCCCCGCCTCGTCCCCCGACCACGCGGCCCTGCTCAGTTGGGATACCGTATCCCGCAAGGTTTGGATCATGGGCCGGTAGATCAGCGAACTCTGTTGCGTTCCACTCATCTGCAAGACGTGCTGCGTCCACGCGGTTCGCGTTGCAGCCTGCCAGTTGCGGAGCTTCTGCTTCAGGTACTCGACCAGCGACAACTCGCTGAGACTGGAGGGCGTCGGATCCAGGCGAAGCCATCCGCCATGGGACCAATCGAACGACGGGTGCAGGGTTCGGACACTGTCCGGAATCGACTCGGGCGGGATGTAGGCCTCGACCCAGGCATGCGCATGGGATTGCCGGACCCAGTACCGTTCTTCCAGATAATTGAATTCGTCCGACTTGAAGCCCACGACCAAACGCGCGGGCAGGCCTTGACTGCGCAGCATCAAGGTCAGCGCGGAAGCAAAGTATTCGCAATGGCCCCGGGGGTCATTGACGATGAAGTCCTCGATCGGGTCGAGCGTTCGGTCGCGGGAGGTTTCGCTCAACCGGTAGCTAAACCGCGGCGAGGTCCGCAGGGCGCGCTCCAGGGCTCGAACCCGTCCGACAGGATCGCCGGCGGGCACATTGGCTTGATCCAACCACTCCCGTGCCTGGGCGGCCAGATTCGGCAGGGATTCGGCGGGCCATTGGAGCAGAGGCTGCAGATCGACCTGGGCCAGCGCGGGAACCAAATCGGTCTGGCGTCCGTTGGAAAACGCAGCGGTCGCCAATTCGTAGGCAAAGGAGCGCCGCATCAGTCCGCCCGCTCGCTGAAACCTCTGCGAGTACGGATCGAACTGAACACGGTCGTCCCGAGCGACGTAGATGCTGGGCCACACGCAAAACAACTCGGGCCGGTCCAGCGGTTCCAGCCGGAACTCCTGCCGGATCAGGTCGGCGGGCGCATCGCGACGTTCCCCCTGGACCACGGGGATCTGGATTTCATCTCCCGACGACCGGTATCCCCAACGCCCGTCGCGGTACTGGTTCAGAACCGCGCCGCGCAGGAACAGATCCCCGTACACCAAATACGGCTGGCTGTCGCGGTGTCGCCGAAACCGCACGGCGAGCACCTTCTGAGAGTCTTCCAAGGTCGAGCCCAATTCGCCCAACTGGACTTGGTCGTTGAATCCGACCGTTCGCTGAAGCGCGGCAGGGGTGCTGCGCCATCCTCCTCCGCCGCCACGAAGCAGCGAGAGGTTGATACCGCCGAATCGCGGGGTGATGACGAAGATGCCGACGCCGATCAACAGGCTGAGCAACGTCAGAACGCCGGTTCGCCACCAGAACTCCCACCCCAGCTCCTCGTGCCAACGGCCCGAAGAAACCCCGCGTCGCAACGGCCGATGCGGCTCGACGGTCACGTCCCGCGACGTTCCCCGCGACGCCCTGTCGGTTCTGCCCGCCGGTTGCGCGGCATCTTCCTCCGCTGGGAACGAGTGAAACCGGAGGTACAAGGACAAAGGCCCCACCAGCAGTGTCGAGGCAGCGACTCCGGCAACCTGCCACCAGTCCGTGCGCTCGTGGCGTGGCAGCGAAAGACGCACGTGGGGCACTCGGCCGTCCCGCCGGCTCCCCATGTTCTCGCGATGCAAGCTCAATAGGGCCAGCGCCGACAGGATGCAGAACAGATTGATCGCCAGCATGACGGCGAACAGCGGGCCGTGATTGAGTCCGCAGGCGAGGAACATCTGCAGCAGGCTGAGACTGAACAGGTCCCAATGCGTGCGAGCCGTCTTTCGCTCGAACAGCAGGACCGCTTGCAGAGCGATCAGGCTGTCGGCCGCCACGGCCACATCCGGCGCGCCGCCGACCTGAGCGAACCGCCACGCCGCCAACGCCGCCGTGGCGAGCACGGCCGAGTTGATCACCCAGCGATCGAGTTCGATACGGCCGAGGTGGTCGCAGAACCAGAGCGAAGCCGCGGCTGCCAACGACATGCCCAGCGGCAGCAACAGGTTGGGTTCGCCCAGCCCCACCAAAGCCGCGGACAGGACGGCCAGAGCCGCCAAGTTCAGATTGACCCAATGCTGAAGATCCAAATCAAACCGCCTTGAAATACTCCCAGAACCGCGGCTCCCGCGGTCCCATGATTTGGCAACGCCCGGCCGCGCCGGGGGGTGCCGCGTGTCGCCAATGGTTGGCTTGCGGCGTGCCGGCCCGCGGACTGACCACCAGAATCTCGACATCCTCCGGCAAGTCCTCCCGGAGCGTCTCCCACACCGCCGCAGCAGTGTCCCGTTCACTGGCCTCCGCGACCGCCAATTGTTCCATCGCATTGGCCATCAGGCTGGCATTCGCCGAGCCGACGATCCACTGCGGTGGATCGCCCGTCAATGCCAATCGCAGGTGAAACCCGGGCCGACGGCAGAGATCCGCCACGACGGTCGCGGCAAAACTGACGACGAACTCGACCCGTTCCAGATCCTCGTCGGACGGACTTGCCGGCTGCCAAAGGTCCACCAGCAGGACCAATCGCCGATCGCTCGGTTGTTCGAACTGCCGGACGATCAACTGACCCTGCCGCACACTGCGCCGCCAGTGAACCCAGCGCGAACTATCGCCGGCTCGCCATTCGCGCACGGCAAAAAAATCCCCGGGCGCCCGGCCCGCACGTCGCGAGCCAAGGGTGCCTTGCGGTACCGGACAGTGGCGTCGCTGCCATGACGGCGACAGTTGACCGATCCGCGGATACACGATCAAGTCGCTTTCGCTGGCGATCGTCCGCCGGGCGCTTAGCAGCCCGAAGGGGAACTTGGTAGACATTTGCAGCGGGCCGAAGCGGTATCTTCCGCGCTGTGTCAGCACCACACGGTAGGTCTGCCGACATTGCTGCCCGGATCGCAGGGACATGCAGAACTGCGAAGGATTCAGCGGCGCGGACGGATGCACGGGCCGGACCGGAACCAATTGATCCCGAACGGTCAACCCCCAGCGGGTTCGCCGCCGGCCGTTGCTCAGTTCGATATCCACCGGCAGCGTCTGCCCCGCGGTCACTGAACGGACCACGCGGCGGCGGACGTCAATCCCTTGCAGCGACCGCTTGCACAGCCAAGCATTCAGCAGCAGCGGCGCGCAGAGCACTCCCGCCACCAGCATCAACAGGTTCGCTTCGAACAACAGCGCCCACGCGAAAACGCTAACTACCATCAGCGCGTAGTATACGCCCTCGCGGCATAACGCTCGTCGGCAGCGGTTCGACATAAGACGTAGTTCCCAGGACTCGGCTACCGGGTGCGGCCGGCTTGCCGGATGGATTCCAGACGTGCTCGCATTTGCTCGGCCCGGTCCGGATGCCGATCGATCAGATTTGTCGTCTCGCCGGGATCTTCGGCCAGGTTGAACAACTCGTACCGGCCGGGGCCTTTCTCGAAAGTCAAGGATTTCGCCGGTTTGGCGTCGGGATGCTCCAGATACTTCCAGTCGCCGATCCGCAACGCCAACCCGCGGCCCTGCACCACCAGATGCTCGCGGCCTGCGGCGCCCGGCTGTCCGGTCAGCGCCGCCAGGACATTGTAGCTGTCCGGGCAAGCGTCGTCGGGCAGCTCTTGACCGGTCAGCGCCGCCAAGCTGGCCGGAAGATCGACGGCGCAGACGATCTCGTCCGACACGCCGGGAGCGATCTTGCCGGGCCAGCGAACGATGAAGGGCGTCCGCGTTCCGCCTTCGTAGATGCTGTATTTGCCGCCGCGAAACGGGCCGGCCGGTTTGTGGTCGCCCACCTTCTCGATCGCTCCGTCCTGGTAGCCGTCATCCAGAACGGGCCCGTTGTCGCTGGCAAAGACGACCAGCGTCCGACTGGTCAAGTTCAGTTTGTCCAGCCGGTCCAGCAACTGGCCGACGCACCAGTCCATCTGAACGATCGCGTCACCGCGGTAGCCCAATGCCGTCTTGCCTTGAAAACGCTCGTGCGGCATCCGAGGCACATGAATATCGTGCGTCGCGAAAAACAAAAAGAACGGCTTGCTCTGATGCTGGTCGATAAACGCCAGCGCCCGGCGAGTAAACACGTCGGCCATGTCCTCGTCTCGCCAACGAGCCCCGTGTCCGCCGGTCATGAAGCCGATGCGGCTGATCCCGTTGACGATCGAGGAATTGTGACCGTGGCTCCAATCCATCCTCAGCGTGTCGCGGTGCGTCATCCCGGTCGGTTGGTCGTCGGGGTTCTTGTTGCTGACCGTGATGGGATCGTTGGGGTCCAGGTCGACGACGCGATGGTTCTCGACGTAGACGCACGGCACGCGGTCCCCGGTCGTCGGCATCAGGAAGCATGAATCGAAACCGACTTCGAGCGGCCCCGGTTTCAGCAATCCGTTCCAATCCGGCCCCGGCGGCTCGCCCAGGCCCAAGTGCCATTTCCCCACAATGCCCGTCGTGTAACCTGCCCCGCGAAGGATCGACGGCAGGGTCACCGTACCCGGTCGGATGATCGCCGTCGCGTTTGGCGCGGCGATGCCCGTCCCGGGCTCTCGCCAAGCGTATTTTCCGGTCAGCAGGGCAAAACGAGTCGGCGTGCAGGTCGCCGCCGAAGCGTAACCGCTCGTGAAACGCAGCCCCTCGGCAGCCAACCGATCGATGTGAGGCGTCTTGACCGCCGTCGCCCCGTAGCAGCCGACATCACCGTAGCCAACATCGTCGGTAAAAATGAGCACGATGTTCGGCTTCTCTTCGGCGCCGATGCATCGATGATGTGTCAGCGACAAAAGGAACAAGCATGTCCCGAAGACGATCAACAGCCGACTCCAGGTTCGCTGAAAAGTGGCGGGATGTGGGTGAGCGAGCGTTTCTACCCCTCCGGCGATGCTGAGCTTCATGGTGGTCACTCGATGGTTCGGGACTGGGAATTGCCGTTCAAGTCACAAGGTCAACAGCCTCCAGTATCCAGCGCCCGCGGGAGAACGTCAACTTCGTCGGGCGCTGTACGCGATTCGATCAGTGGCCCGCCATTCAGACCCGCGGCCGACGGACGCGGGCCACCTGGGTCGCATCGAGTTCGGGCCAATGTTCGATGAACGAAGCAGCGGAGATCCGCGCCAGTTCGCGCGGCTCGATCTTGTTCAAGCCTCCGCCGTAAACCCGGCCCTCGCCGCGGAGTTCGTCGCCAGTGACTTGGCCGAGCAGCGCGTGAACCGCCTTGGCGCGATCGGGATGCTTTTGCAGCATCGCCGCGAGGCCGCCCTGCGGATAGAGCATCAGGTACAGGTTGGTAGCAATCGCCTGCGAACGGTTCCAGACGAAGCGGAACGGCCGTTTGTCGTGGGAGCCCCGGCCCATGTACGTGCAAAGAAACGGAGCGGGCTCGCGCCGCTCCTGCTTGTACCACGGACTGCGTTTGCGGACCAAGTAGCCGTCCCGGACCCCAAACGCCTCGGCCGTTTGCAGATAAGCCCACAGTTCCGGCGATTCGCGCTGGATCGCCGATTCGGGCAGGCCGCAATCGATCACGCAAAGCGGGATCTCCAGACGCGGGTAGCCATCCGCATCGGCGTCGATGATGGTGGTCTCCAACAGACGCGGGCTCGGCAAAATCGGCCGCAGAAATCGGTCGGGAATTCCCCGCCGTTTCGCGTCGCTGCGTTCGAGGATGAAGAACTTGTTGCAGCCGGTAGCGATGCCTCGCTGGATGCGGAACAAGTCGCCCAGCGTCGGGCCGCGACCGTCTCTGACTGTCTGCCGGTCGTTGTTTGCGTGGCTCGGGTATACGGTCCATTTGTGCGACTCACGCAACTGGTCGAGCGGGACGAGATCGCGGGCCTGCGGTTCGGTCAAGGTGCCGCCGAACGTGAACTCGACCGCGTGGCCGCTGGGGGATGGGGCCTTGCGGAACACCAGCACGACCGACGACACCAGTGCGTCCCCGAACTGCACGTCGTCAGGAGCGAAGCGATGAGCCCGAAGCAGCGTCACGCGGTGAGGGGGTGAGAAAATAGGACTCGCTTCAAACAAAGTTCGGGGAACTCCCGTGGATCTTGTGGATCGCATATTGCCTGTCCCGCGTGGTTCAGCATCACAGTCGGTGAGGAACCCCTTGAGCGCCGCGCCATAGTTCACGTCCATGAACTCCGACGGAATGAGCCACGCGGCGATACCGCCGTCTTCCATCCACGCCGTGGCGAGCAGCAGGAAGTAGACGTACAGACCGGCCAGACCGTTCACTTCGACGCCGGTCGTCTCGAACGCAAGACGTTGCAACCGCTGTTTGTCCGCCCGGTTCAAATGGTGATGACGCACGTAGGGCGGGTTTGCCAAGATGACGTCGGGCGCGGGCAACGGGGAACCGCTGGCGATGACCCGCGTGAAATCGCCTTGCACCACATCGAGCCCCTGGTCGCACCACAGCGTTCGTGCGGCTTCGGCGAACGCTGGGTCGAGTTCGACGCCCACGGCGGACGTGATCCGTTTGCGGCCGAAGACCTCGAGCGCCGCCGAGAAAAAGCTGCCCGACCCGATCGCCGGGTCAGCGAAGAGGATCTTCTTCCGGGCGGAACCGATCAAGGACTCGACGTAGCGGGCAATGTCCACAGCGAACGCAATCGGCGTGGCGAACTGCCCGAGTCGATTTCGTTCTGCCGCCGACCTGCTCGCATCGATCTCCGCCTGCACCTGCTGCCGACGGAACTCCACGGAACTCTCCAGACAATCAATCATGCGGTTCAGAACTAGCTTCGAAAGATCGTCAATACGATGCACCTACGCCCAGTCATTTGCTTGGATTCTGCCACCACTTCAGTCCGTCCATTAGGTCAGATATGCCAACCGAACGGACGGCAAGCTTCGGTCCCGGCAAGCCCGCGATCAGGCGTACATCAGTTTTCCACGGGGCTCCGGAATCGGACGACCCAAGGCACGCGCCGTCTCCATCCATTCTCGGATGACGGACTCGGCATTGGCCAAGGCTTCCTGGTATGTCGCGCCGTCTGCTGCGCAGCCCGGCAGTTCAGGCACCTCAGCGATAAAGGCTTGGTCCTCTTTGCTCCAGTACAAGACGATTTCGTATTGAACGCTTGCCGGCATGTTAGCCCTCCGGGGTTGCCTCGTCTGGTGTTTCTCCATCCGCGGCGTCATTGTCCGGTTCGTCCACGTCACCAGCCAACCGGTAAGAAATGATCACACCGCGGACCTGCTTTACTTGGTACGGTTTCGCTTGCCCTCCCCGAGGTTGCAGGTTGAGTATCTCAAGCACATCGACGCGAGTAAAGATGTGGTGGCTGCCTCGGACACGCTCGTCGAAGCCGAAATGGCGCAACAATGCGCACAGATCGGCAAACGCTACGCTCGCGTCCGCTGTGCCCCGCAGTACGCGATCAAGTGTTTTTTCGACCCTAACCACACGACCACTCCCGACTGCCACTCGATTCGATCGAGCAGTCCACGATACCCGTCCAAACGCAGTCGCGTCAACGGGCCGTTATGCGAAGTTGGACAAGAGCAGGGAGAGGCGAAGGCTTAGCCTCGGCCAGACAGTTCGTGGGGCGTGTGTGTGTTCAGCCATTACCATTCGACACCGGGCAGACGAGCTGACTGTCCACTGATGCTGAAGAGCCCAATTCACGAATTCGGCTACGAAGCCTGGGCGTGGGCGGCTTCGTAGGCGGTGATGCGGTGCTCGTGCTGCAGGGTCAGGGCGATGTCATCCAGGCCGTTCAACAGGCAGTGGCGGCGGAAATCGTCGACTTGGAACGAGACGCTCAGTCCGAACTCGTCGCTGATCGTCCTAGATTCCAGATCGACCGTCAGTCGGTAGCCCGGATGCTCCGCGAAATTGTCGAACAACCGCTGCACCAACTCGTCGTCCAGACGGATCGGCAACATGCCGTTTTTGAAACTGCTGTTGTAGAAGATATCGCCAAAGCTGGGTGCGATTACTACGCGGAAACCGTAGTTCTCCAGAGCCCAAACGGCGTGCTCGCGACTGGATCCGCAGCCGAAGTTGCGGCGTGCCACCAGGATCGAAGCACCCTGGACCGCGGGCTGGTTCAATTCAAAGTCTGCGTTCTCGCTGCCGTCTTCGTGGTAACGCCAGTCGAAAAACAGAAAATCTTCGTATCCCGAACGTTCGATCCGTTTCAGGAACTGCTTGGGGATGATCTGGTCCGTGTCCACGTCGGAGCGGTCCATGACGGCGACCAGGCCGGTCAGTTTCGTGAAGGCTTGCATGCTTGGTTCTTCTATGTCAGTGATCAGTGGATTGGGATTACGGGTTGTAATGCCATTGACGGATGTCTGCGAAGCGGCCTTGGATGGCGGCCGCGGCCGCCATGGCCGGCGAGACCAGATGCGTGCGTCCGCCCTTGCCCTGCCGGCCTTCGAAATTCCGATTGCTGGTCGCCGCACAACGCTCGCCCGGTTCCAGTTTGTCGGGGTTCATCGCCAGACACATGCTGCAGCCGGCCTCGCGCCACTCGAACCCGGCGTCCGTGAAGATCTTGTCGAGTCCCTCCTGCTCCGCCTGGACCTTGACCAAACCGCTGCCGGGCACCACCATCGCGCCGACCTGGGGCGCCACGCGGTAGCCCTTGACCACGGCCGCCGCGGCCCGCAGATCCTCGATCCGACCGTTGGTGCATGAGCCGATGAAGACGCGGTCGACTTGCAGATCCTCGATCCGCTCGCCGCCCCGCAGGCCCATGTATTCCAAGGCTCGAGCGATCGCTTTCTGTTCCGTGGCATCGTCCGAGTCCGCGGGAACGGGCACTTTGCCCGACACCGAGACGACTTGCCCCGGCGTGGTGCCCCACGTCACTTGCGGCTCGATCTGGCTGCCGTCGAACACCCGGCTCTGGTCGTAACTCGCCCCGTCGTCGGTCGGCAACTGCGTCCAGCGTTCGACGGCCGCTTCGAACTCCTTCGGGACAAATTCACGTCCCCGCAAGTAATCGAAGGTCGTCTGGTCGGGCGCGATCATGCCGGCCCGAGCCCCCGCTTCGATCGACATGTTGCAGACCGTCATCCGCTCTTCCATCGTCAGTGCTCGAATCACGCTGCCGGTGTATTCGATAACTTGGCCGACACCCCCGGAGGTGGTGATCTGCCCGATCAGGTACAGGATCAAGTCCTTGGCGGTGACTCCGCGGCCCAATTGGCCGTCGACGCGAAGCTCCAGGGTCTTCGGCTTGTATTGCAGCAAGGTCTGGGTGGCCAACACGTGCTCGACCTCGCTGGTGCCGATCCCGAACGCCAACGCGCCGAAAGCGCCATGCGTCGCCGTGTGGCTGTCGCCGCACACGATCGTCATCCCGGGTTGAGTGAATCCCAGTTCCGGCCCGATCACGTGGACGATCCCCTGCTGCGGATTGTTGATGTCGTACAGCCGAATTCCGAACTCCTCGCAGTTTTTCCGCAGGGTTTCGACCTGTTGCTTCGAGATCGGATCGGCGATTGGCAGCGACCGGTCGGTGGTCGGGACGTTGTGATCCGGCGTGGCGACCGTGCGCTCGGGCCGGCGGACTCGGCGTCCCGCCAGTCGAAGCCCTTCGAACGCCTGGGGGCTGGTTACTTCGTGGACCAACTGCAAATCGATATACAGAATTGTCTGTTTGCCTTCTTCGTGATGAACGACGTGCTGGTCCCAGATCTTCTGGAACATCGTGCGAGGTGCGGCGGTCTCTGTCATGTTTTCGTCTGCTTCGTGATGGTATAAAAGGAAGCGGCTGCTAACGGCTGCTGACAATTCCGCCCAGTATAACTGTTTCGACGTCTTCTCGTAAGAACCGGTAACTTCAATGAATCTCCGATCTCTCTTGATTTTGATGGCGGGCGCGCTGCTGATTCCGGGGAGCGCCCACTGCGACGATCCCAAAGCGTGGACCGAGCGGCACTTGGACGACTTGGTTTCATTGTACCGACATCTGCACGCCAACCCCGAGTTGTCATTTCAGGAGAAGGAAACCTCGGCGCGGATGGCCCTCGAACTGGGCGAAACCGGCGCTGACGTTACCTCTGGCGTGGGCGGCTATGGAGTGGTGGCGGTCCTTCGGAACGGCAACGGTCCGACGGTCATGGTCCGAGCCGACATGGACGCTCTGCCGATTACCGAAGAGACAGGTCTGGCGTTCGCGTCGACGGTCCGATGCCCCTCGGAGACGGGGGGCGAAGTCGGCGTGATGCATGCTTGCGGCCACGATGTCCACATGACCAATCTGGTCGGAGTGGCCCGTTACTTGGTGGCCCACAAGGACCGCTGGCGTGGCACGCTGGTCATGATCGCCCAGCCGGCGGAAGAACGCGGCGGCGGTGCCCGAGCGATGTTGAAGGACGGACTTTTCGAAAAGTTCCCTCGCCCCGATTTTGCGATCGCCTTGCATGTGGATGCCACACTGCCAACCGGAACGGTGGGCTGCCGCGCAGGCTACGTGATGGCGAACGTCGACAGCGTGGACATCACGGTGCGGGGCCGGGGCGGGCACGGAGCGCACCCGCACACGACGATCGATCCCATCGTGCAAGCCGCTCAGTTGGTACTGGCCCTGCAAACGATCGTGAGCCGCGAGATCGATCCGATCGAGCCGGCGGTGGTTACCGTCGGTTCGATTCACGCCGGGACGAAGCACAACATCATCGCGGACACCTGCCATCTGCAGCTCACGGTACGCAGCTACTCGGACCAAGTCCGCGATCAATTGCGGTCGTCGATCGAACGCAAGGCCCGCGCGGTGGCCGCGGGCGCCGGCGCGCCGGAACCGCTGATCGAGTTCTCAGACGGTCCGCCGGCGCTGAAGAACGATGACGAGCTTGCCGGCCGCTTGATTCGCGTCTTTCAGCGGGTGCTTGGTGCCGACCGGGTAGTCATCTCGGAACGGGCGATGGTCGCCGAGGATTTCAGCGAGTATGGCCAGGCGGGCGTGCCCATCGTGATGTTCCGCTTGGGAGCGGTCGACGGCAAACGGCTGGAACGCGATCGCCAGTTGGGACGCCCCCCGTCTTTGCACTCGGCCACGTTCTATCCGGATGTCGAAGCAACCTTGGTCACGGGCGTGACGGCGATGGCCAACGCCGTGCTGGATCTGATGAAGCCATCGGAAGGAACGCCCTGATGCGACGACGCGACGCACTTCAAGCGATGGCGGTTCTATCGACCGCAACGACATTCGGCAGTCTTTCTGCCGGAGCCGCGGAAGCGCGACCCCGATCCAAGGTCGGTTTGGTGATCTACACGCAGAATCTGCGGCAGGCTGCCCTGCGGGCTCGGGACCGCCAGGACAACCTGTTCGAACCGCTCCGCTTTCTGGAACACTGCCGTGAACTGGGCGCGGGCGGAATCCAAGTTCCGCTCGGCGCACGGGACGCCGGCGAAATGCGCCGTTTGCGAGAGCGGGCCGAACAACTCGATATGTTCGTCGAAGGCATTGCCAGCCCGCCGCGTGACGAAGCCGATGTCGAGAGGTTCGAGGCCGAGATCCGCGCGGCGGCTGCGGCCGGCGCACTGGCCGTGCGCACGGTCATTCTTCCCGGGCGGCGCTACGAGTTCTTCGATTCGCTGGATCATTTCAACGAATTCCTGGCTCGAGGCCGCCGATCGCTCGAGTTGGCCGCCGCGGTCGTCCAGCGGCACCGCGTCCCGTTGGCGGTCGAGAACCACAAGGACCAGCGAGTCGACGAGCGTGTCGAACTGTTGCGGACCATCGGCTGCGAGTTCGTCGGCGCCTGCGTCGATATGGGCAACAACTTGGCCTTGCTGGAAGACCCGGTCGAGGTCGTCGAGAAGCTTGCGCCCTGGGCATTTTCGGTGCATCTGAAGGACCAGGCGGTGCAAGAGTACGAAGACGGTTTCCTCCTGTCGGACGTGCCGTTGGGCGCCGGTTGCCTGGATCTGAAGAAGATGACCGACATCCTGTTGGCGGCCAAGCCGAAGGTCCGTTTCAGTTTGGAACTGATCACCCGCGACGCCTTGAAAGTTCCCTGCCTGACCGACAAGTACTGGGCCACCTTTCCCGAACTGCCCGGCCGGGATCTGGCACGGACGCTGCGCCTGGTCCGCCAACACCGTTCCGAATCGTTGCCGCAAGTCAGCTCGCTGCCGGCCGACGAACAAGTCGCCCTCGAAACTCGCCACATCCTTGCCAGCTTGGAAACAGGCGACGCTCTACTTTCCCGATAGGCGTCGGCAAGAGCGAGAGATCCTTTCTCAACACGCTGCAAAACGACGGAAATCGGCTTCGTCCAGAAACACGGCGTGGCGGGTCAGTTGGAAGATCAGCGGCGCGGCGGGCCAACCGAAAGCCGCGAGCAGTTGGTCGAACTGGTTCGCGGGGCAACTGCCTTTCACATCGGCAAACAGCAGGCGGCCATCGCGGTCCGTTAGCTGGCCGTCCACCTGCCAGCGCTGGCCTTGTTCCTCGCCTACCCAGACGAACGATCCGTCGGGCTCGAAAAACATCCGAGGCAACTCCTGCAGGTGATCCGCCGCTTGCTCGAAACTGACCGGCATCGGCATCGGTGCCGGCAATCCGCTTCCCGACAACGGGGTACATACTCGGCCGTCCAGTTCCAGAGCATCGTCGTGGCTGACCGAATCAGGCCGCTTCTGAATCGTGACTTGAAAGTGGTACACGGAATTCTTCCCCGAAATTCGCGGTTCTTCGGACAATCTCGTCGAGCATGGACCTACCGTGTCGATGGCTCGGCGATCAATTCAAGCGGGAGTCGAGCGTGGCGCGGAAAACGTGTTTTCGATGATCGCTCGCCTCTTGCAACTTCCTTCGTTCTTTCCCATAACAGGAGGGGATTCCAATGGTCGCAGTCGCAAAAGGGGATAATCGCATGGCAAAAAAATTCGTCAAGGCCGACAAGTCATCGGCATCCGAAACCACCAGCGGGGGTTCGATTTTGGATCGAAATGTCCATCTGAAATCCGCCTTGCAGCAGATCGAAAAGCAGTTCGGCGAAGGGGCAATCATGCCTCTGGGCGTAGACAAACGCGGTCCTATCGAGGGGATTTCGACCGGCAGCCTGTCGCTGGACATCGCGTTGGGCGGCCAGGGGATTCCACGCGGCCGAATCATCGAGGTGTTTGGACCTGAATCCAGCGGCAAGACCACACTGGCCTTGCACGTCGCGGCCGAAGCCCAGAAAAAGGGCGGCGTTGCGGCGATTATCGACGCCGAACACGCTTTCGATCCCACTTGGGCCAAGAAGCTGGGCGTGGAGCTCGATACGCTGCTGGTCAGTCAGCCGGGCAGCGGCGAAGAAGCGATGCAGATCACAGAGATGTTGATCAAGTCGAACGCGGTCGATTTGATCATCGTCGATTCCGTGGCCGCGTTGATCCCCAAGCAGGAATTGCAAGGCGAGATCGGCGACTCGCACGTTGGATTGCAGGCCCGGCTGATGAGCCAGTCGATGCGAAAACTGACCGGAGCGATCGCCAAGAGCAAGACGGCGGTGATCTTCATCAACCAGATCCGCGAGAAGATCGGCGTGATGTTCGGCAGTCCCGAAACGACGCCGGGCGGCCGCGCCTTGAAGTTCTATTCGTCCTGCCGCATCGACGTGCGGCGCATCGGCCAATTGAAAGAGGGCGAAGAAGTCGTCGGCCAGCGTGTCCGGGCCAAAGTGGTCAAGAACAAAGTCGCCCCGCCATTCCGGGTTGCCGAATTCGACATGATGCACACCAACGGAATCAGTTTCGAGGGCGATTTGCTGGACTTAGGCGTCGCCAGCAAGATCGTGAACCGGAGCGGTGCCTGGTTCAAGTACGGCGAAGCCTACTTGGGACAAGGCAAGGAAAAAGCGCGCACGTACCTGATCGAGAATCCGGAGATCGCCCAGCAGATCAAAGAGCAGGTGCTGGCCGCCGGCGGTTTCGGCATCGCCACGGCCGACGAATCGGAAGCGGCGGGCAGCGAGGCGTAGCGTGACGCAACAGTCGGAACGAGAGGTATTCATGTCACTACGGAGTTTCGCCCGCCGGGGTTTCTTGCCGACGCTGCTGAGCCTGCTGGCCGCGCTCGCCTCCGGCCGCGCGTCCGGGCAGGAGCCGACTGCGTTGGACGCCGCCGTGGCCCTGGAGCAGACGGTCGTCAACGCAGTCGCCGCCGCTGAACGTAGCGTCGTGGCCATCGCCCGTTTCCGCACGGACGGACCGGCACGTCCCGAGTTCGGCGACCCGATGATCCAGCGGTGGCCGGGTGGGCTGATCCCCGCGATCCAGGACCGTCTTCAGGTTCCCGACGAATTCGCCGCGGGCGTGGTGATCGACCGCGGCGGCTATGTACTGACCAATTACCATGTCCTGGGCGATCCTGCGAAGAATCGTTATGTCGTGATGGCTGGACGTCGCCCGTTCGAAGCCGTCCGCGTGCTGGCGGTCGACGAGGTCAAGGCGGGCGATCCGTGGACCGATCTGGCGGTGATCAAGGTCGCTGCCGACGATCTGGAACCGATCACGTTCGGCGACGCCCGGCAATTACGCAAGGGCCAGTTCGTCATCTCGTTGGGGAACCCTTACAACATCGCCCGCGATGGCGAGGTCTCGGCCAGTTGGGGAATCATCTCGAATCTGGGGCGCCGGATTCCGCGCGACGAGGCGCCAACCGGCACGGCGACGCCCAAAGAGCGGCTTTACCACTACGGTGGACTGATCCAGACGGATGCCAAGCTGAACATGGGTACCAGTGGCGGCGCGCTGATCAATCTGCGTGGCGAGATGATCGGATTGACCACGGCGATGGCTTCGCTGGAGGGATTCGAAAAGTCGCTCGGGTTCGCGATTCCGGTCGACGAGTCGTTTCGCAACACGGTCGAGACGCTGAAATCGGGACGCAAGGCGGAATTCGGTTTTCTGGGAGTCGAGCCGCGCGACATGTCCGAAGCGATGCGCCGCAACGGGCAGCACGGCGTCCAGGTGGTTCGAGTCGTTCCCTCGACCCCGGCCGCCGGTGCGGGACTGCGCGAAGGCGATATCATCACCCGCTTGAACGATGTGCCGCTGTACGACAGCCAGAACCTGATGTGCGAACTCGGCAAACTGCCGGCCGGTGCAGCGGTTCGTCTGTCCGTTGAGCGCGGGACCGAACCGGGCCAGCGGGGCCGCACGTTCCTGACCTCCGTGAATCTGTCGAAAAAGTACATCCCGCAAACTCATCGAGCCTACGCATCGGTCCCGGATCCGCGTTGGCGAGGCATGAGCGTGGACTACGCCACGGCGGTCCTGCCGCCATCCCAGTTGCAGATGCTGTTGCAGGGCGGCACAGGCGGCGATGCGCTGGGCGTCTTGGACGTCCAGCCGGAATCCGCCGCCTGGAAAGCCGGCCTGCGCCCCGGCAGCCTCTTCACCCACGTCGACGGTCAGCGCGTGACCACGCCCGCCCAGTTCCACGAAACCGCGGAACCGCTGGAAGGCGACGTCAAGATCCGCCTGCTGTCCGGCGAAGTCACCGTCCCCGCGCCGTAAACGCCGCCGAAGTCCCTCGCGACGAACATCCGCGCGCCGCTCCTGCCGACTGGCCTTTTGCATAGGGGATTCATGCTGTCTGCTAGGGTCGTTCTATTGGCGGATTTTCGGTTCGCAAGAAGTGCTGGGGCGTTCCGCTTCCTTTGACATGTTGGCTGAGTGGGCGTCTGGGACGATCCGGACGGCGGGCCGCGTCGTCTGTACCGGTTTTGGCTCGGTCGATATGATACGCACTTTCCCAATCCGACCGTTTCTGACCAGGATTCTCCGAGCGAGCCATGAAAACCGACGAACTTCGCGAAAAGTACCTTGAATTCTTCCAATCCAAGGGCCACAGCCGCCAGCCAAGCGATGTGCTGGTGCCGACTTGGGATCCCTCGGTCCTGTTCACTCCGGCGGGGATGAACCAATTCAAGGACCATTTCCTGGGCAAGGTCAAGCTGGAATTCACGCGGGCCACGACTTGCCAGAAGTGTCTGCGGACCGGCGACATCGAAAACGTCGGGCGAACCGCCTATCACCACACGTTTTTCGAAATGCTGGGCAATTTCAGCTTCGGCGACTACTTCAAGCGCGAAGCGATCCTCTGGGCCTGGGAATTTCTCACCGACAAGCGGTGGTTGGGCATCGACCCGAACCGGTTGACCGTCTCGGTCTATTTGGACGACGACGAGGCCGCGGGCATTTGGCAGCAGCAGGTCGGTTTGCCGCCCGAGCGCATCGAACGGATGGACGAATACGACAACTTCTGGCCCGCCGGCGCGCCGAGCGACGGTCCGGACGGGGTCTGCGGTCCGTGCAGCGAGATCTTCTACCACGACGACTTTGGGGCCTCGGTCGAGATCTGGAATTTGGTGTTCACCCAGTTCAACCGAGTCGGTGATCCGCCGGACAACCTGCGGGCGCTTCCGAGCAAGAACATCGACACGGGCATGGGACTGGAACGGGCTGCGGCGTGTTTGCAGGGCGTCCAGACCAACTTCCACATCGACATCCTGCGTCCGATCGTCGAAGCGGCGGCCGAGGTCTGCGGCACGAAGTACGATTTCGCTTCGGACACCGGACGCCGCCTGCGCCGGATCACCGACCACGTCCGGGCCTGTACGATGGCCGTCCATGAAAACGTCTATCCGGGACCGCAGAAGGAGAAGTACGTCATCCGCCGATTGCTGCGCCGCGCGGTGCTCGACGGCCATCACCTGGGCCTCCGCGAGCCGTTCCTGTACCAGTTGGTGCTCGCGGTCGTCGAGTCGATGAAGACGCCGTATCCCGATCTGGCCGACACCACTCGCCGCGTCGCCGAAGTGATCCGCAACGAGGAAGCGAACTTCTTCGGCACGATCGACGCGGGGCTGGCTCGCATCGAGAAGATCTTTGCCGAGATGAAAGCCGCCAACCGCACGGCCGTCGATGGCTCGGAAGCGGCCGATTTGTACCAGACCTACGGCGTCCCGCCCGAGATGTTCGAGACGCTGGCTGCCGAGAACAATCTGGCCTTCGACTGGGACGGATACCGGCGGGCGATGACGCAGCACGGGGAAGCGTCGGGCAAGGTCGTGCATACGGTGATGGGCGACCACGGGCCGATCGACAATATCAAGAAAGTGTTGCACGAAACCAAATTCCTGGGCTACGAGACGACCGAAGCCGAGGCCGAATTGAAATTCATCGTGGCGCAGGGACACCTGTGCGATCATGTGGTCGAGCAGGGACATGCCCAGGAGATCATCTTGGTGCTGAACCGTTCGCCGTTCTACGGCGAATCGGGCGGCCAGGTGGGGGACAGCGGCGAGATCGTGGGCAGCGGCTTCCGCTTCGTCGTCCGCGACACGCAGAAGGACGGCGCGTTGCTGCTGCACTATGGGCACTTGGCCGCAGGGGAACTGCGCACGGGCACCACGGTCACCGCGCGGGTCGACACCGCGCGCCGCCAGGGCATCCGCCGCGCCCATTCCGCCACGCATATCCTGCATCACGCCTTGCAGAAGACCCTGGGCTCCCATGCCCAGCAACAGGGCTCGAAGGTCGATCAGGACTGGCTCCGCTTCGATTTCACCAACATGGCCCCTGTCTCGGCCGATCAGTTGGCGGCGATCGAGCACGATGCCAACGCGCGGATCGCGGCGGCCGAACCGATCGAGTGGCGGACCGTGCCGTTGGCCGAAGCCCGTCGAGCCGGCGCGATGATGTTGTTCGGCGAGAAATACCCTGATCCCGTGCGGATGGTCAGTATGGGCGAGTTCAGCCGCGAATTGTGCGGCGGCACGCACCTGACCAACACCGGCGAGGTGGGGCCCTTCGAGATCATCGGCGAAGAAGCCATCTCGTCCGGCGTCCGCCGCATCACCGCGTTGACGGGCGACAAGGCCAAGGAGCATCTCGACCGGACTCGCGCCACACTGGCCGAAGCAGCACGCATGCTGGGCGTCGGCCTGCTCGAGGTTCCCGCGGCCGTCCACGAACTTGTCCGGTCGGTGCGAGATCTGCGCAAGCTGTTGGCCAGCGGCGGCTCGCTGCCGGGCGACCAGGCTGGGAAGAAGTCGTCGAAGGAGGCCGCCGAGCCCAGCTATCCGCAGATCAAAGCGGCGTTGCGCGACGCGGCGCGGGCCTTGAATGTGTCGCTGTTCGAAGTCCCGCAGCGGCTGGCGTCGTTGCAGAGCGAAGTCGCGGACTTGCAGCGGCAGATCGGCCAACTGGCTCAGTCCGGCGACTTGACCGCCGACGGCCTGCTGGAACGCGCCGAGACGATCGGCGGAACCAAGGTGATCGTCGCCGAGACGCCGGGCGTCAATCCGAACCTGATGCGTCAGTTGATCGACCAGATCCGCAAAAAGGCCGATTCCACCGCCGTGCTGTTCGCCGCTGCGATGGGCGACGACAAAGTCACGGTGATCGCCGGCATCAGCCGCGATCTGGTCCAGCGCGGTCTGAGCGCCGGCAACTGGGTCCGCGACGTCGCGCAAGTCGTCGGCGGCGGAGGAGGCGGCAAACCCGACATGGCCCAAGCCGGCGGCAAGCACCCCGACAAGGTGCCCGAAGCCATCGCGCTGGCTCAAGTCAAAATCCGCGAAATGCTGGCCTGACACGAATACCGGCCGCCAACAAGTGGGTCGCGCGCGCTGCACGCGACTCCAATGTTTCACCGTGTCCGTTTCGCCCAGTCGGCCCAGTCGAAGCCGGTGCTCTGCCCGGGGCGCTGATGGCACACGCTGCCTCGCAAACCACCGGTATCCGAGACTTCCCAATCGATTTCGAAATAGGCCAAGATGCCGCCCGCCCATTCGCGCTCCTTGGGCCATGTCCGGGGCGGTCGGGCTCCGAAGAAATCCGCGTAGATCAACCACACTTTCACCACGCCGCGGTCGGCACCCTGCGCGTCGCCGAGGTGCAGCAGGAACTCGTCGGATTTCGCCCCATGCACGATCGTCTGTGGATCGGATTCGGCAACGCCCTGGGCATGCCACTCGGCTGAAACCGGCGGCGCATCCCGGGTCTCGTCAGACTCGACCTTGCCACTCGCGTCGAACTTCCGAATCAGCACGGCGGCGAAATCGTTGTCCACGTGTTTGCCGGGATCCATGCCCCCGTACCGTTCGATGCGCTCTTGTCCCGGCAGCCGCAACAGGTACGGAAGATTGGGCCAGAGCCATTTCTCGTCGGCGTCCCAGACCCGCACCTCGTCCATCCAATCGATGTCGGCATAAGCCAGTTTCGAGTTCCAGGTCTGTCGATCAGGCTCGTCCGACGGCCGATTGAGGGTGACAGAAAGCCGGAGTAGCGCCGCAGCACGCGACGACGGTTCCACGTTCGCGAACAGCATCCCGCGAAGCAGAGGCTTTGCCGATTGCGGCGCATCCTCCTGCGGATCCCGCGGTGGCCAGTGGATATCGAACGGACACACGGCGCCATCGAGCGTTCCGGGAACCGTCGATCCTGATCCGCCTCCGCAGCCGATGGACAGAAGTTGCCCTACGGCGGCCAGTATCATCAGGACCAGCGCGCGACGACGCGAACGCCAAGGACGGTCGGTGTCGATCATGCTCAGCAAACGCCAGTCCTTTCCTTCCGCCTGCACGCCGCGAGAATCCCTCCGTCGGTGAGGTTCACGCCGGCTTCCCGCACTTCATCTTCTCGAGCAACCGACGATAGTTGTCTGCCGCGGTTTGCGTGTTCGGATGTCCGTCTCCAAGGGACGCCCTGAGTACATCGAGCGCGCGGCGCATCAGCGACTCTGCCTCCGCCAGACGGTTCGTATCATCGAGCAAAACCGACAGGTTGTTGAGGTCGATAGCGATGTCGGGATGTTCGACTCCGTAGGCTTTTTCGTCAATGGCCAGAGCGCGGCGCATCAGTGGCTCGGCTTCCGCCAGACGATCCTTGTCTTGGAGCAGCTGCGCTAGGTTGTTGAGGTTGCGGGCAACGCTAGGGTGTTCGCCTCCGTAGGCTTTCTCGTTGATGGCCAGAGCGCGGCGCATCAGCGGTTCGGCTTCCCCAAGACGGTTCGTGCCTCGGAACAACTGCGCCAGGTTGTTGAGGCAGTTGGCGACGTACGGGTGTTCGGGTCCGAGCGACTGATGCACGATGGCCAGAGCGCGGCGCATCAGCGGCTCGGCCTCCGCCAGACGATTCGTCGCCTTGAGTAACAGCGCCAGGTTGTTGAGGTCGACGGCAACATCGGGGTCGTCGGCTCCGTAGGCTTTCTCATCGATGGCCAGCGCGCGGCGCATCAGCGGTTCGGCTTCCGCCAGACGGTTCGTGTTTCTGAGTAACCACGCCAGGTTGTTGAGCGTAACCGCCGTCTTAGTATCGTCGGGACCGAAGGTTCTTTCGGCGATGTCGAGCGCCTGACGCAGGTAGAATTCGGCGCGGTCGTATTGAGCGGTATCCTGGAAGACACCGGCCCAATCGAGAGCGATCTCCCAGTGTAATTCCGGGTCTCCGACCGTGGCTTGCAGTGAATAGGCATGCTGCAAAGACGTTTCGGCGACTTGCCATTGAAGACGGTGTCGCGCTTGGTTTCCGGCCCGCTGCAGCAACCGAGCACGCAGCGCTTCGCGACCCGGCTTGCCGCGCAGCTTTTCCGCGGCGGCCAGCGTTTCGGCGGGATCGCCAGTATCCCCGTCGGCCGCACGGCGCAGCATTTCGCGTTCTTCGGCAGGCAGCAGTTCGATCGCCGCTCGGCTGCCGCCCGGCGGTTCGATGCGGAACACGCCCGAGCGGATCGACCAGATGTCGGGGGCGGATTCGGCCACCGCTTTCTGAAACCGCGCGGGCAGCGCGATGACCAGCGTACAGGCGAGTTTCGCTTGCAGCGTATTACGGTAGCGATTCAGTTTAGCCAACGCTCGCCGCCAATCCTGTTCACGCTGTTCGAGCCGTTCCGGTGGCGCCGGATCGGCGTCGATCCAAACCGCCTTCCATTCGGCCGAGTGCGGCGGTTGCGAGGCGAGTTCCAGCAGCGACTCGGCCAGGCCGTCGGTCCCCGCGACTGGATCGAACCGGACGCGGCGAACGGCGGCGGATCCGGGCCACTGTTGCGACAATCGCTCGCGCGCCAGCGCCACTCCCCACTCATCCGGCGCCAGGACGATCACCAGCGAAAAGCCCTCGATCAACTCCAAATGATCGAGCAGCAAACGCCAGCCCTCGATCTCGTCCCAGCGATACAAATGGGCGATCGCGTCGGCCGAGAATGGGACAGATGTGTCGCTCGACATCGCTTAACTCGCCTTCTCCTGCTGGTCGCGGCGGAGAATCTCGCTCACTTCGTCGCGGATCAGCGGGTGGACGTCGTACCACTCTTCGCCGTTGCGGAGGATCAAGGCGCAGTGCGTGTCCAGGAAGAACGTCATCCGTTGGACGCTGTCGGCCGAACGGTCCCTCAGCAAGCAATCGCGCTTGACGGCGATCTCGTTCAACCATTGGGCGTCGGCCAGCGGGATCGGCAGATACGATGCCCGCAAGCTTTCGATGGCGGCGGCGACTTCCGCGGTTGTCGTCGGCAGGGACGTGGTGCGGAGCAAGGTTTCGCGCAGCAACAGAATCAAGTCGCGAAAGTGTCCGCCCGCCGCTTCGATCAGCTTGTCCGCCAGCTTGTGCGACCCCGTCTTGGTTCCCTTTCCAAAGAATCGCGTCATACCGTCAGGAGTCAGCCGCCGTTGCACGACCCCTCGCATGACCTTCCACCCCGACTGCGATCGTGTGCGGTTGTCGTTGTTGTTCCACAGCTTGACGTTGTACAACAAGCGGATCTTCCGCATGTCGGGCAGCTTGAATTTCAACCAGGGCGGGACCGTGAAGACCAGATGCATCAGCGGGATTTGCAGATCGGCGCGATGGTTGGCCATCAGCATCGCGACGCTTTCCGCCACTCGACCTTGCGTATCGAGCGTGTCGTGCAGTTGCTCGAATTGATCGAAGATAAACACCACGGTGCGATCGGACTTGGCCGCGCGGATCTTCTTGCGCGCAAATTCGAAGAACTTGTGTACTTCGGACCGCAGTTCCCCCAGCCGCGGCGCGAGTTTCTCGCGAAGCTGCTGACGAAACGACGGGATCTGCTTGAGCGACGTCTTGAAATTCAGACTGGTTTCCGTATCGGGAATTCCCGCTTTGACATCGAAGCCATCCAGCGTAACGTGGGTCTTGGTAAGAAAGTTGACCAGCCGCGACCAAAAACCCTCCTTGATCGGATCGACGTCGAAGTCCTTTTCGATCGCTTCGCTGAACGCGCCGGACAGAACCAGCAACAGATCCGTGATCTCTACGGGCTCGGACGGCAGCAAAAAATCGAGCGCATTGGCGTACGCGACGTAGTAGCCATGCGTGTTCAGCCGCTCGCGCAAACGAAACAACTCGGTGGTCTTCCCGGTGCCGCGAAAGCCGGAAATGAAATTCAGGCTCTCGACCTCAGACAAATCGATGTCCTGGTACAACAGATCGATCGGATCACCGGGCACGTCAGCGTACCAAGGTTCGTACAGTTCGTCGGTTGGTTCGAGCGCACGGTCGACGATCAAGCGGCTGCTGAGCCACTTGCGGAATTCCTGGTCCGGGCACGATTTCACGTCCGTCATCGCCTGCTGCTTTCGAAAAGAGATCGACGTTGGTCGCTCGTATCCGGGCATTCTATCCTGGCAATCCGCTGCGCAAAACCGGGGTGAAATGCCGGTCTCCAGTCCACCGACGATCCTCGCTTTCGCCGGCCGGGGCCGGAACCGATTGGCTCATGTCAGTTCAGCGCATCGGGACCTTGATGGTCACCGGACCGAACAATCCTGACGGCATGAGTTGGGTGTCTTTGGTGAGTTTGCGGATGTTGGTCTGGGTCAGACGCTGCTCCGGGGGCAAGGCGTCGTCGCCGATGATCCGGTTCGGCCAAAAGTTGACCACCTCGATTTCCAGGTGGTTGGTTCCCGGCTTCACGGCGCCGCTGATGTCCGCGCGGAACGGCGGCGACCAGACGATGCCGCAGGATCGGCCGTTGAGTTTGACTTCGGCCAGTTCCCGGACGTCGCCAAGATCCAGCCAGCAGCGTTGGCCTTCGGCGGGAATGTTCGAATCGTGGGGCAGTTCGAACGTCTTGCGGTAGACCGCTGTGCCCGAATAGAACTTGACACCCGGCTCTTCTCGCTCGGGCCAACTCACCAAGTCGTGGAACTCCACCGTCTCCGGCCCGCCCCACCGCGGATCGAAGGTCACCTGCCAGGGTCCGTCAAGTACGCTGAGCGTCGAGTACTGCACCCTGTTGGTCTGCGCTGTGGCGGGGTGCTGCTCCGACGGTTCCCGAAACACGACGAACCAGGCGCCGCACGGCGCGAATTCCAGCGGAACGGTGGTGCGGCCCTCCGCTTCGGTGTAGGCAGCCGCGAACCTCCGGCACCCGCTCACCGCGTCCCACAGTTCCGGCACTTTGCCGGCCACGCGGAATGTACAGGAGACGGTTTCGCAGCGAGTGTTTCGATTCGCCACGAAGTAGATCTCGGCGCGGTCGTCGCGACGATGGATGTAGTCCAGGTCGGTTTGTTCGTCGCCGCCGCTGAACTCGAAGTCCGGCTTGACGCCGGCCGCCAGCAGCACTTCGCGAGCGGTCTTGTCGGCTACCACGCGGCCTGTGTCCCACAGCGCAGCGGCGATCTTCTTCACGTCTTCGTCGCTGTCCTGCAAGCTCATCGCTTCTACCGGCTTGGGACCGACGACCATTGCGCCCGCCTCGACCAGCTCGTGTACCTTGCGGAGCACGGGCAGCGAGATGGCCCGGTGATCGCGCAGCACGAGCACGCGATAGCTCATGCCGTCGGGCAGCACGATGCGGCCGTCCTTGACGCTGGCCCGCGTCAGCAATGCTTCCTCGGTGATCACGTCGTAGTCGTAGCCCGGCAGGACGCGGGCCGGATCGGTACGCTTGTGCTGGGCGAAATTCGGGACGTGGTCGCCGTAGTAGTAGCAGGCATCGGCCACAAACAGCCCCTGCTGCAACAGGAACTGGCAGCGGTTGATGTACGCGAAAAACGGCTCGGACTTGGCCCACCATGTCACGTTGGGATTCAGGTGCGTGCCGGCGAAATACTGGATGCCCGGCATGCCCTGCTCGGCGGGCGAGCAGACGAATTCGTGCCACACCAGCGAGTTCAATCCCTCGCAGCACGCCTTGTCGAACGATGGCTTCAGATTGTCCCACAGCGTCTCCTGCCAGTGTGGTCCGATCGTGGTGAACCCCTCGGCAGCGACCAACCGGCGCCCGTAGGTGTGCGCGGCGGACGCGGGCTGCTTGACGAAGAACCGGTTGTTGTCACCGATTCGGTGCCGCCACGACCACGCCCAGAATTCGGACATGGGGACGTCGTTGAAGCCCAGGCAGCGTTGCGCATCGACCGGCACCGCGTGCGGCCCGCCGGATTCCGGATGGATCTGCAGCCCATGCTTGTGAGCCCCGTCGCGAAACAGGCGGTAGTGGTTGTCGATGGCCAGATCGCCGAGCGTCTTGCGGAAATCGTGCAGGAACCGGTGGCTCGCGTTGCGGTTCTCGACGATGCGGCCGGCCAGCACGGGCATCCAGGGCAACAGGTCGTAGCCCCGCCGCCGGCGGAACTCCTCGGGCATCGTCGGAGTCCAGTTCAGCGGCTCGACTTCCCAACTGTCGGTGTGCAAGTACTTGAGCGCCGTGCCCGCGAGCGGACCGGCATCGGCGATCAATGGTTCGACGACGGCGTCCCAGTAGCGGCGGAAGGCGCCGGAGTCCAGCACGTCGAGCGAGTAGCCTTCCCAGCCTTCGCTGCACGTCGACACGTACGATCGATTGCCGATCGTGCAGCCGAACCGCAACACCTGCCACGAGCCCGCGGGCACATCCCACCGCAGCGTGCCCCCTTCGTCGACCTGGGTAGTCAGGTCGAGCACCTCGGCGGGCCGGGTGTCTTCTTCACCGGGGACGGCGGGATCCTGTTCCAGCAGAAGCGTCGTGTCGGGCGCGGAAAAATGCAGCGACTTGTGCCCCGCCTTCTCTTGCCAATTGCGGATCGGGCGTTTCATGCCCGCCAGATCGGGCCACGAACCCTCCTTGCCGGCAAGGGTCAATTCGGCGATCTGCACGTTGCGCGGCGCCTCGGGAGATCCGCGGTCGAAGGCGCTCGACACAAGCAGCCGAAACACTCGCCCACGGACGGCGTCGAACTGGACCGTGCTCGGTTTCTGCTCGTCGGCAGCGAACGCCTTGACGAGTTGGAACTCCTTGCCGTCCTCGGATACCTGCAACTGGCATTCGCGAGGCCCGTACATGGGTCGAGGCCGGAGGGTGAGCCGGTCGACCGTTACCGGTTCATGGAACTTGAGCGTCACCCAGGCGGGCTTCTCCCGCGACGGACCCTTGCCAGGTTGCGATCCCGACGAAACCCAGAACGTATCGGGATCGCCGTCAGCGAGGTTCTTGAGCGGGTGGTCCGATTGTTCGGAAGACGATTCCAGTCCGACCAGCAGACTCTCCTTTCCTTCGGGTGCCTTGACCGGATAGGCCAACACCAGTGCATCGCGATAGTAGCCGTCGCGTGCGGCCGGTTCGGGCAGCTTCTGCTCCACCAGCGCGGGACCGGTGACGCGCGTCTCGGACCAAACCAGCTTCTTCGCGGCGTCGTCGTCGGTGACCATCGGGCCGCCCAAGTTCCAGCCGCTCTGGATGTTCAGACTCATTTCCAGTCCCAGGCGGTCGGCTTCTCGCAGCGCGTGCTTGTACATTTCGCGCCACTCGGGCGAGAAGAAGGTTGGTCCGTGGGGGGCCCGTTGGTTGCCGTCCTGGGCGGACCCGTCGGCATCGCAGATCAGCGCGCCGCCGAACCCCTTGGCCTTCATTTCTTCCAGGTCGCGGGTAATTGCCTCTTTGGTGACGCAGCCGTTGAGCCACCACCAGTAGGCCCGCAGCCGCGCTTCGCGCGGCGGCGAATCCCAGCCCGCTTCGAGCGGTTCGGCAGCCGGGACCGCGAACGGCAGCAGGAACAAAATGGACGATAGAAGGATTGTACGTTTCATGCGATTCACCCTTGCGATTCGGTTCAAGGCGAGACAACATCAAGCGAGATTTCCAACAGCGCGGCGGCCTTGCGGAACAACGATAGATTGTGACCGATACTCAGCGCGCCGTGGTGGGTTGGCGCGAGAGCGAACCAGCGGTTCATCGTCTGCGTCGGTCCTGCGGCGAAGCGGACGTGCGTCATCGTGTTGCCGATCTTCAGGATGGGCGCCGCAACGGCCTCTCCCTGATTGGCGATCAGACGCAAGCGGCCGTCGCCGGTCTGGGTCAGGTTCAGCAGCGTTACGGGGCCCTTGCGCACCGTCGCTTCGACACTGACCCCGGTGCCCCATTTGCCGTGATACAGGCCCATCCCGCGCAACACGGGCTTGCCGTCGGCGATCGCGATATGGAAGGGACCGTCGTGCCCCAGGAGGATCGTACCGCGGTCGTAGTCGGCCGCCACGATCTCGCTGTAGCTGCCGCCCACGCCCAGCGCATCGCAGATCTTCATGGCGACGGCCGTCTTCATGTCACCTTCGCCGCTGCAGGGAATGCCTTGCGCGGTCAACAACGAATGGCCCAGAATGAACGCGGCCTGGAGCTGCTCGTACGGATTGCCGTCCTTGCCGCGATAGTAATAGGTCAGCGCATCCAGGTCGAACTCGCGGACCAACCTCTCCTGCGCCACGGCAACTCGGCAAGCGGCCTCCAGTTGCTCCGGACGCGGTTTCCGCGCCAGCGGGTCGGACGGCGAGTCTTCGCTCAAGACGAACATCTCCCGCACCTGGTCCAATTTGGCCTGCTTTTCGGCGTCCGTCACCGATTCGGCCAACTTCGCCAAGTCGCACATCTCCAGCACCTCGACGTACATGCCGGTCTGCGCAGTGATCATGGTAAAGTCGCTGTACATGTCCAACATGCCGGGATAGGTGTGGCCGAGGAACCCCATCCGACCTTCGCGCAAGGTGCGCACCACGCCTGCGGCCTTGATCCATTCGGCGATTTCGTTCCAGGCGGCGATGGCCTCGGGATGACCGGCGGTGCGTTCGTCGGTCAGCGAAATCGCCGGCGTTTCGTCCAGCCCCAGCAGGCCGGTGACCAAGTGAAAGTCGATGCCGCTGCGGTTGTAGGCATTGGCGATCTCCGGGACGCAGCAACCGACGCAGTGGGCCAGCCACTCGCCGGTCGTCGTCTGATCGTAGTTCATCGCGGCCGTCGGCTGCAGGTTCAGCACCACCACCGGCCGGCGGCAGTGCCGAGCGATGTGCAGATGCGAGGCGCTCATCGCGTACGTGGCCGCGTGACAGAAGATCAGATCGACGTTCGCAGCGTTCAACTGCTCGGCCGCGCGGCGCGATCCGGCGTCGTCGACGACCATGCCGACGTTGCACACATCGCCCCACGCAGCCATCCGCTGGGCGAGAAAACTGTTGTAGCCGAGCAGGCGGTCCAGCAGGCCCTCGAACTGATTCCAATAGTGTGGATGCCCGATCGAGTACAAGCCGATTCGCGGCCTCTTTCCGGGCTTGAGGGGGGCAAACACGGTCATGGTTACCTCACTTCCTTCGTTTCTGCGGTTCTCAGGATGACCGGGCCTAACAGTCCGGCGGGTAGCAACGGCGAGTCCTGCTTGACGGTCGGCGCGGCGAGAAAGGTGCGACGCTTCTCCGGGGGCAGAGTCGCGTCGCCAACCAATCGGTTGTTCCAGACGTTCACCACGTCGATCTCGACGGTATTCCGAGCGGTGCGAACGGCATCGGTGATCTCGATCTGCCAGGGGGCGATCCATAAGACGCCCAGCTCTTCGCCGTTCAGGCGAATTGCGGCCAAATCGCGGACTTCGCCCAGATCCAAGTACAGCCGCCGATCGCCCCGCGATGCCGGGAGATCGAACTGGCCGCGGTACGTCGCCTTGCCGGAATAGTACTTCACCGCGGGATCCGGATGCTGCGTCCAGTCGATCAGCGATTCGAGCGCGATCGATTTCGGGCCGCCCTGCTGCGGATCAAACGCCAACGTCCAGGCACCGGTGATTTCCAGGGGTTCGGGCAGCGCGTGTACCTGGAGCGTTTGCGTTCGTCCATCGGCGCTCGTCAGGACGTAGTCGCCTGCTTGCCAGATCAGCGCGCTGACCGAGCCATCGTCATCGCGGGCCAATTCAATCGCTACGTTCGGTTGCCCGCTGGCGGGACGCGGAGTGGTCTTGGCCAAGGCCGCAATTTCGGCTGCATCCAGCGCACGGGGAAATTCTCGCACTTGTCCCAACTCGCCGCGGAACGGCGCACCGCCCGCCGACGTCGGGGACCCGGGATGCACGACACGCGTGCTTCGCAGTCCCCGGTGAACGAAAGCTCCGTTCAGGTACAGGCTCGGTTGGCCGTCACGATAGACCACGGCAACGTGAGTCCAGTCGGTCAAGGCGGCCGCATGGACCAGCACCGGAGCGAAGTAATTGGCGCCGTGCTCGAAGACGCAAATGCCATTGCGCCCGATGGCCAAGCCCGCCCCGGCGTGGTTTCCCGCCGACGAAATGGTGTCGCCGTGCGGCGGGAAGATCGCGTCGTTTCGCTTGTCGCCAAGTCCCCGCACGCCTTGGTTCGTCTCCTCGTGCAGCGTGGTATCATCGGCCGGTTTCACCCAGGCGGCAAGCGTGAAAGTGCCGGTCGAAGCCGGGGTCCCGTTGGGCGAGGTCCGTTTGGTCAGGATCGTACTCAACAGCGGCTGACCGTTTCGCTGAACCGAGACGATGCGGTCGGGATTCGCCGCCGCGGTCTTGCGGAACACGACAAACACCGAGCCGTGTGGCCCGAGGTGCAGCGGCAAGCGGACCGTCTCCCGGCCGACATCGTACACGGCCGGGCGCTCGACACGCCCGGTGTCCGGCCGCCAAAGTTCCGGGGCTTTGTTGCTGACGCGGAACGAGGCGACGGTAGTGACCGGCTCGGCCTCCGGATTGGCCACGAAATAAATGTCGGCATCTGCCGAGCGGCGATGCGTGAAACGCAGCGGGACACTGCTGTCGAAATCGCGTCCGAGATTCAAGGTCGCCAGGACGTCGCGCAGATTCGCGTCGGCAATCACGCGCCGCTCGCCGGTACGCAACTGCTCGGCCAACCGTTGGACCTCGGCGTCGCACTCGGGATAGTCTTCCATGCTTGGGGACCGCGACGGCAGCGGCCCGAGCACCGTCGCTCCGGCGGCGACCAGATCGCGGATCCTTCGCAACAAGGCCGGCCGCATGCTGGTCTGCGGCGGCAGGACCAGCACCTGGTAGGTGGCTCCGTGAGGCAGTTTCAACAGGCCGTCTTCCACGGTCAGTTTGTCCTCGATCACCTCGGCGTTGATGTAGTCGAAGTCGTGGCCGTCCGGCAACTCGGGGTCGCGGGTGCCGGTCATTTTCGGCGTGTCCTCGCCGATGAAATAGGCCACGTCGGCGACTCGCGTCCCTTGCTGCAGCATCCAGCAACATCGCCGCACGTAATCGACCCAGGCTCGGCTGTGTTCGAACCACGTGTTGTGCCGGTTGAACTCGGTGCCGAACCAGGCGTTCACGCCCGGGAGCCGATCTTCCCACGGCTGGTGAATGGCGACGTGCAGCACGAAATGGTTGATGCCTTCGCAAAACGCCCAGTCACCGCGTGCCTTGAGAGCCGCCGGGGCGTTGCGGAACGGCGGACCGCCGGTGAACGCCTCGGCCGAAACCACCGGCTGGCCGCAGATATTGGCACACGAGGACGCCGCGCGACACTCGATCGATCCCAGGCTGCCCGTCACCCAGAACTCGCCGCCCACGCGATCCGACTGGCTGCCGTACTGAAGGAACTCGCCGGGAAATCCCCAGTGCCCGTAGTTTTCCAGCCAAAGCTGCAGCCCGTGCCGGTGGCACAGATCGCGCAGGCCGCCCACGTACTCGGTGCCGATCCGCTCCGCGACCAGTCGGCGCAGATCCCACAGAAACCGATCCGATTGATCGGCGCTGCCGACGATCCGGCCTTGCAGGACGGCCAGCCACGGCAACGGGTCGTAGTCGTAACGCGCGCGGAACGTCTCGGCGAAACCATCGGTCCAGTTCTGCGAGCCCATCTCGTAGCTGTCGGCCACCACTCGCGTCAGCGCTCGGCGGTCGGCGGCGGGCATGCGTTGCAGGATCTTCCCGAGGAAGGCGTCGAAATGGGCCGCGGCGGCTTGCCGGTTCATCTTGTCGACTTCCAGCCCCTCGGCCTCGGGCGAAGCGGGAGCGTTGCGCGTGCCCGTGGGCGTCATCCCGATCCGCTGGATCACCCATGCGCCGGCGGGCACGTCCCAGTGCAACGTTCCGTCGGGCGACAGCCGATCGGTCAAGTCCCGCACGTCGTCCGGGCGGACGGTCAAGTCCCGGGCATTCGGCTCCTGGGAACTTGGCCACAGATAAGCGTCCCACATCGGCAGCGGTGTCGGATGCATCTTGCCCAGTTGTTTCTCGATGTAGGATTCCAGCTTTGCCGCGCCGGTCAGATGGATCTCGGCCAAGCCCGGTTGGCCCCGCAAGTCTCGCAGGATCAGGCGGAATCGCTTTGCCGTGGTGGCCGGGAAGGAGACCGTCACCGGCCCGCGAGGCATCGGCCCCACCCCGACGGCCATGTTCGATCGGTCGAACCCGAAAGACTTGATCTCCTGGAATTCACCATCGCGGCTTGCGGCCTGCAATTCGCACTGCGCCGCCCAAGCGGATGCCGACGGGATCAACGACAGATGGCGAGCGGTGAGCGGCTGATCGAGTTCGATGTCGATGACCAGCGGTTGCTTGTTCGAGGGGAACGCCAAGGCGGTGTCCAGATCATCGTCGATCATGCGACGCACGTTTTCGAAGGCGGGCGTACAGGTGATACGCGGCGAAAGCGAGGCGAACGTCACGGCGTCATGCTGCGGAGCGGGAAACGCCAGCACGGCGACATCTTGAAACGGCGTCGCCGGCGCCGGCAACTTGCCGATGAACTGTACCGGACCTTGGACGCGAGTTTCCGAGGAAGCCAGAAAACGCATTGCCTGGTCCGGTTCGATCCACGGCCCGCCCGACTGACTCCACCCGGGACAATTGAACATGCCGATGTTCACCCCCACGCGTCCGGCTTCGCGGATCGCGTGTTCGACCATTTCCCACCACGGCTCGCTCAGCGCCTTGACCTCGCCGGCCGGGACATCCTTCAGGAAGATATTCCCGATAAGCGCTTCGCCGATGCCCACCCGCGCCATCGCCTTCAAATCGCGGGTGATGCCCTCCTTGGACAGGTTGTCGCTGATCCAATACCAATAGCACCAGGGCTTGGTCGATTCTGGCGGATCAGAAAAACCGTCCATCAAGTCGTCACCCGCCACGACCAGCGTCCCGCAAAACATGCTCAACGCCAGCCAAGCTGCGAAAGCCAAGCCGGTCGTGCCGCCGGAACGGAAAGGCAGGGCGAACTCGGCCATGGTTTGAGTGACTTTGACAGCTTTCATCGGGGAAACTCCTCGGCGGTTCATGGTTCGCTCTCGTCCGCTGTGGCCGCTCCCAGTCGCCACGCAAGGCGATGGCGGCCAAGGCTGTTGTTGCGAGGATCGGACGATCGTCCTGTTATACGATGTTCGGCAGATCGCGAACAGCGCCAGCGAAGTGTTGTACGATCACGAGTAAGCATCGTTCGAGAAACAACTGTCGCCTCGCCAATGTAGCCATCACACTCCGTGGGATGATCAGCAATGAACACTGGACAGTTATTTCTCGAACGATGCTAAGTGCTCAATAACCCCAGTCGCACCGCCGTCAGAGAATCGGACAGCGCTTCGATCGACTGTGCTGCACCAAGACCGGCAATTCGGAATCGAATGCCGCGTTGGGCTTGCTCCACGCCAAACGGGAGCAATTTCTGGCCGTCTTGGCGTACCCCCGCCTAACCGAACTGATGCGGCAGTCCGCCCAAGTATCCCCGCGACCGTCCCTCGCGCCGGAAACCGGGTAACGGCCCCGGCCGCCACTGATCGCCGGGCTTGACCACTGGTCGCTGGGCTTGCACGTCGGTCGCAGACACCGGATGGCCGGCGGTCTCGTGTCTGTCGTCCTTCGTCAACGCCTTCAGTTGCTGTTCTCCCAGCTATTGAGCAGTCACGTCGTCGGACACAGTGGCCCGCGGGCGCCGAATGCGGGTCGGGGGGGGATTATGTCAACCTTCTCGTAGTCGCCCCACGTCGTCGGACGCGCGTGGGTAGTTGGCCCTTTGGGCGTGCGGCAGGGCAGCGGGCAGCTCGCCCGCGACCGAAAGCTCGAACTCCTCCAGGACGATCTTCTTATCGGGCAACAGGACTAACGGGCTGCCGATCGGACACAAGGCTTGATTCGATTCGGCGATTGCGGGCACCGGAATTTCTTCCATGGCTGCCAGCGCGAGATCGCGGTTTAGTCGGCTGAGCACGGCGGGGCAGGTGACCCAGGCGAAGATGCCTTTCAACGAGCGGACGGGAATGGCGGCGATCCGCGCGTCGGTCAGGCTGATCGCGCCGGCGTGGGCCGATTGATCGTCGACTTTGCCGGGACAGAACGCGGCCGTCAGCAGTGCATCCTTCTCGTTCGCCACACGGCGTTTGGAGCGGATTACTCGCCACAGGCCTCCGTGTTCCTCGACGTCGTCCTGATACCGATCCATCGCGGCCTCGCGGCACCGGTCCCGCAGGATCCCTTTCAGAGCCGATCCGGGGATCAGGGGCCACTGGGTGTGCCGTTCGCGTTGGACGGGCAGGTCGACGACGCCCAGGGCGGTGCCGGATCCGGGATGGAGCGACGTTTGCGCGTGCAAGAAGAGCAGCGCCGCCGCCTGACGTTCCTTGTTGATCTCACTCATCAGTCCACACTCCTTTCAAGTAACAGCCCCAGCCTTGTTGAGCATCGCGGTCGTTGTCGCTCAAGGTTTCGGGCCACGGGTGAAGCGGTTCGTTCAAAAAATACGTGCTGCCGGCCTGGGCAGCGAAACGGTTGGGTTTGGGACCGCCACGAGCCAAGTCCCAGCCCGAGACGGCGACGGTGGCAGCAGATGGTGATAACGGCTGCAACGGTTGACTGCCCAAGTGGCTCGCGGGCACTGAACGCGAGTCCGTGGCAGCAGGCGGTGACAAACGCTGCGGCGGTTGCGTCAATCGGCGGCGAAGATCGTTCCAGTCCAATTTGACCGGCATTGGCTGTCCTGTCTTTCAGTGCTCGATGTTCGTCTCGCGCAATCGCCACTCGATCTGCTCCGCTCCAACTCGCAGGCCCCGTGACAGCTCGGCTTGCTGGCCCGCCCGCGTGGCTTGGCCGCTGCCCTGGTCGGGCAGAAAGGGCGTGATCACCGCCTGCACCGTGTACATCGCCAGGATGCCGCTGGTTCCCAGACAGACCGTGATGTGGCCGCTGCCGCGACACCAGCCCAGAACGATCGAGTCCTGGGTATCCTGGGATACAGCCTGGCCAGGGCGGGCCGGATGGGCAACGGTACCAAGGTTCAGACCATCGATTGTGCCGGTCGTGTGAATCATCATCTGCCTCTCCTCGTGTGATCCGGCAGCAGCCGGCTGAAACAGCGCGTCCAGACACCGTCGTCCCGCACGCGGCCCCGAACCAGTTCCTTCGCACGACGAACCCTGCACCGCCACCAATGATTCGCTGCCGGGTGGTTTGACCACCCCCCGTGGCCTTTCTAGAATTCGAGCCATCAGCAGAACGGACTGACCGCCCCTGGCCGATTGGTTTCTTCGCCAGGTTCGGATACGGTGTTGGATACGGGTGTCGCCGATTCGAATGCTTCAGGAGTCCCACAATGGCAGTCAGGTTGATCCTGGTCGACGACCAGCAGGTGATCCGCATCGGGTTCGCGTCCCTGCTCGCCGGCAACGATATCGAAATCATCGCCGAGGCGGCCAACGGCCTGGAGGCCATCGAAAAGACCAAACAGCTCGAACCGGACGTGGTCCTGATGGGCGTCGGAATGCCCGAGATGGACGGCTTTGACGCGTTGGAGACAATCGGGGCGGAGGCGCCGGGCGTGAAGGTGATCCTGATGTCCGCCTACGAAAACCCAACCTATCTGTCGCGTGCCGCGGCCTTGGGAGCCGCCGATTTTCTCTGGAAGGACGCGCCGGCCGAAGCGTTTGTAGACGCAATCCATCGGGCCGCCCGAGGCGAAGAACCGCCGACCGATTCGCTCCTCAGGCAAGTCAGAGCTGAGCTGCAGTCCCGGCCTGCCCCGTCGCTGGATGGCGTCCCGTTGACCAAGCGGGAATACCAGGTGCTGCGCCATCTGGCTCAGGGGTTGAGCAATCGCGAAATCGGAATGTCACTGAACATGAGCATCGGCACGGTGAAGGAGCACACCGAGAACATCCTGCGTAAATTGGACGTCTCGGATCGTACGGAAGCAGCCGTATGGGCCGTGAGGCGCGGCTTGGCCTAACCCTGCAAATTGAGACCGCGGTCCACCGGATTGCAGACGCGATCAACGTGGTCGCCGGACTTCCCGTAGCAGATGGGCTCACTGCCCTGATGTACAATGAATGGCGTCGGCATCGCGGGACCAGGCCGCTTCCGGTCAGCGGAAGCTCACGTCACGTTCGGAGCAAACGAGATGTGCCACCAATCACTCCATGCGTCGGTCGTTGGGATGTTCAGCTTGCTTGTTCTTGCGCCGTGGCTTGCAGCTACGGAACCAATCGACCAATCGCCGCCATCTGCCGCGCAGCCGGCAGTCGACATCGAGTTGTCGATCTCGGTCCGGGAGTTCGATCCGGCCAAGCCAACGGGCGAAATCCGGTGTGTCGTCACCAATCGGACAGATCAGGCCATCGGAATCGCGGACCGTTACGACGGCGATCAGATCGCGCTGATCGGAGACTCGCACCGCTGGCCGCTGCGCCTTTGGGACCGGACACGAGATCGGCCGGAACCGAAGAAGGTTGTCATCGAACCGGGCCGGGAACGGATACTGTTTGAATTCCCGCTGGCGGAGATTTTGCGTGTCCAAGATCCGAAGTCGCTGCGGCAAGATTTCGAGGCGGGACGGCCTGTGCTGGTCTGGGACTGGGCTGCCCGGCCAGCCGCACCGCCGTCGCCGATTCACGCCCGACGCGACAGCGGGCTTGTCGCCAAGGCGGTGTTTCACGCCGAGTTGACGGTGGATGATACGGTCATCGCATCGAACAAGGTCGTGCTGAGGGTGGGACGGTAGCGGCGCGGTAGTTCGCTGTTCAGTACGGCAAATAGCCAGGCGGTTGGCGCGACGGCGATCTGGAACCGGCCATGCGATTACCAAGGGGTTGCTGGCGATTTGCTGTGGAGGAGCAAACGACTTGGCCGTGATGCGGTTCTCCAGCACGGCGGCCGTCGATCCCGGCCGGGGCGTGCTACTCCGTCTGGGCTCCGATTCCCATCAGGCGGAGCGTCCTCTCGTCCCGGGCGCCTCGGAAGAACTTTTCCAGCACCTGCTCGAACACCGAACCGGGCGGCGACACGGCGGCGAACAGCGTTGCGCACGATCGCAGCTTGATGTCGTCTGGCGACCCGAAGACCTCGATCGCAGACCGCCCCTCGATGCCGAGTGCCGCCTCTGCGCACTCCACCAACCGCGGTCCGAGAACGGGGTGTCGCAGGTAGGCTTCGGCCTCCGCGACGCTCTTGATGGCGTACCGCTGGGAGGTCGAACTGAATCCCAGACCAGCGTACTGCGGGAAGATGTACCAAATCCAGTGAGATCGCTTGCGCCCGCTTCGAATCTCTGCCAGAGCCTGCTGGTAGTCGTCCTGTTGCGCCTCCAAGAACCGTTTCAGGTTATGCGGGTCGGACGCTTCGCTGTGGTCGTGACGGTTTGTCATGGTACGCCTCCGAGGTTCGGGACTTCAATACCGATCGCGTTGCTTCCTTGGCCAGCGACACGATGAAGGTGGCCGCGTCCCTTGATCATACCGCAGTGCGTTCGCGATCCACCGCCAAAGCCGCGGACGGGCGCTCGTTTCTGCCTCTGCTCATCATCCACGCCGATTCGTTCACGGGAATCAAGGTGCGCGATCACATTTTCGCCAACCGCTGGACCAAGCATCAACCACAGGGTTCCGGCGTTTTCGACCGGAGTCGTCGCGGCCCGCTTCGATCGCCGACCCGCCCGTGAGCACGCCCCCGCAGCAGCACGATGGCCTCCGACAAGAACCGATCGGAAGCCGAGGAATCTGTCGCGGATTCGAGTCAAACGTGGTTCCTGAGAGCCAACGCAACAAGAAATGCACCGATTATCGGCACCCTTGCGTCCATCCCGTCCTTTCATCCTGATGGTGTCCGGGGTTAAACTAGTGTCGATGGTTGCGTCCCGCCTCCTGTATGAGGAACCTCAGCATGTCTTCGAACCGCTCCCTTCTCCCGACCCGTTATTTGGTTTTTGCCCTGGCAGGCTTTGTCGCGGCGCACGTCGCCACTGCTGCTGAAGTCGAAATCAAGACTCAGGCCTGGAGTTCCGACGCCGCAGGATTTGCCGAATTCAATGCGGAACTGACGTCGCAGGACGACGCCAATCTGTTGAAATTTCCCGGTGCCAAATTGATCGTCTCGGATGGGATCAACTCCTCGCAGACGTCGATGCTCACCGATGGAACCGGAGGCGTCTGGGTGGGCGCCGGGCGGATTCACGCAGCCGACGCGCGTCCTTCCATCATTGCGTTCGATCTGGGACGGCCGCGTCTGGTTCGCGAGATCCGAGTGCTCACATCGAACAGTGACACACGCACGAACCAGGACTACGAGATCCGTCTGGGCCGGAAGACGCCCGGTTCGACTGGCTTGCCGCGACTGCCCGACCAGGCAACTTTCGCCTCGGGCGATAAGATCATCGGTCCGAACCGCGGACCGTTTCTCAGCTCGATCGTCAATCCTGCAGGCGGCAACCTGTCGCAGGAACGATTCGACGTGATCGAGTTCCGGATCTACCCGACTTACGGCGTTTCGGCCGGTTCCGCAGCCCGCAGCGACCTGGCAAAGCGAGGCTGGACATCGTTGGTGGAACTCCAGGTGCTGGCCGATCCGAACGATCCGGAACTGTTCGAGTCGCCGGAGCAACGCCGCGTCTGGATGGCCGAAATGGAACGGAAACGGAAGATTGCCCGACTGGCCGGTCTTTCCCGGCTGGCGGCTGACGCGATCAACAACCTGGCGCCCCTGGAGCGAGCGATCGACGATCTGACCACGACCCATCCGGATCGGTTCTTGGGCCGGCAATACCGGGCACGATGGGAACAGTTTGTCGAGGAGTTTGGTGAATTGAAGCCCGATGAGTTGGACACGCCGGAAGCGGTTCAACGGCTCGATACGCTGACCGCACAGTTCGAAGCCTTTCGTCGGGAGGTGTTGCTTTCCAACCCCTTGCTGGATTTCGGGCAAGTTCTGTTTGTCAAGCGGAGCGGCCCAGGCAACGGTCTGCCGGCCAACTGGCAGAGCAATTCGCAAATCCGCCAGAAGACGTTTGACGACTCGATTGAGATACTCTCGTTGGACAACCTGGACGGGGAAACGGAAACACTGTTCAAACCGTCCGGGGGATTGATGGTCAGCGATGTCGATCTGCACTTCGACGCCAATCGGCTGATGTTCTCGATGATGGACGCGAATTCGCGCTGGCAGGTTTGGGAGATCAACGCGGACGGAACGGGACTCCGCCAGATCACGCCCAGTGATCCGAACGACGTGGACCACTACGATTCGTGCTATCTGCCGGATGGACGGATCATCTTTACGTCGACGGCCTGTATGATCGGTGTCCCGTGCGTGTATGGGAACTCGCACGTGACCAACACGTATATTTGCGACGCGGACGGAACGAACATCCGCCAACTGACATTTGACCAGGAGCACAACTGGTCGCCGTGCGTGATGAACAACGGCCGCATCCTGTACCAGCGTTGGGAGTACGCCGACCTGCCGCACTCGAACAGCCGCATGTTGTTCTCGATGAACCCGGACGGCACCAGCCAGTCCGCCTTCTACGGCACCAATTCCCTGTGGCCCAACGGCGTTTTCTATGCCCGTCCGATCCCGGACAGTCCGAGCAAGGTGGTGGGAATCGTCTCGGGGCATCACGGCGTTGCCAGGCAGGGCGAAATGATTGTCTTCGACGTGGCGCTCGGGCGGCAGGAAGCCGACGGCGTCGTGCAGCGGATCGGCGATTGGGGCAAGAAAGTGGAACCCGTGGTCGCCGACAATCTGGTCGGAGCCAGTTGGCCGAAATTCCTGCATCCGTATCCGCTGAGCGACAAATACTACCTGGCCGCGGTCCAGCCCACTCCTTCATCGCGGATCGGCATCTATCTGGTCGATGTGTTCGACAATCGGCTGCTGCTTCGCGAGAGCGCGTCGCACCAGTTGATGGAGCCGGTGCCGTACCGCAAGACCACACGCCCGCCGATCGTGCGAGACCGCATTGTGCCCGGAGCCAAGGACGCGACGGTCTACCTGACGGATGTGTACAACGGTCCCGGCTTGGAAGGTGTTCCGCGCGGCGCGGTCAAGCAGTTGCGAGTTTACACGTACGGGTTTTCCTACCAGAACATGGGCGGCCTGCTGGGCATCATCGGCTTGGATGGGCCCTGGGATATGCGCCGCGTGATGGGGACGGTGCCCGTTGCGGAAGACGGCTCGGCCAAGTTCAAGGTCCCCGCCAACATGCCGATCGCGCTGCAGCCGCTCGACGAACAAGGGCGTGCATTGCAGTTGATGCGCAGTTGGATGACCGCCATGCCGGGCGAGGTATTGCAGTGCAACGGCTGCCACGAGTCACAGAATAGCGCCGCCTTGCTGAAGACGACTCAGGCCATCAACCTCTCGCCCTCGCGGATCACTCCCTGGCACGGGCTGACGCGGGGGTTCGACTACTCGCGCGAAGTCCAGCCGGTGATCGACCGGTACTGCGTCGGTTGCCACAACGGCGAACCTCTGGCAGACGGCACGGTGACGATCAATCTGCGCGGCGATCTGAAGATCGACGATTTCAAAATGGTCACGGCGGGGAACGGCGGAGGCCACGGGGGCCGGTTTTCCGTGGGCTACGCCGAACTGCATCGTTACGTCCGCCGCTCAGGGATCGAAAGCGATATTCATCTGCTGACACCGATGGAGTTTCATGCGAGCACGACCGAACTGGTGCAGATGCTTGAAAAAGGGCACCACGGTGTGGTATTGGACGACGAGGCATGGGACCGGATCCTGACCTGGATCGATATGAACTGCCCCTACCACGGTACATGGGGCGAGCAACTGAACCCGAACGCGAAAAGCCAGAATGCCCGGCGGATGGAACTGGCGAAACGCTATGCCGGACTGGACGACGATGCCGAATACGTACCGCCGACAACGTCCGGCCCCGTTGATTTCGTGCATCCCGATCCGGTTGTCAAACCGACGGTGCAGAATCTTGGCATACCGTCCTGGCCAATGTCGGCGGACCAGGCGGCCAAAAAGCAAGCCGCCGCGGGCGAGATCCTCAAAACGATCGATTTGGGGGGCGGGCAGAGCCTTCGACTGGCCCTGGTTCCGCCCGGCGAATTCGTCATGGGCTCGCTGGAGGGACCGCCCGACGAATGGCCGCCGGCGCCAGTGCGAATCGACAAGCCTTATTGGATCGGAGTCCACGAAATCTCCAACGTCCAGTACGCCCAGTTCGACCCCTCGCACGACAGTCGCGTGGAACCGAAGCAGGCCTATCAATTCGGGGTTCACGGGTATCCGATGAATCGCCCGGAACAACCGGTCGTCCGCGTGTCTTGGGAGCGGGCCATGGCGTTCTGCCGCTGGCTTTCCGAGAAGACGGGCTACGATGTCAGCTTGCCAACCGAAGCGCAGTGGGAATATGCCGCGCGCGCCGGCAGCAGCCAGCCATTCTGGTTCGGCGGAACGAACGACGATTTCGGGCCCTATGCCAACCTGGCCGACGTCAGCATCCGCCAGTTCGCCAGCAATCCCTACACGGTCGACCAGGCCTATCCCAATGCCACGAAATACGACGACTACATGCCGCGCGAGGCGAGGTTTGACGATGGGATGCTACTGACCTGCGCGGGCGGTCGCTACGAGCCGAACCCGTGGGGCCTGTACGACATGCATGGCAACGTGGCCGAATGGACCTTGTCCGCCTACCGGAGTTATCCTTACGACGCAGCGGACGGCCGCGAGAGGGTCGCCGGTACCGAACGCCGCGTGGTACGTGGCGGCAGTTGGCGCGATCGCCCGATGCGGTCGACCGCCAGCTATCGCTTGGCCTACCAGCCGTACCAGCGCGTCTTCAACGTCGGTTTCCGGATCGTCGTCTCGACGGATGTCGCCGTGGCCTCGCGGTAACACCAAGTGGTAAACATCTTTACGCATCGCAGAGAAGCACGATTCCGCATGGCAGCCACCGCCGAACTCGACTCGGCGGAAGCCTGCCTGGCGGCTAACTTGTTGAGGCACGCGACAATCCGATGTTCCAAGGGCGGCTGTGTTCATGGCCCGCGGAACCGCGGGCCGGCAGATCGGCGGTGCGTTTCGTCGACGATTGCCTATTTCAGACAAACACATCGACTTTGTGGAGAGTCCAGACTCGACGTCAGTCAAAACGCGTTCTGGGTGTGGCGGAAGTGCCCGGGGTCTGTCAGATCTGTGCGCGCAAGACCTTGAAACGAAACCGTTTGGGTGTGGGCCACCCGACGCGAGCAACATCACCGAGTCACGAAGGAGTCATGAACGAAGACCAAACACCGCCTGGGCTCCCCAACGGCAACACGTCGATGCCTTCGGGAAAAAGGAGCGTCTTTCTGCGATACGCGGTCGCAACCGTAGGCCCTGCTGTCTGAAGGTGCCCCAGGCAGCGCGGGCTTGCCAAAAGAAGAATCGCCACGGCTTAAGAAACCCGACAGTTGTTGAGGATCCGAGTTCAGTGACCGTCTTTTCCGGCCACGTTTCCTAGCTTTTCTTGGGTCGAGCAAGCAGTCGGTCGATGAAGCTGATACAATCTCTAGGAAAAGCCAGATTTGCCGGATTCGTGGGGCGACATGGACTTCAAGAGCGACGCACAAAAGAGCAATTTTCGCTACGTCCTGACCGGACTCAGGTCGGCCGGTTACGGACAGGGATTGTTGTTCGAAGATTACACGTACACCGATATTCTGGCTTCTGACTCGCCAACGCGAGTCGTGCCCGCGGCGGCGTTTGGGCGCACTCCTCCGTCTTTCGACACCGCCTGTATCAGTGTACTCATTGCTGATCAACGCCAGCCGTCCAACATCGTCGACTCCTACCGAGCGCTCGGGGCTCCTGTTGCGTTCGAAGTCGATGACACCGTCGTCCGCCAATGGCGCGTGAGCGCGGTTTCGTCGAGTGTTTGGAAGGAAATCCCAGCCTCCGATATCGAGTCTGAGTTTGCACGAAACGCCGACAATTGGTCACCCGACAGCATTCTCAGGGCGAAGAACATCTCTGCCAAGCTGCAATCGCGCCAACTGGATTTCGTGGATCTCGGATTGCTTCCGGCCCTCGAAGAGCACGTTCGCGAGAAACTTGACGCATTGCTCAAGGATGTGCTCACCACGGCCACGAAGACACACAAACAGGAGACTGGCCGGACGCCGAATGTGCAGGAACTGTTCCGTCTCGTTTTCCGACTCCTCGCAGCAAAGGTCTTATGCGACCGACACGTAAACGGCTTTCGGTCAATTAAGAACTTCGACGACGTTGACGATGTGCTGGCTCGGGTTGGCCGACACTACAGGCAACCCGAACCCGTCATCGACGATCCTGCGACACGAGCGGCTGTCGCCGATCGATTGTGGCGCAGCATCAGCTTTGAAAATCTGTCGGTCGAGTCGCTGGCGTACGTCTACGAGCACACGCTGATCGACGACCAGTCGCGAAAGAAACTGGGCATCCACAGCACTCCCGTCAGCATCGCGCGGTACATCGCCAGCAGAATGCTGACGGAGGCGAATATTGAACAGCCGGTGCGCATTGTCGAGCCCTGTTCCGGACACGGGATCTTCCTTGTTGCAGCGTTGGAGAGATTGCGCGACTTGCTGCCGGCGGATATCGATCCAGAGGAACGGCACCGCTATTTCGTCAGGTCGCTTGCCGGATTCGAAAGAGATTCGTTCGCGTTGGAAATCAGTCGGCTATGTCTGATGCTCGCTGACTTCCCATTCCCGAACGGATGGAATCTGAGGCTGGCGGATGTTTTCGACTCCAGGCCGTTCGAGAATGCGATTGCGCGAGCGGACGTTGTGCTGTGTAACCCGCCGTTTGAGTCGTTTACGCCGCAGGAGCGAGCTGCTTATTCCGGGCTCAGTTCAACGCAAAAGCCGGTTGAGCTACTGACGCGGGTGCTAAAGGGACTCAAGCCGTCCGGTACACTAGGGTTCGTTTTGCCTCGGCAAGTTCTCGACGGAAAGGGTTACAAGACGATTCGCGAAGAGCTGGCGAAGCGATTCAGTCAAGTTGAAATCGTTGCGCTGCCGGACCGCGTGTTCAACCAGAGTCAGATTGAAACCGCAGTTCTGCTCGCTTCAGCACCAAGGGCGGACAATCAGGCAGTGCGAGTCTCGTTCTCTCACGTGCGGGATGGGGACCGTGAGGGGTTTCTGTCCGACTATGCAGTGTCATGGCGGGAGGCAGAAACCAAATCAGCTCCGTCTGCTATCGCAACGCTGAAAGTCACGCCGCTGGCGGATATTTGGGCGTTCCTCAAGAGATTGTCGACCATCGGCGATGTCGCGACTCTGCACCGCGGCGTCGAGTGGCAACCACCGTTTGACGAAACTAAGTACATCTCGAAGGTCGAAAAGCCCGGCTTTCGAAAGGGATTCTACAGAGTCGACGAGACCTTGATGGCGTTTCAGCCCCCAGCGACCCATTACTTGTCCTTTAGAAAGAAGGACCAGCGAGGCAATGCCTTTGACTACCGGTGGGAGGAATGCAAGGTATTCATCAATGCGGCAACCGTGTCCAGGGGCGCATGGAAAATCGCTGCATTTGCCGACCTTGAAGGCAACTGTTCATCTCAAAACTTCACTGCACTGTGGCCGAATTCGAATTACAGCGTCCGTGTCATCGCCGCAATCTTGAACGGTCCAGTGGCCAATGCATATCTCGCCTGCAGTGAGAACAAGATTCACAACCGAAAAAAGACCGTCCAACAAATTCCTGTCCCGAATTTGACTCCCGCACAGGTGGAGTCTCTTTCGCGGGCCGTTGATGTGTACCAAGAACTGTGGAGTGGTGATTCGTTTGAACTGGAACCGGCTGATTTGACTGCCATGGCAAGAAGCTCCCTGCTTGAAATCGACGCGATACTCTTACGGGCATACAACCTTCCACCGCGGCTGGAACGCGAACTGTTGGATTTCTTTCGAGGCTACCATCGCCGAGTGCCCTTCGACTTCACGGAGTACTACCCGGCGAACTTCGGCCCCAACATTCCACTGTGGATGTATCTGACAAGCGATTTCGCCAACTGCAATTCGAAGTTCTTGCTCGACAGCATTCCCAAGATCGATGACCCTGCACTCGTGGATGCGTTGACGGAGGTTGAGTAGGTGACCGCAGTCGACGGCTATTTGCTGGACAACAATGTCATCTCGGTGCTGGCGCGTCCGTCTGATCCGCGACACGCCAGCATTGAAGCCCACTTGAAAGCTCTCGCCGGCGCACCCGTGATGTTGCCGGTCATTGCGATCGCCGAAATCGAATTCGGCATGGCGAAGGCAAAAAACCCAGATCCCGTTCAGCAGACGCAGTTTCGAGCATTCTTCAGTCAGTATCCGCTGCACCTCGGCATCGACGACAACACGATCGAGCCGTACGCGCAGCTTCGCGCCGAAATCTGGCGTCTGTACGCAACACCGAGGCAGCGCGGCCACAAAGAGAGGTTACCCGAGCAACTGAAGGAGCGAACTACTGGCAAAGAGTTGGGTATCGATGAACGCGACCTGCTCATTGCATCCGTCGCCGCTCAGTACAATCTGGTTCTCGCGACGATGGATCAGAACGAAGGCATGAAGCACATCGAAACAGCAGCGACATCACTGGCCGCAAAAGGCAGTCCGATCTCACTTCGAATCAGTTACTGGAACTAGCTGAATTGGGAAATGGATCGAAGCACAAGCGGCGCGGTGAGCCCCCGGATTCCGCTGGTACGGTACCCCAGACTTTTCCGCGGAGGTCGCCACCACGACCCGCTCAAAACGCGGCCCAGTTGCGAGCGGAGGTGTTGACGACCCAAGCTCGCAACGCCAACCTCCGAAGTGGCTCAGGTGGCGCACACCCCGGCGCACAACATGGTGGAAGGCGGGCGACCTGCGGCAGGTAGCCTCAACTACGGGTCGCACGTGATACATGCCGAAGAACCACGGATTTTGGTGCTGCCGGCCAGCCGGTTTTGCGGCGGCGCCGAAACGTTGGTCGGAGTGCCCAGCGCGCCGTAGCTGACCCTGCTGGCCCGCGTAGGGAGCCGACGCGCGGAGCGGCCGGTTTGAGCGGTCCTGGGGGACCGGAAGCGTCTACACGGCGTCGTACCGCATCACATTCAAATACAGGCCATCGCGGGAACCACGAAGAAGCATGGCCGAAACGGACAAGCCGCAGAGAGGTTACGACAGATACCCGACGCTGGGACCGCCTGCTACGATGGGTGCAACAATCGGAGGCTTGATCATGCGAACTGCGGCTACTCTCGTTGTCTGGATGGTGGTTTCGTTGCCTGCTTTCGGGGACGACCCTGCGGCCGCGCCGCCACTGTCTCGCCTCTTCGACGGCAAGTCCTTTGCCGGCTGGGAGGGCAACTTGCAGGCGTTCAGAATCCAGGACGGTGCGATCGTGGGCGGGCAGATGGACAAGCCGGTGCCGCGGAACGAATACCTATGCACCAGCAAGGTCTACCGCGATTTCGAGCTGCGGCTGAAGTTCCGGCTGCGCGGCGAGAATGTCAACGCGGGCGTGCAGTTCCGCAGCGAGCGTGTTCCGAGCTCCAACGAGATGATCGGCTATCAGGCCGACATGGGCCAGCACTACTGGGGCTGCCTGTACGACGAGCGACGGCACCGACTCCTGGCGGGTCCAACCAAGGAGGAGCAACAGAAACTGATTCGTCGCGATGACTGGAACGACTACGTGATCCGCGCCGAAGGGCGGCACGTGCAGTTGTGGCTCAACGGGCAGAAAACGGTCGATTACACGGAGCCCGACGCGACGATTCCCCAGGAAGGTGTCTTCGGGCTGCAAATCCACCAAGGCGCCCCGAGCGAGGCATGGTACAAGGACATCACGATCCAAGTGCTCCCCGACAAAACGTAACCGCAGTGCGTGATGTCGTTCACGCGGGTGGCCGACCGCCAGGGCTCGATGCCTTCCTTGGTGAACGAGTCGGCCGGCCGCCGGCGCCGTTCGTCCTGCTGGCCGCCGTCCGAACCAAGATCGGACGTGCGTAACGGATGCGCACCCGCCGCAGCCGATTGGTAAAAATCCGGCCTGTCACGTAACCACCGCAGCCCAAGTTCAGCTTGCTGAATTCATCGCTGCGGATCGGCCAGTATTGACAATCTGGCGGGCGGCGGGATGTAGAGGTCGTTCGCGGCCGCCGGCCGATATGCTTGTAGATGGCGCCGCAGTCGTGAATGTGGTTGTCCGAAACCTCGTTGCTGCCGCTGCCGAGGATCAGCACGCCGCGTTGCGCGCTGTGGGCGATGTCGTTGCGCCTTACGACGTGCTCGCCTCCGCCGCTGATGCAGACGCCGTATCTGCCGGTTTGGACGATCCGGCAGTTCTCGATCGCACAGCGCCGGGCCTCGCCGAGAAACACCGTCCCGTTGTTCCCCATGCCGTAGCGGACGGAGGGTGTGTGTTTCGGTCGGGTGGGCAACTGGGGGGCGGCGATGTGGGGACTGGCGGGTGTGTTGGATCTGTGTTGGTTGAGTAGCGGACACCGTGCCAACTTGTGAAGTCGACCAACCAAGATCTGCTGCGGGCTCCGTGCTGGATTGTGCGAAGGCACTCCGAGGCACTGCCCGATGTTCCAGCAGATTCCGTCAAAGCGACCGGCTCGGACGATGAACGTCTGACGTGACGGCTGCGTTGGCCTGCCCCTGGCTCGTGCCGTGTTCTTGTGAACCACTCGCGGCCATCCCGTCCACGACGTTCTACAGTTCCATGGTGGCTGCGGTCATCTGCGTCTGGCCCAGTTCAGTCAGGAGCACATCATCCATCGTGAGCTTCCCGCACCTGGGGCACACAATGTCTTTGCCGAAGGTCGGGCGCATACCGCTGTCGTCGATCCCGATCTTGCCGACATCGCAGTCGAATTCCTTTCGGCACTTCTTGCATTCGAAGTTGATCGTCATGGTCGTGGCTCCTTTCGTTTGCGTGTCGTGAACAACGATGCTTACCGCTCGTCGGGCGAAGTTGTCGGGCGATGCTTTTGCACGAAATCTCGATCTTCGGCACAAAGGACCTCTAATCTCACGTCCACGGTGGTTCCATCTTGCTTCTCCAGAGTAACCGTATCGGAACTCGAACGCAAGAACTTCGCGTCAACTCGGAATCTTCCATCCGCCGTCGTCCAGGTGCGCCACTTCCGCAAGTCGCTCATGTCGTCCGATGACGGGCTGGTTGACGGGGCGTTGGCGGGCCGAGCCTTGGCTTGTTCAGGCGGATGAATCGTCATGACCCATCGACTGGTTCCGCCCAACAGCCCTCGGCTTGTCTTGAACGGCTGGTCGAAGCGATACCAGCCATTGTCGGTTCCTCCCCATCCGCAGTTGAGATGGACTTCAAACCCTGCTGCGTCCCCGCGTGCCCCGTCAATGACGAATGCGTGGGGATCAGCGTACAGCAGCAGCGGTCGGCGTTCTGCCAGTTCTGACAGAATGATCTTTCGAACCGCTTCCCAGCCTTCGACGTCGGTGCGGTAGCGCCGCGTTGTGCAGTTGAAGTGTTCTGAGACGCCCTTTCGCCTGGCATCGCTGTTACCATGGTATGCCGCTTCTTCGGCGAAGTCCTTTCCGATGACAATCGCCGCGTAATAGCAGTACTTGGCCACTTCGTTCTGTTTGCGAGCCGGCGTCGCCTCGGTCACGGTATCCGCGAACAGATCCCAGTCGAACCGGTGGTCGAGCGATTCTCTGACACGGTAGCCACTCCCCTCGTAGGAAACTTGCCCGGCAGGTTGAACTCGGTGGTAGTACAGGATCTGCGCAAGGGCCACGGACCAGCAGCCAAGCCGTTCGCTATTCGGAACGTACTTCGCGTAAAGGTCCCTCTGGCCCCACTGCGTTGTCAGAAGCGGTTGAATCTCTGCCGCTGCCGGGGTTGCTGTTTGGCCGGAGCTGGCAGCTACCGCACCCACCCCCAGGAAAACAAGGCGAACGAAAACAATTCTGCACACCATAACCAGTCTCGCTTGTTTGATATGATTCATCGGCTGACCCATCCCGAGATGGCAATCCATAACCATGCCAGAGAAAGCACGATTATCGGCAAGTCCAGTATCAGCGTCGCCACAGCCCGCCGTCGGTTGGTGTGACTCAGGGGATCTGGATGCAAGGCGATTCGCGTCAAAAGCCAAAGCGAGTACAGTTGCAACGGCAGGAGCAACAGACCAAATCCGGCGGCCCGCAGGGCGCGCTCGACCATATCATCGATCGGGGATCCGATCTCATGTTCTTCTGCGTCATCCGGCTCTTCCTGCGGATCGTCCTCCGCGTGATCCGACTGCCATTCTTCCTCGGCGATTGAAGCGGCGCCATGCGACTCAATCACGGCAAGGGCCCGCTCCACATCGCCCTCGGCGACCTGGAGCTTGACACCACCGACAGCCGTGCCAAGGTGCCAGGCCATACCCACAATTGCCTCGTCGGCAAGGAAGACGCGTATGCCGTCAGCTTCGAGATGATTCCGAACAATGCTCGCCTCGGTTGATGTGCTGAACGTGCCTACGGTTGCCAGTTTCGCCGACATCAGCAGTTCCCTCTATGGCAGAAGCGTATTGCAATCCATCCCGCCGGCTCCCGTGGAAAGGGCGTTGGGTTCAGGACGCCGCTACGGCCCACGACCGGATGCATCGCACGTTGAACTGAGCCAGCAAGCGGACGGTCGATTGGCTGTAAGCAGATCCCAACCGGCGAAACCGCTTGTACGCGGGGCAGTCTAGTCAATGCTCGCGACCGATGTCAACCTTTGCGGCAGATTCTAAGCAACAACCGCAGCCAAAGTAAGCTTGCAGAATTCACCGCTGCAGACGGGCCGCTTTTCACAATTCGGCGGGCGGAGATTGGGCAGCCGGTGCCAAGCATCGTTCGAGAAATAACTGTCCAGTGTTTATTGCTGATCATCCCACGGAGTGTGATGGCTACATTGACGAGGCGACAGTTGTTTCTCGAACGATGCTAAGAAGCCAAGGCAACCTCGGAGCGAGATTCCCGGGCCGCGTTCACACTGAGTGGCGTTGCCACATGCGGCGACGGTTCACCGGCGAAATGCTCGCGATCTGCGGAGGATGCCTTGCTTCGCGGGGATCGGCGTTCATCGCTGGCGTCCCTGGATCGATTTGGCCAGTTCGACCAGCCGGAGGAATTCCGCGCGGTAGCCGTGGGGATCATCGCCTTTGCCAAACCGGGCCAGTTCCAGGACCAGGTCGTACGTGCTCTCGCCTCGGTGCTCCGAATTCCGCAACAACATTCCGAAGCAGGCCACGGCGGCGGCGAACTGGAGATCGCCCGACGCGCCGTCCAGCGACTTGCCGGAATCGCTGACGGGGAACGATGCTTCCGCGGAGCTTTCGGCGGCCGGTTGCTTGTAACGAAGCCGGACGGTGAGCAGTTCGTCGCTGGCCGCCGCTGCGGTGGGCTGGCCCGTCTGCTGGTATTTCGACGGCTCGGCTTGCGGCAGACGGGGCTCCTTGCCGACAGGAATCAACTCGTAGATCGCGGTGACACTGTGGCCGGCCCCGATTTCGCCCGCGTCCTTCGTGTCGTCCAGGAAGTCTTCGGCCCGAAGCATGCGGTTCTCGTAGCCGATCAGCCGGTAGGCGCCGACCTTGGACGGATTGAAGTCGACCTGGATCTTTACGTCCTTCGCGATGGTGACCAGCGTGCCGGCGAGCTGCTCGACCAGCACCTTGCGGGCTTCGTGGATCGTGTCGATGTAGGCGTAGTTGCCGTTGCCCTTGTTGGCGAGCTTCTCCAGGGTGGAATCCTTGTAGTTGCCCATGCCGAAGCCGAGGCAGGTGAGAAACACGCCCTCCGCGGCCTTCTGCTCGATCAGGCGAATCAGATCGCCCTGGTTGGTGACCCCTACGTTGAAATCGCCGTCGGTGCAGAGGATCACTCGATTGATGCCCTCGGCGTTGAAGTTCTCCTGGGCGACTTGATAGGCGAGTTGGATGCCCTCGCTGCCGGCGGTGGAGCCGCCCGCGTTCAAGCGGTCCATCGCGGCCAGAATCGTCGGCCGTTTTTCGCACGACGTGGGCGGCAGCACCACCCCCGCGGCCCCGGCGTAGACCACGATCGCCACGCGGTCCCGGTCCGAGAGGTTCTGCACGAGCAGGCCCAGCGCGGATTTTAACAGGGGCAGTTTGTTGGGCTGGTCCATCGAACCGGATACGTCCAGGAGAAACACCAGGTTGGCCTCGCCACGATCCTCCTCTGCGATCTCCTGGCCCTTCAGCCCGATCCGGACCAAGCGGTGCTCCGGATTCCACGGGCAGGAGGCCACTTCGGCGTGCGCGGCAAAAGGCGTCTCGTCCGCGGGCGGCTCGTAGTCGTAGGGAAAGTAGTTGATCAGTTCCTCGATGCGTACGGCATCTGGCGGCGGCAGCTTGCCGTGCTCCAGGAACCGCCGCACGTTGGAGTACGATGCCGTGTCGACGTCGATGGAGAACGTGGAGAGCGGGTGGTCGCGGGCGAGCAGGAACGGGTTCTCGTAGATCCGGTCGTACGCCTCGGTGTTGAACTCCGGCTCGTCGCCGTCGGTCTGAATCGGCAGCAGCCCGTCCTCGTCGGCTTCCGCTACGGCGCTGGCCCGAGGCGGCGACGGTTGCCAAGACTGATTTGCCACTCTGCCGCAGCCGCTTGCCGCTGCACTGCCGGCCAACACCGCAATCAGGAACCATCTCATGGTGGACCTCGTTCGTCAAGAAAGGACTTCGCCGACGCCAGCGGTGCCTGGCGCGAATGGCGAGGGGATCAGACCTCCCAGCACCGCATCGGAAGCAACCGACTGCCTCCCTGTCCATAACACTAGATGCCGTGAAGGCGGGATTTATTCCCCACGGCGGAAAAGCGGAGTGCGATCGGCGTCGGTGATCGGAGCAAGCAGCGGCCGGGCGCCCTGCTTTCGGGACGGATGGCCGCTACTCGATCCGGCTCGGTGTGTGTTTGGTGGCCAGGAATTGGTGGACGCCGGTTGCGCATCATCGCGACGCCGGCTTCTTCGAAGAAGATCTTCCAAAACAGAGTTCGACACGACAATCAACTACGGGTGATGAAAGCAGGAAACAATCGTCTCGCTCTGGCAACTCCCGGCGATCCTGCCCGCGCCGGTTGAAAGCCTACGACAAGATGCCGTCCCAGCCTTTCCGGTACGGACGCCGGATGAACTGGTCGGCTTCCGGCGCATTGCCAGCTCGCAGATTGACGTGATTCCACTCGAGCTTCTTCCCTGTCCGGTAGGCCACGTTGCCCAGATGGTTGGCCTCGGTGACCCAGCCTGAATGCTGGAAGTTCGAGCCTGGCGCCGGCCCCTGGCCTTTGCACGCTTGGATCCATTCGATGTAGTGGCCGGGCGAACGCGGGAGTGTTTCCGGCGGTGTCGGGTAGCCTTCGAACTTGTCTTCGGGCAACAGCAGGGGCCCGCTGCGTCCGCCGTTGTAGAGCATGCCTTGGTCGCCAACAAAGAGTTGGCCGCGGTCGCCCATCCTGCCGGCGTCGAACTGCGGCGGCCGACCCTCGCCCTGGTACCAAACGAGCTTCAGCGGGGGTTCCGAACCGCGGGCCGGGAACTCGTACGTGACGGTCATCGTTGCCGGCGCCAGTTCCGGATGGGCGCTGCCCATGGGCGACACTGCCTCGATCGTCAGGGGCTGGCCGAGGTCCAGCACCTGGAACGCGACGTCGTTGTCGTGGCCGCCCAGGTCGCTCATGGTGCCGTTGCCGAAGTCCCACCACCGGTACCACCGCGGTCCGGGCAGATACGTCGCATGGTAGGGCCGCATCGGCGCAGGGCCGATCCACAGATCCCAGTGGATATGCGGTGGGACGGGCATCTGCTCCATGAACCGTTCGGTGATCTGGACGCCGTTGTAGAATCCGTGCGGCTTGTCGTACTTCTCCGCCGAGGCAGCGCTTTGCAGCCCCCAGACGCGTCCCGCCCACACATGCACCTCGCGCACCGGTCCGATCGCGCCGGCCATGAGCAGTTCCTTGATCTGGCGGCGCACCGGCGAAGCGTGGCCCTGGTTGCCCGTCTGCGTGGCCAGGTGCGGGTACTTCGCAGCCGTCTCGCGGATCAATCTCGCTTCCCAGACATCGTGGGTCAGCGGCTTCTCGCAATAGACGTGTTTGCCGTGCGTCAGCGCCAGATACGTGGCGAGGGCATGGGTGTGCTCGGTCGTGCTGACCATGACGGCGTCGAAATCGTTCGGACTGTCGAATACCCGGCGAAAGTCGTTGTACCTCTTGGCTTTTGGAAACCTCTGCGCCGCAGCATCCACGGCATGCTGGTTGACGTCGCAGAGGACCGTGATGTTCTCGGCCGGAATGCCCCTGGCCGGGTCGTCTGTCCGGGCTTCGCGGCCAGGGCTGCCGCCATCGCCGTTCATATTCGCGTTGGCGCGACCGCCGCAGGCGATCATGGCAATGTTCAACTTCTCGTTGAGGTTCCGGCCCCGCAGAATGGCCGGCGCAGCCAGAACCGCGCCGGCAGCGGCCAGAGCGCCGCCGACCAGTTCGCGCCGGGTCATCTGACGAACCCGCGTATCGTCGACGAACGTTTCCTTCATCGCGTCCTCCTCCGTCAGGAAATGAGATAGACCCGCTTGGTACCCCAGGGTCCGCTGCGGCGTGTGCCTTCGCGAGCCGATGGGCCTCCTCCAGCAGAGTTCAAGCTAACAGCGGCGAAACCGTCATTCAAGCAGGGGAATTTCTTTGAGCCGTACCCACCGGCGATCGACGGCTGCAAGCGTGCCGCTGCCATGCATCTTCGCGCGCGAAGATAGAGTCGTTCGACCCGGCCAGCGCATCCACCGCCGCACGTTCGTCGCGCAGCATCCAACATCCGCTGGATATGCGGGCGGCCGTACTCGGCACCTCTCGTCAGCACCTGCAGGCCGTCCAAAATCCGCGACTCGCCGCTGCTGTGCGTATGGCCGAAGTGGTGAAGACGTGGTTTTCGGCGTTCACACGCCTTGGCAGGAGAAATGCGGCAGCCATTTGTCGTCGCTGATCTGTTGCTGGTGCCAAGTGACTCCGCGAATCGGTGACCTGCGCCGCCAACGTGCTTTTCCTTGGCCGTCCGACTGCTCCGCCATCCGCGCGATTGACGGCTACCGCCGAACGATTTCATGGAGGGGAGGAGACAGTCCTCGCGAGGCGGAAGCCGACGTCGTCCCATCGAAGTTCTGGCTCAAACGCGCCCCGCAACGAGGTCCGCACGCTGGAGGTGACTTCACGGCGACTGCCACCCCGGTACACCCGCAGCGAGCCTTCCAGAGGGCCCATTGGATCGTCCAGCGGCGACATTGCGTAGTAGCGAGCCCCCCACCAATCCTGACAACCCTCCCAAACGTTGCCGTGCATGTCGTACAGGCCCCACGCGTTCGGCGATTTCTGCCCCACGGGATGCGACTTGGTTTCCGCGTTGTCACTGAGCCAACCATGTTCCTTTAACGCCCTCTCGTCGTCGCCCGAATACCAGTTCGTCGTGGTCCCGGCACGGCAGGCGTACTCCCATTGTACCTCGGACGGCAGTTGCGACGTCTCGCCTTCCTTCTCTGATAGCCACTGACCGAATGCCGTCATATCGTTCCACGTCAAGTTCACGACCGGATGGTCGTCCGCGTGTTCGCCCCCCGGTTCCCTATTCCACACGATACGCGGATCTTGCTTCCACTGGCCGTCAACCAATCCATAACCGCCTATGCCGTCCCGCTCAGGTTCCGTCTGGTATCCGCTTTCGTCAACAAACCGACGAAACTGGGCTCGCGTCACTTCGTGGCGACCGAGCCAGAACGGCTTGGTGATTCGCACGCGATGCTTGGGGGCCTCGGACGGCAAATGGTCGATGTACCTTTCTAATCTTGCTTCCCCCCGCAGCTTGGCCTCCTCCAGCAACTCGGCGACCTCTTCCTCGGTCGATCCCATGTCGAACTCACCGGGCGGGATGAGCACGAACCGCATGCCGATCGAATTCTCCATCTCGACCGGCACGCCCAGGTACTTGGCCCAGGCGGCTTGGTGCTCCTTGGCCTTCGTGGCGTCAAACGGGGCGATCGCCGATGGTGGAGCCGGACCGCTGGGTGTTGCGAGAAAGGCCGAGATTGACGGTGAGGACGCTGACCAATTGATGCTTGTTGCCAGATCCTCGGTTCGTACCCATCGAGCCCCGACAATCTTGCCGTGATGTCCCTTGCCGGACGAGTCCTTGAGTTCGTCCCCCCGGGCTTCCTCAAAATGGTACAACGCCAATGTGTGCTCGTCCGAACGGAATCGCGGCTCCGGAACGAACGCCTTCGAATACCGAGCGACACTTGACACACGTACCTCGTCGAGTACGCCGGGGAACACCTCGCCTCCGTAGTAGTTTGCACCGATAACGAGACGGCCTACGCTCCCGGATGGCGGATCGCTTGGACCTTCCGCCTGTGTCGTGGATGCTGGGGCACCGTCGATGAACAGGGTCCGCTCCCCACCGGAACCCCATACGGCTGCCAAATGCACTCGCTGTTTGGGGCGAACGCGACTGCCCGACCACAGTCTGTAGCGACGATCGGGCGTATAGTCGACCATGCTCCAGCTGCTGCTGTTCCCACTGGAACCAAGTTTCCGCGAATGCTCGGTTCCTCCCCAACCAACCACAGCGGCTTGAAGGCCACTGAGGTGCTCCCACTCCTGACTCGGCGTGACCCAGGCTTCGACCGTCACGACCTGTTCCAGGGGCACTTGCCAATTGGGAACCGATACGTAGGTTTTCTTGCCGTCGAGCTGCAGCCCGTAGACTGCTGTCGCGCTGCCCGCGCTCACCGTATTGGGCACCCCCGCCCCCTCGCGACTCGCGTCCCGGCGCACGATGATCCACACGCCCAGCAGCACCAGCAACAGCCCACCGGCAGCGACTGCCAGTATTCGCCGATCTTTCCACCAGGGCGGTCGTGGCGGACGCCGGACTGGCTTGGCCACCGGGGCCAGAAGCCGACCGCCGGGCAACGACTGCTCTGTCTTCGGGTCCGTGCCTATCTGGGGGCCTGACCAAGCCTCTGTCGCATCGGGATCGGTGACGAGGACCGGAGCGGGCTTGGCCATAACTGCGGGAGCAGCGGTCGGTGCAGGCTTCCGTCCCGCCGACGGGCGATGACGGGACGCGGCTGCCATGCCACGCAGGAACCCGTCAAACTTCGAGTCCTCCTCCACGCCGGTTTGCACGGTCGGGCTCACCGCCGTCCCGGAACGGCCCTGTTCCAGGTCGGCAATCAGCGTCTGCATCGTCTGGTATCGATCCTCCGGCTTCTTGGCCACCATCCTGGCGAACGCGGCTTCCAACTTCGGAGTCGCCGCCGGGCACCCGCTGCGCAACGACGGAATCGGTTTCGTCTGGTGGGCCAGCAGTTTTTCGACTGCCGTTTCTCCCGCGTACAAGGGGCGCCCCGTCAACAAATACCACAACGTCGCGCCCAGGCTATAGATGTCCGCCCGTGCGTCGGCGTGCTTGGTGTCCCTCGCCTGTTCCGGGGCCATGTAATCGACGGTGCCCATGATCTGGCCGGTGCCTGTCAATTCGTCTTGCTGGACACCCGCCGAATCCAGCCGCGCCAAGCCCATGTCCAGGATCTTGACGGTCCCCTGTGCATCCAGCAGCAGATTCGCGGGCTTGATATCCCGATGCACGACCCCGTGCTCGTGGGCGTATTGCAGGCCGCGAGCCGCTTGCAGGATGCAGTCCAGAGCCTGATCCAGCGTCAGGACGCCATGTTGTCTGACCCGTGCGGACAGATCGCTGCCGTCCACGTATTGCATGACCAAGAAGTGGGTACCGGCAGCTTCGTCAGCGTCGTGGGCGATGACGATATTTGGATGTTCCAGCCGGGCAGCGGCTTTCACCTCGCGATGGAACCGCGCCAACACCTCGGGTGACCGCACGGCTTTGGGCGAAATGACCTTCAAAGCCACAACCCGTTCCATCCGCTTATGCACGGCTTTCAGCACCATACCCATGCCGCCCTGGCCCAGCTTGTCCAGGATGACGTAGTTGCCCAGCAGCAGCGATCGGCCCTTACCTGCGTAAATCTGCTGGGCCTGATAGGCCGTGAGCTTCTTCTGGCGGACCAGTTCCCGCGCCAACTGCTCGCCATCCTGGGGCTTCTTGTCTGCGGGCAGGGCGGCGATCAGCGCATCGGCCTCGTCGCCCGACAGCAGCGTGCTGTCGGCAAGCTGACGCACGAATTGTTCGAGGGAGATCGCCACGATGGTCTTCCTTCGGGGGCTGATCTTGGGCCGGAACCGAATGGTTCCAGCAGGATAGCACAAGCAAGGACGACCCGCCACTTCGCTTCGTGCCCACGTGGCGACAGCGGGGACCGTTTCGTCGGGCGACGCCGGAACGCTGCGCCCGGGGTCACGCGGGTTGCAGACTGGCAGCATCCGTCGGATCGCGGCCAAACGGCCACGTCGCGACCGCCGCGCGCTAATACGCAGACCAAGCCCACAGAAGCTGCCGTGTTCCGGCTCAGTTGGTCGCCTCGGGGAGCAACTGCATCAGCTCGTCGTGGGTGAGCACCGGGTTGAGCAGGGCCTTGATCTGTTCGGCCTTCATTGGCTCCTCGCCGCGGTTGCGAAGGGAGCCAACGTACACCCGTTGGGTATGCCCGAATTCGTCGTCCGCCGTCCTGCGGTGGATGTACACCGGCAACGCGGAATCAGCGGCGAACGTAGCGATCACCGCCTGTGCGGCGCCGACCGGAAAGTTCTGTCCAATCACAAGGTTGAGCCGATCGGGTGCGTCACGGTCAGAGCCGAACCACTCGAAAACAAACTGGTCAAGTTGCCCGCGGTCGTGCAGTCCGGCGACCAGTCGGTTGCGGGCGGCGTTGGCGACTGGCAGCTTCTCGTTGATCGAGATGACGTAGGGCCGCTTCATGTTGAACGTCCACTTGCCCTCGTTCGAGCTGGGCTTCGCCGGCCCGATCTTTTCGACCTCCAAGAATCCCGGCAGGTCGGGCGGCTGGGCCGCGGCCGTCCCCACGAGCGACGCGGCCAAGACAGCAACGGGCAGGACCGCACACGCGATCAGATAAGACGCACGCATCGGAAGTACCTCCCCTATCTAAGCGGTGGTTCTGCGTCGAAATCGGACCGTCGCAATCACTGTTACGGCCGTTTCGACGGCCTAAGCATCGTTCGAGAAACAACTGTCGCCTCGTCAATGTAGCCATCACACTCCGTGGGATGATCAGCAATAAACACTGGACAGTTATTTCTCGAACGATGCCAACGTTGGTCAAGCTGGCAGTTCAGGCTAGCAAGCAACATTCCTTCAATCAATCGGTCGCGGCGTCTTTCTCGATTGGGGATGCTGTCCGGGACGGCAGGCTGCGTGGCCCCGACGCTGCCGGATCGCGGCCGGAGGCCAACGAGTCGGCCATCTCGCATCGCACTGTATGCCCGGCGACTCGCACAGGGTAAAGTGAAGCATCCTGAGCTTGTCTCGTGTGCGAAATCCCTGGTGGTCCTGTCCTGTGAGCGATGTCACCCAGATCCTATCCCGAATCGAATCCGGCGATCCGAAAGCCGCCGAGCAGCTTTTGCCGCTGGTGTACGACGAACTGCGGAAGCTGGCGGCGAGGAGGCTGGCCCAGGAAAATCCGGGCCAGACTCTCCAGGCGACAGCGCTGGTGCATGACGCGTACATCCGGCTGATGGATGTCGAGAAGGCGCAGCACTGGGATTCGCGAGGGCATTTCTTTGCTGCCGCCGCAGAAGCCATGCGGCGGATTGTGGTGGAAAATGCTCGACGGAAGCGAAGTCTCAAGCAAGGAGGCGCCTATGCCCGCGTGGAACTCGATTTTGACATTCCGGCGTGGGACGAGGGAAAGCACGATGTGCTGGCCATTGACGAAGTCCTGGAAGAACTGCGGCAGGAGGCGCCCGAGAAGGCGGCGTTGGTCAAGTTGCGGTTCTTCGCCGGCCTGAGCGAAGCCGAGGCGGCCGCCGCGATGCAGATCTCTCGCGCAACCGCTTCCCGCTATTGGACTTATGCAAAGGCTTGGCTGTTCGCTAGGCTGCGGGAACGGGAGAATCCTGAAGAACCGAAAAATCCGTGAGGCGCGCCGCGTGCCGATTTCGCATTGAAAGTAGTGGCTCGGAATTCCATGTGACCTTTTTCGGGAACCAAAATCATGCTCGCCGACGCCGAAACGATTTTTCATGCGGCACTGGAATTGGCCGATAACGAACGCGGGCCTTACCTGGACAAGGCGTGTGCCGGCAATCCGCAATTGCGGGCCGACGTCGAGGCTCTGCTCCGCGCCCATGCGGAAGCGGGAAGTTTCCTGGAGAAGGGACCGTTGATGCGTGGAAAATCGCCTGATGCCGACAAGGGGGCCGAAAACGAGACCCAATCCATCCTGCGGTACGATCCGAATGACGACCTCCGCGCGGTGCTCGCACCAAGCGATGTCCCTGGTTCCCTCGGCCGGTTGGGACACTACGAAGTGCAGCAGGTTCTGGGAAGCGGCGGCTTCGGGACCGTGCTGCGGGCCTTTGACGACAAGTTGCAGCGGATGGTCGCCATCAAGCTGATCTCGCCCGAGCTGGCCACCACGTCCCCGGCCCGCAAGCGTTTTCTGCGCGAAGCCCAAGCCTGTGCGGCGATTCGGCATGAGAACATCGTGCAGATCTACAACGTCGAAGAGCAGCCGTTTCCCTATCTGGTGATGGAGTACATTCCCGGCCAGACCCTCGAAAAGAGACTCAACGAGCACGGGCCGCTGGACGTCTCGGAAGTCTTGCGGCTCGGCTGGCAGATGGCCAACGGGTTGGCTGCTGCGCATGCGCGGGGTTTGATTCATCGGGATATCAAACCGGCGAATATCCTCCTCGAAGGCGGGCGCGACGATTGCGTGAAGATCACTGATTTCGGCTTGGCCCGCGCAATCGATGATGCCTCGCTGACGCAGAGTGGCGTGATCGCCGGCACGCCCATGTACATGGCCCCCGAACAAGCCCAGGGACTGGCGCTGGACCAGCGGGCCGATCTGTTCAGCCTGGGGAGCGTGCTGTATCGGATGGTCAGCGGTCGCCCGCCCTTCCGAGCGGAAACGACGCTGGCCGTTCTGAAGCGGGTTACCGAGGACACGCCGCGCCCGATCCAGGAGATCATTCCCGAGACGCCGGATTGGCTCTGCGCCATCATCTCCCGGCTGCACGCCAAGCGGCCGGAGGATCGCATCCAGACCGCGAAGGAACTAGCCGACTTGCTGGCGCAGTGCCAAAAGGCGCTGGAGCTGGGGACGGCGCCCGTGTTGCCGTGGCCTGTCGTGCCCGCCGAGCCGGAGGACAGCTATGCCGCTGCGCAACCAGCACGGACGACGCCGAAGACCACCTCACGCCGATTTGCCGGCAGTGTCTTCGCTTCCGTGGCCGCCCTGCTGCTGATCGTCGTCGGGCTGGGGATTACCGACGCGACCGGCGTCACCAACGTTCGCGGGACCGTCATTCAACTTTTCTCGCCCGACGGTACGCTGGTCGTGGAAGTCGACGACCCAGGCGTGAGCGTCAGCATTGACGGCGAGGAGCTGGTCATCACCGGCACGGGGGTTAAGGAAATCCGCCTGAAGCCCGGCCAGTACAAGGTGCTGGCCAGCAAGGACGGCAAGCTGGTGAGCCAGGAACTGGTCACCGTCACGCGCAACGGCCGGCAGGTCGTACGGGTCAGCCGCGAAGCCGGGCCGGCCCTCGCCACCGGGGACAAGCCGAAACTGGACACGGGTTCAGCCCCTGTGCCGCGCCCCGACGATGTCGCGCCAGGTTCTGCGGACTTGAGCCCCTTCGATCAGCTTCGCGCGGAAGACATTCCGGCTGAGGATCGCTTCGCGTGGCAGCCGAAGGAATTGGTGGCCGTGCTCGGCAGCCATCGGCAACGGCATCTGACGGAGGTCAACTCGGTCGCCCTGAGCGGAGACGGCCACTGGGTGGCCAGCGCCAGCGGGGCCTTCGGCCAAATGAACAGCGTGGTTCTCTGGGATCGGGCGACGATGAATCGGGTGGCGACCTTGAAGGGCAGTCACGGCGTGGCCTTTTCGCCCGACAGCAAGAACCTTGCCTGCGCCTACCCGGGCGACGCCATTCATCTGTACGACCTCACCGCGACGCCTCCCCAGTTGTGGCTGCGCGTGCCGAACTCCGCGCAGGTCGGGCACGTGGCCTTCGACGCCAGCGGCGAGCGATTGTATGGGTCCCACAAAGGCCTGCAGCGGTGGCAACTGACGGAGTCGAAAGCCGTCGAGCTGCCGTTCACTGAGTCCGAGAACCGCCTTGAGAAATTCTCTATCGATCGCGACGACACAACAGCCGTGTTGTTCGAGAATATTGCCTATCATCCCCGCTACATGCCTGACGCCTTGGTCTGGGACCTCAGCGGCGACCAACCGAAGCAGCGTTTTGTCATCAAATCCGAAGACCCGCAACAGCGGATCACCTCCGTCGCACTTTCTCCTGACGGCAAGCGACTGGCCACCGGGCAGTACGATAGAAAGGTGCGTCTCTGGGACATCTCCGCCGACTCGCCGCGGGAAGTGGCTTCGCTTGTTGTGTCAGGGAACACCTACATTGCTGATTTGGCCTTTACTCCCGATGGCAAATCGATCATCGCGACTATGCATCTGAGCGGGGCATTTTTGCTGGATGTCGCCCAGCCCGTTCCCACCGTTCGATCGGGGCTGAGTTTCCACAACCGTCACGGGGCCGTCGCGATCAGCCCGGACGGCAAGGCTGCGGTGGTTGGGGACAGGTGGGGTTCTGTGACCCTGTTGAGTCTGGAGGACCAAACGCTCCGGGAACTGCTGGCACCCTCGGGGCATCGGAGCGCGATCGGTTCTCTCGAACTGACTCACGATGGAAGCACTCTGGTTTCCACTGGCTGGAACGAATATGCCCGCGTCTGGACCTTTGATGGCCAACGATTCGTGCCGACAGCTCAGACGAGCAGCTGAACCAGTTCTTTCATCACTCCGACGGGCGATTACGTGATCGCGGGGGGAATCATTTTTCAACTCGATCCCGCCGGGTTGAGTCCGGTTAAGTCGTTGAACGGGCTCCCTTTGTGCCTGAGCGGCGACAGGAAGACGCTTGTCGTCGATGGCCTGGGCATTGTCGACCTTGCGGGCACACTGTCGCAAGAGCGGCTGCGTCTGCCCGTAGCGGGCGTAGTCTTGTTCGCGGATCTGAACGCAGACGGCTCCGTGTTGGCCGCCTACACTCGCGGAGACAAGCACGTCACTTGGTGGGATCTGCGCGAGAAGGATCCGCAACCCCAGCAGATTCCCTGTGACAACAATCGCCTGAAGAACCTGAAATGGACGCCCGAGGGACAGTCGCTGATCCTGGCGGGCTCCGACGGGATTGTGGTCTGGGACTGGAACAAGGGACAACCGCGTGAACGTAAGCGTCGGTTGGAACTTCTGTTCGTCGTGGGCCTGGCAGTGGCGCCCGATGGTCTGACCTTCGCAACCGGATCTGAAGATGGTCGGGTCATCATCTGGGAGACCGCGACGCTCACTCCGCAGCGGGAGTGGACGGTGCCCACGCATGTCCAAACCGTCCAATTCGCCCCCGACGGCCGGCACCTGCTGCTGGGCTACGCCAACGGCGTGATCGAGGTCCTGCGCCTGGCGCCGGCCCCCGCGTCCGCCGGATCGTAACCACGACCGTGCTCGGCGAGGGGCTCTCAAGAGCGTCGAAACCGCCGACCCAAGGTCTCCCGCGATCTTGGAGACCTTCGGTCGGTCGGGTGGCTCGGTAAGAGACCGGCGACTTACGACTTGGCCCTTCCGGGAATCTACAAGTCAATCTCCACGCCGATGCCGCTCTGTTCCGCCTGGTTCAACACCCAACTGGCTGCAACCGCGTCCTGGACGGCAACGCCCACGGATTTGAAGAGGGTGATCTGCTGGTCGTCCTTCCGGCCGGCGGCTGTACCATTGACCACCTCGCCAAGTTCCGCATCCGGCGCGCGTCCGGCCAGGATCAGGTCGCCGGCTTCATGCTCGGCCGCCCGCCGGCAGTCGACCACGACATAAGCCCGGCCTACAGCGTGTTCATCCAATTCACGACGATCGGGCATGTAGACGCCAATCGCGTTGATGTGCGTTCCGGGACGCACTGCCCGGCCGTCGAACGTCGGCGTCCGCGAGGTGGTCGCGGTAATCAGAATGTCGGCTTGCCGGACCACTTCTGCGACGGATTCAACAACCTCGATGGCCGGCGTTTGCTCCTCGGCCGCCAGTTGTCTTTGCAGGGCGTGAGCGTTGGCTGGGACCGCATCGTACACCACCACATGGTCCAACCGGCGCACGCACAGGGCGGCTCGCAACTGCATTTGCGATTGCACTCCGGCACCGATGAGTCCCAGAACGCGGCTATCCGGTCGGGACAGCAGGTCAACGGCCAAGCCGCCGCCGGCGCCGGTGCGAATCGCTGTCAGCCGGCGACAATCCATCAGGGCCCGAGGCGATCCGGTTTGGGGATCGAAAACCAACAACATCCCTTGAACCACCGGCAGGCTGAGTTCGCGATTACCGGGATAGGTCGTCACGATCTTCACGCATAACCCGGTTCCGTCCAGACTGGCAGGCATCAAGTGCGCGTCGCCGCACTCCATGTCCACACGGGCTCGCAACGGCATCACGGCCCGACCCGACGACAACGCGCCAAACCCTTGCCGCATCAACTGGATTGCCTGATCCATTGGCAGCAACCCGGCGACCTGATCCCCAGTCAGTACGCGAATCGTCATCGTGAACTCCTAGCCTCTGCGTGTCGGACTTCTTGCGAGCCATCAGGGCGTGTTCTCCTCGACCGCTGTCGCCGCTCCGCGGCTTTCGTTCTTCTTGGGCCGTTCTTCTGCGGGCTTACGCCCGCAGCTAAACGCTGTTGCCGCTCCGCGGCTGGAAATACGGATTCCGCCGGCGAAACCAGCCGCGGAGCGGCGATAGCGTGTAGCCCACGGCGTGAGCCGTGGGACGCACGTCGTCCCGGTCCCGCAGAGCCGCGGAGCGGCGACAGCGTGTAGCCATGGGCGTCAGCCCATGGACCGTGAACGTAAGGTACATCAAGCCGCGGAGCGGCGACAGCGTGTAGCCCACGGCGTGAGCCGTGGGACGCACGTCGTCCCGGTCCCGCAGAGCCGCGGAGCGGCGACAGCAGTTCATCCATGGTGCTCGTCCTCGAACAGATATTTCAGATCAAAATCGATATGGTGGCGTTTCAGAAAGTCGGTGTATTCCTCCCGAAACGTCCTCGTTCGATGGTGCTCTTTCTGGTTCTGAATGTATCGCTGAACCGCATCGATCAGGGAGTAACTGACCGTAAATGCTCCGTATCCCTTCTGCCACTCGAATCGCTCTCCGATTTCCGGCAACTCGTTCACCCACTTAGATGAATTTGCCTTGACGTCTCGAATGACTTCCGCGACGGCCAGCGTCGGCGACAATTGTGTCAGGATGTGAAGGTGGTCCATCGTTCCGCCGATTTCGATCAGGTGGTCCTTCATTCCTCGGAGGATGCCGCCGATGTACTCGTACAGACGTGGCTGCAGCGCCGGCGTTATCGTCCGACGTCGGGATTTTGTCGCGAAGACGATGTGATAGGTGAGTCGCGTGTAACTGCTCATGTCATTTTGCCTCTCCTGCTGTCGCCGCTCCGCGGCTTGGACGTCTTTGCTCTGCGGGCTCACGCCCGCAGCTAAATGCTGTCGCCGCTCCGCGGCTTGGGCGGATTGGGCGTCCTTGTTCTGCGGGCTCACGCCCGCAGCTAAATGCTGTCGCCGCTCCGCGGCTTGGGCGGATTGGGCGTCCTTGTTCTGCGGGCTTACGCCCGCAGCTAAATGCTGTCGTCGCTCCGCGGCTTGGGCGGATTGGGCGTCTTTGTTCTGCGGGCTCACGCCCGCAGCTAGACGCTGTCGCCGCTCCGCGGCTTGGGTGGATTGGGCGTCCTTGTTCTGCGGGCTCACGCCCGCAGCTAAACGCTGTCGCCGCTCCGCGGCTTGGGCGGATCGGGCGTCTTTGCTCTGCGGGCTCACGCCCACAGCTAAATGCTGTCGCCGCTCCGCGGCTTTGGCGGATTGGGCGTCCTTGTTCTGCGGGCTCACGCCCGCAGCTAAATGCTGTCGCCGCTCCGCGGCTTGGGTGGATTGGGCGTCTTTGTTCTGCGGGCTCACGCCCGCAGCATGTAGCCATGTGCGTTAGCCTATGGAATACTTTCGAGAATGCGGTACGGGGTCAGGGTCACCGGTCCCAGCAGGCCCGAGGGCTTGGGATCCCAGCCGGAGCTGTCGAAGGGCTTGTACATGTGGTCGACAAAGTTGATTTCGTGGAACTTCTTCCATTCGACACCTCTCTTGTCCAGGTCGCGGATTCGATTGGCCGACAGGTTGGTCACTTCGATGGCCAATTCGTTGCGACCCGGTTTGAGCAAGTTCGATAGATCGACGCGGAACGGATGCGCGACGAGGATTCCTGCGGGACGGTCATTGACCCAAACCCGGGCACTCTCGCGTACGTCGCCCAAGTCCAGAATCCAGCCGTCGGCGTTCGTCTCCGGCAAGTCGACCTGAATGGCATATCGGGCCGCACCGGCAAACCGATCGGCCTGCTCGCCGCCGATCTCCGTCCAGCATTTCAGCTCGCGCGTGGAAGAAGGCGGAGGCAAGACCGGGCCGCCCTCGGTGAACTCGACGCTCCATGGCCCTGCTACCGCGATCGGCTCGCCGAACGTTTCCGTGATCGGCCAAGCGGGTCCGTCGACTGTCTTGTCGGAAAAGGTGCGCAGCACGCGAGTTTCGCCAGGCTGCATCTGCAAATACACCTGGACCTGACCGCTCGCCCCTCGGAGCGAAGCGACTCCCGTCCGGCCCGTCATCGGATCCAGCAGCACGGCCGATTGGCAGGGCGAGGCCAGCCCTATCCATCCGCGAATCGGTTCGGCCGTGTGATTGGCGATAAAATACGACACTCCGTCGGGCCGCTTGCGGCGAATGAACTGCAAGCCGCAATCGACCAGGGGCTCGCGGGCAATCTGAGCGGCATCGAGCAGTTGCTGGAGGTCGTCGCCGATGACCAGCCTGCCCTTGCCCACTGTCTGGATGCTCGGAGCTTGTCGCGACACGGCGGCCAGCAATTCGGTAAGACGCTGTTTCCGCTCGGCGTGGTCGTGCCAGCCCGGCACGTCTTCGGGAAGCCCCTTCCAGACCAGCACCGTGGCGCCCCCCTCGGCCAGGGCGAGCAGGTGCCGGGCAGTCTCGATCGTCATATACTTCGCCGCAGGCACGAGCAGCGTGCGATATTCGCCGCCGCCGGTTTGGAGCGTTCGACCATCGTTGCGCGTGCTCTGCACCTGCGCATCCGAGGCGAAATCAAAGGTGTATCCGTGCTCGATCATCCAGCGGCCGGCTTCACCGCAAGCGGTGGCGTCGATCCAATCGGGATGATGGACCGAGAAACGCAGTTCCCCATTGCCGCCGCCCATCCACAGATCGTAAACCGGCCAGTACAGCAACACGTCGTTGTGCGGCGTTCCCTCCTGCAGCACGCTCTGGCAGCGGGTGATATAGGCGTTCAGCGCCGGTATGTCGCGGAAGATCGAGTTCCGGGCGTTGGCCTGAGTCGAAGCGTAGAACAACCAGCCCGGCCAAGCGGTCTCCTTCGGCGAGTAGCAGATCCCGTGGTAGTAGATGCAGTTGATGCCATTCAACAGCAGCTTGTCCGACTCGGCCTTGATGTGCGACAGCGCTGTGTGGAAGTGGTTCCGCAGCCAGGTAAAACTCTCGGAGATCACCACCTTGCGGCCGGCCACGTGGGCGGCCGAGGAAGCGAACCGGTTGACCAGGTCGCTTTGGCGGTCGGGCCTGATCAACGCCGGATCGCGGCGGAATCCGGGGATGTCGAAGCGACTGGCCCCGAACACCTCGGTCTCCGGAATCGAGGCCGTCGCATACATGTCCAACAGGTTGGCCGGTGCGCCGTGGGCCTGCATCCGCAAACCGCTGCCGCGCTCGTTTCCCCAGCGGACGATCTGTTCGACTCGGCCGATCAGCACCTCGGAAAGCGTCTCCCGATAGTCGCAGACGACTCGCCGCGCTTGCTCCGCATCGCCGCGGCCGGCCAGAGCTTCGGCGTGGTCCTCCAGGGAATAGCCGCGCAACTGCCGGAAGGATTCCAGGAATTCGGGGCACCAGTTGCCGGGGTTCTCGAACGAGTCGTAATAGAAGGCTCGCGGCGCGGCGCCGTTTCCTGCGGCAAAGTGCTTGTCCATCCAATCCAGATGAAAAGCGACGGCTGCCTGCGAGTAGGGATTGATGGTCAGTCCCTCGCCGCCAGGCCCGGCCCGCTTGACCTTGGCTGGATTCGGCCGCGCCTCGATCCTGCCACTTTCCACCACAAGATTCTGCTCGCCGAATTCCGGTGTCACATGCGGTCCGCCCATTCGCCAGCCGGAACTGGGTGTCAAGTCGATATTCATCCCCAGCCGCTTTGCCTCGGCCACGGCGTGGTTGAACATCTCGAACCACTTGGGCGAGAAGATGTCGATGAACTGCTCTTCCTCGCCGCGGACGCCGTAGATTCCGATCACGCCCATGTTGCCCCAGCCCGCCTTGCGGTACGTCTCCAGGTTCCAGGTAAGATCCTCTCGGGTCACCGCGCTGCCGGGCCACCACCAGTAGGCCCCCGGTCGGGCCTCGGGACGAACGACCGGCCAACCAAGAACGCCTCCAGAACTCTCTGCCGGGAGGAAAGCGTCGGGCAACGTCCACGGGGGCGTCGTGGCCTCGTAATCCTCTGGACGGTCGGGCGACGTCGACGCCCGAACGTGCTGTTGGCCGGGGAACAACCGTGCCTCGATCGTTTGCCCAGCGGCCATGCTCATCAAGCTGAGCAGGCAACTGACTGAGGCGAATGCGAAGACCTTTGTCATGCCGCAGGCGTTCATAGGGGCTCCTCGATGTTGTTGCATGTCGGGCGAACTGGGGCAGTCACTCCGCCAAGTAGTTGCCGTAGCCGATCACCGTTGTCGAGACGATCAGGGTGAGGATGCCAGCCCAGACCAGTGCTTTTGTCTTTCGGCTCGTACCGCGCCATTCGTGGAAGGCGATTCCCCACAGGTTGCTGAACACGATGATGAACGCCATGTGGATCGACCACGAAGAGAAGTCGAATCGTTCGCCCAGTTGAGTCGTGCCCATGCCGTAGAAAAAGAACTGGCCGTACCAGATCACCCCGCCCAGCGCCGACAAGAAGTAGTTGAGCACCTGTCGCGTCGCCGGGCCGGTCACATAATCGTGGAAACTGCGATTGCGAGCGTTGAGGATCAGGCACCAGGTGGCGTTGCTGGCGAAGCCGCCGAGCAGGATGATCACCAACACGGCATTGTTCGAGAAGACCGCCGCGGTCCCGTGCGCGATCGATTGTTCGGCGATTGGTTTGCCGGCCGCCAATCCGAACGCGAAACAGGCGCTCAAGATCCCGGCCATCGCTGCCACCGCAAACCCTTTGCCCAACGCGAACTCGGTCACGGCGGCCTTCTTCTGTTCCTCGGTCAATTCGCCTTCCTTGCTCATCCCCGCCCAGCCGCAAAGTCCGATGCCGCCCAAGCAGAGGATGATCCCGCCGATGATCACGATTCCGGAAGTTGCGGCGAGGATCTCCGCCAATTTGCCTTGGACGATGGGTGGAACGAGGGTTCCGAACGTCATGCAGAATCCGAGCGCGACCGAATAGCCCAGCGCCATGCCCAGGTATCGCACCGATAATCCGAACGTCAGGTTCCCCAGGCCCCACAGGATCCCGAAGATCATGCACAGCCCCCAGGCGTTGGCCGGGCTGCTGGCCAGCACGCCGAACAGGTCGGGCGTCGTCATCAGCGCGACGGCCCAAGGCGCCGCCAACCAAGCCGCCAGACCCATGACCAGCCAGAAACTCTCCCACGACCACCGCTGCACTTTCTTGAGCGGTGCATAAAAACTGCCAGCGGCAAATCCGCCGATGGCATGCAGCAGAACGCCCAAGGCTGGGTTCGTGGTCATCGATCGTTTCTCCGAAAGAGGCTGCGTCCCTTGTCACCAGACGCGGCCAGACCTCCGCACCGGATGGAATGACTGCGTCAAAACGCCCTAAGTATAACGAGGCCATCCAGCGGGTACAGCAACCTCGAACTGCTTGCCCGCCGGCCCGGAATGTGAAAGAATGCTCCGCCAGGAAACGGAGGACTGTGGCGATGCGAGTGAAAAGTATGGCGTCGGAATTCGTTGCGGCGGTCCCGCAATCGTGGGCGGGCCGGTACGCGGCGTCGTTTTCGTACTGGGGGTTGGTGATCGCAACGCTGTTCTTCGCGGCGTCCCTCACCCCGTCGTTGCTGCCTCGCCACTTCGCGGTGCAGGGCGTCTTGTCGGGACTGGCGCTCGCCGTCGGGTACGGTGTCGGCGTCTTGGGTGTGTACGTCTGGCGTTACCTGGAACTCCCTAAGCCGAAAGCCACGCTGGACCGCGCGAGCAAGCTGATTACGGCGGTGGGTGTTGCGATCGTCGTCGGGCTCTTTTTGTGGCGGTCGTGCATTTGGCAGAACTCCATCCGTGAGTTGATGGAGATGGAACCGGTCGAAACGGCTTATCCGTGGCGTGTCGGCGCGATCGCGTTCCTGACGGGCGCCCTGTGGGTTGCCCTGGCCCGATGCCTGCGCATCTGCTGGCACTTCGTCCATCGCAAGGTCAGCGCCGTGGTGCCGCGGCGCGTCTCGTATGTGCTGAGTACGATCCTCGTGGTTTTCGCCCTCGTTCTGATCGTCAACGATCTCGTCGCTCGGCTTGCCATCGACGCCGCGGACGCCGCCTTCCTGCAGATCGACAAGTACTCCGGTCAAGACATCGAACAGCCGGCGGACGCGACGGCCTCGGGCAGCGCCGAATCCCTGATTCCCTGGGGGACGATCGGGATCCAGGGAAAACGCTTCATCACGACAGGCCCCAGCAAGCAGGCCATCAGCGAGTTCTGGGGCAAGGAGTCGCTTCCGCCGTTGCGAGTCTACGTCGGCATGCGCACCGAGGAAGAAATCGAGGAGCGTGCCGAGTTGGCCTTGGAGGAACTGAAACGGGTCGGTGGATTTGATCGCTCGGTGCTGGTCGTCGCCACTCCGACGGGCACCGGTTGGCTCGACCCCGGCGCCGTCGATACGATCGAGTATCTGCACGCGGGCGACACGGCGATCGTCAGCATGCAGTATTCGCATCTTCCCAGTTGGATCACGATCGTGGTCGACCCGGATCGCTCGCGCGTCGCTGCCCATGCGCTGTTCAGCGCCGTCTACCGACACTGGACCACGCTTCCACGGGACAGTCGTCCCAAGCTGTATCTGCACGGACTGAGCCTCGGATCGCTGGGCTCGGAGGTCAGTGCCGACCTGTTCACGATCTTCGAAGATCCGATCCACGGTGGATTGTGGAGCGGCCCTCCCTTTCCGAGCGTGGCCTGGGCGCGGGCCACCCAGGCGCGGAATCCCGACTCGCCCATGTGGCTGCCGACGTTCCGCGACAGCTCGATGGTGCGGTTCACGGGCCGAGAAAGCTGTCTGGACGAAGGCGGCAAGCGGTGGGGGCCGATGCGTTTCGTCTACCTCCAGCACGCCAGCGATCCGATGTGCTTCTTCTCGCCGACGCTGTTGTACCGCAGCCCCGGCTGGATGCACGGGCAACGAGGCCCCGACGTTTCCCCGTACTTGAAGTGGTTCCCGATCGTGACCTTTCTGCAAACGGGCTTCGACCTGCCGATGGCCACCAGCGTCCCCTTCGGCTACGGCCACAACTACGCAGCGTCCAGCTACATCGATTCCTGGATCGCGGTGACCGACCCCGCGGACTGGACGCCGGATGACACGAGACGCCTGAAGCAGCGATTTGCGGACCCGGACGAGTAACGGAGAACACGACGCGGCGTCACAGCAGGGGGCTGACCAGTCGCAGGCAGTTCTCCAGCATTCGCTCGCCGAAGCTGCGGCGGTTCCACGTCTCGCGATCCAACTCGACCGACTCCGCCAAATAGCCGTCCTGCAGCCGCGCCAATGCCGCGTTGAACTCCGCGTCGTACACGAACAACGAGACTTCGTAGTTCAGCCACAGGCTGCGCAAATCCAGATTGGCGGTGCCGAACATGCACAAGTCGTCGTCCACCCGGATCGACTTGGTATGCAGCAAGCCGCCTCGATAGAGGTGAATGCGCACGCCCGCGGACGTCAAGTCGTCGTAGTACGACCGACACGCGTGACGAGTCAGGAACGAATCGACTTTCTCCGGCAGCACCAGACGCACCGTCACGCCGCGCGCGGCCGCGCCGCGCAACGCTTGCAGCAGCGATTCGTCCGGGATCAGATACGGGGTCGTCAGCACCAACTCTCGCTCGGCATTGTTCACGCACGACAAGATCATGTGCAGCAGCGAATCGCCCCCCTGACCCGGCCCGGAACGGATCACCTGCAGATCCGCTGTTCCAACCTGAACGAACTTGGCGGAGGGCAGACGGCTCAAGAGGCTGTCGAGCGTCTCGTCCGTCTCCAGCAGCCAATCGCTCAACATCGTCGAAGCGAGTGCGGCGACCGCAGCTCCTTCGATCCGCGCCATGGCATCCACCCATTGCCCCACGCCGGCGTTCTGCTTGAAATGGCGCGGATCGACCATGTTCATGCTGCCGGTCCAGGCAACCGCGCCGTCGATCACCACAATCTTGCGGTGCAGACGCAGATCGGTGCGCCCGATCAGGGTTCGAAAGATCCCAACCGGCAAAGCGGCCCGCAATTCGACACCGGCGGCGCGCAGACGTTCGGGCTGACCGCTCTTCCACCAAGGCCGCGCGCCAAGCGCATCGGTCAGCACCAGGCAGCGAACCCCGCGGCCCGCCGCCCGCACCAAGGCTTCAAGCACTTCGTCCGCCAATCCGCCCGGGTTCCAGATGTAGAATTCCATCAAGACGCTGTTCCGCGCCGCGTCGATATCGCGGGCAATCGACGCCAGAATCTGCTCGGTGTCCGCCATCAATTCCAGTCGGCTGCCATGAACGACGTGCGCCCCAGCCAAAGCATGCCCCAGCCGGCCCATCGCCCTCAACGGTCCCCGGTGGCGGGACCAATCGACGTCCAACAGTTCAGGCCGGATCACCTTCGACGCAAGCTCCTGAAACCTCAGTGTCAGGGCTTGCAGCTTGTGCGCCCGGTCGCGCCCGATGCGCCGTTCACCAACCAGCAAGTAGATCACCGCCCCCGCGTAGGGCAAGGCCATAATCAGCAACAACCAGGCGCACGCCACGCCGACCGGCGGGCGTCGCATAATGACGCGAATCACCAAGCCGACAACCACCGTGACGTGAACGAGCAATGAAATCGCAGCGATCATCGACAACCAATCGCAAAAAGGAAGGAGAAGTCTACCGGAGACGACAGCGGCTGCCTCGGCGGCAACGCCGCGTAAACTCGTGAACCGAAAGTGGCAGCCGCCGCGCAACAGGATATTATGCTCTCCGCATCACAGCGTCCAGTCGGCGAGGATCTCTTCGTCAAACGTGGACGATGGACGTGTGACTGGAGATCTCGGTGTTCGTCGTGCAGATGTCATGCTCGAGAGCGCTGGCCGGAACCGGCCAGTACAAAGGCAGAACTCTACAGCGAGCCGCTTCTCCCACGCTGCCGTTCTTTTCCGCCGAGCGCGCCGGGCTACTTGAACGAGGACGAGATCGTGGCGGGGTCTACCGCCCCGCAACCTCTTTCCCGCGACAACGTCTCTCTCCCCCGAAACCTCTCCACCTAGTCACCGCACGATCTAATCATTCATTAGTTCTGTCGTCGGTTGCCGATGCGAGCCCTACAATTCGGTCAATCACCACTTCAGCGTGAACGGTTCGTCGGTAAACGGATCATGGTTGAGCAATTTCATCTGCTCGCCAGTCGGGTAGGCGCAATGGCCCGGAATCCACTTTGTCAGCGGATAGTACGCCTGTCGTGCAAGCTCTTGGGCTGTCGGATTCAGGCTGAATATCACAATGTTGTGGTTTGGATCATCAGGGTGAGCCAGCGAGAATTCGAAGGTTCGAAAGATGCGAAAAGCCAGAAACGTGCCAACATAGAGAAGGACAACAGTGACCCCCGCGAGCGTCAGGGTCTTCGGCCATCCTCGGCGATTTATTGCCATGCGTGAATCCACTAACCAAGCGACACCCAATATTACGATGGACGTGATTGTCGCCGCGATGCCGAATGTCATCACGCCGCCAATCGAATAACCGACGCCCGCCATCACCAGGAGCATCGAGCGCAGAGTCCACTGCATCCGTGGTTTGCCTCTCTCCACAAGGGATTCAACGACAGAACGTCACTGATCACGAGGCGGCGACGATTGACTGTCCATTGCCGAAACGTCGGACTTCGCCGCTCCCGTGCATCGGATTGTTCGTTGCTTGATTTGGGCAACGGGATGCCCGCCCGCCACCAATCGCTCGAATTCGTCGTGCAGGTAGGCGGCGAGGTGCTCGCCGTGTTCGGCCTGGATCTGTGACCGAACACGGTACAGCTCTTCGAGGATGGGATTCTTAAGCATCGGACGATCCTCCCAGAAACTCCATTGGCGTGCAAACCAGGAGTCCGGCAAGCCCAAGGTCGGCGAGCATGCGATACACTCTCGGCAGGACGCTGGCATTTGCGATGTGTCGACAATTCAACGTCAACAGGTATTGTACACCCGCAAGCGCCGCAATGGCCAGATGCAGGGCATCGACACGTGCTGCAGCGGGAATCAGTGAGCGGGCGACCAATTCGTCAGCTACCCGGTCGACGTCCGGGTTCTCACCGAGAATGGGAATGTCGGCCAACATCGCAAGTCGTCGAGCAGCGGCGTCGGGGTCGCCTCTGGCGGCTTCGGCCAAGACAAGTTGCGACGTCACCACTGCGTATTTCGGTCGTTGTTCCGCCATCCAACGCCGCGCTTGATCTTGCATTGTCGCCGTCGCCGGGTCGGAAGACGGACGAGCCGTTGCATGGCTGACGATCGAGGTCTCAAGGTAAACGGTATCCATGTCAGCATCTTACCGCAACGAACGTCACCGATCACGGGGCGACGACGAAAAGCTGTCCACTTCAGTCCCGCCCGACTTCGCCGCTCCCGTGCATCGGATTGTTCGCTGCTGGCGTTGCGAAATCAGGCGGCCGGACGCTTCCAGCCTCGCTTGGGCATCGCGTAGGTATGCTGCCGTGTCGCCATCCCAGTCAGCAAGGATTTGTCGCCTAGCTGCATGCAGTTCATCAAGTATCGGATTACGTGTCATCGTCATCACCTCCCAGGAATTCGATCGGCGTGCAGATCAACATGCCAGAAAGGCCGAGTTCATCCAGCAATCGGTAAACTCGCGGTAGTTCACGAGCGTTCGCGATGTGTGTGCAGTTCTGCGTCAACAGATATTCTACACCAGCCAAGGCAGCCGTGGCGACATGCAAGGCGTCGATTCGAGCGGATGGGGGCATCATCGACCGACGGATAATCTCGTCAGCAACGGTGGCAGCATCGGGATTCACGGGCAATACCGGGATCCCATCGAGCGTCGCCAATCGGCGTGCGGCAGCGTCGGGATCGCCCATACTTGCTTCGTCCATCACCAGTTGGGAAGTGACCACGTCGTACAGCGGTCGCTGTTCGTCCATCCAACGCTTTGCTTGCTGCTGGAGTACCGCGGTCGGCGGCGATCGAACTCGGCCATGTGGTTGCGGCCGATGCTAATTCTGCCTTGCCCGCCGGGGCGAGCCTGCGGACATCGGGGCTGTCATTCAACCGGACGTCAGACCGCGGCGGCATCCGATACTCATCGACAACCGCGTCCGTCTTGAACAACTCGACCCGGTGGATACTGCCGCGGCGATAGACTTTCAAAGTCCGTTCGGCACTAAAAGGCCGGCAGCACTTCGCTGCCGGCGCGCGTGCCGAGCGCCTGCCAGACGGATCGCTCGATACTGTTGCCGACGGAGCGGACCGAGCCGTCCATCAGCAGGACGTTGACGATCCCCGGATGGTAGCTGCGCGAGGTGATAATGCCGTAGGTCGTGTCGGTCGCGTTTCGTCCCTCGCGGCTGCTCGAGACGTCGATGTCGTAAACGGTGCCGCCGGCGGTGTGAGGCACCCGCGTATTCGGAGTAAACGTGGTCGTGAAGCCGTTGTGAATCGCCCGGCCGCAGACCCATTCGGTGTGCCCATTGGTCGCCGACCACGCGCCGCCGCTGGTGTACTGGGCGGAAACGTCGTCGGGCAAGTTCGGGGGCGCCGTGGGCAATCCGCTGGCATCGTGGAACCGCGGGTTGAATGCTTTGACCTCGGCCATCGCCAGCGTGTTGCTCAGGCCGTCGAGGAACGACGCGGGGTCCAGGCGGCTGTTGGGAGCAAACGCGGCACCCCCATCGGCCCTGTTCACCGGGTTGAAGATCTGATACGCGCCGACGCTCATGGTGTAGTTCAACGGGTAGTGTTCCGGCAGCCCATCGCTGCCCAAACGGGCCCGGTCGTTCACTTCACTCGGGCACATCAGCACGGAGACTCGCAATGTCGCCACGCCGTGGGGCGGAAACATCGCCTTGTTGTCCCCGTGATGATAGCCGACCGAATAGTCGATCAGACTCTGCACCGACTCCTTCTCGACGTACGGCAGCAACAGCGCCTGGCCCGACCAAGGCTGGCTGGTCGAGCCGCCGAAGACGATGGACGAGGGCGGAAAGACGCCCAAGGCCGCTTGGTAGTTGTGCATCGCAACGCCGAGTTGCTTCAGGTTGTTGTGGCAGCTCATCCGCCGCGCGGATTCGCGCGCCGCTTGGATGGCCGGCAGCAGCAGAGCCACCAGCACTCCGATGATCGCGATGACGACCAGCAATTCGACCAGGGTGAAGGCAGGACGCGAGGTGTGGGCAAGACGCATGAGGATGTTCCTTTCGGGAGCAATGGGCTGGATCGCCGCGAAGTGGTTTCGACCAGGGACGGCCGAACGTCGGCCGCCTTCAAGAATGTGAGACTCAGTATCAGTAATGTGGAGTTTATCGCCGGGCCCCGCCGGCTGTCAAGTGACGGGAAGCAAATTGTTGAGTTTCCGCCCATTTCTCTTGGCTTCGGCCAAAGGATGTCGGCAGCGACTTGTCCGGAGCTTGCGAATGGCGTCCGAGAAAGAATCCGCGTGACACATCGCAGTCGGATGGGAACTAAGCATCTGGCGGCGAATGCGTACAATTGATGTTTGCATCGAACAGGCAGCCGCTGTTCATGCCTATAGGTCTCGTTCTCTTGAGATTGGAGTGTGGTCCGTCCCATGACCGACGAACAACCTACCTTGGCCGGTGATCGCCCAGGCGGCGCGGGCAGCGCGGAGCCGCGCCGGGACGATGGTTCAGCGACGCTCGCGGCGGTGCCCGAGGAAGTGGCGTCCCAGTTGATCGGCATCCTGGACGAATATGTCGAACGATTGAAAGCCGGTTCGGCGCCATCCCATGCGCAGTTGATCGCCGCGCATCCGGAACTGGCGCGGCAACTGGAAGCCTGCCTGGCGGGGCTGGAATTCATCCACGGGACCGCGCGGACCGCAGCGGCCCAACCCGTCGCGCTGGGCGATTTCCGAATCTTGCGCGAAGTCGGCCGCGGCGGGATGGGGGCGGTCTACGAAGCCGAACAGAAATCGCTGGGACGCCGGGTGGCGTTGAAGGTGCTGCGGTTCGGGGCGGTTTCTGAACCGGAGGCCATCACCCGCTTTCAACGCGAGGCGGAGACGGTGGCGCAATTGCATCACACGAACATCGTGCCGATCTTCTCGGTGGGCACGGAGCACGGGGTCAATTTCTACGCGATGCAGTTCATCGAGGGACGCAGCCTGGCGCAAGTCCTGACCGATCGCGCGGGACCTGCGGATCCGAACCAGGTGGCCGAATGGGGATTGCAGGCGGCCGAGGCGCTCGAGCACGCGCATCGGCGCGGGGTGATCCACCGGGACGTGAAGCCGTCGAATCTGTTGCTCGACAACGACGGCCGCATCTGGCTGACCGATTTCGGTCTGGCGAAACGCTTGGACGACGCGACGCTCAGCATGACCGGCGCCCTGCTGGGCACCCCCCGCTACATGAGCCCCGAACAGGCATCTTCGGGCGAACGGCGGATCGATCACCGCACGGACATCTACAGCCTGGGGGCGACGTTGTACGAACTGGCGACGGGGCAACCGGTCTTCGATGGCGATTCGCCGCACCGCGTGATCGCCCGGATTGTCAGCGACGAAGTTACCGCACCGCGTCTGGTCCGCCCCGGTCTGCCGCGGGATTTGGAAACGATCCTGCTGAAGTGCCTGCACAAGGATTCTGCCCAGCGCTACCAATCGGCGCGCGCCTTGGCCGACGATTTGCGGGCTTTCTCCGACGGTCGCCCGATCGCCGCGCGGCGGCTCGGAATGTTCGACCGCGGCGTGAAGTGGTTGCGGCGACAGCGGCGGAGCGTGGCTCTGACGGCGGCGACCATCGCGGCGACGCTGCTGCTGATCGCGGGGATCTTCGCCAGCAACGCGATGTACGCTCGGTGGCGATCGAGCAGTCTGGCGCTGGATACGCCGAATCCTCCGCTGGTCGCCGAAGTCTTCGATGGTCGCGGACGCTCGGTCGCCGGCCCGGTCACGGTGCCGCTGCAGCAACCGCTGGCGATTCCTGCGGGCGATTACGAAGTCGAGGTATCGGGCAAAGGCCGATTCAGCCAACGATGCCAGTTGCATCAGGCTCGCAACCGGCTGGCGTCGTACGAGTTGTCGCTCGAGGATCAGCGACTCTGGCCGGAATTCGACGTGACATGCACGTACACGCTGGTGCCGCGGGGCGATCGCAAGGATCTCCGGTTGATGGATAAAGAGGGCGTGCGATTGATGCGGGGCATGGACGCTCGGCTGGAATGGACGCGAGACGTCGCCTCGCTGCATCAGGAAGCTCGCTGGAACGCTCCTGGCTTCGTCTGGGACTGGAAGCAGGGAGACTACTGGTACTATGGCTTCGACGAACTGGACCAGCGCCCGCACTCGCCCGAGTCGTCGGTGGATTTGGATGGCGACGGTCATGCGGATGTCGTGTTGGCCGGACGCCACCAAGCCTGGCTGCTGGCGATGTCCGGGCGCAGCGGCGACGTGCTGTGGTTGTCGGCGCTGGGCGAGGACGCGCGACATCCATCGCCTCAACCGAGAGTTTTGCCTCACGGCACCGTCAGCGGCGTGTGGGGTCCCGTCGAAGTGTTGCCGGACGTCAACGGGGACGGATGCCCCGATCTGCTGGTGACGGTCGTGGACGTGAGTGCCTCGCCGGATGCGGGAGCATCGACCGCGGCGCCGCGGCGGCGGGTGGAGGCGATCTCGGGCGCCGATGGCAGCGTCGTGTGGAGCTACGAGATTCCGGCGGAACTCTTCGAGTTGCAGCCGGGCCAGGAGACGCCGCATCGCATGCAGTGGTTTTTCGGTCGCCATTTCGGACACACGGGAGGGGCCACGGGCGGAACCCGTTCGGGAACCTATACCCGACGTTCGCAGCGGTGGTATCAACAGCGGTCCGGCGCGGCGGTCTTCATGCCCCAGGCGGCTCGACGGGTGCCCTTGCCGCATCCGGGCGATTCGTCATGCATCCTGGTACTGGCCGGATCCCACATGGTTCGTCTTGCCACGCCCAGCGGCCAACCGCTAGCGCCGCCTGCCGATCTGGGCGTCCTGCCGGGCCAACCGACGGTGGTGCGCGACCTGGATGGCGACGGCACGCCCGAGTTGATCCTGATGGACGAAGTCGCCGCGACCTATTCGTCGGCTCGGCCGGGGACACTGGTCAAGCCCGTGGTGCGAGTCAGCGTCTGTTCGCTGCGGGATGCGAGCGTGATCTGGCAACGCGAAGTGGTGGCTTGGTGGCCCGAACGGCCGAGGTGGCATCTGGCGCCCAGCCAGTGGCCCGTCGTCGCAAACTTCGACGGCGACGGTCGCTGCGATCTGGTGGTTCCTGACGGAAGCTCGGAATGGCAGTCGCGCGGCTTGGACAGCGCTCCGTGGGGCGAATTGGTGCGTCTGGACGGCGCGACGGGCGAAGTCCGCTGGCGGCGGCGGATTCGCTGTCTGGATCAGTTCGTCGACCGATTCACCGTCGGCCCGGATATGGATGGCGATGGCACGCCGGATGTCTATTCGGCCGTGTTCTGGGACAACCAGGGCGATGTTTACGTCGATGCGACGTCCGGCGGCGACGGGCGTCCGCTGTCTTGGATTCGTTGCCCGGCCACGGTAGGTTCGCCGCGATCGGACATGCAGTTGCTGGGACCGATGTTCTGGTGGTCCGCGGATCGGGAGGCCGCGCCGCTGTTGGCCGTGACCACGACCGATGGCGGAACGAACGAAATCTCCTTCTCCGTCGCTTGTCTTTCCGTGCAACGCGGCGAACAGATTCAACTTGCCATGGGCCTGGGGTATCTCGAAACGGCAGATTTGGATGGGGACGGCGCCTGTGAGTTGCTGTCGTTCCAGACCAAGGACCGCCAGGAGATGATCGACTACGGGGGGAAACTGACTGCTTTCCGAGGATCTGCGGGGGTCGCGTGGCGGCGTCTTGAACGGCGGCTCGAACCCGTGAGCGACCTGGACGGCGATGGCATTTTCGATGTGGTTTCCGACAGAATCGGCGGCCCGTTCCGCGCGCTGTCGGGGAAGGATGGTACCGCGTTGTGGACCGCCGACGTCCGCGATCTGCTGCACTCCGACCGGCCGCTGCTGGTCGCTGCGCAAGCGTCGACGGCCGATCGGGACGGGGATGGCGTTGCGGATCTGATCGTTCATCAGGACGATCTCGTGACGGTCTCGCCGGTTTCCGTGCTGCACGCGCTGTCCGGACGAACCGGGCGGCGACTCTGGTCTTCGGAGTTGAAGACCCGGCTTGTGCGAGACGTGCTGCGTGTGAGTTCCGCGGACCTGGATCGCGACGGGACCGAAGAAATCCTATGGGTGGGGCTTGCGCACGAGGGACCGGATACGGAGGAGATCCCCAACTGGCATTCCTCGCGGATGTTGTTGGCGATCCTGGACGGGCGCGACGGGCGGCTGCGCTGGAAGCAACCGCTTTCCGTCGAGTACGGCCAGTCGTTGCAGTCATACGGATTTCAGCAACCCCGCAGCATCCAACTGGAGATCGCTTTGGGCGACTTGAACGGCGATGGGAGCCAAGACGTCTTGGTTCCCGTCGAGGCTTCCCTGGAACCGCTGCGCATGGAGATGCAGGCTTTCTCGGGGCTCGACGGCCGACGTCTGTGGTCGGCGCCGGTCGAGTTGCCGCGAACGGATTCCAACGCGCTAGCCGATCTGCTGCCCTGCACGGTCACGGACGTGAACCTGGACGGAGCGGTCGAGGTGCTGTTGTTGGACTACGTGACGGCGAGCCGCTCCGACGGCATGCGGCAGCTCAATCAACGGCTGCGCGTCCTATCGGGCGACTCGGGCGAGGAGCTTTGGGCGCGTACCTTCCCGGTCGCCCACTCGGTCGGCCATTTGCCTCAGAATTCACCGGAGCGGAGATTGTATCCGCGCATCACGGTGCTTCAACGCCGCGACGCGGAGCCGTGGCTGAGCTTGAACCTGTGGGCCTCGCCCGAGGAGGTCGTCGTGCTTGACTGCGAAGGGAACGAGGTTTCACGCCTGCGGCGGGAGACCGCCCGCGGCACGCATCCGGTGAGTTTCCGCTTCCACGGCTGCGACGTCGATCGCGACGGCAACGACGAACTGGTGCTGTTTCACCAAGACGCCTTGGTGGCGATTCGCCCGGAGTCACCCGATCAACCGCTGTGGCGTTGGCCCGTCGACACCTTGAATTCGCACCGTGTGACGCAGATCCGACAGCCGTCCGGCGATTCCCGTCCGACGATCGTGGTCCAGTCACCGCATGGCAACAACCAAGTGATCGGCTTGGATGCGGCGACCGGCAAGGTTCGTTGGGTTTGCGGCGGTCCGACGACGCGAGGTCGCGAGTATGTGGAGGTGATGTCCGACGCGGTGATCCTGTCCGATGCCGAGGCCAGCGGTCCGCCTCGACTGCTCTTCCAGCATCGGTCCCTGTGCCAGAGTCTCCTGGGCCGCCGATTCGCCGCGGATGATGCCGTCCTGTCGGAACCGAGCCGAACGGTCGCGGCTCGAGGATCGATGGTTCGTCCCGTTTCGGCGACCGATCCACGGTTTGTGCGGCGGTTCCCGGGGACGCCGCCGTACGTGGAGTGGGGGGAGATTGGGCAGGCGCTGGCCTGGAGCGTCTATTACAGCGGGCTGCTGCTGGGACTGCCGCTGTTGTACGCGAGTTGGTTGTTGAGAAGTCGGCAATGGAGTCTGCGGATGTGGTTGATGTTGCCGGCTGTCGTCTTGATCATGTTGACCGCGATTTCGACGAAAGCGTCGGGAGCACTTTTTCCAACTTGGGGCAGCCGCGTGTTCGGAGCGGTGTCCACGCTACCGATGCTCTGGCTGATCTATCGCGTCCTGGCGTGGTCCGTCCGCTCGCAGTGGCGGCGAGTCGGCAGCCGAACCGCCGTGGTCATCGGTTTGGTCTGTCTGTTCGCCTTGATTCCTTGGATCGTCGCGCTGGTTATTGGCGAAGGGATCTTGGACGATGGCGAGCGGTTCACCTACAGCAACTCGCAATGGCTGTTGATTCCCGCCGCGTACCTGACCGTTTGGCTCCTGTTTCTTTGGGATCTGTGCTGGATTTCGGTTGTCGCTCTGAACCGATGGCTGCAAACGCGGTCCACGGTGAACAAGGCGGAGGCGGCAGCATGACGGGACCGACACCTCCGGCCGACGAATCCTCGCAGCCCTGGGTGGCTCGATACCAGCCGTGGCTGTCGGTGTTGGCGCGGATGGAGATCGACAGCCGCTACCAAGCCAAGTTCTCGGCGTCGGATGCGGTCCAACAGACCTTGTTCGAAGCCTGGCAAGGCCGCGACCAGTTTCGCGGAACCAGCGAAGGCGAGCGGATGGCGTGGCTCCGCAAGATCCTGGCGAACCAGTTGGCCCGGCTCGCTCGGCACTACGGAGCGGTGCAGAAGCGGGACGCGGCCCGCGAGATTTCGCTCGATCAATCGCTGGCCGCGTCATCCATGCGGCTGGACGGTTTGCTGGCCGCGGACACATCGTCGCCCAGCGCCCAGGCCATGCGCCGCGAGCGTCAAGTGTTGCTGGCCGACGTGCTAGAACGCCTGCCGGCCGATTACCGCGAGGTGATCATTCTCCGCAATCTGGAAGACCTGCCTCACGAAGAGGTCGCCCGCCGGATGAACCGCAGTCCCGGCGCCGTGCGCATGTTGTGGCTGCGCGCCCTGACGCAACTGCGCAACGAACTGCAGCAGATCCTGTCAGCGGACTGAACTTCAAATCTGCGAGTACGCGGCCGGTTTCAGCATCAGGTTCGTAATGCCGCTCAGGATGTTCTTGTCGGCGTACTCGTCCATCGTTCGCAGACGTTGCCAATCCGGATCGCCGCCGAACCGCTTCCAGGCGGCGTTCTTGTCGTCGATGCTGTCGAACCCGAGCATGTAGGTCAGGTTGGGCAACTTCGATCCGACCAGCGCCTCGCCGAAGAAAACGGGGTTCAGGCCGACGCGGCGGAAGATGGCGATCTCCCCCGCATCGTTGAACATCTCGATCTTCTTCTGGCCCGTCTTGATGCTGGGGCTCTCGTAGATTCGCAACTGGAAGACCCGCCCCGGCGACTTGACGGGTGTCTCAAGGTGCGGCATGCCCTTGAAGGCGACGAACAGCGAACTCTCGATGCGTTTGTAGGCCGGCGCGCTGGCCGGAGCGTTGAGAAAATCGGCGCCGCGGCTGAGGAATTCGTCGTCCGCAGCCATCCGTTGCGTGAGCGTCGCCACGGACTCCATCGATGTGTGTGGCAGCAAGACGTAGATGGGACCGAGTTCCTCGAGTGGGTAGAAGACGCCCACAGGCGAGATGCCCAGCCGGTTCAGCGCCGGGATGGCCGCCTCGGCAGCAAACCGGTCAAAGGCCTGCCGTTGGGTTTCCGTTTCCACGGTGTAGGTCCGTAGTTCGAGGTAGTCGCGATCATGATCCCGCGTGTCGTGATCGGCGGCCAGCATGGTGCCTGCGAACGGCAACACGCCCATCGCGCCGGAAACTGCCAAAAACTCTCGTCGCTTCATTGTCCCTTCCTCCTCTTGGTTGGCGGCGACACGTCGCCGTTTTGGATTGGCCGTGAAAACTGGTTGCATCTGCACGGATCTCGCCAATCAATCGCTATTAAGACTGCTCGATCCGAGTGTCCTACTTTGACGGAGGTCGCAAGCCGCGTCAAGGCACCCCGAGGGGGCTTGCCGACCAGGATTCCGCGGTCAGAATATGACGTCGCTGGAGGTCCGCGTTCGAGGGCCGGATTGCACGTCTATTCGAAAGGCAAATTGTGGCCATCGTCGCCCGCTGTGGTTCCTGTGGGAAGCAATTCCAGGCACAGCCCCATCTGGCTGGAAAGACCGTGCCATGCCCGTTCTGTGGCGGCCAACTGACGGTGCCCGCCGCGACGGCCGTCGCCGCCAGCGGTGCATCGAGCGCCCCGTCTGCTCCAGCCGCCAAGCGAGCCGCAGCGGCCAACCTACGCACCCCGGAAAAGCGACCCGTCGCCGCGCGACCGGCCCCGACATCGGCAACGTCGCGAGCCGGTGCATCGCAGATCGTGTCCTGCCGGTGCGGCGCGCAATTCAAGGCCGAAGCCCACTTGGCCGGCAAGACGGTCGCCTGTCCAACCTGCAAACAACCGTTGCAGGTTCCCTTGCCGGGGGCGAAGGCCAAGGCGGCGCCGGCGGCTACGCGCCCCGCCGACGATTTCTGGGACGCCCTGCTGCCACAAGAACCGAAAAAGCCCACCGTGCCAGAGCCCGATCCGCACGCCGAAGAATCGATCACCGGCCATCAGGCCACTGCCTTGGCGATCGGGTTGCTGTCGCGCGGCCTGTCGCCCCAGCAAGTCCGCGCACAACTCGTCGAACGGGGCGTTTCCCAAGTCGAGACGGATCGAGTCGTCGACACGCTGTCGCCCGAGTCCAAATCGAGTTCCGGCCCGAAGGCAGCCGGCGGAAGCAGCGGAGTCACGAACATGCTGGTCGGCGGCATCGTCTGCTTCATCGGCGTAGCGGTCACGGTCGGATCGTACGTTGCTGCCGAACCGGGGGGCGTATTTCTGCTGGCCTATGGGCCAATCATCTTCGGCGGCATCCAGTTCGTCCGCGGCCTCATCCAACTGGCCAGCCGATCCGGTTGACGATTGGTGAAGGCAAACGCGAATCGCGGCGAGAAGTGAACAAGATCGTCGCGCACTTGTCGCCTTTGATCGGGCAGCAGATTGCACCATTTTGCATACAACAGCCAGAATCATCCTATCAATAAGCCACCTATTGGCAGGGGGGATCTGTTGGATCGGCGGTTCAAACTGACCGAGTCTAACTGACGTGACCGTACAACGCCTGTTTTCGCCCCGGTGCTCAAGAAGCGTTCAAGCGACGGAGTCGATGGGGTCGATGGAACGATTGCCGGATCGAAATGGGGGGAATTTGCAGAACGGTAAATCCATCTTCATTCATTTCGCGGTCGAGCCTATAATCCCGCCCTCCCATCGCATCGATTCGCTGATAGCAGCCGAGGACAGTCTTCATGAAATCCGTCCGATTCGTCTTGCCGTTGCTTCTGCTGCTGGCGATTCTGGCCGGATGCCGCAACGGCGGTTCGCTCCTCGGCCCGCCCGGCACGATGCGACAACAACAACTGAAGGCCACGGCCCACGATCCTTATACCGAGCCCGACATTGGCCCGGAAGTGGTAGGCGGACGTCCCCGGGACTACCAAAAGCCATTGGCGGAACCGGTGCGCGGCCGGTACGTGTGGGACAATTGGTTGGGCCGCTGAGTTGCGGAAAGTTCTTTCTCGTAGCACAGGCTGCCAGCCTGTGGACCCGATTTCTGACCGGACTCCCTTTTTCATCCGGCCAACATGGTGCGACGAGAGCGCGATGGTGGCCAGCGGCCTGCCAGAATGGGCAACAGAGATTCCGCCAAGCATCTGGGAAAACGCGACGGCAACGATTATAGTAGTGCTCAAGTTGCCTCTACATCGTTTTCCTACCGCCGAGTCTCACCTCTATGGGTATCCGTTCTAAACCGAAGCAAGTTTCGGCTGCTCCATCCGAGTCCGTGGCGGAGGCCCAGCGACTGCAAAAGGTTCTCGCGGCCGCCGGGATCAGCAGCCGTCGCGAATGCGAGGAACTGATTCGGGACGGCCGAGTCGAAGTGGACCGGAAGGTCGTCACGGAGATGGGTTTTCGCGTTGATCCAGCGCGTCAGGAGATCCGCGTCGACGGAGTCGTTCTGCAGCGGTCGAAGCTGGTCTACTACGTACTGAACAAGCCGCCGGGCGTCGTCAGCACGAATCGCGACCCGGACGGCCGTCCGCGGGTGATCGACTTGATTCCCTCCGAGCAGCGGCTGTTCCCCGTCGGCCGGCTGGACCGGAGCAGCGAAGGCCTGATCCTGGTCACCAACGACGGCGACCTCGCCAATCATCTGACGCATCCTCGGTACGGCGTGGAAAAGACCTACGCGGTGCGTGTGGCGGGAATTATGACGCCGGAGACGATGCAGTCGTTGCGCAAGGGAGTCCACTTGGCCGAAGGGCCGGCGCGAGTGACCTCGGTGCGAGTCAAGCAGCGGCACAAACAGAGCACGGATTTGGAAATCGTGTTGCGCGAGGGCCGCAACCGGGAGATCCGCCGGATTCTGGCTCGCGTTGGGCACAAGGTGATGAAACTGACCCGAATCGCCATGGGAACGCTGCGGTTGGGCGAAATGCCAACCGGCGCGTATCGCCAGTTGAGCCCTCAGGAGGTTCGCGCCCTACGGCAGTGCGCTCGTCCTGAAAACGCAGGAAAGGACGCCGGCCCGTCCCGCAGCCGTGGCTCGCGCCAACAACTGAAGAGACTGAAGTCCTCGGCCAAACCACGTCCCGAATCCCGACCGAAGGCCGCAGGCAGACCGAAACTGCCTGGGCGGCCAACGGGGCAGGGATCGGTTCTGTCTTACGACGATCAACCGTCGGCGCCGGCGGACGAAAAACGGAAAGGCCGGTACTCCAAGGGCAAACCCGGTCGACCACCGCGGGGAACGAAGAAGGAATCGTGATGCCCAATCCGCTTCATGCCGCGCACTACGCAGATTCCGCCGTCCAGCGATCCGTGCGAGTCGTCGAGAACGTCCGCGTGGCCCGCGACACGTTTCGAGTGCGTTTCGAGTCGGACGAGATCGCAAGGTCGATCGTACCCGGCCAGTTCTTGATGATGCGACTGGCCGGCGCGAATGATCCGCTGATCGGCCGGGCCTTCGCTTTCTATGACACGGTGCTCGCCGACGACGGCGAGCCCTGTGCGATCGACGTCGTCTATCTGGCCAAAGGGAAGTTCACTCGGCGGCTGGCCGAGCTTGGCTCGGGACAGCAACTGGACGTTTGGGGGCCGCTGGGAAACGGTTTTCCTGCCGACGCGGTCGAACATTTGATCATGGTCGCAGGCGGCATCGGCCAGACTCCGTTTGTGGCGTTGGCCGCCGAGTTTCTGGGGCGCCGGCGCTACGGAACGCCCGCTCGCCAAGTCGTGCCGGCGAACCGGGCGACGCTTTGCTACGGCGCACGAACCGCCGAAATGCTTGCCGGAATCGAAGACTTCCAACGATTGGGAGTGCAGGTCCGCGTGGCGACCGACGACGGCAGCCGCGGACATCACGGCCTGGTCACCGAAGTCCTTGAACAGGTGCTGGACGAAGACGACACGCCGCATCGGATCGTCTGCTGTGGCCCCGAGATCATGATGCAGGCCGTCGCCCGTTTGGCCGCCCGCCGCGGCTCGCCCTGCCAAGTCTCGCTCGAGACCCCGATGGCCTGCGGAATCGGCATCTGCTTCACGTGCGTTGCCAAGGTGAAGGACGCCGAAGGCGGTTGGGACTACAAACGCACCTGCGTCGAGGGCCCCGTGTTCGACGCCGCACGAATCGAATGGTAGCCTTCGCCTGGCGAACGGAATCCGGGTCGAGATGAACGCTTTGGGCGACGGCGCGGTCGATCATCGCCGGAACCTGGACGCGAAGTCGAGATAGCGTTGCCAGTCGTAGGGCGTGATGTCGTGGTTGCCGGTGCGGATGTGGTAGCCGATCGTCTGTCCGACCGGATGATCGATGGGGGGCATCTCGGTGACTTCCAGTCCTGGACGGCCGAACAACCTGTATACCGGCTCGGCGTGGAACGCTGCCAGAAACTCGCCGCGCGGATCGGCCCAGCGATCCTGTTCGGCGCTGGCGACGTACACGGGGCGCGGCGCGATCAAGGCGATCAGCAGATGCGAGTCGACCGGCAAGGCCGCTTCCTGGTTGCCGTATTGCCGATAGTTTCGGCAGTACCAGATGCCCGACAGCGAGTACGAAGCAGCCACCGACTCGCCGAATCGGCGGCGCGCCAGCGAAGCGCCGCCCTGGCCGGAGTTGTTCGAGATCACGATGGCAAAACGTTCGTCCTGCGCGCCGGCCCACAGAGCCGCCTTGCCGGTTCGCGAGTGGCCAAAGACCGCGACGCGGTCGCCGTCGATGGCCGGATCGGTTTGCAGATAGTCCAGCGCCCGGCTCAGCCCCCAAGCCCAGGCTCCGATCGAGCCCCATTCGTCGTTCGCCAATTCGCTGCGTCCGTCTCGCCGCAGGACGAAATGCCGAATGCCTTTTTGCCAGCCTTCCGTGGTGAATCGACATCCCGAGCCGTGCCGATCCAGTTCGATATCGCCGCCGTGAAAACTGGCCACCGCGAACCCCCGTTTCAGCACCATCTCCAACGGCCAGCGGCGAGCGTGCTCGCCCGGTTGGCACACGGCGTTGCGAGACGGAATAACTCCGGGATCCGAGTCGACTCCTTGGTTTCCGTAGTTCAGGCCCAGGAACGCTGGCACTCGCCCCTCGACGTGGTTCGGGACGTACAGCAGCAGATCGATCCAAGGCGCATCGTCGGATTCCAGCAATCGAAGACGGATCTGCTTCCGCGTCGCCAAACCATCGAACACCACTGCATCCGGCGCCAGAGGCTCGGCACGCAGGCTGGTCTCGATCTTGGGAGTCCGGCCGTAGACGTGCGTTGCAAAGGCCTGCAGGACTTCTGGACGCCGCACTTCTCGCCACATGGCCGCGTCCGAAACCTGTCGGCCATCGAAGCAGACCAGCGGGTCGGGCAACTCGTACCGGGGAACTTTCGCCTCGTCGTAGTTCGTATCGGGCGGCTCCTGTGCCGAACTGGCCAGCGGAAGGGCCAATACGAACATCAGCAGCCCGAACCAGGATGAAACGATTGTGCCCGGCGTGAAATCGTGTCGCGTGTCAAGCATGGATGTGTTCCTCGACATCGGGGGAGAGCATCGCACGGCCTCGGTGCCACGACTATCTTACCCGCTCGGCCACGATTGTGCGACGAACTCGCACACCACCCGCTGCTCAATTCCGGGCGAGCGGCGTGGCGTCAGCCCGCCGGTGGTGCTGCGCCACGAACTCGCCAATCACCCGTTGCTCTTTCGGGCGAGCGCGTGGCGTCAGCCCGCCGGTGGTGCTGCGCGACAAACTCACCACACCACCCGTTGCTCTTTCGGGCGAGCGGCGTGGCGTCAGCCCGCCGGTGGTGCTGCGCGACAAACTCACGAAATACGCCGGTGATGGCCTTCCATGAACTGCATCCATTGCCCATCGTCGCCCAGTACCTGCGACCGCAGAATCCAGTGATCGCGATCGACAATCTCGAAGATGTCCTGGTATTGCGCCATGCCCAGGCCGTCGAAACGCGGTCCCTCGACGTCGAGCACCAATCGCCTGCCCGTATGGTCAAGCTGCCCCTGGTAGAGCCACAAGTGGGTCATCATCGAGGCCACGAACGTGCCCACGTAGCGGTTCTGAACTGGGTCGAATCCGAGCGTGAACAAAGACGACCACGGCCCGCCCTCCGGGGACTCGCCGCGGCATTCGAGGGTCGTCCAGAGCCCCCCCAACGTACGCGCGGTCAGCGTGCCGGTGGCCTCCGAGGGAGGCTGGTCCGGTCCCATGATGCACTGGTGCGTGAATTCCCATTCGCCCAGCAGCGCTTGGAACCACTCGTGTTCTGCCTGAGGTGCTGCAAACATCGTCTATATCCTTGTCGGCTGATTTTTCTGGATGCTGCGGGACGGAACGGAAACGTCCGTCAGATGCCGCAGCAGCTTTTTAGCGTTCAGTGCGGCGACGATCAAGCCGTCGACCGCCCTTGCGCGGATATCGTCGAGAATGGAGAGAGAACCGTCCTGATGTCCGGATCGCGACAGTTCGACGGCCGCACCGGTTGGAACTCGGGTCGCACCGTGTCATACTTGGCGAACCACGCGGCGAGCGAGTGGGGCAGCGCGTTTTTTTTTGGAGATGAATCGAGAGGAACACCATGCGACGGTGCGCGTACTCTGGACCCTGTCCGTCTGTCCGATGCGGATCGCTCAGCGGATTGCTTCTGGCGTGTCTGATCATCGCGACGGTTCGGGCGGAAGGCTGGCCCACGTTCGGCGGCGGTTCGGATCGCGGCGGGCGGACGGACGAGACGGTTGTCCCTCCCCTGCAACACGTCTGGACACATCGGCCGGCGCAGACGCCACGTCCTGCCTGGGCGGATGGTCCGGCGCCGACGGACTACTGGAACTTTGCTCATCCGCTGCTGAACGCGAGCGACTTCGACCACGCTTTTCACACGGCCGTCGTGGACGGACGGCTGTTCTACGGCTCGTCGGCCGACGATGCGCTACGCTGCCTGGATGCGGACAGCGGAGAGGAGCTTTGGAGTTTCGTCACGGGCGGCCCCGTGCGGATCGCGCCCACCGTCCACGGCGACCGCGTTCTCGTGGCGTCGGACGACGGATGCGTGTACGGCCTGGAGTCGGCCTCAGGACGGCTGGTCTGGACCTACCGCGCCGCGCGCAGCCCGCAGCGGCTGCCGGGCAATCAACGGCTGATCTCCCGCTGGCCGGTTCGCTGCGGCATCGCCCTGGGCGACGACACGGCCTACGTGGCCGCCGGTGTCTTTCCGTCGGAGGGCGCCGATCTGTGCGCGGTCCGCGTCGGCGATGGCTCGGAAGTGTGGCGAGCGGAAATCAATGTCTGCCCGCAGGGGCATCTGGCAGCGGTCGATGATTTCCTGGTCGTGCCGACGGGACGCACGGCTCCGGCCGTCTTCGACCGTCGGGACGGCAAGCTGCGTTTCCAGATGGACGGCACTGGGTCCACCTGCGCCGCGGCGCTGCCCGACATGATCGTCTACGGCCCTGACGAACGCGGACAGATCCACATCGCCGATCCGTCCAGCGGAAAAAGAATCTTCTCTGTGGGCGGACGGCGGATGACGGCCGCAGGGGACTTTCTCTACCTGCTCGGCAAGTCGGATCTGGCCGCACTGCGGCGCGGCGAGTTCCTCGACTTGGTCCGCCAACTCGCGGCGACAGCGCGCGGGGACGAATCAAAACGGAAGGAACTCCAGAGTCGCTTGGAGGGCTGCCGCGTCTGGCGGACGCCGCTGGAAGCGCCGCATGCGCTGGCGATGGCCGGCCAGATGCTGCTGGCGGGCGGCGACGGAGTTCTGGAAGCGGTCGACGCCGCAACCGGCGAGCGTCGCTGGACAGGCCGCTTCGAGGGCTCGGCGCGAGGGTTGTCGATTGCGGACGGGCGGCTGTACGTGAGCACCTCCGAGGGGCTGATCCATTGTTTCTCACCAGCAGGCTCGGCGGTTCCCGTCGCAGCCGTCGCGACCCAATCCGTGGTCGCGGCCCCACCCACCACCAGCGACGAACTGTCGCGTGCCGCGATGGTCATGCGCGGAGCGACTGGCGACTCGCCGGGCTACGTGCTGGTGCTCGGCGACGACGACGGCCGTCTGGCGCTGGAGATCGCCGGCGCCACGAGACTGCACGCCGTCGCTTTGGCCTCGACGGAAGAACTCGCTCAGGCGGCGCGGCGGCGACTGCTCGAATCGGGCTGGTATGGACGGCGTGTCGGAGTTCTCGCGGCAACGGGTGGCGATCTGCCGTTTCCGTCCGGCTGTTTCAACGCCGTGACTTCGCATGCCTTCCTGAAGGACGGGACTCTGGACGTGACCGCCGCGGAAATCCGCCGCGTGCTGCGACCTTGCGGCGGAACGCTCGTTCTGGCTGGTCCCAGCCGGGCCGGTGCGGAACTGAATCGGTGGTGGAGTGGCCCGGCCATGAAAGACAGCCTGGAGAACACCGGGGTCGGCACGTGGGTGTACCGCCGAGGGCCACTCGATGGCGCAGGCAGTTGGACGCACGCGCTGGCCGAGCCCGGCAACTCGGCGTGTAGCGGCGATCAGTTGGTCTCCGGCCCGCTGGAATTGCAGTGGTTCGGACCTCCGGGCGCGGCGCGGATGCCCGACCGACATCACCGCAACGTACCTCCGCTGTACCATGACGGACGGCTGTTCATCGCCGGCAGCGGCTTGGTGTGGAGCGTCGATGCCTACAACGGCACGCCGCAATGGCAGATCGAGATCCCCGGAGCCATCCGCCTGGGTGCGTTTCTCGATTCCAGCCATACGCTCGTCGACGAGCGCTTTCTTTACGTCGCCGTCGGCGATCAATGCCTTCGTTTCGACGTGGCCACCGGGCATCCGGCGCCGTCGCTGCATCTGCCCGCTGCCGAGGGCGAAGCGCGCGAATGGGGCCATCTCGCGTGGGAAGGCCCGATGCTGTACGGCAGCTCGCGGCCGGCAAAGTCCGCTTACACCGAGCAAAACCGCCGAGTGGACGCGAGCCTCTGGGGGCTGGGAATGAAACTGGTCTGGAGCGACGCTCTGCTCGGGATCGACCGCAGCAGCGGCCAGCATGCGTGGCAGTACCGCTCGGGCCTGGTCGCCAACACGACGCTCGCGGCAGGCGAGGGACGGCTGTATTTCGTCGAGGCCGCCCGGGTGCCGGCCGGCGGCGCGCTGTCCTTTTCCCTCAAGCAAGTCCTCCAGGACGGCCCGCTGTCGCTGGTCGCGCTCGAGGGCCGAACGGGAAGCGTTCTCTACCGCGTTCCGCTCGAATCCATCGGGATCGAAGAGGTTCTCTACCTGAACTATCACGACGGGAAACTGCTGCTGAGCGGATCGAGGGCGGCCGGACGGAAGCTGGAGTACGCCTTTCAAGTATTCGCAGCCGAGACGGGACGACCGCTGTGGCGCGATTCGCATCCGACCGAACTGGACGCGGGAGGCGACCACGGCGAGCAGAACCGGCATCCCACGATCGTGGACGGAACCGCCTACATCTGGCCGCATGCCTACGAACTGGAAACCGGCCGGCGCCGGGAAGATTGGAAGATGGACCGTCGCGGCCACGGCTGCGGCGGCGTGGCCGCGTCGCAGTCCGCGATTCTTTGGCGCGGCGGCACTCCGTGGATGCAGGATCTGTGCTCTGGCGGCGAAGCGCGGCGCGTGACCACCGTCACACGCCCAGGTTGCTGGATCAACATGATTCCTGCCGGCGGTTTGGTGCTGATCCCCGAAGCCAGTTCCGGCTGCACCTGCCCCTACGCCCTGCAAACCACCATGGCCCTGGTCCCAACCGCCGGCTGGAACAGACCCGCAGCACCCTGACCTAGATGAATTCTGAATGAAGGAACTCCAGTGCGTCCGAGTGGTTGCAGGATACGCGGGTGATATGGTATCAAAGTCCCACGCTTGGCTTCCACGATGTTCCGAGGCGGGCTCGGTTTGATCGGCCGCTGATTGGGCTCGTCGTCTGGTTCCGACCCATCAACACTTCGCAGAGGGAGATTGGATTCATGCGTACCGTCATCGGGTGGATGCTGCTCGCTCTTGTCGTCGCCGGTGTTGCTCGTGCCTCGGATGTCCGAACGTGGACGGATCGAGCGGGCCGGCAATTCGAAGGTGAATACATCGGGTTCACCGACGGACAAGTCCAAGTCAAACGGACTAGCGATGGGCAGACTTTCCAGCTTCCCTTGGAACGGTTCAGCGATGCCGACCAGCAGTTCGTGAAGTCCCGCGTCTCGGCGGAGACGCCGCCAACGAAGACCGGCGTCAAGCCGGAGGTCGGTGCGAAGCCTGCCGCCGACGCAGGCCGGCCGCTTCGCGTCGCCTACTTCGTGCCGGCCGACCGAGAACCGGAACCCAACCATCTCGCCCGTTTGGACCGGGTGATGACGAGTATCCAGACGTTCTACCGCAACGGCATGCGGGCCCATGGATACGGACCGACAACGTTCCGCCTGGATCGTGCGGCCGACAATCAACTGAATCTGATCATGGTCAAGGGGAAGGAACCGTTCCAGGCGTACGATCGGGAGGCCAAGGACAGAATACGAAAAGAAGTGCGTGAGGAATTCGCTCGGCGAGGTCTCGATTTCGAACGCGAGGTGGTCGTAGTGTTTCAAGCTCTGCTACTGCGAGCGCCTGGTCAAACGACTGAGATTGGACCGTTCATCGGCGGCGGCAACGGGTACAAAGGATCTGCACTCGTCTATGACGACATGCGATTAGACGCCGCATTGCTGGGCTCGAATCAACCGGACGGTTTCTCGACGGGTGGCAAGACGATCGGCGATTTCAACACGGGTTACATCGGCGGGACGGCCCATGAACTCGGGCATGCGTTCGGCCTGGGCCATGACGCGGAACGTACGATGTTACGCCAACGGCTGGGCAGGTCGTTGATGGGACGCGGCAATCACGATTACGGCAAAGAACTGCGGGGAAAAGGGCCGGGAGCATTTCTGTCCCCCGCGTCGGCGTTTGCTCTTTCGCTCCATCCACTGTTCACCGGGCTGGATCTCGACGACAAGTCGCCGGAGGTCACCATCGAGGAACTCTCGGCCATTCCGGCGGTGGGGGGACTGACGTTGACCGGACGAATCACCGGCGATCCGAAGCCCGTCGGCTTGATCGCCTTCAACGATCCGGCTACCGATCCGTCGGATTACGATGCTGTGGGTTGGCCGACCCGCTTCAAGGCGGACGGCACTTTTCGGCTGCCGATCACCGATCTGGTTCCGGGCGCCTATGAGTTGCGCCTGCGCGTGTACAGTGAAAACGGCCAAGCCAAGCGATTTGCCTACAGTTACCAGGTCGATTCGTTCGGACGCCCCGACGTCAGCCAGTTGAAGGTGACGAACTAGCCTTGCGGGAACAGCAACACTGAGAGCGATCGTGGTTCAGAAAAGGAGATTCATGATGCATGCGAGTCAGCGAGCTGGATGGACGATGGTCGTCCTGCTGGCGGCAACGCCGATGATTTCGGCGACCGCGAGTGCGGCGGAAGTAGTTCGGAGATTCCGGGAAACCGACGAGTCGTTTGCCAATCCCGGTCAGGGCTGGATGACGACACGGCGGATGCCAGACGGTCCGGGGCGATTCCCGTACTCGGTGGCCTACTTTCGGATGAACTGGGAGGAACTGGAACCGGACGAAGGCCAGTACCAGTGGCAGCGAATCGACGAACCGTTGGAAGCCTGGGCCAAACGCGATGCCCGGATCGCGATGCGGATCATGACCACCAACGCTCATTCGCGAGGCTACTACTGTTCGCCGAAGTGGCTCTTCGACGCGGGCTGCAAGTCGTACGAGTACACCGTCGGCGGAGACGACATCACTTCGGGCGGCGCGCGGATCACGCGGATCGAACCGGACTACGGCGATCCGTTGTATATCGAGAAACACGGCCGCTTCATCCAGGCATTGGCTGATCGTTATGACGGCCATCCGCAGGTCGAGTTCCTCGACATCGGCTCCTACGGCATCTGGGGCGAATGGCACACCAAGAACCCGCAGCCGTGGCCGGTCCGCAAGCAGATCATCGACATGTACCTGAACGGATTCCGCAAGACCTCGCTGGTGATGATGTCGGACGATGCCGAGGCGATGGCCTACGCGTTGCCGCGCGGGACGGGCTTCCGCCGCGACGGCGTCGGCTCGCCGTGGCACGAAACCAACTGGATCGGTTCCAAGAAGTACGCGGCGGTACCGGGCTTTGCCGATCAATGGAAACGGGCGCCGGTGGTCTTCGAATGGTACGGTCCGTACGAGTACCTGCTCCAACGCGGCTGGTCCTTCGACCGAGCTTTGGAGTTCATGGAGGCGAACCACGTCACCTTTATCAACGACAACGTGGGGCAGGTGCCTGCCGATCAGATGAGCAAGTTGGAGGCGATCGGACGCCGCGCCGGCTATCGCTTCGTGCTGCGCGAAATCTCGCATCCGGACCACGTGGCGGCGGGCGAATTGCTGGCGGTGAACATGAAGTGGTCGAACGTGGGCGTGGGCAAACTGTATCGTCGCTATGGGCTGGTATTGTATCTGCTGGATTCGAGCGACCGCGTCATCTGCCAACAGGCACAAGCCGCCGTCGATCCAACTGGCTGGCTGCCCGGCGACCACTCGGTGGCCGCGACGCTGCGTTTGCCGGCGGATATGACGCCCGGTTCGTACTCGCTGGGAGTGGCCTTGGTGGACTCGGCCAGCGACAAGCCCGCCATCCATCTGGCCATCGATGCTCCCCATAGCGCCCGACTGTACCGAGTCGGTTCCGTACAAACAAAATAGCCACCCGATACGAATCGGAGATCTCTCGTTCAACAACCCCAAGAGTCCCCGAAGCCATGTTGTCTATCTCCCCAATTCTCGTAAGGATTGTTCGAGAAAGAAGTGCCATTCGGGTCAGGAGTCATTTGTGCGAAGCACCCGGAGGGTCAGTTCCCGGCAAGTGACTCCTGACACTTTGCTCGACCAATCCTAACGCGTGAACTCCAGCAAACCTCCTAAGCATCGTTCGAGAAACAACTGTCGCCTCGCCAATGTAGCCATCACACTCCGTGGGATGATCAGCAATAAAGACTGGACAGTTATTTCTCGAACGATGCTAACGCGAAGGGCCGGTCTACGACTTGCGTCGGCCGTCCCCCTCGCTTCGCGCCGATAGTTGCCTCAGCATCTGCCGGATGTCCACGGCGCCGCGCACGGCGACGTAGGCGGTCACCGTCGAATACCAGACGAGCACGGCCAGCGTCAAGCCGCCCCAGAATCCATGATTGGTCAGCATATCCACAATGCCTTGGATCATCTTACCCCTTTCCCGTTCGAGGAATCGTCGATGGCCGATTTGAGCAGCGAACCAACGATCATCGCCAAGGCCACGATCACATAGGTCGCGATGCCGCAATGCCGGTCGTGATCCTTGAACCATTGCGTGTACGGACCGACTTTCTGCAACACCAGCGTTGCGACCGGCAATGTCGCGCCGAAAATGATCGCTCCCGCCGCTCCCCAACTGTTGGCCCGAGGCCAGTAGCAGCAAGCGATCAGCAGCACCGACAGGCTCGACAGGTAGATGGTTCCCGTGATGCCCAGGTAGGTCCACAGATCGCCTTCGATTTCGTACCACAGCCCGTAGAACAGCAGGAAGACGCCGATCAGGGCCACGATCATCCGATTGACCAACAGGCCCCGCTTTTCGGACCACTTCGTTTTGCGGAACGGAGCCAGGATGTCGTTGTAGATGACGCTGCCCCAGGTCAGCATGTACGAGGAATCGGTGCTCATGTCGGCCGCCAGCATCGCGGCGATCAACAGCCCCATCAGTCCCGGCGGCACGATCAGCGCCAGCATCTTGGGCATCGCCAGCAGCGTGTCATCGCCCACGACGTCGGGCGCCAGGTAAGCCAATGCGGCGATCCCCCAGATGCCGGGAATCAGGAACCGAGCGACGAAGAAGAACGAAGTGCCGACGTAGATCCGCCGCGCCGTGCCGGAATCCTTGGCGCTCAGCACGCGCGAGACCACGGTCTGCCAGGTCAGCACGGCCGCCGTGTTCAGCAGCAAGTTAAAGATGACATACGACCAGCCCATCGAGTCGTTGACCAGCGGATTAAAGCCGCCGGGCCCGTGATGCTGCTCGACCGCTCCGACCAACGCGTTCCAGCCGATCGTCCGCAGGATCAGAATGGTCACCGCCAGCAGCCCGCCGCTCATCACCAGGAACTGCAGGAAATCGGTCACCAGCACCGACAGCATGCCGCCCAGGATCGTGTACAGCGCCACCCCGATCAGCATCGCCGTCATCATCTCTTCGAGATACCCGCGGTCGATGTCGGCGATGGTCACCAGGAACTCGCCGCCTGTGCGAAGAAAGACGCCCATATTCAACAGGCCGCCCAGAACGACGACCACTCCGGCCGCCCAGCGGATTCGCGGACCGAATTTCTTCTCGAAGATTTCGGGGATGGTCAGCGCCCCGGAATCCCGCAGCGGCTTGATGCAGAACCCGCTCAGGCCGACGACCAGCATGGCCAAGCACTGCAAGATCCCCGGAATCGCGCCGGCGAACCCTTTCTCGTACCCGTTCTGCGCCGTGTACATGCAGGTCACAATGCCGAACTCGGTGGCCGCGAGGGACGCGATTCCCAGATACAGGTTCATCTCGCGGCCGGCGACCAGGAAATCTTCGACCCGGCCCACGTACCGCCTCACCATCAGCCCGGCGGTCATCGTGCCCAGCAGATACAAACTGATGATCAGGCCGTCCGGCCAAAACATGATTCCGTTCATGGTACAGGGTTCCGAATGCTTGCGGAAACGGATCGTATCATCGTTGTGCCTCGGCTTTCGCGGCCACGCTCTCGGCCAGCGCGCGGCCGCGGTCCAGGTTCATCTTGCGGTCGCCGCGGTACCAATGTTCCCAGGGGTCAAAGGACGCCAAGGCCTGAGCTTTCCGGATGCCGTCCATCTGCAGGTTGGCCCGCTTCAACGCCGCGGCACCAGCGGCCCAATCGCGCTGCTGAAATGCCAGCGAGCTTTCCAGCACGCCTTCGGTCCAGCGCAGCAGGCCCAGCATGATCCGTTGCTGGACGATCAGGTTGACGGTCAGCAACCGACGGGGTGCGCCCTCCAATCGCTGGGCAACCGCCTCGGTCTCGGCAACGAGCTTGTCGAGCGCCGCCGCCTGAAGCCGCACCGAGCGGAGCCGATCCGCGACGTCGTCGGGACTGTCGAGGCGGAAATCCGGGCCGATCCGCGGCACGATGGTTTGCAGAATGCGCACTCCCAGCAAGAAGGTCGCGGCATCGAACGGCGGCACGCGGTGATTCACGCCCTCGATTTCGTAGCTGGCAAAAAAATCGCGGTAGCAGCGTTCCACCGCCGCGGCTTCCGCGCCGAAGCGTTCGCGGCACCAGCGGGCAAGGAACTCGTCGGGATCGAAGACGTCCGGAGCGCGAAGCAGTTCCGCCGTCGCGGCCAGGCCCGGCAGGAACTCGCGAACGTTCGACACGTTGGTGATGACGTAATCGGCCGACTGACGCCGCTCGGCCTCCTGGACGATCGCCGCGATTCGCGCCGGCGAAACGCCTTGCACCATGTGCGGTCCGTGACTCCAGTAAGCCTGGTGGTGGTACACGCCGTAGCGGTGATTGGGCTGGCGCTGAACCTTGGCGAAATCGGCGCACATCTCCCAACCGGGGCCGTGGTCGGCGAACACGATCGTGATGCCCTCGGGAAACGTCAGGTGCCCGGCTTCGTGCAGTGTAGCGCCCTCCATCCACAGCGTCGTGGTCGCAGGCGGATTGGGCCGGGGATCAACGGCGCGGACAATCTCGTACTGGCGGGCCATCGCGCGTGAGATCAGCGCGCCCCGCTCTTCCATCGACTGCGGCGCGGCGGAATCCGAGACCCAAAGCGGGCGGTCGGCGATGCCGCGCAGCCCCAACTGCCAGACCACATTTTCGCCGTACTTGGCCCAGCGCTGGGCGAAGTCGCGCCACACTTGGTCGAACTTCTCGGGATGCGCCGTGTAAGAATAGGGAACCTTTTCGCCCCGGTCTCGCCAGTAGTTCAGAAAGCCGAATCCGCTGACGCCCAGCGGTTCGATGTGGTGCTGGCTGACCAGCAAGCCGCGCCGCACCGCGTCGGCCACCAGCCGTTCCTCGGCCGGATTGGTGATGTTAATGAACGATGCTGGAATGATCAGGTTCATGCGCAGCCGCAGCGCGGCCTCGAACACGTGCCGCGACGCCTGGGGCGAGGTGACCATCGCGTAGAATGGGTAATCGATGTCTCGCGCCCCGCCGTCGGTGTACCACTCGGTCAGCAGGTCTTCGTCGTTGACGAACCAGCCGCGGTAGCGCACCGTCGGTTCGCCGCCGGTTCGGTCGATCGATTCCCATTCGAGCCGCTCGAGCCGCTGTGGCGGAAACGACGCCCAGGAATAGAGCGGGTCCACGCCCAGAAACTCTTCGCAAAACGTGTACAGCCCGAACATGGTGCCCCGCGGGTCGCTGCCGGCGATCAGCAGCACGCGTTTGGCCGACCCGAGCGTCTTGTCCAGCGAAACGACGCGGAACGCTTCCCATTTGCCCCGGAGCTGCTCCGCCAACCCAGGCTCAAGCCGCTCGATCAGCGCCGCCGACGCGGGCCGATCGACCGTGGCCAGCAGCACGAACGAGCCGCCAGTTTGCGATGCATCGCGGACCACGGTCGGACGGCGGCCCGTGATCCGTTGGACGTCCGCCGCAAGATCCTCAGCCGCCAACAGGACGCACTCCGGCTCCTCCGGCGGCACCAATATCGCGGCCGTGGACTGGGGCGTCGACAAAACGAATGGCGCCGCCGCTTCAGTCGGCGCCGCCGACAATACGGCAATGGCGACATGGACGAAGACGATTGCCGCAGCGAATCGATGGGTCATGGGATGTTTCTCCTGGTTCAATGGATGCCGGTATCATAGTAGCCAAAGTCGTTTACGCGCTGGACATCACCTTCGTGATCGCATTGGCCCAGTCAAAGCCCGAGGTGGGCGGGGGCAACGGCTTCCCGTCGCGCTCATAAAGAGCCACGGTTTCCGCAACGATGACGCGGAGTTCTTCAAACACCGCCCGCTCGTCATCGCCATGACACCCGCCATAGAACAACCCCGGACAACTCCCCACATAACACTGATCTTCCTCGGACCACTCGACGATCTTCACATACCGATCTGCCGGACTCATGATTTCGACTCCTCGATTGCTCATCGAACCGCTCGCTCTTGGAACTTCTTCGCATCATCTCCAAGACGCCCCGAAAGCGTGACCGGCTTGGTGACGTTCGGATGCACGAAATCTTGATGACTGCCTTTGCCGCCATGTTCCAAGAATCCGGCATCCAACAAATCTGCGACCAGTTCTCGAATCTTCTTGGGCATGATTGCAATGTCACCTGATTGAAGGTTCCAGCACGCCATGACTATCCGAATGGTACTGCAGCCCGCGCAAAATGTTGTGATTTCTCGCGAGGATGACTTCCGTGTTATGGCGCCGCAGTCACGAACAATGTCTGTTTGTCGGCGATCAAAATGGGCGCGTCGTAACAGGGGATGGCCTGGAAACGGTGGACCGCTCCATCGTGTTCCCAGTGCGATTGCGGGATCCCGTAGACGAAACCTGTGCGCAGGTCGACGTACACGGGTTCGGTGAATTGGCCGCGGGCAAACTTGAAATCGACCGGCGTTTTCTTGTTCTCGTCCGAGGGAATCTTGTCGTGGAACCATGCCGCGACGATCTGCCCGCCCGAAGCCCGATGCTCGTAGCCGTGGACGCTCAGGGGCAGTCCCTCCGGCATTTCCACCGGATAGTCGCGGATCCGCGCCAGCCGATCGTCGAAAACCGAGGCCAGATTCTGCACGGCGTAGTACGCGGGCTTGGGATACTCGACCGTTCCGTCGTCGCGCGCCCGAAGCAGTCCCTTGCGGTTCATTTCGTCCGGGTACTTCATGTCCATGATGCCGAACACCGAGGACTCCTTGTCGCGGCCCAGGTCGGCCAGCAGACGCCGCAGCACGTGCTTGGCCTGGGTCAGTTCCGTCCAGGGGTACTTGTTCAACGCCCGCGTCTCGCACCACTCGGACGGGCAGCCTGCCTCGCCCTGCCGGATCACGATGCGGTCGGAGTACTTGCGGACGACTTTTTCCAGTTCGATCTCCGGCTCGTTCGGGTCGGGGTTCCGCTGATGCCGGTGGTGAGTCACCTGATCGACCAGATGCAATTTGTCCTGCTCGGCAAGGATGGCCAGTACCTTGTCTGCGTACTTGTAATCCACGCCGCTGCCGAGCGACATGGCGATGATCGTGGCCTTGGGTTGGATGGCGCGGACGGTCTCGGCGGTCAGGATCAGCAGCCGGGCGTAGTCCGCAGCGGGAACACGGTAGTTCGGCTCGTTCCAGACCTCCCATTCATCGATCACCTTTCCGTAGCGTTCCACGTTGGCTTGGACCCACTTGATCCACGCCTCCAGGGCCTCGCCCGAAGTCGGCACGCCGCCCATCAGCCGCGCCTGGCCACCGCCCTCGTAGATCGGGTTGCCGTAGCTCAGGCACATCCAAGGCGTGACGCCGTGCTTGGGCATATCGAACACGGCTTCGTCCAGCCAAGCAAAGTCGTAGACGCCCTTTTCCTGTTCGGTCCGCGCCCAGCCCGCCTGGAGACGCGCCTTCTTGATGCCCAGTGGACCCAGGTATTCCTTCCAGTGGGCGTAGATCGTGAAATCGCGATCCATGGTCTCCGCGCCAACCGACCAGTTCGAACCTGTGATCTCCTTGGCGTGTCGCGGCGTCAGCTTCCCGATGCGCGGGAAGCCGATCCCCTCGTGCTCATCGGCCCGCAAAGCCGGCACCACGGCGCACAGGGCGGACAGGGTCAACAGAACGATGATGCGCATGGCAAGGTCTCCTTCTTTGCCAAACAACATACCGTCCACGGCGAGGAGAAACCAGACTCGCAGAAAATCGGCGAGGTTTTCACAGCGTCGGCGCACCGCGCGAGATGGACGCGGAATTTCCGTCGCGTGGCGGCTGATCCTCCTCGACCAGGATCTCGGGGCCGCCCGCCGAACGCACCGTGATCCGGTAGGTCTTGCCTTTTTGCACTTTGATCGAAACGGCGTCGCCGTGCAGGGTGCGGATGCCCAGTTCCGCAGCTTGAGCCGGGTCGTTGGCGATCGACCAGAAATCGCTCCAAATTTTCTTCTCGAAATCGGACATGACGCCGCCCCGCTCGTAGGGCCCTGGCCGCTCGCCCGGTTCGTCCAGCGAGAAGCCGTCGTTGGGCTTCTGGAATTCGCCGAAAATGCGGCTGAACAAACAGATCGACGTGCCGCGCTCCAGATCGGCCTGTTCCACGTACTTGTCCTCGAATTTCGCGACCAGGTAGTCGACGTAGATCAACTGGCCCTCGAGCTTGAAACGGCGCGGCTGGCCGATCGGGTCGCCCGATTCGTTCAGTTCGACAAACTCGATCGTCGAAAACGTCTTGCCGGTTTCCGCGTCCTTGTCCACGTCCAGCACGGAAACCCGAGCCAGTCGCCGCTCCATCTTGTGCAGCCGCAGAGCGGTGTCCAGCCGCAGGATCTCGGCCTTCTTCTGGCGGATGTCCTCGTTCAATTGTTCGATCTCGACGATCTGCGTGGCAATCGTCTGTTGTTGCTCGGCGATCGCCGCGTCCTTGACGGCCAATTGCTGCCCCTGCTCTTCCACCGTACGCCGCGTTGAGGCCAGTTGGTCGAGGCTCTCCGCCAGGGCGGCCTCCTTGGCAGAAAGTGCCTGCTGGGCCTGGCTCAACTGCTGATCCGCGGCGTGATACCTCTGGTAACCAATCCAGCCGATGGTTCCGGCCGCCCCGAACACGATCAACGCCATCAACGTGCGGACCACGCTGTTGAGCGTTTGTAGCTTCTCGATTGCACTGGCCATCAAAGTACCCCCAAATTGCGATCCGAAATGTCGTTCTAGCAGGAGATTCGGTTCATGGAACGGTAAATCCCTCAGCCAGCGATCGGGCCCGGTGTCGGGACGCGCATTGAAATGTAGTCCATCAGACCAACCTAAGTCTAGCTCTTAATCCGGGTGAAGCGTTTGGCACGTGTTCGAAAGCTTGGTGGTTCGTGGACCGTTGGTCGCCCTCCACGACAGCAACTTCCATTCGGCGGGCGCGATCCCTGACCGACCGGCCAGGCTCGGAACTAAAAAAATCGCTCCTCACGGGGAACGCGGCGCGATTTCGGCCGCCATTTCGATCAGCGCGTCCAGCATCTTCACCGACGCTTGCGGCTCGAGAGAGTTGGTGCCCGGCCAAGTTTCGTAGCCGCCGAGCTCCATGTGCCGAGGGGTGGGCAGGTAGCCGATATAGCCGTGGGCCAACGAAACCAGGAAGGAGTGCGCAAACGGGCTGCGCTGCTTGAACTCCAGGCCGATCTCGGCGAATGTCTCGCACGGGCTGGTGCCGATACCGATGTCTCCGATGCGCACAACTTGCAGCGGGATCAGCGCGGGCTCCGTGGTCTGCGCGAGCAGTTGGACGCGGCCCGCGTAGCTCAGCGGCCGGACAAACTCCGGCGTGGTCGCCCACTTGGCGCCGACCGGAACGTGGGCGTCCGGAACCCGCGGCGCCCGGGCCTCGATATCCGCCGCCCAGGTTAGCAACTCCGGTTCGACCGAGCGCCAGGCGAACTGCGGCTCGGCAAACCGGACATCCAACGGCGCGCGATCTTGCCACGACATCCCCGCCACGGCGGCGTTTACCTTCCCGGCCAGATCCTCCGCCACTTCGCGCATGCGCTGGTAGGGCGGGCGACCGGGCTGCGGATTGCGACGATCGATGTTGTTGATGTCGCCGCTGGTGCCGTTAGCCAGCATCGCCACGAACGGCGGATCGTTGTCCCCATCGTCCTGCAGCTTCTTGAGGGCTTCGCAGAACACCCCGAAATAATCGGCGGAAATGTGCGCCGGTCCGGATCCGCCGATGTAGTGCAATGAATAGACGGAATACACGGAGATCAGCCGGCCGCCCGGTTCGCGCAGGGCGATGATCGACACGGCGGGATCGATCGGTCCGGCGGGCTCGACCAGATCGGGACTGCCGACGGGCGGATTCGTGCTCACTTTGTCGATGTTGCCAAAGGGGTTGGGCTTGACGGAGCCTTCGCGCATCAGCCAACGCCGATTGTGGACGTGCTCCGGCACATCCACCGTACCGTAGGCGATCTCCGCCGGCCGCAGCAGGTTCACCGCGCGGCGCACGCCGTCTGCGATGCGCCGGGCGACAAAATGCTGATAGTCGTCCAGGACCTGTTGATTCGTGAAGCGGTCTTTGCCGAGCGCAGTACCGGCGGAATGGGTGTGAGTGGCTGAAATGAGGACGTTCTGCGGCGGGATGTCCGTTTCTTCGCCAATCAGCCGCCGCGCCTCGACGCTCACGCTGCGATGCAGGCCGAGCAGATCGCACACCACCAGCGCGATCTTCGTATGGCCGTCGTCCAGCACCAGGCAGCGCGCGTACAACTCGTCATGCACGTGCTGGGCCGGGTAGGGCGCGAAGCCGCCGACGACGAGCGTGCCGAGTTCCGGGGTGATGTTGCTGGTTGCCGCACCGGCCTGCAGCGGCGGGGAGGCCGACGCCAGCATCAGGGCGAACACAAAGGAAATGGCATTCATCAGGTCGTCTCCTTCCAGGAATCGGTTGGCGCAGCTCGCGAAAACCGCGGCGCTGAACTAGATTCTACCGATTCCAAACCTGACGGAAACCATCTCGAAATCACAGGTTCCGGGACGGCAGGGGCCGCAGCCAGACGCGGATCTCGCTGTCGTAGATGCTGGCCATGTTGCCGAGCACCAGTTGGTCGAAGAACTTCGCTGCGCCACACTCCTGGTCGATGTCCGCACGCTCGGCGCTCGGCCAGCGATCGTCCCGGTTCGGAGCGATCAGCCGCCGGCAAAACTCGAGCAGCATGTCGCTATCGCGGACATTCGAGGGCAACAAGTCCTTCAGGCGGCGCGGCAGATCCCGCTTGGCTTCGATCAAGTCCTCGATGCGGCTGAGGCCCGCGAACAAACGTTGGCCTGCCAGTAACTCGACCAGCACATACCCCAGGCTGGCCAGATCGCTGCGCCGCGTCTGCCGGTGGCCCTGCAAGACCTCCGGAGCAGCGTAGGCCGGCGTGATCACCAACGCATGAGGCGGACTCTTGGGGTGATAGGCGGAACCGAGATCGATGATCTTGGCCCGACCCGATCGCTGGACCATGATGTTGGCCAGCTTGATGTCGCCGTGCATGATGCCGCGGCGATGAAGCGAATCCAGTCCCGACAGGCAATCCCGGATGATCGAGACGGCCACGCCGGGCTGTAGCCGCGGACCCTCGGGCGCGGGCACCATCACCACGCGACACACCTCGTCCCAATGCTCGGCACTCAAGCTGGCACGCAGTTCTTCGGGCAGCTTGGGGTCGAGCAACTGGCACAGGTCGTACCCCTCGACCAACTCCATCAACATGATCCGGATCTGCCCGCGCTGTTCGAAACCTTGGATTCCGACCACGTTGCCGTGCTGAGGCCAACTGAGTTGCGAGCCAAGCTGGCTCAGACGGGACATCGCCGTCAGGTAGCTGCGCGCCGAAGGATATTTCTCGGGCGAAAACACCTTGACGGCCAACGGCTGCCGATAGTCGTCCGCGCCCAACCGTTCGCTCAGGTAGACCTTGCCTTGACCTCCCTCGCCCAGCAACTGGCGCAACGGGTAGTCTTGCAGGCCGTCCAGTCGTTGCAGGTCGATGATGTTCCGGTATTCGCGGCAGAGACCGACCAGCGGGGCTTCGTCCTGCTCCTCTTCTTCCTGGCCGACCAACGTCGTGTGCGATTCGTAGAAGCCGTCCGTTGGGACCGACAGACGACAGGTTGACACTTCTTCGTCGCGCGTCGCCAAACGTGTTTCGCCCAAGTCATCGCACGGTTTCTTCGCGGCCCCCGCATGCACGCCCGACTGCTTTGGTCGAACGGGCGCCCCTTCCGCCTGCTTGTCCAACAGCTCGCGACTCACTTCCTCAACGATCCTCGGTCCCGGGTCGGATCCCAATCGGTCCACGGCAGCGTGGTCGGCCAACCGCAGTTGCTGTGCCGATGGGTCGGTCAACGGCTGTTGTCCATCAGGCCGATCGTCGCCAATCGCGGCAACAACGAGTTCTGGCAACGACGCGAGAAATGCGCCGCATCGTCCCGAACAGGGGTTTGTACGACGGGTGTCCATTACTTGTATCCTCGCCGTCTGAGATATTCGGCCACTTTCTCCAGCCCTTTCGACAAAGCTTCGCGAATCTGGCTCTTCGTCAACGGTTCTCCGGCCCGCCGGGAAGCTTCTGCCACAAAATCCTCGTCTTTTCGATCGAATCCCACTTTGGCAAACGCCTCCAATACGCCTCGCTGCCTACCGGACAGCTTGCTGATCGCCTCGCGTACCGCTTCCAACAGCTCGTCCAGCGAAATATTGTCATCGACGCAAAACAGGTAGGCATCGTGGGTGACGTCTGCCAGCAACGGTTGACAGGAACTCGAGCTTCCCTGCCGACGCCGCAAGTCCTTCGCTCGCCAAAGCACGATCTGTCTGATCAGGCTGTGAAGCGAACCTTCCTCCTTGAATCTCCCCTCCTTCGCCAATCGAGCTAGTTGGATCAACGCACTGTTCCAAATATCTTCGATGTCATCCGGCCGAAGCATACGGTACCGAGCCCGAATCCAGTCGGCCATCGCGTGCCCGTACCTCCGGTGGACCAGGGAAATTCCCTCGCTAATGTCTGCACTGTCCTGCGAAGCCAGTAATTGGCAAATCCTGGCAACGGTGACACGGTCGTCGTCATTTTGCTGCGGACAACACACGTTGGATTTCCCCCTACCCCAAGTGTTCCGTCCCGATCTTTCAAGGAGCTAACTCGCTCAAACCGACCGGAATGCCGATGGAATCTCTTGCCTGAGCCAAACTTTTCCGAAATTCACAGAAAATCTTCGAGTTTATCGTAGTTCTTGCGGTCGAGCCCGTTTTCGTTGTAGGGGGCTTTTCCGCCTGTGCGGTCGCGGATGTCGCGGTCGATATAAATCTCGTTGTGCGGCTTAAAGCCGGGGACGGTCAGTACGTTGACGAACACATCCAGACCGCGGTGACCGGTTCCGGGCGGAATGTAGACAAAGTCGCCGGGGCGGAGCGGATACTCTTCATAACGATGCAGATCCCGCAGGTCGGGAAACAGCAGAATCGACGCCTCGCGTCCACGGGCCTCGACCTGCGCGTCCCGCGGATCGAGAACCAAGTACATCTCGGTCTGAGCCAGTCCGCCCCGCAACGACCGGCGCGGATGAAAGTGCGTCGACGAGAGTTCCCGCGGAATGTTGACCACGTGCGAGTTCACGAAGTTCAGCCCGTCGCCCTGCATGCCCGGCCGGTCCATGTACCAGGTGAGCGGCAAGCGGCGATACGGATCGAAATCGAAGCTGCAACCGCCCGCCGTATCGACCAGATACCGCAACCGCCGAACGGTCGAGATGTGGCTTTCGGCCCGATCGACTTTTTCCATCGTCAGGCAGCGGAATCTTCCGCGTACGGGAACCGACTGATCGCCGCAAACGACGATCTGATCGCCCGCGACGATCGGTTCGTAGGATCCGCTCTGCTTCGTCGAGTAGCCCGCCTGACGGTAGACATCGAACAACGCGGTCACGGCGGCTTCGAGCCGATCGTCCTCGGACCACGGCCGCGGGACATGCTCCAGGTTCCAGAGTTCGACGGCGAAGTCGCCGATGAAGACGCCGCCCTTGCCTCGGTTCAAGATCGCTTGGACATGCGCCGCGGCGCGCGGCGAAAACGCGGGCAATCCGTCTTCCAACTTCTTCAGCAGTTCGGCAAAGCCCGACTCGATGGGATCGGGCACGTACCCGGCGGGCAGCAGACCGGGGCCGCCCTCCTGGGTCCGGTATCCAGCGGGCAGATGGACCTCGCCCTGGCCCTGGTAGATCCAGAAAACTCGCATCCCGCCGTGCTCGCTGCGAAGCTGGGTCGGCCCATCCGTCTCGACCACGCCGAGTTTGATGCCCGGATAGTCGCTCTCGAACCGCTCCCGGATCCTCGCGAATTGCGGCGCATCGTCCAAGTGGACTTTGGGCGCGAACCGTTCGCCTTCGTCACCCGAGCTGGCAAGCACGTTTCGAGGGCGGCGCATCGCGGGCAAGCCGCAGACCGTCGCGGCGGCCGTGCGAGCGAGGAACTGGCGTCTTGTTGTGTTCATGGCGCTGGCGTCTCCCATCGCAGGTTTGTCACTTGGCAGTTGTATCCCGATGAATGCCCGTTTTCTACGCTGCCAACATCGTCGAGCCGCGTTCGACGCCCGCGACCCACCTTGGGCCGTCGCTGTCACACCGCGCTGGGCAGCAGGTACGGGGCTCGATAAAAGCCGTCGACGATCGCGTTGGCCGCGTCGTGGTTGCGGAAACGCTGGTTCTCTTCGTCGACCTCCAGCCACTGGCCCAGCGTTACCGTGGGTGCATCGACATCGATCTCGTGGGCCTTCAGATGATCGACCAGGCGGCCGAACATCGCCTCGAACTCCGGCACACCGGCGATCCGTTCGCGGATCTCCGCCTGCGAGGCAAGTTTTCCAACACGGTGCGAGATGTTTCCCAAATGCGTGACGGTGGTGGACAGGTGGCCTTCGAGAATGTCGGCGTTCAAGTCTTCCTGACGCCGACTGCGGACGGCGCGGATGAAGTTCTCGAACAGGTCTTCGCCGCCGCCGAACGACTTGATCTGCTTCCCTTGCGAATCGTAGACGCGACCCGAACGGATCATGGCGTAGCCGCCCTCGCAATGAGCGCACACATCGGTCGTGTGGCCGAGGAAATTGGTCGCCTCGTTCGAACCCTTCGCCTTGCGGAGATTGTGGACTTCGTACAACACCGGAGCGGACGGGAAATCGTAGTAGATGATCTGCGCGTTGGGCACGTCGCCCGCGTCGTTGAACACGAACCGGCCGCCGACGCTGATTGTCCGCCGCGGCAACCCCGGTTCCTTCAGCAGCCAGCGCGCCACGTCGATCTCGTGAATCCCCTGGTTGCACGACTCCCCGTCGCCCTTGTCCCACGTGAAACTGCAGTCGTATTGCAGGCGGTCTCGATACACGGGACCGTTGTCCGCCGGGCCGCACCACAAGTCGTAATCGACGGATTCGGGAATGGGCAGCGGCGTCTCCCGCTTGCCGATCGACGTCCGCGGTTTGTTAGCGAACGCCGTCACGTACTGGATCTTGCCCAACTGGCCCTCTTGCACGAAGCGGATCGTGTCGATCGCCGACCGGGTAGCCCGCGCCTGGGTGCCGATTTGGACCAATCGATTGTACTTGCGTGCCGCCCGAACCATCACCTGTCCCTCGTGGATGTAATGACTCAGCGGTTTCTCGACAAACACATCCTTGCCCGCCTGACAGGCCCAGATCGTCGGCAGCGCGTGCCAGTACTGCATGGTGGCCACGGCCACCACGTCCAATTCCGCCTTGTCGATCATCTGCCGCAGGTCGACATACTTTGCCGGTTCGTACTGGTACTTTTCCTGGATCGTGGCCGCGGCCCGATCGAGCCGCTGCCGATCCGGATCGCAGACCGCCGCGACGCGGACGCCCGGCTGGCGAGCGAATCGTTCGATGTGATGGCTGCCTCGCACGCCGCAGCCGATCACGCCCACGCGGATCGTCTCGTTGGCGTCCTGGACACTGGCCGCAGCCAGCTTGGGAATCCCGATGGCGGCGACCGCCGCCGAACCTTGAAGGAACCGTCTGCGCGTGATCGACATGGCTGTTCTCGCTGGTGGGAAAAAAGGAAAGGTCGTCCGCAGTACACATCCTGGGATCTGGCGTCTTTGAAGTTGCGCATTTCGACGGGGAGTAGCCGAATTCGTGAGAATTCGGACTCTCGGTTGGTGGCCGTCCCCCGCGAAACACCAACGAATTCTCACGAATTCGGCTACGCGCAACTTCAAAGACCGGCATCTCGGCTGACGCAGTCATTCTACCTACTCTCACTGCGATGTTCCATACAGATCGCGATCAGCGTCCATTAGCGGTTACTCACGTCTCCATCCTCGATGATGCCGAGGTCGCGGAGGCGGAGGATGGCGGGGACTTCTTTCATTTCGGTCAGGTCGAGCGCCTTGCGGTTTAACACAATGCTGAGGCCGACGAGTTGGATGGGGAACTGGATGCTGCCCTTCTTGGTCGGGGATGTGCTGGTCCACCGAGCGCCTGGCGAGATGTTGCGCTCGGTCGTGTTGCCGTCGATGGGGTAGCTCATGAAACGCCAGCCGTCGTGGCAGATCGCCAGATCACCGGGCCAATCGTGCCAAACGCCGTCGGTTCGCCAGAGCGCGCCGGCGGCGTCTTCGATCTCGAAGATGATCTTCCCCCAACCCGAGTCGCCTTGGACCCACACGCCAACCGCCGTCGGCTTGCCCGGTGCCGGCAAGGTTTGCAGTCGCCTCAGTCGGGTAGACTCGCCGACGATGTCGGGCACTTGCCCCTCGCGTCGCAGTTTGAGTTCCAGGCATGGACCTTTTTCCTCGTCGTCGCGCCGCGTCAACGCGAAGTCGCCGGGGACACGGATCGGCAGTCCCCGCGGCGTCGGTTGTGCCAGGCGGGCGTCTGCCGGTTCGAGCGTCCACAACGCGGGATCGCTCAGCGGATCGAGAACCTGAAACGACTCCGGTGCCGGGGCAAATCGGCGATCGAGGATCTCGATCGATTGGCATGCGACGGGCGCGACGACGTAAACCGGCGCAGTGCCGCATTGCACGTCGAGACCGTCGCTCGGCCGCGGCGTCGGGATTGGATTGCCGTAGAAGCCGACGACCGTCGGCGCGGCGCCGTTGGCGAGATCGAGCCGCAATCGGGCCTCGCCGCAGGCGGTCCACAGGGCGTAGACCAGCTTGCCGTCCGACCGCGGGAATTCCAGAGCGTAGACGGTCGGCGAGCCCGTCGCGACGCGGCGCGGCGGTTCGACCTGGTCCAGCACCTTGGTCAAGGTCGCCACGGCGGCGTAGGCCGGCTTCGGGTACAGCAACGGATTGCGTCGGCACAAGCCACCGGCGCCCCACAGCGTGTTGAAGTACGCATTGCCCGCATCGTGGAGAATGGCCGGATTGATGTGCTTGAACCGATACGCGTGGCACAACAGCATGTCGCGCACGATCCATTCGGCGTGCCGCTGCTCGCCCAGGTTGCGTTCCGTTCTCGCGGTGAACTCGTAGCAACCGGTGACGGGCAGATCGTGTCCGAATTTCCGGGCAACCTCCCGCGCCAGCCAGATGCCTTGCGTCGAACCTTCCCAGAGCAGTTCCGGCATGCCGGTCTGCCCTACGGCTTCGACGCCGATCGCGTCGATGAAGTTCGGATCGAATCCGTGGCGCAGCAACGCAGCCAGAATCGACGCCGAACTGCTCGTGTTGCCCACCAGCAATTCGATCTCGGGAAACCGCTCGCGATAGAACCGTGCGGCGAACTCGCCGATTTCGACGCGGAGCTTCCCGTCCTGCACGGCCCGTTCGTCCTCGACCGGCTGCTCGTCGAGCAGTTCCGCCGGCACGTAGTGAGCATAGCTTTCGTGAAAGATGTTGGCGCTGCGGCAATGGGGAAACCGCTCGCGCATCTGCCGGACTTTCGCGTCGGCTTCGTCGTAGGCATTCTGCTTGTCGGCCATGTCTTTCGGCGCCAGTCCCCAGCCCAGTTGATTGAGGGTGATCTTCCACGGCGCCATGTCCGCCTCGGAATAGTCGCACCATCCGAAGGTCGTCTTGCGCAGTCCGGCTTTGAACAACATCGGGCCCGCGATCTCCTTGTCGCCCGCGCCGTAGTGCGCCCCGGCAAACCACCATGTGCCGTACGGCGAATCGTAGCCCGCTGTGCGAGTGTCCGTGCCCAGCAGGGCGCACGAAGCCGCATGGGTGAGCAGTTCACGGCCGTGTTCGTCGTGCAGGGCAAGATCGATTCCGTACCATCCCAACTGGTCCATGTCCAAGGGGATGCGGACCGTCTTCTCATCGCCGACCGCCGTGAACGTCAGGGGCACGCTGGACTCGCGGATCGTGCCGCCGCCGATGTCGCGGATCTTCCAGGCGAATACGGCCTCGCAGGGTCTCGTCGCCTTCAGCACGGGCGACCACTCGGGTCGCTGGTCGTTGTGGAAGATGTTGCCCGGTTGACCGCTTTCCAGGCGGAGCGACACCGGGCTGCGTTCGAGCGTCGCGCCGAACACGTGGACCGCACTCGTCGAAGTCTTGTCCGGTTTGTGACGGCGGTCCCATTGGGCGTAGACGCCGTCCAACTTTCCGAGAAACTCGAAATCCAAGTAGGGAGCCTGCATCATCGAGGCGCGTGGATCCTTGTCCATCGACAACAGGTCGAGGATCTTGCCCGGTTCGAGTTGGACCTCCGCCAGCAGCAGCGGGACTTCGATCGTGCTGCCACCCTGCTCGAAGCGAACCGACCCGACTTGCGTGACGCCGGGAAAGACCGGTTCGCCGGGACGCGGCAGCACCACGCTGGTGTCGGAAATGGCATCGCCGCGGCCTGAGGTGGCGAATCGCGTGAGGCGAGCGGTGAGGATCGGATCGCGTTCCGGGGAGGGCTCCACGGCGCACAGCACCCAGGCGCGCGTGTAGGTGGCCTGCGGCACCGAGAAATGGGCCGTCTCCGGCATGCCGTCCAGCGCGGTGCGCGAAAGGTGCTCGTCGCATTCCAGCGCCCAGGAACCCTTGCACTCCTTCACCACGCCGACGTCCACGCTCGCCCGGCCCCCGGCAACCAGCATCGGCACACCGCCCACGGTGCGCAGACCCGGCGGTAGCGAAACGGTCGCGTTCTTCATGGCTCCCGGCTTGGCGATCCACTTCAAATCGAGTGGCAGGAAATCGCCGCCGTCGCAGTAGCTGTGGAAGGAGCGAGCATCGCGAACCAGCCCGCCCGGCGGCAGCGAGGCTTCCAATCCCTTCAGCTTTGCCGCCGAATCTCGTCGCCCGACGTACTGGCCGTCCAGGTACAAAGAGACGCCGGCCAGATCCTGTTTTGCTTCGAAGGTGATGAACCGCTCGGACGCCGAGGGCAGTTCATGCCAGCGCGAAATGAGAGCATCCTGCTGCTCGTTCGTATAGCGGCCCAGACGCGGTCGGCTGTAGAAGCGAGGCAACCCCGAGAAACTGACGGCGGCGTCGGGCAGCGTGACGTCATTCCAAACGGCCTTGCCGTTTTCCGTAGCCTGCTTGCGGATTCGGTCGGACTCGACACGCCCGCGAAAGACATGCGACCCGCCATCGTCAAGATGAATCGCAATGCTTGCCCAGGCGTCGCCGTTGCCGAGTTGGAAGGTGGCAGCGAGGGCATCGTCGCCTTCGGCCAGCAGCACCGTCGTCACGTTCCCCGAGGCTTCCGCCCCCTCGCTACCGTTCGTTCCCGGGAGCAGAGACAAGATGAGGCCCATGGCGGCGGGCAGCACGATGCCGCACACGATCCGCGAGCCCATCGTGACCCGCGGACGAAGAGGCGATCGGGGTACAAGATGCATGAGCGGTGCTCCTGGCGATGGGGATGTTACCACAGGCTGTTGATCAGTTCGACGGACCGGTCGACCAACACCTGGCCGCCCTCGGGGCCGACAAGATTGCTTTCGACCACGGCGCTGTAGCTGCCCCCTTTGACCGCTCGTTCCGTGGCGAGGTAGCCGCTGGAGCCGTTGGTCAACTGCAGCACCAGCGTCTGCAGGGCCGCGCTGCGCCCCTGCATTTGGACTCCGTAGTCGAGGAATAGCTCGAAGGGGTTGGTGATGATCGCTAGATCGCCGATCCGCAGGGCGTGGACCTCGACGGTGTGCGTGGGTTCCTGCTCCTGGGTGCGGAAACGGTCGACGACCTTCTGGTACCACAACCGTCGCCGCGAGGTGTCCCCCTGCTTCGTCAGGGCATCGATCTGCGCTTGGGCGGCGGCCACCTCCTGCTCGGTCACCTTCCGTACGGGCAGCGAGACGTCTTCCACCTTGTGCGCAAACGGGATGTCCGTCCGGACTTCGTCGCGGACCACTTCGCAGACATCTCGCATCTCGCCCACAATCCGCCGAGCGACCTCTTGCGTGTAGGACAGTCCGCGGAGTTTCAGCATCCGCTCCTCGGCGGCTTTCCGGTACATGCGGTGAGGCGACTGGTCGCCGGCAGCGCCCGGCCAGCCCAGCACGAGCACCTCCTGGTAATCCCCGGTCTGGAACTGCTGGCGGACGTCGTGCCAGAAGTCGGCATTGATCCGGAATCCGGATTCGACCTCCTGGGAGGGGCACGCCACGTTGACCGCGACGGCCAGCGGGGTCTGCCGGCCCTCGTTCCAGAAGTACAGCAGTTCCAGGCCGTGATCCTCGTAGCCCTCGATCCCACGGAAGTCCGCACGATCCGTCTTGCCGTACATGGCGGCCGAACCGTTGGCGTACACCGCGCGACGGTTGTAGCCTACCACCGCATGCCCCAAGCCCCAACTCACGCCGCCCGGCTGGCGTGCTTTCCAGGCGTTGGCGATCACTTCCTCCAGACGATCCACGAGAAATGCGACAAACTGACTCGGCTGCATCACGCCTTGTTCCGGAAGTTCGTATTTTCCCTCCTCGGTCACCCCCGAGGTGTGCGTGTGTGTGGCGGTGAAGATCACTTTGCGGGGATCGACTTCCGGCAATCGCTCGGCCAGACGCTGTCGGGCGGCGGCAAGCAAGGGCGGACGGATCGCCACCAGATCGCATGAGACCAGGACCGCCTGGTCGACGCTGCGGTCGTTCTGGCGAGCCTCGATCGCAATCGCCGTGGCGGTGATCGGGTTGTCCACGCCTCGGGAGATCCGCACACCGAACTGTCCATCCAGAGCGATCGGCTGGTCCGGCGTAATGCTCGTGGTCGCCCCGCCGATCAGCAACTGGGTATCCGCAGCCCAGGCGCCCGCGGCCTGGATGGAAATGAAAGTGCTGGCGACTGCCCAGCAGACCAACCATCTTGTTACACGACGCATGTCCAGTTCCTCCTCGGTTAATTCGTTTTCCAAAGTTGTTGGATCGCTTCCACCGTGCGATCGACCAGCACCTGTCCACCTTCCGGGCCGACCATGTTGTTCATGACCGTGCCGCTGTAGTTGGTGAAGGGCTTTTCGTCCAGCGCACCGCCCGCCATGGCTCTGGGGGTGGGCAGGTAGTAGGCATGATCCCGGACTGCCCCGGTCAACTGGATCAGGAACGTCTGCAGCGCGGGGCTGCGAGCTTCGATCTGGACTCCGTAATCCAGGAACAGCTCGAACGGATTGGTCGCGATGGCCACATCTCCCAGACGCAGCGTGTGCAACTCCATCTCGTAGGACTTTCCCTCGCCTTTCTGCTGAGCTTCGTACCGGTCTGCCACCGAACCGTACAGATTCCGCGTCCAATAATCCGATTTCGACCGAGTCGGCTTGGCATCGATGTCTTCGCAGACTTTCTTGGCGACCGCGTACTCGGCATCGGTCACGATCCGCGCGGGCAGTTCCACCGTCTGAACCCGATGCACCAGCGGCACGTCGGTACGGATGTCTTGAGCGATGACGGCGGCGACGTCGTCGAAGGTCGCGGCGACGCGGCGACCGATCTCTTGGGCGAAGCTCAGCCCGCGGAGTTCGTACATCCGCTGTTCACTCTTCTTGCGGACCTGAGGCCGGGGCGTCTGGTCGCCGGCGGGAGCGCAAAATCCCAGCACGCACACGTCGTCGCCGTGCCGCTCGTGAATCGCCTGGCGGACGTGGTGCCAGAAATCGGCGCTGACTTGGCTGCCGCCCTCGGATTGGGCGGTGGTCGCTAATGTCAGGGCAGCCGCCTTGAGCCGTTTCTGCGAGTCGTAGAAACACAGAATGTGAACCGCGTGGTCTTCGTACCCCTCGATGCCGCGAAAGTCCGCGGTGCTCGTGTTGCCGTGCATCCTGACCGTGCCATCGCTGTACTTGATGCGGCGGCTGTGACCGGCGACGGCGTGGCCCAGTCCCCAGGCGACGCCCCCGGCCGCGCGCGTTTCCCATGCCTTGACGACTGCCTGGGCGAGTTGCTCGTACAACCAGGGCACGTACTCGTTGGGCTGCATAGCGTCCTGGTAGTCCTCTCGATCGTACCGGTCTTGCAGAAGCACCGGCGCCTCGTGGGTGTGCGTGGCGGCCAGGAACAGCTTGTTGACGTCGAAGCCGGGCAATCGGCCGGCCAGATGTTTGCGGAATCCGTCCTGAATCCCCGGTCGGATCACGCACAGATCGCAAGCGACCAGGATCGCTTGATCCAGCGACTGCTGGCCATCCCGCGACTCCAACGCCAGGACGGTGGCGGTCAGACGACTCTTGATCTCGCGGCCGATGCGCACCGCCGTGCCGCCCGTCAATGGGACCGGCCGATCCGGCGTGATGTCCGCCGTCGCGGCGCCGACCCACAGTTCGGCAGCCGGTGCCGTCGCGGCGGACGGTGCCAGCCACAAGCCGCAGACCGCGAGCACCGTGCAACAGAGGACACGGCCGGATCGCTGGCAGAAGTACTTCATCGCTCTCCTCCTCGGTTTGCTGTTGGATTTGTTCATAGCGGTAGGAAGTGGTGTGTCGTCACGAAACCGATTCCATTCGGAGCATGCCCGCATTGTACTCGGGCCAGAGACCACCGAAAGGCGACTCAGGAGAATCATTTGAACAAGATGAGCCGTTGCACGCGGATGCCAAATGCCGGACGTGAAGGATCGGCCTGGTGGAATTCTTCGTGGACTTCGCGGCTTGGCGGTGGAATCTCAGGCATGGCTCCAGTATCCGCCGCGGGCGTGGTCGTAGATTGCTTCCCTACCGCGCACCGATTCGTCGAAGCGACCGTCCCGGAAGACTTCGCGGCCCATCACCCAGGTGCGAACCGGCCAACCTTGCAGCGATTGGCCGTGCCAGGGACTCCAGCCGCACTTGGTTTGCTGCGCCTCGTTGCGAATCTCGGCCACTCGCTGCATGTCGACCAGCACCAGATCGGCTTGATAGCCGTCCTGGATGCGACCTTTGTCCACCAGATCCCAGACGCGTGCCGGAGCGTCGCTCATCCAATGCACGACCTGCTGCAACGTGCATCGCCCGCGGTTGACCTGGTCCAGCAGCAATGCCAGCGAATTCTCGACCGCCGGCAGACCGGAGGGCGAGCGCGGGTAGGGTTGCCGCTTCTCTTCGAGCGTGTGCGGCGCGTGGTCGGTGGCGATCACCTGGATGCGTCCGTCCAACAAGGCCTGCCAAAGCTGCTGGTTGTCTTCGCGCGTCTTGACGGACGGGTTCATCTGGATCAGCGAACCAAGGCGAGGATAGTCGTCGATGCTGAAGAACAGATGGTGGGGGCAGACCTCGGCCGTGAGCAGGCCGTGGTGATCGGCGAACAAGTCGACCTCGGCACCGGTCGACACGTGCAGCACATGGAAGCGGTGCCGGTGTCGGCGAGCCAGATCGACGGCCCGGCTTGTCGCGATCGCCGCCGCTCGATGGTCGCGGATCTGGGAATGCACGGCCACATTGTGCTCGTCGGCCCATCGCCGCTGGTTCGCGCGGACGGTCGCTTCGTCTTCGCAGTGCGCCGTGATTGGCAGTGTCGTCTCGGCGAAGATCCGCTCCAGCGCCTCTTGCTCGTCCACCAGCAGATCGCCCGTGCTGGAACCGATGAAGATCTTGATCCCCGGCGTGCGTTGGGCCGTTCGCAGGTCGTCCAGATTGTTCGGGGTGGCGCCGATGTAGAAGCCGAAATTCACCAGACTCTTCCGAGCCGCCAGTTCCAGTTTCTCGTTCAGTCGCTGTTGGGTCACCGTGTTCGGCACGGTGTTCGGCATTTCGAGGAAGGTGGTCACGCCGCCCTTGGCACAGGCTCGCGACGCGTGCTGGAGATCCTCCTTGTGCGTCAGTCCGGGTTCGCGGAAATGGACCTGGTCGTCGATCACGCCCGGCAGCAGATGCATCCCCGCGGCCGACACCACCTCGTCCGCCTCCGCATGCTCGGCCGCATCGACCGTGGCGATCCGGTCATCGACGATCAACACATTCGTTCGCAGCACTTCACCAGGAAGCACCGCGGTGGCATTCTTGATCAAGGTTCTCATGGCAGAAATCAAAATTGGGATTCGTGAAATGAGATTGGGACAAAAAAATTGATGACAAAAAAATGGAAGACGTCATGCGGGGGCGATGATCTTTTTGTCATCAATCTTTTTGTCAGGTTCTGATCACCTTGAACGTGACGACTTCTCGCGTGACGTTGATCCAACAAATTGAACGCAGTCGGGTATGTCGCAGGAAGCGTTGGGCGTGGTCTTCAAATCGCGTCATGCCGTCGGCGGGGATAGCGGTGAACTTGAAAGCATCTTCACGGTCAGCCAAATGCACCTTCTGATGCCCAATGACTTGCCCGTCAAGCACGGTTTCGATGTCGCGCCACACCTGCTCCTCGCCGCCCAGAAAATGGGTCAGCGCTTCTTCGTACAGCCGCAAATCCAAGCCGATGCCCCAGTCTCGCAACATCTGTGTGACCAGATCCTTGAATTCCGTTCGCCGGTGACCAAGATCTTGCCACTCCGCGTCACAGACGGCGAAATCCGTCCGCTGATCGCGAGTCAACAGAGCGTTTACAAACTCGTGCTCCACCAGATCCGGCCGCAAATTGATCAATTTGCCGTGCTGCAATTCGGCCAGAAGAAGATAGTTCATTAACTGGGACCGGTGCCGATCCGTCAGTCGCTCGACCGCTTTCAACTCGAACACTGCTCCGCCATGCACTACCAAGTCCATGAAATAGTCCTTGCGGAAGTCGAGAAAACGCACCTCGATCTGAACCTGCTTCTCGGCCGCCGGAAGCCGCCGAAGGATTCCGGCACGGTAGACATCTTCATGGAAGAATCGTCCCATCTCGTTGTGCAAGCCGAAAACGCACTTCATGACATCGTACGCAACACGGCCAAATTCCTCCTGCGCCATTCGCCGAGTTTCAGCATGGATCTTGATTGGCATTTCGACGGGCCTCGATTCTTGGCATGGAATTGATGGCAACGTGGATGATGACAGAAAGATTGATGACAAAAAGATTGATGACAAAAAGATTGATGACAAAAAGATTGAT
>JAHDXO010000019.1:149396-167740 GCA_023382975.1 Pirellulaceae bacterium
ATGACAAAAAGATTGATGACAAAAAGATTGATGACAAAAAGATTGATGACAAAAAGATTGATGACAAAAAAATTGATGACAAAAAGATTGATGACAAAAAGATTGATGACAAAAAAATTGATGACAAAAAAATGGAAGACGCTGTCTGGGGGCGATGATGTTTTGTCATCAATCTTTTTGTCAGTTCGATTGGGACGGCAGAACCGGCCGGTATCCATGGGAATCAGCGTAAGCTCAGCCGGGTCTGCCGGCAACGAGTGACTTGTTGCATCCCACACGATTGTGTAGGATATGCCCATCCGAACGTTCTGCTGCAAGGGTGAGCGAACGACGCCGGGAGCATCGGCTTTCGAACAACGGGCGTTTTCGCCTCAAAACGCGGCAATCGTGGGTCGGTGAGTCAATTCGGACTATTTCACACTCCCGTTGCAATGGGGGCCACATGACACGATGGCACTGCAAAATCGGAGATGTCTGTCATGGGCCGATCTCGTCGAAGGAACTTAAGTGGTTGGCGGCGGACGGCGATCTGCGTCCCACCGACCTCGTCAAGCGGGATGGCGACTCCGCGTGGACTCGGGCCTCAGCGGTCCGAGGGCTTTTCGAAACTCACGACACGCCGACGACGGGCGAGATAGCTGCGGAATCGACGTTGACCGAAGCGTCGTCGCACCGTCGGGCCAGTTCGCCGCCGATGACTCGTTCCCGCGAGCCCGCTGCGCCCGCTTCCGATCCCGCGCCGGCGGCTCCGCGGCGGAAGCTCTCGTCGCGGGACGCCTTGGGGCTGGTGGCGATAGGACTGTCGATCGTTCTTGTCGTGGGGGCGGCTTGGTTTGCCTTGACAGGTTCGTCCGACGGACTGCCGCTGAGCGACGACACCCTGGCGGCGAGGGATCCGGAAAGCCCTGTCCCTTCCCCGGATCGATCCACCGACGGAGCAGACCGAGACCCGGTGCCGAGGGATGGCGATTCGACGGGGACGATGAACGATGCGGACGTCGGGCAGTTCGACGGGGATGAAACACGATCTTCGGAGGCAGTCGTCCCCGAGGCGCCGAGCGATTCGGCCGACGAGCGAGTGAACGGCGACGAGCCGGCGGTTGCCGCCACCCCTGCGGCCGCGGACGCACCGTCCGCGGTTGACGCGACGAATGTGGTGCCCACAGAATTCGCCGCGGGTCCAACAGGCCCGGCCGATGCGCCGCCCGGCGAACCGCAGAACGTCGAACGATCGACGACGCCAGAGCCAAGACCCGACATCGCTTTGGACGAACCGGCCTCGTCGGTTCAGCCCGCGGAATACCAGGCTCCCGAGATCGCAGTTGATCCGCCGGCAGGACCGTTCGCTCCGGCCTCGGTGCCAGTGCCGTTGTCCGACACGCAAACGGGCAGCCCTCCGAGTGCCGCCGACAATGCAACCGCGCCGAACGATCCCCGCGACGATGCTCACCGCAAGAAAGTCGAACAATTGTTCGAGCAGACTCGGAAGCTGTTGTCGGATTCGCGCGCGGCCCAGGATGCCGTGGTCGCGGTTCGCAACGAAGTCCAGTTGGCGCAGGCGACCGTGACAAGTGCTGCGGTACAGATCCCTGTTCTGACAGCGGACTTGTTTGCCATCGGGATGCAATTGGGCGGTCCGCCGATGCCTCTCAACCAGCGAAACATGCTGAAAACACAGGAAACCCGCATCAACCAGCAATTGGCGATGCTCGCCCAAGCGAAGATAAATGCCGAACGCTTGCTTCAAGCCGAGTTGCCCCGCAAACTGAAAGTGGCGGAAAGCCAAGCGTTGGAAGCAGCGAGCAAGTGCGATGCGGTGATTCCCGATTGGATTTCGCTCGCCGATCCCTTTGGCGAGCAGTCCCAACGTGCTCACCAGAGCGTTGCGGAATTGTGTTCCGAATGGCTGGCGAGCGATCCCGGTTTCGTTCCCGCGATTCTGATGCGCGGCTTCGCGTCCTGGCACGTCGGCGATTCCAGCAGTGCGATGCAAGACTTCGACCAGGTCGTGCAGCTTGCCGAACGCAATGCATCGACGGCGAACGTACAGGCGTTGTTGGCCACGGGCCTGTCCGCTCGCGCCGTCGTATACGCTCAACGCAAGCAGGAGGCACAATCCCAGGCGGATCAAGGCAAAGCAACCGAGTTGTGTCCCAAGTCGGCAGTGGTCTACATTTTCCGTGGGCGTGCCAACGCGGCGCTCGGCAAAGCGCGGCCGGCAATCGACGACCTTCTGCGAGCGACGAAACTGGACAACAAGGAACCGGCGGCATTCCGCGAGTTGGCGTGGCTGCTGGCGTCGTCGCCCACTCTGGGCCAGGCGGCGCGGGCCGTGGAATTCGGTCGGACCGCGTGCGAGTTGACCCAGTGGAACCAATGGCAGTGCCTGGATGCCTACGCGCTGGCCAACGCGGCGGACGGCAAGTTTCCGCTGGCGATCGAGACGGCGCGCAAGGCACACGATCTCGCTCCTCATAATATCCGGTCGGAAATCGAACAGCGGCTGAAGTTGTACCAAGCCGGCGTCGTGCCTCAAGATTTGCTCCGTCGGTAACTGGAATCGGGAAAGCGCCCCGCATACCGGGGCAGGCAGTACTATGTCGCGTGAAGCCATCTTCGAAGCCAGCGTGCAGTACTTTCTGAGTCCCATCGGGACGTACCTGCAAGATGCCTCGGTGTCCGAGATCATGGTCAACCGTTTCGACCAGATCCACATCGAACGCCGTGGGCGGCTGGAGCGAACCGACGCTCGTTTCGAGAGCGAAGACGCGCTGATATCGGCGATTCACAACGTGGCCCAGTGGGTCGGCCGCGAGATCGATCCCGATCACCCGATCCTCGACGCGCGGCTGCCCGACGGTTCGCGGGTCAACGCCGTCATCCCGCCCGCCAGCCGTCAAGGCACCTGCTTGACCATCCGCCGGTTTGCCGCGGGCGGGCTGACGATGAACGACCTGATCGGATTCGGCACGGTGTCCGAAGAAGCGTGCGAATTCCTGGAACTGTGCGTCCGCCTGCGAAAAAACGTACTGATCTCCGGGGGGACGGGCACGGGGAAGACGTCGCTGCTGGGCGCCGTCTCGGCGGCCATTCCGCCGGAAGAGCGGATTGTGGTGATCGAGGACACGTCGGAACTGAAGCTGCGGCAGTCGCATTGTCTGTACTTCGAGGTCCAGCAACCGGACCGGTTCGGGCGGGGCGGAGTGAACATCCGGGAACTCTTCCGTGCGTCGTTGCGAATGCGGCCCGATCGTGTTGTGGTGGGTGAGGTCCGGGGCGGCGAAGCGTTGGACATGATCCAGGCGATGCTCAGCGGCCATTCGGGCAGCCTGTCGACGATCCACGCCAACTCGCCGCGGGATGCCCTGGTGCGACTGGAAACGCTGTCCCTGATGTCGGACGTTCAGATCCCGGTCTACGTGGCGCGGGCGCAAGTGGCGTCGGCGATCCATCTCGTGGTACAATTGGATCGGTTCTCGCAAGACGGATCGCGGCGGATCACGCGTGTGAGCGAGGTGACGGGCTTGGACGACCGCGAGCAATACCGCGTGCAGGATCTGTTCGCGATCCGCATGAGCGGCAAGACGAGCGACGGACGACTGCAAGGCGGGCTGGCCGCGACGGGGCAGCAACCGTCGTTTGCCCAGGAGCCGTACCGGCACGGGATGGACGAACGGATCGTGCATAGCCGGGGTCTCTGGAGTCCTGTCGTGACGGACGGAGGAGTATAGCATGAGAAAGCGACACGGCCTGACTGGAACGGCGAAATTTCAACAACGCCGTGCGGAGCAACGCCGTGAAGCATCTCCTGGCGTGGAAAACACCGAGAAAACGATGGTAGCCGAATTCGTGAGAATTCGGAGTCTCCGCAGAACCTCCGAATTCTCACGAATTCGGCTACGGAAATGCTTCACGGCGTTGCGCCTGGGGGCGGCGACGTTGGACTACGTCTTGGTTCTGGCCGTCGTTCTTCCGCTGATCGCCTTGGTGCTTCGCATCGCGCCGCGGATGATGAATCTGGTCTACGAGATGACGAGTGTGTTGGTGTCTTGGCCATTTATGTAAACGAGGGGACAGTCGTGGTTGAGAAATCGAAGTCTGGCGAAACGCGGATTCGCTCGCTCTGGAGCATTCTTCACGGCGACGAAAAGGGCGCGGTCAGCCTGGAGACGGTTCTGATCATTGCTGCGGTCGCGCTGCCGATCCTGATTTTCGTGATCAAGTTCGGCTGGCCGCGGATCAAGGAGTTTTTCGACAAGGGGATGCGGGACCTGGAGGAAGGGGCCGACCAAGCGCAGATCCGGTAGTCTTTGGACATCCCATGGTCGCCACCGTTGTGCTTGTCGGGTTGCTGCTGACCGCGACGGTCACGGACGTGCGGGTGCGGAGGGTGTACAACTGGACGACCTACCCGGGCATCCTGCTGGCGCTGATCGCCAACGGCGCGGGCTCGGCCTGGGGACTGGATCTTCAGTCGCCGCTCAACGACCGTTTGGGGTTGATTGGATTTCCCGAAAGTCTTGCCGGTTGTGCGGGCTGTGGCTTGATCATGCTGGTGTGCTATGTGTTTTTTCCCGGCGGAGTGGGCGGAGGCGACGTCAAACTGCTGGCCATGATCGGCGCTTTCCTCGGGCCGTGGCGGGGCCTGGAAGCGTTGCTGTGGACGTTCGTGCTGGGCGCGTGCGTGGCCATCGGGCTGATTGTTTGGCGGGTGGGAGCGCTACGGCTGCTGTCGCTCGGATTCCAGCGGCTGTCCTGCCTGCTGCGGTTCCGGGTGTGGACGGCCTTGACGGAGGAAGAGCGGGCGCCGTGGAAGACCGACGTATTCCTGTCGCCGGCCGCTTTGGCGGCGGTACTGATCGTTCAATTTTCGTGGATCTGACCGCTGCGCGGTAAGACGTCGCGCAGCGGCCGGGACCGAAGGGCATTCGTGATGCATCGCGAAGTCTTGATCGCTTGCTGGCCCTATGCCGTCGCCCTGGTGGCGAGTGTTGCGGTGCTGCGCGGGTTGCTCGCCCTCAGCGGAGCCCGCTTGCAGTGGAAGCGACTGGCCGGGCTGCACCGCGATCAGGCCGGGGCCGTGCAGAGTCTGAGTTTCGTGTTGACGTTGCCGCTGTTCATGATGGTCCTGTTGTTCATCGTCCAGTTGAGTCAGTTGACCATCTGCCGGGTCGTGATGGAGTACGCCGCTTTTGCCGCGGCGCGTTCGGCGATCGTGTGGATTCCGGCCAATCTGGGCCCGGGCGACGAGCAGGAGAACCGCATCAGCCGCCTCAACTACCTAGGCGATGTGATCGGCGAGGACAACAACACGTACAGCGAATACGAAGTCGAGCCGGATGGGCCGAAATTCCGCAAGATCCATTTCGCCGCCGCCATGGCCTGTATGCCGATCTGTCCGTCGCGCAGCGTCGGTCAATCGCGGGATCATCCGGGCAATTCGGCCGCCGAGACGCTGATCGCCGCCTACCATGCCTACGCTCCTGCCGCAGCGCGAAACGCCCGTGTCCCGACCCGGATCCGCAACAAGCTGGCGTACGCCTTGAACAATACACAGTTGCGGATCGTGATCCGCCACAAGGATGAAGAGCCGGAACTAATCGAGCACGGCCTGGGGCCTTACCCGGAAGAATTCACCGTCAACGAGATCGGTTGGCAGGACCAGATCGTCGTCACGGTCACCCACGACTTCGCGCTGCTGCCGGGTCCTGGTCGTCTGCTGGCGCGCCCGGCATCGTCCTCGTACTCGTCCGGGGCATCGGCAGTGGACAGCGTGTCCCAACGGATCAGCCGATCGGGTTCCGCGTTCGTGTATCCTGTGACGGCAACGGTTCGGTTGGGCAACGAGGGCGACAAGCCGGTGCTGCCGTATTTCCAACGCATCTATTTCGGCGACGCGCCCCAGGACTCAGGGTATTGGTGAAGCGATGACGAGGAACCGGACTTTGCGAAGATGGGAAAGGCGCCGAGTGTCGATCACTCGTCGTCTCGCTGGTCTGCATTCGGATCAAGGCGGTTCGATCAGCATCTCGACCGTCTTCGCCGTGTTGCTGCTGGCCTTCCTGCTGGGCATGGTGATGAACTCCAGCCTGCAGGTGGATCAGAAAGTCAAGATGCAGAACGCGGCGGATGCGGCGACTTGCTCGGGAGCCGTCGTACTCGGACGCAGCATGAACACGTTGGCCTTCACCAATCATCTGCTGTGCGACACGTTCGCGTTGACCGCGTTCATGCGCGCCGCTCGGGACCGCCATGCGGAGGGCCTGACGCCCGACATCCTGGACAATTGGGAACGCATCGGGCCGGCGCTGGCCGGTTCGGAGTTTCAAAAGTTCGCCGATCTGGGCGTGGCCATCGAGGACAAGGTGCCTCACGAGCGCGAGGTGGTGCGGACCTTCAGCGACTGGGCGGCGGCGGCTTCCGAGCTGATGCTGCCCGTGTTCGAGCAGATCTTGGCCGAGCAGCGGATCACCGAATATCAGCGAGCGGTGGTGCGGACGGCACCGCAGACGGCTCAGGCCGCGGCGGAGGAAGTGGCTCGCCGACACGGACGGGCGTGGCCTCGGCGCACCGCGTTGCACGGTTGCCTGTGGCGCACGGACGGAACGACGGTGGCGTCCAGTGATGTCTGCTTTTCGCGACTGCTGCCCGTGGTCGATCCGATGACCGACGACATTCCCGGCTGGGAACGGTACGCGACCGACGCGCGGGCGCAGCGCTTCGTGCTGGCGCACGGATATCTGCGCCAATGGAACGACGAATCCCTGCCGCTGTTCGATCAATTCGTCAAGATGTCGCAGTTCGCCAGTTTGTGGCGGATCTTTACCGGCGGCCATTTGCAGAAATTGCTGAACGAAGACTACCCGAACACCAATCTGCCGTTCCAAATCCTGACCAGACCCGACGAGATCGCCGATCTGAATGGCCATCTCGAACAGCATTACATGGTGGTGGGGGTGGTTTACCGAGCCAAGATGTCCGACCGGATTCCGGGAGTATTCCGTAATCCCGTGGCCCCCGACACGACCGCCTACGCCCAGGCGATGGTCTTCGTGCCGCGCCGCCGACTGATCAAGGTGTGGCCGGACGACTTTCGCGAGGGACTTGGCTACTCGACGCGAACCGGCATCCCGGGCCAGGGGCTTGGCGGGGGCATGCCGCCCGTTCCGCCGGTACCGCCTCAGCCACAGCCGTCCCAGAGGGACGAACCGTCGCCCAGCGAAGAGATGCAACCGATCGTCGTGCGGCAGAATGTCCGGTATCACCCCGAGGATTGGTCGTTGATCAATCAGAATTGGACGGCTCAGCTTGTCCCTGCCACGGCCGGACGCATCCCGTGGATCTTGAGTTCGCCGCCGGGCGATTCCCTGTCGTCCGCCTACAGTCTGCCCGCTCTGGGCGAAATGACCATCGAGGAGTTCCTATGGATCAGCAACCACTGAGCGCGCCGGGATGCGTCGCCACGATGGGCCGCGGTGGCCCGCGACGCCGCCGGTCGTTGAAGTTGCGCGTAGCCGAATTCGTGAGAATTCGGAGGTGTTTCGGGATGGCCAGCGAACGCCGCAACCTCCGAATTCTCACGAATTCGGCTACTCCCCGTCCAAATGCGCATCTTCAAAGCCGCCGGTACGGATTGGCTCCGCTGGAATTGGTCGTGGCGCTGCCGATCCTGTTGTTTGTCTGCGCGTTGATGGTCAATTTCGGCACGCTGGCTGCGTGGCGCGTGCGCGGCGAGATCGTCGCGCGCGACGCGGTGTGGCGTGCGCGGTGGCCGCGGACGGGCGAGCGCGAATCGCCCTCGGCCACTTGGCCGGCCGGTGCCCGCAGCGGAATCGTCGGCGGTCCGCAGCTCGGCGAGCTGGACCATCCCGACTTGCAGCACGCGGTGGCGCGAGGTCCGTTGCCGAACGGCTTCGCGGTAAAGGATGCGCTGGATCCCCTGCGCGGATACCAGGAGGGGAACGCTGCGATTGTTCGCCGCTATCCGATGCTGCCGCGGCTGGGGCCGTACCGAAGCGGCGACATCGAACATCCGCTGCTGGACCTGAAATGGCCTTGTTCGGAGATGGGCATCCCCAACGTTTTTCGCCGCTCCCTGCGACTGTACGATCTGCCGACCACGGACCAGCGGTTGCCTCGTGCCCTGACCGATGCCAGTCAGTCCATGTTCGACATACCGAGCTATCCCGGTTTGTTTGTGCTGGACAAGGACAGCGACATCCTCAAGTTCCGCGGCAGTTACGTCGACTTCCATCCTTGGATTCGCCACCCTTATCCACATGGTCGAGTCGTTGTGCCCGAGCGTTGCGAACTGGACACGGAAGTGGTCCGGACGGCGGAAGTCGAGCGGCTGATCGACACGCTCGACGATCAAGGTCGTGCGCAACTCCATCTGATTAGTCGGCTGCCGCGAAACCTGACCAACTTTTTTCTGAGCATGTACCAATCGCAGGTCGACAGTCTGAAGGCCAACATCGAGCGTTGGAACGCTCAGGTCCGACACCGCGACACGTCGGCGGAAGCCCGCAGAATGTTGAGAGCCCAGATCGCCCAAGCCGAGGTCGAACTCGCGCGGATCGAGCCCTTCCTGGCTCCGTTGGAGGCATTTCAGGCGCGGCTGAGCGAGATCGAAGATGCGCTGCGGGCGCAGGTCGAAGCCCAACTTCCGCAGGAACAGCCTTGATGCCAGTCAATCGCGCGGATTCCGACGCTCGAGGATTCATCCGAGTCGCCAAGCGACTGGCCGGTTGGACCAGCAATCTATTGGTCTCGGCGGTCGTCGTGATGGTCGGCCTGGCGTTCGGGCGTCAATTGACTTCCTGGTGGGCGTTCGATGCGAAGGATACTCCGGAATCCGTGCTTCCCACGGTGATGGTCGCTCCGCATCCATTGGGCGACGATGGACGGTTTCGTCAGCTTGAATTCGGCGATCTGCCCGTCCGATTGGGACGCAGGACGATCGCGGGAGACACCGCTGCGGTGCTCGCCGCGCTGCGAGCGGAGTGCCGCCGCGCCGTGGAGCAAGGTTTGCCAACGCAACGGAATCCCGGTCCCGAGGAGAGGAAGATGCTGGAGGGCACGGCCGGGATGGTGCCGGTCGAGCAGGTTCCGGGAAGATGGCGGATGTATCAGTTGGATCGCCCGCTTCCACTGGTGGCGGTTACCGACGACGGGGACGTGGGCGAGGCGACTGGTGACAAGTCGGTCGCCGGCCGGGTGTTGTGTTGGGGATTTGGCTTTCCCGCCGGCGAAGGCGGCGCCGAGTGGACGTTGTTCACCGGCGTGCCCGTGGACGCTTCGGCGTCGTTGGCTGCAAGCCCGTTGGGGTTGCCGCTGCCACCCGGCGCAGAGCGGCAGATGTTGTTGCGGGGCGAAGACGAGGAAGGCGTGCTGATATTCTCCGGATCGGGCGACGCGGCCCAATGGCAGTCGTTCCTCGACGCTTGGTTCCAGCAACGCGGCTGGGGGCGGGGGGACGGCTGGCGCGATGTTGGTGGAACCCGGCACTGCCGTTACGAGGATTCGGAAGGTCGCTGCGCGGCCGAAGTGTTGATGGAAGTTCAAGGGGAATTGCGCGTCATGCTGACCGCAACACGGCAGTGACGCACCAGAGGCAGCCGTGAAATCCGGCAGCCGCGGAGTATTGAACATGAAGGGCATGCAGGGGTTGATCGTGGCGGGACTGCTGGGAGTCCTGGGCGTGGCGCTCAATTGGATCTACTTGCAGGGTAAGACCAAGGACGTCGCCACCATCCGGTTCCTGGGGATCAAAGCGGGAACGCCGCTCGAGGCGGGCCAAGTCATCCGCGAGGAGCACTTGGAGGCGGTGCCGGTTCCCGCGTTGCACGCAGGGAACTTGAAGGACTATGTCTACCTGTACGACGAGCGGGGAACCGTCGTGGGGATCACGGCGACGCGGCGTTACCAGGCGGGCGACCTGATGTACCGGCAGGACTACCGGACGCCGCCCGCGGAACTGAAGCTGGCGCCCCATGAAAAGCTGATCTGGATTCCCGTCAACAGCAGCGGGTTCGTTCCGGAACTGGTCGATCCGGGCGACCGCATCGAGTTCGTCATCCCCGTGTACGAGAGCCAGCCTCTGCCGGCCGGCATCGAGGAAGGGATGGCCGCAGCGTCGGCCCGGCGCGTGGTGCGGACCGAGAGCATCGGGCCGTTTCGGGTGGGATCCTTGGGCAGTCGCCTGGCCAGCCGCGACGTGGCCCGGGGAAACCGCTTGTCGACGTCTCAGGAACGATTGGTCGGAATCGTCGTCAGCCAGAACGACCAGCGCGAGGTGGACAATGCGACCAATCTTCAGGCGAGGATCTTGTCGGGCGATTTTCGGGACATCAGCGTGGCCTTGCTGGAGAAGCGCAAGCTGTAGGGAGTTCCGATGAAAATCTGGTACAACAAACTGAACGAGAGCCGCCGGACGCTGGTCGAGTTGGAAGCGGACGAAATCCACGTCGGCCGCGACTCGACCAACCATATCGTGCTGAAGAGTCCGCTGGTGTCGCGCCACCATGCGATCCTTCGGCGCAGCGACGGCCAGTTGTCGCTGGAGAACGTCGGGGTCAACAGTTGCCTGGTCGGCGAGACCGAAGTGCTCGGGGGCGAGCGGGTTTGTTTTGCTCCGACCGTGCGCGTGCGAATTTGGCCTTACACGCTCAGCTTCGAGACCGATGCCACGGCCGGGATCAGCCGCCAGGAACTGGAATCGCACCTGCGGTCGTTGGTCGCCGAGGTCGAATTGAAGATCCACCAGACCCTGTTGGAACGGCTGGACGTCTACGACATGAAAGCCACCAGCGGCAGCGACCGGGAGACAATCCTGCTGTTGGAGAACAACATCGAGGACGTCTGCCGCGAGTTGAAATTGTTCGACGCGCACAACGAGGCGGTGATCGAGGAGATCGCCGGGCTCAGCCTCCGCGACTACCTGATCAACCAGTTGATCATGGAGACGGGCGACGATCAGGTGTTCGACCTGGCCGTGCTGACGACCAACGAGTTCGACGTTCCGGCGACGCTGGTTCCCGAGCGGGAGACGGAACTGCACGCGCTGCTGCAATTCGCCCGCGAGAAGATGCAGTTGGAAACCCTGCCCGACGTGTCGTCGAAGATCCACTGCGTCGAGGACCGGTTCCTGGACGTGTTCAAGATGTTGCGCCCGCATCTGCATCACGAATTGCGGAAGTACATCCTGCTGCGGATGTTGAAGAAGGACTTGAAAGACATCGCCTTCGGGTTCGGGCCGCTGCAGGACTTGTTGCGAGCGCCGACGATCAGCGAAATCATGGTGGTGCGCAGCGACCAGATCTACGTTGAACGCAGCGGCGTGATCGAAAAATCCGGGCGGCGTTTCATCTCGGACAAGGTCACCGAGTCGATCATCGAACGGATCGTCGCGCAGGTCGGACGCCGCATCGACCGCAGCCAACCGCTGGTGGACGCGCGTCTGCCGGACGGTTCCCGCGTGAACGCGATCATCCCGCCGCTGGCGGTGTTCGGCCCGTGCCTGACGGTTCGCAAGTTCCCGATCCAGCGGATGACGATGGACGATCTGATCGAAAGCGGCACGATTGGCAAGGCGGCCGCGACGTTTCTGCGGGCCAGCGTGATCGATCGTCGCAGTATCCTGATCAGCGGCGGGACGGGGTCCGGCAAGACGACGATGCTGAACGTCGTCAGCAGCTTCATTCCGTACAAGGAGCGGATCGTTACGATCGAAGACACGTGCGAACTGCGGCTGCACCAGGAACACGTGGTGGCCCTGGAGAGCCGGCCTGCCAACATCGAGGGGGCGGGCGGCTATTCGATCCGCGACCTGGTGGCCAACGCGCTGCGCATGCGGCCCGACCGGATCGTGGTCGGCGAATGCCGGGGCGGCGAGGCGCTGGACATGGTCCAGGCCATGAACACAGGCCACGCCGGGTCGCTGACCACGGTCCACGCCAACAGCGCGGCCGAAGTGATCCAGCGTCTGGAACTGCTGATGCTGATGGGCGCCGAACTGCCCATGACGTCGATCCACCGCCAGATGGCTTCGGCCTTAGACTTGATCGTCCACCTGGACCGCTTGCCGGACGGACGACGGGTGGTCAGCCAGATCGCCGAGGTGACGGGCGTCCATCCGGAGACCACGGAGGTGCTGGTCGTGGACATCTTCAACCGCCGCAACGGGCGGAGCCTGGAGCCGACCGGCCGCCTGCCGTCGTTCATCGATGCGTTGGTCGCGAAGGGCTTGCTGGAACTCGAATTTCTGTACGGCCGCTGGGAGCCGCAATCCGAATGAGCGTCCGCCGGAGACCGTGGCGATGGAACTGATGGCGTTGGTTTGCAGTCTGGTGATGGGGTTGTGCGTGGCCGGCGCGGCGTACTTCGGCGGCACCGCGTTTCACGGACTGGTGGACCGGATCGAACGGGATCTGGGCGAACGCTTGCGGACCCTGCGGATGCCGACGAAGCGACTGCGACGCTGGATCTACCTGTGGCTGGGCGTGCTGGCCGCGTTGTTCTTCGCGCTCTGGCTGGGCGCGGACGCCTTGACGTTTGCCGCCTGCGGCGTGGCGTTGCTGTCGGCCGGACCCTGGTACTTGGTGCGGCGCATGGCCCAGCAGCGGCGGCAGAAGATCGAGGATCAGTTGGCCGACGCCATGGTGATGTTCTCCGGCGCCATTCGGGCCGGCCTGTCGATTCCCCAGGCGTTAGAGATCCTGGCCGTCGAGTGCCCGGTGCCGATCCGGCAGGAGTTCGCGCAATTGGTGGGCGAGTACCGCTTGGGCCGGCCCCTGGAAAAGACGTTGGAAGAGGGCAAGTCGCGGTTGAAGAGCGAGAATTTCGTGCTCTTCGCCGCCGCCTTGCTGGCCAGTCGCGAGAGTGGCGGCCGATTGAACGAGACGGTGGAACGGATCTCGAAATCGATTCTCGAGATCCAGCGTCTGGAGCGCAAGATCATTTCCGAAACGGCGCAAGCCCGGAAGTCGGCGCTCTACATGGCCGCGGCGCCGGCCTTGATTCTGGCGGTCTATTTCTACATCGATCCGGTGAACACCCGGATGCTGTTCGTCACCTTGCCGGGACAGATCATGCTGTCCGCTGCGGTGGTGCTGAATCTGGTGGCCTACGGTTGGGCGCGAGTCATTCTGAATCCGGAAATCTAGGAGGGCGGAAGCGGCGATGGTTTGGGAAGCGGTCGACGGAATCGGCGTGTTGGGATCGTTGGCGCTCGGCGGCGCGGTCGTCGTCGTGGTGTGGTGGATTCTGCGCGCGCTGGCGCCGGAGGATCTGGCGCAGGCGGACGAGTGGCGGTACGACGTGAGCCGCATGAATGCCTTGCGGCGCAGCGATCTGCTGTACCGGCTGTTTTTTCCCGCCATTCAGATTCTGGCCAAGCTGAACCGCGCGGCTTGGCAGGACCGTTTGCGCGGCATCGACCGCGAGATCCAAGCGGCGGGGATCTCGCGCTATTGGCTGCCCGAAGAGTATCTGGCCCGCGCCGAACTGATCGCGCTACTGCTGCTGCCCCTGTACATGGCCGTGTGCGTGTCGTACATGGGGCCGGCCGGTGCCGTGTCGGCGCTGATGGCCTCGGTGCTGACGGTTTGGTTCCTCCGCCGCTCGCTGCGCCGCCGGGCCATCGACCGCTTGGTGTCGATCAAGCGGCGGCTGCCGTTTCTGCTCGATCTGCTGACGCTGCTGATGGAGGCGGGCGCCAACTTTCATCAGGCGCTGCGGCAGGGCGTGCGGGAGTTCGCGGGCCAGGACGTGGCGGTCGAGTTCGCCCGTGTGCTGACCGACATCAACATGGGCAAGACGCGGGTCGAGGCATTTGACAGCCTTCGCCGGCGGTTGAACGACGACGAGATCAACGGCATCATCGGCGCGATCCTGCAGAGCGAGCAATTGGGCACGCCGCTGTCGCAGATCTTCCGCACCCAGGCCGACGTGTTGCGGCTGAAACGCAGCCAACGGGCCGAGACCATCGCGGGCGAAGCGGGCGTCAAGATGTTGTTGCCGGGGGTGCTGGTCATGATCTCGACGGTGATCATCATCCTGGGCCCGTTTGTGCTAAACTACTGGCTGCTGGGGCTGGGTTTGTGAGGTTTCCTTGAGGGCAGGCGGCAGGGCGGATGTAATGCAGGTACGTGTGACGTGTCCAAATTGCGGTAAGGAATTGAAGGCGCCGCAGGAGCTGTGGGGCAAACGGGTAGCCTGCCCGAGTTGCAGCCAGAGTTTCCGCGTCGGCTCGCCGGGCGAAACGCCGCCGGACTCGCCCGTCTCCGGCGGATTCCGCGTCGCCCCGCCGCCGACGGATCGGCGGGGTCAGGCCGCCAAGTTCATCGTCGAGAACGCAGCCGAAACGCAGCTCCAGTTGGGCGCCGACGGACGCCTGCCGGAACTGCGGTTCGAGGATATCGAGGAGGAAGACGATCTGCAGCAGCCCGAGGCCCGCGATTCGAATCCGTTGCTGTTGATCGGGGTGCTTTGCTTCAGCGTCACGCTGTCGGTGATCCTGCTGGTGTTCGAACCGACGTCCGCGCCCACCAACAGCGCATCCAAATGGCAAGCCCGATCGCAGATCCAACGCCACTATCTTGGGATCGGCCCGGATCTGAGGCCGCACGAGCGGCGGCTGCGCGAGGCGCTGCAGGCCTTTCATCGCGGCGATACCGTCGCGGAACAGCGGTTGTACCGGGAGGTGCTGAACATGGTGAAGGACGAGTCGCATCGGGGCGCCGCCGGTTTGACAGGGCCGAAGACCGCCCAGAATCCACCGAACGACCGTCATCTGGAAGAACAACTTGCAACGCTACTGAGCAGGGACTAGCTGTGTCAAAGCCTGAACTGTTACCCGGTTTCCCCGCGCCCGAGCATCCGCGGTACGCCGTGATCGAGAAACTGGCCCAAGGCGATTACGCCACCGTGTTCCGGGCGCGCGATGCCGAGCTGCACCGCGAAGTGGCGATCAAGCAGATCCATGCGCAATACCTGGAGGATCCCCGCCAGTTGGAAGTCTATTGGCGCGAAGCCCAACTGATCGCCAGCCTGGAGCATCCCCGGATCATGACGATCTACGACATCGTGCGGGAACGCGGCTGGCTGATCCTGGAACTGATGATGGGCAACATCACGCACGTGTTGAAAGGACGCCCGATCGACTTGACCGACCTGCGGTACCTGTTGAAGGCCGTGGCCCAAGGCCTGCAGTTTCTGGAACGCAACGGCATCATCCACGGCGACGTCAAGCCGAGCAACATGCTGGTGGACCGGAACCGGCTGGTCAAGCTGGGCGACTTCGGGATCGCTCGACGGCTGAGCCGGGGCGAGGGGAGCGTGGTCAAGGGCACCGCGAAGTACATGGCTCCCGAGGTCGTTTCCGACCAGTTCGGCGACGTCGGACCGCACAGCGATTTGTACTCGCTGGGATTCTCCGCTTACGAGTTGATGTGCGGCCAGAACTTCGAGACGCTGTTCCCGGGACTCACGATGTTCGGACGCGACCAGCAAATCGCCTGGATGATGTGGCAGTCAGCGCCCGACCGCCGTCTACCGGCAATCGGCCGCGTGCTGCAGAACGTGCCGGACGACCTGGCCCACATCGTCGAGAAACTCTGCGAGAAAGATCCCGCCAAGCGTTACCGCACCGCGGAGGATGTGCTGCGCGACCTGGACGACGACAAGACCCGCGAACGAAAGCCCACGGCGCAGGAAGCCGCCGACGCGGCCAAGGCGGCCAGCCAGGCGCGGCGGAAACGCATGCTGGCGATCGGCGCGCTGGCGGTCAGCCTGTTGTTGAGCGTCGTCGTGGCGCTGGTGCCTTCCGGTCCGAACGTCGAACCGCCTCCGCCGCCGAAGGTCGAGCCGGCGACAGGCGAGATCGTGCTGATCGATCTGCCGAACCGGCGCCTGCAACTGCAGACCGCCGCCGGCCCGATTGTCGAGGTGCCTCTGGACGAACAACGCGACACGATCGTGCTGAACGCCAAGGAATTGATGAGCCCCGGCGACTTGAAAGTCGGGGATCAAGTCGCGGCCGTGCCGGTACTGGCCGACGGCAAAGTGATCCAGCGGCGGTTTGCGGTCACGCGGGCCGAGGCCGTCCAGACGCGCGGAACCGTTGCGGCGGTCGGCGTCGCCTCGCAGACCGTCACGGTCACGCCCGAGGGAGACGGCAGTGCTGCCTTGCAGATCTTCATCCCTTCGACCGTCGGACTCTTGCTGAACGGCGAAGCGGCATCCTTGGCCGCGATTCAAGCGGGCGACCGCATCGTCGCCACGTATCTGCCCGCGGACGGCCGGCTTCAGGCCGAAACCGTCGAGATCCAGCGATTGGTCGACATGTCAGGGTTTATCGAAGCCATTCGTCTGCCGTCGCAAGTGACCGTGCGGCTGGCCGACGCCTCCACCGTCGATCGCACGGTCGACTCCGATTGTCAGGTCGTGCTGAACGGGCGCTCCGCCGACGGTGACGGCAAAGTCTTTTCCTTGGCCGATCTGCGCAAAGACGATCGGGTCGTGATGCAGGTCGACCGCACCGTCCGTCGGATCGAAGCGCAGCGCGAGACACGAATCGCCGGCGTCGTCGAGCGGGCAGATCCGCAGACCCGGCAATTACGGATCTTGCAGAACGACGGCAGGACGCGCACCCTTTCGCTCCACGAGGACTGCACGGTCCAGTTGACGGACGGTGAACCCGTGGACTTCGCCGAGTTGCGCGCCAGCGACTCGGTTTCCATCGTCGAGGACTCGCAGGACGGCCGCGCCCGGTCGATCGAGGCCGTCTTCGCCCCCGACCGCGACGTGTGGGCGGTGGTGATCGCTCAGACTCGCTATGACGATCGGCGGATGACGCCGTCCGAAACGACGCTGCCGGCGGCCGAACTGATGCGCCGCACGTTGTCGCGACGGGTCCGGGTGGTCGACGAACAACTGCTGTGGCTGCTGGATGCTACGCGGTTTGGAATCGAGAAACCGCTGTCGGCGTTTCTCGCGCGGATGCCGGCTGGCAGCCGATTGATTGTCTATTTCGCCGGCCACGCCACCAAGAGCGAAGCGGGCGAAGTCTACCTGGCCGCACGCGACTTCGACTCCACCCGCCCCAAGGAAACCGGGTTGAATCTGACGAACTTGCTGAAGTCCCTGGACGCGGCCGGCGAAACGCCGGGCGCCAATCCTGACATTCGCTCGCTCGGCGCTGCCGACGCGAACAAGAAGGTTTTGTTGTTCGACGTCCAACATGGCGGCCAGGACCGTGCCTGGCAACCGTCCGCGGAGGAATTGATCGAGGCCTTGAAGGCTCGGCTGGGAACGGTGTCGCGCACCGTCAGCGTGATCGGCAACGCCAGCCGCGGCCAGTTGGATCTTCCCGCGGGAGATGCCGAGGTCGGGCGGTTCGCCGCGGCGGTCGCTGCGGCCTACCAAGGCAAGGCCACTCGCGGGGACGATCAACGGGTGACGCCGCAGAATCTGTTCAAGTACCTGCGGATCGAGATCCCCACGGCGGCCTTGCGCGCCGGTCAGGAACAGGTGCCCGTCCTTTTCGAGCCGACTCCCGACCGGTTCTCGCCCGACCAACGCAAGGCGTTGCAGGAGTTGGCGGCCCAACTGCAAGCCGACCGCAAGATGGACGATAGCTTTGCGTTGAGCTACCATCAGGCCGCGACGCTGGTTCCCGACCAACCGGACGCTCACCTGATCTATGCCCTGCAACTGCTCCAGGACCGGACGCGATCCAAATTGGCACTGGAGCGGTTTGAACAAGTCGTGGCCAAGTTCCCCGACCATCCCAGTACCGTGCTGGCCTATCATGCCGCAGCTTGGCTTTATTTCCGCAGCCAGAACTACGATCGGGGCTTGCAGAATCTTGCCCAAGCCGTCTCTCGCGCACCCGGAGCAGACCATCCTTACTCGCGGCATCTGTTCGCCTTTGCCGGCCAATTGTCCGGGTTCGCTCGCTGGGCCGCGGCCGACGAGAAACTGCAAGCGACCCGCATCCCCGAGGTGCTCGAAGCCGTCACCGGTCAAGGTAAACTGGCGCAGCAACTGTTCCGCGAGACATGGGAAGCGGTGCGCGCCAGTGTGCAACAGCGCGATCAGGAAATCCAGCAGACCACGGGCTCGGCCGAACGAGCGGCGCTCGAGCTGCAGAAGAAGAACATCAATGCCTACACCACCTTCGATTCCGCCGCCGCCATCGCCTATCTGAAAGAACTGCTGGAAAGTCCGCAGTAGACGCCGCGCCTCGCTGCTACACCGACAACTCTCGTCCACTCTGTCGCACCCAAAGCGTTTAACGGCAAGCCGAAGGAGGCTGCTGAAAAAGTCGTGGGGTAAGCTTCCAG
>JAHDXO010000020.1 GCA_023382975.1 Pirellulaceae bacterium
CTTTACTCACTAACTCGAACACATCGAAACTCAACGTCCCGCTGAACCAGAACACATCTGATAGTAAGTACGTTCTTCGACGCGGCCGTGAGCATGTTCGCTCGTCTCGTGCTGACGGCAGTCAACATCGGCGAAATCGTTTTCCATGTGTCTGCTGAACTCATCCTTGGCGGCTTCGTGCAACTGCGTCTGATTCCCCTTGAGTCCGATCACATAGTCTCCACCTCCGTCGTGAATTTGGCGAACGATCTTTTTCTGACAGCCCATGGCATCAATCGTAACGATCGCCCCCGTGAGATCCAAAATCTCCAGTAATTTCGGGATTGCCGTGATCTCGTTGCTCTTTTGATCGACTGCCTCCTGACCCAACAGAACGTGGTTCTCGACGGCCCAAGCACTCACCAAGTGCAACGCTTTCCTTCCAGAGCGAGTGTCGAAGGAATGCCTCAGTGTCTTGCCATCAATGGCGATGATCTGCCCGTCCGTAGCCTCGCAGAGAGCGGCCGTCCAGTTGAGAAAACAAGTACGAAATTGGTCCGGCTTGATTCGAGCGATGACACGGCGAATGCAGTCCTCTGACGGCAACCCAAAGGGTAGTTTCAAAAATGTGGACAACCACGCCTCGTGGGCTTGAGCCCAGGTGAAGATATCCGCCCACCCTTCCGCACCACACAGAACCGCCAGAATCGAAATCGTAACGATATCCACCAACTGGTGTCTCTTGTTCAACGTGAAGATCCGAGGATCCTCCAGTTCTTCAAAATAGTCCACGATACAGACGTTGGTCTCCATCTGGCAAACCTCCTGGGAAGACGTTCCATTTGTTCATCACAAACCAAGAACTTCTACCGCCCGTCGTGCCGCCAGAATACCCCCGCAAATTGTGGTGCTAGCATAGTGCGCCCGCCGTGGGGAGGAAACGGTTCCAGGCGAACGGACAGCTTGGCGACGATCCGCCGCACAATGGTCAGCCCAGCTGTCGGAAGGCTTCGATAAACAGCCACCCAAGCCGGTCAGGAAATGTCGACCAGCCTGGCCGCTCCGGCGGCCGGCGACTGGGAGTATCGAAGGCATGAGGGCTTATTCGGCAGTTGTGTGTTGTGTGGGCTCCGCCACGATATTGGGCGATGGGATGTGGGCGGATGGGGCCAGCATCTGGGGGGTGATGAGCCATTTCATCCGGCCTCGGAGATGCCGGACCACGTGCGATGCCGGGCCATGTGGGTTGCTGGGTTACGTGGGATGCTGGGCTACGTGTCCATCTGAAGACGTTGTTGAATACCCCTGTCATGCCTCAGAAAAACGCACGTCTTCGGCGGGTTGAACTTTCCCAGCCAGAGAAAGCCGGGTTTCGGGACAAAAAATGGCCCGGTGGCGTGCGAAACCGTCGGGCCTTTTGGGCGATTGCCGTTGACGGTGACGGCTCGGTCGTCATGCGCACAGATGACAGCGGCCGTGTTGGTCCGGCGTCTGAAGCCGATTCCGGCCGACCGTGCCATACTTCGCATGGTCGAATTCACCCGCCAGGACGCGGCGAATGATGGTCTCCGCCTGGTCGTAGGTCATCCAGGAGAACGTCAAGGACTCGATTTGCACGTAGTGGTCGCCGTCCGCCCGGAGAACGCCGTATTCCTGAGCACCGTCGGCGCAGGTCGCGTCGTTGACGAATACGTAGTCGTCCAGCCGAAAGCCGCTGCAGCCGCACGAGGTACACTGGGTGAGTTGCTCGGCGAGCCACCCGGCGCTTTCGGCCGGAACGATGGACCAGATTCGCTTGCTATGCAACATGGCGATGTTCCTCCTGCTGGCTGTTGTTCGACTCGTCCTGCAACTGGGCGATCAGCGTGGCCGCTGTCTTCTGGATCATGTCCAGCGAATCGCTCAGCGTCTGGGTGTTGCCGCGGTACAGTTGGATGTAGTCGGCGCTGCGGGTGGTGGTTTCCAGGCCGCCCGGAAACCGTACAGACAGCGGACTTTGCTGTCGGCGTCCCCCGGCTGGTCGGCATCCGCTTCGTCCCAGCGCTTGCGGCCGATGATCGGCGCAAGGATCAGGATGCCCTGTTCGCCTTTCCGGACCCCATGACAGAATCTCCACAACGAACCGCTTCCGGCATCAGCGGCTGGTGAATCGAAAAACGGGCCTGCCGGCGGGTGCGAACGAGGGCACCTGACGGTCAAGGGCCATGCCGCGCGGGGAACTGATCGACCCGATCGAGGCGGCGTTTGCCATCGTAAGCAAATACCTTCGAACCGAGCGAAGCCGGGCCTTGATCGTAAGCTTGCGAAATGCTGCCGATGCCAGCATGGTAGCCGAAGTCGTGAGACTTCGGATTCGGCAGTTTCCCTCCGAATTCTCGCGAATTCGGCTACATGGTCTCCGAATTCTCACGAATTCGGCTACCAGGTTGCGATCAAGGCCCGAAGCCGAGGTGAACGGAACACGCCGAGTGCGCATTCTGGTCAGTTGTTCATTTCGGCGGCTTCTTCCCAGTGTTCGTAGAGCGTGGCGAGTTCCTGCTTGGTCTGTTCCAGTTCGGCGGTGGTCTGCTTGACTCGCCGCCCGTCGCGCAGCACTTCGGGGTCGGCCAGCGCGGCGTGCAGGCTCTCGATGCGGTCTTCCCGCTGGTGGATGTCCGCCTCGATGTCCGCCAGCTTGCGATAGGGAAATTTGCGCTTCCGGCGCGGACTGCTGTCCTTGTCCGCCGACGCGGATTTGCCACCCCGGGACGGGGAACGCGGCGGCTGAGCACCGGAGGATTGTCCGTCGTCCTGGACCGTTGCCTGCCGCGCCAGATGCTGGTACGTGTCGTAGTTGCCGTCGATCACACGGAATCGTCCGGGCTCGACGACCAGCAAATGATCGGCCACCTGGTTCAGGAAGTAGCGGTCGTGGCTGACAAACAAGACCGTGCCGTCAAAGGCGAGCAGCGCGCGTTCCAAAGCGTCCCGCGCCCAAAGATCCAGATGATTCGTCGGCTCGTCCAGGACCAGGACGTTCGCGTCCAGCGCCGCCAGCATCGCCAACGCCGTGCGGTTCCGCTCGCCGCCGCTCAACTGGCCGACGCGTTGGAACACCATGTCGCCCGTGATGCCGAAACGGGCCAGCAGATCGCGCCGTTGTTGCTCGACGAACTCCTTGTGCGGCGGGCGGATGGCGTCGACAACTTCCGAATTCTCGTCCAGACAACGCAGTTGCTGGTCGAAATAGCCGACGCGAACGCCGCTGCCCAGCACGACGCGACCGGAGTCCATCGGGGATTCGCCCAGCAGACACCGCAGCAAGGTCGTCTTGCCCGACCCGTTCGGGCCGAGGATGCCCCATTTCTCGCCCCGCAGGATGTCGAACGTCAAGTCCTGGAACAGCGGCTGCTGGAAGGCTTTCGACAGCCGTTCGACTCGCATCACGATGTCGCCGGTGCGACTGGCCGGGGTGAACCGCATCGGCGGCGCGGCGATCTCGCGCGGCGGCTCGACCGGCTCGATCCGTTCCAGTTTCTTCCGCCGGTCCTCGGCCTGCGCGTGCTTCTGGCCGTACTGATTGCGACGGATGAAGTCCTCCATCTTGGCGATTTCGGTCTGCTGACGTTCGAACGTGCGCCGCTGGACCTCGAGCCGCTCGGCCTTCTGCCGCTGGTACGCCGAATAATTGCCGGGGTAGGAATCCACCGTGCCGCGGAACAGTTCGAGCGTGCGGGTGGTGACTCGGTCCAGGAAATAGCGGTCGTGGCTGACCAGGATCAGCGCCTGCTGGGAAGCCAGCAGGTAGTCTTCGAGCCATTCGGTCGCTTGCAGGTCCAAGTGGTTGGACGGCTCGTCCAGCAGCAGCAGATCCGGTTGTTGCAGCAGCAGTTTGGCCAGCAGCAAGCGGTTCTGCTGTCCGCCGCTCAGTTGAACCACGGGCTGCTGAAACGATTCCGGCAGGAACCCCAAGCCGGTCAGCACCCGCTCGATCTTGTGATCCAGGTGGTAGGCATCGCGACGGTGGAGTTCCTGCTGCAAGTGGTCGAATCGTTGCCCCAGCCGCTGATGCTGAGCCGGATCGTCGGTCTTGCCGAGCTGTTCGGCGATCGCTTCGGCCTGTTCGGCCAGATCGATCAGTTCCCGCAATGCTTCGCGAGCCTCCTGCCACAGCGTCCGGTCCGCGAGAAACTCGGGCTGCTGTTCCAAAAAGCCCACGCTGGTGCCCGCCGCCAACTCGACGGCTCCGGCGTCCGCGTCCTCGCGACCGGCCAAAATCTTCAGCAGAGTCGTCTTGCCCGTGCCATTCGGACCGACCAACGCGGCGCGCTCGCCCGCCCGCAGATCGAAACTGACGCTGGCCAAAACCGGCTCAGGCCCGTAGTGCTTGCGGATCTCGCGGACGGTTAATCGGATCATGCTGTCCCATTTTTTTCGTTGTCGACCGGTGGAATGCCTCGACTTGATTCCAGTTGCGTAACAGGATACCGAAGCCAGCGATTTCGCGCAAGAACCGGATCGCCATTTTCACCGAGTCTGCAATGTCACTTGCGCGCCGCGATGGTTCAGGCTTGTTGAGAGCATTAGGGGCAGAGGCGGGGGAAGGGTCTCCGTCAGTCGGCGCTGCAAGACTTCGGCAGCCGCCGCGTCGGGCAGCAGCGCGAAGAGCGTCGGTCCCCAGGAACTTTGGCCGACGCCGCGGATGCCAAGAGCTCGGATGGATTCGACCAGCCGTTCAAGATCCGGGCCGTTGTACGGTCCGCCTTGAATCGGCGCGAAGCATTGGCCGGCCAGACGCCCGTAGCGGTAGACGCTCTCGCTGAATTGCTCGAAGTCGCCGCACGCGGCTGCGGGCAACATGACCAGTCGGAGCTCGTCGGTCAATCGCCGAGTCACCTCGTCCGGCACCGGCGGCAAATCTTCAAAAGCCTGTTGCTCGGCAGAGCCGGACAAGCCGCTGACCGCAGCGGGTTGGACAAGCAACACGCGCCAATCGGCTGGCAGATCCAGGCGGCAGTCCAACGGGGCGATCGCTTCGCCCGGCAGTTTGCCCCGCTCGACAATCAATCCGCCCAGGACAAATCCGTAGGTTCCCACGGCGGACCGCAGACCGCGCCCGACGCTCATCGCCAACTCGACGGCCGACGGCTCGCCGAGACCGAACAGTGCGTTCAGCCCCGCAGCGACCGACAGCGCCAACTGGGTTCCCGTGCCCAGACCGACGTGTTGCGGCGGCGCCGACTCGATCGAGATGCAGCAGCACGGCGGAGCGGGCAAGTTGTGAAAGGCGGCCCAGCGGCTGGCGAATTCACCCACGCGGACGGCCAGCGACTGGCGGATTGTGGTCGCATCCGCTGGCGGCAGAAAATCGTCCGCCATCTCGAACCGGGTTTCGTAGCACTCGGCCCGGTCCAGTCGCAGTCGAACGGCGGGCCGGTCGATCATCAGGCCGATGCCACCGTACTGCCGTCCTTCGTCGCGGCCGAACGACAGCAAGCCGAAATGCAGCCTGCTGGGCGCGACCACTCGCACCTGCCAGGACGCTTTTGACGGTCGCCCGGGCGAGGCCCCCGCGTCGGTCGCCGACGCGGACGAATTTCCGTTCGCGTGGTTCATCGGCCTGCGTCCCCGCCTTCCGTTTGCCGGGCGTGCAGCGTTTCGCCCACGTATTGCTCCAGGAACTGAAACGCGCGCCGTTCCTGGGGCCCGGCCGTCTTGTCGATCAGGACGGCCAACCGGCGGAACTCGTCGACGATCTGCTCGGGGGGCAGGAATTCGATCCGCGTGACGAGAATCGACGCCTCGACGACGGCGTGTTTGGCCCGGTTGAAGCCGAAGAAGTCGCGGATGCGGCCGTGGGCGACCACTTGGCAGGCGATCGTGGTCCGTTCCGAGTGGTCGTCGAGCGAACGCACCTGGAATTCGTACCAGCGGCAGGCTTCGGCCAGGACGAAGCCTGCGACTTTCTTGGCCTTCGCCAACTTGGGTGGCGGATCGAGCCGATGAACGGCCGCGTGCGCCAGCATCTCGACGTCGTCCGTCACATGCAGCACCCCCTGCCTCGTGCGTTTCAGATTCTGGTATGTGCGCGACGTCGTGTAGGGCCGCAGCACAAACTGCGTGATCCGTTCGTCGACCAGCGGTCCCATCGGCGAGATGTTCGCGGTGCCGTCCGCGTTGACCGTCGTGACAATTCCTTCCAAAATCACGTTGCACTCACCATTCGTTGTTGGCCGTTGTCAGGGAGCCAGTGGCTGCCAATAGATCTTGGCGTCCGCACCGCCGACCAGGATCGTTCGGCCATCGGGAAAGTATGCCAGCGAGTACAGGGCCTCGCGCGACAACCGCTGCTCGAACACGGGCCGCAAATCTTCGGCGTTCCAGATCCGCAAGCGGCAATCGTCTCCGACCGCGGCCAACTGGCTGCCGTCGGGGGAAAAAACGGCGCCGTACAGAGGATCGCGACGGCCGGGCAGCGTCGCTCGGCATCGACCGGTCCGCACGTCCCAGACGCGAATGGTAGCGTCCTGGCTGGCAGTGGCCAGCCAGCGCCCGTCGGGCGAGAAACCGCTGCGGTACACATCGCTAGTGTGGCCTTCCAGCACGCGACTGCTCTTATCGTCCAGCGACCACAGCCGCACCGTTTTATCGCGGCTGGCCGTGGCCAGCGTCTTGCCGTCGGGCGAAAACGCCACGCCGTACACGGGCATCGCATGGCCTTCGAGTTTGGCAAGTACCGTCAAGTCGGCCGCATCCCAGACGCGGCAGAGGGTATCGCCTCCGTCCCCGTTGCCGCCGACACTGGCCAGGCGTTTTCCGTCCGGCGAGAAGGCCACGCTGTAGACGGCGTCGCCGTGCCCTTGGACGGACGCGAGTTTGCGGCCTTCCGGTACGGACCAGCGAGTCACGAAACCGTCTCCGCTGCCCGCGACCAGTTGCTTTCCGTCCGGAGCGAAGACGGCCGAGTAGACCGGGCCGTCGTGCGGAAGTGTTGCCTGGGCCCGCCGCGTCCGCAGATCCCAGATCATCGCCGTGTCATCGCCGGATGCGGTGACGAGCCAGCGGCCATCGGCCGAACAATCGAGCTGGTAGATGTTGTCGTCGTGTCGGCCGAACACTTCCGCTTCGATGCTCGGGGACGCTTGGGCCGTCTCGTTCTCTGCGCCGACGGCGACGAACCAGGAAGCAAGCCAAATCGAAGCCGCAAGCAGCAAGCATGGCGGTCCGGGACGTAGCGTATGCATCGTGGCGTGATCCGTTATTCGGGAGTCGAGGCGATCGGCCGAATGCGGACGTAGACCTGCGTGCCGACGGGCGGAGCCTTCGACATATCGAAACGCACTCGCGGTTTCGGATCATAGATCGGGAAGCGATTGTCGGCGATGATTCCGCCAGGGCAATCGCAGGGGCAGGCGATACAGCCGGTGCCGGCCTTGTGGATGGCCCCGCTGCCATGGAACACGAAGTGAGGCGTCCACGGCTTCTCGATTTCCTTGCCGTCGACCAATGCGACCTCGGTGACAAAATACTGGTAGGCGCGTTCGATCCACTTCCCGTCCTCACCCTGCCAGAACACCGACAGCACCACGGGATCGCCTTGCAGGTAGTCCTCGGGCTTCGTGTCGGCCTTCAGTCCACTCCGGTTGCGGCCCTCCTGAATGCTGTAATGCACCTTGGGCCGGCATCCGAGCTTCATCAAGCCCTCGAACACGGCCTCGGTCTCCACATCGACCAGGAACACGAAATACCCGGCCATCTTTGCGTCGCCGCCCGCCGCAGTTGCGCATCCGGCGAAAGCCTGCACCCGTTCACCGTATTCATTGATGCATGGCTTGTCCTCCGGGAACTGCACCTTTGCCGACAGGATCAGTTCCCCTCGCTGATGGTCGATGGCAACGGTGCCCGGTTCTGGCAACCGTAACGCACGCGGTGCTTCCGGTTCAGCCGATGCCGGCGTCGCCACAAGCAGGAGAAGAACGCCGGACAAGAGGATCGGGCCGATGAATCGTCGGGACATTGAACGCTTTCCTTTGAAAATGCGCGTTGTGCAGTAGATTGGTTGCCGTTGTGCCGTACCGTCGGCGTGGAGAACGCAACGTTGAATCGCATGCGATGCGACCATGTTACTGTAAGCCAGATCGCCCGTCGCGTCCAGCACCAACCAACGGGACATGACTTCCGTGTCCTGGCAAGAGGAAGGGGACGCCGGGCCAGGCCGGGCAGCTCTACGAAGGCTCCGCTGCGCTTCCCGTTGGCGCGAGGCGATCGTAAGATACACGGAATCCAAATCTGCTTCCCATCAGACATTCCCGAAGGAGTTCAAGCATGGCGCAACCATTCGAACGACGCAAATTCCTGCAAGGCGGACTGGCGACGGTGGCCGCGATGGGAGCGGCCCGATGCGTGGCCAATCAGCCGTACTCGGGGAGCGGACCCGAGGCATCCGTCCGGGAACCGGCACGGGAAGTGCCTGTCGCCGACTCGACCGATGTCGTCGTATGCGGGGCAGGGCCGGCGGGCGTCGCGGCCGCGATCGCGGCGGCTCGCTCCGGCGCCAGTGTGCGATTGATCGAGACGCACGGCCAACTGGGCGGAATCTGGACCACGGGCTTGCTGTCCTGGATCATCGATGCTGGAAACAAGGGCGGGATCATGGAAGAGATCGCCCAGCGGATGAATCAGCGCATGGAAGTTGTCGGCGGTACGCCTTGGAACCGTCGCGGCTCGATGCCGTACGACGTCGAACAGATGAAGTTCGTGCTTGAACAGATGTGCGCGGAGGCGGGGGTCAAGGTTCGGCTGCATACCCGAGTCGCCGCGGCCGTCAAGGAAGATGGTCGCGTCACGCATTGCGTGACCGAATCCAAATCGGGACGCGAGGCATTCGCAGCTCGAGCCTTCATCGACTGCACCGGCGACGGCGACTTGGCCGCGCTGGCCGGTTGCGGCTTCGATTTCGGCCGGCCTGTCGAGGGCCCCGGTGCGGCGGGCGTTGAGCGGGCGGGCGAAACGCAACCGTTCAGCCTGATGATGTTGATTACCGGGATCGATGCGCAGGCAACGGCCGACTACTACGAACGCGAGGGCCGAGCCTGGGCCGAGCCCAAGGACGCGTTGATGGCCCAGTTCCAACGTGCCGGATTGTCGTCGTCCTATGGGCATCCCACCGTCTTCAAGATCCACGAGGATTTGTACGCCTGGATGATCAACCACGAATACGGGTTTCGGGGAATCGACGCCCAGCAAGTGACCGACGCTACCTTGCGCGCCCGGGCAGAACTGCATCAATTGGTCGACGCCCTGCGTTCGCTGGGCGATCCTTGGAAGAACATCAAGATCGTCGCCACCGGATCGCAGATCGGCGTGCGCGAGGGGCGTCGCATTCACGGTCGATACACGGTGTCGCTGGACGATATGCTCGCAGGCGTCCAGCATGCCGACGCCGTCTGCCGCGTCACCTTCGGACTGGATGTCCATTCGACGAGCCAGCAACACTCGACGGGCATCGAACGCCATTCCTTGCCCCGCAGAACCCAGCCTTACGACATCCCCTTGCGCGCCTTGATCGCCAAGGATGCCGACGCGCTGTTGATGGCCGGTCGCTGTATCAGCGGCGACTTCCTGGCCCACTCCAGCTACCGCGTCACGGGAAACGCCGTCTCGATGGGCGAGGCGGCGGGCGTCGCCGCCGCCACGGCAGCCGGGCAAGGTTGTTTGCCGCACGAGGTCGCGTGGAACGATGTGGCTGCCAAGCTGACACATCCGAAGTAGTTATTTGTGGTATTGCAAAATATTCGGCGGTGGCATATTCTTGCAGAAACTTCAAGAACCGGGCATTGCAAAGGCGGCGAAAGTCTTGGTATACTCGGTTCCGGTTTGTCCTGTTGCCACAGTTCCGTCGGCCGTTGGAACACAACGTGTTCGGTTCGATACAGGCGGCAGCGGGCCGTCGTGTCCCTCTTGAGTAACGGAGATCTAGCGTTGGGTAAGAAATTGTATGTGGGGAATCTGAGCTACGGCGTCAGTAGTTCGGATCTGGAAGAGATGTTCTCTTCCTACGGCTCTGTGCAAAGCGCGCAGGTGATTTCGGATCGTGAGAGCGGTCGCAGCAAAGGCTTCGGCTTTGTGGAGATGGGTAGCGACGACGAGGCGCAAGCTGCTATCCGTGCCTTGAACGGCCAGGAGCATGACGGTCGTCCGTTGACCGTCAACGAGGCTCGCCCGCGCGAAGATCGCGGCGGCGGCGGTGGTGGTGGCGGTCGCGGATCGCGTGGCGGCGGCGGCTACGGCGGTGGCGGGCGAGGTGGACGCTACTAGGATTCTCGCAGCGCGGCTGACGTTCGGAATCGAAACGAACATTCACGCCCCGGAGACCACACGGTTTCTGGGGCGTTTTCGTTTGCCAAGGGCGATTTTCGGGCTAGATTTCTTCGGTGAGTTGCCTTTTCACAGCATCCCCATGTCCGCCCATTCGTCAGGAGCATCCGATGGCAGCGAATATCCTCTTTGCCGCGTGTCTGGTCGCAACGAGCACTCTCGGGCAGAATCTGTCCCAGACGGTCATCGACCAGCAGAACGAGAACTTCCGTAAGAGTTGGAACACCGATCTGATTTGGACGTTCGACCAATTGCCTACCGAAGGGACGGTTCCGGAATACCGCGTTCCGTACTCAGGAAACATCTATCTGGACCGTCAAGGCGGCACGGTCGACGCACTGCGAAAATACGATCAGACGTTCCACGCGGGCGACCTCAAAGCGACTCGACACGAGCAGTGGGACACCACCGCTTATCAGAAGACCTACTACCGGACTCGCCGCGTTGGCCTGTTCGGTTCGACGTCGGTTCCCGTTCGGGCAACGCCGCACTGGCACGGGCACTGTAATGGTTGGTCGGCCGCGTCGATTCGGCATGCCGAGCCGCAGAACCCGGTGGTGCGAGACGGAGTGACGTTCACACCGGCGGACATCAAGGGTCTGCTGGCGGAACTCTACATGTACCAGGACACCTTGAACATCGGCGGGGAATACGGCGAGGTCCACGCGGCCGAGTTGCACGTCGCGCTAGCGAATTGGATCGGGCGTTTCTCGCATCCGATCGCGATGGAGGCAGATCCCGGCAAGGAAAAATGGAACTACCCCGTCTACGGCTACGCCAGTTCGTTCCATCGCCAGGGCAATCGCGTCGAAGTCAGAACGAACATCCGCTACGCCTACTTCTCCGAGAAGGAATTGGACAAGAGCCCGCGGCTTTCCAAGACCAAGTATTTCCACTACCAGCTCAACCTGAACCAGAACGGCGACATCGTCGGAGGAAGCTACTACCGCGACAGCACGCGGATCGATCTGTTGTGGTTGCCCATCGCACCCGTCAGCCCCGGCTTGAAAGGCAACGAGCGCGGCAACCCGCATGTCGATGTCGACAAGGTGTTGGCCATCTGGCGTGAATCCGTGCCGGACGAGCTGGTTGCCAAATGGATCCGATTCCACGACGCGCACGACGTGCCTGGAGAACAATCCGCCCCGGAGACCTTGGTTGCGGGGAATGATCCGGCCACCGAAGAAATGCCGTCGGAGCGTCCGAGCGGCGAACCGAGCAGCGAACCGCGTAACGAAAACGTCCCGGTATCGCCACCCAGTCCGCTGCTGAACAACTCGTTGCTGGGAACTGCCGAGACCGACGTCGACCGGTGATTCCTCTCGCCGGATCGACCCTGCGGAGTTCGCATGGGATCGACCTCGGCGCCGATGGTAGCAGTGACAGCGGTTGATGGACCTCAAGGTTCGTCGACCGAGCAGCGGACTCGATTCCAACCTCGTTTCCCGAGACACCGCGAATCGTCTTGAGTCGCACGCGGCTTTCGCGTACCATCCCGCCGCATTTTCCTTTCGGTTGGCCGGTTCCGTCGTGGTTCGTGGACCCCGTGTCTGCGCCAAGCCCTCTCGAAGATTGGCTAGCGGGGAATCCGGTTGCGGTGAAAGAGTGGCGGGATGGTTGATTTCGAGATCCAGCGATGCAGTCGCCGTTGTGCAAAGACGGAGCACGAGTTTGCGCCCGGAGAAGTGTTCTATTCGGTGCTGGTCTCCGAAGGGGCGGAGATTGTGCGGTACGACTACTGCCAAGCGGCTTGGGACGGTCCTCCGGCCGAGGCGATCGGCTGGTGGCGTTCGCAGATGCCCGAGGCCAATGCGCGCCGCGCGAACTGGGCTCCCAACGACGTGATGCTGGATTATTTTCTGGAACTGGAAGCTCAGCCCGGCAAGGAAGACGTGCGGTACATCCTGACTCTGTTGATGATCCGGCGGCGAGTGCTGAGGTTGGAGGATTCCGAACTCGACGAAAACGGCGTGGAAAAAATGGTGGTGTTCTGCCCGCGGAACGAGACGGAGTACCACGTTCCCGTCGTATCGCCCGGCCCGGAGCGAGCCAAGGAGATTCAAGACGAACTGGCAAGACTTCTGTTTGCCGATGCGGCCTGATGCGGAGACTCCCGACACGGTAAACGCTCAGCGGTAGACCATTGGACAAGGACGCGATTTTGAGACTCCCCCGGTCGTCAGCCTGGTTGCTCGCGGTAGTGCTGATTTCGGCCAGCGGCGCCAGTTGTCCGACCCGCCAACCTCCCGGCGTGGCGGCCCCCGCTGCGTTCACCGCGCCTCCGACGGTCGCGGACGTGCTGCGAGTCGTCAACGGCAACAATTCCCGGATCAGCCAATTGCAGGCCGACAACGCTCGACTTTCCATCCAGGGGGTTCCGCCGATGCGGGCCAGTGTGGCGCTTCAGCGGCCTCGCGATTTCCGCTTGCGAGCGCAATTCGTCGGACTGGGCGAAGTGCTGGATCTGGGCAGCAATCAGGAACTCTTCTGGGCGCTGATCGATGCACCGCAAATGGCAACCAACGTCCCGCGAGGAATCTACTACGCGCGGCACGACCAGTACCTTCCGGGGCAAGCTGCGGAGATTTTGCCGATTCGTCCAGACTGGCTGGTCGATGCCTTTGGGCTGCCGATCTTCGATCTGGCCCACTCGCATGAAGGGCCTTGGCAGCGAGGCGCCGAGCAGTTGGAGATTCGTTCGCGCATCCCAACCCCGGCCGGTGAAACGGGCAGGATCACGGTCATTCATGCGACCTACGGCTGGGTGCTGGAACAACACACCTACGATCCGCGGGGCCAATTGATCGGATCGTCATTTACGTCGAACCACCGCTACTATCCGGAGATCGGTGTCTCGATTCCGCACCGCATCGAAATCCGTTTGCCGCCTCCGGGCCGCTCAATTCAACTGGAGATCGACTCCTACTCGATCAACCAGTTGCGAGTAGATCCCAGCCAGTTGTTCGCGATGCCTAGCTATCCGGGGTATCCGATGTTCGATCTGGCGGCGCCGAGTGGCATCGCGCCTCCCGCCGGAGCACCGGGCCAAGCGCCCGCGATGCCCTATCCGGTCCAATCGCCCGTCGAGCGGTATCCGATGACTGGATTCCGGCCTCGATACCGGGGCTATACGACCAACCGCCAATAGGCACCGAGCCCCTCGCTTGTCATAATACCCGCGGGGCTACTTACCGTTTTGGGGTCTTTTCCAGGTGATTGCGCCGGGATGCTATCGCAAGTTCATATTGTCTGCTTTGCCGCCAGCTATTTGGTTGCGTTGGTTCTGGAGGTTTCGCGGCTATTCCTGCGAGTTTCCGTCCGCACCATTGTCGGAATCGGGTTCACCGCGGCGGGGCTCTCTGCCCATACGATTTATTTGGTACTGCGCGGCAGCCGGGATGCGGCAGACAGTCCGCCGTTATCGAGCTGGTACGATTGGTTGCTGTTGGCTGCCTGGGGCGTAGCGGCCGTCTATTTGGTCGCGGCGATCCGGCGGCCGCAGGCGGCGCTGGGCATTTTCATGCTGCCGGTCGTGCTGGTTCTGGTTGGGGTGGCGCACTTGTTTCGAGACGTTCCGCCGTTTCCCCGAGAACATGCACTGACGGCTTGGAGCATGATTCATGGCATCGCCCTGCTGTTGGGGGTGGTCGCAGTGACTCTGGGGTTCGTGGCCGGGATCATGTATCTGGTGCATTCGTACCGGCTGAAGCATAAGCTGCCACCGCGTCAAGGTTTACGGCTTCCCAGTCTGGAGTGGCTTCAACGAGCCAACCGGCAAGCGTTGATCGTTTCTCCCTGCCTGGTGGGAATTGGTCTGCTGTCCGGCGTGGTGATGAACTTGCTGAAAAGCGAGCAGGGGATGGGGTGGAGCGATCCGGTGGTCTGGACTTCGGGGGTGCTTCTGGCCTGGCTGGTCCTGGTGCTCATATTCGAGATGACGTACAAGCCGGTTCAGCAGGGGCGCAAAGTCGCGTACCTGACGGTTGCCAGCTTCGTGTTTCTGGCGTTGGTGCTGGCGATCGTGTTGCTGGTTCCCTCGGGCCATGCCAGCGTCCCACCGCACAACGCGGCGCCGCCCGCGTCGGCCGAGCGGCCGGCCGGGTGGGACGGAGGCGGGCGATGAAATTGCAGATGATCGGCTGCAGTCATCATAACTCGCCGCTTGAAGTGCGGGAGCGTTTGGCGTTTTCGCCCGACCAGATGGAATCGGCGCTGAACCAGTTGCGCCAGCAGTTTCCAGATTCCGAATCGGTGCTGATCTCGACCTGCAACCGCGTCGAAGTCTACGCGGCGTCGGACATCGACGCGAGTTGTCCTTCGCACCACGAATTGGTGGCATTTCTGGCCGGATTCCACGGATTGAATCCGATGGACATCTTCGACTCGTTGTTCGAGCGGACGGGGGAGGACGCGATACGGCACCTGTTCACGGTCGCTTCCAGCCTGGACAGCATGGTCGTCGGCGAGGCTCAGATCCTTGCTCAGGTGAAACAAGCCTACGAATTGGCCCGCAACGCCGATACGGCGGGACCGCTGACGAATTTCGTGTTCCAGGCGGCGATTCACGTAGCCAAGCGGGTCGCGAACGAGACGGCGATCAATCAGCGGCGAGTCAGCATCCCCAGCGTGGCCGTGTCCGACTTTGCGGCCCAAATCTTCGAGCGGTTCGACGATAAGCGAGTGCTGGTGATCGGTGCGGGCGAGATGGGCGAAGAGACGCTGCGGTATCTGCGGGACGAAGGCGCGCGGGAGATCACCGTCTGCAACCGCCACAGCGAGCGAGCCATCGATCTGGCCCGGCGAGTCGGCGGTCACCCCGCTCCGTGGGAAAAGCTGCACGAGGTGATCGTGGCAGCCGATCTGGTGATCGGCACGACCGGTTCCAACGAGTGGATTCTGACGGCAGACCAGTTTCGGTTGATCCATCAGCAGCGGCAGCAGCGGCCGATCTTCATGCTCGATCTGGCAGTGCCTCGCGACTTCGATCCGGCCATCGGCGATTTCTTGGGCGTGTACCTGTACTCGATCGACGATCTGAAGCAGGCTTGCGAGGCAAACCGGCGGGAACGCGAAAAGGAATGGCCCAAGGCGGAGCGAATCATCGAGACCGAGACGCTTCGCTTCATGGCTGAACTGAACCACCGCGCGACCGGCCCCACCATCAAACGGCTGCGCGAGCAGGCCGACCGACTGCGACAGGAGGAACTGCAGCGGTTGCTGAACAAACTGGGGCCGATCGACGACCGGACCCGCAACGAGATCTCTCGATCGTTCGACCGGCTGGTCAACAAACTGCTGCACCCTCCGCTGGAATCGCTGCGGGACGAAGCGCGCAGCGGCTCGCACCACGGCCTCCTGGAAGCGCTCGTCCGACTGTTCCAACTGAAAGACTGAGAAAGGATTTTTTGTGAAACAGGTTCTCGTCACCGGCGGCGCCGGATTCATCGGATCTCACTTGACCGAAGCCCTGCTGGCACGCGGCGACGCGGTGACCGTGGTCGATGATCAATCGACCGGCACGTTCGACAACCTGGCGGCCGTACGGGACCATCCGCGGCTGAAGTGTATCGAGGGCGACATCGGCGATCCGAAGCTGGCCGCCCGTTTGGCCGCGGATGCCGAACACGTGTACCACTTGGCGGCCGCCGTCGGCGTGGCCCTGGTTGCTCGCCAGCCCAAAGAGACCATCGAACGGAATATCCATCCCACCGAGTTGCTGCTGGATGCGCTGGTCGAGCGTTGCCGGAGCGGCGATTCGGTGAAGTTCTTTCTGGCCAGTACCAGCGAGGTCTACGGCAAGAATCCGAAGGCCACGTTCCACGAGGAGGACGACCTGATTTTCGGCTCGACGACTCGCGCCCGCTGGTCCTACGGCGCGTCGAAAGCGATCGACGAGTTCCTGGCGCTGGCCTGTCACCGCCAATACGGCTTGCCGGTCGTGATCGGGCGGTTCTTCAACGTCGTCGGTCCGCGCCAATCCGGAGCGTACGGCATGGTGCTTCCCCGATTCGTCGATGCGGCGCTGGCGGGCCGCCCATTGACCGTCCACGACGACGGCCGCCAAACCCGCTGCTTTGCCCATGTCCGGGACGTCATCGTCGCCGTAACACAGTTGATGGAGGCACCGGATGCCGAGGGTCGCGTGTTCAACATCGGCAGCGACCAGCCGGTTTCGATCGTCGAGTTGGCTCAGCGGGTGATCGCCGCCACGGGTTCCGCGGCGTCGGTCGAATACCAAAGCTACGCCGATGCCTACGACGCCGATTTCGAAGATATCCGCCGCCGCGTTCCGGACTTGACGCGGTTGCAACAGACGATTCCTCACCGAAATCACTACGACCTGGATGCGATCATCCGGGCGGTGATCGACGCGAAGACGAAACAACCGTGACGCCGTTCATCGTGGCGGAATTTACGCTTCGGCGTTCGGCGTTGGAGTGTACGCTTCAGCGTGCGGTTTGAGAAAGGAAATCGCCGATTTGAATCCTCTTCAACGTACGGAACGCTAAACCAGTGTCCACGACTTCCGAGCCCGATCCTTTGACACGGCAGTTGGCCGAACTCGATCCGGCCGCTTCTGCCTATGCCACACGTTTTGTCGACCTGCTGCTGCAAGCGGCGTGCGAGCGCCGGGCCAGCGACGTCCACCTGCAGCCGACCCCTGCGGGGCTGCAGATTCGCTGGCGGCTGGACGGCGTGTTGCAGGGGGTGGGCGTCTTTTCCAGCGGGGAATCGGCCGACGTGGTCAGTCGCTTGAAAGTGTTGGCGGAGCTGCTGACCTACCGCAGCGACGTGCCTCAGGAAGGCCGCATCCGTCAGGTGCGGGGCGGCGTCGAGATGCGAATCAGCACGTTTCCCACGCTGCATGGCGAGCGGGCCGTGGTGCGGTTGTTCGCCGCCCGCCAGCAGTTCCTCTATCCCGAGGAACTCGGTCTGCCCGCGCCGATCCACCAGCAATTGCTGTTGGCCCTGGCCGAGTGTTCGGGGCTGATTTTGGTCTGCGGGCCGGCCGGCAGCGGCAAGACAACCACCGCGTACGCCTTGCTACGGTATCTGACCCGGAGTTCGGGCGAGTCGATGAGCCTGATGACGCTGGAAGATCCGATCGAGATGGCGCTGGACGGCGTAGCCCAATCCCAGATCAACCCGACCGCTGGATTCGACTTTGACACCGGACTGCGGTCGCTGATGCGCCAGGATCCCGAGGCGGTCTTCGTGGGCGAGGTCCGCGACCGGACGACGGTCGAGATCGCATATCAGGCGGCGCTGACCGGCCATCTGGTAATCACGACGTTCCATGCCGGCAGTGCGGCCGCGGCGGTAAGCCGCTTGTCGGACATGGGCATCGAACCGTACCTGCTGCGCAGTGGCACTCGGGCGATCGTCTGCCAACGTTTGTTGAGGCGTCTCTGCCATTGCGCCCGCGAGGGCAGCAGAACCGAGGAATCGCTCGGGTTGGATGTCGGGCGATTTCGAGTGCCCGCGGGATGTCCCGCCTGTTTGGGCACGGGCTACTCGGGGCGGTTGGTTGTCGCCGAGATGCTTTCGCTGCAACCCGAGAACGTTGGCCAAGCCGTGCTCGAACGCTTGGACAGCAACCGGCTGGAGCAGCGGGCGGTCGAGGCCGGGATGGTAACCCGCTGGACCCGAGCCGTCGAGGCCGTCGAGCGAGGCGACACCAGCCCCGCCGAACTCCGCCGCGTCTTCGGCTGGACCGATGCCGCCAGCGAAAGAAAACGTTAGTATAGGAAGCAGCGTCGAAGCTCACGACTGCTACAACAAGAGAGAATGACGGCTTCATTGATCTGGCCCAGGATCTAAGCACCCGAAGCGGAAGCGACCGATTGACGTTGCCAGCGACGCTGGAACAAAAATCACTTTGCGGAATATGGTGTCCTCTCCATGACAAGCACATCTGCCCCCGGACCGGCGATCACGCTGGAGCAGTTGACGGCCTTGAACCAGGAAATTGCCGCGTTGGCCCGTGCCGGGGTCCCCTTGAATTACGGTCTGTTGCATTTGGGGCGCGATCTGCCCGGACGACTGGGCCGATTGGCCAACCAGGTGGGCGAGCGTTTGGAGAGCGGTCAGCCGCTGGGCGAGGCGCTGCGTGCGGTTCCCCAGATGCCACCCGCGTACGCGGCGATCGTGGCCGCGGGCGTTCGGTCCGGGCGGTTGGCGGTCGCGTTGGACGACATGGCCACGCTGATCCGCCGCGTCGGCGAGATGCAGCGGCTGATGTACCTGGCCTTGCTCTATCCGCTGCTGGTGCTGTTCCTGGCCCTGATTCTGTTCTCGTTCACGCTGCTGAAGTGCTTTCCCATCGTGCAGGAATTCTACGATTCGGTTTCGCCGGACGGACGAGCCTTGTTCGTGCTGCAATGGCTGGCCGAGGTTCAATCCTACTGGTTGCCAGCCGTGGTGTTGACCGTCGTTTTGGGACTGGCGGTTTGGATCGTGCGGCAGCGTCGCGCATTGACGGGAGTGGAATCGGCCGGCGGCCGGCGCCGCTGGAGAAACCGGGCGACGATCGGCAACGTGATCTACTCGGGCCGTCTGGCAGTCTTGACCGAGACGTTGGCGACGCTGATCGAGCACGGGGTACCGTTGCCCGAATCGTTGCGACTGGCTGCGGACGCCAGCGGAGACCGCGGACTTCGCGACGCCGGCCACCAATGGGCCCAGCGGCTGGAAGCCGGGGAAACGCAGGCCAGTTGCGGCCCGCTGCCCGGCGCGCCGCGCATGCTAGGTCTGGTCCTGGCCAGCGGAACTTCGCCCGAACGGTTGGGCACCACCTTGCGGCGGATGGGCCAATCTTACCGGCAGGAAGCGGCGTGGATGAGTCGTTGGGTGGCCGTCTATCTGCCCGTGACATTGAGTGTTCTGATCGGCGGCACCGCCACGATCGCCTACGCCCTCTCGGTCATCTGGCCGTTCGCGAGCGTCCTCTGGGAACTGGCTGCCCCCAACGTGCGTTAACGGGACAGCATGCCTTCCAGCCAGTCCAGCACCTCGCGCCGGAATGCCTTGCTGCCTCGTCGCCCGACTGCAAACTCGTAGAGCGGTTCGTCCAAAGGAAGGCCAACATCCGCCTTGGCCAGCAGGAAGACGAGTCTGCACGAGACCGGTCCGGAATGTTGCAGGACGGCAGATAAACAAGCTGGTAAGCCGGGATACTCGGAAAACAGCGCTCGTCGTCTTGTCTGCCAAGGACCGTCTCTGTCCGAAGAATCGGCCAAGTCGATCAACCGATCCGATACGCCAAAAGGCAGCCAAGCATCCAGTTCGAACGCCCATGCGCCGTGCTGCTCGTGCGACGTCTTGCGGAAATTGGCCAGATTCTCTGCCACGATTTGATTCGACGGATCGATGCGACGCGATTCTTCCCAAAGTTCGCGGGCGCGCGGGCGTTGCTCCAGATTGGCCGCGGCCACGGCTGCCAAGTGGTGCAGCAAGGCGCGGAGATGACGGTCGCCGATGTATAGGTACTCGTTGCCTCGCTCGATCAACTCCAATACCTCGATGTGCTTTCCCAACAGCGAGCAAGCCTCTGTCGCGGATATCAAGTGATCCATCGTGCCGATCGGCAATTTCGCGAGTGCCGCGCAGCGCTCGGCGGCTTCGTCGATTCGTCCGCTGCGCACCAACAGGCGGCACATCGTCGCCGCAGCGAACATATCGTCGGGCGCGATCAGCGCGGTTTCGCTGGCGGTTTGCAGCGCCAGATCCAACTGCCCCGTGCGAAAGTACGCCTCCGCCAGATTGTTGCGGGTCGGAACGAAGCACGGCCAACGCTCCAGCAAGCGTTTCGCTTGCGAGATCACGCGGACTGGCCGATTCTGAAGCAGATCGAGCAGGATCTGCTCGTGAGCCTCGGACAATTCGTACAGCTCGGGCGATTCCGGCACATCGCCCATCAGCTTCGCGTTGCGGACCAGCTTCTCCGCCAATTCGATGCTCTGCCGGGCACCGTCCGCAAATTCGTGATTGGGCCATCGCTCGAGCGACTGCTGGAAGATCCGTCTCGCCGTCGCGGGATGCATGTTCTTCAGGTGGGCTGAAGCCAAGTACATCCAGACATCGAGTTGTTCGGGCAGCAACTCGAACAGATTCTGGCAGAGCGCCAGTTCCCGGACATGGTCGCCCTCTTCCTGGGCAAAATACGCCAGCGTTTCGACAACTCGCGAGTTCTTGGGATAGGTCTCGTGCAGTGTCTCCAGTTGCCGCTTGGCCTGTTGACGATAGCCCGCGTCCCACGAGCTTCTGGCCTGGGCGACTTGACCGTCGACGACGGCCGCCTCGTGAAACCTCAGCCGCCGTTCACTCCGCGCCTTGTCCGCCTTCTTCAAGCGAGCACGCAGCAGTTCGTTCTTCGATTTCTTCGGCTTGGACAAATTCTCACTCCGGACAAATCGCAGCCACCACGAAAACGAACGACCATGCGAATTCGCAGCTTACCATACCAAAGCGGTAATTGAAAAGCGGTTCGTCAAGTTTGTTCGATGCCTTGGTTGCCCGCTGGCGGGCAGGTCCGGTTCATGCGACGACCGTAGGCAGACCTCAAATCCCGCTCTGCGCGACCATCGCATTATCGGGGCTAGTCAAGGCGCGGGTTCCGCTTAGAATGGACGCCTTTGTCGGATTTCCAGATCAACGAGGTTTTTCGGAGGCAAAAGGACAATGGCAGATACGAGTGCAAAGCCGCGGCGGGTGGCAATTTTGTTCGCCGGAGGCCCGGCGCCAGCAGCCAATGCCGTCATTTCGGCAGCCGCGGTTTCTTTCATCCGCAACGGTATCGAGGCGATCGGCATCAAGCATGGTTACTCGGCGTTCGAGAACTTTGGACCAACCCAACCCTTGGTCGAGGGCCAGCATTTCATTCGGTTCGATCACCCGAAACTCAAGCGAACCCGGAATTCGCAGGGAATCATGATCGGCACGGCTCGCACCAACCCTGGGAAGATGATCGCATCGCCCGCGGACCTGGAGGACGACGCCAAGACGGCTCCGCTCAAACGGGTGTACGAGGCTCTCTGTTCGATCGGCGTGGACGCGCTGGTCTCCATCGGCGGTGACGATACGCTGAAGACGGCCAACAAGTTCAAGATGTACCAGGACCGTCTGCCGGCCGGTTCGCACCGCATTCCCGTCGTGCATCTGCCCAAGACCATCGACAACGACTACCGGGGCATCGACTTCACCTTCGGGTTCTTCACCGCCGTCGACCAGTTGGCGATGGAACTGCGGAACTTGATCCACGACGCCGACGCAAACCGAGCCTACTTCCTGGCCGAGTGCATGGGCCGGAGCGCGGGTTGGTTGGCCTACGGCGCGGCGATCGCGGGCGAGGCGAGTCTGGTGCTGAGCGTCGAGGACATCACGGGCGAGTACTGTTCCGAAGAAACCACGACCGATCCGAAAACCGGCGAGCAGGAAACGCGGCCGATCATGAACGGCGAACGGGTATTGGACCGGATCGTCGATACCATGCTGGCCCGCGAGAAGGAAGGCAAGGAATACGGCGTGATTGTGCTGGCCGAAGGCCTCGCGGAAATGCTGCCCAGCAAGTACTTGGAAGGCATTCCCCGCGACGAACACGGTCACATCTCGATGTCCGACGTGCGGTTGTACGAGTTGGTGTCGGGACTGATCGCGAAACGCTACACGGAGCGAACCGGCAAGAAACGGCGCATCAAGGGCGTGCAGATCGGCTACGAATGCCGCTGCGGCGTCCCGACTGCCTTCGATGCCATGCTCGGCAGCCAACTGGGGGTCGGCGCGTACCGGGCCCTCGTCGAGCGAAAGCTGAACGGTGTGATGGTTTCCGTGGCGGGCCAGTTGGATCTGACCTACGTTCCGTTCGACGAATTGGTCGATCCGAAAACGTTGGTCACCGTCGTCCGCCGCATCGAACCCAACAGCGATTTCCATCGGCTGGCCCGCTTCCTGGAAACTCAATTGAATTACTGAGCGCCGGAGCGATGCGGATGCGGACACGCAAACGAGTCTATCCGAGATTCGATTTCCCAGCCGCTTGGCGGTCGGCCGGGATGCGGATCGTCGCCACGGTCTGTTTGCTCTCGTGTCTGACCGCGGCGCGAGTCTCCGGCCGGGATGAATCAAGCGTTGTTCGCGCCGACGGCGGAATGGTCGTCTCGGCCAGCCAGCACGCCAGCCAAGCAGGCTGCGACGTGCTGCGGGACGGTGGCAACGCCGTCGATGCCGCGGTCGCGGTCGCGCTGGCACTGGCGGTGACGTGGCCCGAAGCGGGCAATCTGGGCGGCGGCGGCTTCATGCTCATCCGACCGCCCGACGGTCGCCAGCCAATGTGCGTGGATTACCGCGAAACCGCGCCGGCGGCTGCCACGCCCGACATGTACGCGCCGGACGAGAGCACACTGACGCATCGCGCCGTCGGCGTTCCTGGAACCGTTCGCGGATTGGCCTTGGCACACGCGCGATACGGTCGGCTGCCTTGGAAGCGGCTGGTGCAGCCGGCCGAGGACTTGGCTCGGCAAGGTTTTCCCGTCGACCGCCATCTGGCGGAGTCGATCAATGGAGTGCTGCGCCGCTCGGCAGAACTGGCCAAAACGAAAAGGGGCGCGGGGCAGGAGTCTCGTCCCGAGCCGCCCTTGCCTGACCGCGACCGCTTTGCTGAATTGCGGCGAGTCTTTGCACCGGCGGACGGCCAGCGGTGGCTTGCCGGTCAGCGATTGGTGCAGCCGGAATTGGCCGAGACGCTTCGGAGGCTGGCCGCGGGGGGACCGGACGCCTTCTACGGAGGCTTGACCGCCCAGTTGATCGAAGACGAAATGCGGCGCGGTGGCGGCCTGATTACCCGCGCCGACTTGGCGGACTACGAAGCGCGGTTGCGTAACCCGATCCGCGGGAGTTACCGGGACTGTGAGATTCTTGGACCGCCGCCGCCAAGTTCCGGAGGAATCGCCCTCGTCCAGACGCTCAACATCCTGGAGACGTTCAAACTGCGCAGCGAAGCTCGCTACAGCACCCGCAATCTGCATTTGATCGCCGAAACACTGCGGCGCGTGTTTCGCGACCGGGCGCTCCATTTGGGCGATCCGGATTTTGTCGAAATCCCGTCGCATCTGACCGAAAAAGAATACGCCCGGCAACTGGCCGAGACGATTCGCGTCGACCAGGCGACTCCGAGTCTGGATCTGGCCGAGGAGTTCCACATCGCCGACGAGTCGTCACAGACCACGCATTTCTCGGTCATCGACGGCGACGGTTTGGCGGTCGCCAATACGTACACGCTAGAAGCCAGTTGGGGTTCGCGCATCGTCGTGACCGGCGCCGGCTTTGTGCTGAACAACGAGATGGGCGATTTCAACTGGGTGCCCGCCACCACGGATCGCGCCGGGCGGATCGGCACGCCGCCGAACGTGATCGCTCCGCGAAAACGGATGCTCAGTTCGATGACACCGACCATCGTCACGCGGGAGGGCCGAGTTCTGCTGATCACCGGCAGTCCCGGCGGTCGCACCATTATCAGCACCGTGCTGCAGATGGTGCTGAACGTTGTCGAATTTCAGATGGATCTGCCCACCGCCGTCGCTGCGCCGCGCCAGCATCACGGCTGGTTCCCCGACCGATTCGATCTGGAACAGAGCCAAGATCCGCGTTACGGCGATGCCTCCTTGCGGTTGCGCGAGCTGGGGCACCAGATCCGTAGCGTTGGCTCGCAAGGCTCGGCGCATTCGATCTGGGTCGATCCGGACGGCGGCGACTACCTCGGCGTCGCCGATCACCGCCTCGGCGGCGCCGCGGTCGGCATCGCCCGACGAAAGTAGAGCGGGCTGATGAATCATCCGGTCCAACGCGGTGTCCTCCAGCGTCCCCACGGTTTTCGGGAGAACCAGACATGCGATTGTTGATGATGGGAACCGGGCCCTTCGCCGTTCCGACCTTTCAGTGGCTGCTGGAATCCGAGCACGAGGTCGTCGCCCTCGTGACTCGGCCCGTGGCCGCTCCGGTAGGACGGCGCAAAGGACCGGCAAGTCCGATGCGGGACGTCGCCGAGGCTCACGGGATGACCGTGTTCGATCCGCAGGATGTCAATGCGATCGAGTCCCGGCAGCGATTGACGGAACTCGCAGCCACGCTGTGGGTCGTTTGCGACTATGGCCAAATCTTGTCGGCCGAGACGCTTGGAATCGCGCCCAAGGGCGGTATCAATCTGCACGCCTCACTGCTGCCCGAGTACCGGGGAGCTGCGCCGATCAATTGGGCGATTCTGGACGGCAAACGAGAGACTGGTGTCACCGTGATTCACATGACTGCCAAGCTGGACAGCGGCCCTAGTTTGGTCCAGTTGCGTACGCCGATCGGCGACGAAGAAGATGCCGTGGAGCTCGAACAGCGACTCGCGCGACTGGGCGTCGATGCGATTGGACAAGCGTTATCAATGCTGGCGTCGTGGGACGGCAGTTCGGCGATCGGAGCCCCGCAGGACCGATCGTTAGCAACCCGGGCGCCGCGTTTGAAAAAGAACGATGGTCGAGTGGACTGGAGTCGCACGGCGGAGCAAATCCGCAACCAAGTGCGAGCGTTGAAGCCGTGGCCCGCCACTTTCACCGACTGGCTTCGCTCGGACGGCACCGCGATGCGTCTGATTTTGGACCGGGTGCGTGTGGTCGAGACCGACGCGCCCGACGGCGCGGTGGCCGGGCAGATCGTCCATGCGCAAAAGGACCAACTGCTGGTCGCCGCCGGATGCCATTTGCTTTCGATCGAGCGGATTCAACCCGCCGGCAAGCGTGTCATGGCGATCGACGAGTTTCTGCGCGGTCACCCGATGCAGGTGGGCCAGATCTTGGGAGGCGAGCCGACAGACGAGTCGTGACCGGACTGGTCGCCTGCTCCTGCTCGCCCCCGGATTCGCAGGGACCACCGTGACTTGGTCGGGCTAGATGCCTGCGGTCGAGGCGTGTGGCTCGGTCAGAAACCGGCCACTGCGCCGTGGTCGTGACCGGTTGGGAGCCCCGCGCGAAACACGGCAAAGTGATTTGTCGCAGACGGCCGAGGTTCCTGGGACACAGAACTCCCAAACCGCCTATTTCATCTTGCTTGCAGCAGCGGAAATCGCTACCTTCCCGCTTCAATCATTCGAGGCCAAAGGAAGGGGGTACAGTGTCCGGGATGACGGGAGCGGTTCGTTCGTCCAGCCAGGATTCTCGCCGAGCATCGGCACGAGAGTCCGAGCGGCCTGTTGCGCGCGCGTTGCTCTGGATGACCGACCTGGGGCTGGCCGCGGTGATTTTCGTGGCACCGTTGGTGATGGGCGGCCGTTACGAGGTCGGACGTTTGGTCTACGTGGCCTGTGTAAGCTTGGCGGCGATCGCTTTCGCCGGGCGACTCTGCGTGCTTCGAAACGCTCGCTGGCGACTCACAGGCGCCGAAGGGCTGTTGATCGCCGGCCTGGTGCTGGTGGTGCTGCAGCTCGTCCCGTTGCCGCCGATGGTCGTCAATACGGTCTCCCCGGAGATCAACCGCCTGCTGCCGATATGGACATCGGGCCAGGCGGCTGATACGACGTCTCTCGGCTTTGCCTCTTGGAACCGGCTATCGCTGACACCGCAGGCGACTCAAGGCGGTCTGGTGACGTTCCTGGCCCATGCGATGCTCTTTCTGGTGGTCGTTCAGCGAATCCGGGACCGCGCCGATGTCGAACGTTTGCTGCGCTGGCTGGCCTTGGCGTCCATCGGCATGGCTGCGCTGGGACTCGCCCAATTCATGTTCGGCAATGGCAGATTTCTGTGGATCTACGAACATCCGTCGCGCGACACGTTCGGCGTGGTCAAAGGCACATTCCAGAACCAGAACCATTTCGCTCACTTTTTGATCCTGGGATTCGGGCCAATCCTTTGGTGGCTTCAGCAGCTTTGGTCCGCTCGTCCCACGCAGTCGAGCGGCTTTCGGAGAGGCGACAGCGGCTTATCGCAATTTGGCAAACCTGCGTTGCTGATCGGTGCGGGACTGGTGTTGATCGCCGTCCTGCTGACGTTTTCGCGAGGCGGCGTCGTGACCGCATGCATCGCCAGTTTCGTCGCGCTGGGCTTGATGGCCCACCGCGGTCTGCTGGACCGCAAAGCCTTGCTGAGGTTCGCCGGTTTGACGTTCGTTCTGGTCGCCGCGTTGGCGATTCACGGTTACGAACCGCTGGCCAAGCGGATGGCCACCTTGCGGGATTCCCAATCGCTCGATGAGATCTCGCGTGGGCGCAAGGAATTGTGGGAAGCGCATCGATTGGCAATTCCGAAGTTTTTTGCCACGGGCACCGGTGCCGGCAGCCATCGTGAGATCTACCCGACCTACTTGGACGAGTCATTCGATGTCGAGTTCACTCATGGCGAAAACGGCTATTTGCACCTGTGGCTCGAGACGGGGACTGTCGGGTTGACACTCGCCGTCAGCGCCTGGTTGCTGGCATGCTTCTGGTGTCTTCGGGTGTACTACCAAGCAGCCGACAAGTCCGATGGTTCGGCGGCGATTGCAGTGTTCGCGGGCTTGGTGGCCAGTGCTGTGCATTCGTTGGGCGACTTCGTCTGGTACATCCCGTCATGTTTGTCGCTGACGATCGTTTTGGCAGCCTGCGGGTGCCGAATCTACCAACTGAATCGCTACAAGCTGTCGTTGACCAGTCCCGAAGGAGTTGTGTGGCGGCCTCGAACCCTGGCTTGTACGCCGCCCGTGGCCGCGGTCGCGGCGACCGGTGTCGTCTTGCTGTCCGCGATGATGGTGGCCGAGCGTTTGCCCGGCGCCTTGGCCGCGCCGCATTGGGACGCTTACTACAAGCTGTCGCTGGCCGAACGAGGTAATCAGCACGGAGAGTCGGACGAACCGGAATCGTCCGCCGGGGCGATGCTCGAACATTTGCACCAGGTGCTGCAGCGCGATCCGCACAACGCTCGCGCCCACCTGCGACTGGCTCGGCTGTGTCTTCGCGAGTTCGATCGACGCCAAGAGCGAAGCGAGAACCCGATGCCGCTGACGCAAATCCGCGATGCCGCGTTGGCTTCCCAGTTCACGTCTCCCGATGCGCTGAACGATTGGCTGCGCGTCCTGTTGGCCGACAACCGAGTGTGGCTGGATCGGGCTCGCTGGCACACGCGTCAAGCGCTGACCCAATGCCCGCTGTACGGCGACGGCTACGTGTACCTGGCCGAACTTGCCTTCCTGGACGGCGGCGGCGCGGAGAACAAACACCTTCTGGTCCAGCAGGCGCTGACGGTGCGACCGTACAGCGGAGTCGTATTGCTGGCGGCCGGAAGCGAGGCGGCGTTGGCGGGCGATACGGACAAGGCGTTGGAACTGTGGAAACTGGCCTTCGAGCAGGATCCCTACCAGCGAGGCCAAATCATCGAGATGCTCGCCGCCCAAATGCCACCGACGGCTTTCGTCGAACACTTCCAGCCTGACGTCGACGGACTGGCAAGTCTGTATGCCTTCTATCGCGAACAAGACCTCGTGCCCCAGGCACTCGAAATGGCCGACAGCTACGCCGCCGCGCTGCGAGCCGACGCGGAACGCCTGACGAGCGAGGCTGCCGGCCGGCGCTGGCTTCAAGCGGCATCACTCTACGAGTTCTGCGGGAATCTCGATGATTTCGTGGCGACCGCGAGACATGCCGTCCTGGCGGCCCCGAACGATTTCGGTCATCGCCGCGTGCTGATCCGGGCTTTGGTCAAGAACGAAGAGTACGCCGAGGCGGTCGAACAACTGCAATGGTGCATCAGCCGGAAACCGGACGATGCCGGGCTGCAACGGGAAATGCAAACCGTGTATCGTAAGCAATTGACGTCTCAGCAGGTGCGAAACTAGGCAGTGGGCAGTGGGCAGTGGGCAGTGGGCAGTGGGCAGTAGGCAGTGGGCGGTGGAGGGTGGTCAGTCGTTGACAGTACGGAGATGCAGCGATGAGTGGAATCGGTGATGTGGGGCTGGCCGTGAAAGCGAAGTTTCAGGACCGTTCGGCGAAGATCGGCGTGATCGGCCTGGGATACGTCGGCTTGCCGCTGTTACAGGCGTTTGTCAAAGCGGGGTTTTCGACCATCGGCTACGATGTCGACCCGGCCAAGGTAGCGCGGCTGATGGCGAGCGAGAGCTACATCAAGCACGTTCCGTCGCAATGGATCGCCGATTGGTTGGCCGAACGCCGTTTCACCGCGACGTCCGATATGGCGCGGTTGGCTGAAGCGGATGCGCTGTTGATCTGCGTGCCGACGCCGTTGAGCGAAAGCCGCGACCCGGACCTGACTTATGTGGAAGCGACGGCTCGGCAAATCGCCGCATCGCTGCGTCCCGGCCAACTGGTCGTGCTGGAGAGCACCACCTACCCCCGCACGACGCGCGACGTGGTGCTGCCGCTTCTGGCCGAATCCGGTCTGCGGCCGGGCGTCGACTTTTTCGTGGCCTACAGCCCTGAACGCGAAGACCCCGGCAATCCGGATTTCTCCGCCAGCCGTATTCCCAAGGTCGTCGGCGGATTGGATCCGGTCAGTCTGGAGTTGGCCAACACGTTGTACGCTGCGGCGGTCGTCCAGACGGTGCCGGTTTCCAGTTGCGAAGTGGCAGAGGCCTGCAAGATCCTGGAGAACACGTACCGGGCGGTGAACATCGCCATGGTCAACGAATTGAAAGTGCTGTTCACCCGACTGGGCATCGATGTTTGGGAGGTGATCGAGGCGGCCAAGACGAAGCCGTTCGGGTTCCAGGCATTCTATCCCGGTCCTGGCCTCGGGGGCCACTGCATCCCGATCGACCCGTTCTACCTCAGTTGGCTGGCCCGGCGGTACGAGATGTCGACGCGGTTCATTGAACTGGCTGGCGAGATCAATCACAGCATGCCGCACTACGTGATCGACCGACTGGTCACGGCGCTGAACGACGTGGGCAAACCCGTCCGTGGCAGCCGCGTCGCCGTCTTGGGCGTGGCATACAAGCGGGACATCGACGATCCGCGCGAAAGCCCGTCGTTCAAACTGATGGAATTGCTCGTCGAGCGAGGCGCAATCGTCAGCTACAACGACCCGCACATTCCCGTCTTGCCGTCGATGCGGCACTACAGCGTCCCGCGGCTGGCCAGCGAGGAACTGACGGCCGACTATCTGGCCGCCCAGGACTGCGTCCTGATCGCCACGGACCATTCGACCTACGACTGGCCGTTCATCACCCGCCACGCCCGCCTGGTGGTCGACACGCGCAACGCAACCAAAGACGTCGCCGCCTTGCCGGGGAAGATCTGCAAGGCATAACGCGGCTGGGCACCGCTCATTCGCCATCGGCTTGCGGTCGCTGGGGCTCCGATTCGCAAACGTCCGTTCAGCGACCGCGCTGGGCAAGGGACTGGTGGGCGTACCGGGCCAGATGTCCCCGGAGATCATTGGCGTAAGCGGTCAGGATCGACGCCCCCCTTCCTTCCTGGTCGCCAAGGAGGAACAAGGCTCGCGCCAGCAGCAGTTCGCGGATCGATGCGTTCCGCGTCCGGACGGCGTGCAGATCGCGCATGTCGTCCGCCGCGTGGGCCTGGGCCGCTTCGAGCGTGTTGTGAACATGGCCCGCCATCCCGGGCTTGGCCAACAGATCAGCCAACGCAGGAGCAGCCGTCGAATCCCCGAGCCGCTCCAAGGCCAAGGCGACCGCGCGGTGGTGCGAGAAGTCCGATTCCGCATCGAGCAACTTGACCTTGTCCAAAATCGTCTGCACTGCCTCCGGGTGACCAACTCGGCTGAGCGCGATGATGGCCGTGTCGAGCGGACTGAGCGACGTTCCAAAGTTGCTCATGCTCGCGTAGCGCCAGCCGATGTCCCATTGCTCGGCAGACCGGATGCGCTCCACCAGCGTCGCTGCGCCGGTCGCGTCGCCGAGCATCGCCAGCATCTGGGCGTACGCCAAACGCCGGTCGCCTTCGCTTGCCGCGTAAGCTTCCCTCAGCAGCGGCAACGCGGTCTCGGGATGCTGAAAGATCACTGCGGCAGCCCAGAATTCCTCACGGGAGGGCGATTCCGCGAAGCGGCGGGCGATCTCTTCGACTCGCCGGTCGCCGCCCGCATGGATCGAACGCAGGGGCGCGAAATCTCGCACCGCGCGAGCGATCTCGCTGTCGGGCATGGGCAGCGAGTCTTGCTGCTGCAACACATCTTCCGGCAGATTGCCGATCGCAATCAGCCGCCGCTGCAACGCCCGGATGTCAATTTCGCGCAGCGGCAACTCGTCGCGCGAGGCCATCGCGGCGGCCAGGCCGGCGGCATAGCCTTGGTTCTGGATGCAGGCCTGCATCCGGACCATCGGGATGGCGTCGCGATGCATGCTCATCCCCAGTCCGGTACACAGAATGCCTTCCAGGCCCTTGGGCAGCAGGCAGCGGTAGGGAATGTTGACCAAATAGTTTTGGGCGCGCGGCGGCGTCCCGATCATCAGGTACGGATCGATCGTGAAGCCGTGCGTGTCGAAGTCGCTGTCGGCCTGGCTGATCGTGTCGGGATAGGTGCGACCGACGACCTGGTCGAGCACGGTCATAAAGAAGTCGCCAACAATCCGCCGCCGTTCGCGAGTATCCAGCAACGGACTCTGGTCAAACGCCTCGGGGTACTTCTGCTTGGACCAGACCAGCACGTGCCAGACATCGACCAGATCGGTCTCGTCGATCACTGTGAACGAGGGGTTGCCACCGCTGCCACCCAGTCGCCGGAAGGTCGTTCCTGCACCCATCGCGGCGAATCCTCCGTCGCCGATGTAGACGGTCTCCGCGCCGGCCGGAGCGGCGATGTCCGAGTTGCTGGTCGAGTCGATTACCACGTCGGCCAGCACGACGCCTCGCCCGTGAGGCGTGGCGACGACGACGCCGGCCACGCGATTGTCTTGCACGAATGCTCCGCAGCCGATCGTGCCGAACCAGACATCGGCGCTCAGATCCAGCAACGTCCGCCGCCACCAATCGGCTTTCTGCTCAATCGCCCAGCGAGGGTTCCCCGGCACCGTGGCCGTGAAACCCACGCGGTGCCCGTGATAGTAGCCCGCGACCTGACCTGCCGTGCCGACGCCGCCGAGCATGTGCTGGAACTCCACCACCAGCACCTGGGCTCCCTCGCGGGCCGCACCGATTCCCGCCGGGGCGCCACCCGTCCCGCCGCCGACCACCACCACGTCGTAACGCCCCAGCACGGGCAACTGGCGAGCGTCTTGCGGGACGGTGGGCCATTTCTGGAACGGCCGCACACCGGCCAGCAGTTCGCGGACCTCGCCGGGCGCAACTGCCGTTACGTCCGTCTCGTCCGCATCGCCCGGCAACCGCACGCCGGCCAGGTCGCCCGCGCCGGCCGCTTCCTCGGCAGCCGCGGCGCCGATCCGCTGTCCCATTTCGATCATCTCCAGGGGACGCATCAAGCGAGCCGCACGAGCGCGGCTGATGTCCGCTGTGCCGCCCAGCACGTACATCCGGTCTACCCCCTGCGGTCGAAACGCATCCAGGGCGAGCATGTCGACCGACTGCTCGTCGCCCTCGACCGAATTCCGACCGAACATCGCATCGGGAGGCACCTGCAGCAACCGATCGGCAGTGATCTGCTGCTCCGGGTGATAGGTGAGGGTGCGGGCCGCTTGGTCGGCTGCGGCGAACGAACGCCAACTGCCGTCGGGCATGTCGAGTTCGAGTGTGTACTCGATCACCTTGAACTTCCCCAACGGTTGAACGACCCGCACCGAACCGTTTTCCACGGCAACCGGTTCGCCGCCGAGCACCACGCGGCGAAAGGTATGCGAACCGGCCGGATAGGGGCGAAAGCGAGCACCTGCCAAGCGGGCCACCGTGCCTCGCTCGGTGGCGTCAACGATCGCGCGGGCGAGGACGGCTTGGCGGCCGGCCCGGTTGGCCATCACCATCCCCGCAGGCCTTCCCGCGGCATCGCGCAATACGCCGGTCGGGTAGCAACTGAACAGGAACTCGACGCCGGCGTCCAACAGCGACTTCTCCAGCGTCGCCTTGACGTGCAATGGGCGAGGTGGCGAATGTTCGGCGGAAAACGGGTCGTCGTAGACCGACACGGCCAGCGGCGACCGTGGCCGCTCGCCTTCTTCCAGCCACAGTTGCAGCGTGGACGTCATGTCCTCGCCCAAGTACGGATAGGGCGCGGCCAGAAAGACCTTGGCGCCCGTCCCGGCCGCTGCTACCGCCGCGGATACCGCGCCAGTGCTCCCGCCGACCACCAGCACGTCCACTTGGTAGGCGACCGGAATCTCGCGCGCCGATTCAACCACGGCATCGGCGCCCGTCGCCGCTGCCCCGAATGTTGTCCATGTCAAGATGGCCGCAGTGGCCGCCATCGCTTGTCGTCGGTTCATCGCTGCTTCTCCCGCGTCGGTTCAAGAACTGGCCGCAATCTGGAAGACGAGCGGATCAGACCTGCGTGCCGCTCGAATTCCATTCGTGAATTGTCGGGGGAACCGCGAGACCTGTCAAATGGCCCTTCAAGGTGCGATGAGAAGGGCTTCGGCTGAATGAGTCCAGACTGCTACGTTTCGTCCTTGCCGTCCGACCTTGCCTGGGATTCCAGTAGGCGGCGCAGTTCGGCGATCTCCTCGCGGAGTTGGCGCAGTTCCACTGCGGAAGCGATCGTCGCGTTGCGGGGGTCGCCGCCGATCAGCCAGGTGGCGAACAGGCCGGACAGCGTGCCAAACAGCCCGACGCCCGTACACATCAGGATTGCGGCGACGATGCGGCCCTCAGGGGTAACCGGTACGCGGTCGCCGTAGCCGACTGTCGTCGTGGTGACAAAGGCACACCAGATCGCATCACCGGCAGTGTTGATGTTCGAGTCCGCGTCGATCTCGAAATGCAGCAGGGCGATGCTGCACAGCACGACCAGCAGAAAAACGGTCAGGCTGACCGCCAGGAAAACGTTTTCCGCCCGGCGATAGCGAAAGAGTTCGACCAGCAGTTTCGCCATGCGGATTCCCCGGAGCACGCGGAAGACGCGCAGGACGCGGCCCGCACGGCCCCAACGCAGCACCTCGATCACGGGAATCGAGGACAGCAGATCGAGCCAGCCCCAGGTAAAGAAGTACCTCCAGCGATCGGGGGCCCGCGTCAGGTTGAAGATGAAATCCGCCAGAAAGACTGCGCAGACGACGTGATCGGCGTATATCAGAATCGTCTGCGTGCCGGGTTTGATGGAAACGAATGTCTGGACCGCCAGCGCCGCGATGGCGTACGTACACAGCACGAGCATGAAGAGCTGGTAGCTGATGTGTATGGTGCGGCGCTTGGCGGGTCCAGTCATCTTGTCATCACGCCCAGGGCCGCCCGTTCTTCTTGGTGCCGCAGATCGAGACGTCCATGCCCATGGCTTCGGCCATACTGGCTTTGGCCAGCATCGCTTTGTCGGCCTCGTCGGCCGAGTTGGCATACGCGACTTGGATGTGGTTCGCCTTGTGCCGCGCCATCATCTGGTCGCGCGAGACGCCGTAGGTCACGGCATGCATGATCGGCCAGGGGGGCGTGGTGGCCTGCCAGCGGCGCTCGGTCTCTTCCGCCGGCAGCGCGACAACACCGGCGCGGCCCAGGTCCATTTTCAGGCGGTCGTTCTCGATGAAGATCCGCGACCAGACGATTTCGCCGGGTTTGGAGATGCCCTTCAGCGTGCCGCCACCGCTGGGGAAGTACATAGCCGGTTGCCGTTCGCTAGATGCGCCTTTCCAACCGCCGGCGAAATGGGCCGGCGGGGCGGAACCGCTGATCAAGAAGACCCAGACGTACTCCTGGACCGTTCCCGAGGCGTCCCAGTCGCCCCAGCGCAGATCGTGCAGCGTGTTCTCGACCGGTTGGTCCATGGCCCGATGCACGCGGTAGGTCATCAATCCGTCCAGACCGGCACATTCGTCGACTTCGTTGAAGTGCGGTACCGGTTCGCCCTTGTACAGCACTCGCTTGCCGTCGCGGCTCTTGACCGGGGGGCGGTCGCCGTTGTTCAGCGTGCCTTCGACCAGGTCGCTGGCCGGCAGCAGATCCTTGAGGCCCTGCTGATACTGGATGCCGATCAGATGGCAGCCGAAATCGTCCGCGATCCGGACGGCGGCGACGTACATCTTGCACTGCGTCAGGATTTGCTGGTCGGTCAGGTGCTGGACATGGTCCGGCCCGGTGACGAACTTCATTCCCTTGCGTTCCATCCACTGCCGCACGGCCAGCGCTTCCTCGTCGCTGACCTGAGTCGTCTCGTAGTACAGCGCCGACTGGCTCAAGCGTTCCTTGTAGACGCCGGTCGGGTTCAGCAGTCCGTCCGGGATGATCGCGTTGAACATGCCCATGCAGCCTTCGTCGAACACGCCCATGATCGCCTTTTCCCGCCGCAGTTGTTCGGCCAGCGCGGTGCCCAGTTTTCGCTCCGCCGCGCCGACCTTGACGTCGGAAAGGGCGGTGACGTGATCGGTCTTGTGCCGGACGCGGCCTTTTTCCAGCCAGGTCTTCAGGTTTTTCTGGAACGCCGCATCGCCGAAGTCTTCGCTCCACAAGGTCGAGTAGGGAACGCCCGCCTTGGTCAGCGATCCGTTCAGGTTCAGCATGCCGACCAGGCCGGGCCAGGTGCCCGACCAGTTGGCCACCGTCAGAATCGGACCCTGGTGCGAAACCAGACCGTGCAGCAGATGGTGCGAATACTGCCACACGGCCTCAGCCACGATCAGCTTGCAGCGGGGATCGATCCCGGCGAACACCCGCATGCCTTCCTTTTGCGAACCGATGAAGCCGTGCTGTTCGTCTTTCTTGTAGGGATGCGCGCGAAGCAACCGGTATCCGCAGGTTTCGACCGCCTGGGTCAGAGCCGCTTCCATCTCCTGTTGGGCAGGCCAGCATTTCTGGTTAGCCGACAAACGCAAGTCGCCGTTGGCGACCAGCATGACGTCCTTCGAACCAGCCGTGGGCGGCTTGACGAGTTGCGGAATCTGATAGGCAGCCATGGGTTTTCACTCCTTGAGGAACGTAAGGGTTTTATCGATTCTTCGGGGCGACGGTCGTTCCACGAATGCGAATAGTCTAGCTGTCCGTTACAGCGTTCGGAAGGGCGGCACAAAGTCCCGGCATTTTGGAAAACTGCTCGGGAACCACGTTGCCATTGCCTCGCTGGCGGGGTAAAGTAGACGAATCTGGATCAGCAACCGCATCTTCCCGGCTGCCGGCTCTCTCGGGGATCTCGATGGACATTCCCATCATCCGCGTACTGGTGATCGACGACAATCCGAGCGATATCGTACTGATACGCAGTCTGCTGGCTCAGTCCCATGACGTGTACTTCCGGATCGACACGGCCGACCGGCTGTCGGCAGCGATCGAGCGTCTGACGGCCAGCGATCTGGACGTCGTGCTCACCGACCTGGGACTGCCGGAGAGCCGCGGGCTGGAAACTTTTGACCGGGTCAATTCGCACGCGCCGACACTGCCCATCGTCGTGCTGACCGATCTGGACGACGAAACCGTGGCGGTCCAGGCGGTTCACGCCGGGGCGCAAGACTATCTGGTCAAGGGCGACTTGAACGGCGCCGTCCTGGCCAGGGCGTTGCGTTACGCCATCGAACGCAAGCGGAGTCAGGCCGAGTTGCGGCAGGCCAAGGAGGCGGCCGAGGCGGCCAGCCGCGCCAAGAGCGTGTTCCTGACGAACATGAGCCACGAGATACGTACGCCGATGAACGCCATCATCGGCATGTCCGAGTTGCTATTGCGGGGCGAGCCGACGCAGGAGCAGCGCGACTATCTGGAGATGGTGCTGGAGTCGGCAGAGTCGTTGTTGGGCATCATCAACGAAGTGCTGGACTTCTCGAAGATCGAAGCCGGCCGCGTGACGCTGGACCGTCTGTGCTTCGACCTGCCTCGTCTGGTTCAGGACACGCTCAAGTCGCTGGCCGTTCGCGCCCGGCAGCGAGACTTGACTTTGACCAGCGAACTGAACCAAGACGTGCCCCGTGATTTGGTTGGCGATCCGCAGCGGCTGCGGCAGATCCTGGTGAATCTGATCGGAAACGCCTTGAAGTTTACCGAGCGGGGCGAGATTCGCGTGGGAGCAAAGCTGGAGGCGGCCGACGACGGGCAGGTGGTGATTTGCCTGTCCGTGTCGGACACGGGGATCGGCATTCCTTTGGAAAAGCGCGAGATCCTGTTCGAGGCTTTCGAGCAGGTGGACAACAACCTTAGCCGCCGTTATTCCGGCACCGGGTTGGGGTTGGCCATCTGCCGGCGGCTGGTCGGGTTGATGGGCGGACGGATCTGGTGCGAGAGCGAGGAAGGGCAGGGCAGCACGTTTTTTTTCACCGCTCGGCTGGACCGCCCCGCGCCGGGCGAAGTTGCGGCGGATTCGCTGCAGGAGGACGAAACGGGAGCCGTCGTGTCGAAGCGGCCTCCGGACGCGCCGTTGCCGAAATCGTCGCGGAAGTTGCGGATTCTCTTGGCCGAAGACAGCTATGTGAACCAACGCCTTGTGCTGGGGCTGTTGGGCAAACAGGGGCATGACGTCGCGGTGGCCGAAAACGGTCGGGAAGCCGTCCGCCTGGCTCGTGCCGATCGCTTTGATTTGGTGCTGATGGATGTCCAGATGCCGGAGATGGACGGATTCGAAGCGACTCGGCAAATCCGCCACTGGGAGAGCAACAACAGCGGCCACCTGCCGATTGTGGCGCTGACCGCGCATGCGATGAAGGGCGACCGGGACCGCTGCCTGGGCGCCGGGATGGACGCCTACGTCTCGAAACCCATCCGTGCCCAGAAGTTGTTCGAAACGATGGAGACCGTTCTGCGCGCCGCTGCGAGCCGGGCCGCACCCGTCGCAGCGGCCTCGGACGGCGTCGATTGGCGGACGGCGATGGAATCGGTTAAGGGGGACCGCCGATTGCTGCGTCAGCTTATCGAGATCTTCCTGGACGAAGGCCCCGGGCGGATCAAGCAGGCTCGTCAGGCGCTGGCTGCCAGCGACATGGTCCGCCTGCAGCAGACAGCGCGCACGTTGAGGAGTTCGTTCAAATCGTTTGGCGCCGTGCGGGCTTACGATCTGTGCGGACAGTTGGAGACGCTGGCCGACAACGGTCGCCACGATCAACTCGACGCGGCCGTTTCCAGTCTGGAGCAGGAAGTGGCCCAGTTGCTTGACACGCTTCCGAAGTACCTGAGTCAGAACCCAGTCACTTGATTTCCCAAGGGTTGCGGCCATGAACAAACCAGCGGAGACGTCCGGTCGAGACGCGAGCCCGGACGGAGCCCCGCTGGTTTTCGAAAACCGGTACGAGACTCGCGAAGTGCTGAAGGAGGGCCGCACCATCCGGACCTTCGTCGGTTGGGATCGCGAGATCGGCGAACGGGTCGTGATCAAGACGATCGTCGGCGGGAACATCCCTGCGGGGATACAGATCCGCCTGGAACTGGAAGCCGATATCCTGCGCCGAATACGCCATCCGCTGATGGCGCCGCTGTTGGGAGTTGGGCGGCAGGACGGCATGTTCTTCCTCGTCACTCCGCATCAAAAGGGCATCGACCTGCGGGCGGCGCTACGCGCGGGCCGACTCGAGTTGCAGGATGTGCTGACCATCGGCCGTTGCGTACTCGAGGTGCTTTGCGAAACGCACCGGCAGGGTGTCTTTCACCGGGACATCAAGCCCGCCAACATCATCGTCGACCGGGTGGCACCGGTGAACCGTGCGGTCTTGGTCGATTTCGGACTGGCTCACAGCACGCAACTGGATGTGGTGCGGGGCGATCAGTCGGTGGAATCCGTGCGTTATTTGGCGCCGGAACAAGCCGGTTTGCTGGACTGCGATGTCGGCGCCTACTCGGACCTGTACTCGCTGGGGAACGTAATGTTCGAATGCCTCGCCGGTCGGCCCGTGGTGGATGGCCGCACGGTCGGCGATGTCCTGCGGCAGCAGTTGACGGTCCAACCGCCGAAGCTGCGCAGCCTGGGGCTACAACTGCCCCACGCGCTGGACGACATTCTGCAGCGAATGTTGCACAAGGATCCCCGCGACCGCTTTCAGTCGGCTGTCGCCGTGCTGGGCGACATAGTGGCCTTGATCGAAGCGATCAAACGCGGCGAGAGCGACCCGGCGATCGTGGTCGGGCTGCACGACCAGCGAACCACGTTGACAGAACCGGCCTTCGTGGGACGCGACGACGAACTGGGACGGCTGGACGACCAGATGCACCAGACGCAGCAGGGCCGCGGAGGATTGGTCTTGCTGGAGTCCGAGTCGGGCGGGGGCAAAACGCGGCTGGTCACTGAATGGGCAAGACGCGGGGCGAGCCAGCCGCATTGGGTGCTGCGCGGACAGGCCGTGAATCAGATTGCTCAGCGGCCTTTCCAGATCCTGCGCGGTGTTGCCGACGAAATCGTCGCCGAGGCCCGGGCCAACGAGCCTCTGGCCCGGGCGCTGCGCACGCGGTTGGGCGGGGCGGCCGAATCGGTGGCGTCGGTCCTGCCGGAGCTGTCCGGAGTGTTCCAGTTGGATGCGGCTCAAACCCTGGGGCCGGAAGATTTTGCGGAGCGCCGCAGCATCGATGCCTTGGCGTTGCTCCTGTGGCACTTGGGATCCGAGACTCGGCCCGCCGTGGTGATCCTGGACGACTGCCAGTGGGCCGACGGCTTGTCGCTACGGCTCCTGGAGCGTTGGCAAGACATGGTCTCGGATCACGAGGAGGACGAGTGCTGGGTGACCATCGTGGCGGCGTACCGAAGCGAAGAGGTCGGCGACGAGCACCTGCTGCGGACGCTGCAGCCCCGCTTGCACTTGCGACTGCCACCGTTCGGCAAAGACGACTTGCGGCGTCTGGTCGAGTCGATGGCCGGGCCGCTGCCCGGCGAGGCGTTGGAAGTGGTCGAGCGATTGTCGGGTGGCAGCCCTTTCATGGCATCGGCCGTGTTGCGTGGCATGGTCGAAGCCAAGGCGCTGATCAGCGAGGGACATGGTTGGCGAATCGAGTCGATGGCGATGAACGACGTGCGGTCGTCCCGGCACGCGGCCGAGCTGCTGACGCGGCGCATTGAATTGCTGCCGGTGTTCGCCATCGACCTGCTGAAGGCGGCCGCCGTCTTGGGCAAGGAATTCGATCTGAATTTGGCATCGCAACTGGCAGGCCAGTCGGGCCGCATGGTACTTCTCAGCTTCGAGCAGGCGCAGCAGCGTCACTTGGTGTGGAGTCGCTCCGAATCCAATCGCAGTCTATTCGCGCATGACAAGATCCGCGAGACCCTGTTGGATCTGTTGAGCGACGCGGAACGTCAGGATCTACAGCGGCGGGCTGCTCAGGCGCTTGAGCAGCTCGAACCGCAGCCGGTATTCGACTTGGCCCACCTGTACGATGCCGCCGGCGATCATCAGCGAGCCTTGCCATTCGCCATCGCTGCCGCCGAAGCGGCTCGTGCCCAGCACTCGCTGGAGATCGCCGAGCAATTGTACCGCATCGCCGTACGAGCCTCGCAGGGCGTCGACGAACTGACCCGCTTCCGCATCGCCAGCGGCCTGGGCGACGTGCTGATGCTGCGCGGCCACTACGACGTGGCTGCCCAGATGTTCGAAGCGGCGAAATTCATCGCCACGGAGATGGCCGGAGGCGATATGGCCAAGGCAGCCATCGAGGGCAAGCTCGGCGAACTGGCTTTCAAGCAGGGAGACATGGAAACCGCTGCCGCTTGCATCGAACGCGGCCTTGGCCACTTGGGACGCTGGGTTCCTCGCAAGACCGAATCGCCGATACTCCCCTTGCTGAGGGAGATCGCGGTTCAAACGTTGCACTCGCTGCTGCCATCGCATTTTGTGGGCAAGCTTCCCGTGGAGAACGCAGAGCGGGATCTTGCGACGGCCCACCTTTACGACCGACTAAGTCACGCTTCGTGGTTTACCCGCAACAGAATCACGACGCTGTGGCTTCACCTCCGGCACTTGAATGTCGCGGAACGCTACGAACCCACCTTGGAATTGGCGCAAGCGTACTCTAACCATGCGCCTGCGATGAGTCTGGTTGGTTGGTTTTCCCGAGGCGAAGCCTATGCCACGCGTTCTCTGAAGATCCGGAAAGAGAAGGCGGAGATCTGGGGCCAGGCACAATCCCTGCACTATCACGGCATCGTCTTGTACGCGTCGTCCAAGTACCGGGAATGCATCGAGAAATGCCGGGAAGCCGTCCGTCTGTTTCAGCGCACGGGCGACTACTGGGAAATGAACATGGCACGCTACCAATTGGCTGCGTCCTTGTACCGGCTTGGCGATCTACCGGGTGCGGTCGCCGAGGCGAAACTGATGCATGAATCCGGCTTGGCTTTGGGAGACAGCCAAGCGTCGGGAATCGCCCTGGACATCTGGTCATGGGCAGCGCGTGGAAACGTGCCGGAAGCGAAGCTGAGTTTGGAATTGGGGCGTGAGCGAAATGATGCGCAGGCTCAGGCCCAAGTGTACGTCGCGGAAGGCGTCCGGTTGCTCGGCTGCAACGAACCAGCGAAAGCCGCGGAGATCCTCGGCAGCGCCTGGCGGGTGGCGCAAGAGGCAGGCGTGGTCAACGCCTGGGTGGCCCCTGTTCTGCCGTGGTTGTCGACGGCACTGCGAACGCAGGCCAAGTCGTTGGCACACGACACGCCCCTGCAGCGCGAGGCCCTGCTTCGGCGAGCGCAGAGTGTTGCGCGGCGGGCCCTGCGAATCACCCGCCGATTCCGCAACGACCTTCCGCACACGTGGCGGGAACTTGCCTTGATAGACGCCATGCGAGGTCGATTGTTCCGGGCAAGAAGGCATTTTGAACGCAGCTTGCTGGAAGCCAAACGGCAGGATGCCAGGTACGAGTATGCACAGAGTCTGCTCCATCGTGGGCTGGTGGGACTCGAAGCTGGTTGGCGCGGCGCGCCAAAGGACGTCGAAGAAGCACAGACGCTGTTGGCGCACTTGAGAGCCGGTTTGCAGCAGCACGATCCGACACCGCCGGCGGCGACGCTTTCCTTGGCGGACCGCTTCGATTCGGTACTGGAGTCGGGACGCCAGATCGCTTCCGCACTTTCTCGCCATTTGGTCTTTGCGGAAGTCCATGACGCGGCTTTGCGTTTGCTTCGCGGCGAATCGTGCGACATTTTGCTCGTTTCGGTGCCGAGCGTACCTGACAAACGTCCGGGCAACAGTCCGGGACCGTCGGCGGAGGCTTCCGAACCATCCGCCTACACGTTTTCCCGCTGGATAGGGACCGATCACGAAGGATCGGCGCAAATATCCATCGCGTCGTCCGACGTCGCCACGGTTGAACGGCCCGTGGCCGTCCTGCTGCAACGGACCATTCACGAAAAACGCTCGATTGCGTTGGGTGACGGCTCGCCTTCGGAGTTGCTGGACCTTCTCGAAGCGATCGGAGTCCGTTCGGCGATCTGCACGCCGATCTACCAGCGTGGGCGTCCGGTCGCGGGACTTCTGGTCACGCATGGTCAGGTCTCGAATTTGTTTCAAGAGGACGAGTCCCGACTAGCCGATTTCATCGCTGCACTGGCAGGGGCAGCCTTGGAGAATGCCGAGGGCTTCGGGCAATTGCAGCGATTGAACCTCACCCTGGAACAGCGAGTTGCCGAGCGTACGGAAGATCTTCAGCAGCGGACCACCGAACTTTCCCGTTCCAACGCGGACTTGGAGCAGTTCGCCTACGTAGCATCCCACGACTTGCGGGAACCGCTGCGGACGGTCAGCAGCTACTGCGAGTTGCTGCAGAACCGACTGGGGGACCGACTCGACGAAGAGACGGCGTCGTACCTGCAGCAAGCAGTCCAAGCTACTGGACGGATGCGCAATTTGATCAACGATCTGCTGACCTACTCGCGCGTGGGAACTCGCGGCAAGCCGTTTCAGCCGGTGGACTGCAACGAACTTGTGGATATCGCGTTGGCCAACCTGCAGTTGGTTATCCAAGAGACCAATGCTCAGGTAACTCGCGACAAGTTGCCGGTAGTCATGGGAGATGCAACCCAGTTGATCCAGTTATTCCAGAACTTGATCGACAATGCGATCAAATTCCGCGGCGAACGCACACCCCAGGTGCATCTGACGGCGGAGAGGCGGAATCTTGAATGGCTGTTTTCGGTGCATGACAACGGGATCGGCATGGATCGAGAGGACACGGGACGCATTTTCATGCTCTTTCAGCGGTTGCACGGGCCGCGGGAATACCCCGGCACGGGGATAGGCTTGGCCGTTTGCAGGAAAACAGTGGAACGGCACGGCGGCCAGATCTGGGTCGAGTCGAGGATCGGCGCCGGCAGTGTCTTCTATTTCACGCTTCTCGGAGCGGACGGTTCAGGAGGCAAGTTCGGTTAGCTTAGATCCCCCTTCATGAATGGCAACACAAAGTGAATCGAGTTCCAGATGCTTCGCCCACGAGCGTTATCAGATTTCGACCGCGACACGCAAATAACGGGAATTTCGGATACAAAGGACTTTTCAATCGCCTAGGTTTCGCGCATCCTAGCGGAAAGTGGCGGAAAAGATCAGGTGTATAGGGGGGTTTCCATGAGCGAGGTTGCTTCAGCCAGCTGTGCTACATCGACATACGAGCGTTGCCGAACCGACGATGTGTCGAGCATGCATCAAGCTCATCTTGGCATCTATGAAGACGAATTGCTGGGTGACTGTTTTCAGAACTTGTCCAAATGCAAAGAAGCGATCAAGGAAGGAATCGCCAAGTCAGACGATCCGAAGGACACAGGCGTCGCGTACGACGCGGTGCGCACTGAAGTTGGGATGTGCATGGATCAACTGGTCACGAGACTTGGGGAACGCCGCGCGGACTCGACCGATCTGGAATGGAAGGCGTTTGTCGACTTGTCGATGCGGCATCCGCTCCGTGAACTCGTTCATGAAGACCCGTTCACGCACCGCGCATTCGCGAAGCCGCGCGGTTACGCTGGCGATGCTGAACTGCTCGATTTCATCTACGGCGTGGACGAAGGCAAACAAGCGCCTCGGGAGACTCCGCTCCTGGGTCAGATGATCTTCAGCTACACCACAAATTCACCAGCTTGCCAGGGAGTTCGGGAGCGTGCGAGGCTAGTCGCAGAAGTCGTGGATCGAATGGCCATGCAAATCTCGCAGCCGAAAATTCTGTCCGTGGCTGCGGGGCACATGCGTGAGGCGGAGTTGACTGGCGCTTTGAGGCAAAAGCGGATCGGGAGATGGGTTGGAATGGATCATGACAGCGAAAGCGTGCAGGAGATCAATCGCAGCTACGGGAGGTTTGGGGTGGAAGGCGTCGTGGGAACGGTCCGGCAGTTGGTGACGCGAAAACTAAACCTCGGCGAATTCGACTTCATCTACTCGATGGGGCTGTACGACTATTTGCAGCAGCCATTGGCACAGCGACTGACCGAACGTTTATTTGAAATGCTGCGGCCCGGTGGCCAACTGGTGATTGGCAATTTTCAACCCGGCATCAAAGACCGCGGGTACATGGAAAGCTACATGGCGTGGCAACTCGAGTTCCGTTCTCAGACGCGGATGCTCGATCTCGCGATGTCCATCAACGGGGCGCTCGTGGAGGACATTCGCCTGCTGGGCGAAGACAATCAAAATGTGATCTTCCTGCAAGTCACCAAGGACCGGAAGCCCGCGTTTCGGACATCGAGGGGTCCGGCAACAAGCGATTCCGGAGAACGGCGAATCGATTGGCGGAGTCGTCCGAAAGCGTCTGGCAGGAGAAGGGAGGAACTGCACGATGCTCGCAAGCCGGACATTAGGGACAACCATTCGACAAGCGAGGATCTTCAGAATCTGCTGGGCGATCTGTACAATGACGAAGTCTTGAGCGAAAGCTATACGTTGCTGAATGCAGGACAGGTTGAAGCGGGGATGCAGAAACTGGCCAAAGGATTGCACGAACGATACCTTAATTCGAGCGAACAGGAATGGAACCGGTTTCTCCAGTTGAGCAGATTCCACCCGATTCGAAAGTTGTTGCACGAAGACCCCTTGACGGAACTTGCTTCCAAAAAGCAACTCGGATACACCAGCGACGCCAAACTGCTCGATTGCATCTACGGAGCAGAACAGAACGCACCGCCTCCAGAAGGAACGACGGATCTGGGGCGGGAAATCTTCCATTTTACCACCCACACTTCGCTCTGTGACGGCGTATGCAACCGACTGCGAGTCATCGCGGAAGAACTCGACCGCGCGGCGTTGGAGATTTCTTTTCCCGCAGTGCTGTCCTTGGCGTCGGGACATCTTCACGAAGCAACGCTCTGTGGGGCGGTTCGCCAGGGGAGAATCGGCAGATGGGTTGCTTTCGATCCGGACAAAGACAGCTTGCTGGAAGTGCAGCGTCTGAGTTTTGGCGTAGAAATCGAGATTTGCACGGGCACCATCCGGCAGTTACTGTCCGGGGAAATCGCTTTGGGTGAATTCGACTTCATCTACTCAGCCGGCTGGTACGATTACTTGGACGAGGCTATGGCCAAGCGTTTAACGGCGCGGCTGGTTGACCTGCTTCGCCCAGGGGGGCAACTTCTCGTCACGGGCTTGCTGCCTGACATTCCGACCCGCGGATACATGGAAAGCTTCATGGACTGGCATCTGGAGTACCGCAGCCCTCCGGAAATGCTCGATTTGGCGGAGTTGATTGACCCGTCCCGCATCAACAATATCCGGCTGTGGACAGATGATCCACGCGTCGTGCAATTCCTGCAAATCAAGACCAAGTAACTGCTGCCCCTGTCATGTGATTGCGGGGGTCGGAATCCTCGTGGCTTCTGAAGTATCCCCCAAGACAAGTCCACGCCATGACGAGTATCATCAAGTGTCACTGCGGATACCACTGGACAGGAGTTAACGCGGCGCCGTCTCCTGACACCAACAAAGGTGTGTGCCCCCTCTGCGGCCGTCCGGCTCCGCGTCTGGTCGAATCAGACGATGCTGCCCCCAGTCGCAGCAATGGCGACACGGCCACTTGCAGTTCCAGACCATCGGGAGCCGAGGGGCAGGTGCGCCCCGTCGGCTGGCCGGAAATCCCAGGATACATCATCGAGGCGGAACTGGGCCGCGGCGGAATGGGGATCGTCTACCGGGCTTTCGATAAGTCTCAGCAACGCGTCGTAGCCGTGAAGACGTTGCCGCGAACCGATCCGGTCTCCCTTCAGCGGTTCAAACAAGAGTTCCGCTCGCTCGAAGGGATCAACCATAAGAATCTTGTCCGATTGTTCAAATTGGCCTCGGATGGAAGAAATTGGTTCTTTTCGATGGAGTTGATCGAAGGCACCGACTTTGTTTCCTACGTTCGGGGCGGAGGGAATCCGGGGCGATTCGTCGCCGATCCAGACGAGGCATTCAGTCTGCTTCGTGAGATCCGTCTTCGGCGCGGATTCGCCCAATTGGCTGAGGGCCTGCATTTCCTTCACCGGGCCGGCATCGTTCATCGCGACGTGAAGCCGTCCAATGTCATGGTGAGCGGCGACGAACGTGTCGTCTTGTTGGACTTCGGCCTCGCCGCTCGGTTCGAAAAATCGGGCGACTATCTCAGCAGCCAGGACAACGTCGTGGGGTCGGCCCACTACATGGCGCCCGAGCAAGCTGCCAGCCTGCCGGTTTCTCCGGCGAGCGACTGGTATGCAACGGGCGTGCTGCTGTACGAGGCATTGACCGGCAGCCTCCCTTTCCCGGGCAGCCCGTTTCGTGCCCTTTTGGACAAACGCGACCGCGACCCTGCGTGGCCGCGGAATTTGATCTCGTCGGTTCCAGACGACCTCAATCAACTTTGCATTGATTTGATGCAGCGAAATCCGGCATCGCGTCCCAACGGCGAAGAAATCCTCGAACGACTAAGAGTTACGGAAACCGAGTTGCTCCGTGGACGTCGCGATTCGCTGCTCCACGAAGAGTCGCCGGGCTTGGTCGGGCGGAAAGCTCACCTCCAGACGCTCGAAAACTTCCGGAGCCAATTAGAGAATGGTATCGGTAATATCATCTTCGTCCAGGGTTCGTCGGGCATGGGGAAATCGTCGCTGGTCCAGCGTTTCCTTGCCCGTCTGCGCGCCTCCGAGGGAACGGTTGCGCTCGCGGGACGCTGCTACGAACAAGAGTCAGTTCCGTTCAAGGCATTGGACAGCGCGATCGATGAACTCACTCGCTACCTGACTCGTCTGCCGCCCCATGAAATGGAAGCATTGATGCCGCGGGACTGGCTGTCCCTGACGCGTCTGTTTCCTGTACTCGGTCGGGTCAAGACATCCGCGGCCAAACAGCGGCGAGCGGAGCCGTTGGTGGAGGAACAGGAACTTCGGCGTCGAGGTGTGATGGCACTGCGGGAACTGTTGACACGAATGGGTGACCGGCGAGCTTTAGTCATCAGCATCGATGATCTTCAGTGGGGAGATGATGACAGTGCCGAAGTGTTGGCTGGGATTCTCGAACCGCCCGATCCCCCCTTGATCCTATTCCTTGGCATCTACCGTACGGAGGACGCACCAAAGAGTCCGTTCTTGACCACGTTCTTGAAAGCCCAGGCTCGCGGTGGATTTCATTGGCATCACTACGACCTGGACGTGGGACCGCTTACTGCCGACGAGTCTCTCCAATTGTCGCTTGCCCTTCTGCAGCGGCACGGAAGTCAAGAGAAGCAATTAGCGGAAGTTGTGGCATCAGAATCGGGTGGAAGTCCCTTCTTTCTGTGCGAACTAGTGCGTCATCTGGCCTCGTTGAGCGGAACTGGCAACACATTGCAGATCGATCTGAAGGAGGTGCTCTGGTCACGGATCGCCCAGTTGCCGGTAGTTGCAAGAAGCTTCCTCGAAGTGATTGCGGTCGCGGGACGCCCACTTTCCGCCAGCGACGGTTTCCGCGCGGCCAACCTAGCAAGCGATGATTTCGGTCTGATCAACGATTTGCGGGTGGCCCACTTGATTCGAACGACGGAGATAGGAGATTCGTCGAAATGGGAAATCTACCACGACCGGATTCGCGAAACGGTCTTGGCTCATCTTTCGAAGGAACAGCGGCACCTCCACCATCGCCAATTGGCAGACATCTTGAAGGCCTCGCTCACGGTCGATTGTCAACGGTTGACCCAACAGATCGCGAACTTCCATTCGACGAAGGATGCTGCACACGAAATTTCCGTGCCTTCCGACGAATGGCAACCGATCTTCGATGTATCCCGGCATTTGGCCGCCGCCGGTCGCGCTGATTTGGCATTGCCTTTTGCCGTCACTGCCTCCCATCTGGCGCTGACGCAACACTCGTTAGAAGCTGCCGAACGCCACTTGAGAATTGCGGAACTGGCTTTGAGTGAAGTGCCGAAGGCAGTTCAATATCACGTCTGCGTGGCCTTGGGCGAAGTGCTGATGCTGCTGGGACGCTACTCCGACGCCGAACCTCGCCTTCGCCGGGCAAGCGAGGCGAGTGCCGGCAATTTGGCGAAAGCAGAAATCGAAGGCAAGCTTGGCGAGTTGGCATTCAAACAAGGTGATATGAACACAGCGTCCGATCACTTGGAGCATTCCCTGCAACTGTTGGGACGATGGATCCCGCGATGGCGATTGGGCATGCACCTGCTCCTACTATCGGAACTGTGCCGTCAGGTTCTTCACAGCTTCTTCCCGCGAACATTCTTGGCACGGCGATCACTCTCCGACTCGCGCCGCGACTTGCTGACCGCGCGTCTCTTTGGCAGACTCGGGCACGCCTACTGGTTTCGGCGCGGTGCCAGAGCGACGCTTGCTACCCACCTTTGCGGAATGAATCTCGCCGAGCGCTTTCCACCCACTCGCGAACTTGCACAAACCTACTCGGAACACGTGGCTGCGATGAGCCTCGTTCCTTGGCTTCGCCGCGGACTGTGGTACGGCCGGAAATCCCTGCAGATCCGCCGCGATCTCGGGGATCTGTGGGGGCAGGGGCAGTCGCTGCATTTCTTGGGGATCGTGTACTATGCGGCTTCGCGGTACGAGGAGTGCATCGAGCACTGCCGCGAGGCGATCGGGCTGTTTCAGCGGACGGGGGACTACTGGGAAGTGAACATGGCCCGCTTCCAGGTGGCGGCCAGTTTGTACCGCCTTGGTCATTTGCACGCAGCGGCCGACGAGGCGGAGCGGATGCATCGTTCCGGCGTCCAACTGGGGGATCGGCAGGCCGCTGGACTTGGCCTCGACATTCTTGTCAAGGCTCGGCGCGGTGCGATCGATCCGGCGACCGTGCGCCACGAATTGGACCGGCCGCCGGGTGACGACGCGCAGACCCGATCGCAGTTGCTGCAAGCCGAAGGCGTGCGTCTGCTCGCTGCCGGCGCGTATTCCGAAGCGGCCCAGGTGTTTCAACAAGCGTACTTGGTGGCTCGGGCCGCGGGGGTATGCAACACCTACATCGTCCCAAGTCTGCCCTGGCTGGCGACTGCCCTGCGAATGCAAGCCGAGCAGGTTGAGCCAACTTCACGAACCGAATCGCGACGGCTCAGGAAACTGGCTCAAGCGGCGGCGAGCAAAGGACTGTGGCTCGCTCGGCGTTTCCAAAACGACTTGCCGCACGCCTTGCGGGAAAACGCGATCTTGGCGACCCTGGCGGGACGAGGCAAGCGGGCGCGCAAGTTGTTCGACCAGAGTCTGCGCTTGGCGCAAAAACAACAAGCCCGCTACGAACACGCTCTGACCCAGATCGCGTTGGGCCAGGCAGGCACGAGGTTTGGCTGGAGCGATGCCGAAGCCGCCTTGCAAGAAGGGACTCGCGTTGCTCGCCAATGCGAATCGGAGATGTAGCCGGCGTGACGAACTGGCATCACGACCGTGTCGCGTCGTCCGCGGGCCGCCGTGCTTCGGAGGGTTGGCGGCGGGGTGTGAACTGAAACGTTTCCACGAGCGTCCGATCGGCTTCGGCAAACCGTTCCACCAGCTTGGATTCGAACGTGAACGCCAGAGCCGCCCGACGGCCTTGATCGTCGGAAATGTGGTAGTAAACCCACTGGATCGGAATCTCAGACGCCATTCCGGAAACGACGATGCGAAGGATGCGCTGGCCATTTTCGCCTTCGGTCTGCGACGCCTCGACGATCTGCCCGAACTGCTGCTCCAATTTCTGCTGAACGTCGGCCCGGAACTCGTCCAAGGACAAATGTCGGCCCGGTTCGAATTCGGGTAGTTCGGAGATGTTGCATTGGGCGATCAAGTCGCCTCGATCCACCAAACGGAAGACGCTCAGGTCGTGCCGGTCGATCATCGAACGCCAACGGCGGTCGTGAATCAGGCGGAAATCCGCATGATCGGACTGGTATGTCAGCAGGTCGGCGGAGGCTTGCGCGTTTTGGCGAGGGAATTGCAGTTCGCTATCAGCCAATTCGGGCGGCGTGGCGCTGGGCTGCATTGCCATGCGCAAGCGGGCCGTCACTTCGAAACCCGGTTCCGCGTGACCGATGGCCCGCTTCTCGCGGAGGCTTACGGCATACCAAGTCATCAGCCGCTGATCCAGATGGTAATTGGCCTTGCCGTTCAATTCGATCTCCGCCGCCACGCCGCCGCTGGAGCCGTCCATTCGACCGCTGAACTCGATCAATGCCACCCGCTCAGTGACGCTGCCCAATCGCGCGGTCACGTCGCTCTGAGTCACCAAATCCCAGCCAAACAGCCGGGCCAGACAGCGTTCGTCCGGTCGCCATGATTCATCCATCGCGACTGCTTTGGCGGGCAGCAGAGTATCGACCAGCAAGCTGTTACCTTGGACGTCGATCAAGTCCAGATCCTCGCGGCGAAGCGGCTCGCGCGGACAGAACAGCAGCGACTCCGCGTCATTCGCCAACGCCATGATCAAACTGCGGTCGGAATCGAGCGCGCGGTTCACCACTCCTTTGCCGGCTTTGATTTTGGCCGAGGCTTCCTTGTAGCTTCGAACTGCCTGGCGATCCCAGGGTTCGTCGGCGGCTGCCAGAATCCGCTCGTCGTAGATCAATCTGCCTTCGACCTCCAGCGGCAGAGAGACGACTTGTTTGCCATCCGCGTTTAGACGCAGTTCGCCACGGACTTCCAGAGCCACTTGAACGCGACGGCTGCTGCCTTCCTTGGGCAGCGAACCCATCTGATAGGTGACGCCGAATAGATCAGCAGTCAGCAGAACAAGACAGCAGGGCATGGAAAGCAACACTGCCCGGAGGAGAGGACGGATCGATCCCATTTTTTCCCCAAATTTCTAGCCGTTTTTGCGAAATGTTCCAGGCTCGGCTCGGTTGAAAAGACTAGCTGGGCGTCAGCGTAAGACCGCGCAATCGGTAAATCGACCGCGAACGATAGACGCGCACAGAAGAACCTTGGACAAAATTGAAGAAATGTGAACTTTTCGGAAAATTTCCTGCAGTCGGCGCGCGAACTGCTTTCATGGTTGCAGGGACATAGGTAGTGCCGGTTTCGGCAGAAGAGCAAGGGTACACGGTAATCTGGCCGTTGGCAAAGAACACCGGACGCTTGACTCGATGTGCTCGAAACCTTTGGGCGAGGTGGTTCGTCCAAACGGATTGTCAGAACCGAAGTAGCAGTGAATACGTAGTAGTCAAGCTCGCCGGGTCTGGGGTGCGATTTTGCCGGCGGGCAGGGAGCCTTCCAGGAACGGGAGGCACAGCCCAAACGAACTGGGTTTGCGGAGCGGTGGGAACCGCAGGGAACCCCGCAAGCACCTGTCAATACGGAAGAGGCCAGATATGCACTCCCAATACCGAAGCGACATCATCAAGCAACTTTGCGACCAACAGGTTCGTTTTGCGCCGCGGCTGAAAAAGCTGCAGCAAGTCGATCGCGCGGAGCGTTTGTTGAGTGAGATCGATCCGTCGAAGACCTACAGCTACGAATATCTCTGCTTCCGAATTACGGAGTACCGGCCGGAATTGAGTCGCCAGATGGTGTTGTCGGGCGAGGAAGCGCGGCACGACGTCCGTTTGTTCGTCGAAGACGTTTCGGACGCTGCGGACATTTGCGCGGCCGATTTGCCGGAGCCGGTTCATACAATCGAGGATTTGAGCCGCATCTTCCGGGTCTCGCCCAAGACGATCTCTCGCTGGCGCGAGCAGGGTTTGGTCAGCCGCAAGCTGATCTTCGAGGGGGGCAGGAAGCGATTGGGTTTTTTGCAGAGCAGCGTGGACCGTTTCGTTTTGTGTAACACGCGCCGCGTGCAACGCGGCGAGCAATTCAGCCATCTCACCGGGACGGAACGATCCGAGATCATCGACCGGGCGCGCCGCCTGAGCAACGCGGGGGCGACTCAATCGGAAACGGCTCGGCGCATTGCGAAACGCATGAACCGCAGTGTGGAGACCATCCGGTACACGCTGAAGCAGTTCGACCAGAAGCACCCGGATCTGGCGATTTTCCCTGACAATTCGGGGCCGTTGAGCGACGAGCTAAGAGAGAAAATCTACCAGGATCATCAGCGGGGCGAGTCCGTGGCCAGGCTCGTCGAACGTTATCACCGCACGCACACGAGCATCTATCGCGTGGTGAACGAGATGCGTGCCAAGCGGCTGCGAGAATTGCCGCTGGACCACATCTACAACGAGGAATTCGAGCGTCCGGGAGCCGAAGGATGGATACTGGGGCCGATGCCGGAAAACGAAGCATCGAGCCGACCGCCCCGCATTCCGGGCGGTCTGCCGTCCTATCTGGCTGCGTTGTACGAGGTTCCGCTGCTGACGCGCGAACAGGAATACCACCTGTTCCGAAAGTTCAACTATCTCAAATTCCAGGCGGATCGGTTGCGCAAGCAACTTCGGCCCGCGCGTGCCAGCAGCGCTTTGATGAACCGCATCGAGCAACTGTACTCGGATGCCATCCAGACAAAGAACCAAATCGTTCAAGCCAATTTGCGTCTGGTGGTCTCAATCGCCAAACGCCACGTTTCCGGTTCGGACGATTTCTTTGCGCTGGTCAGCGACGGAAACATGTCCCTGATTCGAGCGGTGGAGAAATTCGACTACGCTCGCGGCAACAAATTCAGTACGTACGCCAGTTGGGCGATCATGCGGAACTATGCGCGCACCATTCCGGACGAGTTCAAGCATCGCGACCGCTTTCGAACCAGCCAAGACGAAGCTTTCGCGGCTCAACAGGACGAGCGTGTAATCCCCGGCAAGGCGGAAACGGCTCAAATGCTTCGCGAGCGGCAGATTGAGAAGATTCTGTCGCGGCTTGACGAGCGCGAGCAAGCCATTATCATTAGCCGCTTCGGTCTTGATCGGCATCAGGAGCCGAAGACACTGAAAGAAGTGGGATCGCAACTGGGGGTTACCAAGGAGCGTATTCGGCAAATCGAAGCTCGAGCGCTTGGCAAGCTGCGAATGGCAGCGGCGGAAGAGTGCATCGAGATTCCAGACTAGCACTTTAGGGAAAGCATCGCCACCCGAAGATGCCTGTTCTGTGCCTGATCGGCTTTGTCCCTTTCTTTGTTGTGGATATTTTTGGGGCTGCGTCTGGCGTTTTGGCTCTTGCATGCTTGGCGGGCGTCGGTATACTTAGCCGTTTTCCCGGCGGGGGTGGCGGTACATCTGCAAGGCCAGCGTAGCTCAGTTGGCAGAGCAGCTGATTTGTAATCAGCCGGTCGTGGGTTCGAATCCCTCCGCTGGCTCCATGAAGAGTTGGCAGTCGAGAGAATTGGAAGCGGGCAGTCGCAAAGCGAGGCCCTCTGTTGGAAGTGGGCATTCACGGGGGGTTTCCCGAGCGGTCAAAGGGGACGGACTGTAAATCCGTTGGCAACGCCTTCGCAGGTTCGAATCCTGCACCCCCCACTGGCGACGCAGCGTGTTTTGGTTGTCAATCAAATGGGTATCGACTAGTAGGGGTTGCAAAATCGACGGGGATCGGATCACATTCACAGTTGGCGGAAGCGGGTGTAGCTCAATGGTAGAGCAATAGCCTTCCAAGCTGAAGACGAGGGTTCGATTCCCTTCACCCGCTCTTTCAGTGGGGTTGGTTCGGTTTCCGAAACGAAGAGCAGGCTGCTGTAGCTCAGTTGGCAGAGCGCGTCCTTGGTAAGGACGAGGTCATGGGTCCGACTCCCATCAGCAGCTCTCCAACGCTTGTCGCCTCGGCGGCGGCTACAGCGGGTACGTGAACGTTGTATTGGTTTTTGGGTAGTGACGCACTTAGAACGCAGGTGTAACAAGCTATGGCTAAGGAGACATTCCAGCGGAAGAAACCGCACGTCAATGTGGGAACGATCGGTCACATTGATCACGGCAAGACAACTCTGACCGGTGCCATTTTGGCAGTCCAGGCCCAGAAGGGTTTTGCTCAGTTCAAGTCCTACGCGGACATCGCGAAGGGCGGTACGGTTCGTGACGAATCGAAGACGGTGACAATCGCCGTGGCGCACGTCGAATACGAGACGGACAATCGCCATTATGCCCACATCGATTGCCCGGGGCACGCGGATTTCATCAAGAACATGATCACCGGTGCCGCCCAGATGGATGGCGCGATCCTGGTGGTCTCGGCGGCGGACGGTCCCATGCCGCAGACTCGCGAGCACGTGTTGCTGGCTCGTCAGGTGGACGTGCCCCAGTTGGTCGTGTTCTTGAACAAATGCGACTTGGTCGACGACGAGGAATTGCTGGAGTTGGTCGAGCTGGAGATTCGCGAGCTGCTGAGCAAGTACGAATTCGACGGCGACAATATTCATGTCATCCGCGGTTCGGCGCTTCCGGCCTACCAAGATCCCAAGGATCCGGAAAAGACGAAGTGCATCAGCGCTCTGATGGACGCAATCGACGACGCGATCCCCGAGCCTGTTCGTGAAGAGGACAAGCCGTTCCTGATGGCGATCGAGGATGTCTTCTCCATTGAAGGTCGCGGTACGGTGGCGACTGGTCGTATCGAGCGCGGCAAGGTTAAGGTTGGGGAAGAAGTCGAGATCATCGGCTTGCGTGATTCCCGTAAGACGGTCTGCACGGGCGTCGAAATGTTCCGCAAGCTGTTGGACGAAGGCAAGGCCGGTGACAATGTCGGTTGCTTGCTCCGCGGGGTCAAGCGAGAAGACATCGAGCGCGGCCAGGTGCTTGCCAAGCCGGGTTCCATCAACCCGCACACCAAGTTCGAGGCCGAGGTGTACTGTTTGTCGAAGGACGAAGGCGGACGGCACACGCCGTTCTTCAGCGGATATCGGCCTCAGTTCTACTTCCGTACTACGGATGTCACCGGGACGGCGAATTTGGTGGATGCCGAAATGTGCATGCCGGGCGACAATGTCCGTCTGTCGGTCGAGTTGCTCAAGCCGATCGCCATGGACGATGGCGTGCGGTTCGCAATTCGCGAGGGTGGGCGAACTGTCGGCTCCGGAGTAGTCACGAAGATTCTGTCGTGAGGGGTCTTTCTCCAGGGGTGTAGCTCAACTGGCAGAGCGCCGGTCTCCAAAACCGGAGGTTGCGAGTTCGATTCCCGCCGCCCCTGCCATGCGGCTCGCATCGGCGGCGTGGGGTTTGCCCCGGCCGCCGCTTGCGGGTTGATTGTTTGCACGGAGGCGAGTTTTCATGTCCAAAGACAGGGTTGCCTCATCCAGCATGTGGATCAGTGAACTGTTTCAGGTTGGTGTCTACAAACGCAGTCAAGGCCGCGTTACGCGTCAAGCGACGTTTGCCGCGCTGGCGATTGCGGTGGCGCTTGGCGCTTGGCGGTTCTACGCTCACTTCGGACCTTCCTTCAAGGCTGGGTTGAGTTACTTGATTGCGGGCGGGATCCTGTTGCTGGGGCTGTGGATCTGTTACCGGGTGGTGAACATACCTCGCTTCGCCGATTTCCTGATCGCGGTCGAGGCGGAGATGAACAAGGTGTCGTGGCCGTCGCGCACCGAGTTGTATCGCAGTTCAGCCGTCGTGATCTTTGTGATGCTCGCGCTTGCAGCACTGCTGTTTGGGTTTGACTTGGTCTGGGGGTTCCTGTTCGAGTGGATGGGAATCCTGAAGAAGGTCGGTTAGCGTCGTCGGGGGCAGTTTGGTGAACGATCCGAACAACAGTGGCGATTTGGTTCAGGGCGACTCCGAAGTGGAGCCCCTCCGCGGCGAAGCGGAAGCGGTCCGTGGCGATGCCACCGACGTTCCAAACCGATCGGCCGTTGACGAAGAACTGCCGGACGAAGAGATTGAAGGGTTGGTCATTGAGGAGGAAATAGCTCCGGAGGATCTACCCCGAGAGTGGTTTATCTTGAAGATTCAAGTCAACCGCGAGGACTCGATTCGCGATGCGTTGATTCGTCGAATCAAGATCGCAGGCTTGGAAGGTTACTTTGGCGACATCGTCGTTCCGACGGAAGAAGTGGCGGAGTTCAACAAGAGCGGAAAGCGTCGGATCGTAAAACGCAAATTGTATCCGGGATACCTCCTGGTCAACATGGCGATCACCGACGATACTTGGTTTCTTGTGCGGGAGACACCAGGGGTCGGTGATTTCACGGGTTCGGCCGGGAAGCCGACGCCGATGGATATCCGGGAAGTCGAGCGAATCCTAAAGCTGGGCGACCACAAGGACGATGGTGGGAAGGAAATCAAGACGGCGATTCCATTCAAGATCGGGAATCGTGTTCGGGTAAAGGACGGGAATTTCCAGAACTTTGAAGGTGATGTTGAGTCGATCGACGAGGCGAACGGACGTATCACGGTAGTGATTACGATCTTCAATCGTTCGACACCGGTCGAGTTGGAGCATTGGCAACTGGAATTGGTTTAGGCAGGATTGGAAACATGGCGAAGCAGTTGGTGGGACAGGCCAAATTTCAGGTTCCAGGCGGTCAAGCGACTCCGGCGCCCCCGGTTGGTACGTCGCTCGGCAAGTTCGGGATCAATCTGGGACAGTTTGTCCAGCAGTTCAACGATCGAACCAAGGAATATAACGGCACACCGATTCCGGTTGTGGTAAGTGTCTACAGCGACCGCACCTTCGAGTTTATCACGAAGAGTCCGCCGGCCGCTTCCTTGCTGAAGCAAGCGGCCGGTATCGCCAAGGGATCGAGTGTTCCCAACAAGGACAAGGTGGGGCGAGTCACTCAGGCGCAGATTCAAGACATCGCACAGAAAAAGATGGCCGATTTGAATTCCAGCGACTTGGACGCGGCATGCCGAATGGTTGCGGGAACTGCGCGGAGCATGGGCCTTGAAGTGGATGGCTGATCAGGCCCGCGTCGAATTCACTGCAGAGCATGACGCAGTGAAATCACGATTTAGAAATTTGCGGAATGGGATAGAGCTAATGACCAATCGATCCAAACGTTACGAAACGCTCAGCAAGAAGCTGTCCGGCAAGGACATTCTGTCGTTGGATGCCGCGGTGTCGTTGCTGAAGCAGTGCGCCAACACCAAGTTTGACCAAACGGTCGAAATCCACGTCCGATTGGGAATCGATCCGCGTCAGGCGGACCAGATCGTGCGAGGATCGTTGGTTCTGCCCCACGGAATCGGCAAGAGCCAAAGAGTAATCGTGTTTGCCAAGGGCGATTTGGCGGAGGTCGCCAGAGAAGCTGGGGCAGACGAGGTTGGTCAAGAGGATTTGGCCAAGCGAATCAAGGAGGGGTGGCTGGACTTCGACGTCTGTATCGCCGCTCCGGACATGATGGGTCTGGTCGGTCCGCTGGGTCGCGTGCTGGGGCCGCGCGGCTTGATGCCGTCTCCGCGGGCCGGCACTGTGACACCGGAAGTTGCACGGGTCGTCCGAGAGTACAAAGCGGGTAAGGTCGAGTTTCGCAACGACTCGGGCGGCAATGTCCACGCGGTAGTGGGACGTCTGAGTTTCGACGAGCAGAAGCTTCGCGAGAACATCCGCGCTTTCGTGGACTTTGTCACGGCTTTGAAGCCCAATTCGGTTCGAGGCACGTACATGCGTGGGATCGCTTTAGCGGCGACAATGAGCCCAAGTGTCCGGATTGCGGCCTGATGCGGAGCGAGGTGCTGGGGCCTCTTTTCAAGCGGATATCTGGAAATAGCAAACGATGAGTAAGTACGTAAAAGACTTGGTGACCAAGGATCTTGCCCGGCGATTGGATGGCGTCGAGGACGCCTTGCTGGTGAACGTCGTCGGTCTGGACGCCAACAAGACGGTCCAGTTGCGCAAGCGTTTGCGTGACAAGCAGATGAGCTTGATGGTGATCAAGAACAACTTGGCTAGGCGGGCCTGTGAGGGTACGCCGTTGGCGGCTGCCTTCGAGGGTGCTGCGGGGACGCTCGCGCTACTGTGGGGCGGCGAGGATGTCATCTCCCTGGCCAAGGAAGTCGTGGAGATTCAGAAGGGCGGTCAGTTCGATCCCTTCGAACCTCGTGGCGGCGTCATGGACGGCGAGCACTTGTCGGCCGAGATGGTCAAAGACGTCAGCAAGTGGCCAAACCGGCAGGGTCAGTTGAGCATTCTGTTAGGGCAGATCCTGTCTCCGGGCGCGAATTTGTCGTCCCAGTTGCTTGCTCCGGGCGGTGCCTTGGCCAGTCAGATCGAGAAGAAGGCGGAAGGCGCGGGCGACGAGAACCCCGAAACGCCCGCGGCTTCGGACGAGGTTCCCGTTTCACCGGCCGATACGACAGTCGATGAGCAGCCTTAGGAAACCAGCCGACACCCGATGGGCGGCAATCTTCCTTGCGAGAACAGTGAGTTTACTTCAGTAACCGGAAGCATCGGACTTCGTCGTGCCGGTGCCAAATGTCAGAAAGGGCCTTAAGCGTCATGTCAGAAGCAGTTGCTACGAAAGAGTTCTCTCCGCTGACCCAGGAACTTGGGGACAAGATCGCCGATTTGACTCTCAAGCAGGCGAAGGAGTTGAGCGACTATTTGAAGGATAAGTACGGCATCGAGCCCGCCGCTGGTGGTGGTGTGATCATGGCCGCTCCGGCCGAGGGTGGTCCCGCGGCCGTTGCCGAGAAGACCGAATTCGACGTTGTGTTGACCGGTTTCGGCGACAAGAAGTTGAATGTCGTAAAAGTGGTCAAGAACATGACCGGAGCCTCCTTGATGGACGCCAAGAAGTTGGTCGAAGGCGTGCCGGCCACTTTGAAGCAGGGAGTATCGAAGGAAGAGGCGGAAAAGATGAAGGCCGAATTGGAAGAGGCCGGCGGTTCCGTCGAATTGAAGTAGTCACGTTGGTTCGATTTCGCTCTACACGACTAGCCGCTGCCCGCGAAAGCCGTTCGCGGGCGGCGCAGGTAGTGGACGCTTGACGCTGATCTGGACGATTTCTAGCGATTTTTGCGTCTCGCTAATGCCCCGGGGAGACGGTGCGCGCCGCCCTGGAGCTTTCTATCGTCGTATCCGACTCGCCCCCGTCCCGCCATGCTTTGGGCCGGAGACTCTAATCACGGAGCTTGCTCATGCCAACCCCAGTTGAACGCCGATTGCATCCCCGGGAAGTCCGATTCTTCGGCAGCCAGAGGGAGGCACCGTTCATTCCGGACCTGACAAAGATCCAAACGGAGAGTTACAGCGTTTTCTTGCAGGAGGAGAGTTCGTCGGATAGCAGGAAGGCCCAGGGGCTGGAGGCGGTTCTGCGCGAGATCTTCCCGATCGAGAGCTACGACAAGCAGATCACGCTGGAGTACTTGCGGTACGAACTCGGAAAGCCTCGTTACTCGCCCGACGAGTGCCGTCAACTGCGTTTGACCTACGGTCGGCCGTTCCGAATCTGGCTCCGGCTCAACAAAGAGCAGCCGCTGGAAGAAGAAGTCTACCTCGGGGATCTGCCGATCATGCTGGGCGGCGGCGAGTTCATCATCAACGGCGCGGAGCGGGTGGTGGTCAGCCAGTTGCACCGCAGTCCGGGGGTGGATTTCATCATGGAGCAGGAGGGCGCCACGGACCGCAAGCTGCCGAGTTGCCGGGTCATTCCGGAGCGCGGAAGCTGGATCGAGATCAACGTGACCAAAAAGGACGCGATGAGCGTTCGGATCGATCAGAGCGGCAAGTTCTCGGCCATGACGTTGTTGCGGGCCATGAGTCCGGACATGGGAACCGACTCCGAGATCATTCGCGCGTTCTATCCGACGACGGTCGTGTCGATCAAGGACGGTCACAGTGCCGCGAAGATCGAAGGGAAGATTGCGGTCGACGATGTCGTTTACCCGGCCAGCAGCGACCGTGCGGGCGAGATCCTGGTCGAATCCGGTCAGAAGATCACGAACAATGTCGCCGAGTTGATTTGCACGTCGGGAGCCACGGAGGTCGAAGTCGCGGAGGCCCCCAAGACGCCGCTGATCTTCAACAGCCTGCAGGAAGACAACACGTCGAGCCACGAGGAGGCGCTGTTGCGAATCTACCAGCGTCTGCGGCCGGGCAATCCACCGCAATTGGAGAAAGCCCGAACCCTGTTCCAGGAGAAGTTCTTCGACGTCAACCGTTACCGCTTGGGCCGCGTGGGTCGTTTTCGCATCAACCGGAAGTTGAATCTCGACCTCCCCGAGACGGAACAGACGCTGCGCCCCGAGGACCTGATCGCCTCGATCAAGTACTTGATCATGCTGCACTCGGGCGAGGGCGAGGCCGAGATCGACGACATCGACCACTTGGGAAACCGCCGATTGCGGACGATCGACGAACTGGCAAGCGATGAACTGCGCAAGGGCTTTTTGAAGCTGCGGCGGACCGTGCAGGAGCGGATGAGTCTGAAGGACGTCGAGGACATGACGCCGCGAAGTCTGATCAATCCCAAGAGCGTTTCTGCGGCAATCGAGTACTTCTTCGGACGTGGCGAGCTGTCGCAGGTCGTCGATCAGACAAATCCTCTGTCGCAATTGACCCACGAACGGCGTTTGTCGGCCCTGGGGCCAGGCGGCTTGAACCGAAAGCGGGCAGGCTTCGAAGTCCGCGACGTACATATCTCGCACTACGGCCGGATCTGCCCGATCGAGACCCCGGAAGGCACGAATATCGGTCTGATTTCCAGTTTGGCGATCTATGCCGGGGTAGACGAGTATGGGTTCTTGATCACGCCCTACCGCGTGGTCAGCCGGGGAAAATTGACCGAGGAGATTGTGTGGCTTCGCGCCGATCAGGAGATGGACACCTACGTCGCACCGGCGGACACCGAGGTTCAGGAAGGCAAGCTCGTCGGCGGAGCAAACATGATCGCCCGGCACCGTTCCGATTTCGAGATCGTGCTGCCCGAGCAAGTGAATTACATCGATGTGGCGCCCAGCCAGATGGTCGGCGTTTCCGCCGGCCTGATTCCGTTCCTGGAGCACGACGACGCGAACCGGGCGTTGATGGGTTCGAACATGCAGCGGCAGGCCGTGCCGCTGTTGGTCACCGAGCCGCCGATTGTCGCGACAGGCATGGAGCGTTATGTGGCCAGGAACTCCAGCATGGTGGTCACGGCGCGCCGGGCCGGCAAAGTCACGTACGTCGATGCCAACCGCATCGAAGTGGGCGGCGAAGTCTATCCGATGAAGAAGTTCCGCGGCTTGAACGAGCGCACGTGTCTGAACCAGAAGCCGATCGTGCAATTGGGCGAAAAAGTGGAGAAGGGCCAGGTGCTGGCTGACGGCGCCGCGACGTACAAGGGCGAACTAGCGCTAGGACGCAACGTGTTGGTAGGGTTCATGTCCTTTGATGGGTTCAACTTCGAGGATGCAATTATCGTCAGTGAAGAGCTGGTGAAGAACGACACCTACACGTCGATGCACATCGAAGAGTTCGACGTGGAGATCCGCGAGACGAAACTCGGTCGAGAGGAGTTCACCCGGGACATCCCCAACGTCAGCGAAAAGGCGCTCCGCAACCTGGACGAGACCGGAATCGTCCGCGTCGGCACCCGGGTCAAGCCGGGCGACATCCTGGTGGGCAAGGTCTCGCCCAAGTCCAAGACGGAATTGACGCCGGAAGAGAAGCTGTTGCACGCGATCTTCGGACGGGCTGGCGAGGACGTCAAGAACGATTCTCTCGAAGTTCCCTCGGGCGTCGAGGGAATTGTGATCGAGGCGCAGAAATTTTCGCGCCGCATGAGCCTTTCCGAGGAAGAGCGGAAGATCTTCGAGCGGGAACTGAAACAGGCCGAACTGGAGGGCAACGAGACCATCGCGAAGGCTTTCGGCGCGATGATCGCCGAGATGGAGCAGGTGGTCGGCGCCTTGCTGACCGACGAGGACAACACGCCGCTGGTCCGCGACCAGGATGTGAAATTCGTCGTGGAGAAAGCTCAGAACTTCCGCGTGAGCCAAATCTCCGAGAAGTTGCGTGAGGGCAAGCTGGCCGAATTGCAAGCGATCCACAAGAGCCATTGGCCAAACGTCGAAAACGCCATCGACGAGCGCGACCGGAGGCTGAACAGCATGAAGCGGGGCGACGAGCTGCGCAGCGGCGTGCTGCAGATGGTCAAAGTCTACATTGCGACCAAGCGAGTGATCTCGGTCGGGGACAAGATGGCCGGACGGCACGGCAACAAGGGTGTGATCGCCAAGATCCTGCCGGTCGAAGACATGCCTTACCTGCCGGACGGTACGCCGTTGCAGATCATGCTGAATCCGCTGGGCGTGCCCAGCCGTATGAATGTGGGCCAGATTCTGGAAACGCATTTGGGGTGGGCCGGTGCCAAACTCGGCTTCCAGGCGGTGACACCGGTCTTCGACGGAGCCACGGAAGGGGACATCAACAACGCCCTGGAGGCGGCCGGCCTGCCGCGGCACGGCAAGGTCCGCTTGAACGACGGGCGCACCGGCGAACCGTTTTCGCAGGAGACGACGGTAGGGTACATCTACATGCTCAAGCTGCATCACTTGGTGGACGACAAGGTTCACGCCCGCAGCACGGGTCCTTATTCGCTGATTACCCAACAGCCACTGGGCGGCAAGGCCCGCTTCGGCGGCCAGCGGTTCGGCGAAATGGAAGTCTGGGCTCTGGAAGCCTACGGGGCAGCCTACATCCTGCAGGAATTGCTGACGGTGAAAAGCGATGACGTCGAAGGACGCACGAAAATCTACGAGTCCATGGTCAAAGGGGAGAATACGCTCGAAGCCGGCACGCCCGCCAGTTTCGACGTGTTGACCAACGAGATCCGGGGCTTGGCTTTGAATATGCAGTTGGAGAAACGCCGCATCTAACCGGTGACGGCGTCGGTACGATCTGCACACATCCTCGAAAGGAGCACGGGCACATGACCATCGGCGAAAGCTCGTATGACCGGATTAACGATTACGCGTCGGTCAAGATCAGCCTGGCTAGGCCGCATGACATTCGGAGCTGGTCGTTCGGCGAAGTGAAGAAGCCGGAAACGATCAACTACCGCACCTACCGTCCCGAAAAGGACGGCCTGTTCTGCGAACGGATTTTCGGTCCGGAGAAGGACTGGGAATGCGCCTGCGGCAAGTACCGCGGCATGAAATACAAGGGGATGATCTGCGACCGCTGCGGCGTCAAGGTGACGCACTCGCGTGTCCGCCGCAAGCGGATGGGGCATATCGAGCTGGCGGCTCCCGTCGTTCATATCTGGTTCTTCAAGGCCATGCCAAGCCGGCTGGGAAACCTGCTGGACATGAAGACCACCAGCCTGGAGAAGGTGGTCTATTTCCAGGACTATGTGGTCATCAACCCGGGAAGCACGGACTTGGAAGCCAAGCAGTTGTTGACCGAGGACGAATACCGCGCGGCCCGCGAACAGTGGGGCGACGGAGCGTTCGAAGTGGACATGGGCGCCGAGGGTGTGCGCAAGCTGCTGATGAACCTGGACTTGGTCAAGTTGTCCGACGAGCTGCGTGTCGAGTTGATGGAGACGAACTCGAAGCAGAAACGCAAGGACTTGATCAACCGGCTGAAGATTGTGGAGTCGATCCGCGACAGCGACAACAAGCCAGAGTGGATGGTGCTGGACGTCATCCCCGTGATTCCGCCGGATCTGCGCCCCCTGGTGTTGCTGGATTCGGGCAACTTCGCCACCAGCGATCTCAACGACCTGTACCGCCGTATCATCAACCGGAACAACCGCCTGCGCAAACTGGTGGATTTGAATGCGCCCGAGGTGATCATCCGCAATGAAAAACGCATGCTGCAGCAGTCGGTCGACGCCCTGTTCGACAACAATCGCTGCAAGCGTCCCGTGCTGGGCAGCAGCAACCGGCCTCTGAAATCGTTGACCGACATGATCAAGGGCAAGCAGGGCCGCTTCCGCGAAAACTTGCTTGGAAAACGCGTCGATTATTCGGCCCGAAGCGTTATCGTCGTCGGGCCTCGACTGAAGCTGCACCAGTGCGGCCTGCCGAAGAAAATCGCCTTGGAACTGTTCCAGCCGTTCATCATCCGCAAACTGAAGGAACTGGGGCACGCCGACACGATCAAGAGCGCCAAGAAGATGCTCGAGCGCAAGGACGAGGAAGTGTGGGACATCCTCGAATCGGTGATTCAGAATCACCCCGTGCTGCTGAACCGGGCGCCGACGCTGCACCGCATGGGCATCCAGGCGTTCGAGCCGGTGCTGGTCGAGGGCAACGCCATCCACCTGCACCCGTTGGTGTGCAAGGGCTTCAATGCGGACTTCGACGGCGACCAGATGGCAGTTCACCTGCCGCTGTCGATCGAGGCGCAGGTCGAGGCGCACACGCTGATGATGTCGACGAACAACATTTTCGGTCCGGCCAACGGCAAACCGATCATGAGCCCTTCGCAAGACATCGTGATGGGCTGTTATTTCATCACCCTGATGCTGCCCAACCGGCGAGGCGAGGGCATGGTGTTTGCCTCGATGGAAGAAGCCGATCTGGCCTACGCACTGGGCGTGATCGAACTGCATGCGAAGATCAAGGTCAAGCTACCGCCCCATCGCAAGGTCAAGACGGACGATGATTCGGGGAAGCCCGGCGAGTTGATCGAGACCACCGTCGGGCGCGTGATCTACAATATGAGCCTGCCCGCGGGCATGGACTACTACAATATCCCGCTGCGCTCCAGCGAGTTGGCCACGGTCATCTCCGACTGCTACCAGCGTCTGGGCCGCCGCGCCACGATCACACTGCTGGACGACATGAATGCCGTGGGATTTCAGCAGAGCACCCTCAGCGGACTCTCGTTCGCCACCGACGACTTGGTCACCCCGGACTCGAAGGTCCGGCACATCGCGGAGGCTGAAAAGCAGGTGCTGAAGTACAAGAAGCTGTACGACCGCGGCGTCATCACCGAACAGGAACGGTACAACCAGGTGCTCGACACGTGGACCCACGCCCGCGAAAAGATCACCACGGAGATGATGGAGGCCATGAAGTCCGACGACCGCGGCGGAACCGGCTACGTCAACCCCGTGTACCTGATGGCTCACTCCGGTGCTCGTGGCGGTATCGAGCAGATTCGGCAGTTGGCCGGGATGCGGGGTCTGATGGCCAAACCGACGGGCGAGATCATCGAGACGCCGATCAAGGCGAATTTCCGCGAGGGCTTGAGCGTGCTGGAGTACTTCAGTTCGACGCACGGTGCTCGCAAAGGCTTGGCCGATACGGCACTGAAGACGGCCGACTCGGGATATCTGACCCGAAAACTGGCGGACGTCGCCCAGAACGTGGTGGTCACCACCGAAGACTGCGGCACATCGCAGGGCATTACCAAGGGAGTGATCTACCGCGGCGAGAAGGTCGAAGTCAAGCTGGCCGAAGCCATCGTGGGCCGCGTCAGCCGACAGAACATCGTCAATCCGATCACCGATGAAGTAATCGTCCGCGAGAACGAGATGATCACGCTGGACGTCGCCCGCAGGATCGAGGATTTGGGCCTCGAAAAAATCCAGGTGCGCAGCCCGTTGACATGCGAAGCCTCCCTGGGAGTTTGCCGCCGCTGCTACGGCATGGACCTGTCCAGCGGAACCTTGGTCGAAGAAGGCATGGCGGTGGGCATCATCGCCGCGCAGAGTATCGGCGAGCCGGGAACCCAGTTGACCATGCGTACGTTCCACATCGGCGGCACGGTGAATACCAGCGTCGAGGAGAGCGAGTCCCGCGCCAAACGAGGCGGTATCGTGAAGTTCACCCGGATGCGATTCGTCCGCAACGAAGAGGGCAAATGCATCGTGCTGACGCGCAGCGGCGAAATCTCCATTCTCGACCCGAAGGGCCGCGAATTGGAGAAGTGCGAAGTTCCCACCGGTGCCGAACTGCTGGTCGAAGAGAACCAGGAGATCAAGGCCGGTCAAAGCCTGTGCCAGTGGGATCCGCACAGCATCCCGATTCTGGCCGAGGTGTCCGGCCGGGTGCGTTTTGAAGACATCGTCGAAGGCGAAACGATGCGGATGGAAAAGGACCCCAGCGGCACGGTGCGCCGCATGATCGTCGATCACAAGGGGGAATTGCACCCGCAGATTGTGCTCGAGGACGGCGACGGCAAGCCGCTGGACGTGTACTATCTGCCCGAACGGGCGCATATCGAAGCCGCCGAAGGCGAATACATCGCAGCCGGTTCGGTGCTGGCCAAGACGCCCCGCGAGGCGTCCGGGATCACGGACATCACGGGCGGTCTGCCGCGCGTCACGGAGATTTTCGAAGCCCGCAAGCCGAAGGATCCGTCGGTGATCGCCGAGGTGGATGGCGTAGTGGAAATCCTGGGCGAAAAACGCCGCGGGAAGCGAACCATCGTGGTCCGCAGCGATTCGGGCATCGAACGGGAACACTTGGTACCGCACGGCAAGCGTTTTCTCGTCCATGCCGGCGACGTCGTCCGTGCCGGCCAGGCGCTGGTCGACGGACCGCTGGTGCCCCACGACATTTTGCGCGTCTCGGGCGAGGAGGCGGTGCAGCAGTACCTGACGCATGAAATCCAGGGCGTGTACCGCAGCCAGCGGGTGGAAATCAACGACAAGCACATCGAGATCATTGTCGCCCGCATGTTGCGCAAGGTCCGGGTCGAGAACGCGGGCGATACGAACCTGCTGCCCGGTCTGGTCATGGACCGCTTCGATTTCCGCAAAGTCAACCAAGACTTGGCGAAGTGCGTGAAGGTCACCGACAAAGGCGATACCGAGTTTGCTCCCGGCACCATCGTTCCCAAAGAGGTCTTGGAGCAGGCCAACAACCAGATCGAAGCGCTCGGCGGCGAGCCGGCCAAAGCGACACGGCCCAAGGCCGCCACGGCCAGTACGCAGTTGCTGGGCATCACCAAGGCCTCGGTGCAGAGTTCCAGTTTTATCTCCGCGGCCAGTTTCCAGGAAACCACCAAAGTTCTGACCGAAGCCGCTTTGGCGGGCAAGACGGATCACTTGGTGGGGTTGAAGGAGAACGTGATCCTCGGACATCTGATTCCTGCCGGAACCGGATTCCACACCTTCCAGGACGCCGAAGTCCGCTTTCGCCCCGAGGCACTCACCGCCCTGTCGGCCGAAGCGCCGTCGGCCCTGGAGACGAGTTTCCCCCTCTTGCAGGATGCTGTCGCATCGGATTCGATGGACATGGAAGACGACGATTCCGACGAGACCGCCGTCCGGGCCACCGAGGGGGTGCGGACATTCGAAGACTACTTCGGCAAGGACGAAGATTTGGACGATGACGAGGCTTGACAATCGCCCGGTTGGCGGTATTCTCAGGAGTTTTCCGCAGGTACATGCTGATCAAGGTCTACAACCGCAATTTTTCAGAACGTAGTAGAAAAGGCAAGACATGCCCACGATCAACCAGTTAGTCCGCAAACGCCGCCAAAGCCAGCGCAAGATTACCAAAGCGCCGGTGTTGGAAGCATGCCCGCAGAAGCAGGGTGTCTGCTTGCAGGTACGGACAATGACGCCCAAGAAACCCAACTCGGCGCTGCGGAAAATTACCAGAGTCCGGTTGTCCAACGGAAAAGAAGTGACCGTGTACATCCCGGGCGAGGGACACAACTTGCAGGAGCACTCGATCGTGCTGGTTCGCGGCGGACGTGTCCGCGATCTGCCAGGCGTGCGGTATCAAGTGATCCGCGGTGCCCTGGATACCCTGGGAGTCAACGGTCGAAAACAATCCCGCAGCCGCTACGGAGCCAAGAGGAAGTAAACGTATGGGTCGCATCACCTCCAGTCGGACACAACTCAAGCCGGATCCGCGCCACAACTCGATCCTGGCTAGCAAATTCATCAATTGCCTGATGTGGGACGGCAAGAAGAGCGTCGCGCAGAACGTGTTCTATGACGCCCTGGACGATCTCAAGCGGCGTCTGCCCGAGCGGGAGCCCATCGAGGTCTTCCACACGGCCCTGGACAACGTCAAGCCGCACATCGAGGTTCGCTCGAAGCGAGTGGGCGGAGCCTCCTATCAGGTGCCCATGCAGGTCAACCGCAACCGCCAGCAGTCCCTGGCGATCCGCTGGATTTTGATGGCGGTTCGCGAGAAGAAAGGGCGTCCGACGGCCATCAAGCTGGCCGACGAGTTGTTTGCGGCTTTCAATCGCGAGGGCTCCGCGATGACTCGTCGCGAAAACACCCACCGCATGGCCGAAGCGAACAAGGCATTTGCCCACTTTGCTTGGTAACGGTGCGGCATCCCCGAAGCCGCGACCGGAGACGGTGCGACGGACGCCGCGCATTCGGGGCAGAAAGACCGAAGATCGGATGGGTGGCGAGGCGCCCGTCCGGAGACTCTAGCAGACGCGCCGCGGTCCCTGGCTGCGGCGTTCTTTTTGCGCTACCCGCGCGAAGCAGCCAGCATGAAACGGCAGATCGACAACCTACGCAACATCGGGATCATCGCCCATATCGATGCCGGCAAGACGACCGTCACCGAGCGTATGCTGTTCTACAGCGGCGCCAAACATCGCGTGGGGATGGTCGATATGGGCACCACCGAGACGGACTGCGATCCCGAGGAGCAGGACCGCGGGATAACGATCTACTCGGCCTGCGTGACCTTCGATTGGAAACACGTCCACGTCAATCTGCTCGACACGCCGGGACACGTGGATTTCACCGCCGAGGTCGAACGCTGTCTGCGCGTATTGGACGGCGCAGTCGTTGTGTTCAGCGCGCGGGAAGGCGTCGAAGCTCAGAGCGAGACCGTCTGGCGGCAGGCCGACCGGTATCGGGTTCCGCGCATCGCCTTTATCAACAAGATGGATCGCGAAGGGGCCGATTTCGAGACCACGTTGGAAGAGATCCACCAACGGCTGCACGGCAACCCGGTCGCTGTTCAGATCCCGATCGGGGCCGGACCGGCGCACACGAAGACCCCGTTTCGCGGCGTCGTCGATCTGATCGACATGAAGTTGCTGGTCTTCGACGCTCAGTCGGAGGGCCGCAATATCGAGATTCAGGAAATCCCCGCGGACTGCCTGGATTTGGCCCATCTTTGGCGCGAGGCCATGCTCGACCGGCTGTACAGTCACAGCGACCAGATGATGGAATTGGCATTGCAGGAGGAACCGATCCCGGCTGATCTGATCCGACGGGTCATTCGGGATGCCACCATCCATCTGCAGATTCAGCCGGTCCTGTGCGGTTCGGCGCTTCACGGCATCGGAGTTCAACCGATCCTGGATGCGGTCGCCGACTACTTGCCGAGCCCGCTGGACGTGCCGCCGGTCCAGGGCATCAGCATGAAGAAGAAGGACGCGACCGAACTCAGGAGGCCGAGTGCCGATGAGCCGTTTTGCGGGCTGGTGTTCAAGGTGCTGCCAGCCCGAACCGGCGATCTTTCCTGGGTACGCATCTACTCGGGGGAATTGAAGCCGAATTCGCGGGTGCTGAATCCGGGAAAAGACAAGAAGGAAAACGTCGCGCAATTGTGGCGGATTCATGCCACGAAACGCGAGGAGCAAGTGGACAAAGGCGAATCCGGCGATATTGTGGCGATCGTCGGCCTTCGCCACTCGGTCACCGGCGATACGGTGTGCGACACTCGCGAGCCGGTGCTGCTCGAAGCCATCCGGTTTCCGGAGACCGTGATTTCGATGGCCATCGAGCCCGAGAGCGCCACGGAGCGAGACAAACTCGCCGCGACGCTGGACATGCTCAAGCGGCAGGATCCAACCGTTCAGATCGCCTCCGGCGAAACCGGCCAGACGCTGATCAGCGGAATGGGCGAACTGCATCTCGAAGTGATCAAGAACCGCTTGTTGCGGGACTTCAATCTGAAAGTCAAGTTCCACAGGCCGCAAGTCAGTTATCGCGAGACGATCGAGCAGGCAGTCGAAGTGTGGGGCGAGTGTCATCGGCACCTCGGCGGCCAGCCGTTGTTCGCCCGGCTGCAAGTGCGATTGGAGCCGCTGCCAGGCGACGCCTCGACGGTGATCGTGCTGAATCAGTGCCCGCCCGACACGCTGCCGATCGAGCTGTTGGACGCGGCGGTCGAGGAACTGCGGGCCTGCGCGCATGGCGGCGGGCAGATCGCCGGCTATCCGCTGATGAAGCTCAAGGTAACCGTGCTGGGCGGCGAGTCTCACCACGAGACGTCCAACGAGACCGCCTTCCGCATCGCGGCCAACGACGCTTTTCACAAGGGTTTGGAGCAGGGGCGTCCCGTTCTGCTCGAACCAATCATGAAGCTGAACATCACCACCCCCCAAGACTATCTGGGCGACTTTGTGGGAGATCTTCAGCAGCGCCGGGCCTTGATCGCCCGCACGGACAGTCGCGGCGCGTTCAGCGTGATCGAGGCCCATGCGCCGCTGAAAGAATTGTTCGGCTATTCCAGCGCCATGCGCAGTCTGAGCCAGGGCCGCGCAGGTTGCTCGATGGAACCGCTTCGCTACGCCCCGGCTCCGCCCGAAGTCGCCAAGAACTATCTGATGTGAAGCCTCTTCCGGGCAATCAAAGTCAAGGCCTGGGGACCGCGACTATCCCTCATACCCGGAGGTTGCCGCGGCGCGGCGCCAGAACTGGGCATGGTCGGTCATGCCGAGCAGTTCGTACAGTCGGATGAGTTCCGAGCGTGCCTCGCTGTCGTTCGGATTGCGGCCAGCACGCCGCTCGAGCGTATGGATCTGGACGCGGGTATCGAGGATCTTGCGGTGCATGGCCAGATGCTGCTCGGCCCGCTCGCGCTGGCCCTGCCGGGCGCAGATCTGGCCGAGGACGTAGTGCGCCTGGAAGTTCATCGGATCCAGTTCCAGCAGTCGCTGGATGATCTCCATCGCTTCCAGCGCACGGTTCTGGCTCAGCATCAACTGGCCGCTGAATAGCATGGCGTCGGTTGCCTTCGGATCGTCGGCCAGGATCTGCTCGACGATCTCCGTGGCGCGAGCCGTTTCGCCTTCGAGCATCAGCAGCTTTGCTTCGGTCAGACGGTGGCGAGCTACCAGTTCCGGCGATCTTGCGGCGAGGAGGTCAAAGTGCCTGCGCGCTGGGCCACGCTGGCCGATCGTGATCAGCGTGTTGACTAACTTCAGTCGGTCTTCGTTAGCGCCCCGCGCGTCCAATTCGACGACCCGCTCGAGCGATTCGATCACCCGTTCGTCGTAGCCGCCATCTTCGTACACCATCGCCATGCGGCGCCAAGGCTCCGGATCGTCAGGATGCATCTCGACCAGCTCCGCGCAGTGCTCCAGCACCTCTTTCTCGCGGCCCAGATCGTATCGCAGGTCGACGGCCAGCCGCAACAATCGCTCGTAATCCGGCGTGCCTTGACCGATCTGAAGTGCGGCGCCGAGCAACCAATCGGCCTGCGCCAGACGGCCGCTGTGGATAAACACGTCGATGGCCATCGACAGATCGTCTAAAGAACATTTGGTGGGAAGGACGCTGTTCAACGATTCCTCGATCGCCTGAGCCTGCGAGATGCGGCGATCCGGATCGTACACGCCTCGCAGCGTGAGCGATGCGCACAGCAGCAAACGGGCCGAATCTTCGTGGCGGCCGTTCCGCTGGAGGTATTCGCGCAGCAGCGACTCGGTGCGATGCATCCGCTCGATCGAGTCGGCGGGCTGTGCAAGCGACTGGCGCAACAGTTGACGCGATTGCTGAAGCAATGGTTCCCCCGTGCTCAGCATCGACCAGCCGGCCCACGCGGCCAGAGCCAGAGCGACGGTGCCCAGCAAGACGACGACAGTTCGCACCACGCGGCGATTGAACTCCGGATCCTTACCGGCTAGATCCTGGTCAGGGTCGTCGCCCCATGCCTTCGACAAGTTCATGTGTCTGGCCTTGTGCGAGTTCGGAGAAAACTTCGATTCGTCCCAGGGGCCATTTTACCGTGACATCGACGGGGCTGTCATCGACCGCGGGAAACAGAATCCGTGGGTCGAAGTACGACGCATAGCCGCCGCCACCGCGGACCCAGTGGTGAATTGTCCGGTCGCCGTACATGGCCGACACCTTGGCTCCGACTGCGTCGCGATTCGATTCGACACCCCGCAGCAGCACTCGCACCCAGTGTTTCGCTGGCTGCCGGTTCCGCAAGACGACCACCGGGTCGTTCTGATGCGAAATCACCAAGTCCAGGCCACCGTCGTTGTCCAAGTCTCCGACCGCCGCGCCGCGTCCAACATGCGTAACACTGAAATACGGGCCGCCCTGGTCCGATACCTCGACAAATCGCTGGCCGGCATCGTTGCGGAACAGTTGCGGCGGCTGGTAGTACGGACTATCCAACCGTTCATAAGCGACGTGCCCGTTGGCTACAAACAGATCTGCCCAGCCATCACTGTCGAAATCAGCGAAACCGGTTCCGAACCCGACCCACGTCCGCGAAATACCGAACATGCCGGTGACGCTGCCCACGCCGATGAACCCCATCTGATCGACGTTTCGCATCAGCGAGTTGTCTTGGTTCGAGTAGTTCGTGTACCAGATGTCGATCCGTCCGTCGCCGTCGAAATCCCCGATGTCCACGCCCATCGATCCCTGCCGCTCGCCGTGGTCCGAGAAGGCGACGCCGGCCATCAGCCCGACGGACTCCAGCGGAAACTTCGGCCCACCCCGATATAGATGGTTCTCCTGGACATCGTTGGCCACGTAGATATCCATCCAACCGTCCTCGTCCATGTCCGCGGCCACGACGCCAAGGGCTCGCGCGCGAGGTTCGAGCCCCGCTCGATCCGTGACGTCCTCGAAGGTTCCGTCGCCCTTATTGCGCCACAGATAGTCGCGTGCCCCCGGGAACATCGAAGGTCCGCAGATGTCCCGCAGTTGTTGATCGTTCATGCACCGCCGCCGATGATCGGGGAGCCAATCGCAATAAGTAATCACATACAAATCCAACCAGCCATCGTTGTCGATGTCCACCCAAGCGCCGGTCACACCCCACCGTTCGATGTTCAGCCCGGCCGACTCGGTCACGTCTTCGAAAGCGCCCTGCTGATTGTTGCGGAATAACTGGCACCCCTGAAAACCAGCGACGAACAGATCCGGCCAGCCATCGCGATCGAAGTCGCCGACCGTCACGCCGTGAGAGTAGAATCCCCCGCCCGCCACCCCGGCTTGGGCGGTTACATCCCGAAAACGTCCGTGGCCTTCGTTGCGGTACAGGACCGAGGGCAAGCCAGAGATCTCGATCGGGGGCCCCTGCAACTGACCGCCGCCCGTGAAGAACAGATCCAACAGACCATCGCGGTCGTAGTCGAACATGGCCACGCCGCCGCCCAGATTCTCCAGCAGTTGGTAGAAACCCGCCTCTTGGCCATCGCGGTACGTGAAGTCGATACCGGCCGCGGCCGAAACGTCCTCGAACCAGTCGTCCGGATGCGGCTCGCGCGGCTCCCGCGGCGGCTTGTTGAAGAAAGGGATGCGAGCTTTTCGCGGTTCGTCCTGCGGTGCCTCGGCCGCTGGTAGCTGGTCGGGCTTTTCGGCCGCGTCGTCGACCGCAGCCTCACGCGAGGGCCCCCCGCACGCGGTCAGCAGGAGGGCGCACAGAAAAACGTACTGCTTCATGAATCAACCGTAGCACAGGCTGCCAGCCTGTGAACAACGAGAGAATTCGAGGGAAAACCTTCGGTCGGTGGTTTCGGCGGGGGCGGAAGCCCGCGCCGATTTCGTTGGAGTTCACGCTTCAGCGTGTTGCGCGCGAAAGGAGTGAAGAACACGCTGAAGCGTGAACTCCAGCGCATACACGCCGAAGCGTACAGCACTCGGCCTCTAACCCTCGGCGCCGCCGGCGGGCGGATCGAGTTCAAAATCGTAGGTGCCGCCCGGCACCGTGACTTCGATCGGAGTGGTAGTCGGGTTCACATACTTGGAATCGATCACCTGCCGTACCGGTTCACCCGGGTTGTCGTAGCCGCCGCCGATCTCGGTGCTCAGGAAGATCACTTTGTATGTTCCTGGCGCGGCGCCGTCCCCTTGGCCGGTACTGGACAGCGTGTACCTGCCGTCCTGTCCGATCGCGCCGGACGCAGTATTCGCAGCCGAGATGAATTGCACGTTCCCTTGCTTCAGAACCTCTCCGCCCTTGACCCGAACCGTGCCACTGACCGAATGGCCCTTGCCGCCGCAACCCGGCAGAACACCAAGCATCAACACAACCGACGCCAACACCAACCCACGCCTCCACATCATCGCATCCTCCGATCTTCCATTCCTGCCAAAAAGAAACAGGGTGGACTTCAGTCCACCCCAATGAAAACCAAACCGAGTCTGCCACCTTGCGTCCCAATTCGGGCCGTGGGCACCCTCACCGCATACGGACTACCTGGAAGGCAGATTGGCGACGCGACCGTCCATCGCGTGCACCAAATCCCGAAACACTTCGACGTTCATGTCGGGGCTGACGCCGACCACCGCACCATCACCCATCAGAAACTGGATTGTGCCAGGATGCCAAGCCCCAAACGCAAGCGCGCGAGCCGCCCAGTCGCCAACCCCTTCGAACTGTCCACTCGGTGACAGCGGGATATCGACTCGCACTTGACGGGCCACCGTGTACTCGCGCCAACTGCCTGCCCACCAGTAGATGTTTCCATCCACTCGTTTATTGTCGCAGCAGTTGCGTGACATTTCCAAAGCCGTAACATGCTTCTCGCCGACCACGATCACGTTGCTAGTGCCATCCACAAACCGGGCAAATGTATCGCGGGGCCGCCAACTCTTCATTCTCTGCGAAGCGTCGGGCACTAGGTTTTGCGGGTCATTGGTATCGCGGATCGCGGTACGAATGGCACTGGCGATCCTGTTGTCTTGGTCCATGTTGTGAATATTCCACCAATCATCTCGACCGCTCAAATCCAAACCGGTCTTAGTAAGGTTCGCTCCGTTGTCGTACCATACAGCCACGGCATAATCTCCACGCGGGCCTTGCATCGCGCCCAATGTATTCAGGCCGTTGGCGGCAGTCCGCCGAGACGGGCAGAAGTAACCTGGAATCACCGCTTCCCGAGTCGTGAGAACGCCATGATTGTTCAGGTTGTTATCGAGCATATCTGTCTGCGTGTCCGTGAAACTGATCGCGTTCCAAACCGCCTGCTGTTCGATGTACGGCAGGATCACCGCCCAGAAACTCGGCCGATGCCGTCCCAATAGCAACGGGGGCAAGCCCTTCTGGGCGTCATGGAAGTTGTGAACTGCCAGCCCGATCTGCTTCAGGTTGTTGGAGCATTGCGAGCGACGAGCCGCCTCGCGCGCGGCTTGAATCGCCGGCAGCAGCAAGGCCACCAGAATCCCGATGATGGCGATCACCACGAGCAATTCCACGAGTGTAAACCCGCGGCGCCACCGCCGCACCATTGTTTTGGACATCGATGGTTCCTTCGAAAAAAAGATAGACGAGAACACAAACGGACAACCATGTGCTATCGGCACAAGACGCTGTGCCTATTTTTCATCAAGATAAATCTGCGGAAAAACCTAGTCAATCGGCAAAATTCGAAAAAAAACAACCAGGCAACCTATTTAGTGGGCAATCGTGGAGGGAATCCACTTCTTCTTGTCCTTACTCGTGCAAATCGGAGCCTTCTTTAGTGTACCATGACGCATCGCGGTATCTCGCCGCTTTCCTCCTTCCTGGTCGAGACTGCACGGTGGAATGGCAGCGGAATGTTCGAACAATTGGACGATGTCGCTTGTACGGTCTGTGGCTGTGTGTGCGACGATCTGCGGATGACGGTGGTGGAAGGGCAGATGACCGAATCTAAGTCGTCCAAATAGTAGTTGACCGCCAAGTCGATAATGGTTATTTCGATTGGTTCGCTTGATTGCGGGTGTTTCAAACAGGCGGTACATTGACCTCGTGCCATCCACGAAAGGTAGCCGATCATGACGATGACCGTAGAGAGCATCAAGCGTCAACTTCTCGCGCTTCCAGCCTCGGATCGGGCCGAGTTGGCCCATTTTCTTCTTCATTCCTTGAGCGACGCGGACGAGACGGACGAGGAATCCGCGTGGGACTCAGAACTATCCCGCCGGTTGGAAGAGATCGAAAACAAGGTCGAATTCGGCGAACCGGCCGAAGTAGTCTTCGAAGAGCTGAGGGCTAGGTACGCAACATGAAAAGCGTCCGATTCCATCGCTTGGCCTGTGCGGAATTGGACGAAGCAGTTGGCTACTACGAGCGGTGCCGTCCTGGCCTGGGAATCGATTTTCAGGCCGAGGTCGAACATGTTATCGGACGAATCAAGAACAATCCCGCGAGCGGTGCGTTGTATCGGAATTCCCAAGTTCGAGCCTGTATCTTGCGACGTTTCCCCTACGTGATTTATCACAAGGAAATTGCTGACGCAGTCTGGGTACTTGCTGTCGCTCACGGAAAGCGGAGACCAAGCTATTGGGCAAGACGACGGGTCGAATGAGCCAAAGTAGCATGAGTTGCCTGACCAACGTTTGCACCGACTCAGCATTGTTCGACGATGTCGCTTGTACGGTCTGTGGCTGTGTGTGCGACGATCTGCGGATGACGGTGGTGGATGGGCAGATTGTGGACGTCCGGGGTGCGTGCCGTCTCTCGGAATCGTGGTTTCTGCAACAGGATTCGCGCCGACCTCCGGTGGCCGAAATCGATGGTCAAGCGGTGTCGTTCGAATCCGCGGTGAAACGCAGCGCGGAGATTCTGGCTGCCGCTCGTTGGCCGCTCATCTATGGGCTGTCGCGCAGCAGCACGCCGGGTCAGCGTGCGGCCGTGCGATTGGCCGATCGTTTGCAGACCAACATCGATACGACGGCTTCGCTCTGTCACGCCCCGTCGATCATGGCGATCCAGGAGGTGGGCGAGTCGACCTGTACGCTGGGCGAAATCAAGAATCGGGCCGATTTGGTGATCTTCTGGGGCGTCGATCCGGTGCGCAGCCACCCGCGGCACCTGGAACGGTATTCGGGAGACGCGCCGGGGTTGTTTGTCCCCCGAGGCCGAAAGGACCGAACGATCGTGGTGATCGACGTCGCGCCGACGGACAGCAGCCGCCTGGCCGACGTGTTCATGCCGATCGAGCCAAACCGCGACTTCGAGGCCATCTGGGCCTTGCGTTGTCTGTTGCGCGGGATTCCCGTTGACGATGGCAGTCGGTTGGGAATGCCGCTGGCCGATTTGGTCGAACTGGCGGAGCGGATGAAGTGCTGTCGTTGCGGGGTGGTGTTCTTTGGGCTGGGACTGGCCCGCACTGGTTCGGGCCACCGCAACGTCGAAGCGCTGTTGCGGCTGGTCGCCGACTTGAATGCCCACACCCGCTTCCACGCCCGGCGGATGCGGATTCCCGGCGATGTGAGCGGGGCGGATAACGTCCTGTGCTGGCAGAGCGGGTTCCCGTTCAGCGTCAACTTGAGCCGCGGATATCCGCGCTACAACCCCGACGAATACTCGGCCGCCCAGATGCTCGAGCGCGGCGAGGTGGACGCGTGCCTGCTGGTCGGCAGCGAATCGGTGTCGCAGATGCCACCCCGCGCTGTGGCTCATTTGCGTTCGATTCCCACGATCATCCTGGACCACCCGACCGTCGAGTCAGCCATCGCGCCCACCGTGCGTGTTACGACGGCCGTGTACGGCATTCATCTGCCAGGGACCGCGTATCGCATGGACGAAGTCCCCATCCCGTTGCGGCCGATTCTGCCGCCGAAGTACCCGAGCGACGCCGACGTGTTGGAGAGCATTGGAAGGGCGACGAGTGAATCGTGAGGAGTCCGAGCTCTCGCTCTTTCGGCTATGGGGAAGCTCGCGATTTGTCCAAGTACGCTCGAGGAAAGATCCGTCAAGACGAAGCCCCGAAACATTTTGCCGCGTCCGGTGTTGAAGTTTCGGTGCGTTTTCTGCCGGAATTCACTCCTTGCTGAAACCCCTGCCCAATTTCCGCTGCAAATTCTCCCCCAAGAATTGCTGGTGCGACCAAATACTTCGCTTGAATCCTCGAAAGGGACAACCATGAATCAATGGCTGCAGTTTGCGGCAAGGTCGGCCTGCTGGCCGATCGTTTTGCTGGCCGTTTCCATGACTGGCTGTGGCGCGTCCGATGGCGTCGACCGGGCCTCTGTGAGCGGCACCGTGACGCTCGACGGTCAACCGGTGGGGGAAGGCAGCATTGTCTTCACGCCGACCGCGGGCACGACGGGTCCGATGTGCTTCGTGCCCATCGCCAACGGAGCGTACTCGATCGCGGCCGGGGATCGCGGTCCGGTGGTGGGCAAGCACAAGGTTGAAATCGAAGGCTATCGCGACACGGGCACGGTCGACGATGGCGGGGCAGCGCTCAAAGATCAAATCGTTCCCGCCAAATACAACAGACAGACTACCCTCGTCGTCGAAGTAGCCAAAGGCAGTAATACCCATAATTTCGAACTGGTGTCCGAATAGTCCCTGATCCGTCCCCTGACAGGAAGAGAACGAGAAGATGTCACGAAAATCCGCCTTTACGCTGGTCGAATTGCTGGTGGTCATCGCCATCATCGGCATCCTTGTCGCGTTGCTTCTGCCGGCCATTCAGGCTGCTCGCGAAGCCGCTCGCCGCACGCAGTGCGGCAACAATCTGAAGCAACTCGGCGTGGCGTTGCATAACTACCACGACACGTATCGCGTGCTGCCCCCTGCGGGGATCGGCTCGGTCAATAACGGCAACGGCATTGTGGCCGATACCACGATCGATGACGACATCGGCAATGATCGCGGGGTCTATATCAACTATCTGGGACTGTTGCTGCCGTTCGTCGAGCAACAAGCGCTTTACGACCAGATCGTGTACGCCAACAATGCGAGCATGAACACCAACCGGGATGTATGGGTCCAGTTCCTGCCCGCCTATGTATGCCCGTCAGACGCTTTTGCGGGCAAGTCGTACCGGTTCACCGGGCGAGGTTCAACCATGGCTCGCGGCACCTACGCCGCCGTGGGGTCGGATGACACGCTGGAGCAGAGTGCGTTTTGGAGAACCAAGTGGGAGTCTCTGCCTGCCCGGAACCGCGGGGTCATGGGGGTGGCCGGCGCGGCCAGGTTTGCATCGATTATCGATGGCCAGTCGAATGTCTTGGCGGTGATCGAAGTGAACGCAGCGATCGCGGCCAACGATGCGCGCGGAATCTGGGCATACGCCCCTGGGGCCACCGTCATCGGCCGGGGAGGAATCAACGTCGGTCAAGACGGTTTTCAGGACTGCACCAACGAAATCCTGATGCCCTGCCTGAACTCGTCCGGCAACCGCAACTTCGTTTCGCGCAGCTATCATCCGGGCGGTGTCCAGTCCGTGCTGGGCGATGCCTCGGTTCGTTTCATCAACGAGAGTATCGACCAGTCGGTCTACAATTGGCTGCGGGCGATCGCCGACAGCAACAGCTTGCCGGCCTTCTGATCGAGCATCGCGATAGAAGTCGCAATCGCTGGAGTGCATGCTTCAGCGCGAGGCAGACGGGGAAACACACGCGGAAGCGTGAACTCCAACGCGGACACACCTTGCTCCGCGACTCAGCCGGCGCGGCGTTGGGGGGCGTCTTCGTCGCCCAAGTTCCAATGGGGGCCGGGGAGCGAAGCGGATTGTGTGCCGGGCACGGGCGGCGACGCGATTTGGGCGAGAATCTGCTCGGCGACGGCCAGCGCTTGTCGGCCCTGGCGGCCGGTCACCTGGGGCGTCTGTCCGGTGCGGATGCTGATAACGAAATCGTGTTGCTCGTCCAGGATGGCATTCCGGCGTTCGACCTGAAGCTCTTCCAGCGGCATGACGTCGGTGAAGAAGTTCTCCCGTACCTGCTGTTTTTCTTCGGGGGAGAGACGCGGGAAATCGATTTCGCCGCGACGCACTCGTTGACTGGGACGCACGATTTTCGTCGTCCCGGCGCCGAAATCGATGCTGGCAAAGGCGTTTTCGGCGAACACCTGCATCTGGCGACGCGTCTCGTAGCTGACCCGCGAGGCGTTCAGGTTGGCGATGCAGCCGTTGGCGAACCGCAGGCGGGCATGCGCGAGGTCTTCGTGCGGCCCCAAAACGGCGGTGCCCAAGGCTTCGATGCCGACGACTTCGCTGGGAACCAGCGACAGCACCAAGTCGATGTCGTGAATCATCAGATCCAACACCACGCCGACGTCGACCGACCGGCCCGTGTAGCCGCTGGCGCGAACGGCTTCGATGTATCGCGGACGGTGCAACTGGCCCGCCGCCGTCGTAAACGCCGGGTTGAACCGTTCGACGTGTCCGACCTGCAGCACCAGGTGCCGCGCGCGGGCGACTCGGATCAGCGCATCGGCTTCGGCAACCGTCAGCGTCAACGGTTTTTCAACCAGCAGATGGATGCCGGCTTCGGCCAATTCCATCCCGATCCAGTAGTGGTGGTCGGTGGGCGAGGCCAGAATGGCGGCGTCGATCTTGCCGATCAGCGGCCGATGGTCTTCGAAAACCTCGGCCCCGAAATCCTGAGCGATCCGCTGGCGAGCGGCGGGCGAGGGATCGGCGACTCCGACCAATTCCACCTCGTCGATGGTCTTGATCAACCGCGTGTGAATGGTTCCCAGATGCCCGGCGCCGATCACGGCGACGCGTAGTTTCCGATGGTTCATGGTTGCACCTGATTGTGGCAGGCGGACCGTTCAGGCGGCGCGGCGCCGTTCGCGGGCGCGGCCGTGGCGGCCCTCCTGCTGTTCCTGGATGAAGTTCAGCAAATGGTTCACGGGCGGGATCAGTTGACCGTCGCTGCGGAGGATTTCGCGAGCGTGATCCAGTCCGACTTTGGCCCGGTAGATCAGCCGGTGCGCTTCGTTCAGCGCTTGAATGTACTCAGCGGGAAAGTTGTTGCGTTTCAAGGCGACGACGTTCACGCAGCGGGGCCGCGAGGGATTGCCCTCGACCAGCATGTACGGCGGTACGTCGTGCAGCACGCGGCTCATGCCGCCGATAAAACTGTAACTGCCGACCGTCGTGAAGTGATGGATGCCGATGCTGCCCGAGAGCGTGGCATGGTGATGGACTCGCACGTGGCCGGCCAGCAAGGTGCCGTTGGCGATCACCACGCCGTCGCCGACATAACAATCGTGGGCGATGTGGCAGCAGGCCATGATCAGGCAGCGGCTGCCGACGGTCGTGACACCCTCTTCTTTTTCGGTGGCCCGGTTGACGGTGACGCATTCGCGGAACACATTCCGGTCGCCGATCTCGACTCGCGTCCTAGAGCCCCGGTAGCTCAGATCCTGGGGCTCGGCCCCGATCACCACGCCCGGGTACAGTTGATTGAACTCGCCGATCGTCACGCAGCCGGTCAGGGTAACGTTGTTCAGCAAACGCGTGCCGCGGCCGATCGTTACGTCGGGCCCGACGACACAGAAAGGCCCGATTTCCACATCGTCGTCCAGTTCGGCGCGCGGGTCGACGAATGCCTTTTCGGAGATGACGGCGGTCATGGCCCAAACGCCTCCGTGCGTTTTGTGCGGTCGGTGGAAATTGCAGAACGGCTCATGCCGTTTTCTTGTACGTGTTTGCAAGCGGCTGAGCAGCCGCCAGCGCGGCGACCAGTTCCGCATTCAGTCGGTGGCCGCTGCAGTGGGCGACGACGTGGCCGAGCAGATCGCAGCCAGCCAGCGCCAGGTCGCCCAGTAGATCCAGTGTCTTGTGCCGGACGCACTCGTCGGCGAAACGCAGCGAGTTGTCCACGGGACCGCGTTCGTCGAAGACCAACAGATCGCGGCTGGTCACGCGCAAGCCCAGCCCTTGGCCTCGTAGCCATGCGGCTTCCTGCTCCAGCAGGAAAGTCCGCGCGGCCGCCAGTTCGCGGACGAAGGTCTCGGGCGTCGCGGTCAATTGAAACATCTGTCGGCCGATCGGGCCGGTCGGTCCGTAATCGATCAAGCATTGCAGGAACAGTTCGTTCCGGGAATGCGGACGCGCTTCGACCCAACTCGAATCGTCTCCCACTCGCACCAGCCGGTCGATCGCGAGCTGTCTTCGCATCGCCCGTTGAGGAACGATGCCGGCTCGCAGCAGCGCCGAGATAAACGGCAGGCTCGAACCGTCGCAGCCGGGCATCTCCGGCTGGTCGACCCAGACTTCGCAGTTGTCGATCCGCAGTCCCGCCAACGCCGCCATGATGTGCTCGACCATGTCGACCCGCACGCCGCCGACGGCCAGCGTCGTGCGGCGTGGGATTTCGATCCGGTTTTGCACGCAAGCCGGAACTCGCAACGGGGGGTCGAGATCGCCGCGGACAAACACGATCCCGGCGTCGGCCGGAGCGGGTAGGAATTCGACTCGCACGTCGTGCCCACTCCAGTATCCGAAGCCTGTCACACGGGCGGCGGAACCGATCGTCTGCTGATGTCGTAAGGTGCCGGTCAAGGGAATCTCGTCGCGATGGAGGAAACGCCGATCAATCAGTACTGAGTACGCGGTGGAATCACGGGATTGGTCGCCTGTCGAGGAGGCGTGCCGCGGTTCAACTCCTCCAGGATCATCTCGGTGATGTTCAACCGGTCCTGGTAGACCACGATCCGGTTGATCCCTTGCATGATCGAGTCCCGTTGGCTGGGATCCATCTCTTCCGCACTGTACCGCAGGACCAGCCCGATCCGGTTCCGCTGAGCGAAAGTGGCGACGACCCGCTCCAGCTCGCGATAGGCCGTGAAGTACACCTGCGCCTCGCGTTCCATGAAGTCCTTCTGGCGTTTGGCGCTGTCCAGACTGAACGTCATCTTCATCCGCGCGATGCTCTCCTCGACGTCCTTGTATTCCTTCGTGCCGGGCTTGTACAGTTCCAGCTTGGCCGCTTCTTCCCGCAGTTGCCGCTGCTGGTCGTTCACGACATTCTTGTAGTCGTCGATGTCCTTCTTGATGTCATCGATCGACTGCTTGAACCGAACGAAGTTCTTGAAGATGTAGGGGACATCGAGCACCGCGACGTTCGTACCCGTCTGGGCGCTGGCCTGCGACGCGGCAAAGGCCGGGAAAAACAGAATTGCCACGACGGTGGCGAAACAGATCGTCGTTCTCACGTCAAGCACTCCTTGCTAAACAGAACGTCTTCCATGCCCCACGACGATTCGTCCGGGAACCGTCGCACCAGAGGAACCCCGGCAAGCGGGCCGCCCGCGACTGGAGCGGGCGGTATTGTGCCGAACTTGCGATCGCGCGTAAAGACCAAAAGTGGCCCCATCCGGTCGACTCGCTCCGCCGCGAAAGCCATCATCGGCGACGAGCGAGGACGACACGGTTCTGCGCCAAGAACGGCGGATTTCAGGGCCGATTCCACATCGGGGAAGCGGTGTCGACCGCCGAATTATCCAGGATCCGGCGTGCGGTGCTAGCACCTGCGGCCCGTTTCGCGAGACTTCGCGTTCCGCTGGGTGGCTCCGAATTCACGCGAATTCGGCGACCGGAATACGACCGAGCCGCAAGGTCCGTCCATGCGGATGCTTCGTCGCTCAGCGCGCCCCGGCCAAGGCGGCTTCCTTCTTGCGGGCGATGATCTCTTCCTGGATGCTCGGCGGCACCTTGCGATAGCACTGCAATTCCATGGTGAACGTGCCCTGCCCCTGCGTCATGCTGCGCAGATCGGTGGCATACCCAAACGTCTCGGCCAGCGGTACCTCCGCGACGATGCGCGAGATGTTTTCGCGAATATCCGTGCCCATGATCAGCCCTCGGCGACTCGTCAGGTCACCGGTGACCGGGCCCTGAAAACTCTCCGGGCACTCGACTTCCACCTTCATGATCGGTTCCAGCAGAACCGGTTTGGTCTTCACAAAGGTCTCGCGGAAACAGCCCTGAGCGCAAATCTGGAACGCCTTGTCGCTGCTGTCGACTTCGTGGTACGAGCCGTCGACCAACTGGGCGTTCAATCCGACCACCGGAAAGCCGGCGACAGGCCCCTTTTGCAAACAGTCCCGAAACCCCTTCTCGATCGACGGGATGTACTGCTTGGGCACTCGGCCGCCAACCACTTTTTCTTCGAAGGTGAAAGGTTCCTCGAAGCCTTCGGGCAACGGCTCCATGCGTCCGACGATGTGCGCGTACTGGCCGGAACCGCCGGTCTGCTTCTTGTGCTTATAGTCGAACTCGGCGGGTTGCGTGGGAGCTTCGCGATAGCTGACCTTCGGAGCCCCGATCTGCACACCCACCTTATACTCGCGCCGCATGCGTTCCACATAGATGTCCAAATGCAGTTCGCCCATGCCAGCCAAGATGATCTCGCCCGTCTCTTCGTCGTTGAACACGCGGAACGTCGGATCCTCTTTGCGGAAACGGGCCAGTGCCTTGCCCAGCTTGTCGGCGTCCGCCCGGCTTTCCGGCTGGACCGCGACTTTGATCACTGGCTCGGGCACGAACATGCTCTCCAGCGTGCAGTACTTCGCCTCCGCGGCATAGGTGTCGCCGCTGGCCGAGTCGATGCCCATGATCGCGACGATGTCGCCAGCCTGGGCGCTATCGACGTCCTCGCGCTTGTCCGCATGCATCCGCACGATGCGGCTGAATCGTTCTTTGCGGCCCGTGCGCTGGTTGACGTAGGTTCCCCCCTTCTCGACTCGGCCCTGGTACAGCCGCATGAACGTCAATTGGCCGAAGGGATCGTCGACGATCTTAAAGGCCATGCCTACAAACGGCTTGTTTGCGTCCGGCTCCAAACCAACGCTGGCTTGTTCGGAATCCCAGGCTTTCGCACGAATCTGTCGTTCCAACGGTGAAGGCAGATACCGAGTGATGGCATCCAACAGCAGTTGGACGCCCTTGTTGCGAAACGCCGAGCCAACGAAAACCGGAGTCGCATCCTGCTGCTGGACAGCGGCCCGAGTCACGCGATGGATCAGGTCTTCGGGAATCGCCTCTTCCGAAAGCAGCAGTTCCATCAACTCGTCGCTATACATGGCCAGCGACTCGAGCATCTGGTGGCGACCGTCGCGAGCGCGGTCCTCCAGCGCCTCGGGAATCGGCTCTTCGCGGATGATTTCGCCGTCCCGGCCGTCGAAATAGATGGCCTTCATCTTCACCAGATCGATAATCCCCTGGAATTTCTCGCCCGCACCGATCGGCAACTGCAGCAAGATCGCATCGTCCCCCAGTTTTTCGCGCATTTCGCGAACGACGCGGAACGGGTCGGCTCCGGTGCGGTCCATCTTGTTGATGAACGCCAGACGGGGAACGTGGTAACGGTTCATCTGGCGGTCCACGGTGATCGACTGGGACTGGACGCCACCGACGGCGCACAGAACCAAAACGGCTCCGTCCAGCACACGGAGGCTGCGTTCGACCTCGACCGTGAAGTCCACGTGTCCCGGAGTATCGATCAAATTGATCGAAAAGTTCTTCCACTTGACCGATGTGGCCGCGCTGGTGATCGTGATGCCTCGCTCGCGTTCTAGTTCCATGTGGTCCATGGTCGCTCCGCTGCCACCGCCGCGGACCTCCTCCATCTTGTGGATGCGGCCCGTGTAGAATAGCATCCGCTCGCTAAGCGTCGTTTTGCCGGAATCGATGTGCGCGGAAATGCCGATGTTTCTTAATTGTGCGAGGTTCATAGGGACTGTCAGCGGTAAGCAGGGGGTTAAAGATCGCATGGAGAAATCAAACGGAGTGTCTTCGGCACCTCCGCCTGTCCATGACAAGAGACACTGAATACCCAGAAGGTAGTATGGATGGCTTTGGGCAGCACCGTATCTTACTAGATTTCGACCTGCGGGAAAGGCCTGATTGAGCAGAGTTTTCGGAATTCATCGAATCTGAATGCTTGGTATAATCGGACGGCAATTGCGATACGAGGATCAGTATGTCGGACTCTCGATACTTTCAAGTTGACGATCGGGGCGATGTGCTGGTTCTGCGACTCAGGCCCGTCCATCTGGACCGATCGGTCGCGAGCGAGTTCGGCGCGGACTTGCTCTCGCTGCTCGATCAACATACCGCCCGCCGCGTGGTGGTTAATCTCGCCGAAGTTACCCAGATCTCCTCGCTGGCACTTGCCAAGATGATGGCTTTCGATAAACGAGTCTCCGCGGCGGGCGGAAGAGTGATGATCTGCGCGGCGGTGCCGGAGGTGAATCAGATCATCTCCGTAGCTTGGCCGGGACGCCTGAGCGACGAACCGGCCTCCGAAGAATCCGTGATCGCCGAGTTGAAGGCATGGCAACCGCGGGAAGTCGGTTAGCAGCCCAAAGCTAACAATCGCTTTGCACGGTCGTCAGTATCGCAGCACGGCGCAGATCGGTGGCGAAGGACATTGGCTGGCTTCCACCGAATAGACCGTGCCGCGGTTTAGCAGTGTTTGGACGGCCGCCAGATCCAGCAGATCGTCCGCAACCGCCGTGTCGGCTTGACCGTTCCACTGCAACTGGTTCGTTTCGGCGTCGTAACGGCCCCAGCGATGCGCGCCGCGATCGACGAACAGCGTCTCGACCTGCCCTCGGCAGGCGGCCGGAAGAACCTGCGACAGATCGTCCGCCGTCTTGCCGGTTCCGGCCAACTGTTGATATTTGGCCACCGCAGCAGCTTGACTTGCATCGGACCAGGCGGAGACTAAGGGCCAGGCGCGCGCGTGCAGTTCGTGGGCGCTCAAGTGGTCCGGGTTTCCGGGCAGCTCCTCGCGTGCAATATGCGGGTAGGTGCTGATGTCGCGGAAGATCGGCAGCAGGTACTGGACCGCCGCCAGGAGCAGCGGGGTCTGTTTGTCGCGAAGCACGGGATGCAACGAAGCGTCGATGATGCGGAAGTACTTTGCCAGATCATCCTTGGCAATCTCGCGTTCGCCGCCCTGTCCGTGAAACACGGCGCCTTGCTTGCCGTGTTCGCTGCCGCGTTGGGCAGAATGCATCTGGGTGTTGCGGGAAACGCGGTCGTAGTTCAGCGCCGCCTCCATGTTCTCCGGCAGTCCCTCGACCGCTGCCTCGCGACAACCGAACTGGTCGCCCTCGAACAACCGCACCCGGTTTTGGCTGAATGCAAGCAGATAGAACTTGTCGTGCCAATTAAGCAACGGCAGCAGTGGCTTCACCTGGAATCGCCGGTTCACCACGACCGATTCGTCCAGCGCGAGGGGAACGCGAAAGCGGTTGAAAACGCCGTCCGCCACGAACAGAGCCAAGCCTTGACTGCGTTTTTCCCAGAAGCTCGGTTCGCCGGGCAGGTCGCGAACCGGCTGCAAGAGCTTCCGGACATCGGGACTTCGCAGCCCCTGGTCGAGCAGATCCCGTTCGGCCTTGGCGGTCAGATTCTTCAGCCGCAAGACGTCCTGCTGGCCGCCGCGGCCCGCTGCGTGCGTCGGCATGAAAATACTGATGCAGGTTCCATGACCGGTTCCTGTCAGCCGCTTGAGTTCGCTGGCGCCAAAAGTATCCATGGCTCACCCCTTTCGCTAGAGCGTAGAAGAAGAATGTGAGAGGCATGTGCGATGCCGGACACCGAGCAACAACGGGGCCAACGTCGAAGTCGGCCGCAAGGGCGGTATTCCGCACTGGTTAGAAGTACTGCAGTCCCGTGGATGGGAACTGTCGAAAAGAGCCGATACATCGTTGACCACCTGGCTCGCAGGCTCCCCCGTTAACGGCACGTCACTTCCCTGTTGTTTCAGCTTAACACGAAAGCCGTTCCGTCTGCAAATGTCGATTCGCGAATCGCTCGACAAAATACTCGGCATCGGTCATGTTGAAGAGTAGACAGCGGTCACGGTTCCGATTCTCATCGCCGAGGAGGTAAGCGATGATGAGTGCGAGATTCGTTGATTCCGAGCACGCCACCCGAGACACCGTCTTGCTTGCGGGTCTAATTGTCTGGAGCTGTTTCGGCGCAGGTTCCACGGCGGCACAGCCGACCGAGGCATCGGCACGTAGCGACCGGCACGTCGTCGAGTTGGCCCGCTATTTGGAGTCGGCGGAGATCTACGCCGGGATCACCTACCCACCACTGACGGTCTTTCCAATACGGTTGCGAGGCGACGATGTCCTTACTGGCTCATGGTTGACCATGGACGACGCTCTCGAGTCAGGCAGGTTGGTCATTCTGGAAAAAGGTGGGGGCGGACAAGTCCCGCTGGTTCATGTCGAGAATCGAAGCCGCTCGGATCACGTGCTGATGATGTCGGGCGAACTGCTGTCCGGCGGAAAGCAGACTCGCACCGTGCGTCAGGACGTCATCGTCGCTCCGGGCCAGCGAGTCGATGTCCCCGTGCTGTGCGTCGAGAAACGTCGCTGGTCGGGCGACCCAAGGTTCGGTGCCGGCCAAACGCTGCTGCCCCAAGCAATCCACCGCGCATTGCGGCAGGGCGCGGATCAAGACCAGATCTGGGGCGAGGTCGCGCGGAACAATGCGGCGCTTCGTGCCGAGAACCCGACGGATAGTCTGCACGAGGCATTGGGCGATCCGCAGATTCGCGATCGGGTGCGAGTCGCTCGGCAACGGATCATGCCCGAGGTGCCCCGCGACTCGGTCGGTTTCCTGTTCGTCGTGGGAGACCAAGCTGCGGGCGCCGAATTATTCGGCCGCCCGTCACTATCCACGGGATTGTTGCCGAAACTGATCGATTCCTACATGGTCGATGTGATCATTCAAGGGCCGAGACGGCCCGAAACCGATTCGGATCGCCACCAGCGGGCAGCGATTGAATTTTTTGAACAGATTCGGCGCAGTGCAAGCACCTACGTCAACACGCCAGGCGCAGGAGAAGGGATCCGAACCCGAACCCCAGGACTGTTGGGCGATGGCGTCGGTCTCGACCGCCGCCTCGTCCATTTTGGCTTCCAACCGGACGCAGTGCCCGTGCCTCAATTCCGCCCGGATTCCCGCTAGCCGAATTCGCGAAACTCCGGGCCCGGTGACTTCGGCTGCTGCGATCGTTGCGTTAGCGTTTCGAGAACTGAACGCCGCGGCGAGCGCCGTGCAGACCGTACTTCTTGCGTTCTTTCATCCGACTGTCCCGCGTCAGGAAACCTGCATCGCGCAACGTCGAAAAGAACTCCGTGTCGTAGCTGATCAGTGCCCGGGCGATGCCCATGCGGCAAGCGCCGGCTTGACCGGTCGTGCCACCACCATTGACCCGAATGGATACATCGACGCGGCCTCGTTGACCAACCGATTCCAGCACGTCGGTTACCGCACGCCGGTCTTGATCGGTGGCGAAAAAATCCTCCAGGTCTCGTTCGTTGATCTTGACCTGGCCCGTGCCGGGACGAATCCGAACTCGAGCGACCGCCGTCTTGCGACGCCCCGTACCCAGAGCATCACCCGTGATCTTGTCCTTTTTCACCGCTACCATAAAACTTCTTCGCGTCTGATTGAGAAAGTAGTAAGTGCTTCCGACGACCGAGGGAGGCTACTTCGAACCGAAGTCCGCCAGCACGGGTTGCTGAGCCTGGTGCGGGTGGTCGGGTCCGACAAAAATCTTCAATTTGGACAGCATCTTCCGCCCGAGCTTGTTCTTGGGCAACATCCTGCGGACGGAATCGTACAGAATCCGCTCCGGATGATCCTCCAACCGGCGAGCCGCTGTTTCGGATCGCAGTCCCGGATACCCGGTGTACCAAGTGTAGACCTTCTTTTCCAGCTTTCTGCCCGTCAACTTGACCTTGGCAGCGTTCGTCACGATGACGAAGTCACCGGTGTCCACGTGCGGCGTGTAGGTCGGACGGTGCTTGCCCATCAAAACAGTGGCGATGTCGCTGGCCAAACGCCCGAGCACTTTGTCGGTCGCGTCGACCACCCACCAATTCTGTTCCACTTCACCAGGTTTCGCCATATACGTCTTCGGGGCAGCCACTTTCCAACCTCCGCCGATCCGCCTCGTTCAGCGAATCTGCTCTTAAGCCATGTTTCCGCGTGAATTTGAGAAGTGGGGAAGTGTACCAACTGGCAATGCGACTATCAAGGGTCATCGCGCACAAATCAAGATCGCTGAACGGGAATCCTTCCACTCGTTCCGTATCCCCTCAACCTGTCGGATGACGAATCCAAATCGCCAGCCAATTACGCATTTCGGGTTAGATAACGTGGCCTCTGCGAGAAATTCCACCTGATCGGAGGGATTTCATGCACAGCCCCGGCGAATTTCGACGTGCTGTCACGTGCGTTGCCCATTTACAGGAATTCGGCTTTTCGACTAAACTGCTGGCTTCCCTCTGTTCGCCCCGCGGTCAGTGGGATTTCTTGCCGCCACCGGATCGCGTGTCCCGCCGGCTGCATTCCTCGATTTGTTTCCTGGTTGTCGCGATGTTTGAATCACTGCAAGACGGTCTAAAATCCGCCTTTAAGTCCCTGCGGGGCAAGGGCAAATTGACCGAGAGCAATATGCGCGACGGTCTGCGGTTGGTCGAGACATCGCTGCTGGAAGCCGACGTCAGCTATTCGGTCGTGAAGGACTTCATGACCGAGGTCAGCCAAGCTGCACTCGGTGCGAAGGTGCTTCTGGCCCTGGATCCCGGTCAGCAGTTGGTCGGGATTGTCCATCAGGAACTGATCAAACTGCTGGGCCCGGTCGATCCTTCGCTGCATTTGAAGAAAGAGACGACCGTGCTGATGCTCTGCGGATTGCAGGGTTCAGGCAAGACAACCACGTGCGGCAAGTTGTCCCGGTTGTTGTTGGACAACCACGTGCGGCCGATGTTGGTCGCCGCCGACTTGCAGCGTCCCGCGGCGATCGAGCAGTTGCACGTGTTGGGCCAGCAGTTGAACGTTCCGGTGTACTCCGAAAAGGGTGCCCAGGATCCAGTACGGGTGTGCCAAGATGCCGTTCGAAAGGCCAAAGAAGAAGGCATTCGGGTGGTCATCTTGGATACGGCCGGCCGTTTGGCGATCGATCAAGAGTTGATGCGGCAACTCCAGCGGATCGACTCCCGCGTCCATCCGGACCAGGTTTATCTGGTCGTGGACGGCATGACAGGGCAAGACGCGGTCAACAGCGCCAAAGCGTTCAACGATGCCTTGGAGTTGGACGGCGTCATCATGACGAAAATGGACGGCGACGCCCGCGGCGGGGCGCTGCTGTCGGTCAAGAAGGTGACCGGAGTGCCGATCAAGTTCATCGGCACCGGCGAACATTTGGACGCGCTCGAGCCATTCCGTCCTGAAGGCATGGCCGGTCGCATCCTGGGAATGGGCGACGTGGTCGCGCTGGTGGGCGAGGTTCAGCGGGTCATCGACGCCAAGGAACAGGCCGCTCTTGAAGAGAAGATGCGGTCTGGCGAGTTCACCCTGGACGATTTCAGGGACCAGCTTGAGAAGATGGCAAAGCCCGGTCTGATGCAGAAAATGATGGGTTTGATGCCTGGCATGGGCGAACTGCAGAAGATGCTCCAGGGCGAGGACGCCGAGGGCAGTATGCGTCAGACGGTCGGCATCATCAACTCGATGACACCGGCGGAACGCCGCAACCCCAAGATCATCGAGCCGAGCCGCCGCATGAGAATCGCCCGCGGCGCAGGCGTCCAGCCGCAGGATGTCAACCAGTTGGTCAAGCAGTACGACATGATGGCCCCTTTGATGAAGGCCATGGCCGGCAAAGGCATGGGCGACCGCATGAGGGCACTGCAGGAACTGCAACAGTCGGGGATGCTGGATCCGGGCAGCAAGGGGCCGCGGGTCAAACAGGGCACCGGAAAACGGTTGACGGCGAAGGAACGAGCCAAGTTGAAGAAGCAGCGCGAAAAGGATTTGCGCCGCAAGAAGCGAATGGAAAAAGGCAGCAATTGAATCGGAGCGGATTCGTTCGGCCGTGCCCGCACGGGTGAGCGGTTCCGCGTTGTGTTCCCCCAGTTCATGAGGAGTAGTCAGTGGCAGTACGTATCCGGATGAAGCGACATGGACGGCGACATCAGCCGTTCTTCCGCATTTGCGCCATGGATTCCCGCGCCCCGCGCGACGGGCGGGTGATCGAAGAGCTTGGCCATTATGATCCCATGGTCAAGGAGACTGACGCGCGTGTTGTGCTGAACGCGGACCGCGTCGATTACTGGCTGAGCGTTGGCGCTCTGCCCACGGAAAAGGTAGCCGTGCTGATCAAGAAGTACGGATCCAAAGGCACCCACCTGGAGAAACAGAACGAGGCACGGCAGCGGATGGCGGTCGCCAAGCCCGTCGCGCCGCCGCCGATGGTCGTTCCCAGGAAGAAGGCCGAGCCGCCGGCACCGGAACCAGCACCGGAGGAAACGCAGGCGGTCGAGGCTCAGGCGGAGTCAAGCGATGCGCCGCCAGCCGAAGAAAGCAGTCAGTAACGCATGCGATTCGACGTGGTGACCCTGTTTCCGGGGATGTTTCCCGGTTACCTGGGTCAGAGCCTGTTGAACAAAGCGATCGAGCGAAGCTTGGTCGAAGTGCATGTCCACGACATACGGCAATGGACTCGAAACAAACACCAGAAGGTCGACGACCGGCCCTTTGGGGGCGGGCCGGGAATGGTCCTATGCGTCGAGCCGGTGGTCGAGTGTGTCGAGTCGATCCGAAAGCAAGGCGCTCAGCCGGGACACGCGGTCCTGCTGACGCCGCAGGGACGGCGGCTGAATCAATGCGTCGTCGAAGAATTGGCACAGCAGCCGCGTTTGATTCTGCTGTGCGGCCGGTACGAGGGCTTCGATCAACGGGTGATCGATATCCTGCAGCCGGACGAGGTTTCGATCGGCGACTACGTCCTGAACGGGGGCGAAGTTGCCGCGATGGTGGTCATCGATGCGGTGATCCGCTTGATCCCCGGCGTGCTGGGCCATGCGGACAGCAATCAGGACGATTCATTTTCCACAGGCAACCGGTTGCTTGAATTCGCTCAGTACACGCGGCCTCGCGAATACCGGGGCTTGTCAGTACCGCCGATTCTGTTGACCGGCAACCACGAAGAAATCGCCCGTTGGAGGCGAGAACAAAGCTACGAAAAAACGAGACATCGGCGAGCCGACTTGCTGGACGGACGGGCCAGAGAAGACGGTGCCCGGGAAAGAAAGGAACAAGCATGAACAAGCAAACGCTTTTGAACGCGGTCGAGCAGAGCTGCATGAAGTCGGAGGTGCCGTTCTTCGAAATCGGCGACACGGTCGACGTTCACACCAAGATTCTCGAGGGCAACAAGGAACGCATCCAGGTGTTCACCGGGACGGTGATCGCCCGCAGCGGCGGTGGCAGCCGCGAGATGTTCACCGTGCGCCGCATCGTGGCGGGCGAGGGGGTGGAACGGAAGTTCCCGCTGCATTCGCCCCGGATTGAGAAGATCGAAGTCAAGCGTTCGGGAGTGGTGCGCCGGGCGAAGTTGTACTTCCTGCGCGAACGGGTCGGCAAGGCAGTCCGCTTGAAGGAACGCCGCGCCAAGCAGACCGGCGACGCAGCCAGCGAGTCCTGATTGGATCGTCGCCCTTGCGAATCTGGAAACTCTGGCCGCAATTCGGTGCCTTACTTTCCCGCTGGCGGCGTCCCGCGACGCTGGGGCAGCGGGGCGAAGCCGAAGCGGCCCGGTTCCTGAAGAAAAAAGGCTACTCGATCATCGCTCGCTCGGACCGGCAGCGGCGGGGCGAGATCGATGTGGTCGCGGTCGACAACCAGACGGTCGTGTTTGTCGAAGTCAAGACTCGCCGCACGCACGAAACGGGCCATCCGGCTGATGCGGTCGATCGCGAGAAGCAGCGCCGTCTGACGCAGTTGGCGCTGACCTATCTGAAGCAGCACCGTCTGCTGGAATGCCCCGCCCGTTTCGATGTTGTCGCGGTCACTTGGCCTGACGACGACAGTCCTCCGACGATCGAGCATTTCCCCAACGCCTTCGAAGCCGTCGGTCGCTGGCAATTGTTCAGCTAGCGAGGTTCGACCACCCAAGCCGGTACGCAAGCGACCGAGGCTGGGGCAAAATTGCACGTACAGCCGCCGGTGAGATTGGGCATGTTCAACACGCCGTTGGCCGGATACAGGTTGTTGTTCACCGAGCAGCCAGGACGCACTCCCAGCAGCGGCGTGATCTCGCGGCTCTCCAAGTCAATCCATGCGGAATTGCTGCGGTAGCGAGTGGTCAGCAGATGCGTACTCGCCCGCGTTCCGGTACAACCGCGGCGGAACCAGTTCAATGGTTCGCCGATCCGCTCGGCCGTCGGGATGTCGTAGACGAGCAGGTTCTCTTCGTCCCCGGTGAGCAGCCGCTGTCCGGCGATCAGTCCCGGCAGTCCCGCCTCGGGCAACCCCCGCCCCTGGACGACCAATCGCGTCCGCGGCGCACTGGAGTGCTGCGGCAGAGGTTCGCCGTCGCCGCCGCGGTAGAAGCCCGCGGGCGTGACGACGAGATCGAGCGACTCGCTGTACCGCAATCTGCCGCCGCCGGGCCTCGCCCACACTCGCTGGCCTGTGGCCAGGTCGAGCGCGAACAGGCTGCCGTCGCGAGTCTCGTCCTCGCCCCGGCGCGGGTCGGCCACTTCGGCGCAGAACACCTTATCCCTGCCCACGGCCAAGCTCAAGGCGCCTCTTGCCGCCTCGACCCGCCATAGCAATTCGCCCGTGCGACGATTCATGCACAAGACATGTCGTCCGCTGGTGCCCACCAAGCAATCGCCGCTGACGCGAAGATTAGCCCACGGGGTTTCGAGGTCTTGGGGCAGATCAACGATTCCGGTCTGCTTCCCCGTGCCCGCATCGAACACGAAGCAACGCGTCCCGTCGCTCAAGTAGATCGCGTCGTCAATGGCCACCAATTCCGCCGTCGCAGGCAAAGCGGGCGACGGACCCCACTGCCTGTGTCTCGCATCGCGAACCGCTTGGCGAGCCAGCGGGTCGGACTGGGGCGCCAATCCAACGGGCACCTCGGCTTCCCATAGCTTGCGGCCCGTGTACACGTCGGAGGCCCGCAAGAGGCCCTCTTCGAAAAGGACCACGCGGCCGTCGGCCACTCGCACCTGGACTTGACCAGGAAACTTGTGCCATCGTTGCGTCGCATCGAACCACAGCACGGCCAGCGGCGGACGGATGAAGTCGTCCTCCGCCGCCCCGGTGCAGGCGGCGTTGGCTTGCGAGTGCGACCAATCGGCCGCTCCCGGCAGCGGACCCGAGCGGACCAACAGGACGAATTCGCCAACCTGCCGGACCTGGACACCGGGAAATGCATCGCCCTGTACGATCGCTGCGATCCGGCCGGGATCCGCCAACGAGCCCCAGGCACAGGCGAGACCACCGTACGGTCGCAAAGTATGGAAAACGGTCTTGGCCAATGCCGTCTGATCCGACGGTTCCAAGCCGGAGGTTTCCGAAACGACGAGACTGGCCAAATAAGGCGGGAACGGATAGCCCACCGGATCGCCGCGCAACACGGACGTCCGCGTTCCGTACAGACCGGCCTGGAGCAGCCGTTCGCGCAACGCCGCGACCTTGTCGGCGTCCTGTTCCACGGCGATCACATGCAAGTCCGACTGGCGGACGAGTTCCTCGACCAGTCGGCCGCGATCAATTCCCAGAACCAGCGCGTAACCGTCGCGTACGCCGGTGGCTTTCAGCACAGCCGCCGCTCGTTCCGTCCATTCGTCGGCTGGCGGCGGCGGGGCATCCGTCACAGCGTGCAATAGCGGCTCGTCGGGCTGCGGGGCTCCGAAGGCGATAACGCTCCCCTCGGCCGTGACCACGAACAGTATTCCGCCGGCGGCCAGCATCCGCTGCGGCGTGCCTTCGATCTCTGCGTGCCACAGGATTTCTGGAGCTTGGCCGGCCACGTCGATCGCCTCCACAACCCCGGGCCCGCCGAGATACAGCTTGCTGCCCGCCTTGATATGCAAGTCGAGCTTCGACGCAAACTCCCAACGCTTCTGAAGAACGCCCTCGACATTGTCCGGAATCTCGTCGTTCAGTCGGTGCGTCGGGATGTTGTCGGGAGTTCTCTCTCGGAATGTGACGACCGACAAATCGCGAGCGAGAATTCCCCGGTCGCTCTCGTAGATCGTTTCCGGGGTGAAGACCGGCTGGCGAAACGAGTCGAGTTCCCTCTGATTGGCCCGTTCGATCTCCAGCCGCGTCCAGCCGCCCGGGTACAGCATCGGCTTGTAGTCCGACGCCCCCGGCTTCAAGTTGGCCAGACGTTCGTCGCTGGGACGAGTGATATCGTACAAGTCGCCGCTGTGACTGAGAAACCTGCCGATCCCGGCCACGAACCAGCCACCCTTGGGAAGACCGAGCCGTCCGCCCCAACCCATGGAGTACTTCTGCAGTTCGCCGGTCTTGAGATCCAGAAAGGCGGGCAGTTGCGAGCCGCAAGGCACGACCAAGCGGTCGCCGACGATCGCCAGATAGCCCTGCGGAGTCAGCCCGGCAACGGTCCCGACCCCGTGGTCCCAGTTGCTGTCCGGGATGCGGCTGACTTCCGTGTTCGACCAGACCGCGGCACCCGACCGGGCGTCGACCGCATGGACAAACACTCCTTCGGTCGGCCAAAGTCCCGCAGCGAAGTAGATCACTCCGTCCGCCAGCACCGGTCCGCCGCGAGCCGCAAACAACGAAATCAATCGCCCGTGGCCCAGCACCTTGCGCTCCCGCTGTCCTTCGGGCAGACCGCGGAATCTCCAGCGCAAGGTACCGTTCGCAGCGTCCAAGCAGTAGAGGTATCCATCGTCGGAAACAAAGTAGACGTTGTCTTCCCAGGCGACGGGAGCGAAACGCACCGGCCCCTCGGCCATGAACCGCCAACGCTCGTTGCCCGTTTCGGTATCCAGCGCCGTGACGCAATCCGTAACCATCGAGGGCACGAACATCGTGCGGCCAAGAACCACCGGTTCGTACGAGGTGTCGTACCCGAGTCGCACTTCGTGAGGGAAAGCCGGGCGGGGTGCCGGAAACGCTCGCGTCCAGCGAAGCTGGAGATCGGCAGGCAGATCGTTCGGAGCTGCTGCGGTGCGACCCGCGTCGTAGCGAAATTGCGGCCAGTCGTTGGCTTGCATCCGCGATGTCAGCAGACAAGCAACGACGAACAGGGAGAAAAGAGCGTACCACTTCACGAGATCGTCTCCTCGAACGTTTCATCCGGAACAACAGGGAAAGAACCGAGCACTCGTGGGCGAGGTTCTCCACACGCAGCCAGCCGCAGATCGAACCCTACCAGGATCGAGCGATACACGCAAGCCAGTTCATCGGGCCGTGCGCGCTCTCAACGCGGCAACGGGCCGCTGTGACCATTGACAGAAAGTTGGCATGCCGGGAGAATACCATCATGAAGACGACACTGGATTTGCCGAGCGATCTTGTTCAGGAAATCAAACTGCGGGCAGCCAACGAGGGGCGAACTCTCAAGGATGTCGCCGCAGACCTACTGCGGTCTGCCCTGGCGCCCTCGTCCAAGTCGAATTCCCTCCATGCTTCTGTGGTCTCCAAGAACCTGCCAATGATCAAGGCTCTCAGCACTCCAACGCAAAGCACCGCGAGCTTGACCGACCAGGAGTTTTGCAATTGCGTAAAGCAGGCCGAGCTCGACCTGGAAGTGGATCGCTATGAAGAGGCTTTTGGACATCAACACGTGGATCGCACTCAGCATTGAAACCCATCCACAGCATCGCCGGGCGAGGTCTTGGTACGAGCAAACACCGCTCCGCCCCGGCGATCTACTATTTTGCCGCCAGACCGAACTCGGTTTCTTACGTCTGATTACCCAGGCGGCCGTGATGGCTCGATGCGGAGTGAGACCACTGAGTAATACGGAAGCCATCGAGTTCCTCGACTCCTTGTACGCTGATCCCGCCGTCTCCAGAGAGGACGAACACCCCGCAACTCGCAGCCTTTGGCTGCAGTTCGCCCAAGGACAGCAGTCGTCCCCCAAGGTTTGGATGGATGCCTATCTCGCTGCCTTCGCCGTTTCCCACGGAATCGAGTTGGTGACGTTCGACGAAGGGCTCAAGAACTTTCAAGAGCACGGACTTCGGCTGCTCTTACTTTGAGCGAACCGGCGTCACCGCGTTTCGCAGCGGCAGCAATGTCTGCTATTTGGTAACCAGCGTCATCGGGCCAGCGTCGTATGCGTTACTCGTCCGCCGCGCCCCTGGGTTTGACCGCGCGGAAATCCCAGACGCGGACGGGTTGCTCGCGACCGGCGGCCGTATACCGCAGCGATTCGATTTCGACCGGGGCTTCGCCGGCCGGCAGGTAGAGCCGAATGATGGCGGACGTGCCTTCGACCGGCAAGTCGATGCGAACTTCCTGCCACTGGTCCCCAGCGGGCAACGCAAAGGTGACGATCTGCCCGGTCGCAGGAAACTCCTCTTGGTCCGCGGTCTTCCATTGAACCTTGCCTTCGCCGCCCACCGCGCTGCGTGCTCGCATCGTCAGCGTCATCGGCCCGTTGTGCTTGACTTGGGCGGTGCCGAGAAACGGCGCGCGCCCGTCCGCTTCGACCCGCAGCGCGCCGGCCACCAACGAGATCTTGCACATCTTGGGCACAAGCCCCGCAGTCGGGTCGGCCGACAACTTCGCCGCGGCGGCAGGCTGCCCGTCGTAGGCCGGATTCGGTTTCGGCACCAGCGCCCCCGTCTCCCGGATGAAACCGTCGATCAGAGCATCGAGTTGTTTCACCTTGTCCGGCATCCGTCCTGCCAGATTGGTCGCTTCGCCAAGGTCATCCTTCAGATTGTATAACTCGAACAGATCCGGATAGTCCGGATGGGATTCGAACCGGCGGATCAGTTTCCAATCGCCTTGCCGCACCGACACGCCGGGGATCAAGTGCGGAAACCAAGTGAAGTACGCATCGCGGCCGAGACGTCCGGTCTGTTCAAGCACCGGCAACATCGACAGGCCGTCCACCCGATGCCCGGCCGGATTCGTCAGACCTGCCGCGTCGAGGATCGTTGGGTACAAGTCGATCGGCCCCACGACGGCATCGCTGACCGAGCCGGGTTGAATTCTGCCGGGCCAACGAACCATCAGCGGCACTCGCGTGCCCCCCTCGTAGATGCGGCCCTTGCCTTCGCGCAGCGGCGCGTTGCTGGTGGGCGGCTCGGGGCCGGCCCACTTGCGCCAGTCCCGCAGCATCGGGTTTCCCGCCTGTTCGGCCCGATCCGTCTTCGCGGTTCCCGGAACGTTGCTGTGCGTGTTGCCGCCGTTGTCGGAATAGAAGATGAACAGCGTGTTGTCGGCCAAGCCGAGGTCGTCGAGTCGGTCGAGCACGCGGCCAAGGCTTTGGTCGACGCTCTTGAGCATCGAGGCCATGATCGGGTTGCGCTGCTGGCCGCGCGGGTCGGTCTTCTTGGCGAACTCGGCCGTGTACGATTCCTTGTGGCCCCAGGGTCCGTGAACACCGTACTGCCAGAGATTCAGATAGAACGGCTCGTAGCGGTGCGCATCGATGAACTTCAACGCTTCGTCGGTCAGCCGATCCGTGATGTACTCGCCGTCCGGACCGTCCGCGATATTGCCAACTTTCTGTTGTCCGCTGGGCTGCCCTTGCGGCACGACGCCGTAGGGCGAGAAGTAACTCGGCGGACCGGGATCGGGCGCGCAATGCCAAGTCCACTCGAACCCATACTGGTCCGGCCGATTTTCGGGAAGCAGCCCGAGATGCCACTTGCCAACATGGCCGGTTCGATAGCCGGCAGCTCGCAGAACTTTGGAGATCGTGGCCAGATTCGGATCCAAGTAGTTCTTGCTCTCGGCATAGATCAGCGGCCGTCCGGGCGGCGCTTCCGGCGGATAGGGGGATGCGTCGGCCGGAGCGGGAGGCCGATGCCCGGACGCACTCGTGATTCGATGCCGCGACGAGTATTGGCCGGTCAGGATCGAAGCCCGCGTCGGCGAGCACAGCGGCACGGCGTAGGCGTTGGTGAACCGCATCGACTGCTGGGCCAGCCGCTGCATGTGCGGGGTTTCGTAATACTGCGATCCGTAGGGCTCGCTGTCCATCCAACCCATGTCGTCCACCAGAAAAATCATGACATTGGGCTTAACGTTTCGCGCTGCGTCGGCAGCATTCAGCGCCGTCGCGATGCCCAGAGACACCAGAACCAAGACGGCAAATTGCATCTTCATCGTCGGCGTTCTCCATGGTGGACGGATCGAACCTTGGGCCATTCTTGCCCATCGCAGGCTGCGTGCCTACCCGGCTTCGCGTGATTGCAGCCGCCGCGATTCTTGCTAGACTCCTGTTCAACGTTCCCGTCCGGCATCCGGTGCGACAAGCGTCGGGCGGAGCGGCCGCCGTGAGTTGTTTCCCGCCTATTACCTACCCTCCCGGAGTTGCCGTCATGTACCGAACCGTTTGTCAAGCGGCTGCGATGTGTCTCGTATTCGCGTTGTTGCGCGAGACGATCGCCAAGGACGTTTACGTTTCCAAGCAAGGTGACGACTCGAATCCCGGGACGCAGCAGCAGCCGCTGGCTTCCATCGAGCGGGCGGTCGAGGCGATGCGGGGAGCCGGGCCCGGAACGATTTGGATCGGCCCCGGCGAATACCACCTGGCCCAAGGCGTCGCCCTAGGATCCGGGCACGGGGGAACGGCAGAACAACCACTGGAAATTCGAGCGACGGAACCGAAGCAAACTCGCTTGTCCGGCGCACGCCCGGTCCGGGATTTCCGCCCGCTGACGGCCGACGAGGCAAGACCGCTGATTTCGGAACAGGCGAAGCAGCATGTGCTGGTCGCGGATTTGGCAGCCCAGAACTTCCCGCCGCTGGCTGCCTTGCCCGACCAACACCGCGCTCACGGCCGCGAGGAAGTGATCTTCGGCGACCTGCCGATGCAGTCGGCTCGTTGGCCCAACGAAGGCTTTGCGGTCTTCACCCAGGTCGTAGACGCCGGCGCATCGCCTCCGACGCACTGGGTGCAGCGCGACGTCTACCGCCCCGGTTCGTTCCGCTTTCCGGACGACCGGGCCAAGCATTGGGACTTCGCTCGCGGCGTCTGGCTGCACGGATTCTGGTGCTACGACTGGTGCGACGAAGCGTTGAAGGCCGCGACGTACGATCCGGCCAGCGGCGAATTGCGGCTGGCCGTGAAACATGCCTACGGAATCGGTTCGCCGCGTCAGACGGATTCGGGCCGACGATTCTACGCGCTGCACGTATTCGAGGAACTCGATCAACCCGGCGAGTACTACCTGGACCGCCAGCACAACCGCTTGTACTTCTGGCCGCCGGGCGAGGTCGCGGAGAACTCGGTTCGCGTCACGCTCTGCGCCCAGCCGCTGATCCGCGCCGACGGCGTGGACCATCTGATCGTCCGAGACTTGACGATCGAAAACGCCCGCGGCGTAGGCGTCGAATTGAAGAACTGCGTGCGAAGCCGGGTCGAGAACTGTCTGGTCCGCAACACGGGAGCGGCCGGAATCAGTCTGAGCGGTTCCGAAGTCGCGGCGGTCGCCTGCGAAGTGACCCAGACCGCATCGCACGGAATCGGCGTTTCAGGCGGTGACCGCAAGACACTCACGCCCGGACGCAGTTCGGTCGTCGGTTGTCACATCCACCACGTGGGACGCCTCGACTGGATGGGCGGACGCGGAATCACCGTCGGAGGATGCGGAAACCGCGTGGCCAACAATCTGATCCATCATGCGCCGACCGGCGCCGTGTCGTACGGCGGCAACGAGCACCTGCTGGAATTGAACGAGGTCCACAACGTCTGCCTGCTGTACTCGGACGTCGGCGTCTTCTACACCGGTCGGGACTGGGCCAGTCAGGGCAACGTCGTGCGGTGGAACTACATCCACGACGTCACCAACTTGGCCGGACACGGATCGTCGGGCATCTATCTGGACGATTGCGACAGCGGCGACACGGTGGTCGGCAACATTGTCTACGGAGGAGTCGGCCGCGGCATCCTCCTTGGCGGCGGGCGCGACAACACGATCCAGGGCAACGTCTTCATCGACCTGCCGATCGGCATCCACGTCGACGCCCGAGGGCCGCGTGGAATCACGCTCGACCGACCCGGTTCGTGGAACCTGTTGGCCAAGTGCGAGCAAGTGGATTACCGTTCGCCGCTGTGGACCGAACGCTACCCGCGCCTGGCCGCCACGCTCGACAACAATCCTCTGATGCCCGTGGGCAACTCGCTGCGCGGCAATCTGTTGATTCGCTGCGCAAAGCCGTTTTCGATCGCCAAGGAAATCCAGGAGGAATGGCTGGGGCGCGAGAACAATGTGGAATTGAGCGACGAAGATACGCCCGATCTGCCCCGCGCCGGATCGGGCGAATCACTCGACTTGACGGTACTGCCCAACCTCTGGCGAAAGGTTCCCGGCTTCGTGCCGATCCCGCTGGAGAAGATCGGCATCCCGGCGGGAAGAATCGGAACCGGATACTAGACCCGCAGCGTTCGTCTGATGCCGCCGCGCAGTCTGGGGCCGGGCGATTGCAGGAACAAACTCGCATCGAGATACTAAAAGGTAGTGCTGGATCGTCTCGCGTAGTCTCCGCTCGATGGGGGCAATGCCATGTCCGAGCTAATCGCGACCCAAAAGGAAGGTGTGCTGATTATCCGGTTTACAGTCAGTCGGATCATGAGCGGAGTCGATGTGGCTAGGATCGGCGAGCGGCTCGCGAATCTGGCCCATTCCGAAGGAAAGAAAGTTCTGCTCGACTTCGCCAATTTGCAGCAGATGTGCTCACCGATGCTCGGCAAGATCCTCGCCCTGAACAAGGAGTGCGAGCAGAACGGGATCACGCTCCGACTGTGCGGTATGGAGTCTCACATCAAGGAAGTTTTCACCACCACGGGCCTCAACAAGCTGCTGAAGATCCACGACACGCAGGAAGAGGCGTTGGCCGCCTTCCGCAAGAAAGGTTGGTTCTGGTGATCGCCGAGGTCCAGTTCGGCTCGGCGATTGGAACTTGAGTCTTGGACGGGCAGGACACCAGCCTGAACAACTCGCCGGCACGGCACAACGCCGAGCAACACTCCCGACGCGACAAGAGCCGACGAACGGAGCATCGACGCTCAGCCGCGACTCTGCGAACTCGAGTAACGCAGCACGTAGTACAGCAGCGTGAGAATCGCCTGGAGCGTGGCTGCCACATACGTCAGGGCCGCGGCATTCAGAACGCGGTTCACGTCGCTCATTTCCTGGGCGCGGACAATTCCCAAATCGACCAGCATCCGCTTTGCCCGCGCACTGGCGTCGAATTCCACCGGCAGATTGATCACTTGGAAAAACACGACGCAACTGAACAGGACGATCCCCAGCAGCAACAGCGGCCCAAGGTTGAAGATGACCCCCAGGATCAGCAGCAGCATGCCCGCGTTGCTGCCGAAACTAGCCGCCGGCACGGCGGCGTTGCGAATCACCAGCGGCACGTACCGCGAAGCGTCCTGGATCGCGTGCCCGGCTTCGTGAGCCGCGATGCCTACGGCAGCCATCGATTGACCGTGGTACACCTCGCCGCTCAATCGCAACACCTTGGAACGCGGATCGTAATGGTCGCTCAAGTGCCCCGGCGTCTGCTCGATGTCCACTTCGCGCAGACCGGACGAATCCAAGATTCGCCGTGCGGCTGCATACCCGCTCATCGACGCACGCACTTGATTGCCGCGGGCGTAGGCCGAGCGGACCATGATCTGCGCAACGAATGCCAGCAACAGCGCCGGGGCGATGAAGATCATTAACCCCAGATTGAACGGCATCAGCATCTGCCCGAGAACAACCACCGCGGCACCGGACAGAAGTAAGCCGAAAGGAACGATTGTCGTGATCACGATACGCATCTCCTCGCGTCGATATCAGCCACTCCAAAGTTAGGGTTGGCTTACATCAAGTTACAACCTATGGTAAGTCAAAGTATTGTAGCGAGGGGGCTTCGCTGGCCAAGAGCCACACGGTTTCGACATCGTAAGCGCGGCGGGCAATTCAACTTATTGACCAACCGATTCAAAGAACATGGCCCCTCCAACAGAAGGGGAAGTGTGCGTGAACAGACGTAACTTCAATCTGCTTCGACCGATCATCGGTGCGTGGACAATCGTCGTTGCCGCCTTGAGCATCGGGTTGCTAACCGGCTGCGGCAACGCACCGCCCGAACCGGCGAGCGTGCAGGAATCCCTGTCCGCACTGCCGGACGACGCGACGTTGCGGGCGACACTGGACGAGGTGGTTGATTGGAATCGGGAGAACCGTCTCCTGAATTTGCAGGACCATGCGGCTTGGCAAGTTCTGCACGGGATCGTGGCTTACGGTCGAGCGTTCCCGATCGAAAAGGAGCCGGGTGGCGAGCGGATGTTGGCGGTCGAATACCTGCTGGGCGGTGGTGAAATGACCGGCTGGAACCTGCGTCCGGGCATTGTGTTGGACGCCGAGACCGATCGGCGCGGCTTGATCGCCGAGGTCGACTTCGGCAGTAAGACAGGACAGGGGCACCCCGACCAGTGGCTGGGCTACATGGCGTATTGCGGGCTGCAAGCCTCGGAAACAATCGTGGCAGGCGATCGGACGTACACCATCGAGGACTTCATCCGCCAAGTTCAGTGGGATGTGCCGCGGGTTCCCAATCAGGAGTACAGTTGGACGCTGATGGGTTTGTCGAGCTATCTGCCGACGACGGCCGCGTGGGAAGCCCAGGACGGTCAGACCTGGAGCATCGAGCGTTTGGTGGAAATCGAGACGCAGCAGGACGTGGCGTCCAGCGCCTGCGGCGGCACGCACCGACTGTTTGCGCTATGCGCCGCCGTGAACAATCACCAAGCAGCGGGACAACCTCTGGACGGCGTGTGGGAAGCTGCAAATCGCAAAATCCTGGAAAACGTCGAAGCGGCGCGGCAGTACCAAAACGCGGACGGTTCGTTTTCGTCGAACTACTTTCGGCGAGGCGGACGCACGGCGGATTTGACGCTGGACCTCAGTGTCAGCGGCCACATCCTGGAGTTCCTGATGCTCGCGTTGTCCGACGAACAACTGTCCGAACCTTGGGTCCGACGCGGCGTGGTCCATGTGTGCGACGTCTTGCAGAAGACGCAAACCGTGCCGTTGGAGTGCGGGGCGCTCTACCACGCCATCCATGCCCTGATCTTGTATCGCCAGCGTGTCTTTGGTGTCGCAGCCTGATCACCGATGGATCGAATCGGGAGGCAGTGGTTCGCCGGGGTTGGCGGTCTGAGTCTGCATCGCTTCCTCGGCCATCCGGTACTGGCTCTCGACATACTCCTTCTTCCGCAGCATGTCTTCGGGATCCTCGAAGTTGAACAGCAGCGGCAATTGCCCTTCGACCACCTGCGTTGCCATCCCGGCAATTCGCCAGCCTTCGGCCTGTTTCCGCAGTACCCAAATGACCTCCGTGGCGATTTTCTCGCCGTCGGGCGCATAGTCGATCCAGAGGCTCTTCACGTGCGCGCCGTCCATCGACTCGTTCACATAGTCCACCTCGCCCAACTGATACTCCAGTTTCGCCGAGCCTTGGGACTGGATGTCCAATCCGTTGTTGGCGGTTTCCAATCGGGCCTTGTCGGTGAGCAGCGCTGCGATCGCACGGTCCTCGCCACTTCGCAGGGCATCGTAGAAGCGGGCGACCGTTTCAGCCGGCGAGCCGGTCGGAGCGGCGGTTTGGCCAGCGTTCGGCCCAGCCGTCGCGATGGCATCCCGAGCGTTGTCCGTGGATTGAGCAGAACGATCCGGGCCGGAAGAATCGCCGCATCCGGCGGCAATCATTGCAGATACGACGATCATCGAGGTCCACATTGCGCGTTGCATCAGCCACTCCTTGGCTTGGTCAAAAAATCCAAATCGGACGCGGTTTCAGCGTCGTCGAGCCGGGAATCCGGAAACAGGCGCGGGAGTTTCCCAAGAACCCCGCCACGCGTCAAGTGGAATTAATGCACCGAAAATGCCGAACTGCCGCGCAGCGTGGCAGCTTGTCAACTCGCCGCTTTCTTGAAATCCGTCGCTCCTTGTTGTAGGCTGCGAGGCTGCGAACGAATGCATGCGTCAGCGTCATTTTCCGTCCTGGCTCCAAACCTTCGAAGGAATTCAAGCGATGTTGTCTTGGCGATTCGTTGTATCGTTTCTGTGTTTCCCACTTCTGCTATCCATGCTGCCGGACGGATTACGGTCGGGCGCGGCGGCCGATGCGGCGCGCCCCAACTTGATCTTGATCATGGCGGACGATCTGGGCGCGAAAGAACTGTCCTGCTACGGTCATCCGGCCCACCGGACGCCGCACCTGGACCGCCTAGCCCGCACGGGCGTACAGTTCGCCACCTGCTACTCGACGCCGATCTGCCATCCAACGCGGTTCCTGATCATGACTGGGCAATACGGCCACCACAGCAAGGTCTTTCATTTCGCCGGCCGGCCGGGCGGCCCGCGTCCGGATTCGCCCGAGGAGCAGATCGTCAACCATCGCACGTTCGCCCAGGTGTTGAAGACCGCCGGCTATGCCACGGCGATGGCCGGTAAGTGGCAATTGAGCGGCCAGGTACCCACGCTGGTCCGTGAGACGGGTTTCGACGAGTATCTAATGTGGGCCTATAAGCACAACCTGCCTCCGGGCGTCGAGCACACCGGCGACTGGGAAGGCGCGGCGGGCGGCAAGACGTCGCGCTATTGGCATCCGTCGCTGGTCAAGAACGGCCAATACGTCTCGACGGGGCCCGACATGTTCGTTGACTTCGCCATCGATTTTGCCGAGCGACACAAGGACGGTCCGTTCTTCATCTACTATCCGATGGCGCTGACTCACGCACCGTACTATTCGACGCCTGCCACTCAGCCCAACGAGAAGGAGAAATTCCGGCATTCGAAGGACAAGTTCCAAGAGAACGTCGAATACATGGACGCCCTGGTCGGCCGCTTGGTTGCCGCGTTGGAACAGATGGGTTTGCGCGAGAAAACCGTCATCCTGTTCACCGGCGACAACGGGACCGGCGGCGAAGGCAAAGGGAAGACGACGGAACGAGGCGCCCGAGTCCCGATGATCGTCAACGGTCCGGGGATCGTCCGGCCGCTGGGATTGACGGACGAACTGATCGATCACAGCGACGTGCTGCCGACGTTGGCCGAATTGGCGGGAGCGAGCGTGCCCGACGATCGTCCGATCGACGGGCGCAGCTTTGCGCCGCAACTGCGAGGCGAACTGTACGCGCCGCGCGACTGGATCTATAGCTATCTGGGCGGCCAGCGGATCTTGCGCACCAAACGCTGGCTGCTGGAAAACAACTCGCCCACCAGTTTCGGCCAGTTGTACGACTGCGGCACGAGCCGCGACGGGACGGGCTACAAGGAGGTGACCGGTTCGCAGGATCCCGAAGTCTTGGCGGTGCGACGCCAGTTCGAAGAGATCCTGGCGGACAAACCCGTTCCCGACGTTTCGCGCGAGGCTCCGGCCAAGCAGAACACGCAAGCGAAGAAACCACGCGCGAAGAAGAAGGCGGCCCAGCCCGAGTGAGCGCATGAACGGACCACTGGCACTCGCCGATTTTCTGATCCTGGCCATCTATCTGGTCGGCACCATCGCCTTGGGACTGTACCTGGGGCGCGGGATGAAGAACGGCCGGGACTACTTTCTGGCCGGCCGAAGTCTGCCGTGGTGGACGATCGGCTTGTCGTTGGTCGCCACGGACATCGGCGGCACCGACATCATCGGAGTGGGCGGTGCCGCGTATCAACACGGCTTGGCCGTCGCCAACTTTGAATGGATTGGCTGCGTACCCGCGATGATTGTCGCAGCGTTCGTGTTCATCCCATTCTTTTGGCGATTGGGCATTTACACGATCCCCGAGTATATGGAGCGGCGTTATCACGTTTCGGTGCGTGTCGCCTTGGCGGTCTGCTGGCTGGTGTTCATGGCCTGCAATCTGGGCGTCATGCTTTACGCATCGGCCAAGATGATGACCGTTTCGCTGGGGATCGACTTGACCGGCTACGCCTGGAGCGGGTGGAGTCTGGCTGGCGGGGAGATCGCGGTCTGCATCGTCGCCATCGCCCTGCTGGCGGGACTCTACACGTTTGCCGGCGGACTGGCGGCGGTGGTCTATACGGATGCCATCCAATGCGCGGTGATGATCGGCGGCTGCCTGTTGGTGCTGGTGCTGGGCCTGGTGCAGGTGGGCGGCGTCGAGCCGCTGCTGGAGCGACTGGAGCAACAAGAACAGCGGGCCGCCGATGCGGAGACGGCCTCGCGACGGCTCGACTTGATTCAGCCCGTCGACACGCCCGGCCCGTTTCCTTGGACCGGCATCCTGTTCGGCCTGACGTTGATTCTCTCGCCCGCCTATTGGATCAGCAATCAGGCTATCGTCCAGCGATCGCTGGGCGCTCGCAGCGAGTTCGAAGCCAAAGCCGCCTACATCGCAGGGTCGCTGCTCAAGAGCTTGATCCCGGTGATCATCGTCCTGCCCGGTTTGGTCGCGACGGCGGTGCTTCCGGATCTGGCCGATGGCGATACGGCCGTTCCGTTGTTGGCCACGCGGTTGCTGCCGGTGGGATTGCGAGGCGTCTTTGTCGCCGCGTTTCTCGCCGCCTTGATGTCGAGTGTCGATTCGTATCTGAATGCCGCGGCGACGATTTTCACCAACGACTTCTACGAGCGGTTCCGGGCCTCCGACAGCAACTCGTCCGGCGCGCTGGCCGTCGGCCGGTACTCGACGTTGGCGTTTGTCGTGTGGGCGATCGGGTTCGCGCTCTGGCTCAGCACGATCGAGGACTCGGGCATCTACACGATCTTCCAGACGTTGATGTCGTTCTTCCAAGGTCCGGCGTTTGCGATCCTGCTGGTGGGCGTCTTCTGGGGCCGAGCCAACGCGGCGGGCGCCCTGACCGGTTTCCTGGGCGGGGTCGCCTGCGCCGTCGGCCTGTTCGTCTTGAACCAACCGACCGTCCTGAGTTGGCTCGGCTGGCGTCCGCTGTTCCGGATCGAAGAGCCGTTTCTGTACTTCTCGGTCTGGGCGTTCCTGACCGCCGTTGTCGTGACCGTCGTCGTCAGCCTGCTGACCAAACCACCCGTGGGCGAGCGAGTTGAGCCATGGCTGTATCGCAGGAACCGTCCAAGCCGAAGTGAATCTCGCTCCGACGTCCGGGAGTCCGTGGAATGACCCCACTTCACCAGATCGGAGAAGCGTTGCGCAGCGTGTTGCTGGCCGTCCCGCTGCCGGTCGTGCGCGGCCTGTTCTTGACGTTGCTGATCGCCGTGCTTCTGTGGATTTGGTGGCTGCCGCCGTCGGCCGTCACGGACATGGACCAGCCGCGCGACCGCCGCGTCAACTTGCGTCCTTGGGCACTGCTGTCCCTGGCCATCCAAATTGTGATCTACACGTTCTTGTGAGTCTCCATGCCCCTTTTTGTTCCCGAAGGCACTCGATATGTTGACCTGTATTCTTCCGACTTTCGCGTGGATCACGATCGCGATCGTGGCCGCGGCGGACGAGACCGCCCCTGCGGCCGCCGACGACGACGTGACGGCTGCGGTTCAAGCCGACTGGATGGCTCAAGAAAGACGCGCGGGCCGCGAGCCGGGAAGTCCCGCCTCGATCGACGCGGCGTTGGAACGCTGCGAGCGGCTGCTGGCGAATCTGGAAGCGATGCCGGACGCGGGTGACTTGCAACGGCAACGCGATCAATTGGCCGCTTTCCGCGAGGCGGCGAGCGGGGTCGATTCGCTGGACGACGCGAAACGGCTGGCGTTGTACCATCGGCTGCGATGGCTGGCCCGCGACATGGCACTGACGAAGAACCCGTTGTTGGCCGATCGGCCCATCGCCTTTCTCCAGCGCCGCCGATTCATCTGCCAGATGCTGCACGAGTACATCGGGTACTACTACAACTACGCCGACTTGGCCGGCGGCGGCGTGTTCGTGCTCGACCAGCCGGGACGGTCGTTCAAGACGCGGAACCTGACCGAAGGCCGACTGCCTCGCGGCGCGTACGCAACGCTGGCTGCCGATCACGACGGCACGCGGCTGTACTTCGCCTTTGCCGAGGTGCGGCCGGTCGAGCGTCCGCATCGGACGGGCAGCGACTGGAAGATTCTGCCGTCCGCCGATCAAGTGCCGCCGCCGTTGAACTACTACTCGCCCGATCGTTCCGCCTTTCATCTGTTCGCCGTGCAGGCGGACGGCGGAGAGCTGCGGCAGTTGACATCGGGCTGCGAGGACGATTTCGATCCTTGCCCGCTGCCGGACGGCGATTTGATCTTCATGTCCTCGCGACGGGGCGGCTTTTGCCGCTGCGACAATCCGTTCGAGCCGATTCCGACGCATACGCTTCACCGTCTGGACCGCGCGACGGGAACGATCCGGACGCTTTCGTGGCACGAAACCAACGAGTGGCATCCGGCTTTGTTGAACGATGGCCGGATCGTCTACTGCCGCTGGGACTACGTCGACCGTTCGGCGGCCCATTTCCACGGGTTGTGGGTCAGCAATCCCGACGGCAGCAACCCGCGTATCCTGTTTGGCAACTACACGAAGGACGTCAGCGCGTGCTTCCAGCCGCGGGCCATCCCCGGCTCGAACCGCATCGCATTCATCGCGGGCGCCCATCACGCCAACGTCGGCGGCTCGCTGGTGATCGTCGATCCGGCCCGCGTACGGCTCGATCCCGAGACGGGCGAAGACGGTTTCGAATCGCTCGAACGCCTGACGCCGGAAGTCTGCTTCCCGGAAACCTCGGAAGGATGGCCTTCCAGTTTCTACCACAGTCCGTGGCCGCTGTCGGAGGACCACTTTCTGGTCGCGTTCAGCTTCGATCCGCTGCCCGGCATGGGCTCGGGCGTGCTGAGCGACTCGGAGACGGGCATCTATTATTTCGACCGGTTCGGCAACCTCGAACTGCTCTACCGCCAACCGGGGCACTGCTGCGTCGGCGCGATTCCGCTGGCTCGGCGATGGGCCGAACCCGGGATCCCGGATCTCCGCGACGAATCGCTGGGCGACGAGGGCGAGTTCATCCTGGCCGATGTCAATTGGAGCTTGCAGCCGTTTCCGGAAGGGCGGCCGATCCGCGAGCTGCGGATTTTTCAAGTGTTGCCGAAAGAGACGACGCACATCGCCAACGTGCCGCGGATCGGCCATGCCAACGCCGAGTCGGCGCGGATGCTGTTGGGGACGGTGCCGGTCGAGTCGGATGGCTCGGCCTATTTCCGCGCCCCCGCGGGCAAGCCGCTGTACTTCCAGGCGGTTGATGCCCGAGGGCGAGCGGTGCAGACCATGCGCAGCGTCACCTACTTGCAGGCCGGCGAGCGGATCGGCTGTGTCGGCTGTCACGAGCCGATGCATGCCACGCCTCCACGCCATCCGCTGCTGGCGACCATGCGGCCCCCGTCGACGATCGTTCCCGGCGTGGACGGCACCCGGCCGTTCTCCTTTCCGCGCCTCGTCCAACCGGTCCTCGATCGCCACTGCGTGCGCTGCCACGACGACCGCGGCGGCGCCGACTGTGCCGAGCCACCATTGACGGGCGAATTCGCGGGCCCGTTCACCCGCTCGTACCAAAGTCTGCGCCCGTTCGTGCGATGGTACGAGTGGGGTGGACAGACGATCCACGAGACCGTGTCGCTGCCGGGCCGCTGCGGCGCCGACGCGAGCCCGCTGTCCAGCATCCTGAACGACGACCGGCACCGCCCCCATCTGAACATTGCGGACGAGGACCGCCGCCGCCTAGATCTGTGGCTGGACGCCAACACTCCCTTCTACGGCACCTACCGCCCCGATGCCTACCGCGCCCAGCAGCACGGCCACCCCGTGCCGCCGCCCGCACTGCAATAAGGACTTGGTCGCAACTGGCTTCCCGTGAGCGGTAAGTTGCGGGACATGCGCCCAGGGGTTACATTACCGCCATCCGCTGTCCGAAAGCGGTGCGGAACGGAAGGACGAGACGACGGAGGACAAGATCAACCGCATCATCGAGTCTCGCAAGCTGCTGATCAACGCCAGCTACTTCGCGTTCACCACCACGCCGAAGAACACGACGCTGGAGATCTTGGGCATCCCGTACCAGGTCGAGGACGAGGTGAAGCATCGCCCGTTCCACGCCGACACGATGAAGCAGGCGATTCAGGAAGATCTCATCCGGGACGTGCTCAAGCACTACACGCCGGTGGCCAGCTACTGCCGGCTGGCCAAGATCATCGAGGGCGACCCCGAGTCTGGCGTCAAGACTGTTCAAACAGTTTCAGGACAACGAATCCTTCCGCCATTGGTTGACGGCTACGATCTTCGAGCTGACCTACGACGACAGTGCCGATGTTTAGCGAGCACCGGCCACCACGTCAGCGGAGCAGTGAGCATCGTTCGAAAGATGCCGTGAAACAGTGGTACATGGTCCGATCGCACTCGGCCGCCACAGCTCGCATCGTTGCCGTCGCCATCTTCGTCAGGCGATGCGCCGCCGGGACTCAGGTCTCGCCATGTGGCAAATGACCCTTGGGCAGTGCCACCGGTCCCTGTTCGACCGACCTACGGCCGTCAGTTCCTGCACAGCTTCCCTCCGTTTCATGCCCAGCGGATACGGAACCACCCAGGCAACGGCACGTACCCTGATCATGATACGTCTGGCCGGCGATTTGACGGCGGTTGAAGGCAGCTATGGCCCGATACGACAATTGTTCGTCGAACGGCGTTTACTCCTCGATCGGAACGTCGAACAGGATTGGTCGCGGGTGTTGGAGCCAGTGTTGCAGGTGATCGCTCAGGGCGTCGGGCGTTTCGATGCGGTGCGATTCCAAGCCGAACGAGGCGGCCAAGGCGACGAAGTCAATCGCGGGGTCGGACAGGTCCATGCCCACGAATCGTCCGCGACTGATCTGCGGCAACTGCATGACTTGGCCGCAGACCTTCAAGATCTTGTACTGCGAGTTGTTCGCGATGACGATCGCGACCGGAATGCGGTAGTGAACCGCAGTCCAAAGTCCCTGGATGCCGTACAGCGATGCGCCGTCGCCAAGCAGGGCCACGACGGGCCGGTCGGGCCATGCCAACTGGACGCCCAGCGCGCAACCGAGTCCCCAACCCAGCGCCCAGCCGCGGTGGGCGAAATGGCCGGTGGGATCTTTCAAGAATCCCAGCCGCTTGTGCAGGTGCTGATGGGTCGTCACGGCCTCTTCCACCACCGCGGCGCCCGCAGACAGCACGCGACCGACGGCGTTCATGAAGGTCAACGCCGTCATGGGCCTCTGGTTCTGCTGAGCGTCGATGTCGATCTTCAAGGATTGCCATTCCGCCGCCCGTTGTGCGGCCAGCCGATCGCGCCTCGTTCGTGCGCGATCGAGTTGCTCGTCGGTCATCGTCTGCTGCAATGGTCGAATCAACTCCGCCAAACCGGCTTTCGGATCGCCCTGCAAGCCGACGTCGACCGAATAGTTCTTGGCGATCTGCCAAGGATCGCAATCCAATTGGATCAATTTCGCATGGGGCGGCAGCGGCTGCTCCGGGGCGTGATGGATGTACAGCCGCAGCAGATCCATGCCGACGACGAAGATCAGATCGTGCGACTCCAGTTGCCGGCGGATCTCCGGCGACCACAGCGACAACGAACCGGCGTATTGCGGGTGGTCGGCGGGAATGGCCAACCGACCGTGCGACGTGGCGGATTCCGTGTATACCGCCGCGCCCAGTTGTTCGGCAAGGGCAACCAGTTCCTGAACAGCGCCGGATTCGGTCACGCGGCTGCCCGCCAGAATCGCGGGGTTCGCCGCATGTCGCAGCAATTCGGCAGCCTGTTCGACCGCGTCGGACGGCGGTCGAATGCGACGGTTTGGCAGACTGGGCGGCGACAGATCCGGGGAATCGACCTGCTGCATCTGGACATCGACGGGCAGGGAAAGAAACACCGGGCCGGTCGGCGGCGTCAAGGCCGTCTGCAGCGCGCGCCGCACGGCCAGCGCCATGTCCTCGCCGCGTTGCACTTCGTACGACCACTTCGTCCACGGGCGCGTTACGCTGACCATGTCGCCTTCGAGAACCGGTTCGCTCAACCGGAGACGGCGATCCTGCTGTCCGGCGGTCAGCAGCAGCGGGGTGCCTTCCCGGTGCGCGTTGTACAACATGCCCATCGCGTTGCCCAAGCCGCAGCAGGTATGGACGTTCACCACGCTCGCTTGGCCCGAAGCCATCGCGTAACCGTCGGCCATCGCGGTCAGCGGAACTTCCTGAAGGGCCAGGATGTAGCGGAACCGTTCGTCGTCGGCCAACGCATCGTTCAGCGGCAATTCGGTCGAGCCCGGATTGCCGAACAGGTAACGCACGCCGGCACGGTGCAGGATTTCCAAAAAAACCTCGATTCCCGTCATCGGACGTCCCCCTTCTGCGCCCGGTTATAGCCGTAGCAATCGAAGATTGCCAGCCAGTCATTCGCTGTTGCCAAGGTCACGGCCTATCGACCATGTCGATGTTGTGTACAATCGAAGAGCGACTTCCAAGACCTTACGTTTGTTTCGCCGGTCCCAAGTTTACGTTCCCCGCCAAACGCGATTCGCCTATGAAGAATGCAATACCGGCTCCGCCCCGAAAGAAACTGCCCAAGCAACTGGCGGTCATCGATACGGACAACTGCACGGGCTGCGAGGCATGTGTCGCGGTCTGTCCCGTGGACTGCATCCATTGGCACCGTTTCGGCACGGGCGTCATGGGCACCGAATCGTGGTGCGAAATCGATTGGATGCGCTGCATCGGCTGCGAACTGTGCATCCGGCTGCCGCGGCGCAAGGGAGACGTGTGGGAGCGGAAGGTCTGTCCCTGGGACGCGATCGAGATGGTGCCGATCGACGGCTTGCTGAATGCTGCCGACCGGATGGCTGGCCTCGCCGACCGCCTGCCCGGCAACCGCGACCGTTTGCGGCAGATCGCGCAGCAGTTGTCGGAATCAAGAGGCGAACGTTCTACTCTTGCGGAATCGTAGCCGGATCCTTCTGCGGAAGTTCGTCCTGGAAAAGGTCGGCGGCGATCAGTTCGAGGCCGCACAGCAGGGTCTTGCCACAGCGAGCGTCGAGGCGCAAGTCGAGCTCATCCTGCAATACGACATCGTCGACCTGCTCGGTGACGACTAGCAACGGACCGCCAGCAGCTCGAACGACATCGTATCCTTCCAGGACAACCCGGTTCTGCAGCCGCACATCGAAAACACGCTCGCCGGCCTCGCACGGCGCGGGCTCGGCAAAGGTCAGCCGGACGGTGTAGCGGCCCGGCGCGATGCCCTCGACCGTCAACCGCGACAGTCCTTCGGCGCCGGACGCGCCGACCCAAGGCCAGCCGCGTCCGCCATCAAGGAACAGCGAGTGCTGGTAGAACAGCGAAGGTTCGGCAGGCTCGGTGCGAATCGATACGACGGGGGAGGGGCCGCTGACGTTGGGATGGTCCAGCCACAGCGTTCCCGCCGGACTCGTCCGGTCGCCTGGCGCTCCCAGATTGATCCCCAGCCGCCGGATGCCCGCCACGGGTTGATTGTCGCTCTGGCCCCAGACGCTCCATTGCTCGTGCGTTGGCGGCATGTTGACCAGCGATAACGAACTGGGCAGCGGATAGCTGCACGTGCAGCCGACAAAGTAGTACGGAACATTGAGCAATCCACAAGCAGGTACGATGCTGTTGGTGCAACCGGAGCGCGGGCCGCTGATGTGGATCGTTCCGCTCTCCTCTCGCTTGTCGTAGAACGCGGCGGTCCCGGAGCGCAGCGTGTACAGCCACCCGTAATCGAATCCGCCGTCGCAGCCGTAGCTCTTCGGAAAGGCGCGCGGCTGCGGTTTGCCGGTCAGCGGATCGATCCGTTGGCCGGCTACCGGTGCCGCCGGATTCCACGCATCCCGTTGCGTCGGCGGCCTGTACTGCGAGGGCTGCTTGGCGCTGGCGTCGAAGGCCGGGAAGCGCGCGTCGGCTGCGGGAATCTCCTGGTCGGCGAGCACCCGGCCGGTATACATGTCCAAGTACGCTGCCTTTCCCAGCTTGTACGGCGGGCGGTCTCCGTCCGGATAGCCCGTCCAGAGCTTGTCGTAGGCTCGCATTACTCCGTCTACGAACATCGGCGGCGGCGACCGCTTGAAAAAACCGACTAAGTCGTTGAACCACAGCACGCCCAGCGGCGCTTTGACGCCATCGTCCAGACTTTCCTGCCACGGTTCGGTGTAGTTTGCTGCCCCGGGCAATCCACCGGCTCGTGTCCACGCCACGCTGTCGTCCGATAACTCGCGCCGAACGCCCGGCAGATCGGCCTGCTCCATCGCGCGGACCAGCGCCGCAGTCCGGTGCGATTCCCCGAAGACATGCGCCGCACCGCCGTAAGGACGCAGCAACCGATAGATCGCCGATGCGAACTCGGCATCCAGCTCGACCTTCGGCAACGCATCCGCCGTCGCAACAACCAAGCTTGCGAAATAGGGCGGCAGACCGCATTCGGCCAAGTCGCCAGAGAGAACGGCCACCCGCGTGCCGTACAAATCTGCCGCATCCAACCGCCGTCGCAGTCGATCGGCAGACTCGGTGTCGGTCTGCAAGACGACGACCTGCAGTTCCGACTGCCGCACCAGTTCCGCGGCAATCTCTTGGCTGTCGCTGCCTAAGACCAGGGCGTATCCGTGTTGCGCTTCGGCCGGCCGCAACATCCGGCTCACTCTGCCACGCCATGGTTCGCCGGGTTCGTCCAGCGGAACGGACGGACGCTGGTGATGGACGCTCCCGGCCTCGCCGCTGCCGAAGCATTGCAACTGGGCGTCCGGGGTGACGAGAAACAATTTGCCGTCGGCGGCCAGCATCGAGTGAGCTTGCTGGTTGGCATAGCCCAAGTCGAAGCGATACTCCTGGCCGCCCGCCGCAATGCGGCTCCTTAATTCCGGTTCTCCCGTCCCGACTCGCCAATCGTCTTCGTGGCGATCGGTGTTGATGCCGCGATCGAAGGCCAAACGGGCCGCCGGTGCGGACGTTTCACCGCGCCGTCGCTCGGTGCTCAAGGCCGCGAACCAGCCGCCGGGAAAGCGGCCGGGCGATGGCAGCTCGAACTGCTTCAATTGGCCCGTGGCCAAATCGAACCGCGCGGGATACGCCGTACCGCAGGGCACAACGAGGTCGGGTCCGTCGATCAGCAGGTAGCCCTGCGGCGTCACTCCGCCCATCGCGGTGGCAGCGTGCGGGTGGACCCCATAGACAAAACTGGCTCGATCGTTGCGCCAGATCATCCGACCGTCTTCCGCGTTCAAGGCGTACACGAAGACGCCTTCGAACGACCACACGCCCGCGGCGAAATAGATGCGTCCATCCTGCAACACAGGACCGCCGCGCACGGGCCACAGGGAGATCATCCGGCCGTTGCCCAGCGTTTTGCGCAACGAGGGCACCGCGCGGAACTTCCAAAGCAACGTGCCGTCGGCGATGTCCAAACAATAAAGATGTCCATCGTCGGAACCGAAGTACACCCGGTCCCGCCAAGCGACGGGAGCCAACCGCACCGGACCTTCGGCATAGAAGTCCCATAACAAACGACCCGAGTCCGTATCATACGCTGCGACGCGATCCGTCAACGATGAACCGACCAGCAGCCGCTTGCCCAGTACCACCGGCTCGTCGCAGCGGTCGAACTGCAACCGCGGATGCGCGAACGCCGGTCGCGGTGCGGGCAATTGTCGCGACCAGAGCAACGGGAGCGATTCGGCCAGAGTCAGAGGCGAGTTGGCCGTCCGCCCCACGTCGTAACGCCACATGGGCCAATCGTCCGCGGACAGAAACACAGGCGAGAAGAACAACCAGCCGGCTATCGCCAGGACATCGAGGCGTGTGCGATTCTGCATTGGGCTAACCCCACGAGGGATGAATTCAAGAGGTTCTGGATGCTGATGGTCCACGGTTCACGATGCGACAAGCAATGGACAGGCGAGAGAGACGGTGAACCGCAGACTCCCACGCAATGCGCAGGTTGCATCAAAGTTGCAGGTTCTCCAGCAAATCCAGCTTTGGGCACTGACGGATCAACCGCTCCAGATGGGCAAGATCCTCGATTTGCTCGATTTGCTGACGAAGCCCCTCCGGCAACGGGCCGAAGCGGTCTTCGAGCAACCAGCAGAGCATCTGACGCGCGGTCTCCAACCGGCCCAGCTCGATCCCACGTTCGATCCCACGTTCGATCCCACGTTCAATCCCACGCTCGATCCCGCGTTCGATTCCGCGCTGTTCCGCCCATTCTTCCAAGGTTTGTCCCAACGTTGTACTCATCGTCTGTACCTCCTTCTGACTGTTCGGGTCAGGTTGATATTCCAGAGCTACCTCAACCAAGCCTTCCCGCTCCTGACGGGGGCGGCGGCGTATGGCCCACGAGATCAACATCCACATCAAGTCGCGCCATCGCATCCGCTCCTTGGTTGCCAAATCGGCCAGCCGTCCGACGGCTGCCGCGAAAACGGTTCGAAAACGATTGGCCTCGTCCCCGGTCGCTCGCACTACTGCTAAAGCGTTCAGCCACGGACTGGACGCTTCCAACAGTTGCTCGGGAGTCCGTTCCGACAAATCCCAGAACCGAATTGGCCATTGCGGCGCAAGTTGCCGCAGTTCTTCCGGACCACTCACCAATTCGGCCAGCGTACGGTTGCTGACCCAACGCGTCAGGCCGGTGTGAAACACGACCGGGACGATGGGCGTTAACTCCAGCGGACCCGGTTTCGGCTGGCTCGCTTCCCATTGCTTCCACTGATTCTCCCAGAACATGCTGCCGTTGACCAGCATCCGCAACGGCATTAACCGATCGGCTTGACTTTGATGTTCGAGCAGCAGACACAACAGCATCTGCTGATCTGGTTCGCTGCGGTACGGGATCAGAAACGGCAAGTCGCGTTCGAAATGTCGCCAATCCTCGAAAACATGATCCCGCTTCCACATCTGTGCCCGGTCGAAATCCAGCCGCGCCGCCAGTTCGGGGTCCAAGTCCTCGATCAACTCGCGCAGATTCGCGGGAATCTGCAGTTCCTTTCGGAACAGCCGGTCGGGGAATTGGTGCAGTTCCTCGGGATCAAGTTGAAACGTCATAGCGGTTACCTCGAAACGGAAAAGCTGAAAGGCACGGTGAGTCGTGGACTCCAGCGCCAGATGCGCGATCAGTTCTGGGGCTGTGGCGGCGAGTCGGCCAGTTCGGCTGGGATCTCCTGACCGGCGGCCCAGTAGATTCCTTGGACCAGCAGGCGGCGGAACATGGGCATTTGAAATTCCTCGGGGTGCCCTAGCGATGTGTAGAAGACCCGCCCGCCCCCGGTGTGAACGTTGGTCCAAGTCACGGGCTCGTGCGGCTGACGGTCGCCCACGCGGCCCATCATCAGCGTCCGGGTCGTCGCAGCCAGAGGCGAGGTCTTGTACAGCCAGGACCGAACCGGAATCTCCCCTTGGGGAAATCCCCGCATCGCCGGGTGCTCGCGTCCTGGCGGCACGGCCCAAACGCAATTCGATGGGTCTTCGCCGGCCTTGTTGCCGTGATGTCCCTGATAGTTCCCCCCGAGCACGTCCCGGTCGAATTCGGGCCACACATCATGGCCTTCCGGCGCCGGGCCACTTCGAAGCGCAAAGGCGTGTGAGGCGGTGCGGATTCCCACGACCGCCTTGCCATCGTTCACAAAGCGGCGAAACAAGTCCAATTGCTCCTTGGGAAACGCGCGGCGCCGCACGCTGACCACCACCAGATCAGCCTCGCTCAGAGATTCGATTCCCGGCAAGCGATGATGATCGGCGGCATCTTCGTAGTAGAAGCTCAAGCGGAAGTTTCGCTGCAGGTGACGGCGGGCGAGTTCGGTGAGCGTGGTTTCGGTTTCGTACTCGTCCTCGGCCATCACCAAGGCGATGTGCTTTCGCTGGTCCGATGCGAAACGGAAAGGCTGACCGCCCAGCAGTTGGTCGCTGGTGACGGTCGGGCAGACGTGTTTTTCGATGTGCTCGACGATCAGGTCCGTGCCGCTGTGATGGCTGACGTAGGGCCAGCGCTGCGGGTTGTACATCGTGTCCGTCAGGTCGCGGACCAGGACCACACTCTTGCCATTCCTGGCCATCTGTCGCAGACCGAACGGGCGCCCCAGCACGCACATGTTGGTGTGAACACCCAACAGCATGACATGGCGGATGCCGCGCTGCTCCATCAAGTTCCAGATCTCAACGCCGTTGTCACTGATCGCGTCCTGGTCGCGGATCTCCAGCAACGCCATCTGGCGAGTCCAAGGCGCTTTGGGGTTGCGGCCCAACGCCGTCAGCTCCGCGTGCCATTTGGCAAGTTCCTCCGGATCGTCGTCCTCGCCGCCGTCCCCTTGATCGATTGGATAGACGCCCTGTTCTTCAGCCGGGATACGGTAGCACCAACGGCCGATCTCCGGCGGCAGGTTGGCGGCGGTTGGAGCGGCACGAGCACGCAGGCGCGCCGGGTGGCCTTCGTACGGCTGCATGCAACCGCTGGGCGCATGGACGATCAGCGCGCCCCGCTGGCGAGCCGATTGAAGAAACTGATTCATCCGCGGCGCCATCTCTTCCGCGCGGCGAACGGCATTCCGACTGTGATGGGAATCCCACATGTCGCAGACGATCACCGCAGTCTCCGCCGGTTGCCAGCGTTCGGCTCGACGGAGCGTGTGGAAGCGAGTTGCGTTCGGCTGAACCGGCACCCGGTAGCGCAGCGTCAATTCGAACGGCGTATCCGCGGCGTTCGCCTGCCGGTTGGGCCAGCAAACCAACGGCAACCAACACAGAATGACGAACAGAACGAGGCGACTCCAGATGCCAGAGAGCCTCGCCATGCATTCGGAATTCCGGATCTGCTTGTTTCGCAGCTTGGATTTGCCTGCGGTTCCTGGTCTTAGCACAATCGTCATGGTTTGCCGCCTTCTGCAGAGGGAGAGATGCCATGTCGGAACATTGTCGACTTTGTCTCACCGCGGTCAAGTCGGAAGAACACCGCGTCACCCTTGCCCTCTTGGCAGGCCGCCATCGGAGTCATAACCTAGCGTCGTTGCAGGTGCTCGTCCGTCCGCCGATGCTAAAATCGGAACAAATGCCGGCATCGCCGTCAACCGAAGAGCCTCAAATCCAGGAGCCAACCTCATGTCCGACCGTGTTTGTCGTTGGGGAATTCTCGGAGCTGCGATGATCGCTCACAAGAACTGGAAGGCGATCCGCAACGCGGCGAATTGTGACTTGGTCGCAGTCGCCAGTCGCAATCCTCAGCGGGCCGAGCAGTTTGTCGCCGAGTGCCAAGCCGACGCGCCGTTTCACCAACCGCCGCGGGTACTGGGCAGCTACGAGCAGTTGCTGGCCGACGACACGATCGACGCGGTCTATCTGCCCCTGCCGACCGTGGCCCGCAAGCCGTGGGCAATCCGAGCCGCCGAGGCCGGCAAGCACGTGTTGTGCGAGAAGCCAGTGGGACGGGATGCTTCCGACGTGCAGGAGATCTTGGACGCCTGTCGGCGGAACAACGTCCAGTTCATGGACGGCGTGATGTTCATGCACAGCCGGCGATTGGAAGCTATCCACCAAGTTCTGAACGACGGCGTCAGCGTCGGCCGGATCAAGCGGATCACGTCGCAATTCAGCTTCGGCGCACCGGACGATTTCCTGAAGCACAACATCCGCATGAACGCCGGCTTGGAACCGCTGGGATGCCTGGGCGACCTGGGCTGGTACAACCTGCGTTTTGCCCTTTGGGTCATGCACGAGCGACTGCCCTCGGCAGTCTGCGGCCGACTGCTGTCCGAACAGGCGGGAAAGGAAAGCCAGGAATCGGTGCCGACGGAATTCTCCGGCGAACTGTTTTATCCCAATGGAGTCAGCGCCAGTTTTTATTGTTCGTTCGTGACCGAGCACCAACAGTGGGCGAACATCAGCGGCACCCGAGGCTATCTGCACGTGCGCGATTTCGTGCTGCCGTTCCTTGGGCCGGAATTGAGTTTCGAGGTCAGCAATGCGGTGTTCGACATCCGCGGCTGTGACTTCAACATGGAAGACCACACCCGGCGCGTGTCGGTGCCCGAGTCCAGCCACGGAACCGCCGATGCCCAAGAGACGAATCTGTTCACCAGCTTCGCCCGTCTGGCTCTTTCCGGCCAGCCCGAGCCGACGTGGGGGGAGATCTCGCTGAACACTCAGCGAGTGCTGGACGCCTGTCTGCGGTCGGCACGCGCCGGTGGCGTGACAACGGGCATCGAAGCGTAAAGGCGTTGTTTCGGAGTCCGCGACACCATGCCACGCTATGCAATCCTGTTGCACGAGATGCCAGCGGATTCACCGCGACCGACGCACTGGGACTTGATGCTGGAAGACGACGGTGTCTTGCGCACTTGGGCGTTGGCCGAAGCACCCGAGGACGGCGCGGCAATCCGTGCCAGTGACTTGCCCGATCATCGCATCGCCTACTTGACCTACGAGGGGCCGGTCTCCGGCAACCGCGGACACGTGACTCGTTGGGACGAAGGCGACTTTCACTGGCTCGAACGCGACACGCAGTCGCTGCGGGTCTCCGTCGAAGGCCGGCGTCTCCATGGCGAGATCCGTTTGACTCGCGACGATAGGATGGCCGACGGTTGGCTGGCAGCGTATGCTGAAACGGGCAAGCCCACACTTTGAGAGGAACGCTTCCCCATGCATGCTTTCCATCTGCACGGTCTGACCCACGTTGGTTGTGTCGCTTGGGCGTTCGTCGCCCTCGGCATCTGCGTTTCCGCTTGGTCGGATCAGCCATCGGAACGGACCGCCGCGGAACTCGCGTCTTTTCGAGCGGCCGTCCAGTACCAATCGATGACGCGAAGCGACCCGCGGCCTCTGCGAATCCATGTCCTGCGAGTCGAGTTGCGGGCGTCGGATTTCGAGTTGGCCGTGGCGATCGGCGAGGATCCCGATGGCGACGGGCCGGTCGAGGCGACGCTGACATCGCCCCGCGTGTTGGCGACGCGAGCCGGTTTAGTCGCAGCGGTGAACACAAATCCCTGGACCATGATCCCGCCCACCATGAACGGATTACGGACACCGTACGTCGCCGGTTTGGGCTGCGACATCGCCGGCTGGGCTGTCTCGGACGGTCGCGTGCGAAGCGCACCACAGGCCGGGAACTGGAATTTCTGGTCGGAAGAACTTCCGAATGCGGAACAGGCACCGGGCATTCAGACTGCGGCGTCTCACTCGATCCCGAAGCAGCCTGTGCGAGTTGGGTTGGGCGAACAGCCGGCGCGGGTTCCTGTTCGGCAAGCGGTCGCGGGGTTTGGCGGGCTGGTCCGCCACGGCGAAATCCTGCCGCGGCCCAGCGAGATATTGCACCCGCGCACGGCGGTCGGCGCGGATCGCGAAGGCCGCTGGTTGTGGTTGGTCGTCGTGGACGGTCGCCAGCCGCGTTACAGCGAAGGCATGAGCGAGCGGGAGTTGGCCGCCTTGATGGCCGAGCTGGGTTGTTCCGACGCCATCAATCTGGACGGTGGCGGGAGCAGCATCATGATGCTCGAAGACGACCAGGGAGATCTTCGCATTCAGAACCGCCCGTCCGACCGCACAGGACCTCGCCCCGTGCCGGTCATGCTGGGAGTGCGGCGCCGAGCAAATGCTGGCGAAGATTGACCCGCCGCGCTTGTCCATGCGTCGCGTTCGTCGCCCGCGTTCCGCTCCGTGGGCGAAGGCCGAGTCAGAGACCGAGGCAGTCGGACGATTGCTCGGGGCCCGTCAACTGCTGGTACAGGGAGAAAAGAAACTCGACCCGTAGGCGATCCGTCGCGAAAGGCTGAGTGCGATAGCAGCGTTCGACAGCGCGGTCCAGGGCGGCGTGGGCCTTGACCAACTTGGCTGGCATCGCCAACGGGTCGTACAGGTCGGCCAACGTGGATTGCGGATACTCGTCGCGCACGGCCAGGACTTTGGCTGCAGCCGATTCGACCGCTGCCCGGCGCTTTGCGGTCGGCGAGTCCGGCCAAGGGAAATTGTTGTAAACCAGATAGGCGGAGTAGCGAAAATCGGATTTCAGCCGACCGCACACCTGCCGCACCCAGGCGATATGCATGGCGGACGACAGAATGCCGAAGTGATACAACGTGGCCCCAGGCATCAAGAAGCAGAGGTCGCTGGCCAGCACCTCGGGCGGCATGAACCCGATCGGGATGTACTTGCGACGTTCCGACGAAACCTTGGGAATCAGCAGATACGGCACTGCGGGCATGTTTTCCACGTGGAATCGCGTGGGCATTTCCGCCAGTTCTCGGGTCGGGGCGCTCTTGCTGGCCGCGCGAAAACGGCGGACGGCGGCCACGCGTTTGCGAGCCTCGGACAATTGCCGCAACCGGTGCGGCGGGCAGTCGCCGAGCCACAGACACCAACGCTCGATGCCGTTGAGGAACTCCTTCGAACCCACCCAGCGACGAAACAGTGGCTCTGCATCCGGTTCCGCCGCCAGGAACGCTTCTTTCTCGGCGGGCGTGAAAAGATAGTTGCCATCGTCGATCGGCTTGTTGCCGATCCCGATCGGCGGCACGCTGCCCAGGGGGTGCTGGCGATTGGCAATAACTTGGTTCGGTCCTTCGATCAAGTACGGACTGATATTGCGGGCCTTTGTTCCGCGGACTGTCTCCTCTGCATCGCAGTCGTAGATCGTCTTCCCGGAAGTGTCGAACGCGGCCAGGCCGACGATGACGACATGCACGTGCGCCTTGCCGCGCGCCTCGCTCTCCCACGCGAACGTGCGGTGGGCGAAGTGGATCGCGACACCGTAGTTGCGGAACAGTTCGCCCCACAAAACGGAAACCTGCTCGCCCTGCGTGATCGAATTGGTCGACACGAAGCCAACGACGATCCGCGTGTCGCAAATGTAATCGGCAGCCTTGAAGTACCAGCCGGCGGCGTAATCCAGCAGTCCGTGGCTGCGGACCTGTCCCGCCACGAGCTTCATGTCGGCCCGTTGTTCGGCGCTCTGATACTTGGCGCCGACGAACGGCGGATTGCCGAGAACGTAGCTGCATTGGCCGGGCGGCAACAGTTCACGCCAATCCATCCGCAAGGCGTTTCCTTGGACGATGCGTGACGACTTCTGAAGCGGCAGGCGGACGAAGTACTGGCCGAACGCTCCCGACAGGCGGAGGTTCATCTGGTGGTCCATCAGCCATAGCGCCGCTTCGGCGATCCGCACGGGCCATTCATGGATCTCGATGCCGTACATCGCGTCCACATCGACCACCGACAGGTGTTGGATATCGAGCACCCGTTGGCCGTTGGCGTACAACTCCTTCAGCACTTCGATTTCCAGCAAGCGCAGTTCGCGGTAAGTGACCACCAGGAAATTGCCGCAACCGCAGGCAGGGTCGAGGAACCGCAGTTGGCCCAGTCGTTTGTGGAACCGCTTCAGTTCCGTTTTGTTGCGGCGAGCGCGCCGAAACTCCGCCCGCAGATTGTCCAGTAACAGGGGCCGGATGACACGCAGGATGTCGCGTTCCGAAGTATAGTGTCCACCGATCTGCCGCCGCTCCTTCGGCTCCATCACGGCCTGGAACAGCGATCCGAGGACGGCGGGTGAAATGCGGCTCCAATCGAACCGCGTGCAGGCAAGCAGCGCGTTGCGCATGTCCCGGTTGAACTCGGCGAAGCCCAGCCGTTCGGCGAACAAATCGCCGTTCACGTACGGCAGATCGGCCAGCAGTTCGTCTAGATTCGCTTGGCGTTTCTCCTTGGGCGAGTTCAGCACCTCGAACCACCGTGCCAGATGAATCCCGAGGTCCGAGCCATCGACCGCCGTGCGGTTCTCCAGGTAGAACGTAAACGCATGACGCTCGAAAATTCCGGTATCTTCGGCGAACAGGCAGAACAAGACGCGAACCAGGAACCGCTCCAAGGCGTGTCCCGCATACCCGCCCGCCTCCAGCGCATCGTGCAAATCGCCCAGGATCTGCACGGCTTTGATATTGATCGGATCTTGATCCTCCTCGACGTGCTGCTTGTAGCCGGGGATGAAGGCGAATTCGTGGATGTACCGGTGAAAGTCTCCCAGCTCGAACTGTCGCGTCTTGCCCGTCTCGAGATCGTGCAGAGCGATGCGGGCGAAGTCCGACACCAGAATGTAGCGAGGCAGTTCGTCTTCGCGTCTTTCGTTCGTCAGGTGCTGGACGTAGGCGACCGCTTCGGAATGGGCCAGCGTCAGACTCTTGCCGCGAGACTTGTGCTCCGCCAGCAAGACGCCTTTCCAAAACAAGTCGATGTAGGCGTAGGTGCCCTTGAGTGTCTTGACGGGCTCTTCGAAACTGGCGACCACGCGACGGCGCAGGCCGAATACTTGGAAGAACTCGTCCCAAAACGATTTGGCTTCGGCTGCTTCGCGCGATTCCTCTTGCCACTCCCTGCTAAAGGCGATCTCGCGGTGGCGGATTTCGTTCCAGGACAGCGGCATTTTGCTAGTCTACCCAACCGAACTTCGTGGTCACTCGAACGTTCGAGATCTTAACGCTCCGCTCGGGCCGTCCGCAAGGGCAAGTCGCTACGGCCACGGATGCACCGACCGACGTTTGCGGCTTCCATTGGCTACGGCGAGGCCGGCGGATCGGCGGCTGGCAATGCTCCCGGCGACGTGCGGGACGTTCCTTCCGGCTCGTCCTCTTGATCGCCGTCGCGCAGCACCCGGCCGTTGGCTCCGTCGTCGCCCGGCGGCCGGAATCCGTACGCAACCAGTCGCCCTAAGTCGTACCGCAAACCCAACCGGCGCGACAAGGCGAATGCCCGTTCGCTCGCCTGCTGGCGATCCAGCCGAGCATTCCAGGTCAAGCCCAGCACCAACTTGTTTCCTGCGCCCTGCACATCGACGATGTACACGTCGTCGAACACGTCCAGATACGTGCGGACCATCGAGTCGTACATCCAGTTCGAACTGCGACTCCAGATATTCCCGACGACCAAGCCGCGGGGTTTCAACGCGGCGCGGACGCTCACCAGGAACTCGCGGGTGGACAAGGCGTAGGGAATGTTGTCCGCACTGAAGGCGTCCAGGAAGATCACATCGTACAGGTTCTTCCGCTGTTCGATGAACTTGCGGCCATCCTGAACATAGGCGCGCATCGCCGCGTCTTCGCGAAACCCGAAATACTGCTTGGCGACCCGCACCACCTCCGGATCCAATTCCACGGCGTCGATCTGCAGATCGGGCAGATGCTTGCGGAACAGGCTCGGGATGGTCCCCCCGCCCAGGCCGACGACCAGCACGCGCTGCGGGCGTTCCACCAAGGCCAAACCGACGGGGATCGCGCGAGCGTAAGGCAATTCCAGATGCTCCGGATCGCCCGGTTTGACCACGGTCTGCCGGGCTCCGCCCGGCTCGAACCGCAAGACCCGCAAACCGTCCGCGGTTTCCGAGACCAAGATCTCGTTGTACTCCGATGTGCGCTGGTCCAAAAGACGCTCTTGGGCCTGAGCCAAACCGGCGGCCACGGAAATCACAACGATGGCGAATTGAACAGACCGCATCATCCGGGATTCTCCCCTTGTTGCTATCACACCACATTCAAGCGTCGCGGTGTCTCAGTATGCGATATCCGGTTTGCGTGCGAAAGTGAGTCTCTCTGAAAAGGGGGACCGGCCGGGAGAGCACGACTGGCTCCGCAACGCCCTCGAACGGTTCGTGGGGCAAGTACGATCAGTCGCGGCGCGGCTCCCCTTTCTCAAACCGGAACAGGAACGTTTGCATCGGTCCGGTGAAACTGCGGGGGATCAGGGCGACGCAGATGTCATGGCCCGGATCGTAGACCATCGCGCATTCGTGAGTGTACAAGCCTTCCGGCATGGCGACCTCCAGTTCCCGCATGTGGCCGGCAGCACAATCCCAAGCGAACAACTGCTTGTCGGCCAGCCAGAGCACCGTATCGTGCTTGGGCAGATAGACGGCTTCGCGGCCGATCGCAGCGGTGCCGGTCGTCCGCAGTTGCTCCCAGCGGCCGTTCGATGCCAGCGACCGTACGAAAACGTCCACGCGGTTGTCATCGCCTTTCAATTGAATCAATCGCTGTCGCGTTTCGTCGTACAGCAACGGCTGGAACTCGTAGTGGTAGCGGATCTCCTCGCGCGGCTCGGGGAACTCCGCATCCACCAATTTCCATTGCACGGTTCCCTGATCGCGGTCGACTCGACCGTGGAACAGCCGGTTGTCGCAGGCCGCGAACACGCCCTGCGGAGTTCCCGCCAACGCCAAGTGCCAGGGATTCGCAAACGGCCGCCCGAAACTCGGCCTGTGCATCTTCTTCGCGGACACGTCGTAGACCCAACTGGCATAGCCGTGCTGCTGCGCGTCGTATTCGAAAACGTCCGCTGGATCATCGCTCAACTGCACCTGGACCCCGTCGAACAGCGAAGGCCGCGCGAGATACACGACCGTCTTGGACTGTGGATCGTAGCAGTACCACAGGTACGTGTGCTGGCTGAACGGGATCATCCCGTAGCTCCAGCCGAAGATACCGGCGTTCGTGCCTTCGAGGAACGGCGGGAATCGAGGCGGAAAGTCCTGGCTCCAGCGGTTCTCCGCGATCCGGTAGCGCGCGATGTCGTTCCCCGAGTACCCCGAGTGCCCGCCGCCCGTGTAGATCACCTCGCCGCGGTCGGTGTCGATGGTCGCGGTTGACCAAGTCTTGCTGATCAGCATTCCGGGAGGATCCGCATTGACAAACTTATTCACGGGCAGCGAAGCCAAACGAGTTTTCCAGGCGGGGTCCGGCGCGGCCGCTTGCTCCAGCGACAACTTCTGCTCGGGATACTTCCAAGCCACGGTTCCCGGCGGCGCGCCGGGCAGATCGATGGTCGCCGCGTCCGGGTCGTACCGCAGTGCGTACGTCCGCCGTTCCGGCCCGAACGCAACCAGCAAGATCACGCCGTGCCGTTCGGAACCGCTTGCCGTAAGCCAGCGGTAGCCGGGAAGCGACAGGTCCCCGTGGATCGGCGTCCAGGTGTTCTCCGCCACGTCGTAAATCCAGGTCTGTTGGATCGCCGAAGACGACGCCTGCTGATGCAACCGCACCTGCGACGCATCGTACCCGCACACCAGGACCTTGCCGCCGCCGGGAACGAGCGCCACGGCGGGGGCGAACATGGGCGGCGGGGCCAGCGGTGGCTTGCGTTCTTCCCACCGCTTTTGCCGTCCATCGAAGATCCAGGTATCGTTCAAGGCCGCCGACTGGTCGTATCCGCCGAACATAACCATCCGCTGGGACAGCGGATCGTAAACGACCGTCGAGTTGCATCGCAGGGGAGGTTCACGAACCAACGAAGGTCGCTGCCACGCGTTCTCGCGGCAGTCGTAGATCCACGTCGGCGCCCCGCCGCCGGGATTGGTCGCCAAGCCGCCGCCAAACAGCAGAATCTGGTCTTCGGCCGGATCGTAGGCCATGCTGGCCCAAGCCACCGTCTGGCAGGTCGTCGGGAAGTTGGCGGGCCGCAAGTCGGTCCATGTGTTGTCGCTTGGATTCAAGGCAAACGTGCAACCGTCGCTGTAGAACACAATCCGCTGCCGCTTCGAGTCCCAGCAAGCCATGTTGAACGTGTGGATCGGGCTGGGACGCGGGATGCCGTCGAAGTCCCACCAACGGACGCGGTTGGTCGCGTGGTAGCCGCCGACGCATTGCAGCCGCGGACCTTCGTCGTATTTCAGCCCGTCCGGTCCCGATTGGCCCAGGATGCGAAACGGAGGAAGATCGTCGCGGCTCCATTTGCCCTCAGCGGCCAACGGAGAAGCTGGCAGCCACTGCGGCGCGGTGGGTTGAAGGCTCTCCAGTTCGTACCGCAAGTACACGTTGCGGGCCGGCATCGCTCCGCCGGTGCCCCAGAGGTACAGCCGGTCGACGTTCTCGGCACAGACCGCTCGCGCGAACGCTTTGCCGCCCGAGCTGTCCTCGCGATGGATCAGGATCCACACGTTGGCCGGCAAGTGCCGGAAGTCATCGACCGCGACCGATCGATCGTCCGCACCGAACGCATGGATCCAAGGTACGAGCGCCGCAACAACCACTGGGAAAATTCTGTTACTGAACATGATGGTTCCTCGACAAGGCTTGCCGGACGGATGATTCGTTCTGGTTGTTTGGCGGTGTGCGTCTCATGGATGGCTCCGCCCCAGCCAACCACGCTCAATGATCGGCAGCGTATCCCACAGACTGCCCCATCACAATCATTTGGTCTTCCTTCAAGTTCAAGGCGTCTTTCAAGCCCTCCCGATCGACACTGTCGCGCACAACCGCGCCCAGACCTGCTGAGGCGCAATAGAGATAGACGTTTTGGCTGATCGCACCGGCATGGAAAGCCGCGTAGCTCTCTCGCTTGCCCTTGAAGCTGTCCGCCATTTTGCCGAAGTCGGATACATAGACCAGGTTGATCGGGGCTGCTTTCGCATATCCCTGAGTCGCTGCGAGAGATCGCACGTCCCGATTCACCACGGGAATCAGACGGTGACCCTTTGCCTCGTAGACGTAGGCCGCTTTCTCGAACACCACGTAGATCTCAATGTCTTGACAGTCGACGGCTGTGGCCGCGGTCCGCTTGCCGGATTCCGGTCGATTGATGCCGAATGCCGCCCAGAGAAGATTCGAGATTTGGTCTTGGGAAATCGCTCGCGGCGCGAATTCCTTGGTCGACATCCTGTTCTTCAACGCCTGCATCAAAGGCATTCCGCCAGTGGTTTCCGGTGGAGGAAGTTGAATGGGTACGAGCGGCTCCGCTGCACGTAGCGGGTCGGCAAGAAACGCCGCGAGCAAACCGAGAATGATCACTGCTGATTTTGTCTTCGTCATGTCTGGTCCTTTTTCAACTCTGGCCGTTTAGTACCGAGGCCTGCCGCGCGCTAGCCGCGCCCACTGTTCCGAAAACGCGGAGCCAATGCGCCGGCTTTTTCTGTTGGTTATCGTAATCCCAACGAGCCCGGAGTGTAACTGGCCCCGTGCTGTCCGAGAAGCAGCCAACCACGCGGAGCACGGCGTCCTGCGTCGTTGCGCAGGACTGGAGGTCGATGCAAACAACCTTGGGCGAACTGACGCTCAGTCGCTCCTGGACGGCACGAACGTCTGTTGGAGCCTGCAACAGTTCCAAGTTCAAGGGTGCAGCTCGCTATTCCACTAACTGCCGATCCATTGCGCGGCATGTCTGCCACATCGACGTGGAGTGTTTGCGCGGGTGCCTGCCGAAAACCACGAGTTCCACCAGTTCCGACACCGCTGATCTCCCTGCCAGCCGCCTCGCAACCAGCGATTCTCCCGTCTCGTCTCTTGGCCGTGATTGCTCTGGCGGTAACCGTTTGATAGAATCCCCAAGGTAGAAGCGGTCGCTCAGCGGGCCAACGCTCCGCGGTCCAGCTCAACTGGGTTTTGTTGGCCATCGCTGCGCGACGAACGATAAAACTCTTTACGTGATCCGCGTCCTGTCGTTGCCACCGTGGAGTTGCGTCGAATGGTGATTCACGAGGCTCGTTCTCGGGTGCGGAGCCGACGCATTCAGTTTTCGCTGCGCGCGTTGTTCCTGCTCTGTTTCGTTTTCGCGTTGCTTTGTCTTGGGTGGACGGTATACCTGCAGCCGTACTACCAAGAACAGCAAGCACTCGCTCATTTCCAGGCGTTGGATGCGACCGTTGAGACAAGCAGCCAAGCGATTGGCCCAAGTTGGCTGCAGAAGTTGGCACATGGGAAATACGCACAACGCGTGACCCGGCTTAGTGTCGGGAGTGACCAACTGCAAGACCACGATTTGCGGAGACTGCGTCTTTTCCGCCATCTGAAGGATCTTGGAATCGTAGAATGCCCTCGCGTCACAGATGATGGACTGGGGGACGTCGCGAGCATTGCGACGCTCCAATTCCTTACCCTGCACGGTACATCGGTGAGCGGGAACGGTCTGAGGAGACTTGGGAGTCTCCCACACCTCAGCATGCTCCAACTCTACAGCGACCGGCTTGTCGACGACGACTTAGCTGGTCTTGAATGTTTGCACCAACTGGAAGGGCTCGGCTTGCACTCCAAAGGAATCACGGACGAAGGCTTGCACCACATCCGATCGCTTTCCCACTTGGTGTATTTGGAATTGACGTGCCCAGCGGTCACGGACGACGGATTGTCACATGTGGCTGACTTGGCGAAGCTTGAAACGCTGTTCCTTCGTTGCTCGGTGACGGACCGGGGAATGCGGCATCTTGCTCCGTTGACGAACTTGAACTTCCTCGAATGCGAAAGTCGTGCCCAGAACTCGTCTGCACTTTCCTGGTTGAGAGACGAAGATCGTTTCGACTTTGTCCAAATGCCCTTGGCTGACGTGATCAAGGCCCTGGAGTCGCGAACGGGCTTGTCGATCCGCTTGGATTCGGAACGACTCGGGAATACGGGGATCGACGCCAGCGATATCACCGTGTCCGCGCAGTACGACAAGGTTTCGCTGCGGAAATTCTTAGATTCCATTCTCCATCCGCACGGGCTAAATTTCTTGGTGCAGACTGACGGATTGGTAATCACGACGATAGCCGACGCACCGCCTGCAGAACGCGAGATCGACCGACTGAAATCGACGCTACCGAATCTGACTCGGGTATACGTTAGCTGGTAGTGCGAACCAATACGGATGGCTTAGATCGTGCGTTGATCAAAGGGGGAGACGGCTACAGGCCGAATGAGGTTCCAAGGGGACCGAGGTTGCAGGGCGGACAACCAGCCACGATCTGATCCTCGTTCATGTCCCCGGCGCGAACGGCGGGGAGAGAAGGTCGACGTCCGGCAAGTGACGCGATATTGGGTGTTGCATTTCTGCGGGCTGGTCCCGGCGGACGAGGCGGTCATCAATCGGATGATCGGCACGGTGGTGAAAATGCTGGACGCGTATATGACGGCGTTTCTGTCGGTGGTGTACGGGAACGAAGATCATGAGGACGCGATTCGGCCGGTGGAAGCGGAGTTTGGACAGGGATGATCGGGGAGAGGAGAGGTAACGCTCACTCGTCGCCCAGATTCCGCGGCAGGATTTGGACGCCGTCGGTGATTTGGTCGCTGGGATGCATGATCACGCGGTCGCCTTCCTGCAGGCCTGCGGTGATCTGAGCGGCCAGACTGTTGCGGCGACCGACCTCGACCGTGCGCAGCACGGCTCGGTCCTCTTCGATCAGGAACACGGCCCAGTCGCTGCGTTGGCGGAACAGGGCGCCGGTCGGTATCTGCAGCACGTCGTCTGCTTCCCAAATCACAATCCTCGCTTCGACGCGGAACGCATGGCCCAGCAGCGGACGTTCTTCGGGCGATTCGTCCAAGTCCAGAATGACGTTGACCCGCTGCTCCTCGACGCCCAGCGCGGAGATCTTCGTGAAGGCAGCCGGCTCCACCAACCGTACGGTGGCGGGCAGGGGGCGGTCGCCGCCCCATTGTTCCAAGAACACCTTCGCGCCACGGGGGATCTTCACCGCATCGGCCGACAGCACATCGACCTCGACTTCCAAATCGACCAGATCGCCGAGTTCCAGCAACTCGGCGCCAACCTGGACGACCGTTTCACTCTCTTGGAGGACCCGCAGCACTTGGCCAGTAATGGGCGAATGGATGTCAAACCGGCGAGGCGTTTCCGACTCGCTCTCGGACGGCGTTGCCTGCAACAACGCGGCTTTGGCCAGTTCCAGCTCGAACCTCGCAATATCCTGGGCCAGTCGAGCCGAGCGCAGATCCTGCTCGCGCGTCCGGTAAATCATCTCGGCTGCGTCCAATTCCTGCTTCGAAACCGACGCCTTGGCGGCCAATTTCCGAAGCCGCGCCAACTCGCTCTCCGCATGTTCCCACTCGATCCGCGCCCGCTCGACACCCGGCTCGACACGGTTCCAGGCCGCCTCGGCCGCCTGTACCCGGGCTTCGGCCTGAGCCAGCGCGCGGGCATCCAGAATGTCCGGCTTGTTGGGCTCGATGGTCGCCAGCAGCGAGGAGCCTCGCTGCACGGGATCGCCCGGATCGAGCGTGATCCGCAGCAACCGCCCGGCCAGCGGGGTCGATACGACGTAACGATCCCGGATGCGAGTCTTACCGTCCTCGTCCACCGTCACGCGCAGCGGACCGCGGCTGACCGACGTCCATTCGACCGGCAGCGGCTGAGGCCAGAACGACCAGACGAGCCCCCCGGCCAGGACGGCGACGCCGACTAGGTACATGAAGATTCGAACCAGTACTCGTATCAGCCGTTTCATTCGCGTGTCTTCAATACCGAAACCAAATCCAAATGATCCAATTTGCGCCGCACGATCAGACCGGAAATCGCCGCACCGGCCAACACCACCGAAACCGCAAAGCCACAGGTCTGTCGGCCGACGATCAGCGGGATACGGTACACTTCTGTATCCAAGCCGGAGACCGCCCAGGCGGCGAACAGATAGCCGATCACCAGCCCCAAGGGAATCGCGGCCAACGTCAGCACAGCCAATTCCCCCAACAGGATGGCCGAAATCTCGGCGCGGGTAAAGCCGATGACGCGCAGCGTGGCCAGATCTCGGCTGCGCTCGGCCAGCGAGATCCGCGCGCTGTTGTAGACCACGCCGAACGCGATGACGGTCGCAAACAGCATGTTAAAGAAACGGATGTTGCCCAGATTCTCGGCGATCGTGTCGCGGAAACTGTTGACCGAAGCTTCCTTGATCGTGACACCCGCGACGCGGGGCGTGTTTTTCAGCGTTCGGTACAGATCCTCGGCGCGGTCCCTTTCCACGGTGAGAAAGGCTCCGGTCAGCGAACGTCCTTCGCGCAGCAAGCGATGCAACGCGTCGAGGTCCATGTAGGCGTTCGTGCCCCCGTACTCGGTAATCAGTGCCGAAACGGGCACCTCGCGCACCGGCTGTTCGCCTTCGAGCACCTCGACCAGAATGCGGTCGCCGCGGCGGACGTCGAGCAATTCGGCCAGCTTGGACGAAAGCAGCAGGCCGTCGCGCGGCATCGGCGCCAACTGCTCGTCCTTGTTCAGCACCCGGTACAGGCGGCTGCCGGGCATGATCCCCATCAAGCCGACTCGCCGCGATCGGTGACCGGCCCGGAACCGCGTTGCCGCCGCCCGCAACGGCTCGACCTGGACCACGCCCGGCAAGTGCCGCAGTTCGTGCAGGGCGTGCGCGGAAGCCGGCTCGACAAAGGCCACGATCACGTCCTGGCGCTGCGAAAGCTCGAACTGGAAATGGATGATGTAGTTGATCGAATCCAAGGTGAAGCTACCCAGGATCAAGACGGCCACCGCCATCGAGATCCCGAGCACCGACAGGCCCGCCTTGATCGGCCGTCGCTCGATCTCGCGGAAGACCATCCGAGCGGCCTGCGGCAGCAGGTTGCCCAAGCCGCTGCGGTCCAGGATCGTCGGACGATAGACGGCTGGCGGTTCGGGCCGCATCGCCTCGGCCGGCGGCAGATGTACCGCCCGGCGCACCGCCGCCAGCGTGCCGACGACCGCCGCGACGCTGCTGATCAGCAAGGCCGAGGCGAGTACCGCGGGATCCCAGTGGAATCCGAACACGGGAAAGCGGTAGAAGGTTGTGTACAGCACCGTCAGACTGCGGCCCAGATAGGCGCCCACCACGATGCCCGATACCGCGCCGGCCAGCGAGATCAGCAGCACGAGCTTGACGTAGTGCCAGCCGACTTGCAGATTCGTGTAGCCGAACGCCTTGATGGCCGCGATCTGCTCCCGCTGGACGCCGATCAAGCGGGTCATGACCACGTTGAGCAAGAACGCCGAGACGGAAAAAAAGATCGACGGCGCGATCAGGCCCATGCTGCGGAGCTGGCGGATCTCGTCTGAGATGTAGCGGTGCGAGACGTGGTTCTCGCGGCTCGTCGCCCCGCGCGAACCGTACCGCCGCAACAGATCGTCCAGCCGTTCGATCACCGCTTCTTCGGAGGCGCCGCGTGTCAGGGTCAGCGCGACGTCGTTGAAGGCTCCGTCCATGTCGAACGCAGCCGCCAACTGTTCGTAGCTCATCCAAAACACGCCGAAGCGGCGGTCGTCCGGCAGCAGGTTCGCGCCGTGGATCTGGATGACGTACTCGGGCGATAACGCGATGCCGACGATCGTCAGCCGCTGGCGTCGCCCGTTGATGACAGCCGTAACGTGGTCGCCGATCTCCAAGTGGTGCGAATCGGCGAACGCTTCGCCCACCAGCACTTCGCCGGCACGCCGCGGCTCGATCCACCGCCCCCGCCGCAGATGCAGGTCGTTGACCATCGGCTCGCGCCGCTCGGGGATCGAGATCAGCCGCCCGATCGCCGGCTCGGCCATGTCCGCCACGTCCAGCGTCACATCGACCACGATCCGCGTTTGGACTTGCGCGACGCCCGGAATCTCGGCGATCCGCCGCCCCAGCGACCAAGGCGCCCGCTTGACGTGGGCGAACAGGTGCGCGAAACGGTATTGCTCGTAGTACGATTGCTGCGACCGCTGCAAGGAGTTCAGCGTGCTGAGCGACATCACGAATGTGCCCACGCCGGAAGCGATCACCAGCGCGATCGCCGCCGCCTGGCCTTTGATGCTCCACAAATCGCGGATCGCTTTGCGGTCCAATGCTCTCACGGGACACCTACCACTGCAATTCGCGTGCAGCCGCCTTGGTTTCGTTCCTGTCGATGTGCGTCACCCGGCCGTCCGACAGATGGATCACGCGGTCGGCCATCGCCGCGATCACCGAATTGTGCGTGATCACCGCCGTCGTCGTCCCCAGTTCGCGGTTGACCTTCTCGATGGCCTCCAGCACCACCACGCCGGTATGCACGTCCAGCGCGCCGGTCGGTTCGTCGCACAGCAGCACATCGGGCCGCTTGGCAATCGCCCTCGCGATCGCGATCCGTTGTTGCTCGCCCCCCGACAACTGGGAAGGAAAATGATCCATCCGATCGGCCAAGTTCACCAGCCGCAACGCTTCCCGAGGGTCCATCGGCCGCCGTGCGATCTCCGTGATCAGGGCCACGTTCTCGCGCGCGGTCAAGCTGGGGATCAGGTTGTAGAATTGGAATACGAATCCCACATGATCGCGCCGATAGCGAGTCAACGCACCATCGGCCAACGACGTCAGATCCTGTTTTTGATACCGCACCGATCCGCTGGTCGGCACGTCCAGGCCGCCGAGGATGTTCAGCAGCGTCGACTTGCCGCTGCCCGACGGTCCCAGCAGCACCACGAACTCGCCCTGGAACAATTCGAGATCGACGCCGCGCAGCGCATGCACGTCCACTTGGCCCATGTGATAGACCTTGGTGATCCCACTCGCCTGGAACACGGCTTCACGCGGCGCGGAACCACCGGATTGCGGAACGGCATAGGAATTCGATGCGGACACCAAACGCTTTCCATGAGACGCTTACTCGCCTACCCTTTGCCGGCCCGACAGCCAGCCCACCCGTTCTATTGTAATTGGCCCAAGGGCCATCTTGCTCAGGAAAACAGAAGTCCACCGCTGGCCGAACAGCAGCGTCTCCAACAAAAACCCGGCCAACGCCGGAAACAGGCCACCCGAAGAGAAAATTCGGTCCCATCCGTTCCTACGGGCCTGCGGCCGACTCGACTGTACGCCTTACCAGGGTTGCGACACGCCGCAGCGCAGGTATCGCCGTCCGCTTTCCTTCTGCCGGCTGATTGCAGTCGGTTCGGCGGGAAATTACATTCGAGCCCTGGAGAGCAGCGTGTATGGTGCTATCCAAGTCATTGTTCTTGAGAAAGGAGCTACGATGAATCTATCGCGACGAAACCTGCTGAAATGGGGATGCGGAACCGCTGCAGCTTGGGCGACCGGCGTGTTGCCAGCGGCTCTGAAAGCCAACGACACGACCAAGAAGATCCCGATCGGTCTGCAACTGTACTCGGTGCGCAAGAAGTGCGAACAGGACTTGCCCGCCGTGCTGAAAGCCGTTGCCGAGATGGGCTACGAAGGTGTCGAATTCGCCGGCTACTACGGTCGCTCGGCCGCCGAGATGCGGAAACTGCTGGACGATCACGGGTTGAAGTGCTGCGGCACGCATATTCGTCTGGAGACGTTGCTGGGCGACGCGTTGAAGGAAACCATCGAGTTCAATCAGACTCTTGGCAACCCGTACCTGGTCGTGTCGTGGATGCCGCCGGCCTACGCCGCGTCGCTCGACGCGGTGAAAGAGACCGCGCAGAAGTACGACGAGATCGCTGCGAAGCTCAAGCCGCTGAACATGAAAGTCGGCTACCACGCCCACGGTCACGATTTTGTCAAGATTGGCGACGAAACGGCTTGGGATCTGCTGTTCGAGAACACCTGTGACGACGTGATCATGCAATTGGATATCGGCAACTGTATGGGGGGCGGCGGCGATCCGTACGCCACGCTCAAGCGGTTCCCCGGCCGATCGGTCACCGTGCATCTCAAAGAGCACGGCGGATCGGCCGAGTCTGTGGTGGGCGAGGGCGACGTGGACTGGAAGCAGGTGCTGGACTTCTGCAAGACGAAGGGCGGCACCGAATGGTACATCGTCGAGCATGAACGCGGCGCCGGTGACCCCATCGAAAACGTCCGCCGCTGCCTGAAGAACCTCCAGCCAATGGTGTGACGGCCGCGGGCATCACCACTCGAATCGAATTGCCCGAGCGACGGTCGGCGACGGCGAGAGGAATCGCGGGCCGCGTCGTGGTGTCTCTTCACCGCGGCCCGTGAAGACGGCTGAACATGGGGCTGGCTCCCGCATGTCGTGCAAACATCCACTGGATGCTGCAGTCTGCCGGGTGCCGGCCCCGTTCTTTTCAGTCGATCCGGTACAGGTGCGTGTCGGTGCGGAGGAAGATGCTGCTGTCGACAAAGGCAGGAGTCGCCATGATCCGACCGTCGAGCTTGTTGGCGGCCAATTGACGGAAGGGCGTGCCCGGCTGGATGACCGTTGTCGTGCCGTCTTCGCTGAACAAATAGATGCGGCCCGCGGCGGCGACGGGCGCTGCGGAAAAGCTGCCGCCCAGACGCTCCGTCCAGTGTTCGCTGCCGGAACTCGCATCCAGGCATGTGGCGATCCCGTTATCGGCGACCATGTACAGATGCCCGTCGACCACCAGCGGCGACGAACGCTTGGGCACGGATCGCTGCGTCTGCCAGGCGACGTGAGTCTGCGTCACGTCCCCTTGGCCGTCGGGTCGGATGGCCAACAGAAACGAACCGCCGTACGCCGTTCCGCAAAAGACCAATCCGTTGGCGTACACGGGCCGCGCGCTGTTGGAAAACGTCGGGCCCGTGTCGACTCGCCACAGTTCGCGGCCCGTCGCCGGTTCGTAGGCCACCATCCACTGCGCGCCCGGAATTACCAGTTGCTCGGTCCCGTCGTGTTCGATCACCAGCGGCGTACTGAACGCTTTGCGGTACACCGCTACCGAGGTGGCCATCGGCGGGCGATCGGCGGTCCACACGGTCCGGCCGGTGTGTTTGTCCAAGGCCGTCACGTACTGGCGGTCGCAGCCGTCGCGCACAAGAACCAGCAGATCACCGTGGATCAACGGCGAACTGCCAGGGCCGACTTGGTGTTCGATCTCCAGTCGCCTCGTCCAGGAGGCGTTCCCGGACGAGGTGTCCAGACAGACGGTGCCCAGCGTGCCGAAATCGCAGTACAGCCGATCCGCCTCGACCACGGGCGTCGGCGACGCGTAGCTGTTCGTCGAACAGACGATCACGGGCCTGTCGATGTCGAACAACAGGATGTCGCGGAGAACTCGCCCGCTCTGCCGATCGACCTCGACCGCTTTCAGCAGCACGCGACTGGCCAAGTGAGGGCTGGGCACGGGCATGCCGATCTGGTCCAGCGCGGCTCGCAGTTGCTCCGGCGCTGCCGGAGTCTCAATCGCCGTGGTCAGCCAGATTCGATCTCCCAGGACGACGGGGGACGACCACGCTCGGCCTTCGATCGGCGTCTTCCAGCGGATGTGCTCCGATTCGCTCCACTGCAACGGTGCCGCATCAGTCTGCGCGTGGCCTTGCCCGCCCGGTCCGCGGAACTGGGGCCAATCGTCGGCGGCGCCGCGCGTGGGCGACATCAGGAGCAAGGCGGCGGCGAGAGCAGCGGAACTGGCGGAAAATCGGCGGCGGATATCGATCATGGGTGGCTCCTTCGGATCATGTCAGCTCGGGCCAGCGTTCATCGCCCGCGGACCATTGGGCAGCGTGCGGTCATTCATTGATCCCGGAATCGCTGCGAGATCGGCGGGCGCGAAACAGTCGGACGAAACGGAAAAACACGATTCCCTAGCTTCGTCGGCGGGCAACGGAAGTTATGAGACGTCCGCTATTCGCCGAACTCTCGCGAGTTGAGCGAATGCCTTGAATCGTGACGCCGCGCTAGCTTGTACCGGGTTCACTCTCCGGCGTCTCTTCCATTTCCGGCTGTTCCGCTTCGGACGCCGGCTCTTCCGCCGCGGCTTCAGCCTCCGCGGGGCTATCGGCTCCGCTGTCCGCAGGCTCCGGCTTCTCGGCTTCCGGCTGTTCGGTGGGCGCCGCCGCGTCCTCCGCCCCTTCCGGCTTTGCCGACTCATCAGGCTTCGCCGCTCCTTCAGGCTCTGCCGGCTCGCCCGGTGTCTCCATTTCCGGAGTTTCGTCCGGTGCGTCTTCGGGTGCTTCCGTGGTCGTCGCGCTCGCGTCGCCCCGCTTCTGCAATGCCTGCCTGAGGAAATCGTCCAGGTTCGCCTCGTGGCGCCGGAGGAAATCGTACAACGGGAAGTCGTCGGGCAGCGGTTCGTCCAGTTGCTGCAAGAGCCGGGCGTACCGCTGGATGGCCCGCACCAGATCGTCGGCCGCCACGTCGTCCATCAGCGGCGGGAACTGGTCGTACAGTTGCCGCCATTGCTGCCAGGATTTCTCGTACAATTCCCGAGCTTCCTCGAGCGAGGCTTCGTCCTGCAACCGGCGGGCGTTGTACAAGTACTCGCGAGCGTCGACCGCGGTTCGGGTCTGTTCCGCGTCGCAACGAGTCCGCCAGTAATCATAGTTGACAATCCCGCGGTATTGATTGGTTCGACTGGCCAGCAACTGGGCGTCTTCGATGCGGCCTGCGAGCTTGACGGCTCGATCTCGCAACTCGCGGTCGGCCGCCCGTTCGGCCACCTCGCGGTGCGTGACCTGGGTTTCGCGCTGGGCTTCGAGCCACAGTTCGTACGTTTCGTCCGACAGTTGCTCGACGGGAGTGTCCAGCGCCGCTCGCTGCTCGGGCGTCAGTCGATCCCGCTTTTCCTGCTTGATCTGGTCACGGAGTCCGGGCAGCATTTCGTCAAGTGTCCGGATCATGGTCTCGGCTTCGTCGTTGGTCCGTTCGTAGTCGGCCAGGCGAATGTTGTGGCCCCACGACGTCGGGATCTGCCGTTGCCCGTATTCGGCCCAGGCTTCCGAGCCGTGACGCCATGCTCGCATGGCGGTCTCGCCCAAGACGCCTTCGTCTTCGATCGCTCCGGCGTAGTTGATCAGCGACATCGGATTGTCGGAGTGGAAGATCAACGGGCTCTTGCCCCGCAACGGAATGCCCTTGGTATCGACCGCGGACTGAGCCCGCTGGTACCAAAGTCGGCCCACCAGCCAGTGATCGGGGCGTCCGTCGAAGCCCAACGCATCGTCGACCACCACCTCGTCGTTGATCTCGCGATGGAAGTCGTCGTCCAACCGGAACAGTTGTCGAAACTGAACGTGTTCGTCGGCACGTCCGAGCTTCTGGCCGGTGATCCAGCCGATCTGGTGCAACAGACGAGGATTCTCGCGGTTGTACCGAGTGCCCTCGGTCAGGAAGCTGATCCCTTTCTTGACCCAGTGGTATCGTTGGCGGTAGTCGTCGAATTCGACCGAGACATTGTACGCCAGGTTGTGGGCTTGGAACTCCCAAACCGTGATGTAGTTCGGCTGCAGCTTGATCAACTGGTTCAACGTCGCAGAGAGGTTGTCCCAGTCTTCCTTCATCTTGAATTCGTTCGACTTCTCCCACAGCGAGATCACCGCCACGGGGCGCAGGCCCATCGTCGCCAGCTTCATCGCTTCACTGGCCGGATCGATTTCGCCGAGGTCCGACTGGGACAGATTGTACTCGGTCCGCAACTGGGCGAGCACGCCACCGGAACTGCGGGTCGTCGCCGGTTGGCCGAGCAGAAACAGGGGAAACAACAGCAGCGCGATCATTGCAACGTAGATGATCTTGCGGCGGAAGGATACGTCCTGGCTCATGCCGCGACCTCACGGGTTTTCAGGAAGAAGTAGCCGTAAATGCTCAAGCCGATCACAAACGCAACGGTCACCAGGAAGTGCTGCGCCAGCAGGTTGCCGTCGATGTTGAAACCGTACGCGACGAAACGCGACGTGTTGAAATCGGTGAAATCCGGAAAAACGCGGGCTGCGATCCATAGGAAGAACAGCAGCACCTTGTCAAAGGCCGGCACCGCACGGTCGATCACCGGTCCCATGTCGAGTTCGATTGAAACGTTCTTCTGGAAGATGATCCGCAACAAGGCTTCGAGTGGTCCACCACCCGGCAGGTCGCCGGTCACCAGTCGCAGGACAAACTCCTTGAACAGGCCGATCGTGTAGACAATGGCCGTCGCGAACATGGCCACGGAGCCGCTGAGGAAGGTGCTGAACATCACGCCAAAGAAGGTGATGATGATCATCTGCAGCCAGATCCCCAGGTAGGCCTTGCTGAAGTTCCACAGAAACGAACCTTCGCGGCCCCGGATGTAGACGTCGGGCTGGGCCATGCCGAAATATTGAGCCCCTTCCGAACAGCCGATCCAGACCTCCATCTGCCCTTGCTGGTCGACCAAGTCATGGAACAAGTCCACGTCCTGCAACGTCCCCTCCTTGGTCACCGCCTTGAGCGATCGGGGAATCGCATGCGTGTACGTCACGAATTCGCGGGCCCCGAACGGCAACGCCTCACTGCTCAGTCCGGTGGTCGGATTCTTGACGGTGATCGTACCGGCCACCGGCGAAACGATGTCGCCTTTGTAGGTCCGAAACACGCTCAGGTTCATCTCCAGCGGGATGTATTCGGGAAACTGGTCGGCCGTAATCCCTTGGAATGTCCAGACTCCCGACGCCAGCGAACCACCCTCGATGTACTGGCGATAGGTCCACTCTTTGCCGACGCTAATGCCCTTGCCGGGGCGTCCGGTTCGGTCGACGAAACGCAGACGGCCGTAGATCGGAACCCGGGCCACCAACGCGCCTTCCGGTGGTCCCACGCGGTACGTGAGGTTCTCGCCCTCGCCCTCGACCCAGACCGGGTGATCGTGCTCCTTCTTGCGGTCCGTGCGGCCGAACCCGTCCGCCCCGATGGTTACCTCGTGCCGGTGGCGGGCATCGCGCGACGTCATTCCCGTCATCGCTTGGGAAATCTCGCCGTCCCCCCGCACCGCTTCCATGTCGTCGGGATCGATCGTATGGGTGTGATTCAAACCGCGGACCACAAAGCCGTAACTGGCCGCGCCCATTAAGACCAGCAGCACCGTGTTCACGGCGCAGAATCCCAAGGCGCGTCCCAGCACGACCTCGGTCGCTCGTACCGGTTTGGTCACGACCGTAAAGATGGTTCGGTTCTTGATATCGTTCGGCAGACTGAATGTGCTGAGCAGGATCGCCATCGCCAGCACCAGGAACTCGGTCCACATCAACACGTTGCTGATGTAAAGCCGGGCCGGATGGTCGCTGTCCGGATCGATAAACCACAGGTACAGCAACAACACGCCCGCGAAGACGAAAAACACCGAGATCAGGACTCGCCGCCGCAGCGATTCCAGAACCGCCAGTCTCGCGATGGCGGCGATGCGCCGGCAGGTAGTGTTCGGAAAGTCCTTGGTGATGGCCGTCGCGATCGACTTGGCCACGGCATAAAATCCTTCGCCCGGTCCTTGCACGATGATCATGCGCAGATAGGCGATGAACACCGACGCCACGGTCAAACCGGCGGCGACGACGAAGAAGAGCAACAAGGCTCCAAGCTGCAATACGCCGTCGGCGTCGACGCGCGGCAACAGCCAAACCAAGAACGGCAGGATTTCTTTTTCCAGAACCATACGTTTACTGCTTCTCTTGCGCCCGGCGTCCGGGCCTGGCTTCGCTGTCGCGCACGATGTTCATGAACAGTTCTTCCAGCGTCGACGTGGGATTGTCCATCGACAACAGGGTTCCCCGATGCTTGGCAATCACCGATCGGATCTCGTCCTGCGCCTCGCGGCTCAACCCCTTGGCCTGAATCTGCGTGACGTCCTGGACTGTCAGCAACCGATCGACGCGCCCCAGTTCCTTCAATTCGCCCTGGTACAGGATCGCGATACGGTCGCAAACGTCCTGTACGTCGGCCAACAGATGCGAGCACATCAGGACCGTCTTGCCCTCGTCCTTCAATCGCAGAATGAGATCCTTCATGTCCCGCGTGCCGATCGGGTCCAAGCCCGTCGTCGGCTCGTCCAGCATGATCAGTTCGGGATCGTTGATCAGCGCCTGCGCCAAACCGATGCGCCGCGCCATGCCTTTGGAGTATTCCTTCAATTGCCGCCGCCGCGCCGATCCCAGATTCACGCTCTCGATCAGTTGGTCGATCCGCTCCCGCCGCAGGGCCGCCGGCATGTCGAACAGCCGTCCGTAGAAGTCCAGCGTCTCCTCGGCATTCAGGAACCGGTACAGATAGGATTCCTCGGGCAGATAACCGATCCGCTCGTTCTTGGCAACGTCCGTCGCCTCTTTGCCGAACACCAACGCCTGGCCGCTGGTCGGAAAAAGCAACCCCAACAACAGCTTCATCGTCGTCGTCTTGCCCGAGCCATTCGGGCCGAGCAGCCCGAAAATCTCGCCGCGGCGCACTTCCAAATCCAACGCCTTCAAAGCGCGGACCTTCTGGCGCCCCCAGAAATCGCGGTAAACCTTCGTCAGGTTCCGCGTTTCGATGATGACATCGCTTTCCGGCGACGGCGCCGCGCCGCCCGATGCCGAGGCCATTTCACGTGTCGCTGGCATGTCCATCAAGTCTCTCCGCCCACAGGCTGTTTCGCCGCCTCGCGTCCGGCCGAATATTCCGGGACCGCCCGGCAAATACGGCTCTTTACGCGATGTTAGTTCTTCTGGTTCGCTCCTCTTGAAAAAAACACCGGCTTGCGCCGAGTCCGCGAACCGTCCGGCCCCGCCCGGAAACGCCTAACTATAAGTCGAATCCGGCCGCTTGCAAGGTTACCATGTCCGCGCGTGAGCAAATCGGCGGAAATAGCAGAAAGAGCCGAGACGAAAATCCCAGTAATGAGGGTTTCAGCCAGCGAGTTCCAGATCGAGGACGGGAGGAGGGCCCGGCCGACGGTCGCGGTTGGCTTCGATCGCGATTCGCTCGCGCTCCTCGCTGACCAGTTGGTAGAAAACGTTGCGCTGCCGCGGAACGAAGCCAAGTTCCGAAATCGCGTCGCGGATCTCTTCGAGCGTCAGATAATGCACGGTGCCGGCCTCGGCGACGACGTTTTCTTCGATCATCAGGCTACCCATGTCGTTCGCGCCGTACAGCATGCCCAACTGGCCGATCTTCAGGCCCTGCGTGACCCAACTGGCCTGGATGTTCGGGAAATTGTCAAGATACAGCCGGGCCACCGCCTGCGTCTTCAGGTACTCGAAAGCTCCGGCCTTGGGCAGGTGTGACAGGTCCGTATGTTCCGGTTGAAACGTCCAGCAAATGAACGCTGTGAAACCGCCCGTCTCGTCCTGGAGCTGACGCAAACGTTCAAGATGCTCGATGCGCTCCGCGAGTGTCTCGACATGCCCGAACATCATCGTCGCCGAACTTCGGCCACCAAGGTCGTGCCAGCACCGCATGACGTCCAGCCAGCCGTCGGTCAGCACCTTGCCCCGCGTAATCTCCCGCCGTACCCGGTCGACCAGGATCTCGGCGCCGCCGCCTGGAATGCTGCCCAGTCCGGCAGCCATCAGACGCTCGAGCACGGTGCGCAACGGCAGCCGATTGATCTTGGTGAAGTGGTGGATTTCCGGCGGGCTGAAGCCGTGGATGTTCACTTGCGGGAAGCGGCTCTTGATGTCGCCCAACAATTCCTCGTACCAGGCGAGGTCGTACTCAGGATGCAGTCCACCCTGCAACAGAATCTGCTCGCCCCCCAAGCTGACCGTCTCGTCGACCTTGGCCAGCAACTGCTCGCGGGGCAGCACGTAGCCCTCGCCACTCTTCGGCTTGCGGTAGAAGGCGCAGAAGTCGCAGACCGCCGTGCAGATGTTGGTGTAGTTGATGTTCCGGTCGATGTTGTACGTCCGGTACGGTTCGGGATGCAGCCGACGAGCAACGGCGTCCGCGGCTCTGCCCAAGGCTGTCAAATCGCGAGATTTCAACAGTTCGAGACCTTCGTCCGGCGAGAGCCGTTGGCCAGCTACTGCCCTGTCAAGAAGCTGTGAGGTCATAAGTCAGTTCTTCCTTGGGTTTCGGCGCCTCGCCCAATTCGTAGGCACAGCGACGAAAGCGATCGAGTCCTCGCCGTTCGCGAGTCCCCAGATAAAAGTACAAGTTGTCCCGCAGGTATTGCAGCGTCCGCTCGTAGGTTAACCCGACGTGCGGTGCTTCGAGCTTGGCGATCGATTCCAGGTTGGCGACGCCCGCGTCGCGAGCGGCGGCCAACTCGGCTTCCAAGCCGCCGGTGTCGACTCCAGGCCGAGCGACCCACATCGCAAACACGAACGGCAATTCGGACCAGCGGCACCATTGGTCCCCCAGATCCCAGCACTCGCGGTAGACACCGGCAGGCGGATGGATCGCGCGATCCCCAATCAGCAATACCGCGTCGCTGGTGGCTTGAGTCACATCGGCGGCGTGGGGCAGGATTTGCAAACGCGGCGAAAGGCCGAAACGAGCCTTCAGCAGGATGCGGGCCAGCACGGCGCTCGATCTCGAGCCTTCGTCCAGGGCAAGCGTCCGGATTTGATCCATCGGGCGGCGACTGAGCAGTTTGACGCTCAGTACCGGACCACGGCATCCGATGCAGGCGTCCGAGACGATCGAGTAGCCGGGGTGCCGAAAGTACTCGATCGACGGAATGAGGGCAATGTCGAGTTCCCCACCATTCAGCCGATCCGCAAGTCGGCTGGGAAGATCGTACTCAAGATCGACCTCCGTCGCCCGCTCGGCCAATCCATACACCAACGGCTTGGTGTTCAGATACGAAACGGCTCCGACCCGAATCCGTGCTGAATCTGCCGGATGCGATGCACCAGAAACCGGATTGGAGCCCACGAGATTCACGTCACAAAATCCTCAACCATCATGATCGTTCCAGATTGTATGCCCAGGAAGATGGTTCACAAGTCGGCTTTCTTCGTAGCACGGGCTGCCAACCTGTGCGGACTTCCCAGTCCCCTTGCAGGTCCGCAAGCGAAATTCCACCCAAGCCATCACTCCCCACCTGTTTATCCGTTACGGTGCCGACCAATTAACCGCGATCAAGGCCCTGCCATGCCGTCGCACAGCGCGGGTTCGACTTCGATCACTCGCCAAAATCGGGGCATGCGACTATGATTCCGAAGCCACCGTAGCCACCTTCCCCTGAGGCAACGCGACGAGGTTGCGAGAAACTCGGACAGTGTTTTCAGCAGGTTTCGCGATGAACAATCTTCCGCGCCGCATTCTGCTCACCGGCGCCAGCGGCTACGTTGGCGGTCGGTTGCTTCCCTTGCTCGAACAGCGCGGAGACGCGGTCCGCTGCCTGTCACGCAAGCCGAAGAACTTGCTGTCGCGAGTTGCGCCGGGAACGGAAGTTGTTCGTGGTGACGTCCTGGATCGAGCGTCCTTGGACGCCGCGATGGCAGGCGTCGATACGGCCTACTACTTCGTCCACTCGATGGGCACGCTCAAGGACTTTGAGGAGCAAGACCGCACGGCGGCGATCCATTTCGCCGATGCCGCTCGGCAGGCCGGCGTGCGACGCATCGTCTACTTGGGCGGTCTGGGCGAATCCGACGCGAGGCTATCCAAACACCTGCGCAGCCGTCACGAGACGGGCGAGTTGCTGCGAAGGTCGGGGGCGCAGGTGATTGAGTTCCGCGCGTCGATCGTCATCGGCTCCGGCAGTCTGTCGTTCGAATTGATCCGGGCGCTGGTCCAGCGTCTGCCGGTCATGATCTGCCCGCGTTGGGTAGGCGTGATGACTCAGCCGATCGCCGTCGAAGATCTGCTCGGCTACTTGACCGAGGCATTGGAATTGCCGGCTGGCGAGTCCGTCATTTACGAGATCGGCGGTCCGGACCAGGTTTCCTACGGCGACATCATGCACGAGTACGCTCGACAGCGCGGCCTGCGGCGTTGGATGATCCCGGTGCCCGTGCTGACGCCCTACCTGTCCAGTCTGTGGCTCGGACTGGTCACGCCCATCCACGCACGAATCGGCCGCAAGTTGGTCGGCAGCCTGAGGAACCCCACCTTGGTCACGGACCGAGCGGCGCTGCAGGTGTTCAGCGTCCAGCCGCGAGGTCTGCGCGAATCGATCGCACGAGCACTGGTCAACGAGGACCGCGAGTTCGCCGAAACGCGGTGGTCCGACGCGCTCTCGTCGACCGGAAAACCGAAATCCTGGGGCGGCGTCCGGTTCGGCTCGCGGTTGGTCGATTCACGCACCATCGATGTCGCCGTCCCACCCAGCGAGGCCTTCGCGCCGATCCAGCGAATCGGTGGTCAAACGGGCTGGTACTTCGGGACGTGGCTATGGCGAGTGCGGGGCTTCCTGGATCGATTGGTCGGCGGCGTCGGCTTGCGGCGGGGCCGGCGCGACCCGGTCGATCTGCGGGTCGGCGAGGCGCTGGATTTCTGGCGCGTCGAGCAATTCGAGCCGGAGCGCCTGCTCCGGTTGCAGGCTGAGATGAAAGTCCCCGGCCGGGCGTGGCTGGAATTCGAGGTTCACGGCGACGAGCGGACAAGCACGATCCGGCAAACCGCTCTGTTTGATCCGGTCGGACTATTCGGGCTGGTCTACTGGTACTCGTTGTACCCGCTGCACGAGTTGGTATTCGCCGGAATGTTGCGACGGATCGCCCGCGCGGCGGTGGCCGGGCGCCGGGACGCCCAGCCATGATCGTCGGACCGGCGGCCACGGTTGGCATGGCTGCCTTGTCAAACGTCGAGATTCGGCAACAATTTCGGGGTGCGTGGCCAGGATACTGCCTTGCCCGCCGAGCACGCGGGGCGTTGCCCACGCGGCGGAACGATCATAGGTGCAACGAGGAGCCGAAGTGCGATGGGAAAAATCACGATTCTGTTCGGCGGACTGTTGATTCTGCTGGGCGCAGGGGTCTATGCCGGTCTGGCTGCGATCGAAGGCGAAACGCCGAGCAAGACGGCCTTGATCCCCGCCTTTTTTGGCCTGCCGATCGCTTTGCTGGGCGTCTTGGCTTTGAACGACGGATATCGCAAACACGCCATGCACGTGGTCGCCGTCCTGGCTCTGCTCGGGTTGATCGCCCCGTTGTCGCGGTTGGCCATGCAAGTAGCGCGCGGAGCCGACGTCGCGCTGCTGCCTATGGCCTCGATGATCCTGATGGCACTGCTGAGCGGCGGATTGCTCGCGCTGTGCGTGAAATCCTTCATCGACGCCCGGCGGCGCCGCACGATGAGCGGCGGTAGCTGAGTCACTGAGTCAGGGCGATCTCAACTGCTCTTGCTTCCGCGATCCGAGATCGGTCAGAATACTGCCGACGCCAGTCTCTTTGACGGCTCTGACAGCTTTGGCAATCGACGCAGGAGGCAGTGCCATGTCGTTCGCAGGATGCTGGAAGTGGGTGATCGTGCCCGCGGTGATCTTGATCGGAGCCGCTGGCAGAGCGGAAGTCCCGCTGGTCGTCTTCGACGTTCCGCTCATCGCTGAATGCCGGGACGTGACCCCGCGAGGCTTTCGAGAAGCGTATCAACGCCAGATCATCGAAGCGGTGTTCAAAATGTCGCCGCAGCTCGTGGCAGGCGACGAGTCCGACCTGAAGAAACTGCTCTATGAGATCTCCACCGAACAGCAGATGCCCGTGGTCAGCTACCTGCCCAGCGCCGAGGTCGCCACGGATGTCGTCAACGGGACGATCGCGATCCAGAACAGCAGCCGTCACGGCGAGGTCAGTTTTCGATATCTCATTCTTCCAACCACCGGGGATGGAAAGCTGACGGGCGACCTGGAATCGTCGCACGCGCAGTTCGGCCTTCTCGCACCGAGGCAGCTTCTGATGGCAGCCGGAACGATCGAGCGGGGATACGGCGTCTACTTCGAGCTGCGACCTTCTTCTCAGGACACCCTGCAAAAGCAGAGAGAATTCGCTTGCTTGTTTGATGTTCCCGCCGCCTGGCGCGCCGACACCGTGACCATTCGGTGTACCGCCAAAGGTTTCAAGCGGGGATTGGGCGGTCTGCTCGATTCGGACGTGGACTGCGGTTCGGGCCTACTTTGCGTCGGGCTGTACAAGCGAGACGACGGGCAGGCAAGGGCGTACGCCGACATGCTCGCCAGGAAGCAGCAGGTGTATCTCAGCAGGTTGGCAGAGCAAGCGAGGAGGCCGAAGCCATCGGGGCTGTTGAATTCATTGACCGTTCTGGACCGCCTGCTCTCGGGACAGAAGACGACAACCGACGTCTCCAATGCGATTGCCATCGGTGCCGCCGTTCAGTCTCAGATCGATGAACGAAGTCTATCCTCCGTCGTGCCGGAAATCCGGTCCGGCGGCGGAATGAAGATGTTCGACGATGACGAAGGGCCGCTGTCGGCAATTCCCCCGGACGCGCAAGCCGCCTTCGAAGCGATGAATGCCGCCAAGGACGAACTACGCAGCATGAACGGCAAAGACGATTAATTTCCCGCCCGCCCAGCCACAGGCATCAGCGTGCGTTGTCTAAGGGCAAGTCCAAGGACAGCCTGTCTGAAAGATTCGGGAATCCTTCGAACTCGAAATGACTCTGCGGTGGCCCAGTGCCAGCGGACCCAAGCTGTCGTTCGCTCCGTTCAAGATGCACTCCACGCGGAGTTCCCGGGTTTCTACCTGGGGGTTATTACCTACCCACCGTCCTGCCAGTTCGAGTCCACGGCATCGGACCTGGCCCTGCCGCAGAACTTGTGCATCCGCGAAGGGCGCTTGGTGAGCAATTGGCGAGGCGTGCTCAGAAGATCTGACCAAGCCAGACCGTGGTAGCAAATCTGGGGCGGGGGCCGGAAAACAAAACGTTGTTTGACCGTTGGTCCCAGCACAGCTCAGACGAACGCCACGGGCGTAGACAGCGTCAGCGATGCGAGCGATCATCCTTCCCAAGAGTCCGATGGTGCCAAGACCCGCCCCGCCTCGTTCCTCTTGCGAAGACCGAGCCAGAGCAGGAGCATGATGATCCAGATATGAAGCAGCCTTCTAGTCAGGTACCGCTTGGGAATGTCGAGAGTGTGTGCCAAAGTAAGGGCGTAACGTTTTGGATCATCGCTTCAGTTTCATTCCCTAGGTCAGGGTTTCGTGACTTCAATGTCTCCCGAAGCACGTAAGGCAAGCTGTCTGTCATGCCATTTCCCCTTGTGTTTGTGAGACTGCCGTTTAGGGAAAGTAGTTCGAACGTAGGTGAGTCTACCAAACGCCTCATATGACGGGAAGCGTCTCCGGGTTCACATAAATCAAGCTGCATATTGGCCGACTGGGACCCACGAGTCTTCCAGCCGGGCAGGTGTAGCTCGCCAAACTGCCTAGACCTCCGAAGGTGTTCCGCTAGTCGTGGTCTATGTTGTCACGGTTCCGAAACACTTCCACCGGGTGCTCTGCTCCTTGCCACGATTGTGTTTTGAATCCGGATGTGGATCAGTGATCATATACCTCGGGTGGCCATGTTCGTCCACTTTGGGGTCATGTTCCGGTTCGGTGATCCGGTAGATACGAGACCGGGTTGGCGCGGAACGTTTGGATGGATGATCGGCTGCCGGCAGCTTGGTTCGATATGCTGCGTCGGAAGGCATGATGTACGGATCCACGAGACGGAGCAGATGCGGCGCATGCTTGGGTTCGCGGAGGGGAGATGGGCGGATAGCCGGCGCAACGCTGCCGTCGGTTCACTGCGGTGACGATCGCTGTAGACTAACGCCGGATGTCGCGGATCGTGGTAGCGTGGTCGGTGAAGATGGCGTGCTTGCCGTGGCTGGGGCAGGTCGCCGGCCGCCGGAGCGGCCGAGCTGGTTGACCGTTTTTGGCCCGCTTGGGGGGATGGCTGTCGAGGCCTTCCGACCGAGGTGCCGACCGTGGTGCCGGATCGTCGCCAAGCCGTCCGTACCCCTGGAACCGTTTCCGTCCTGATTGCTGCTCACCCGTGGATGCCGGTGCGTTTGCCGTCCGTTTGGTCCACCCGTTGTGCATGCCCGACCGGGGCCGTTGTGGTTCGGTTCATCTTGCTCTGCCTTTGCCTTCCCGTGTCGCGGGGCCGGATTGGGGGACTGTCGTAGCAAGCCCGTGCCAGGGGAACCTGTCACGTGGCCTGCCTTCTCGCCAGATGGGTTGTTTTCCGGCCGCCAGCTTCGCGGACGTTCCTCCTGAAAGGTTTCGTTGATTCAGCGGGGGGAAAGCGAATGAACAACGAAACCTTTCAAAAAGGAGGAACTGAAAATGGCAAAGCAAGAAGCACCGTACACCATCCGCGTTGGTCGAGGCATCAAAGCCAAGGTATGGACCAACAACGGCAGCAAGAGCACCTGGTACAACGTCACGTTCGCCCGCAGCTACCGGGACGAAGACGGCAACTACCAGGACGCGGACAGCTTCGGCCGCGACGACCTGCTGCACCTGGCCCGTGCCGCGGAGAAGGCTTTCGACTTCATCAACTGCCAGATCCAAGCCGACGAAGAGTAGTTCAACCAGCCCGGCCGCTCCGGCGGCCGGCTTCCCCACCTTCATCGTTGCACGAACGTCCTTCAAGCACCCCCCAGTTCGCGTGAAACTACTTCCTTTAGCCGACCCCGACCCATATCTGCCGTCAATCCGCTGTGATCGCCGCGCGATTCGTGCGTTAGCACCGAATCAAATTGACGACATTCCGGCCCTCGCTTGGGTTTGTCAAACCCCGGCCGAGCAAGGACGTTGTCGAGAACTGCCTCGGTGTGTCGGACCGACGCGCGCAGGGGGGACTCGAGTGTCGGTAGGCACCTCCACTGCGTGCGGCCTCACTTCCTCCTTTTCTTCTTGCGACCCTTCTTCGCAGCTCCCTTTCTCCGTGCCCTATTTGGTATCGCGTCCTTCGTCTGAGACGCATCAACTCCATCGCCTTGCCCGTCAGCCAACTCCTGCAAGTTGGATGGCAGATGAGCCATCATGTTAGCGTGCAGGCGTGCAAACTCATTGATGCTCGAGAAGTCTATCCGCCCATTGGGGAGCATTCGGACTTCACGCAGCCCCAACTCCGACATCTTGGCTCCCTGGAAAAAAAGAAGCTTACCGTTTCTCAGTTGTTCACCGAGGAGGAAGAACCTGCGTTCGAACTCGGCACGCGTATCTGGCGGTTCCATAGGATCAAACATGAATTGCCCCTCAACATAGCTCATTGTTCTCAGCATCGATCATGGCCCGGAGTTTTCCATCGATAACGACGATCCACGCCAGCTTTCTATCTCCAGGCAGAACGAGCACCTTCTTTCGCACTGCCAGGAAACATCCTTCATCGTACGGAGCCCCGTAGTGCTCCGTCTCTTTGGCTCGTCCTTGCCGCCAGCAGACGCGACGCATATCATCTGGCCTGATTGACGCCAGTTCCTGGAATTGAGGCAGGATATACGCAGGGGGGAACGACCCGAAAAAGACGAACTCGGGAATGACATGACAGCAGGTCTCGTGGGGCAGGGCCAGTGGCTGTTCAACTGGATGCTCACTCGACCTGAAGGTCGCCTCGATGTCGGGTAGGACGAATCCGCGGCGACGCATCGCGGACGGGACGACAACCGCCACAACCGAAACCTCCTGCATTTGCCCCTGAGCGTCTTGGTGTATCCCGTAGTAATGTAGGTAGTAGAACTCTCCCTCGCCAATTAGGCTTGAGTAATCCGTCATCGATGGGGAGCATGCGAGTTCGGGAGGTGTATACTCTGCCGAACGGCTCCGGCACGGCGCGGTTGGACTGAATACGCATAGAGCTTCTGTCACGAGTTCGATGTTCCGTACCGAGATGTACGGGAACAGCGCGGTACTGAGCGCGAAGTGCACCTTGGCCTGCCACCGGTTGAGCGGCATGCGTGCCGGAGCCCGAAACGAAGCTGATACGGCGGCCTCCAAATCGTAAACGTCACCGATACCATACGGATGGCACACGGCGGCGAGTCGTGACTGAAGGTCGTCGCGCAGCTCCCGCGTCGTGACGTCCAACCGTTCCAATCGCTTCCAGCAATGGGTGATACAGTCTGCCCATCGTGGAAGGGACATGTCTTCGGCCGCGTACAACGCGATCGCGCCGTCACGGATCATTGATGCGACTCGGGCGTGGGCCACTCTGGCCGATTCCGATCCCGCATCGCGTGCACGCTTGGTGATGAGATACAGTGTGGCGAATCGTCCGGAATGCCGTACTTGACCGAGGATGCTCTCCAGATCTACCCGCTCTCGTACACGCTCCCACACCCCAACCGGCGCATCACGCGACAGGATGTCGAGGATGCCGCATAGCACGTCCGCCGCGAAGCCTACGGACGTCTGGAACGCGAGGTCTATTGACAAATCGGCATACGCACTATTCAAGTCCACTAGCCACAGCAGCACCTCTGCCGCCCGCTCGCGACGTATCCAAACCGGGTGATCAACAAGCGACACGATGAACCGGAACGCCTCGAACGAGGGATCGGACGATGAGGTGTCCTCGAGAAAGCGGAAGCTCTCTTCCTCTGCCGCCGCGTCGCCGATCATCAGCCGGATGTGCTCAAGCACGTGATCCAGGACGCGTTGTCGATCCGGTGCCGACAGCAACGATCCGATTTGCGTGATCAGGTGGTCCGCGATCATCCATGACGCTGCGTAGCGCTCGCTGGCGACCAGTTGGGCGTAACTAATGAAGGATTAGATCGTGCGGTGATCAGGGAGGGGACGTTGCGGGGGAGAGAGACGTTGTCGCGGAAAAGAGGTTGCGGGGCGGTCGACTCCAACTAATGAAGGATTAGATCGTGCGGTGATCAGGGAGGAACTAATGAAGGATTAACTAATGAAGGATTAGATCGTGCGGTGATCAGGGAGGGGACGTTGCGGGGGAG
>JAHDXO010000021.1:0-144513 GCA_023382975.1 Pirellulaceae bacterium
AAGCTGGAAGCTTACCCCACCTCGGTTCTTGCCAGTATTTCAGCAGGCTCCGAAGACGCTAAGGCGTTCCGTCATTGACCATGATGTCTCGGAAAGGGTGGGGGAGTCCATGTTTCGATCCGCGACCTGCGCCCTGATCCTGGCGGTGATCGCCGTCCCGGTTGTGTCCGCCGCGGACACGCAACCGATCCAACGTTCGGCCAGGATCACGGTCGATCTGCAACAGCCGGGCGAGCCGGTTCCCGCAGGGCTGTACGGGATCTTCATGGAGGAGATCAACCAGGGAATCGACGGCGGCATCTACGCCGAATTGGTGCGCAACCGCAGCTTCGAGGAAGGCGTGCTTCCGCCCGGCATGAAGCTGGTCACCAAAGACAACGGCGAATTGCGCATGGAACTGCAGAAGTTGCCCGACGGCGTGCCCGAGGAAAAATGGGACATGCCTTGGCCATGGTTCATGAATTGCGGTTGGGATCCCGGCCGCGAACTGGTCGGTTGGTCGCTGAAGAAGCAGGGCGCTGCAACGGGCGAAATCGAGCTGACCGAAGCGAATCCGATGAACGCGGCATCGTCTCGTTCGCTACGGATGCGCATCGACACCGGCGACGGCAGCGATGCGGCGGTGTCGCTGATCAACGAAGGCTACTGGGGCATTCCTCTGGTGAAGGGCCGCTTGTACGACCTGACGTTCCACCTGCGGCCTGGCACGTTTCAAGGCAGACTGGTGGCGACGCTCCAGGCGATGGACGGCGCGGTCCTCGGCCAACACGACGTTGGTGTCGTCCAGGCGGGCAACCAGTGGAAGAAATTCACCGCGAGGATCGCGGCCACGGGCGACAATCCTCAAGGCAGGTTGGTGTTGACGTTCCAGGGCCGCGGCGATTTGCAGATCGACTGGATCTCTCTGTTCCCGCCGACGTGGAAAGGCCGTCCGAACGGCCTTCGTCCCGACCTGGCCCAACTACTGGCCGATCTGAAACCAGATTTCATCCGCTATCCCGGCGGTTGTTACGCTCAAGGCCTGTCCTGGGAGCAAGCGCCGGACTGGCGCAAGATGGTTTGCGATCCCGTCGAGCGGCCTGGCATGTGGGGCTATTGGAAATATCGCTCGACCGACGGCTTCGGTTATCACGAATTCCTCCAGTTCTGCGAAGACATCGGCGCCGACGCGATGTACGTCGTCTTCTGTGGGATGACCGTGCATCCGGAAAACAATATGCCGCTGGACGAGATCGGGCCGGTCATCCAGCAGACGCTGGACGCGATCGAGTACGCCATCGGTCCGGTCGATTCGAAATGGGGCCGGGTGCGTGCGCGGATGGGGCACCCCGAGCCGTTTCCCTTGAAGTACGTTCAGATCGGCAACGAGCATCCGCCCGCGATCTACGGGGACTACTACGTCAAGTTCCGTGAGGCCATCAAAGCCAAGTACCCGGACCTGACCGTGGTCATGTCCATGTACTGGAGCGGGCTGAACCACGGAGCCATCGCCCGCGCGGGCGACGAGAACATCGACATCGTCGACGAACACGCCTACCGCGCCGCCGGTTGGGTCCGCAACCACTTCGACTACTTCGACCGCTATCCGCGCACGCCGTGGAAGGTGTACGTCGGCGAGTACGCCGCTCATTCCCAGAACGGCGACTGGAACGCCGCCATGGACGACTCGGTGTTCCTGATGATGATGGAGCGAAACGGCGATCTGGTCAGGATGGCCAGTTACGCGCCGCTGCTGTGCAACGTCAATTTCAGGAACTGGGGTGTCAATCTGATCGAGTTCGATGCGGCGCGCAGCTTCGCTCACGCATCGTACTACGTCCAGAAGATGTTCAACGAGAACCGCCCGGATGTGAATTTGGCGACATCGCAAGACGAACTGCCCAAGCCCGATCCCAACTCACCGCTGCTGGCCGGCCAGTTCGGTTTAGGCAGTTGGCATACGCACAGCCAGTTCAAAGACCTGAAGATCTACGACGCCGAGGGCGGGCTGGTCTACAGCGACGGCTTCGATGCTCTGGACGGTTGGCAGCCGGTCTGCGGCCAGTGGAGCGTAAGCAACGGCGTCCTGCGTCAGTCGGACCAGGCGATCGGCCCGAGCATGATTCTGCTCGACAAACCCGAGTTGCAGACTGGCAAAGTGACGGTGCAAGCCCGCCGGGTTGAAGGCCGCGAAGGTTTCCTGATGTTCTTTCACACGCACGGGATCCAGCGGTACATGTTCTGCAACTACGGAGCGGCCGGTAACCGGCACTTGGCGATCCAGGGACGCCCGGCCGATGGGACGAACCTGACGGGGGGCAGAGCCACCGACCGCGGAATCGACTTGGACCGCTGGTACGAAATCAGCCTGGAAGTGACCAAGGATTCAGCCCGGATGTACCTGGACGGCGAACTGGTTTCCGAATCGCGCGTCGAACGCCTGAATTCGCTGTTCTCTCAGGCGGGCTACGATCGGGCGCGCAACGAAGTGGTGATCAAGACGACCAACTACCATGCTCAGCCCGTGATAGCCGAAATCGAATTGGCCGGCGCGGAACGAGTCGCTGCCACGGGCCGCCATATCGTGATAGAATCCGCTTCGCCCAGCGACCAGAACACGCTGGATCAGCCGCTTCGGATTGTACCAGCCGAAAAACGGCTCGAGAACTGCGGCCGAAAGTTCACCGTGACACTGCCACCTTACTCGGTCAACCTGCTGCGAGTGCCGGCCGAGTAGGGCAGGGCAGGGGCCTCAAAACAACACCCCCGATTCCTTCGATTCACACCAACAGGAAAAGGAACAGACTCGTGAAGCTATCCAGACTCTGCGTCTTCTTCAGCCTCGTCCTCGCAATGCCTGCCATCCACCGTCTGACGGCCGCGGAGCAAAGCTCGGCGGCGCGCGACTACCACGTCACTCCGGTCCCGTTCAGCCATGTGCATGTGACCGACGGTTTCTGGACGCCGCGGCTCGATACGAACCGGACCGTGACGATTCCGTACGCTTTCGAGCAATGCGAAAAGACCGACCGGATCAGCAACTTCGAGAAGGCGGCCGGTTTGAAAGCCGGCAAACACGAGGGCGCCTGCTTCAACGACTCGGATGTCTACAAGATCATGGAGGGAGCGGCCTATTCGCTGCAGGTGCATCCCGACCAGAAGCTGCGCGAGTATCTGGACCGGTTGATCGGCGTGGTCGGCGATGCGCAGTGGGAAGACGGTTACCTGTTCACCCACTATTCCCTGCCCGAACGGCAACCGGACCAGCGTTGGACCAACATCGCCTGGATTCACGAACTCTACTGCGCGGGCCACATGTTCGAGGCCGCTGTCGCCCATTACGAAGTGACCGGCGACGACGCGTTCTTGAAAATCGCCGAGAAGAATGCCGACTTGATCTGCCGCGTCTTCCATTCCGGCGGACGCACCGATCCGCCGGGGCACCAGCAGATCGAGATCGGACTGTGCAAGTTGTACCGCGCCACCGGCGACCGAAAATACTTGGACCAGGCCAAGTTCTTCCTCGACCAGCGCGGCCGGCTGGGCAACCGAGGCCCTGACGGCCGCGGCGGCTTGTACGGCACGTACGGCCAGGATCACATCCCGGTGACCGAACAGACCGAAGCGGTCGGACACAGCGTCCGAGCCGCGTACCAGTACACCGGCATGGCAGACGTCGCCGCGTTGACAGGCAACATGGACTACGTCAAGGCCATCGACACGATCTGGAACGACGTCGTGACCACCAAGCTGTACATCACCGGCGGCATCGGCGCCGCGGGCGGGCACGAAGGTTTCGGCGGCCCGTACGAGTTGCCGAACATGACGGCCTACTGCGAGACTTGTGCGTCGATCGCCAACGTGCTCTGGAACCACCGCATGTTCCTGATGCGCGGCGACGCCAAATACATGGACGTGCTGGAGCGGACGATGTACAACGCCGCGCTGTCCGGAATCTCGTTGGAGGGCGATCGCTTCTTCTACCCCAACGTGCTCGAGTCGATCGGCCAGCACCAACGCGCCCCCTGGTTCGGCTGCGCCTGTTGCCCATCCAACGTCGCACGGTTCATCCCGTCCGTGCCCGGCTTTGCCTATGCCGCGAAGGACAAGGACGTCTACGTCAATCTGTTCCTGGGCGGCGAAGCGATGATCGACACGGCCGGCAACAAATTGCGATTGGTCCAGGAGACTCGGTATCCGTGGGAAGGCAGCGTCAAGATCACCGTCGAGCCGGAGAGAGCGGGCGACTTCGCTGTCCATGTCCGGATTCCCGGTTGGGCGCGCAACGAGGCGGTGCCGAGTGACCTGTATTCGTTCTTGGACGAAGCGGCCGGCGATATCTCCTTGAAAGTCAATGGATCGGCAGTGCCGTTGCAGATCGAAAGGGGATATGCCCGCCTGCAACGGAACTGGAAAAGCGGTGATACGATTGAACTGGACTTGCCGATGCCCGTGCGGCGGATCGTCTCGAACGACAACATCGCATCGAACCGAGGCAAAGTCGCTTTGCAGCGCGGCCCGCTGGTCTACTGCTTGGAAGGGCCAGACAACGAGGGCAAAGTGCTGGATCTGGTCATTCCGGACCAAGCGGAGCTGAGCACGCGGTTCCAGCCCGACTTGCTGGGCGGCGTGGTCACGATCACCGGCGAAGCGGAGACCGCCAAGCGAACGCTGGACGGCCGGATCGTGCAGGACGCGAAACGCCCGTTCATAGCCATTCCCTACTACGCCTGGGCGCATCGCGGAGGCAGCCAGATGACCGTCTGGCCGGCTCGGGTTCCGGAAGGGGCGCGCCCCAAGCCGGCCGACACATTGACCTATCTGAGCAAGACCACGGCCTCGTTCGTTCACGTTTCGCTGCACGCGATCAAGGACCAGAACGTGCCCGTCGACTCGGCCGATTCCTCGAACCTGCAACTGGATTTCTGGCCACACAGCGGCACTACCGAGTGGGTTCAGTTCGAGTGGGAGCAGGCCCACGAGTTGTCCCGTGTCCAGGTCTACTGGTTTGACGACACGGGTCGCGGGGCGTGTCGAGTGCCGAAATCATGGCGAGTCCTGTATCTAGACGCCGACGGCGAATTCCAGCCCGTGAAGAACCGCGGCTCGTACGGAACGGAAGAGGACCAATTCAACCAAGTCGAATTCGATCCCGTCACGACCAAGGCGGTCAAGATCGAAATCGACTTGCAAAGAGAATGGTCCGCCGGAATCCAGGAAGTCGTTATCGAATGAGCCGCTGCGGACCAGCGGCTACCGGAACAACGATGACGGCGGTCATCCGATCTCCTTTCTCCAACATAGAACTGAGCTATGAACCTGGACCAGATTAACGATCTTCACGAACAAGCGATGACTCTGGCCGAAGCCGCTGTGATTGCTCGAACGGAAGGCGACGAAGCAGCTTCGAGTGAGCGGTTCATGGAAGCATTGGACTTGGCGAGAGAGGCGGCTGCCAGAATTGCCTCTCGTGTTGACGAGGAGCCAATGCGATCGGTTCTTCATCGCAGCGCAGCGTCGCTAGCCTTGAATTGCGAAGAGTATCGGCTGGCAGAAAAGCTGCTGGCAGTCGGCTTGGCGGGCGATCCACCGCCCGAGATCGCCGAGGAGATGCGCGACCTCTTGGAACAGATCTACGCGCGCCGTGAGCTGCTCGTGATCTAATCGAAGATCTCTGCTATTTCGAGCGAGTAGGCGCAGTTCGAAAGAAATTCAAGCTGGCGGCGGGGCAGGGGGCTCGCTACCCGTTCTTCCCGGTTTCGTCGATTTTGGGTTCTGACGCCTTGATCCGCTCTGCGGTGGAGGGCAGGTGGATGTTCCAGCGGAGGGCGGCAAGGCGGAAAGCAGCGGTGGCAGCGACACCGGCCATCAGCGCGAGGTCACCATCCACGCCGATGGCGCGGCACAACAGGTACAGCCAGGCTCCGGTGAACGCACACGTGGCGCAGAGCGGGGCAGGACGGAACAACGAGGGGATCTCGTTGCACAAGACGTCGCCGATCACGGACCCGAAGGTGCCCGTGACCGTGCCCAGGATCGCTGCCAGAAAGTACGAGGTGCCCGCGTCCAGCGAGTAACTCGCTCCGACCACGGCAAAAAAGCCCATCCCCAGGGCGTCCGGAATGGCCAGGTAGCGCTCCAGTCGAATCAGCGCCCGCGGGAACAGCGAACCGGCCAGCGCAATACCGAATACGATGACGGTGTAGTGTTGGTTGGCGATCCAAAACAAAGGCGTGCGGTCCAGGAACAGGTCGCGCAACGTGCCGCCGCCAAACGCGACCGCCATGGCCACCGTGATGATGCCGACTGCGTCCATCTCTTTTCGGGCCGCCAGCAGCACACCGAAGATCGCCGACGCTACCACGGCAGAGAACTCGATGGTTTCGATCATCGCGGCTGCACCGTCAGCGAGGGGAGGAATCCAGGCCCGCAAAGATGCCTTCGAGCTTGTCCAACGCAACCTCGGGTTCGGGGCGTCCGCTAGGCAGGCGGGTGAAGCGGCTGTCGAGTCTTACGGTGTCGGCGAAGAATCCGCCGTTCCGCAGGAAGAACTCGTCGCCAAGCACGCCGCCGCCGTGGTCCAGGCGGTAGCCGCGTCGGGCGATGTCGTCGCCGGTAAAACGGGCTTCCGCGATCGGGTGCCATCTGCCGCTAGTGTCGCGCGCCCACTGGTTGCCGTAGTGGCCTTGGCGTTCGAGCCAGCCGTGGCGGTCGGAGAAGTTCTCGAGGAACGAATGGACGCCGGTCAGGTGCTTGTCCGTCGTTGGCCGCCGGAAGCTGGCGATCAGTTGCCAGCGGTTCGTCTCGGGCGCATGGAACCAAGCGGTGTAGATTGTATTGCCACTGCCATCCGGCGTGGCGCGGTTCAGGAATCGGTAGGTATTGCCGGATTTCCACGGATAGACCAGAAAACTCTGACCACCCGATCCCTCGTTGCCGAATTCGCCGGTACGGACGCCTTCCCCCTTGGCCAGCATTAGCACGCGTTGATCCTCCGGAATGTCGCGCGGGTTGTCGGTGCGGTAGGGACTCCACACCGAGAACAGGATGCGGCGCTCGGTGGGACTGTTGACTTGCATGCCGAAATAGCCTTCGCCGAATCCGTTGGCCATGAAGAACGAACCGATCGGATCTCTGCCGGCGGGTACGTTGAGTTCGCTGTAGAACCATTCGATGGTACGGTCCGTCGGCATCTTGAAGCTGAGATGGACCGATGGTCCGCGGCGTCCCCAGTAGAAGCGATTCGCTTCGTTGTCCTTTACATAAGACAGCGCAAGTTCGGGCGTATCCGAACTGATTTGGAGATCGCTCGCCTCCGCGAACACGGGGCCGGTCTTGTCCACGCCCTGCAAGTCCACGCGGACGTAGCCAGCTTGCTCGACCGAGATGCTGCCGAGCGGGAAAACGCCCATCGGATCGCCGCCCTTCAGATCGATGCTGAATGTCGTACCCGCCAACGTCGCGCGGATTTTTGATTCGCCCTGCGGCAACTTGGCACGCAAAGCGATCTGCAAGTCCGCCGGCCGATCGACGTGGAAGAAGAGCGAGATGACCGTCTCCGGCCGGTCCCATCGCAGACCGCCGCGCCCTCCTGATCCGTCGTCGCCACCGGTCAAGAAAGCATTGCCACCAAAAGGCACCGTCCAACTGGCCGGTTCACGGCCGGACGCCTGGACCGCCGCAGAAAGTGCGATCGCCAGCAACAGCGCCAGCGGAAACCGGCGGCTTCGATGGGAAGATGCGGGATTGCCGAAGAGATTCTGGTTCATGGCCGTCCTGTAAATGGAGAGTGTTTGGTCGGATAGTCGCCCGCAACGAGACGCCGGCACGAACGTCGGCGGCTGAAAAGCAGGGCAGGGTAGGGGGGCTGCAATATCGGGAACCCGCCCGCAAGCTGGCAAGGACGATGAGCCGAGGATGGAATCAAGGACGACGCTCCTGGACGAATGACTTCCACAACTCTTCGATCTTCTCCGGCGATGTGGGACCATCGAAGATGGCGATCCGATACCGGAGTACGAGCGCTCGGTCGGGTTCCAGCGTAAAACTCTCGCGGCACGTCAGCGACGGATTGAGATACGGGTACTGATTGCGCAACTGCCAGAAAGCAGGATGCCGGGGATTCTCCGGGTGATCGAAAACGGCGACGGCAGCGTCACGCCCACTGGGCGTTTGGCCGCTGTAGGACACCCAGCGAGCCTGCCGATCGTTCGTCTGGTTGGTGCGTTCCAGGTCGTCGCGAAATACCCAAGCGGACCGACCCGTTTCGTTGTTCCCGCAACATTCGGCCGAAAACCGGATTGCCAACCCGCCGTAGCTGTTCTGTCCGAACACCACCGGCTGAGCGCTGGCGGCCGTGAATTCGGCGGTCCAATCGATCTGGTAGTTACCGCCTTCGTCCGGCGGACTGACCGAGATGTTCCGCGTTTCTTTCACGACGGGCGGTTGGTTAGGCTGATGATAGTGGATCGTTAGCACGATCTTCGCGGAATGATCGTCGAAGGTTTGGACTCGGACATCGACCGGATCGGTGCCTTCCTGGTGCTGCTCCCAGTAATTCACGCCGTCAATCGACTTCCACGACCACCAAAGCGCCTTGTGCCAACTGTGGTCGCTCTTCGGATAGTCGTCCGGGATTGGCCAAGGTCGCGTCAATTCCGTCCCGTCCAGCAGACCGAACCGCATGAAGGGCTTGCCCGTGCGTCGGTCGTGGACATGCTGCCAGACCATGCGTTCGCCGTGCATCAACGTCAGGTTCGTCTCGGTCTGCTGCCACACAAACGTTTGGTCCGCGGCGGGCAGGTCCGCCGCGACGACCGGAGTCGCGACGAACAACAAGGCCAACATCGTAAACGTCGGGCGGATCGGCAGTCGTCTCATGGGGGTGGCCCTGGGCTGGAATGAAATGGGGACTGGCTTCGAGCGAATCATCGCCGTTCAAAACGGATGCGAAGGACCATAATAATCCTGTGACGGGAACAAAGCCAGGGAGCCGGGAACAGACGAGGGCAGGGGAGTGCTACGGCTTGTGCAGCAATGCTAGCATGCAACCAGAATTGGCCAGACTGTTGCAGAAATCGGTATTGCCGACAAACTGGCAACGGACGTACACTAATTCTTGACTGGTTCAATAGCGGCGCGAATCAGCAACGGCGCTCCGAGAAGTCGCCCGGCACCGAGCAGGCATACTTGGCGCCAGTGCCTTTTTCAGAGGCGAGTTTTCTTCTTGCAGCCCAGACGTGGACGGGAATGGTTTTGCGTCCGTGAACGCAACCAAGAATGGATACGCTTCCTAGGCCGAAAGGGATCCATCATGTCAGACAGGGCATCTACGTTGTTGGACCGGATCGACCACGCGATCAGTCTGAACCCTCACTTGGCTGGGCGGCATCTGACGGTGGTAGCGAATCAAGGCTGGATCGAACTGCAGGGAGTCGTCAACTCGTACTACCAGAAGCAGATGGCCCAGGAAACGGTGCGCGGGGTCGAAGGCGTCGAGGGCGTCGAAAACCACTTGGAGGTCTGCTGGCAACTTCCTCGGCGAGCCAAGTAGTTCGACGGTCTCAATTCGGAAAGATCGCCCGATTCATCGCGGTTTGTTGGGACGGTAGAAGCCCAAGACCGCTTCTTCACGATTGCGGAACGGGACGAAGCGGCGCGTGAAATCTCGCGAATCCAACTCGTCCCAATGCTCGTCGCACAGACCGCAGACCCGCAACAGTCCGCCATCGCGTTCGACCCTGTCGCGCAACTCGAACAGCTCCTGAACGAAATCCGACGGCAAGTGTAGCAATTCGTCCAGTTCCAGGACGATACGGTCCACCAGATCCTGCTGCATCATCAGCACGATGCTGTCGGCGATTCCCGACGCATCCGCCGTTTCGCCGAACGGACCGTGCAGCTTGATGAACAGCCAATTGGGTCCATACTCCAAACTCGTCTTCCACCCCGGGGCCAAGTCCACTTTCATCGAACTCTCCTCCTTCAAGCTCGTGCCGCGAACGGAATTCCTGGACTGCTCGCACAGTTGTTAGTATTAAGGTTGTCTAGTCTTCAGGCAAGACCAACCGAGGCCAGAACCGGCGGAGCAGGGCAGGGGAGGTTGCAGAGTCCCCGATGACCGCGGATACTGTTGGGCCTTGTCGATACGAAACGATCCATCGCTCAGATACCAAACAACAATCAAGGAGATTCAGCATGTCGCGGAAAGCCGCCGTCACGTTCAAAGGCAATCCACTGACCTTGGCCGGCGAGGCCGTGAAGCCCGGCCAGGCCGCGCCCGATTTCACACTGCACTACTACCAGGACGGCTTGAAAACGATCACGCTGGCCGACCTGAAGAGCAAACCGAGCATCATCAGCGTCGTGCCATCGCTGGACACGTCGGTATGCCAAATTCAGACGAAGAAATTCAACGAGCAACTGGCGGCGCTCGGAGAGCAAATCCACGCCCTGACGGTCAGCCTGGATCTGCCATTCGCCCAAGGGCGATTCTGCGGCGCCGAAGGGATTTCGAACATGCGGGTCGGCAGCGATTACCAGGAACGCAGTTTCGGCCTGAACTGGGGCATGTTGATCGAGGAACTCAAACTGCTGGCCCGCGGCGTGTTCGTTTTGGACGCCAACGGCACCGTGGTGTACGCTCAAACGGTAGGCGAAGTCACTTCCGAGCCGGATTACGAGGCTGCGTTGGCGGCCCTGAAGCAGCAATTGGGTTCCTGAACGGCGCGGCGAAGGCCAGGACTCCTGACATGCCTTTGTTCTCAGGCCGCCAACGGAACGCGAGCTACAGGCTGGCAGCCTGTGCTATGAGCGGGACGGAGGCTGGCAGCCTGTGCCGCGAGCGGGGCAGGGTAGGGCAGGGAAGAGCAGGGGAGGGGCGACAGGAGCGAACAATGCGAGCTTGCGTCCAGCGGGTCAGTCGAGCCAGCGTCACGGTCGACGGGGAGACCGTCGGGCAGATCGGCCGCGGCATGCTCGTCCTGCTGGGCGTTACGGGCGACGACGGCCCGGGCGACGCGGCGTATCTGGCCGAGAAGACCACCAGCCTGCGAATCTTCGAAGACGATGACGGGAAGATGAACCGGTCCCTGCTGGAGACCGGCGGCGGGATGCTGGTCGTTAGCCAGTTCACGCTGCTGGGCGATTGCCGCAAAGGTCGGCGGCCCAGTTTCATCCAGGCCGCTGCACCGGAACTTGCCGAATGCCTGTACCAGCAATTCGTCGCGGCCGTGCGGGACCGCGGCGTCCACGCGGCGACCGGACGGTTCCGGGCGCACATGGATGTCGCCTTGGTCAACGATGGACCGGTGACTCTGCTGCTGGATAGTCGAAAACTCTTCTAGCGGTCTCTTCGACCGGCGCCGGTTGCTCCCAAGGCATTTCCACCGGCGTCAGCTCCATCGAAGAATCTGGCCGTCCGCCGGTCAACGGCTGGACGTCGCGCGAGCCACCCGCGAAATTCCAGTTCGGCAACCACGACTCGCTTTGATCCCTGGCGGCCTGGATCCACTGCCTCGGTTTCTCGGCGAGGTCGGCCTTGTCGACGCCCAATTGGTCCATCAAGTAGGGATCCTGGATCACCAGGACGACCAGCAGCGCCAGCTTGCCGTACGCCGTGATGTTCGGCCAGAGGGCCTTGGTGGTCCAGAATTTCAGCGCCGTGCCCAGCGACTTCTTGATCCGCAAGCGGCCCCCACGCACCTCGACGCTGTAGAATTCGTCCAAGCCTAGATGGATCAAGAATCCGAGCACAACGGCCGCCGTCTTGTACAGGCGGATCTCAAGACTGGTGCCCGATACGATGAGAAACGCGAGCAGTCCGGCGATCGCCGCCGCCGGGATGCTGTGCCACATCCCGCGATGCACCGAGAACCGTTTGAAGATCTTCTGCACAACAAAGCGGATTGCCAGATAAATCAAACCGGCTGCCACCGCCATCTGCTCGGTATTGAACCCCAGTTGAACGAACCGCGGAATCATCAGCGCCGGGACAAAAGCCGCAACGAGGGCCCACATCTCGCGTACGGGCACCCCCGAGTCGCTGTCCAGGTCGGGCAGCATCCCGGAAACACTGCACAGCCCCGCGGCGACCATGCAGGTCGACGGCGGCAGTCCGAGTGCATACCCGACGGCCCCGTATCCGATCCCGACGGCAGTGCTAGCACCGATGTGCGTCTTGAAACCGGCCATGATCCGCTCCCCGAGGTTCCTTGGTCTGGTTTGTTGGAGTTCACGCTTCCGCTTGTTGCGGTATAACAAGGCACGCTGAGCGTGAACTCCAGCGCAGCACGTTGAAGCATGAACTCCAATGGTCAGCGCGGCAGCGGACTATACCGATGGCCGCCGATGTGTCCAAGCCCAATCGATTGGTATTCGCCGGACGGGCTCCCGCGGGTATACTCCCACCCTGCTTTCGCCAAGTCGCCACCTTTCGGGAACCGGAATTGATGCAAGTCTACGATCTGATCATGCTGGGAGTGCTGGTCTTCGCCACGCTGTTCGGGGCGTGGAAAGGGCTGGCTTGGCAAGTGGCTTCGATCGCTTCGATCGTGGTCAGCTTCTTCGTGGCGTGCCAGTTCCGCGAGCCGATGGCGGCGGTGCTGCCCGCCCAGTCGCCGTGGAACAAGTTCCTAGCGATGTTGATCCTGTTCCTGGGCTGCTCGCTGCTGATCTGGATCGTCTTCCGCTTCGTGTCCGACATCATCAACCGGGTCAAGCTGAAGGAATTCGACCGCCACGCGGGGGCCGTGCTGGGGTTTGGGCGAGGCGTCTTGTGGTGCGTGATCATCACCCTGTTCGCGGTCACCCTGCTGGACCAGGCCAAGCAGCAGGCGATTGTCCAGTCCCGGTCAGGTCACTACATCGCCCTGCTGCTCGACCGCGCGGACGCCGTCATGCCCGACGAGTTGCGCCAGGTCTTGGCGCCGTACATGAACTCGCTGGACGAGCGTTTCGAATCGCGCCACCGATTGACTCAACGGCCGGATTCCGGCGGCGCCACCGAGGGCAGGGCGGCCGACGATTCCGGCTCGGGATCGTGGCCGCTTTCGATCGGCAACGGGCAAGAAAGACCGGACGGAAACAGCGGCGACGACGCAATCCAACGGTGGCTGAACAAGCTGCCGCAGCAGCCGTGAGATGCCCACCGCCGACCGCGTTTCCGGGCCTCGATTGGCGGTCGATGCCGCAAAACAGCGAATTGCTTGTTTTCCAGGAAAAACCGCCTCCCAAACCGAACATAAGAAACATTATCGGACGTTGGAGGCGGGTTTTCCCAGGTGCTGTGCAAGAGCCTGTTCGCCAGGCTTGCGAGCCTAGTTGGCCGCTCACCGCCCAGAATCGCGTCAGGCTCGAAAGCCTGTCGTAGCGCACCCGCAGAGCGATCAAGTTGCCGGCTCGCCGGCACCCATGTCCTCAAGTTGCCGGCTCGTCGCCGGCGCCGTCCGCCGCGTCCGCCGGCTGTTCGAGAAACACGCCCATCCGCCGGAACTTTTCGTACCGCTCGGAAAGCAGCCGGTCCGTGGGAACGCCGACCAGTTCGCGGAGCGTTTTCAGGAGGAAAATTTTCAGCCGCGAGGCCATCTGATGGTGGTCGCGGTGCGCGCCGCCCAGCGGCTCGGGAATCACGCTGTCGACGATCCCGAACTCGAGCAGATCCTTGGACGTGAAGCGGAGCGCGTTCGCGGCCTTCTCGGCGTGCTGGTGACCTTTCCACAGAATGCCCGCGCAACCTTCGGGACTGATCACCGAGTAGTAGGCGTGCTGCAGAATGGCGACCCGGTCGCCGACGCCGATCCCCAGCGCGCCGCCGCTGCCGCCTTCGCCGATGACCACGCAGATGATCGGGGTGGGCAGCCGCGACATCTCGTACATGTTCTCGGCGATCACCCAAGCCTGACCGCGTTCTTCGGCGCCAACACCGGGGTAGGCCCCCGGCGTATCGATGAACGCGATGACTGGCAGACCATACTTCGCCGCCAAACGCATCTTGGCCATCGCTTTGCGGTAGCCCTCGGGATGCGCGCAGCCGAAGAAGCAGGCGGCCCGTTCCTTGTACGTCCTTCCCTTCTGATGACCGACCACCAAAACCTTGTACCGGTCCAGTTTGGCAAACCCGGTCAGGATGGCCCGGTCGTCGCCGAAGTGGCGGTCGCCGTGCAGCTCGAAGAAATCTTCGAAGACCAGCGACAGGTAGTCGGCCGTGTAAGGCCGGTCCTTGTGCCGGGCAACCTGGACCGTCTGCCAGGGATCCAGGTGATCGTAAACTTGTTTGGTCACGTCGGCCAGTTCGCGGCGCAGACGCCGGATCTCGTTTTCCGTCTCCGGGCGGCCATCAGCCGAGCGTACCAGTTCCTGCAAGCGGGCTTCGAGTTCGCAGATCGGCTGCTCGAAAGCCAAGCCGGGTAGGGTTGCGTCCATCCGTCGTTATTCCTCATTCTCGGCCGCGTCCGAACCGGCGCGCGGCAACTGCTTGAGCGCGTCGGCATCGGTGACCGGGCCGGTATCCAAGTCCGAAAGTTTGAAATCAGGGGGCTGCGGTTTCTTGGTGAACACCTGGATGTTACGAAATTCCTGCAGGACGTCCCACATCGATTTCGGGCGGGTTTCCCGCTTCTTGCCCATCATGCGGCGGATCAGGTCCGCGCAATCCTTGGTCACGTCCTTGTTGTACACCATCACGGTCGGGACCGACGCTCGCAGGTGCTTTTCCAACAGCTCGTTCGGCGAAGAACCCGTGAAGGGCGGACGGCCTGCTAGCAGTTCAAACACGACGCAGCCCAGGCTGTACACGTCGCTCCGCCCGTCCAGCGTCTCGCCGCGGATCTGCTCGGGCGACATGTAGCTCCGCGTTCCCCGCACCGGTTGCTTGAAGCCCAGCAGGCTCAGCAAGCTGCGTTTGGGACGCTGGGCGATCGTGAAATCGATGACCTTCACGTTTCCATCGTCGTTGACCAACAGATTGTCCGGCTTGATATCGCAGTGAATCCAGCCTCGCTCGTGCAAATAGTGCAGGCCGTGCGTCGTCTGGTGGATGATCTTCTCAGCCAGGTAGGCCAGCGGCTCCGGACCCTCGCGCAACACCTGCTTCAAATTCAGAGCACTGTACAGTTCGAGCACCAGGAACGGCGCGTGGTACTGGGTCACGAAGTCGTAGAAGCGGATCAGATTGGGGTGGTGCAGTTCCTTGGCCACCTCCCATTCGTGCTTCAAATAGCCGATTTCGTCGCGATTCTTGGCCTCTTCGGTCCGCAGCATCTTCAGGGCGAATCGCTCGTTCGTATCCTCCTTGACGGCTTCCCAAACGTAGCAGGAGTGCCCCGCGCGTATCAGTCGCGTCAAACGATAAGGACCCACGAAATCACGGGCTTTGGTCACGCGTTTCACCTTTCCAGCAAGAACCCTCGAGAACCGGCATAGTGTACCCAATCGGAACATCCGGCAAAAGTGGCAGCCCGCTGGACAGGGCCGGCGTCGGGGGACATCGGACGAGGCCCCACGTTCTCACGAATTCGGCGCCGATTCGTCCAGCAGCCGTTGGTACAACTCGCGCAACTGGCGAGTCATCGTCTCGTGCCGGAACTGCTCGGCAAAACGTCCCCTGCCCTGCTCGCCCAGCCGCCGACGAAGTTCCGGATCCTGGGCCAGTTGCACCAATGCCTCGGCTAGCGGAGCAACCGTCAAAGGGGGCAGAAGAACTCCCGTTTCCCCCGTAATAACCACCTCGCGCGCGCCGTCCACGTCGTAGCTGACTACGGGGCGGCCCGCGATCAAAGCCTGGGGCAGGGCACGCGCCAGGCCCTCGCGCAGACTGACGTGGACCAACATGTCCATAGCGCCCAGCAAGGCCGGAATGCGCGACGGCGGAACGAGGCCGGTGAAGTGAAATACGGGCGTCAACCCGGCTTCGGCGATCTGGCGTTCGAGCGACTGGCGTAGAATTCCGTCGCCGACCAGCAGGAATCGCACCTGCGGACACTGGGCCACAACCGTCCGAGCCGCCTGGATCAGGTACTCATGGCCCTTCAGGTGAAACAGTCTGGCGATCTTGCCCACGACGATGTGCTCGGGCGCAAAGCCCAGCTCACGGCGAACTGCATCGCGATGCTGATCCGCAGCCAAGAACGGTTCGACGTCCATGCCGCTGTAGACCGTCGTGAATTTCTCCCGAGGCGCCACGCCGGCCTCGACCAGCAGATCGGTCATGGCATCGGCCACACTGACAATCGCATGGCAGCGCCGCGCGGCGTACGCTTCGCACCGGCGAAACAACTCGCGGGCAATCCATCGCTGATACGGATGGAACGGCGCGCCGTGGACCGTGTGGACGATCGCCGGCACACGCAACGCATGCGCGGCCATCCGGCCCAGGAATCCGCCCTTGGCGCTGTGCGTGTGAACCACGTCCGGCCGAAATTCGCTCAGCACCCGCCGCAACGCTCGGTAGCAGACCGCGTCGCGCCACGGATGAATCGCGCGGCGCATCGACGGCACCAGAGCCAGCGGCACCTCCCCTGCCCTGCCCTGACTCAGCAGATCGCCCTCCGGCCCCAACGCCGGCCCGGTGACCAGCAACACGTCGTCTCCGTATTGCCGGATCAAGTCCAAACAGCACAGCAGCGTGTTTTCCTGCGCGCCACCAACAATCATCCGAGTAATCACGTGCGCGATGCGCATCCAATCGGCTCCCGTTCAATTCGCTCGCGTGTTGGAGTTCACGCTTCAGCGTTTCATCGCCGCCAACCACGAAATCTGAAGGACAGACCTCCGTTCCCACGAACACAGTTCTGCGCCGGTTCCACAAGACTCACAAAGCCTCCGGCAAATCGCCGACGCACCACACGCGGAGCAGGTACAAGCCCTCGGGCGGCGCGGTCATGCCGGCCAGCTTGCGGTCCCGAGCCTTCAGCGCGTCGGCCACCCAACTGACCGGCTCTTTTCCGCGGCCCACCTTGACCAACGTCCCGACGATGATCCGCACCATGTTGTACAAGAATCCGTCCGCTTCCACTTCGACCACGACGCGATCCAGATGATCGCTCGACTGCCGATGAACCGACAGGTCGAAGATGGTGCGCACGCTGCTGGTGCGCTTCGAACCGGCTGCTTCGAAGCTGGAGAAGTCGTGGCGGCCGACCAGCAGCCGCCCGGCTTGCGTCATCGCCCACGTATCCAATCGGTGAGGATAATACCAGGCATGGTCGCGTGCGAAAACGTCCCGCAACGGACCGTCTTGGATGATGTAGCGGTACCGCTTGCGGACCGTGTCGCGGATCGCGTGGAAATCGTCGGGCATTTCGCGTACTTCGAGGGCCACGATGTCCTTGGGCAGATTGGCGTCCAGGGCCTTGCGAAGCACATGATCCTCCAGCTTCGTGTCGCAGGCGAAGCTGACAATCTGACCGATCGCGTGGACCCCGGCGTCGGTTCGGCCGCTGGCCACCGCGCGAACCGGATGCCCGATCACGATGTGCAACGCGCGCTCTACCTCCGCCTGGATCGTGTTCGAGTTGACTTGCATCTGCCAACCGCCGTAGGCCGTACCGTCGTACGACAACGTCATCCGAAAAAAACGCACTCCGTCAACTCCCGATCAGAAGATTCCGGATCTCGACGCGGCCCTAGTACTTGACCGTCGACATCCGCACGTTGTCAAACGAGATCTCGCCCGTGGCCCCGAACAAGCCCAACCGTAGGATGGCCTCGCGGGCTCGCACGGGGACGCGGCCCGACCGCGAGACTTCCCGCCAGCCGGAATCGCCCAAGAACGGGCCCAGGATGACGATCCCGACTTCCTCGCGGCGTTCATCGTAGAACGTGATCGCCGCCGCTGGCTTGGCGTCGTTCGGCCCGGTTCGCGTGTTGGCGTACTTGACCCATACGGAGAAATCCACGCGGACGATCTTCCGCCCGTCGATCGGAAACCCCTGCATCACATGGGCTGCCCGCCCGGCATCCTGGTTTCGCATCGTGACATACTGACGGCCCTGAGGCGAGCCGGCATCGCTTTCCAGCCTGAGCAACCGCTCGTAGTACCAGCCTTGCAAAAAGCCGTTGTCGCCCAGCGGCAACTCGAAGTCGCCGTTGATCACTTGGGGATTCTCCGGGTCGGGCTGGACTTGCCGCTTGTCCTCGGCGGCGCCCGTCATCGGGACAAACAATGTGGGACGCAGCGCCTCGGACTCCATCCGTCCGTTCTTCTTGCGCATCAGGTAGAGCGTCTGCTGATACCGTTCGCCAACCGGAACGACAATCAAACCGCCCTCGCGCAACTGGTCGACCAGCGGCTGCGGGATCTTCTCGGGCGAACACGTCACGATGATCTTGTCGAACGGCGCATGCTCCGGCCAACCCAGGTAGCCGTCGCCCACCTTGACGTGAACATTCTTGTAGCCCAGCCTTTCCAAAACCCGAGCCGCCCCCTTTCCGAGCGACTCAACGATCTCGATCGTATAGACTTCTTTGACCAACGGGCTGAGCACGGCCGCCTGATAGCCGCTGCCCGTGCCGATCTCCAGCACCTTGTCCGTCGGTTGCGGATCGATGCACTCGGTCATGTAGGCCACGATGAACGGCGACGAGATGGTCTGGCTTTCGCCGATCGGCAATCCCATGTCGAAGTACGCCTGCCGCCGCATCGACGGATCGACGAACTCGTGCCGAGGCGTGTCGCGCATCGCCTGGATTACGCGAGCATCCTTGACTCCCGCGGCCACAATCGCCTCGTCCACCATCCGCTGACGTGCCCGATCGAACTCGGCCCGCGTCTGTGCCGCAGCCGGCGAGTTCACCATGAACCCTCCCAGCAACAGCGCAGCGGCCAAAGCCGCCGTCGTTGTCCGCACGCCGGAGGGCAGTCCTCGTGCCCATGCTCGCATGATTGCCTCACTTTCACGCCTCGCGCCAAATGGTCAACGAATCCGATCTTCCCGGTCTTCCTTGGCTTGGAACCACCATTCGATCCCGCGGTCGATTATCCACCGCACCACCATCCAGTGCAATCCGAATCCAAGTGCGGGACACCAACCTGAGCCTCTCGTCGGCCAGCCCAAGATGTCGATGTGCTGGCGGACACCGGCGTCGGCGAGTTCGGCTGCTTGCGAACGGGATGGTGTGGTATTAGAATTCGGTCGCGTCGGCCAAACGTCAACCCTACCTTGATTGGACAAAGGCATTCGTATCGCAGGATGCATGGGAAATGGAGCAACAATCACCGGCCCAAGAAGTCACCGTCGGCAACGCGCGGATTTTGATAGGGGATAGCCGCGACGTCTTGGCCCTGCTGGACTCCGAGTCGGTCCAATGCTGCGTTACATCGCCTCCGTATTGGGGGCTTCGCGATTATGAACATCCGGCCCAGTTGGGCGCGGAAGAATCGCCGAAGCAGTACGTGGAGAACCTGGTCGGCATTTTTCGAGAAGTGCGCCGGGTTCTTCGGCCTACCGGCACGTTTTGGCTAAACGTCGGCGATGGTTACGCACGCAACGGCGGTGTCGGCGTTTGTGGTCCCAACGCCAAAGTGGGCAACACGAAAAGGTTGATTCAGAAGCGGAACTGCCGAGTGCCGGACTGCTGGGGCCTGAAAGATCGCGACCTGTTCGGTCTGCCGTGGCGAGTTGCTTTTGCGTTGCAGGAGGACGGTTGGATTCTCCGGTCGAAAATCACCTGGGTGAAAAAGACGCCGATGCCGGAAAGCGTCAGGAACCGGCCGTCCAGTGCCACCGAGGAGATCTTTTTGTTCGCCAAAGAGCCGGGTTACTACTACGACAATCAAGCGGTTCGTGAACGGTCGGGCGCCAATCTGCGGAACTACTGGATACTCAGCTCGAACACGGGGGGCGGTTCACATCCAGCCGTCTTCCCCCACGAACTCGCTCGGCGATGCATTCTTCTTGGAAGCCGTCCTGGCGATATCGTGCTGGACCCTTTCGCTGGCTCTGGAACCACAGGGATCGTCGCCGTCGAACTGCGCCGCAAAGCCATCCTCGTGGAATTGAACGAGGCATACGCGCGCGAGTCGGAAGAGAGACTGCGAAAGGGCGTACAAGAGCGACTCTGGGCATAAGTGATGACACGACTGACCCTGTTACGCGATGAGTACCACCGCCAGATCGGCCTGCAGATCGTGCGTTTCTCTGATAACAAGGCGAAAAGTTATCCGAATTTCGCTGATTCCGGCAGTCGATCCAGCATCTCTATCGCCACACACCTCTGCGAAGCACTTGGATTCCCAAGAGTTCCTGGAAGGCTCGACGGCCAACGAACTGGCAAGCTGTTCGAGGGCCTAACGTGCGAGTTTGTGTCGAAGGCGTTTGAGGTTCTTCAGCACTTGCGACCCGGAGCCTGGGGATACAGATCGGAGCAGACCACAATCTGCAACTTCACACAGTACCAACACCTCGAGGTTCTAGACACCGTGGTGGGGACGAACGCGACGCTTGCAGCAGCCCTGGGTCGTGATTACATCATTACCCCTGATGTCGTCGTTGTTCGTTATCCTGTCCCCGACGACGAGATCAACAAACACGAACCTGTTGTCGATGCCGACGCATCCGTTGCCAGACTAACGCAGTTTCGTGCTGCCAACCAAACCGACGCTCCCTGTCGGCCTTTCTTACACGCGAGTATCTCATGCAAGTGGACGATCCGAAGCGACCGGTCCCAGAACACGCGAACGGAAGCCCTCAATCTGATCCGCAATCGAAAAGGACCGCTGCCTCATATCGTCGCCGTCACGGCCGAACCACTACCGATGCGTATCGCATCCCTTGCACTTGGGACCGGCGACCTGGATTGCGTGTACCATATTGCTCTTCCGGAACTCCGAGACGCTTGCGGTGCGATTGACGGCGGTGAAGATCAGTTAGAAATGCTTGATACGATGATCGAAGGTAACCGTCTTCGTGACATTAGCGACCTGCCGCTCGATTTGGCAGTATAACGCCTTCGCACGATTCTCGGATCGTGTTGGGCACGATTCACAATCGCTCATCACGGAGCTCATCCCAAAACTGCTGCGAGGCGGTCTTCCGTGACAGCGGCGGGACCCGTGCCGCCCCGCCCTTCTAGTCGCTGGAACTCATCTATCTCGCGATCTGCAAGCCCTTGGGCAGCGATTCCCCGAGGACACGCCCCTGCTCTTCCCGGTCGAGCGTGCCGACGGTGGCGACCAGTTCCGCGAAGTGCGCCGGCGCATGGTGGCTTTCCAGCCAGTCGATCACTTCGCGGCGCAGTCGGTCGTCCACATCGCGGTAGCGGTCTCCGGTGCGGCGAGCCAGTTGCAGCACGGCCAGTTTGTCGGTTTCGTCCGGCACACGAACGCCCATCAGCGCGCCCAGCCACCGCGACGCGGCCTCGACCGGAACGACGCGGTTCAACGGCCCATAGACGGGTATCCGCGTGCCGATCCGCCCCAAGGCCCAGACCATCGCCGGCCGCGCAGGCTGCATCGAACGCTTGTCGAGCACCGCGATCAGCATGTCGCCCAACTCGACCTTGATCGCGACATCGAGCAGTTCGAGCGCGCCCAGCAACCGCCACAGCTCGATGGATTCCTGCGGCGAGAATCCGAAGTCGCCGCTGCTCTTGCCGGTGGTCAGGCGCCGGTGCAGTCCCCGGACGGCCGACAACAGCGGATCGGCGATCGCCTGCTGCTGTCCCGCTGACAGCCCGCCGGAGATCCGCCGCCAGAGAATCCAGGATTCCGTGCGCGAACCGGCCGCGCTGTGCGCCAAGCGGCCTTGGACCATGCGCCACGTCTCGGCCACCCGCCAGTCGTCGACTGCCAACCCGAAGCCGGGACGCAACGCGAATCCCAAGAGGTTCAGCCAACGCGCCTCGTGCGCGGGGCTTTGCCGACGGCCCTCCTGAAACTCGATCAACGTCTCCCAGATCCGCCGCAGCAGCGACATCGGCCAATCCCAGCGACCCACCTCCAGCACGGCGGACAATTGCTTGACCAGTTCGGCCGGCCGGTTCTTCCCCCCTGCCCCGAACGTATCGGCGATCAATTGGCGGCAGTCCCGCCAAATGGTTTCGTCGATGACCCCTTCGGCCTCGCCCTCGGTCTGGCTCGCCACCCTATCGGTCTGGACCGCCGATCGAACGTCGAACTGCAGCCGCCAACTGCGTTGGGAACCGACCTCGCTGCACCACAGCTCCAGCGTGCCGATCTCGCTTAGCCGCGCATGCAGCGTCACCGGGATCGAAGCCGCCAGCTTCTTGCCGCGCGTCCGCAGCACCGTGCGGATCGGCGGCAACGGTTTCATCTGCTCCGCATCGATCGGCAGCAGATCGCCGGGCCGGTCCGCCAGACGCACGCTGGACACGTACAAGGGGAACTCGACCGGCTGATGCACCAATAATTGAAATGGATGCTGCACCAGATCGATCTCCTGCCCGGTCTCGGCGCTGCCCGGCACCAAGCAAAATGCCGACGGCGTCTCGCCCTCGACGCCGATGTAGTAGCTGCGTGCCAGTCCGGCTGCGATGCGCACCCCCCTGCCCCGCCGCACCGTGCCGTAGTAGGCCGCGCCGTGCGCGACGGCCAGATCCAAACGCGGGTTGTCCAACAGCAACGGCGACCAGTCCGCCTCGTCGTCCCGGAACCAGGAACGCAAGACTTCGATCAATCGCTGTCGGATTTGAGGCGAGGCGAACACGCCGCCGTTGAACAGCACGAGATCGGGCCGCGCCGGGTCTACCCCCCCTCCCCTGCCCTGCTCCGTTTCGCAGCTCCTTTCGGCCCGTCCGGGCAAAAAGGGATCGTCCCCTTCTTCTCCACTCCCCTGCCCTTCCAGGCCCGCATGACGATGTGCGCTGAGGAACGCCGCCAAATAGCGAGTCACCGCCGGATCGGACGCATACGGCAAGCCGAATTCGCGGAAGCCGGATTGCTGCTGGCCCGGCCGGTCGTCCAGTGCTACGAACGGAAAGAAACCGTTCAGCAGCAGTTCCCGCGCCTCGTCCCGGTCGACCGCCACGCGCACGCCGCCGCCGATCAGCTTCGCACCCGAGCCCGGCAGATTGAAGTGGATCGTCTCGGGACAGCCGTCGCTCAACAGATCCTCCTTGACGCGGCGGCAGATCCGGACCAGCACCGCCCACTGCTGCGGCTCGAGCGACCCGCCCAGTTTCTCTTCCAGGTGCCGCGCCAATGCCAGATCCAGGTTGTCGCCACCCAGGATCAAATGGTCGCCGACGGCTACGCGGTGGAATTGCACTTTGTCCCCCTCGCCGCGCCGCACGCGTATCAGGGTGAAATCCGAGGTGCCACCACCGATGTCGCAGACCAAGATCTTCTGGCCCGGCTCGACGTGCCGGTCCCAATCGGCGTGATGGGCATCGATCCAGGCGTAGAAAGCCGCCTGCGGTTCCTCGATCAACACGACGCGCGGCAAGCCAGCCGCGGCCGCCGCCTGAACCGTCAACTCGCGGGCCACCTCGTCGAACGACGCCGGCAGCGTCAACACGATGTCCTGTTCGGCCAGCGGATCCTGCTTCAACTTCGCGTTCCAGGCATCGCGCAGATGCCGCAGATAACGGGCGCTGGCCTCGACCGGCGAGATCCGGACCACGTCGGCCGCGCCCTGCCACGGCAGCAGGTCCGCGGTGCGGTCGACCCCGCTGTGGCACAACCAGCTCTTGGCCGACGACACCAGCCGACCCGGGCTGCGCGCCCCCTGCTCGCGCGCCAGCACGCCGGTGACATGGCCCGGAGCCTCGCGCTGCCACGGCAACCGCACTCCCTCCCCTGCCCTTTCGCCCGCCGCCGGCTGGTAATGGAAGGACGGCAGCGTCTCGCGCGCCTCGACTTGGCCGACGTCCACCAATTGCGGAATGGAAAACGTCTGCACGCGCCACGGCTCGCGATGCGTGTCGACGTACCCGACCGCCGAATTGGTCGTCCCCAAATCGATCCCGACAATGTACCGGCTCGGCTGCGGCTCGGACGCGAACGAAGTCTCATGCATACTCATGCCTCCAAGTATATGCCAGGCCCCTCCGCTCGCGGAACGGGGGCAGGATTGCAGAGGCTGCGGGCCGACCGTTCGCCGCTGGACGCGAAGGTTCGCGAAGACTAAAATCGGCCTCCGACCCATGCCGTCAGTGGGCATGGTTTCACGATCGAACGTTCTACAGGACGGAATCGCCACGATGACCAGTACCCGAATCACCGAAACCAAGGCTTGGATGGCTCTGCAGGAACACGCTCGCGAGATCCAGGCGACGCATCTCCGTCAATTGTTGCAGGACGCGGAGCGATGCCAGCAGATGCAACGCGCCGCGGATGGAATCCTGTTGGATTTCGCGAGGCAGCGGGCGACGGCGCAGACGATCGAATTGCTTTTGCAGTTGGCCAAGCAAACCGATCTGAAGGCGAAGATCGACGCCATGCGATGCGGCGAAAAGATCAACGCGACCGAGAACCGTCCCGTACTGCACTATGTGCTGCGTTCGCCCAAGAATCCTCCCGCGGACCGGCGCCCGGTCGTCGATGGCCAGGACACCGTGGCCGATGTCCATCAAACGCTGGATGCGATCGAGGCGTTCAGCCGCGAGATTCGCTCGGGCAAGGCCCGCGGCGCGACGGGGAAGAAGTTGACCGACGTCGTGGTCATCGGCATCGGCGGCAGCTACCTAGGCACCGAGTTTGTGTACGAAGCCTTGCGGACCGATCCGGCCTGTGCCAAGGCGGCCGGACGGCGGCGACTGCGGTTTCTGGCCAACGTCGATCCGATCGACGTTACCCGTGCGCTGGACGGACTGAAGCCGGAAACGACGTTGGTCGTCGTGGTCTCGAAAACGTTCACCACGGCGGAAACGATTCTGAACGCCAAGACGCTGCGGGCTTGGCTGCACGATGGCTTGAAGCAGGACGACGTCTCGCCGCATCTGGCCGCTGTTTCGACTGCGGTGGACAAAGCGGTGGCCTTCGGCGTTCCGGGTGATCGCATCTTCCCGATCTGGGACTGGGTCGGGGGACGATACAGCGTGTGCAGCGCCGTGGGCGTGCTGCCGCTGGCTCTGCAATTCGGCTTCTCGCCCGTGAAGAAGTTCCTGCAGGGCGCTCACAGCATGGACAAGCACTTCTTCCGCGCCAAGTTCAAAGACAACCTGCCCGTGCTGATGGGATTGCTGGGCGTTTGGAACTCGTCCTTTCTCGGCTACGGAGCGCGGGCCGTGCTGCCGTATTGTCAAGCCCTGCTGAAGTTCGCGCCGCACATCCAGCAACTGGATATGGAATCGAACGGCAAGCGGGTAGGCACGGACGGCGAAGCACTAAGCTTCGATGCGGGCGAAATCGATTTTGGCGAGCCCGGTACCAACGGCCAGCACAGCTTCTACCAATTGATGCACCAGGGGCGCGTGGTCCCCGCCGATTTCATCGGATTCCGACGCAGCCAGCAACCGCGCCACGCGGACGGCGAAGCGGTCTCGAACCACGACGAATTGATGTCGAATTTCTTCGCCCAGCCCGACGCACTGGCGCTGGGGCGGACGCTCGAAGAGGCGCAAGCCGAGTGCCGTGGGAAAGGCGATCCGTCCGAACTGGCGCCGCACAAGGTCTTTCCGGGCAACCGGCCGACGAACGTGTTGCTACTGGACCAACTGACCCCGCACACGGTCGGCCAGTTGCTGGCTTTGTACGAACACCGAACCGCCGTGCAGGGCTTCGTGTGGGGCATCAATTCCTTCGACCAGTGGGGCGTCGAGTTGGGCAAGTCGATGGCCAAGTCCGTCGGGGCGCAGATCGCTCAGCGACGCAAAGGCGCCGGAGACGAGTGGAGCGGTGTCAATCCGTCGACCGCGTCGCTGTTGGAAGCCTACGTGCGGGAGTAGATTCCATGGTCAAAGGCGGCGTTCTCGTGCTGTTCTGGTGCCTCACGCTTTCGGCGGCGGGGCAGACACCGCTCCATCCGCCGCGTCGCGACTGGTTTCCCCAGGCTCCGCCGCTTCCAGCGCCTACGGGTCCGGTCGTCCGCGTTTCGACGGTCGAGGAACTGTTTCGCGCGGCCGACACGATCAAGCCCGGCGGCACGATCTTGATAGCCGATGGTCATTATCGAATGCCGCGGTATTTCGAGTTGCGGACGGATGACGTTACGTTGCGCGGCGAATCGGGGCGGCCCGAACAAGTCGTGCTGGACGGCGTCGACAGCCGGCACGGCGAATTGCTTGGAATCACCGGTTGCTCGGGCGTGACCGTTGCCGGTGTAACGCTGCAGAACGTGCGTTGGAACGCGCTGAAAATCAACTCGAATTTGGGGACCACCCAGGTCACGGTGTACAACTGCATCTTCCACAACGTCTGGCAGCGCGCCATCAAGGGGCCGGCCGTCCCGGCGGATCAGCGCGACCGATTTCGGCCCAGCGATTGCCGCATTCAATACTGCTTGTTCTACAACGATCGACCCAAGCAATACGACGACGACCCAGCCGACACGCCGGAGAATTTTCGCGGCAATTATGTCGGCGGGATCGATGTCATGTTCGCGCGCCGCTGGACGATCTGCGACAACGTGTTCGTCGGCATCCAAGGCCGCACCGGCGAGGCAAGGGGCGCCGTGTTCCTGTGGCACGATACGCAAGATTGCGTCGTCGAACGGAACATCGTCCTCGATTGCGACTCGGGTATCTGCCTGGGCAACTCGCATCGCCCGGCCGACGTCGCCATGCATTGCCGCCGGTGCGTGGTCCGCAACAATTTCGTCGTCCGCTGTCCGGAAAACGGGATCCTGGCAGACTATACCGAGGATTGCCGCATCCTGCACAACTCGATTCACGATCCGGATTCGCGTCTGAAACGTCTGATCCGCCTGGTTCACGACAACCGCGGCTTGATCGTCGCCAACAATCTGCTGAGCGGTTCGGCGCCGCGCATCGAGACGACGGACAAGATCTTGATGCGCGACAACGCGGTCGGCGATTTCGCGGCGGTCTTCCGCGATACAGCGGCCGGCGATCTGCATCTACTGCGTGCGGCAGCGGGGATCGTCGATGCGGGGCAACCGTGGACGGAAACGCCCGAAGACATCGACCGTCAACGTCGCGATTCGACGCCGGATCTGGGGGCCGATGAACTCGATCCGTGAGACGGAACGGATTGTCGGTCGGACGGTACAGCACGACCTTGCGGCGGAGACGGAAGTCTCGCGGGATCGCGAGTTTCTTCAGGACGTTCTGTGGTCCAGCGCCGAGGCTTCGTGAAACGCGTCTGACCAGCCGCCGTGAATCGCAATCGCTTCGTCGATGTTTTTCGCGGCATCGAGCGTTTCCTGGATACCTGCGGCCATGCGCCGGTAGATGAGCCGTTCGGCGGGACGGAGCGTTCGGCCGCGGCGGTCCTTGAGCCACTTGCGACACACCTGGTGCCCCCCGACGTGGAATTCCCAAATTCGCGGCGGCAACTCGGCCACGACGGCCGATGGATTCACGCGGACTTGGTCTTCCATATATTTCGGGTAACCGGGGGCGACGATCCACGCATCTTCCCCGGCAAGGTCTTCCGTTAGGGACGCGGCATCCGACGGCGACCGCAACAGATGCGCGTCGGCCAATTGCCGGCCGCAACGGCAGAGTTGCGCGAACAAGGCGGTCCGCCGCGGCAGCAGGACGCGGGGAAAATCGGCTCGCAACAGATCAGCATAACGAGTCCGGTAGCCGCTGGAGTGGAACAAGGCGTAGACGTAGTACAACGCGTCCTCGACGCCGAATGTCCGCTGGAGATCGCCCGCTGCGTCACTGATCGGACGAAGACCCAGAGCATCCGCCAAATGTTCGAGGAAGCGCGGGTCGAGGTTCGTTTGGCCGGACGTGAAATCGCCGAACATGGAACGGGCACCGGGCGTTCGTGACCCGGAGCCAGTCCCAGTTTCGGCGTCATCCGGCTCGTACAGGTAGAGCGGAAAGACCGACTCGCTGCCCCGGTTGTCCGAGCGGATCAGGCCGTCCAGGATCAAATCGTCGGCGATCCAGAAGTAATTGCACGGCTGCGAGGGCAGCATCTGACGCCGTGCGATCAGAGCCAGATTCGGTCCCGTCAACATGTGCCTCATCACTTCGTCTCGCGGCCAATCGATCATCTCGCCGGACCAGTACACATAGCGCCGATCGAACGGGCGATACCAGCAGGTGCGGATCTTGTCGGTCCAGCGATCGTCGGCGGCGAGCCGGCGACGTGCTTCCTCCAGACTCCACCCCCGGGTATCGCCCGGTGCGTGCTTGCGAGACCGGCTGTTGGTGAACCGTCGTCGGATCGTGTCGTCGGGAATCGACAGGTCGCGGAACTCGCTCAACCGCTCAATCAACTCATGACGCTCGAACGCGACGACGAAGTGATCCCGCGCGGTCACCGGCGCGGTGACGCTGATCGAAAATATGTCGACCAGACTGCGCGCCCGGCGATACTCGACCGCAAGTGAATCGTCGCGCGGCACGAAAAAAAAGCACGGCGGCGGTGCAGACAGATCGCCGCTTGGCTCCGTTCCAACAGTTACGGCATTGGGTTCAGAGGCTGCGACTCCGAGCAACCGATCGGCTTCGCGCTCCAACGCATCGAGTTTGGATTCGCTTCGCCCCCAGAACTCGCGATGTCGTCGAAGCTGTGTTCCTTCGCGGGGAACTCGCCGGAACAGCCCGATGGCCGTGCCCTGATCGATGCCGAATACGTTTTCGTCCTTGCTACCGTCCGGGCAGATCTCCTTCTTCTTCCGGTTGCCGTGCAGGTCGATGACGTCGATTCGCGGGAAGGTCTGCAGCAGTTGATAACGCACTCCGCGGAACGTGGGATTGTCCAGGTAACCGTGATTAGTGATCAGGCCGATCAAGCCGCAACCGGCTTGTTCGATCTTCCAGTGAGCAAAGCGGAGGAACTTGACGTAGTCGTCCTGCAGCCAGTGTTTGCGCTCGCCCAGCGGCTGACCGGCGACGGCGAAGTAATTGGCCACGGGCCCCGTGCGCCGCTCGGCGCCTTGCAGCAGATCGCTGATCCAGCGGCCTTCCGCCTGCGAGATTCCGGAAAACGGCGGGTTGCCCAGCACGACGGTACAACACTGGTCGATGGCCACCCGGCGTCCGTAATCGCCTGCTTGGCTGTACCGGTCGCTGGGCGGCGGAAACAACGCGTTTCGATCCGTCGCGGGCCCGGCCAGCGTATCGGCCAAATGGACCTCGATCCGCGCGGGACGGTCAAACGAGAAGCCCGTTCGCGCAAGCCGATCGGCCAGTCGGAGATGCGCGACGACGCAAGCGGGAAGCATGATCTCCAATCCGAACAGACGCGGCAGCAGATGGCGCTGAACGTAGTCGTCCCAGCCCGCCGCACTCGGCACGGACGAGGCAGTCGCCGATGGCCCTCGTTGGAGTTTACGCTTCAGCGTGCCGTCCCCTGCCGATTGAGCGCGTTGGAGTTCCCACTTCAGCGTGTTCTCCCCTGCCGAACTCATGAACGACGAATCCTGCATTTCTCCGTTTCGAAACCGGCGATGAATCAGATCGATCACCTCGTCCAGGAACACGCCGGTGCCTACGGCGGGGTCGAGCACGGAAAGAAACGGTTGCTCCGGCAATGCCTCGCGCGGGATCACCGCGCCGGGATGCCGCGCGGCGAACTCGGACCAAGTGATCGGATCGGCCAGTCCGCCCGGGATGCCGAATTCTTCGCGGATCTGCCGGTCCAGTTGGGCCACGATGAAACGGGCGATCGGTTGCGGGGTGTAAAACACACCGCGGACGCGCCGATGCCCAGCGTCGTGGGCCGCCAGGAAATGCTCAAAGAAATCGAACGGAAGCGGGCCATCGGACGCATCGCCCGATGGACTTGCCGCGGGTTCGCCCGGATCGGCCAGGGTCTCCCGCAGTCGATCGAGTCCCTGGCGAACGGACCGGTATTGCGCCAACGCCGGTTCGACGGGTTGACCATCGCCGGACAGCAGGAAGAAGACGTCGTTCAGCAAGTCGCAGCACAGCGGATCGGCCGCTGCGAGAGTCCAGTCGCGGACGCGCGGCTGCAGAAGCGTGCCAGCCCCTGCCAGCGTCACGGCCGCGGCAACGGCGAAAGCTTGCGCATACAACGCCCGAGATTCGTCGCGTCCGCCCCCGGTGCCCGTCGCAGCCTGGATGGCCGCCCACCAAGCGTCCTGACGAGCCCTGGCAGAACCGCTGGCGGGAGACTCGTCCAACGCGTTCTGGACGCTGCGCGCCAGATCGATCGTCAGCCCGACCAGTCGCTCCCGCCGACGGTTGCGGCGTCTCGATCCGCTCATGGCATTCCCGCCTGCTCAACTCAGCCGAAGTTGCATGAACTCGCGGACGCGTCCCGAGATGGCGGGTTCGACCGGCAACCGTTCCATGCTGCTGGCGCCGTAGAAACCGACGATGCCTTCGGTGTGATCCAGGATGTATTGCGCGTCAGCGGGTTCGGCGATCGGACCACCGTGGCACAGTACCAGGATCTCGGGATTGACCCGCTTGGCGGCATCCGCCATCTGTTGGACGAGTTTCGCCGCATGCTCCAGTGTGATCGCCGTTTCGGCGCCGATGCTGCCCTTGGTGGTCAATCCCATGTGAGGAATCAGGATATCGGCCCCAGCCCGAGCCATGGCCGCGGCTTCGTCGGGATCGAAACAGTAGGGCGTCGTCAACATGCCAAGCTCGTGAGCCGTGGCGATCATGTCGACCTCCAGTCCATAGCCCATCCCGGTTTCTTCCAGGTTCTGCCGCATCTTGCCGTCGAACAGGCCGACGGTCGGGAAATTCTGCACGCCCGAGAATCCCGCCGCGTCGACCTCCTTCAGAAACAGCTTCATGATGCGGAACGGGTCCGTACCGCAGACTCCAGCCAGCACGGGCGTGTGCGCAACAACGGGCAACACCTCGCGGGCCATCTCCATCACGATCGCGTTGGCGTCCCCGTAGGGCAGCAGTCCCGAAAGCGAGCCGCGGCCCGCCATGCGGAACCGGCCCGAGTTGTAGATGATCAGCAGATCGATGCCCCCCGCCTCGGACATCTTGGCGCTGATCCCCGTCCCCGCCCCGCCGCCCACAATCGGTTGGCCCGAGGCCACTTTGACCCGCAACCGCCCCAACACCTCGTCCCGCGAAAACAAAGCCATTTCAATATCCTCCTTCTTTGCCCAATAGTGCAGACTTCTCACGAATTCCGCGACAGGTTGGGATCTCGATCGTGGACTGTGTCGACATGCGTGCATGTTACGGCATTGGCCGGTTGGGAAAAAGCTGGGAGGGGATTCCCGGCGACGTTGACCCGTCGCGGGGCTTGTGAGCCCCGCGGTTGGCGGTTAGATTTGACGTTCGAGTCGACGCCGCATTCTTGGGGAGAACTTTCATCGATGAAACTGATTATCGCCATCATCCAGCCGAACCGACTGGAAGCGGTCAAAGAAGCGCTGAACGAAGTCGAAGTTGTACGACTGACCGTCATGGATTGCCAAGGCTTCGGACGCCAAAAAGGGCAGACCGAAGTGTACCGGGGCCGTGAACTGACCGTCAATTTGCTGCGCAAAGTCCAGTTGCAGATCGCGGTGAACGAGGCATTTGTCGAACCGACGATCAACGCCATCATCAAGGGAGGCCGCACGGGTGAAAAAGGCGAGATCGGTGACGGGAAGATCTTCGTTCTGCCATTGGACGACTGCATCCGAATCCGTACCGGCGAACGAGGTTCGGAAGCGATCTGAAGATTCGGCAGATGATCCAGCTGGCTAGTCCGGTTCTTTCTCCCTCGCTTCCTGCTGGTCCTGCGTGAACCGTCTCATCGCTCGCAGGGTCTCGTCGCTGACGTGATGCTCGATGCCTTCCGAATCGGCCGCGGCCGTGGCGGGCGAGACACCCAACGCGACGAGAAACTGAAAAACCGCGTCGTGTCGTCGTCTTGACTCGTCGGCCAACCGGCGCCCCTCGGCCGTCAGTTCCACCGGGCCGTAGGGCTGATTGTCCACCAGGCCGTCGCGCTGCAGCCTCGCGATCGTTCGGTTGACGGTCACATGGCTGACTGCAAAATGCGCTGCCAAGTCGGTAACGCGGCACTGGCCCTTGGACTCCAGGTACTCGCCGATCGCTTCGACATAATCTTCCGCCGTCTCGGTAGCATGATCCCGCCGGGTTCGTGCATGTCGATTGGACGCCTGCCGATCTCTCATATCCTCCTCCTCGCCACTGTTTGCTGATTGGCCGAGAAACAGATCTGAGTATCCAGGATACATTGTCTGTTGACAAAAGTGTAGCCTACGCTACGATTGACCCAAAGTGTAGCATGCGCTACAAACGGAATCGAATACAAACCTATGGAAAAGGACCACGATCAATGAGTCTTGGTACATCGAATTTGCGCATGGCCTGCCGATACAAGGCGGCCTCGTACGCCGGATCTCCTGCTCTTGGCCGGTTATCATTCGACGGTCGCTCGAGGCGGCGGGCCGCGTTTACGCTGGTCGAATTGTTGGTCGTTATCGCCATCATCGGCATTCTGGTGGCATTGCTGTTGCCGGCGGTGCAAGCAGCCCGCGAATCCGCCCGGCGGACTCAATGCACCAACCACCTGAAGCAGATGGGGTTGGCGTTGCACAACTACCAGAGTGCGCACCTGACGCTGCCGTCCGCGTACGTGGCCTTCGGCAACTATGGTCAGATCGCCTCACTTCCGGCGGACGATTGGGATGCCGTGACTTGGGATGCCGCTCCCGGCTGGGGCTGGGGCGCCTTGATTTCGCCGTACTTGGAGCAGGCGAGTCTGGACCTGGACTATCGCCTGCCTGTCTGGCATTCCGTCCACTTAGACCGGGTGGCGGCGAAACTGCCGGTCTTCCTCTGTCCCTCGGCGTCCGGTGGAGACGAAGCGTTTGTAGTTGTCGACGATTCGGGCAGCCCGCTGCTGAAGAACGGACAGCCGATCCGGTTGGGCAGAAGCCACTACGCGGCGAGCCATGGCCAAATCGAAGTCTGGGGGCAGGAGTCCGGCCCTGCCGGCAGCCTGGGCGGCGATGTAACGAAAGCCGCCGATGGTCCGTTCTATCGGAATTCTCGCGTGCGGCTGGCCGATATCATCGACGGGCTTTCCAACACGATCCTGCTGGGCGAGCATTCGTCGCGACTCAGTTCCAAATCGTGGTCGGGTGCGCCTCCAGGAGCCTTTGTGCATCCTCGGATTCTCACCCCGGACAATTCGACCGAATCCGCGGCAACATTGCTGCTGGTTCACAGCGGTCCTTCTCCGGGCGAGATCGACATGTTCGGAAACCCGATCATTCATCCGCCCAATTACCCCACGCTGCATGTTGGTCAGATGTATGCCGAACATCCCGGCGGCGGGAACGTTCTATTGGGTGACGGGTCCGTTCGGTTTATTGCCGAAACAATCTTCCGTCCTACGTTTGCTGCCATGTCCAGCATCGCGAAAGGCGAGGTGGTAGGTGAATACTGAACGATCTTGTCGGAACGACATTGGGATGCTGTTATGCCTTGGGCTGCTTTGCCTTGCCATTGGCGGCTGTGGACATCCCAGGATCGGCGCCGAAGCATTCGAGTTGGCCAAGGCCGTGGACAACGTGTGCAATTTGCGCGACCGCGACCAACTGCCCAAAGCGCAAGCCTTGGTCGAAACCGCGCACCGCGATGGAACGATTAACGCCGGGGAACGACGGATCCTGGAGAAAATCGTCGCGCAAGCGGAAAGCGGGGACTGGGAGCGAGCCTCCGACGACGTACGAAAACTGCTGATTGCGCAACAGCGATGAAGCCGCAATCCAAGGGGACGGGAGTCGTCTTCCGGCACCTGTCAACTCAAGGAAAGGTCGCTTGGGCGGAAACGACCTCCGATCCCCTTCTCGGCGCTAGTCTGGGCCTGCCCCCCCGACCGAAGTCAAATGGGAGAGTGTGCGAAAGTACAAGCGGCCGCCGGCGATCGCGGGAGTCGAACGAGTCGGCTCGCCAAGCGGATTCTGACCCAGCAGCTTGAATTCCCTTTCGGCGGCGATCACTAGAACGGTACCGTCGTCCGCGATGCAGTAGACCTTGCCATCTCCGTAAACGGGCGATCCGGAGAACCCGTCGCTCAGTCGCTCGCGCCAGTGGATCTCGCCGGTCTCGACGTCGGCACACGAGACCATGCCCCGATCGTTGAACAGAAACAGCAGATCGTCCTTGGCCAGCGCGCACGGCACGTAGGGAGCGTTGTTCCGAACCTCGTACGCTTTGGCCGGCTGGGGATCAGGGCGGACGGCGACCAGATAATTTCCGCCACCACCCGAGCCGTTGCTTCCGAACACCAAACGTTCGGTCACCAGCGGCGAACTCACAACTCGCATGCGGAAACAATCCGGCACTCGCCAGTTCTCCTTGCCAGTTCGCGGGTCCAGGCTGAAGACGCCTTCCGCGGTGCTAGTGCAGATCAATTGCGGCGGCTGATCGCCAGCCTGGTAGATGCAGGGCGTCGAATAGCAGACGCGGACGCTGGTCCGGGGCGTCCGCCAGCGCTCGACGCCCGACTTGGCATCGAGCGCCAACATGTAGCTCTCGCCCGGCTTCTGCCCGGGATCGAGTTCCTGTGCCTGTTGGTTGTTCGACAAGATCACCAAATCCTCGAACAACATCGGTGACAATCCGAAACCGTGCTGGCTGGTCCAGGTTCCCAAATCCAGGTTCCAGACGTCGCGGCCCTGGTGATCCAATGCCAAGAAAGTCACTTTTTCAGGCGTCGCCCATGCGACATACACGCGTTGACCATCAACAGCCGGCGTCCCCGAGGCAAAGGTGTTGCGCAGATGCAGATGGTGCGGCGACGACGGATAATCGCGGCGCCAGAGCAGGCTGCCGTCAGTCGCCGAGTAACATAACACGTACTGAGTCGCGTCGTGCGGGTCGGCGCTCATCAGGAAGACCTTGTCGCCCCAGAGCACCGGCGATGAATGGCCCTGTCCCGGCACCTCGACGCGCCAGTTGTAGTCCGCTTCGTCCCAACGGGACGGCAACGATTTGGCCTGACTTAGACCGGTTCCGTTCGGGCCTCGGAACCTAGTCCACCCTTGGCCGACCGCGGCCATCGAAATCGAACTTGAAATCACGAAACAAAGACAGATCCGCAAGACGAATTGCCGCATGGCAGAATTTCCTTCGTACGGTAGGAAAACGTTTCAATCGTTGCTTGAAGCCAACCTACTCTAGCAGAGTCAATCGCGGCTGCAATGGTTGAAGTTTCGCGATGTCCACCAGTGTCGCAGCGGACGAATGTCTTCCTGCCGCACGGTCGTCCCACGCACCGCATTCGCGGATCGCAAGGCGAGACCTGCAATGTCCGAATTCTCACGAATCATGCTTTGCCGCCGTGAATTTAATCACAACGGGTGGTTCTTGCAAGCAAACCGGGCAATTCTGCCTAGTTGTCGTGCAAACTCGTCCCGAAACAGCAGTTCACAACCACCTCTTATCCAATCGGTAAATCGTTTAATACCAGAACCTTACAACTTTTTCTTAACCGTAGAACCCGAGTGGCCCGCCGCTTGCTTTCGTAAGTGGCCACATGCCGCCGGGGTGATTTTACAGACCTGCCCGGCATCAGCAGACCGCCTTTAGCTGAATACGAGCGCTGCCGGGCAGTGCTTTGGTAAGAAAATCCTTCTGGTTGTTTCTGGTTCCCTAGTTTGAGAGGAGATTAGTTTAGTGACTCCGCGAGAAGTATTGGCTCTATGTCGGGAAAAGGACGTCAAGGCGGTGGATCTGCGGTTCATGGACTTTCCGGGACTGTGGCAGCACTTCACGATTCCGGTCAGCAAGCTGGACGAAGACACGTTCGAGGACGGTCTGGGCTTCGACGGTTCGAGCATCCGCGGCTGGCAGGCGATCAACGAGAGCGACATGCTGGTCGTTCCGCAGCCCGAGACGGCGTGGATCGATCCTTTCACCGAGCTGACCACGCTGGCGATGATCTGCAACATTCAAGACCCGATCACTCGGGAAGACTACTCGCGCGACCCGCGCAACGTGGCGCGCAAAGCAGTCAATTATCTGAAGAGCACTGGGATCGCCGACAAGGTCTTCATCGGGCCCGAGGCCGAGTTCTTCGTCTTCGACGACATTCGCTTTGATCAGAAGCAGCACCAGGGCTTCTACTACATCGACAGCATCGAGGGCGAGTGGAACCGCGGCCGGGACGAAAAGCCGAATTTGGGATACAAGCTGCGTTACAAGGAAGGCTATTTCCCGGTTCCGCCGGCGGACCAGTTGATGAACCTCCGCAACGAAATGATGCAGACGATGATCGACTGCGGCCTGGACGTCGAGGCGCAGCATCACGAAGTGGCGACGGCCGGACAGTCGGAAATCGACCTTCGGTTCCAGGAGTTGGTGCGCATGGCGGATCAACTGCTGATGTTCAAGTACATCATCAAGAACGTCGCCAAGAAACACAACAAGACCGTCACGTTCATGCCCAAGCCCCTGTTCGGCGACAACGGTAGCGGGATGCACACCCACATCTCGTTGTGGAAGGGCAGCGAGCCACTCTTCGCGGGCAGCGGCTACGCGGGCCTGAGCGAGATGGCGATGCATGCACTCGGCGGTATCCTGAAGCATGCTCCGGCGATCTTGGGATTTAGCAATCCGACCACCAACAGCTACAAGCGGCTGGTGCCCGGCTACGAAGCGCCGGTGAATCTGGCCTACTCGCAGCGCAATCGCTCGGCTGCTTGCCGTATTCCGATGTACAGCCCGAGTCCCAAGGCGAAGCGGATCGAGTTCCGCTGCCCCGATCCGAGCTGCAACCCGTACTTGGCTTTCTCGGCGCTGTTGATGGCGGTGATCGACGGCATCCAGAACAAGATCAATCCGGGCGAGCCGCTGGACAAGGACATCTACGATCTGCCTCCGGAAGAACTGGCCTTGGTTCCCAAGACGCCCGGTTCGCTGGACGAGGCCCTGGACGCCCTGGAGAAGGATCACGAGTTCCTGTTGCGCGGCGACGTGTTCACGTCTGACGTCATTGAAACGTGGATCAAGTACAAGCGGGTCAACGAGGTGGACGCCATGCGTCTGCGTCCGCATCCCTACGAATTCTGCTTGTACTACGACATCTAGTCTTCGCCTCGCGAAGTGATTCGTCCGTCTTGACCGGACGGGGAGAACCATCCCTCGTCCGGTTTTTTGTTGCGCCGGCGATGGCTCCCCGGCTACGAACCTGCCCGCACGCACGCTATACTACGGGTACTTCACGAGGAGTTTCCGGCTATGCAGATCGGTCTGTTCATTCCCTGTTACATCGATCACTTGTTTCCCGATGTCGGATTGGCGACTGTCGAAGTTCTGGAAAGCCACGGGGTGGAGGTCGATTTCCCGACCCGCCAGACGTGTTGCGGCCAGCCGATGGCCAACACGGGCTGTATCGAGGACACTCGCCCTTTCGCAGAGCGTTTCCTGGAGATCTTCCGCGATTACGAGTACGTCGTCTGTCCCTCGGGCAGTTGCGTATCGATGGTTCGGCACCACTATGACGCATATTTGGCCGGGCGTCCGGGCTTCGAAGAACTGAAACGCAAGACAATGGAATTGTGCGAATTCCTGATCGATGTGCTGGGAATCGAGCGGATCGCGGGGAGTTTCCCGCACCGCGTCGGGCTTCACAACAGTTGTCACGGCCACCGCGAATTGCGGTTGGGGGCGTCCAGCGAACTGGTCATTCGTCCCTTCAACAAGGTCCGCAAGCTGCTGGCTTCGATCGACGGAATTCAATTGACTGAACTGAGCCGTCCCGACGAGTGCTGTGGTTTCGGCGGCACGTTTGCGGTCAACGAAGAAGCGGTCTCGACGATGATGGGCATGGACCGGCTGCGCGACCACGAACAGGCGGGTTCCGAGGTCATCACGGCGGCCGACATGTCCTGCCTGATGCATCTGGACGGATTGATCCGCCGCAACGGCAAGCCGCTGCGGGTGATGCATGTGGCCCAGATCTTTGCCGGACGGTCCCTCCCCGGCTCTTCCCAAGCCAAGGGTTTAAGGAAATGAGTGCGACGAAAACCAACCATGCCAAGGAAGCAGCCAAGTTCACCGCCAACGAGCCCCGCGTTCATTGGCACGACGAGGCGCTGTGGTTCATCCGAGCCAAACGCGATCGGGCGGCGCATTCCGTCGAAGAATGGGAACGGCTGCGCGAGACGGCGTCGCAAATCAAGCTGCATACGCTCGCCCAACTGCCCGAATACTTGGAACAGTTCGAGCAAAACGCGCGTCGGCTCGGTGCCCACGTGCATTGGGCGCGCGATGCCGCCGAACACAATGAGATCGTGCTGAAAATCCTGCAGGAACACGGGATTCGGAGACTGGTCAAAAGCAAGTCGATGCTCACCGAAGAGTGCCACCTGAACCCCTTCCTCCAACACCACGGCATCGAAGTGATCGATACCGATCTGGGCGAGAGGATCGTGCAATTGCGCGAGGAGCCGCCCAGCCACATCGTGCTGCCGGCAATTCACATCAAGAAAGAGGAAGTCGGAGAGCTGTTTCACGAGCACTTGGGAACCGAGCAGGGCGCGACGGATCCCAAGTATTTGGCCGAGGCGGCGCGCGGTCACCTGCGCGAGAAGTTCATGCAAGCCGAAGCCGGGCTCTCGGGCGTCAATTTCGCCGTGGCCGAGACGGGCGGTCTGGTGGTTTGCACCAACGAAGGCAATGCGGACCTGGGGACGTCGCTGCCAAGACTGCACATCGCTTGCATGGGCATCGAGAAACTGATTCCGCGTTCGGCCGATCTGGGCGTGTTCCTGCGGCTGTTGGCCCGCTCGGCTACCGGTCAACCGATCACCGCCTACACTTCGCATTTCCACGGACCGATGCCCGGCGGTGAGCTGCACATCGTGCTGGTGGACAACGGCCGCAGCCGCATCCGGGCTGATCGGCAGTTCTGGGAGTCGTTGAAGTGCATCCGCTGCGGCGCCTGCATGAACACCTGCCCCGTGTACCGGCGCAGCGGCGGCTTCAGCTACGACAATACCATCCCGGGGCCCATCGGTTCCGTGCTGGGACCGTTGCGGGACGCGAAGAAGCACTATTCGCTGCCCTACGCCTGCAGCCTGTGCGGTTCCTGCACCGACGTCTGCCCTGTCAAAATCCCCCTGCACCACCAACTGCTGACTTGGCGCGGGGAAATCGTGCGACGAGGCCTGCTGCCGTGGCGGAAGTGGCTGGAGATGAAGGCCGTCAGCATCGTGCTGAAGCACCTGTGGATCTACAAGCTGACGGGCAGACTGGCGCGCTGGACCGTTCCGTGGCTGCCCCGGTGGATGGTCTACAACCGGTTGAACGACTGGGGCAAGCACCGCGAGTTACCTGAATTTCCCAAGAAGAGTTTTCGCGAATTGTATCGGAACAAAAATGGCCGAAACCAGTAAGGAAACCATTCTCAGCGCGCTGCGCGGAACAAAGCTCGAAGCCGTCGCCCTGCCGGACCTGAATCAGTCGTGGGTGCGGTTCGACGATCCCGGCAAGCAGTTCGCCGAAGTCCTGCAAGCGGTTGGGGGGCGCTGCGTCCGCGTCGCCGGGTTGCAGGAAGTCAACGAAGAACTCGGCCGCCTGCCCGCTTTTCAGCAAGCGCGGATCATCGGTTCGTCCGTCGCCGGCATCGACCGCGTGAACTTCGACGTAACCGCGGCCGCCGACCCGCACGACGTTGAGAAATTGGACTTCTTCGTCGCCCCGGGAGAATTCGCCGTCGCGGAAAACGGCGCTGTCTGGGTCACCAGCGCCCAGGCTCCACATCGCGTGCTGTTCTTCATCGCCCAGCATCTGGCGCTGGTCGTGCCGGCCAGCCAGTTGCTCCACAATCTTCACGAAGCCTATCAACGGCTGCGCTTCGATCGCCCCGAGTTCGGCCTGTTCATCTCCGGCCCCTCAAAGACAGCGGACATCGAACAGTCGCTTGTCATTGGCGCCCACGGCGCCCGCTCGCTGACCGTCTTCCTCGTCGGCTGACTCGGCGCTGCGGTTGTTCCCCGTTTCAGCGATCATCCGCTACAATAACTGGAGTCCGACTCACGCCGAACACGAAGGGAGAACCATGCCATCGCCTTTTCCCGGAATGAACCCGTACTTGGAACAGGAAGACGCTTGGCGGGATTTTCACGAGGCATTTCTGCCGGCTGCCCGAGAGGCCCTCAGCCCACAAGTCAGTCCGTCGTATCTCGTGAAGCTCGAACAGAACTTGTATATCCACGAGCGGGCTGCCGACGAACGTCATTTGCTGGGCTACGGCGATGTCACGTTAAGTCAAACGCGTAGAACCGATCCGCCAAGTACAACTGGGGCCGTTCTGACCTCGCCCAGGCGAATCTTGCTGCCCCGTGTCGATGTCGAGAGCGAATCGTATATCGAGATCCGCGACGCCAAGACGCGGCGTCTGGTAACGGTGATCGAATTGCTCAGTCCGACGAACAAGCGACCTGGAGACGACCGTCAGCGATACTTGACCAAACGCACTGAACTGTTACGCAGTGACGCTCATTTTGTCGAACTCGACCTGCTGCGCGGCTGGCCGCGGATGCCCTTCGACGAACCGCCAACGGGAGACTACTGCGTGCTGGTCAGCCGTGTCGAGGACCGGCCTCGCGCCGAGTTCTGGCCGATCGGTCTGCGCGACCGGTTGCCAGAAATCCCAATTCCGCTGCAATCACCCCACCCTGACGCTCGGCTCGACTTGCAGGCCGTGCTGCACCGCGTCTACGATGCAGCCTACTACCGCGACTACATCTACGACGGCACACCCTGGCCGTCGTTGTCGAACGAAGACGCCGACTGGGCGCAACGTTTGGCGGCGACCGGATCGTAGCGTTTCGTCCGACTCCGACTAATGAACCTGCTGCGATTCCAACCGGTCAATCTCGGCGTCCCGCTGTTCGATCTCTCGACGCACGTCGTCGGTCAACGCCGCCGGGACGGGCGGCTTCGAACCGCACCCGGCAGCCAGGCCAAGAACCAAGAACGTTGCAAACAGCACAACTCGCTTCATGACAATGACTCCTATTCTTGACTTTTTCAGTCCAGGGTGACCGCCTCGCCGTCGTCCACCAGAGTAACGCGGCGGAATACGCTGCGGTCGATGCTGAACGCAAACATGCGAACGGCTCCGTCTGCCATCACTCCGTTGACGCCGGCGGAATGGGACGAACCGAAGAACGGATGCCACTGCCCCCAGTTGCCCGGCATTCCGGGGACCACCGCCCAGGCGGACGGGAACGGAGCATCCAAGTCGGGAATGGGCGGGATGCCCTGACCGTTGACATGCGCTCCGAATCGAACCACGTCCTCGTCCCAGCCGGCGTTGGTCCAACGTTCGTTGTCGCCCCCCTCTGAACCGAAGGCTTTGGGATGCAGGGCCTTCTCGGCCACCATCAGCGTGGACGACGAACCATCCAGGATGCGCTCGATTCTAACCGGTTGGGTGCCCGTCAGCCGAACCACCCCCCGCTCGCCCCGGTTCCCCGCATCGCGGAATCCCCCGGACCCCAGACGCTCGCCAGCGTTGCCTGCATAGTCGCAGCGATAGAAGTTGCTGTGCGGGACGGGACTTCGTCGCGACGGACAGTACAGGGTCTTTACGTACTCCCGCGCGGGAAGATCTTCCGTGTTGTTGTACGCGGTGGAGCCAGGCGCCGGATCGGCAGCGATACTGCCTAGATCGTAGACTGCACTCTGTTCCATGAACGGCAGAATGTGATAGGCCCAGGACCAGCCGTACACCGTCTTGGCGCGACAGCAGAAATCCATCGCATCCGACTTGTGATGCCCGTCGCGAGCCCCGCCGGGCAAGTTGCCGTACGTGTCCTGGAAATTATGGAACGCAAGCCCGATCTGCTTGAGATTGTTGCTGCATTCGGTGCGGCGAGCTGATTCGCGAGCCGACTGGATCGCCGGCAGAAGCAGGGCCACCAAGACGCCGATGATCGCGATGACCACCAACAATTCCACCAGAGTGAAACCAAAACGTTTGCGACGTGAATACATCCTCTTTTTCTCCTTTGAGCAGTTGACGAACCGACCGCCAGTCGTGTTCGCATGCCAATCCTCATGCCACTTTTCCAGCGTTATAGGGTGGCGTTTTCGGGACGGCAATGAACAACCGGGCCAAATGGCCGGAACTTCACCAAAGCTTCACGGAGCACGGTCTGGCACACCAAGAATTCCCCTCGATTTCGGGCTGGAAGAGGAAGATTCGGTCGGTGCGAGTGGCTCGGTCGGAGACCGGCCACAGCGCGTTCGGCGCGCGTGTTCATTGAACGGCATGCCGAAAGCGACTGCATGGCGTTAGCGCTACTTGGTCTCAGTCGCCGGCGCCTGCGGCTTGCTGTTAAACGAGTTGATTGCGGACGAGGGCCGCGTTGAATTCACTCCGTGCCGCGCCCTTCGATAAACGGCGAGACTTTACCGGCGCTGTCGATCAGGAAGACTGCGCTGGCTCGCGGATCGGCAACCAACAAATCGTCGCCGCGCCAAGTCAGACCAACGGGATTGACGAGAGGACTGCCTGCGACCCACTTCTGCGGCTTGGCTCCCTTGCGGATGGACCAGATCGCTTTGGCGTAGCCGTCCGACACGTAGATCGTGCCATCGGTCGCCGCAGCGACATCGTGCGGGAATTCGAACGGTCGCCCCGCGACAACCGTCGTCACTTGGCCCTCCGCAGTAACCCTCAGCACTTGGCCGTCTTTGCCATGCGAGACGACCAACAGGTGCCCTTCCTGGTCCAGGCACACGCCGCGCGGCGCGGGAACGTCGGCCAGCGGCGCCGGCTCGCCGCCTTGGCCCGGCACCCGCCAGATCCGCTGCAATTCGAGATCGGAAACCAGCAACTCGCCCGACTTGGTCACCGCGATGCCCATCGGGGTTCCGATCCGCCCGCCGGTCAAACCGGTCGGCTTCCGGTTTTTGTCAAAACGGTAGATCTCACGGGTGGACGTGTCACCGACGAGCAGCAAACCGGCATTGTCCAGCGTCAGGCAACGCACCGCGTTCAGCGGCGTGCGAAACGTTCTCGAACCGGCGAAGTATTGGACAAGCTGTTCCGTTTCGGACATCCAGATGCCGGGGAGATCGCGATCGGCGACAAAGACCGCTCTTTCTTCGTTTGCGGCAACGTCGACGGGATACCGCATCTGAGCGCTGGCCGGGAGAGAAGTGAAGAAGACGATGACCAACGAGACGAGACGAGCATGGTAGCGGTTCATCATGGTAGCTTTCACCGAAACACATAGCTGAATTCGTTGAACGGCAAGCCGAAGATGACAGTGTACTCCGTGAATTCCGTCGCCTTCGGCTTGACGGGGAAAACAAAAAAATCCCGCCGAACGGGATGTTCGGCGGGATCGTGGTTACACAAACTCGAACGTCTTGCTGGACTTAGTTGTCCAGGTTGACATTCTGGCCGTCATCGCGAATCGCGATACGCAGCAGGATGGCAAAGTCCTGCGTGCCGGAGATGAACTGCACCGAGCCGTCAACAAACGCGACCAGCACGCCACCAGGATGCGGCGACTGCAACGGGTTGTTGTGGCCGAGGAAATCCCGGCAACCGGGCAGCGGAGTACCACCCAGCACCTGCTTGAGATCCGCACGGTAACGCACCGTGGTGATATTGAACAGACCAGTGCTCGTCCAAGTACCCGGTGTGCTGCCAGTCGCGGTGAAGCTACCCGTTCCGGTGATCTGGGTGGCCGGAGTCTCCATGCCCGAGATCCAACCTCCCGCGATAGCGGTTCCAAGAGTTCCCTGGGAACCGGTCGCCGGAGTGAAGCCAGCGGAAGTGTTCCAGCCTGCGTGGCCATGGAACGCGGTGGACACGGCACGGTTCTGATCGCGCAACCAGTCAGACTGCTCGCTCACAATCGCCGTGTTCGACGTACCATCGCTGCAGCCAGCAATGTTGATGTGCTGTGACGGAGGAAGCATGCCACTGCTGGTGGCAATCGAAGTAGCCGGAGTAGCAATTCCTTTGTGCTGATTCACGTAAATCCGATTGGAATTCGGAGCCCAGTTCGCAAGAAGCGAATTATCGTAGTCAGTCGAAGGAGTAGCACCGGTGATGTCGCACCCGCCCGCGATGCCGACGTAACTCGGCAAGCAGATCGGACCCGTCTGGGTTTCCATCACCGGAATCGGGCTGGACGGACACCGCATGACCTCGGGCACCAACTGAGAAATGGTCGTCGTGCCAACCCCGGAGGCAGCCTGGCTCATCGAGCCCGCAGTGAAGATAAAGGGCCCACCTGCAAGTCCGCTGCGCTGAGTGGCCGCGATCTTGTCATAGATGTTCCGCTGTTCGATGAACGGCAGAATCCCGTACCACCACGACGGCCCCATAACCGGACCACCGGTGACTCCAACCCGAGCCGGGGTGGCACCCATCGGAAAGACCTTGTAGGTGTCATGGTAGTTTTGCAACGCCAAGCCGATGTTTTTCAGGTTGTTGTTGCACTGAGTACGACGAGCCGCCTCGCGTGCGGCTTGGATTGCCGGCAGCAGCAATGCCACCAGAATCCCGATGATGGCGATCACCACCAACAATTCCACGAGCGTAAAACCGAGCCTCGACCTTCTCATAGAACAGTCCTTTCAAAAAGGGAAAAAAAGATAGAACAATCAAGCCAGCCAGTTCGTACAGGAACCGTCGCTACCCGGCGGTCCGGAGCCACGAACGTGCGCGCCGATGCAGCAACCATATCAAAGCATGATTTTCGGCGACTGTCAATCATCCTTTTCAAGAATAATCTCACCACATCCAGCTCTGCAAGCATTCTGCCGGTCGTCGCGTGCGAAAGTCTCCCTGTTGACCGAAGTTGCGGCAGATTCGGGTCCGCGGCTGGCCGCTAGACCAAACGTCACGCATCCACTGCCCTTTCGACCCCCGTTCGGCGCCCGGGGGCCACTTTCTCGCCGCGCGTCCACTGACCACGCACGACCGGCGCTGACCAACTTCATCGCTCGACCACCCAGATGTTCTTAAACCGGAGCGGACAGCCGTGGTTCTGCAAAAACACAGGTCCAAGCTCCGGGCCTGGGCCAAGCGGTGCAGCGGTCGTCGATCGTTCGCCCGACAATTCCACATCGCGGTGGATTACGACTCCGTTGTGGCGCACCGTGATCCGCGGATTGGCAGCCAATTTGCTCTGGTCGTCGTAGCGGGCCCCAGTGAAGTCGATATCGTAGGTTTGCCACTCAAGTGGGGGCAGGCACATATTCTCGTCGGGGTCTTTGACCGAGTAGATGCCGCCGCATTCGTTGTTCTTGCCATCCAAGCCAAAGGAATCCAAAATCTGGACTTCGTAGCGTCCCTGGGCGTAAAACCCGCTATTGCTGCGTCCTTGTCCGCGGTCTTCGGGTTGGTAGGCCAAGCGGAATTCGAGATGGATCTGATGGTCGCCGAACTTCTGCTTGCTGGTCACTCCTTCCATCAACAGCCCGTCGTCCGTGATCCGACCGCCCTGCCAATTGTCCAAGCTGGCTGCAGTTCCGTCGAATAGAACGATCGCGCCCTCGGGCGGCTTGGCACCCAGCGTCGGACTCGATCGCGAGACCTTTGCCAATTGGCCGATTCGATTGCCGTCGGAGTCGAAAACCGTCAAGACTCCGTCCTTCAGCACCGCCCTGCCCTGCTCGGCACCAAAAGGAATCTGGCCATCCTTTAATTCCCCTGTGGCGCGAACCGGAGTTTCCTTGTTCCAGCCATCGCCGGGCAGTCCACCGACGTAAGCGACCGCTTGAAAACGGCCCTTGCCTTCGGCAATCACTTGGACCCCCAGTCGAAGATCGTCATCACCGACCTTGCCGGAATATTCGCCCTGGTACGCGAAATCGGCATCGACTTGTGCCGGGTCCGTGTATTTCGGCCCGGCGGCCAGTAGCAGCGAGGAAACCAGCAGAATCTGCAGCGCTGAGGCAATGATAAACGTGCAACGGATGTGCGACATTGTCGAGTCCTTTGTTGGGTAATCGAGGTGCGAAGGTGTCAAGACGTGGGTTATAGATTGGGGGTTATAGATTGGGGGATTATAAATCAGTTGCCACAGATCGGGGGTTAAGAATGTGGCGTGGGTCACCAATGGACAAACGAGTCCGCTCTTGGCAAGGCATCCATCCCAACGCATTTATAGCCGGTAATCTATAACCAACTGATTCCCGGCGGTTCAAGCTGCTCCGTCCGTGTAGAATCCGCCGCGGCGGAACGCCTCGGCCATGGCCAGCGGCACCTCGGCTTCGGCCAGAACAAGTCGGGCGCGGTTTTCGGCGACCTTGGCCCGGTTCTCTTGCTCGGTCGCGACCGCTTCGGCGCGATGGCGCTCGGCCTCGGCACGCCGTTTCCGGGTGTCGGCTTCGGCCTGGTCGGCTTGCAAGCGGGCACCGATGTTCTCGCCAACGTCCACGTCGGCGATATCGATCGAGACGATCTGGAACGCAGTCTGCGAGTCCAGGCCCCGGGCCAACACGGCCTTGGTGATCCGATCTGGGTTTTCCAGAACTAATTTGTGGCTTTCGGATGAACCGATCGCAGTGATGATGCCTTCCCCGACTCGGGCGATCACTGTCTCTTCCGTCGCTCCACCGATCAACTGCTCCAGATTGGTCCGCACGGTCACTCTGGTTCGGACCTTGAGTTCCACACCGTCCTTCGCGATGGCGCTGAGCGTGGTCTTGCCGCTGCGCTGCGGGTCGGGACAGTCGATGACCTTCGGGTAGACACTGGTTTGGACTGCGTCCAGAACGTCGCGTCCGGCCAAGTCGATCGCCGCCGCACGGTCGAAGTCCAGATCGATGTTCGCCCGATGCGCCGCGATGATCGCCCGCATGACGTTCATAATGTTTCCGCCCGCCAAGTAATGGGCTTCCAGCCGGGATGTGCTGATCCCCGTGCGGCGATTGATGTCCAGGCCCGCCTGGGCCGCCATCACTTTGGCCGTGATGATCACGGTTGGCTTGACTTGCCGGAAGCCCATGCCGATCAGGCTCAACATGCTGACATCGGCCCTGGACATGAACGCTTGGAACCACATCTTGCCGTAGACGGCGGCGACGATGACGAACACCACCAATAAAAACACCAGAACCAACCCGACGACGGCCCCGATGATCCAGGTCCAATTCAGGTCATTCACCGGTACGTCCTGTGCGAATAACCATGGCAGCGCATCGATCTTGGCCCACATATCGCATCGTCTCCCCGTTACGAGAATTGAATCTCCTGCGAAAAAAACGTACAACTGCTCGATCATAACCTACCAGTTCGGTCGAAAACAGCCTCTCGTCCGGCAATATGTGGAAAAACGCTTGGTCCGACCAAGACTGGGACAGGCACCCTCGGGCGTTACCGATTCCCAGGATGTGCGACGGGTGACCGGATGTCCGTTTCCGTTTTGTTAAGGTCTGGGGGGAAGTCGATGCATACGACATCAGCGCCACGCAACTGGCCGCTCCGTTTTTTGCTGTTGGCGTTTGCGGCGTTGTTCCTAGGGTACGTGTTCGTTGGGCCCCTTGTCACGTCTCGGGATGCCTCGTTCCAGATGCGGTTTTTCGAAGCGGTGATCGCCGTCTGGTTCTTCTTTTTCGGTGCCAGCCTCGGCAGCTTTCTGAATGTGGTGGTTTACCGGACGCCCCGCGGGTTCTCCCTGTTGGGATCTTCGTTTTGTCCCAAGTGCAAACACGCCATCCGATGGCACGACAACATTCCCGTTTTCGGGTGGATCAGTCTACGAGGTCGGTGCCGGGACTGCCACTCGACCATTGCGGGTAGATATCCGTTGATCGAGGCGATCACCGGGCTGATGGTGCTGGGCTTGGCGGTTGTCGAACTCTTCTGCCGCGGAGCGAACCTGCCAAGCCGAACATCTGGGGGATATCCCGGGTTGTCGTGGTTGGCCCAGCAAGTACCCTGGGATCTGGTTGCCACGCTGGTCGCTCATACTGGGTTGCTTTGTATTCTGCTCAGTTGGGCATTGATTCGCCGGGACGGTCATCGAGTGCCACGGGGAGTTCTGCTGTTCGGGCTGATTTTCGGACTGGGGCTGCCTGCCCTCGCGCCGGCGGTCCAGCCGGTTGCGTGGATTGCCGAACGGCCGCAGTGGCTGGCGGAATGCGCTTGGTCTCAGAGGTTTGACACAACGGTGGTTGGCGGACTGATCGGTTTCACGTTAGGTGGCGTCCAAGCGCTGGTATCCCGAGTTTGGCGGAGTCGCCGGGAACCCGTCCCATGCGGCTTGCTCGACTTGGCAGCCGCGGTCGCGTTGGTCGGTGCCGTCCTCGGCTGGCAGGCCGCCGTGTCGACGACCCTACTGGCAGCCAGCATACGGGTGATCGCTTCGACGGTCACGGGAGGCGTCTTGTCCCGGAACGCCAGCGATGCCTGGATTTTCTTGGTTCCGGCGACTTTTCTACAGATTCTGGCGTGGTCGGCACTGGAGGGTTTGGCAAGTTGGCCGGGCGCCCAGACGACCCCCGTCGGAGCCATCGCTCCCGTCGCGCTGGCGATGTACTTCGCCGTGGTGGCCAGCTACGTGGAATCGCGACGAACCTTGGAGTAGAATCATCTGCTGGAGTTCACGCTTCAGCGTGTGAGGAAGGAGGTTGCGAAGAGATGCCCAGGTACGTGTACGAAGTGGTTTCCGAGTCCGGGGAACCAGGAGAACGGTTCGAAGTCGTTCAAGCGATGACCGATCCGCCGTTGACGACACATCCGACGACCGGTCAAACGGTGCGCCGAGTGTTCACGCCGCCTTGGATCGCCGGAAAATACTCGCCCATGACGGCGGAGAGAAGCGTGGGCGACGACAAGAAGCTGGAGCGGCTGGGCTTCACCAAGTACGTGAAATCGTCGGACGGCACGTACGAGAAGACGGTGGGCAAGGGGCCCGATCTGCTGCGGAAGTGATTGCCCGGCCTGCGGTTAAAGTTCGCGGAAACCGTGTCATTCTCCATCGCGGGCTGCGCATTTCGGCCATTCGTGCGACGGTTCGGCAGCGCCGTATCAACGCACGCCCGATCGGTCTTCGAAATGGAGTTCGCCGAACGCATTCGGATCGTCAAGGCGGCGCATTCCGGCGGCCGTGGACCAAGCGGATAGATTGAGTCGCTGCGGATCGGCGCCGCTCCGAGACGCGCGGCCGACGTTTCCGCGCCAGAAGGTGCCGGACTGAGGCGCGGCGACGCCGAGCGTCTTGAAGGGAACCGTGATCAGCGCCGTCCATGCTCCCCCGTCTGCTGCCACGCGGGTTTCGCAATTCCAGTCGCCGCTCCAATCGGGATCAAACTGGCCGTAACGCGGGTCCATCGCGTCGCTGACGAATCCGGTGGCGGCATCCTGCCTCGCGGCGTCTTGCGGGCCGACTCGAAACCGGTAAGCGACCGGACTGCCCGCGACTGGCGACAGAAGCACTTCGATCGCTTCCGTCTCGCCGTTCGCATCGGCCCTCTGCGGAGCCGCGGGCAGATTGCTGTCGATGCGCACGTACAACCTTTGGTCGTCCGCCAGGGCGCGCAGCGTGGTCTTTCCCGTCGGCAGAACCGCGTCCACCGCGCTCGGCAAGGCGGTCAGCTCGGACGCTTCCGACTGGGAAAAGACCGCCGAGTCCAGCGTCAGCGGCCCTTCGACGAGGCGAACCGTCAAGCGTTTCGCTCCCGGCAGCGGAGCGGCTCGTACCGCGGCGGTGTCCCAGTTGACGCACGTGCTCTCGAATGGCTCCTGGTAGTTGTTATAGGCCAGACGCAGGTGGCTGGCGCTGTGCCCGGCTGGCGGAAACATCACGAGCGCCCAACCGTCCGAAGCCGGCACGGCGCGTCCGCGCGGGTCGTAGTACGCGGCGATCCGAGCGTTCCGGGCGTCGATCGCATCCAACAGACGGTCGCGCGAGGCCAGATCGGGCTGGATTTCGTAAGCGTGATACAGATGCACGACGCGAGCCAAGTCCTTGACGTAATCGAACTCGCGGCGCACCAGCGCCAGACGCGACTTGACCTTATCGGTACTGGCCTTCTGCTCCGCCTGGGCCAAATGGGATTCCAGGGATGCGAGCAGCGGCGGGGGGTAGAGGAACGCCAGCAACTGAAAGGGATCGCTGACCGTCTTGCGGCGACGGCCTTCGGCCGGTTGATAGGTCCAGGCCGGACTGCGGGTGCCGAGGTAGTCGGAGTACAGTGTGATGCCGTGGTAGAGTTGGTCGTAGAACTGCCGCATGTGCCAGGCCGATGGGCCGCCGAACGCGGCGTCGATGAACTCCGGCACCAGATCCTTGGCAGACAGACGTTCCGGATCGTCGAACATTCGGCCCATGGTGTAGTAGACCGGTCCTTCGAGTCCGTACAGTGCGCCGGGACCGTCGCGGTAGAACGACTGGATGTGGTTGGCGGCCAGTCGCTTCGCCTGGGTCTCGACATGGCTCGGCGTCCGCATCGGGGTATAGCGAGTGCCGAGATTGGGACACCAGTTGTACAGATAGCCGGTGAAGCCGCCCGGCACCTCGTAGCCGCGCCACGGCGCGATGTCCTCCTCGTTGGTTCCCGTCAGCATGATCTTTGTGTTCGCCGGGAACTTTGTGAATGTCTTCGGCGGCAGCGCGGTTTGGATGTAGGACATAATCGTCACCTGCTTGCCCGGATGCGAGACCAGCAGACGCTCGGCCAATTCGGCGTGGAACCGCCAGATCTTCTCGCCCCAGTCATCCCCCGTGTCGTACAACTTCGCACAGCCCTCGCATTGGCACGGGCGAAATCCGTCGGGTTGGCCCAGATCGACCGACAGATAGCCGCGGTCGAGCCAGCGGCACAAGTCGGCGTAAATCAGTTCGCGCACCGCGGGATTCGAGATGCAATACTGTCCGCGATCGTCCAGCAACCGCTGGCCACCAACCAACGCGAAATACTCCGGATGCGACTCGCGGTATTCCTCCACGGGCACGGCACGCTCCCAGGTATGGCCGCCAAACACCTCGTCGACGCGTGGAAAGCGGTTGTTGGCCAAATCGTAGAAGCTTCCGCCGGCCGGGTGGGCCGTGTTGAACGCGATCGTCGGAGTATGCTGCGCGTCCAGATCGTCCGGAACGGCGATTGTCGGCGCGGGCAGGAACTCGATCGCTGGCGAGGCCAGCAGATCGATCTGCGCCGCCGCTTTGACGCTCTGGTACGGAGCCAAATCCGGATACAGGAAACGAGTTCCCGCGTACTGCCGCACGAAATCCGCCACGCCTTTGGCCGTCCCGATCCGGTCCCATGTCGGTCGTCGCGAATTGTCGGATTGGTCAGGCGCCGGGTGATCGCGGCCGGCAATGATCACCTCGCGCTGCTCGACGACGCGATGGACGTACCCCCATCCCGGTAGCGCCGCGACGTCGATTCCGTGAGCCCGTGCAAAGGCCGTGTTTCCCAGATAGATCGCCGGGCGCTGCGGATCGCGTGCCGACTCGGCCACAATCGGCAGCGACTCGACCGCCACTCCGTTGGCGACAAACGCCGTCTGCAGCAGTCGCGCCGCCTGCTGCAGACACTCGCCAATCGCGGACGTGGGCGAGGTGTCGGGCACGACGATCTGATACTCGCACTGGCCTTCGGCCGCCAGCACCACTTCGGTCGCGACGGCTTCGGCAGTCGGGCAGCACAGCGCGGCCGCGATCCACGCCGCCGCAGTCCACTGGAAGTTCTTCAAGATCTTCATGCCGTTGGTTCTCCGCTGATGGTCGCGTTTTCTGATGGTTCCAGGCATCGACAACGGTTTGCGTCCGAACGGCTTCCATCCTAGCACGAACGGAGCGACAAAAAGAGCATGCTGAAGCATGAACTCCAACAGGACTTCGAGCCCGGGGAAACGAGAAGCCCGGCGGAGAGCTTGGTGCGAGAACTCGAATGCGTGGATGGAATTGATTATGCTACAGCCAGTGTCTTCGGCCGTTTTCGGTCGCTGGCTGCCATTACATCTTTCCTTGGAGGAATCGACGATGAGACGACGTGAGCTATTGGTCGGTGCTGGTGCGTCCTTGCTGGGCGCCTCACTGTTTCCGTTGCGCTGGGTGGCAGCCGAGGAGAAGAAGCGGCAACGGGTCTTGTACTTCACCCGCAACGTCGGCTACTACCATTCGGTCGTGGTGCGCAAGGACGACGCGCTGAGCCATTCCGAGCGGATCTTGGTCGAGTTGGGCAAGCAGCACGGTTTCGACGTCGATTGCACCAAGGACGGCCGAGTCTTCGACGGCGACCTGGACCAATACGATGTAATCGCGTTCTACACCAATGGCGATTTGACCGAGCCCAATCCGCAGAACGAGCCGCCGATGACGGCGGCGGGCAAGCAGCGACTGCTGGACGCGGTTGCCGCGGGCAAGAGCTTCGTCGGACTGCATTCGACGTGCAACAGTTGGCGCTCGCCCGGACCGGGCGATCAACCGAACGAGAAGATCGATCCGTTCCTGGCGATGCTGGGCGGCGAGTTCGTCGCCCACGGGCCGCAACAGAAGGCCCTGATGCGAGTCACCTCGCCCGGCTTTCCCGGCCTGAAAGGCATCGGCGATTCCTTCGAGTTGCTGGAAGAATGGTACGCCATGAAGAACTTTGCCCGGGATCTGCACGTCGTCCTGGTCCAGGAGACCGCCGGGATGCAGGGCGCTTGTTACCAACGTCCGTCGTTCCCGTCGACGTGGGCGCGGATGCAAGGCAAAGGCCGCGTGTATTTCAACTCGATGGCCCACCGCGAAGACGTTTGGGAGTCCGATCCGTTCCAGCAGATCCTGCTGGGCGGTATGGCGTGGGCGCTGGGGAACGTCGATGCCGACATCACCCCGAACGTTGAAAAGGTCACGCCCAACGCCTGGCAACTGAAGAGCTGAACTGGCTTTCCAACCATCAGGCATTGTGACCATGCACTACAGCGCAGACCCGTTGGAGTTCACGCTTCAGCTTGTCTCGCCCGGCTTTCCAACCACCGGACACGGTGAACCGTGAACTCCAGCGCGGACCGCCCGTCACAGCAGCAGTAGCGACACGATCAGCGCACCGCCGGCCAATAGTGCAAGAGCGCGCCAGCGGTGCCGGACGGATCTCAAGCCGGCACGACGGGCCAAGTGGTCGATGTGGTGCTGCGCCTGCTCGCGGGTAGCGCCGGTTTCCTCGCAGTACAGTTCGATGGCGTGCTCGGTACTGCCTTCGCGGAGCAACAGCAGGATCAGCTCGGTTGGATCGTCATGCATGGCGGTATCTCGCGGCGATGGTTCAGGCAGGCGAAGCTTGTCGCCCAGCGTGAAATCCGTCGATCCGGTGTGTCAAGGTTGAAGTTTCAAGCGGGCTGAATTCGGTTGGAACGCTGCGAACAACGGGGGAGGCGTCTCGGATCCGCCGGTACGAACGCCTGTGAACATTCCGGCCATTTGGTCCGGAACGAAAGCCCACGCCGGAGCCACCGGGGGGCTTACGTTTCTATTCTCGACCAAATTGTAGTTGGTCAACGGATTCTTGCAACGTCGAATCCCGCCCCGGCGTTCTTTCGGGTCCGCTTGAAACGGGGTTGATGAAGACAACGACGATGCCGGCCGGGTTTTGCCGAAACGACCATTCATTCACGCGGTGTGGCAACTGACGATTCCGCGCGTTCTCCGGTTCCAAGCGTTTGCTCCGCATCGTATGTCTGATGGGGTTGTCCCCGAGGAAGGGGAGTGCGGCGATATGTTCCAGCTCTTTGGAGGCGGCAACCGAATTCAAACATGAATCAACGGATTGCCTTCGACATCCGAACCCCCAGAACACTAGGAGTGTGCTTATGTCTGGTATCCCTTGCCATCCTCCCTCGTCCGGGCGACGATTCCGAAGTTTTCGGACTCTTCCGCGGACACGGTTCTTGCTCGCCTTGTTCTGCCTGACGGTTATGTCTGTTGTGACATCCGGCCGTGTGTCAGCCAGCGACTGGGTTTGTGGTAGCGAATTCCCGACTTGCGGCCAGTCCGATCAAAAATTGGATTTGCTGGACGACGATGCGTACTACGTCGAGGATGACGGTTGCGAATACTGCGGGGACGGCGACGCAGTCCGCTGGACGTTGATCCCTTGGATCGCCGGGACGCATATCGACGGGGCTACGACCGAGGGCGGCTTTGCCTACGGCCTCACGGGCGGCTATCGCCTGACGGATTCGGTCGGCGCATTTGGCGCGTTCGGCTTCAACCATACCGACGATCGGACGCAGTTTCTGGGCACCGTCGGACTGCAGAAGTTTGGCAATCCGTATGGATGCACGTTTCAGGAGCGGGCGACGGTATGGGGCTTCTTCGATTACTTCCGTGACGACAATGTAGACGACGAAGCGTACCAACTGCGTTTCAACATGGGATACGTGTTTGCCGATTACGTCGAGGCAGGAGCGACATTCTCTATCGACGTCGGGGACGACGCGATCTCGCTGACGCCGTTCGGCGGTGCGACGCTGATGTACCCTGGAGGATCGTTCGTCGGAGGCTATTACAACAGGGCGATCGGACGATACGAGTTCTTTGGCCAGTTGGGCTACTCGGACGCCGTCGACAACGTGGCGGGTTCGATCGGGCTGAAACGTCCGATCGGCGATCGTGCCAAGGCCTTCGTCGGGGTGGCGGGTGCCGGCGACGACAGTCTCAGCGGCGCGCTTGGCATGGAATTCGGCCTTGGCCGAAACAACGTTTGGCAATATTGAAAGGCGGAGCCGGGCCCTTGTTCTCTCGTTAGACCGTTTCGTGCGGAAGACCGTGAAACGCGGCTGCAACTCCAGGCGGCCGCGTTTCCGTCTTCCTGAACCAATTCGATCGCTTCATCTCGCACGCTCCGCCCGTCGCGCGCGGTGGCTTCCGACCGCCGATGCCAGCGGTGATGGCACTTGGACGGTTCTTCGCCTGCGACCGCCACGGGTTTTGAAAACCGAAATGGCGTTGTCTCGATGCGGCGGTTCTGATACAAGCCGCGGTCGATTTTTCTAGACCCGTCCATCACCCCGAGGAAAGCCAAGGATGGCACGTTCCCGGAGGAAGCAGTCTACCGCGCAGTATCTGGTCGGCTTGGCCGCTTTCGGACTTCCCGAACCGTTGCGGCGAATCGTTGCCAGCCGGTTGGGGGCCCCTGTGACCCTGTTGTTGGCCTTGGTGACAGCCGCGTCGGGCGTTGTTTCGGTGGATTGGTCGGGCGGCGCACCCAAGGTGGAGATCGATCGGCAGCGGGCCCAGGAAGTCACGCAACACGTCGCGGGTCGAGTGGATTCGGTTCGTGCCCTGATGGGCCAGTCGCACGACGGGCCGATGCTGACGGCGCTGTTGGGCGAATTGGCGGGCCTGAACGACGGCAGTCGGGCCGCGACACCCCCCCCTGCCGGAAACCCGCCGATTCTGTGGTTCGGTTCGGAATCTCCTTCGCTTCCGCCCGCCCGGGCCGCTACCCACACGCGCCGGGGCGACGCGATCCGGATCGCGTCGTTCAATATCCAGGTCTTCGGAACCTCGAAGATGGCCAAGCCCGAAGTGATGGGCATCTTGGTCGATGTTGCCCGGCGGTTCGACATCGTCGCCATCCAGGAGATCCGCTCGGTCGACGATTCGATCGTGCCGAATTTCGTGGCGATGATCAACACCAACGGCGCAAGATACAGCTACTTGATCGGTCCTCGGCTGGGCCGGTCCAACAGCAAGGAACAATACGCCTTTGTGTTCGACACGAACCGGATCGAAGTCGACGGGCGCTGTGTCTACACGGTGCCGGATCCGCAGGATCTGTTGCACCGCGAGCCGATGGTGGCGCGGTTTCGGGTCCGCGGCGTGCCGCCGGAGCAAGCCTTTACGTTCTCGCTGGTGAACATCCACACGGATCCGGATGAAACCGATACGGAACTGGATGCCTTGGCCGACGTGTTCGTCGGAGTGCAACGCAACGGCAGCGGCGAAGACGACGTGATCTTGCTGGGCGATTTGAACGTCGACGAGTATCAACTCGGACGGCTCGGAAAACTGCCCAACGTCGTGCCGGCGATCACGGGCGTGATGACCAACACTCGGCTGAACCGCATGTACGACAACATCGTCTTCAATCGTGCGGCGACGGTCGAGTACGCAGGACGCTTCGGCGTGCTGAATCTGATGACCGAGTACGGGCTGACCGTCGAGCAAGCTCTGACGGTATCCGATCACCTGCCTGTCTGGGCTGAATTCAGCGTCTACGAAGGCGGCACGGGTCCGCTGGCCCGCCTGCCCAACGAGACGCCGCGCTACGGCGAAGCCACCTACGTGCGGTGACGCAAGCACCCGGCGAAGAAATGGGACGTCGCTTCGGACGCTTGAGAAGCCCAGAATCGCGTGAATGCGGCTGCATACCGGTCCGACTAGCCGCCCGTTTCGGGTTGTGTTAGAACCATGACAGCGTGCCGGTGACGAATGGCGGCGCGATGCATTTCCGAGTTTCTTCCCCGAGGCGAATTGACCATGGTATCGGCTGACAATCGGATGGGCGATTTCTCCGCGCGTTCTTCGCTTCCGCTGCTGGTGCGGCTGTCGTTGATGATGTTCTTGCAGTACTTCGTCCAAGGCTGCTATCTGCCGATCGCCGCGTTGTACGTCGACCAAACGCTGGGGTTCTCGGCTCAGGAGGTGGGCTTTTTCGTCGCCGCCCTGGCGGTCGGTCCGATCCTGGCGCCGTTCGTCATCGGGCAGATCGTGGACCGGGCGTTCTCGACCCAGCGAGTGATGGCGTTCTGCCATCTGGCTGGCGGAGGGTTGATGCTGGCCCTGTTTTTCCAACGGGACGTTTGGCCGGTGATCGTGCTAGGAACGCTGTATTCGGTGCTGTACGTGCCGACGATGATGCTGTCGAATTCGCTGGCCTTCCGCCATCTGGGCAACGGCGAGTTGGAGTTCCCGTGGATCCGGCTGTTCGGCACAATCGGGTTCATCGTGCCGGCGTTTCTGATCGAGCTGTGGTGGCTGCGCGGGCTGGAAGGCGTCGAACTGGCCAATGCCCGCGGGATCGCGTTTGCGATGTCCGGAGCCATCGGCATCGTGATGAGCGTCTACTGCCTGACCCTGCCGCACACGCCGCCGCAGCCGAACCAACAGCACGCGTACGCACCGGGCGTGGTGATGGCCATGCTGCGGGAGCGGCATTTCCTGGTGATCGTCACGGTCACCTTCTTCATCTGCATCGCGCATCAGTACTTTTTCGTGTTCAACAGCGTCTTTCTCCGCGACATTCTGGACAGCGGCGGGTGGAAAGAGGCAGGCGAACAGATGATCAGTTCGCTCGGCCAGTGGTGCGAAATCCTGGTGATGGCCTTCCTGGGCTTCCTGCTGAAAAGCCTGGGGTACAAGCGGACGTTGATTCTCGGCGCGTGCGCCTACATGCTGCGGTTCGTCCTGTTTTCGCTGGTCTTCAGCCTCGATCCGCCGTTCGTGGGCAAGCTCGTGTTGGCGGGGTTCGGCCAAGCCTTGCACGGTTTCTGCTTCGGTTGTTTCCTGGCGGTCGGCTATATGTACGTCGACCGGATTTCGCCGCCGGACGTCCGAGGCAGCATGCAGAATATCTACGGCGTGTTCTTCGTCAGCATCGGATTCCTCGTCGGCGGATTGGTGGGCGGAGTCGTGGGCGACTGGTTCACCACGGAGGTGGACGGCGTGCGGTTGCGCAACTGGACGGGCATCTGGCTCAGCGGCTCGATTCTCTGCGCCGCCTGCGTCGCCGCCCTAGCGGCCTTCTTCCCGTCCAAACCTCCGTTGCGCCAAGCCTCGTGAACGAGGGAGCGGCGAAACGCTTATTTCCGTTTCTTGGGCGTGCGGGAGGAACCTGCCTTCGCGGTTGATTTCTTCGGCGGCGCGGCTTTCTTCTCGACCTCCGTCGCGGTTTTCGCGCGGATCGTTGCCTTTTTCGAGCCGGCGGTCTTGGTCTTCGAAACGGGACGCTTGGACACCACTCGCTTGCGGCGCACGGGCGGATCGGCGACCGCTGGTTCCGCCGGCGGGCTGCCGGCATTGTCCAAGTCGATGCCGAACAGAGCGCCCAAATCGTCCTCGGCCAACGCCCGACCGCCGCCGGAAAGCGCTTGATCGAGATTGCCGTCGGCCACCGCTTGGCTGATCAGTTCCCGATGATCGACGTCCCGCAGCGTGAACAGCAACTCGGGTTCTTCGTCCAGACGCGAACCGATGCCGTAAAGTACCGCCGCTGCGTGCTTGCACAGCCAAGCCCAATCGGGGCAACTGCAGTTGATCTTGATCTCTTTCGGCGACGGGAACAGACCGTCCTTTTGCCGCGTCAGACGCTGCATCACTCCCTTGGACAACCGGCCCTGGAGCAGATCCATCAGGGAATCGACCGCCTGCGAACAGTCGCGCGTGATCGCCTGCCAGTCGCGGGCGTTCAGTTCGTCGATCTGAATCGTGACTTGGTAGATTTCCGAGCCGCTGACGAGGGCTTCGACCTTGCCGGAGGAGATCTGTAGATCGATCACCGAACCGTTGCGGACGTAGGTGCGGCCCCTTGGCAAGCGATTCTCGAAGTCGCTGTAGCTGTCGAGGTTGTCGCACCAGGCTTTGCCCCAGAACGTCTTGGCGATCGTCCGACCGGCGAGCGAAATGGGCTTCAGTGAACGGCCTTGTTTGCTGAGTTTTGCCGCAACACGATTGGCTTTCGCGCGGCGCTGGGCTACCGAAACGTAGGGCCTCCATCCTCCGTACATCCCAATTCTCCTGGAAAATGCCGTCTTGCCAGAATCAAAGTTGCACCAACTTAGCACCCGCCATGCGATTTTCGCAACAGCATTTCCCGCCGCGCCAACGTTGGACAGGCTGCCAGTCTGTCAACCGATCTGCCCAAGAACGACGCGCGAACCCTTCGCCCGCCTCAATCGCCCGCGGCCCGGTTCAAATCCAGCGAGACGAACCGCAGCAGTTCTTCGTCAGTCATCTCGGTCAGCATGGTTTCGCCGCCTTGTGTCAGGATCTGGTCGGCCAGTTGCTGCTTGTCTTGCAGCATCCGGTCGATGCGTTCCTCCAGGGTCCCGCGGCAGACGAATTTGTGGACCAGCACGTTTCGCTTCTGGCCGATCCGGAAGGCCCGGTCGGTCGCTTGGTTTTCCACCGCCGGGTTCCACCAGCGGTCGAAGTGGACCACGTGCGACGCAGCGGTCAGATTCAGGCCGCTGCCGCCGGCCTTGAGCGAGATGACGAAGAACGGCGGGCCGTCGTCCTCCTGGAACCGGCGGACCAGTTCTTTGCGCTTGCCGACCGGTGTTCCGCCGTGCAGCACCAAACCCTCGCGGCCGAAAACGCCGCGCAGAAAATCGGCCAGCGGCTTGGTCAGGGACTGGAACTGGGTGAATACCAGCACCTTCTCCTGCCGCTCGGCGATCGGTTCGCCGATCTCGGCCAGTCGCTGGAACTTGCCGCTCTGATCGGGCGGAAACGCCGCTTCGTTCAGGTACTGGGCCGGATGGTTGCAAAGCTGTTTCAGTTGCATGAGCACCGACAGAATCAGCCCGCGGCGGGCCATGTCGTCGACATCCTCCAGTCGCCGCTGGAGATCGCCAACGATCTGCTCATACAGGACCGCCTGCTTCTTGGACAAGCCGCATTCGACTCGCATCTCAGTCTTGGCCGGTAGATCGGGCGCGATGCGAGGATCGGTTTTCAGCCGCCGCAGAATATACGGATGGACCAACCGCCGCAGGGCACCGTACCCATGGAGGTTCTCTGGTTGACTCAGCCGTTTGGCAAACGCTTTGAATTTCGCGGCGGAACCCAGCAGACCGGGGCAGCAGAAGTCGAAGATCGACCACAGATCGCCCAGGTGGTTTTCCACCGGCGTGCCGGTCAGCACGACGCGGCCTTGGGCGTCGAGTTTCTTGACCGTGCGAGTCTGTGCGGACGACGCGTTCTTGATCGCTTGCGCCTCGTCCAGCACCACCAGATGCCAAGCGAAGGACCGCAGCCAATCCTGGCGCCTGGTCAGTCCGTACGTCGTGATGACCAAATCGAAACCTGCCAACTCCTTGTCCGGATCGGCTGCGACGCGTTGCAATTCGTCGGGATCGGTTTCCGAGCGATGCGAGTAGAAGACGCGCAACGAAGGCCCGAACCGCTCCAATTCCTGCCGCCAATTCCCGATCAGCGACGCCGGCACGATCAACAGACTGGTTCTGCGCCCCATCGCACTGTCGCTTGGTTTCAACTGCAGGAGCAGGTCGATGACCTGGATCGTCTTGCCCAGTCCCATGTCGTCGGCCAAACAGGCGCCCAGTCCCAGCCGAGTCATGAACCACAGCCAGCGGACGCCGTCTTCCTGGTAGGGTCGCAAGCGGGCGTTCAAATCGCGGCCCGGTTGACAGCCGCTGACCGCCGCGGGATCGCGGATCTGCCACAGCGTGTCGCGCAGCCAATCGCCGGCCACCACCCGGGACCACTCGGGCAAATCGCCGCCGTCGTCCTCGTCGTCCAGCCGCACCCCGGCCAGCAGCCTCATACCTTCGATGAAGCTGATGCCGTCGGGATACTCGTCCTGCAATCCCTGCCAGTGGGCCAACGCTTCCTGCAGTTTGGCAGCGTCCACCTCGACCCAGCGGCCGCGCAGCAGGATCAGGCCCGAGGTGGCTTCGAGCAACTGGCGGCGTTCGTCGTCGCTGAGCGGTTCTCCGTCCAACGAGAGCTGGGCGGAGAAGTCCAGCAAACGATCGGCGCTCAATTGGGAAACCGACCGCTGGCCGACTCGCACCTGGATCTGCGGGCGCGGCGGCTGGCGCGCGTGCCACCAGTCGGGCAGGCGGACGACCAAGCCGCTCTGCTCCATCTTCGGCGCCTCGGTCAGGAAGCGGTACGCTTGGGGCACGGTCCACGCCTGGGGCCGAAACAGGGCCTTGCTGTCCAGCAGCTCGCGAACCAGCGGGCTCTCCTCGGCGGCTTGTCGCACGGGTTCCAGCAACGAAGTCAACTTGGCCCGGTCCTTCGACCCGGCGTACTCCTTCAGCGCTTGGGCCAGCGGCAGATGCTGCAGTTTGGCGCCCGCCGAAAGACGGTGGGTGTATGTCGCCAGGAACGCGAACGGATAGTCGGGGTCGCGTTTGTTCTCGGCCAGATGAAACGTGACCCGACCCAGCAGGTGCCAGACGGGATTGAGACTTTGCAGATAGCCTTCCGCGCCGCCGGGAAACTCGCTGGCCCGTTCGGCCAGCAGATCCCGAAGCTCGGTCCACAACCGGGTCAGGAGCCCGGCGCTCAGGTACTCCAGTCCGCGCATCGGCGGCGCGTCGGCCAACAGTTCCTGCCATTGTTCGTCGGGCGGAGCGGCCAGTTGATGCCACGCCGACACCGGCTCGCGCCCCAAATGCCGCAAACCCTCCAACACCCGGCGAGCCATCTCGCGCCAGAAAACGAACGATGCGGGCAAATCCTCGTTCAATCCTTCGGCCACGAGATACAACAGTCCGGCAGCCGAGGATTCGTCGAATGCGGTCTGCACCGAGGCCGCCACGGCATCGGACAGGCTGGGCACGGCCTCCGCCGAGTCCTCGACGCGCAAACGCCCGCTCGGAGTAATCGTAATTCGCTTGTTCATTCCCGCAGAAATTCCTGTGGCCCATGCCGACGGTTCAAAGTGGTTCGACTTCCTCAATCCATCGCGTCGGTCGCTCGCCCAACACCTGGCGGATCTGCTGGGACAACGCCTGGAAGCGTTGCGCCGAGCAGGTGTCCGGACTGCCGTCGCGGAGATCCCAATCCAGGATGACTTGGCAATCGCTGTCCACCAAGCGGGCGCCCAGTCGTTGGAACCAAGCGATGACCGCATGGTTTTCGGCCAAGACGCAAGCGCGCAAGATCTCGATCTCCTGCAACTCCGCCAGCGTCTTCAGCGTCGCCAGCAGCACGGTGCCCAGCCCCAACCCGTGATACGGGTCGATCACCGTCAAGGCGAACTCAGCCCGCGCTGGACGATCGGGCTCGCGGATCAGCCGGCCGATTCCCAATCCGGTCTCGCTCGGATCGGCGGGATCGACCGCGCACCAAGCGATGTGCTGGACTTGATCGACTTCGGTGAAGTACTGCAATTCGCGGTCGGATAGGCGCTTCATCTGGCGGCCGAAGCGATAATAGATCGACCGCGGCGACATGTTCGACAAGCCTTCCTCGATCCGCATCTTGTCGTCCGCTCCCACCGGCCGGAGCAACACCGACGTGCCATCCCGCAGCCAGGCCAGAAATCCGCGCTCGGCTGCTTCGACCCGCACGCCGTGCGACCAATCCCCCAGATCCATCCAGCGTTCTCTGTTCATGCAAGCATCGCCCACCTTAGCCGTTGTCGCTCGAATTGTAGGCAGAATTGTGACGAGTTACAACGTTTTCGGAAATCGGGTGGCGTGCCGGTATCCACCGGAGATGGGGCTGGAGAGCGGTGACGGCTAATCGCCTCGTTCGGACCCACAGCGGGTGCGTCTAAAGCGTCGATTCTCGACAGCGGCGAGCGGAGAGGTAGCCGGCTGTCGAACGCCCCCTTTTCACGCAGTCGCCCAATCCTCTACATCCAGACCGGGCACATCCGCCAGATCGCTGTCGGTGGTGACGACAGTACAATTGCCCAGGCTGCGTGCGATAGCGGCAATTTGCATGTCCACCAGTTGCATAGGGCGACCGGCGCGGCGCAACTCCACGAAAACGCGTCCGAATTCTTCGGCAGCCGCACGATCGAACGGCCAGCAAATGACGCGGCTCAAAGCTCTTCGCAGATGAGGCAGATTTCTCTCCCGGCTCGCACTCAACTCCATCCCGGCAAAAAGTTCACCGACAACAGGCAGGCACCGATGCGAAATCCCAGTTGCCGTGCTTCCGCAACACGCTGGTCCACACCGCGCCGATGATTGACGAAATGTCCCATCGTGCCCGTATCCAGCAGGTAGCGTTTCACTCGAACAGCCCCTTCAGCCGGTCGTTCTCTCGAATGCGTTCGTGGTCCGCGATCTGCCGTCGCCAACTGGCCTCATCCGCTTGCTCCTCGGGCGAAATCTCCAGAGGTTGCAGCGATTGATACCATTCAATCCACTCTGCGATGGCCTCTGGGGAATCGTCCCACTGCTCTTCAGTGAGCCCGCAGGATTCACCTGTGACGAGCGGTTCGACGAGTACCCGGCAACCGTCCGGCCAGTCGGCAGTGCGGTCCAGGATAATGTGTCCCCCCTGCTTGGTTCCGGTAATGCAACTCATGTTCGAACCTGCCGTTGCGAAAACGAACCGATCGGATCTCCAATCTGTCCGTGTGGTATGCGTCATGGCGTCCAATCCGTAGCAACAATTCTAGACGCAGACGGCACGAACGGCAATGTCCGGGAAACGGCGTTCTCACGGCTTAGCAGCTTCTGCAGTCACCGGAATCAGTCGGCGCATTGCATCCGTCCAGTCGGTTTGCCATGATGGGAGCGATTGGTTTTCCACCGCCGAAAACCTCTGCGACACCCGCCTTTGTTTCTCGCTCACCTTCAAGGAGTCTGCCGATGAGTCATTCGATGAGCCGACGCGATTGGTTGCGAATTTTGGGAAGTTCCGGTCTGGCCGCGGGCGTCGGATCGCTGGCCGGCAGGAACGCCGGTGCTCAGGAAAGCGGTTTCCAGAGTTCCATCATCGCCAGCAACAAGATCCAGGAGAATCGCGCCAACCCGACGATCGTCGACGGGCGGGTGATCCAGCCGCAACGGGAACTGCCGGTGCTGCATTCGACCGACGTGCTGGTGATCGGCGGCGGGTCGGCGGGCGTCTGCGCGGCGATCGCGGCCAAGCGGGCTGGCGCCGATGTCTGTCTGGTCGAGCGCTACGGGCATTTCGGCGGACTGTGGACCGGCGGCCTGGTGCTGATCATCCTGGGACATATCGTCACGGGCAACAAGCAGGTCTGCCAGGGCATCGGCGAGGAGATGATGCGCCGCTTGGACAAGATGGACGGCGCGATCATGAATCGGCGTCCCGGGTCGAACCCGACGGTGGACGCCGAAGCGACGAAGTACCTGATGGTCGAGATGGTGGAGGAAGCCAAGATCGATGTGTTCCTGCACTGCTGGGGCGTCGACGCGATCATGGACGGCAACGCGGTGCGGGGCGCCGTGTTCGAGAGCAAATCGGGACGGCAGGCGATCCTGGCCAAGGTGGTCGTCGATGCCAGCGGCGACGGCGACCTGTTCGCCGCGGCGGGCGCCGAGTTCGAGCATCGCTCGCACAATATCGGGTTGGTGTCGCGGATCGCGAATCTGGACCGGGTCGATCCGGCGAAAGCGGGTGACGCGCCCAAGCCGCGTCCTTTGGGCTCGGTCACGCCGGTGCGAGGCGTCAACTGGATCAATATGCGCGGCCCGGAAGTCGACGGTCTGGACGTGGCCACGCTGACTCGCATGGAACTGAACCATCGCAAGTTCATCTGGCAGAGCACCCAACGGACACGGCAGACGCCGGGTTACGAACAAGTCTACCTGACGGAGACCGCGCCGCAGTTGGGCGTTCGGATCACGCGCGTGTTGCACGGTTTGCACACGCTGACGCGAGACGATCTGCGCGCAGGCAAGCGATTTCCGGACGTCGTGGGCGTCGGCGGCTCGGAGAACGGACAGCACGACGAATGGCAAATCCCCTACGGCGCCCTGCTGCCGCGGAAGGTCGACAACGTGCTGGCCTCGGGCCGGTGCATCAGCGCGGAGATGCGGATGGCCGACCTGGTGCGGTTGATCCCCAACTGCTTCGTCACCGGACACGCCGCTGGCGCCGCCGCGGCGGTGTGCGCCGCCGATGGATGTACGCCGCGCGAGGTCGAGGTGGCGAAGGTGCAGAAGGTTCTGAAAGAGCAGGAAGCGTACTTGGGTTGAGCCAAGGCGGGAGGATCAAACGCCGATGCGACCGAATGTTGCTGCCGTCCGCTGGCTGGTGCGGATCGTCTGCCTGCTGGCAGCCGTCGCCCTGTTGGTTCCGCTGGTGTTCGGAGCCAGCGGACCGGCGGTGTTTCCGGCGCTCAGCCCGCTGGTCGCGATTTCGGCCGTATTGGCCACCTGGACGGTCCCGGCGTTTGTCTGGTTGGGGCTGATCGTCGGCGCGGTTGCGCTGGTCCGCCACCGCTGGTTTTGTCGCTGGGCGTGCCCGACCGGATTGTGTGCAGACAGCGCCAGTCGTTTGGGACGGCGCTGCGGACGTCCCTATGCCCGCGTGCCGGCGATCGGGCAGTGGATCGCCTTGTTGACGCTGGGGGGCGCGTGCCTGGGCTACCCGATGCTGCTGTGGCTGGACCCGCTGGGCATGTTCGCGAGCCTGTTCCGTCTGAGCAGCGCGGACAAGGACGTCGCGCTATGGCTCTCGGTGCTCGGCGTGCCGGTGGTCGTGTTGTTGAGCCTTGTCTGGCCCAACCTGTGGTGCGGTCATGTCTGCCCGCTGGGCGCTTTGCAGGATCTGTTGGGACAGCCCCAACGGCTATGGACACGTTTCCGATCGCACGAGAGCCAGCTTGCCCCGGCGCCTCGGCAGCGGATCGCTCGTCGAACCGTGTTGGGCTTGGCGATCGGCGCTGCCTGGGCTTCCGCAGCCGGGTTCGTCCGCGGTGCGGCCCCGCGGCCGCTGCGTCCGCCGGGAGCGGTCAACGAACCGCATTTTCTCGGCTTGTGCATCCGTTGCGGGAACTGTTCCCGCGTCTGTCCGGCGGGCATCATCCAGGCCGACTTGATGGATCGCGGCTTGGCGGGACTGCTCGCGCCGATAATCCGGATCGACGACGACTACTGTCGCGCCGACTGTGTCGCATGTACCGAAGCGTGTCCCAGCGGTGCGCTGGTGCGTCAAACGCTGGACAGCAAATTGCGAGCGCGCATCGGCGTCCCGCACGTCGACATGAACGTGTGCCTGTTGGGCGATGGTCGCGAGTGCGCCGCGTGCCGCAACGAGTGCCCGTACGAGGCCATTCGCTACGAATTTTGCGAAGTCGACTACACCAGTGTGCCGCAAGTCAACCTGGATCGCTGCAACGGCTGCGGCGCCTGCCAGATGGCCTGCCCGACCTTACCTGACAAGGCGATCATCGTGCGGCCCTGCAGTAGGAACGCGGAGGGAAATTCGTGAGAATTAGAACCTGACCGACCCGCAAGGCGGTCGGCGATCCGTAGGGGTTGGAACGTTTTTCACAGGCTGGCGGCCTGGGTTACGCGGGCTGGCAGCCTGTGCTACGAGACGGGCAAGAAATTCTTCTTGCCTTTCCGCGGCAGACAGATAAGAATGAAGTGAACGGGTCGCACAAACGCAGTGCGAGGGACACTCCAGGCCGTGACGGGGCCGCATTCTCGGCTAGAGCGGTCGAAGCGGCGAGACTCAAACCGAAAGGAGGGGATCCAGTGCAAATTTGCTGTACTAGCCAACGAGGTGGCCGCACCTAGCGGCGGTCGGCGGGCTGCCGACTTGTGCAGCCACCCCCTCGTAACACGCGGTCAGCAACCGATCCGTGTTGACGAGAAAACCGGCCCGCATCCCGCCCGGGATGCGGGCCTTCTTCATTTCTTGTTACACGTCGCACAACTGAACGGCTTGCGTCAACCCGGCCATCGGATCGCGAGTGGGGATGAATTCCAAGCCCACATAGCCTTTGTAGCCGATATCGATCAAGGCTTTCATGCAGGGCGGGTAGTTGATCTCCTGAGCTTCGTCCAACTCTCCGCGGCCTGGATTGCCAGCGACGTGAACGTGATTGATCGCCTCGCCGCACTGGCCGATGCGCCGAATGATGTCGCCGTCCATGATCTGGACATGGTAGATATCGAACAGCAGGCCGAAACGCGGCGAACCGACTTGCCGGATGATGTCCATGCAGTAATCGACGTGATCGCCTTGATAGCCTGGATGGCCTTTCATCGGGTGATCGCCAGCTCGGGTATTGAGCATTTCGATCGACAGGTTGATCTTCTTCTGCTCGGCGTAGCCCACGATCTTCTTGAAGCCCGCGACGCAGTTCTTCATGCCTTCGTCGGGATCAATGACCCGGCGGTTCGGGGGAAGCTGATCCAAGTCCGGGTTGTTTCCATCGGCCCAGTCGCCGCTCTCTTCGGCATAACCGGTAAACGTGATGACGGTCGGTACGCCAGCATCGGCGGCTTGGTCGATGCGTTTTCTGAGCATGTCGATGCAGCCGGGCTGGTAGCGGGGGTTGTTCATGCCTTGCACAAACAAATGGCTCGGCGAGATGGCACAGGTCAGCCCGTGCTTCTTGATGGTTGGCCAATCCTCGGGCGGCGCCAGCTCGATGCTCACGCAACCCAATTTCTTGGCCACCAGACACATCTCGTCCAAGTTCCAGTACGGGGCGTAACACCACTGGACCAGGGATTGCCGAATCCGCCCGTTCTTGGCGACGGACTCTTGTGCAGAGGCTGCTTGATTCAGGGCCAGCGCGCCGGCTGCGGCGGTCACGCCTCCGATCCATTGTCGGCGGTCGATGGTTGTGGATGGCGGTTGGTTGCTTGGGTTCATGTTGGTCCCTCGTTGGTTGTGGGGTCGTGTCGGCGCTCTCCGGCACCGTAGTACATCGGATGCAGAAGCTACGGTACACTGGCGCCTGCCAAGACGCAAGTCGCGAGCCGATGATCCTGGACAGGGAACGTTTCACATGGCCAACAAGAAGCTGGGACCGTATCTGATCGACCGACGCCTGGGCCACGGCGGGATGGGGACGGTCTACGCCGGAGTTCATGAACAGACGGGACAGTGGGCCGCGATCAAGGTGCTGTCGGAGAACCTGAGCGCCGATCCTCGATTCCGCGAGCGGTTCATGGGCGAAGTCGAGACACTCAAGCTGTTGCACCATCCGAACATCGTCACGTTGGTCGGCTACGGCGAAGAAGACGGCCAGTTGTTCTTCGTCATGGAGTTGGTCGACGGACTCTCGCTAGAGGCCGAGTTGCAGGCCGGACGACGGTTCCAATGGGACGAGGTGGTCGAGATCGCGGTCCAGGTCTGCGCCGCTCTGAAGCACGCGCACGATCACGGCGTGATTCACCGCGACTTGAAGCCCGCCAATCTGCTGCTGACCCCGGACGGAACCGTCAAGCTGACGGACTTCGGCATTGCCAAGCTGTTCGGAGTTACCGGGCTGACGATGGCGGGCAGCATGATCGGGACGCCGGACTACATGTCGCCGGAGCAGACCGAAGGGCACCCCGCGACGGCTCGGAGCGATTTGTACAGTCTGGGCTGCGTGATGTACGCGTTGATTGCCGGCAAGCCGCCGTTCACCAGCCCTTCGATCACCAGGATCATCGACCGGGTCCGTTCGTCCGAGGCACTGCCCTTGCGACGGTTGGTGCCGGATCTGCCGGAACCGATGGAGCGGATTGTCGCGCAGTTGCTGAACAAGAATCCCGCGCAGCGGATCGCGACACCGCAGTCGCTCGCCAACCTGCTGCGCGCGATGAAGCACGCTTTGACCAGCCAAGGTGCCGAATCCGAGCCTGAGACGGTCGAGCAATCGCAAGACAACCCCTCGCCGAACGCCCGCGCCGGATCGCCGTCCGAACCGAGCCAACTGGTCACGGAGGAACGAGCGACGTTGGACTTCAGCACCGACGAAGCGAGGCGTTTCAAGGGCGAAAAGACGGATTTCCAATTGGCCGGCGCCGCGGCCGACGATCCGGGTGAGACGACGGCGTTCGATCCCGAGTCGCCCTCGCCCGCGACTTTGCTGCCAGCTCGGCAAACGCGATTTACGGTTGTCCCCGCATCCGGGACGCGGCGCGGACCGGGCGCAGCCAATCAGAGCACTCCGGCGCGCCACGAGAGGTGGATTTCGGCCGGAATCGCTGCCGCGCTGTTGTTGATCGTGGGATCGTTCATCTGGGCCTTTCTACCTGCCTCGGCCGATCGGTTGTATCAGCGCATCGAGCAAGCCACGGCGAGCGAAGAACCACCCCTGCGCTTCGACCGGTGGCTCGACGAGTTCCTGCGCCGCTTCCCCGACGATCCGCGCACCGGCCAAGTGCAGCGTTGGCAGCAGCAGCACGCCTGCCGCGAATTGCAGCGGGATCTGCAGCGCAAGCTGCGCGGGCTCACCGAACCGGAGCGGCTGTACCTGGAGGGGCTGCGGTTGTCGGAGGAAGGGCAAACCGCCGACGCTTGCGCGAGTTTCCGGCAAATCGTCCAGCAACTCGAAGCCAGCCAGCCAACGGAACTCGGCGCAACAGGCCGGCGACTGCTGGAACGCGCTCGCTACCTGTGCGAGGAACTGTCATGTCCCGAGCTGACGGCTGAACCGCCGCTCGAACCGGAAGCCGAACCCGGAACCGAGACGGAAAGCGAGCGATAGTTGCTTCTCCAGGCCACAAGTCTCGAGTTCGATGGCTTCGCTGGTTGCGGTTTGACGCGATCGGGTCATAATGCAGGGAATCTGCTGGAGATCGTTCGAAGAATCTTTGGAATGCACCCCTTTCCGGAGCCTGTCCCGCGATGAGTCATGCAACTGTTCCGACGATTGGTCGTTTCTGGAAACTGATCTGCTTGGCCTTGGTATCCGCTGGCCTGACCGGCCGCGCTGTCGCGGCCGAGGATCGACCGCCGAATCTGGTGCTGATCTTGTCGGACGACCAGGCTTGGAACGATTACGGATTCATGGGGCATCCGGCGATTCAAACGCCCAACCTGGACCGGCTGGCATCGCAGAGCGTCCTGTTCCGCCGCGGCTATGTGCCGACCGCGCTCTGCCGGCCATCGCTGATGACGTTGGCCACGGGACGCTTCGCCCACGAGCACGGGGTGACCGGAAACGACCCGTCGCCGAAGTACGCGGAGCCGAAATCCGACTTGTACCGCGAGCGTTGTGCGACCTTGATTTCGTACCTGGACCGGTTCGACACGCTGCCGGAACTGTTGGGCGAGCGAGGTTACTTGAGCCACCAGAGCGGCAAGTGGTGGGAGGGCAGCTACCAGCACGGCGGCTTCACGCACGGGATGACCCGCGGTTTTCCGCAGCCAGGTGGGCGCCACGGCGACGACGGCTTGAAGATCGGCCGCGAAGGCATGCAGCCGATCGAGCAGTTCGTTGACATGGCCGTCGCCGAAGGCAAGCCGTTCTTCCTGTGGTATGCACCGTTCCTGCCGCATACCCCGCACAATCCGCCGGAGCGGTTGCTGAAGAAGTACCAGCAGGACAACCGGCCTTTGCCGATCGCCCGGTACTACGCCATGTGCCAGTGGTTCGACGAGACGTGTGGGCAACTGGTCGATTACTTGGAAAAGAAGAATGTGCGCGACAACACGCTGATCGTGTACGTGACGGACAATGGCTGGATTCAAGACCCGAAGGGACCGGGCTACGCGCCGCGTTCGAAGCAGACGCCGTACGAGGGCGGAGTGCGGACGCCGATCATGTTCTCGTGGCCGGCCAAGCTGAAACCCGCGGACCGTCCGGAACTGGTCAGCAGCATCGACTTGGTCCCCACGATGCTGGCCGCGGCGGGGGCGACGATCCCGGATGGCCTGCCCGGATTGAATCTGCTGGACCCGCTGGTTCAAGGGGCCGCGATCAAACGGGACACGATCTTTGGCGAAGGCTTCGCGCACGACATCGCGGACATCGCCCGGCCCGAGGCTTCGTTGCTGTACCGCTGGTGCATCGAGGGCCGCTGGAAGCTGTTGTTGACCTACGATGGCGAAGTGAACCGCTACGCCAGCACCCATCCGCGCGAGGAAAAGCGGCCGCAGTTGTTCGACCTGCTGGCCGATCCGCGCGAAGAGAAGAACGTCGCAGGCGAGCATCCCGAGGTCGTCGCCCGTCTGGCCAAGAAGATTGCCGATTGGTATCCGCTGAAGGAACGAACGGCGCTCACGGCGTTCGAGTAGGCTGGCGCATGACGTCGACGAACTGGCTGGTTGCCGCGATCCTGGTGTTGATCCTGGCCCTGATCCTCGGTTTCGGCCTGCTGGCCTACGCCATGTATGCCTTGCTGGGCATTCTGCTGGTCAGCCGCTGGTTGGCGCGGCAATGGGCCGAGAGCCTGGGCGCCGGACGCGAATGCAACCGGTTGACCGCCGAGATCGGCGATCTGGTCGCGGTGGTCGTGCGGGTGGAGAACCGCGGGCGGATCCCGGTGCCTTGGTTGCTGCTGGAGGATCTGCTGCCGCGTCAGGCGTTGATCCACAATCCGCCGAATCTAGGAGTCGTCGGTCGGCGCGTGCAATTGTCGATGCTTCGCGGCGGCGGCGTGAAATCGCTGCGATACCAGTTGCAGTGCAATCGGCGCGGCTACTACCAGCTTGGGCCGCTGGTGCTGGAGACCGGCGATCTGTTCGGCTTCCATCGACGCTACCGCGTGTTGAGCGATCCGCATTTCCTGCTCGTGCTGCCCAAAGTGCTGCCGCTGGAAGGTTTCGACATTGCGTCGCGGCGGCCGATTGGCGAGGTGCGAATGTCGTATCGGCTGTACGAGGATCCCACGCGGATCGCGGGCGTGCGCCGCTATCTGCCCGGCGATCCGCTGAACCGGGTACATTGGAAAGCCACGGCGCGCACCGGCGAGCTGCACAGCAAGATCTACGAACCTTCGACGGTGGCGGGCATCACGTTGTTGCTGGATTTTCATCAGGATTCGCACGATCCGCGGCACGAGCCGATCCGCAGCGAGCTGAGCGTGACGGCCGCCGCTTCGCTGGCCAACGCCGTCTACGAAATGGGCCAGCAGATCGGGCTGGTGACCAACGGGCGGGATGCGGCCGACCGTATCCGCACCGAAGGCTGGGACTACGACATCCGCACCCGCGACGCAGCCCGGCGGTCGGCCAGCATGTCCGAGGCCAGCGACCGGTTGCGGCCCGTCGTAGTGGAAACCCGCCGCGGGGCGGAGCAACTGACGCGGATCTTCGAGACACTCGCCCGCCTGGAATTGACCGATGGCTTGCGGTTGCCGGAACTGCTGGGCGAAACATCGGGACGCATCCCGCGCGACGCGACGGTGGTTGCGATCCTGCCATCGGTCAGCGAATCGAACGCCATCGCGCTGGGAAACCTGAAACGCCAAGGCTTCGCCGTGACCGCCGTGGTCAGCGTTTACGAAGAGTACGACTTCGCCCAAGCCGCCGGCCCCTTGATCAGCCAAGGCATCGAGACGCGCCAGTTGAAAGACGAAGCCGCCATCGTCGGACTGTGCCGACAGTACCTGCTGCGTTAGCCTCGCCGGTCAGACCATCCCGCATCTCGCGATTCTCCCTTGACTGCGGTGTGTGTTATAAACGACAATCTGATAATGGCTGAAGTAAGAGAAAAGACGATTCAAATCTACCGCGACTCGCGAGGGCGATGCCCTTACCTGGATTGGTTTTCGTCGCTACGAGACGATCGGACGAAACAAAGAGTTCAAGCTCGACTGGCTCGGCTTCGCTTAGGCAACCTGGGATCTACGAATTCCGTTGGCGAGGGCGTTCAAGAGCTGAAGATGGACTTCGGGCCGGGATACCGAATTTACTTTGGGCAAGAAGGAGAGGCATTGGTGATCTTACTGGGTGGTGGCGACAAGAGCAGCCAGGCCGGCGATATCGAGAAGGCAAAGATCTGCTGGCAAGATTATCGAAAGGAGAGGGGACATGCCAACGCTTGATTACAGAGAACGCTTATTCGAAGATTTGATGGATTCCGAATATGCGGCCGGATATCTGACCGCTGCATTGGACGAGGGAGAAGACGTTTTTCTCCTGGCGGTCCGGGACGTTGTGGATGCCCACGGCGGCATCGGGCAGCTTGCGGAGAATACGTCGCTCAATCGTGAAAATCTGTACCAGATGCTCTCCGAACGCGGTAACCCGCGATTCTCGAGCCTAATGTCGGTTCTTCGCGAATTGGGCGTACAGATCCAATTCCGGGCAAAGCCACGCGACACGCGGGCCGCGTGAATCTCTCGCTTCTGTTTGACTCACTTTCAAGATGCAATTTGAAGTTGTTCAAGTTGGCCTTCGGGTTACCATGCCCGGACGGCCAGCACGTTGAATCGGCGCGAGCGGCTCGTCTGTTCGAGTGGCTCACAGTGGCTTGCGGTGCGGCCCACAAAGGACGCATCCAAAGCGGCAGAGGTGCTGGCGCCGCGGCGGAGAATCTGGCCCGCCCACCAAGTACCCGCTACCTGCTGGAAGATAGCTCGATCTTCAGATCGTTCTTCACGCCTTCGCCGACACTGACTCTCAGGTCGCTACTGCGCTCGCTTTGGTATTTTTCGGGGACCGACGCCACGGTTCTTCCCGAATCCTCGTCGCCGGGATGCACCGTCACCCGGTACTCGCCGGGTGCCAAACCACCCACCGTGCGGGTCGTCTGTACCGTGAACCGGCCGTTGGCATCGGTCGTGGCAAAGGCGCTGTTGCCTCCCTCCGTTGGAAGGAAGTTTACGAGCACATTCGCCGCAGGCGCACCATCAATCGTGACGACGCCCGTGGCCTGGGCGCCGGCGTCAGATCCTCCGGAACAACCACTGGCCACGGTCAAGACGGCAAGGCAGGCGATCGCCAGCCAACTGACAACACCGTTCCTGAAAAACCCACGAGGCTCGATTTGAATCCACATAGTTCCTCCATAGCAAGATGGCTGGTCGTTGAATGGTTACGGAATGCGAACCGGATTGCCGTCGTCAATCGCCAAAATGTATTCGAAGACGGAATTCACGGCCTGATCCACGTTATGCTCGATGTTGTCATCGAAAAACCGCACCGAGGCATCCACCAGGACGAATTGCGCGCCGCCGGGATGATTGCTGGCAAACGCTCGGCGGCATTCCGCGTTTTCCGGGCAATTAAGCCTGCGAAGGCCACATCCCATCGCAGAGGCCATGCCGTAGTTCTGCGCTCCGGCAATGCCGTTCACTCCCCACAGACTGGATGCGTAGGGATAGTTGTCCGCCCATGTCTTCTTCCAATGCCGCTCACCAACCATGGACACATTGCTGGTTCCATCCGTAACGTCGGCCAGGCGGGTGCCCAGATTGCGAATGAACGCCCCGTTGGCGTCGGCGTTCGGCTGGCCACGGTTGGGCCGCATCTGGCCGCTGCTGTTGACGCCGACGTAGTTGCTGGTCGCCGAATTCCGGTTGGTTCCGGCGTTGTCCTGATATAGTCGGTCGTCATGTCCACCTGAGTGCGTTTTGGGACCGGTATCGGACGGGCAACGAAACGCCTTCATCGGCGTCTGCATGATCGCGCGCATGTCCGCATTGGCGATGGCCTGGGTCATCGGGATCTGCCCGACGAGGACCTGTTCCGCCGCGGCGGCCTGCTCCATGAACGGCATGAGCAGCGCCGTCCACGACCAGTTGGCCGAACGGGTGTTCGTATTGTCCTGCTGGATCATTCCCGAGGGCAGCGAACCGTGCGTGTCGTGGTAGTTGTGCATCGCCACGCCGATCTGCTTCAAGTTGTTCGAGCACTGAGTGCGCCGGGCAGCCTCCCGTGCAGCCTGAATCGCGGGAAGCAACAGGGCTACCAAAATCCCGATGATCGCAATCACGACCAACAGTTCGACCAGAGTGAAACCACCTGGAAAACGGCGGCGGTCAGGATAGGATGAACGCGACATGTCCGTGATCCCCCGAGGAAAAGGAAACATACAACAAGATTGCCCGTCAATTCGCCCACGCCTGACTGAAACGACAGCCTAGCGCCGGTGAAGTGAAAAGCACTGATTCGTCGCATCTTAGCCCTATCCGGGCCAGCGGACAACACGGATACAGGGTCAGCTCCAAATATTCACTGCAGTTCTGCAAATCTGAGATGTACACGTATTTGTACACGTGCCTCGTGATGAAAAGCACTGATTTACACTGGTTTGTTCACCTGTACAGATCAGTGAACAACGCCATTTTGCAGAACTGCAGTATTCACTTCGAACTTCTTCTGGCCTGCCCTGCAAGCTAGAATGCGAACATGCTTAAAGAACTGAATCGTCGCGACTTGTTCGTCCGCTCCGTTGGTGCCGGAATGGCTTGCGCGGCGGCGCGGCCGGGACGCACTTCGGGAGCGGCGGAGACACCGGCGCTGCGGCGGGGCATCTGGGACGCCCCCACGCATCTGTCGGGATTTGTCGGAGCGGTCGAGCAGCGGGTCGCCCAACTGCTGTCCCGTGCCGACCGCATGGGCATCGAACGCTTGGTTCTGAGCATGGGCACGTCGTTCGTTCAGGATCCGTCGCCCGAGGAGTTGGTTCGGCAGAATGACGAAGTGTTGCGCGCGGTCGCCCACGCTCCGCATCGATTGTTCGGTTTCGTCTACGTGAATCCCAAGCACACTCGGGCCAGTGTGAGCGAGATGGACCGATGGGTGCAAGACGGACCGATGGTCGGCGTCAAGCTGTGGGTTGCCGTCCGTTGCTATCAGCCCGAACTGGACCCGATCGTGCGGCGAGCGGTTGAACTGCGGATTCCCCTGCTGCCACATTGTTTCTGGCGGGTCGGCGAGAATCTGCCGGGAGAATCGACGCCCGCAAAACCGACCTCAGCGGCAATCGCGTGTTCTGGAACGAAGCGAACGGCTGTGCTTGGCGGATGCTGCCCAAAGACTTTCCGCCGAAGAGTACCGTCTACGACTACTTCCGGCGGTGGAAAGACGACGGCATTCGGCAGCACATTCATGATACGCTGCGAGGCGAAGTTCGCGCGCAAGCTGGACGTGACGCGACGCCCAGTGCGAGCATCATCAACAGCCAATCAATCAAGACCACCGAAAAAAGGGGTTCGCGGCGACGACGCTGGCAATGCCGTTCTCGCTCGGAATCCGCTGGATTCCCCTTCAATCCGAAAGCCGGCTTGGTTGCTCTGAACAGATCGTCCGGGGCGATGAGTTCCGAATCAGACGTCGACAAGTCGTATCTTCCTGCACGAATCGAAGCCCGTTCGGATTTTTCGTAAAATCCGAAGCAGTTGGGGAGTGTACTTTCCATGGAGCTGGACAGCGCGGCCATTCACGAACGCTTTCTCACCCTGTTCACGGCCAGTGAGCCGGCGATTCGGGCCTTCGTGCGCCGATTGGTGCCGTCTCGGCAAGATGCGGCGGACGTCATGCAGGGCGTTGCGCTGGTGCTGTGGCGCAAATTCCGGGAACTTGAGGAACCCGAAGAGTTTCGCAAATGGGCGTTCGGCGTCGCGCGTTACGAGACGCTCGCCTGGCTGCGGGATAAGGCGCGGGATCGGCTGGTGTTGGCCGACGAGGTGGTCAGTGCCGTGGCGGACGAAGCATCCCAGATCGAGAACCAGTTGTCAGCTCAGCGGGAGGCTTTGGAGGGCTGCCTCGATAAGCTGCCCAGCAAGCAGCGGACGCTGGTGCTTGCGGCGTACGCTCCCGACGTCCGCATGCAGGATGTCGCCAGGCAGAGCGGGCGAACTGTGGCGGCATTCTACCAATGGCTCCATCGAATGCGCGTGCGACTGTGGGAGTGTACTCGGCGCACCCTACAGGCGGAGGGACTGTTATGAGCAACGTCATCGACACGCGTCGGTTGTTCTCCGATTATGCCAGCGGTGAAATTTCCAACGAGGAGCTTCAGGATCTGGAAGCGGCACTCCGTGCGGACGCCGATTTGCGCCGCGAGTTCATCGAGTACATGAACATTGACTCGGCGCTGGGCGACCTGGCGGCGTTGTCTAAGGCTGAGGTGGCGGAGATCGAAGCCGCAACCCAGGAGGACAAATCGGGGACACTTGTCGTTGGAGATTCGGCGTCGCCTGCGCCGTTGGTTGTCGAGATTGCCCGAACCTATCGCGTTGCTGTCATTACCGGAGGGGTCGCGGCATCGCTGTTGTTAGCGGTAATCCTGTGGGTAGCCTATCCCGCTGCAACCATGGAAATGCCCGTGGCGACGCTTGTGTCAAGCGTCGACGCTGCATTGATTTGTGAGGGCAGGCCCCACAGCGGCACTGATCTGACGGCGGGCCAATACCGGCTTGAACGGGGTCTATTGCATCTCCGTTTCGCCGGAGGCGTGATGGTCTATGTTGAAGCTCCAACTCGCTTCGACGCGGTCAGCGGCAAGCGTGTTGTGCTGCAAAGCGGACGCCTGTCGGCCAGCGTGCTCCCCGAGGCGCTCGGCTTTACCGTGGAAACCCCGGAAGCCGAAGTGATTGACTTCGGCACGGAATTCTCCGTAGAGGTCGATGCCGGAACGAGCGAAGTGCATGTTTTCGACGGGCTTGTTCGCGTGCAGCCGCGGGCGAAGAAGGACGGAACGATAGGTGAGGGGTTTGATCTGCGAACGTCTCAGGCGGTCAAGATCGAAGGCACTGCTGAAAAGCCAGTCAAAATCGAGTTGGCGACGGATCGGTTCATTCGCACGTTCGACGAGTCTCCTCGCAGATACTCACGCACAGTCAAAAGGCTTTCACCGGTGGCGTTTTACCGGATGGCGATCCGCGATCAGGGGCTCGCCTGCCTGCCGCCACAATACTCAGGCGTTGTGTTGACGGGTGACGGAATCCGGCCGCCTCACGCGAGAGGGGTCTTTGCCGGCGGTTCGCTGCGCGTGCTGGCCGAGTCGGCGGGACGCGGCGGGCGAGTGGACACGTCACCGCCGCTACGGACGGGGCAGTTCACGCTGGCCGCATTCGTGTATCTCGAATCCGGAGCACGCAACGGAATTGTGGCGACCAACATCCGAAATAACGACGGCAGTTTTTGTTTGCGGCTCGATGAGAATGGCGTCCTTCAAGCGACGATCAGAAACAACGACGGCGACCTGCTGTCTGTCTCCGGCGACGCGGTGGTCGCACTTCACACGTGGCGTCACGTCGTAGTGACCGTCGATGGCCGGCAGTTCCGCCTCTACGAAGACGGTCACCTGGTCGCGTCCGCTCCGTGCCCGCCGCTTGCTGACAGCGAGACGAACGTGCTGTGGTTTGGAACCGACGCGGAGGGACTGAATCTGTGGGAGGGACGCATTGATGAAGTGGCACTGTTTGACCGGTCGCTCAGCAATGCGGAGGTCACGGAACTGTATCAGATGGCGTTGGAGGAAATGGAGAATTCTGAATGAGCGTCTTCTTTCAATCACCCAATCTCTGCGCAGGCCAACACATGCCCTTGAAGACTAGACTGTTCTCAATCGTATCTGTGCTGTTGTTTCTGAGTGTCCTCGTGACGAACGTGCAAGCTGACGCCGGGCCAGTCCGGCCGAACGTCGTTTACATTCTCGCCGATGACGTGGGCTGGGGGGACTTGAGCGTTCATGGCGGTGGAGTGCCCACGCCGAACATCGATCGGCTGTTTTCTCGCGGCGTCGAACTGACCCAGTTCATGGGCTGGTGCGTCTGCTCGCCGACGCGAGCCATGCTGCTGACCGGTCGCCATCCGATCCGCGTCGGCACCGCACCCGAGGTTGGTGGCGAATTGGAGTTGGAGGAAACCACGATCGCCGAGGGTTTCAAGGCCAACGGCTATCGCACCGGCGTCTTCGGAAAGTGGCACAACGGCGACGATCCCGACACGCCGGAGTTCAGCGCCGCGTTTTACGAGGCGTTCAAGTCGATGCCCAACAAAAAACTTCAGGGCGGCCACGGCGCCAACGCCCACGGATTTGACGAAGCCTGGGTCTATTACGGAGGAGGTGCGGACTACTTCAATCGGCGCACGGTGCAAGGGCGTGGCCCGGTCTCGTGGTGGCACAACCGTGAGTTCCGCGAGCGCGACGAGGGCTACACCGACGACTTGGTCACGCAGTACGCCATCGACTTTATTCGCGAAAACAAGGACCGCCCGTTCTTCTGCTACGTCCCGTTTCACATCGCCCACGCGCCGCTGCAAGCAAAAGACAATGATCTGGCCGCGATCGATCGGGAGCAAGCGGCGAAGCTGCCGACGGCCAGCGGAAAAACGCCTGACGAGGGAAAGCACGTCCACGCGGCGATGCTGCATTCAATGGATAGCAACGTCGCCTCGATCATGGCCGAACTCCAGAAGCTGGGTCTGAGTGAGAACACGATCTTCCTCTTCACCAGCGACAACGGTGCGATGGAAGCCGGAAGTAGTCTGCCGCTGCGCGGCCACAAGCACACGATCTACGACGGCGGCGTGCGATTGCCGACCGCTATTCACTGGCCCAAAGGCGGCTTGGTCGGTGGGAAGAAATGGGACGGTCTCTGCGGGGCATTGGACATGTTCCCCACGCTGATCGCGATGACCGATTCGAAGATGCCGGAGACACGACCACTCGACGGCAAGAACGTCTGGCCCGCGCTGCGCGATAATCAGCCAAGTCCTGTTGATAGCTACTACTTTGTCTGGCATGACGAAGATGCAATTCGGACGCAGAACTGGAAATTCCACCGCTTTTTCAACCGCTACGAACTTTACGACATCACCGCCGACGAGACCGAGTCGACCAACGTCGCGGAGTCGCATCCCGACGTTGTGCAGTCGCTCGTTGCGAAGATGGACGCCTGGGCTGATTCGCTGGGCGCGGCGCTCAGCCATCAACCCGCGCCGAGGAAGTATCACGCGCCTGCCACACCGGACGGCGAAGTGCTCGCGGTCACGGTCACCATTACCGAAAGAGCGAAACCCAAAGATCGACTGGCGATTAGCATCGCCAACTGGAATGGGACGCAGTACGCCACCGATTGGATCGAGTACGACATCGCCTTCTCGCCGAATGCGCCGCGGCAGCATCCGTACTTCTCAACGCTGGAAGGCAACAACTCGAAACCGTTCGGTCCGTTGTGGAAGACCGGCACGGCAATCGATCAGTTCGGCCGCGACCAGATCACCGGCCCTGGGATCGCTGACCGCAAGAGCGTCTGGGAACACCGCATCATCGGTCTTTCAAGCACCGCGCCCGGTCCCCTCGGCAAACACGGCATCGTCTTCACAGGAGGCACACCGGGCACGTTCACGATCTACCTCGACAATCTCCGCATCCGTCACCTCGACGGCAACACCACTCCGCTATGGACCAACGGCAAGGACACCCGCGCCGGTAAGTTCACTGCGAATGACCTGTTTACCGACCTGCAGATTCGCACGATCAATCTGAATGAGGTTCGCAAATGACATCCGCCAGCGTTTCCACCAGACATGAAGTGAGGATACTACCGTTGTTCACAAGTTTCGTCTGGAGCCTCGTCCTGTTCCTCGCGATGATCGCTTCACTTCAGGCACAGACGCCCTTTGTCGATCCGATGTTTGACTTCACCGTGAAAAAGAACATCGTCTTTGCCCATGGAGACGTTGGGTACCCTGAAAAGACCGGGGAAATGGAGATGACCCTCGATCTTTATCGACCCGTAACGACGGCCGAACTTCCAAAGAAATTGCCAGCGATGATTTTCGTCTTCGGAGGGGGATTCAAGAAGGGCTCAAAGAATATTGGTTACATCCGCGACTTGTGTGAATATTACGCTCGACGGGGATACGTGACGGCGGCCATCAACTACCGCCTCTTCAAAGACAATCCATCACCCGTACAGAACCCGATACCTGCCTCTCGGGGAGTCGGAGAATACGGCATTGTGGTCAACGCCGCCCTTCAGGATGCAGCGAATTCGATTCGTTGGATCAAGGAGAACGCCGCGGATTTGAAGATCGATCCTGATCGTATCGGAATCGGTGGTGTCTCCGCCGGCGCCTTGATTTCCTTGTACGCCGGACATGCGGAAGCCGACCTGCTTGGACCAAATGCTGAGGTCGCCGTTGTTCTCTGTTTCTTGGGCGTGCCTGGAATGGAACCGAGTCTGATCGACACCGGCGATCCTCCTACGTTTTTCGGCCATGGAGAAAAGGACAAACTCGCGATCGTACAGCCCTATGTGAATCAACTTAAAAAAGTCGGTGTCGACAACGAAGTCTGGATTGCCCCTGAGCTGGGGCACCGAATTGTGCCCGTTCTGGACACCGTGATCGATGCCAAAACTGTGAGGGATCGCAGTGTCGATTTTTGCTTTAAGGCGTTGAAACTGTCGGAACTGCAGACAAAGAAAACAGACTGATTTAGCGGGTGATATGAACCATTTGAGAGTACTCAGAAACGTTCCGAAACAACACCCAACAGCCAGTGACATCCCCAAGGGTTGACCCCCAGCCCTCGTAAGGAGCAACAAGACTCGTGAATCGACTTATCCTTGCAATTTCTGTTGTGCTCTCGGCCATCGCGTTTCCGGATGCTCGGTCGGAAGAACGGAAACCGAATTTCATCTTCATTCTGGCCGACGATTTGGGATACGGAGACCTTGCATGTTACGGCGCTGATGACATCGCCACGCCGCACATCGATCGCATGGCGGAGGAAGGTACGAAGTTCACTAGTTTCTACGTCTCCCCGGTCTGCTCACCGACTCGCGCCTCGCTCATGACGGGATGCATCGCGCAGCGCGTGGGGATCGGGGGCGTCCTGTTTCCGCGGAACAACCACGGGCTGAACCCCGACGAGAGAACGCTGCCCGAGTTGCTTAAGGAGCAAGGTTACGCCACCGCCCTCATCGGCAAGTGGCATCTCGGCAACCAGGACACGTTCCAGCCGCTCAAACACGGGTTCGACACGTGGTACGGGACGCCGTCCTCCAACAGTCAGGGTTTCGATCCGACCATCAAACATTACGCGGAAGACTGCGTATGGCGAGAAGGATACACACGCGAGAGCATTCTTAAGTTGCCAGAGGCCAAGTGCCCTCTAATCCGGGATAACGTTGTCATCGAAGTGCCCGCGGATCAGACGCAGTTCACGCAGCGCTACACGCGGGAGGCCGTCCGTTTCATCACGGAGCACAAGGAAAAGCCGTTCTTCCTCTACCTGCCGCACAACATGGTCCACATCCCGCTGCACGCATCGGCGGACTTTGTCGGCAAGAGCAAGTTTGGGGTTTATGGCGACGCCATTCAGGAACTCGATTGGAGTACCGGTGAAATCCTGAAGGCTCTGCGGGAACTCGATCTGGAAGAAGACACGTTGGTCATTTTCACCTCGGACAACGGGCCTTCTTTGGGTCAGGGTGGAAGCGCCGGACCGCTCCGGGGCGCGAAAGGCTCGACGTTCGAAGGCGGTGTGCGTGTACCGTTCATCGCCTGTTGGACTGGCAAAATTCCTGCTGGCCGGGAGACCGACGAACCCATCGCGATCATGGATCTGCTTCCGACTCTCGTGACTCTCGCTGGCGCAACTGCCCCGAACGACCGCGTGATCGATGGCAGGGACATCTGGCCCGTCATCGCCGGCAAAGACGGTGCGAAGTCGCCGCACGAGGCAGTTTACTACCTGAGCGGCCGGTCGCTGAAAGGTGTCCGCATGGGCGGCTGGAAATACATGATCGCCCCGGCTAAGGAAGCCCTGCCTGAGATGGAAGTCGAGCTGACGGCAGAAGAACAGAAGCTGCCTCGCAGGCAGCGCAATGCGCTTGTCAAGGAACGGACGAAAGCGGCGCAAGGAAGACAAGGCGATATCGAGATGCTCTTCAATCTGCGCGAGGATCTTGGAGAGACTAGGAACCTGATCGACCGGCACCCTGAAATTGCAGCGCGCTTGAAGAGCCGTTTGAAAGGCTTTGAGTCAGAATTCAAGAAGACCTTGAGGCCCGCCGGCACGGCTGACTAGCGCTGGCCAATCGCTCGAAGAAGGAACAACCATGAAACGAAGCTCTTACACATCCACTTTCTTGCTTCTGCTTTGCGCCTTTGCGCTTCTGAGTGAGTCACTGGCTGCCGATGGACTACCGAAGCCCAATGTCCTGCTGCTGATCGCGGACGATCTGAACACATGGCTGCTGGGGGATACGGATCGCTACGCCGGCAAGGTCATCGCGCCGAACATCCAGCGGCTGGCGGCGAGCGGGGTCGTGTTCAACCACGCCTACACCGCCAGCCCGGTTTGTTCGCCGTCGCGCACGGCGTTGCTTTCCGGCGTGCGTCCGTGGCAGTCGGGAGTGTATGACAACGGTGTGGACATCGGCGCGAGTCCTGCGCTCAAGAATGCGACGTCACTGCCGGAGGTGTTAAAGAACTCGGGCTACTCGGTGTGGTCCTATGGAAAAGTCGCTCACGGCTGGGATTTCCGCAATTTTTGCGATGAGCACATTCCCCACAGACGCGATCGGAATCCGCCAGATGCGCCGTTCCTGCCATTCACCCGGGGCGAACAGGATTGGGGCCCGACACATCTTCCGGAAGAGAACATGAACGATACATCGTATGCCGACGCCACGATCCGGCAGTTAGAGAAGAAGCACGACCGTCCGTTCTTCGTCGCCTGCGGCCTCTTTCACCCGCACATGCCGTGGTACGTGCCGCAAAAATACTTCGACCTGTTTCCAGACGACGTCCCGCTGCCGGAAATTCTTGACAACGACCTCGATGACGTGCCGCCGCTGGGCCAAGCGTTCACCGCAGGCAAGAGCAAGTTCGTCGAGCAGGTGCGAAAGAACGGCCAGCACGCCAGTGGCGTCCGCGCCTACCTCGCCGCGACTGCCTACGCGGACGCACAGATGGGCCGCGTGCTCGACGCGCTGGAACGTAGTCCCTATCGCGACAACACGATCGTGGTGTTGATGAGCGATCACGGGTTTCATCTCGGCGAGAAAAACCACTGGCAGAAGAGCACGCTCTGGGAAGAGGCGACGCATTGCCTGTTGATGATCCGCGCGCCCGGAACCACTCGCGCAGGCAGCAAGAGCGAACGCTGCGTCTCGCTGCAAGATCTTTATCCGACGCTTGTGGAGTTATGCGGCCTTCCGCCGTCGGCAAAGACGGAAGGCCGCTCACTGGTGCCACTCTTGAAGAATCCCGGCGCGGAGTGGTCGAGCACCGCAATCACCGCATTCAACGACCGCAACATCAGCATCCGCACCGAGCGATTCCGCTTCATCCGCTACCGGGATGAGCAGGAAGAGCTTTATGACTGCATCGCCGACCCGCACGAGTGGCGCAACCTCGCCTCGAATCCCGACTACGCGGCCGCGCTCAAGGAACTCCGCGCCTCGGTGCCGCCGCTCTTACACATGGCCAAATCCATGCCGACGAAGCGCGGAGCGAAGGACGAATGAAAACCCTGGATCGCCCTGTGCCAAAATTAGATCGCAGGCGAAACACCAAATGAATCTCGATGAAACCGGTCGCAAATGCTCGGGGAGTTGTAGCGATTGCTGCGCTCAAACGTCCGACGAATTGAATTCATGGTTTGGAATATCTGCGAAACCCACGTTTGACGCAGACCAATCGCTCAGAAGTTCAAAGAGTTTCGCGTCAACGCCCGGCGTTTGCTGCGGGGCCGGGCGCGATTCCGGCATTCGTGCGAGCGATAACGCGCTGGTAGTCGGCGGGAGAATCGATGTCCTCCAAGACGCCCGGCGAGGCGACGTCGACTTCCGCGATGTCGTCTGGATGCGATTGCAGCAAGCCGCGCAAACCGACGTCGCCGTGGTTCTCCAGAATCTCAGCACGATATCGGGCGGCGATCAGGATCGGATGGCCGCGCCGCGAGCCGACGACCGGCACCGCGATCCCCGCGCCACGCTGCCGGAACGCGTCGACCAGCCGCCGGATCACGTCTGGAGGAATTTCGGGTTGATCCCCCAGCACGATCAGAAACGCTTCGCACTCGGCGGGCAGTGCCGTCAGACCACAGCGGACGGAGTCGATCATTTCGCTGTCGTCCACGGGATTCGTTACCCAATGAACCGGACGATCCGCCAAGGCGGCGGCAAGTTCCTCCCGCCGCGTCCCGGTGACCACCAGCACGTGCTCGATGGCACCGGCCAGGACCGCATCCACCGCGCGGCAGATCAGCGGTTGGCCTGCCACGGGCAGCAGTAGCTTTTGAACACCCATGCGGCGCGAGCGGCCGGCAGCAAGCACGATAGCACAGATCATTCGGATATAAATTGGGAGTTACAGATTGGGGGTTACAGCCGCGGAGCGGTTCCCCGGCGGCGCACGGCGATCAATTGGGCGACGATGCTGACGGCGATCTCCGGAACTGTGACAGCGCCCAGATCCAAGCCGATTGGCGCGTAGACGCGGTCGAATTCAGCGGCTGACACTTTTCTCGACTGCAGGAATTCCTCGCGGATCTTGCGGACTTTGCTGCGGCTGCCGATCATGCCCAGATAGGCCAACGGCTTGTCGATGCAGGCGGCCAGCGCCGCGGCGTCGTCGCGATGGCCCCGCGTGACGAGCACAACGTAGGCATCACGGCCGAGCGGCAGATTGGCAAGTTGCCCGGCGATCTCCCCGCAGCGAACGACAACCCCGTCGGGAAACCGATCGGACTGGGTGAATTCGGGGCGATCATCGATCACCAGCACATCGAACCCGACGGCCAGAGCGAGTCCGGCAACCGCCTGGCCGACATGCCCGCCCCCCGCGATCACCAGTTGAGGTTGCGGCCTCAAGGGTTCGACAAGCACTTCGCGGCGTTGCTCCGGACAGGAGCCGTTGTCGACGGCCAGCAAGGGCCTCTCCCGGCTCAACGCCTGTTGCAGTGTCTCGACGCCCGGAAAACCGTCCTCAGCGGCAATCGCGTGTTCTGGAACGAAGCGAACGGTCGTGTTGGCAGGAGCTGTCCCGTGGACGACTGTCAGCAAGACGCCCGACTCGCGGCGCCGGCGGGCTTCGACGGCCGCCGCACAGGCGGCGCGATGCCGATGGGCGTGCGGATCGATGAGCACGCGCATCGTGCCGCCGCAGATGGGATCGCTGCCGGCGGCCGAATCACCCGCCATCGAGAACTCCAACACGAGCGTGCGGCCGGTCGCGATGGATTCCAACGCGCGCCGATGCGATTCGCCTTCGACCGCGCCCCCGCCGATGGTTCCCGACAGCCTGCCGTCCTCGTACGCGATCGCCTTGGCAGCCGTCCGGCCCGGCGTCGATCCTGCGGCGCCGAGCACCACAAGAACGGCAAATCGGGGGCCGCCGTCACGACTGCCGGCGATCTCGGCAAGAATATCAAGGGGCGCGGTGAACGGATTCATGATTCAGGCCAATCGCATCGGCATCTGGCGGATCCGCTGGCCGATGGCGTGAAAGACGGCATTGCCGATGGCCGGCGCGATCGCGATGATGGGCGTTTCACCGCCGCCGACAGACGACAGATCGGGCCGGTTCAACAGGTGGATGTCCAATTCAGGCAAGTCGTTGAAACGCGGCGGCTCGTACGAGGCGAAATCGGCGTTTTCCATCCGGCCGCGGGACACGCGCATCTCCTCGCGCAAGGCCGGTCCCATCCCCATCACGATACAGCTCTGGATCTGGGCCCGCAGATTGTCGGGATTCAAGACGGCGCCACATTCAAAGACTTGGCACACGCGGCGAACCTGGATCTGCCGAGTGGTCGGCTCGATGGCCACTTCGACACAGGCAGCAACGACCGAACCTTTCTCGGTGCCACACGCCAAACCGACGCCGATGCCGGGCCGATTCTCGGCGACCCGCTCGCGCCAGCGAAACCGGTTGGCCGCTTCGACCAGCACCGCCCGCAGACGCGGTTCCTCCAGATGAGCCAGACGGAAATCGAGCGGATCGACACCGGCCGCTGCCGCCAACTCGTCCATGAACGACTCGCGGGCGAACACGTTCGCGGTCGCGGCCAGCGTTCGGTAGGAGCCTTGCCGCAGGGGCGAGTCGCTGCGCACGAACTGGCTGCGCGCGGCGGGAATGTTGTACGGCGTGTTGACCGCCGCGGCTCCCGAGTTGATGTTCACGAAATGCCACGAGGTCAGACGGCCCCGGTCGTCCAGGCTGGCTTCGACTTCGATGACCGCGGCCGGCCGGAAGTAGGCCCAGGTGAATTCCTCCTCGCGCGTCCAGCGGAGCATCACGGGGCGTTTGGCGGCGCGGGCCAAGCGGGCCGCTTCGATCGCGCATTCTCCGGTGTGCTTGCCTCCGAAGCCGCTGCCGAAGTCGGGGACGATGATGCGCACCCGGTCGCTCGGCAGACGGAAGGCGGCTGCCACTTCGCGTTGATAGCCGAACGGATTCTGGGTGCCCGTCCAGACGGTTACCCGGTCGCCGTCCCATTCGGCCAATGCCACTCGAGGCTCCAAGGGAGCGTGCTGAACGTAGGCCACCTGATACGTAGCATGCAGCGCGCGGTGGGCCGCTTGCACTTGGGCGGCAAACGGATTCGCGGGCACGCCGCCCTGGGCGCGGGCGCGCAGGTAGTCGAAAATCTCGTCGCTGGACGGGAACTCCACCGTGTCCCATTCCGCCCGCCGGGCGATCGCGTCCAGCGCACGCTGGGCATGGAAGCTGGTCGGCGCCGCCACCCCGACGAACGATCCGTCCTGAACGACGACAACGCCGTCCAGCGCACGGGCTGCGTCCAGATCGATCGACTTGAGCGTCGCGCCGTAGGACGGTGGCCGCAGCACACGCCCGTACAACATTCCCGGTCGCGTCTGGTCGGAGGGGAATCGGTGCGTTCCCGTCACGAGATCGCGGCGCAGGGGACGCGGCGCCGACGTGCCTAACACTTGCCAACGTTCGACGGGCGTCAATTCAATGTCGCCGGGGACGGACTGCCGGAATACACTGGCGATATCGGCAGCTTGGGCCAACTCGGCGTAGCGGATCGTTTGACCGGTGCCCGGGTGGGAGATAGCGCCGTTGCGCACCTCCAGCGAGCCGGCCGGGACGTTCCATCGCTCGGCGGCCAAGCGGACCAGCAACTGGCGGGCGGCCGCGGCGCCTTGTCGCACGGCGGGCACCGTCGAGGGCGTCGTGCGGCTGCCCGCCGTGATTCCGTCGTCGGGCACTTGGCCGGTGTCGCCCATCACCATCCGGATCTGGGTCAAAGGGACTCGCAACTCTTCGGCCGCAGCCTGGCTCAGTTCCGTGCGCGCGCCTTGCCCCATCTCGATCTTGCCGGTCAGGACCGTGACTGTTCCGTCTTGGCCCAAGTGAATCCGCGCGGCGACACTGCCCCTGCCTCCGCTGCGGCCCCTGCCTCCGCTGCGGCCCCCGCCCCGCGGCTGCGCGGACGCATCCGCGGCGGCCACAGAGATCAACAGGCCCGCTCCCAGCCGTTGCACGAATTCGCGGCGGTTGAGATCGAAGTGGTAATCGACCGTCTCGATGGGTTCTTCGAAGTCGGGTTTCAACGCTTCGTCGCTCGTGTAGGTTGTCATGGCGCGACTCCTTCGAGGCTGGTGAGACGCCGAATGGCTTGCACGATCCGCTCGTAGCCGCAGCACCGGCACAGGTGCCCGTCCATCTGCGCGAGGATCTGCCCAGCGCTGGCCTTGGGCATTGCCTCCAGCAGGCCCGCGAGGGCGACGATCATGCCGGGCGTGCAGTAGCCGCATTGCATGGCGTCCGCTTCGAGAAAGGCCTCCTGCACCGGATGCAGCCGGTCGCCGTCAGCCAATCCCTCGATCGTCAGCACCGAGCGGCCTTCGACGTCGGCCACCGGTGTCTGGCACGAGGGTTCGGCCCGGCCATCGATCAGGACGGTGCAGGCCAGACAATCGCCCTGGCCACAGCCGTACTTGGTACCGGTCAGTCCCAGATCTTCGCGGAGCACATCCAACAGGGGCCGTTGCGGGTCGGTCACGACCGTCCGCACTTGGCCGTTGACGGTGAACGTGATGGTGGTTGTCACGAGAGGTCCCTCCCACATGGTTGCAGCGACAGGCTATAGTGAAACAGAGCTTCCGGGAGAAAGCAAGGGATATGGAACTGCATCGACGAACGAGCAAAGAGCGAGCGGCTGGAGCAAGGGTTCCTGCAATTCTGCTGCTCGGACCGACCGGCGCGGGCAAGACGCCGCTGGGGCAGGTGCTGGAGCAGCGGGGGTGGGCGAGCCGCCGCTGCGCGCATTTCGACTTTGGCGAGAACCTGCGCAGTGTGGTCCAACGCGGAACGCCGGACGAAATCGTGTCGCAGCAGGACATCGACTTCCTGCGCGGCGTGCTGGACCGCGGCGTCCTGCTGGAAGACCGGGACTTCCCGATCGCGGAACGGATCTTCCGGGCTTTTCTGGTGCGTCGCGAAGTGGATGAACGGACCGTGGCGGTCTTGAACGGGCTACCGCGGCACATCGGGCAGGCGTCCGCGTTGCAGGGTCTGGTCGACGTCGAGGCCGTGGTCTGCTTGGAATGTACGGCCGAGACGGTGGTGCGGCGGCTCCGCAACGATCCGGGCGGCGACCGAGCGAATCGGGACGACGATCAATTGCCGGCGGTCGCTAGCAAGCTGAGCATCTACCGACAGCGCACCGAGCCGCTGGTCGATTGGTATCGGCAACGCGGAACACGGATATTCCGCGTCGCTGTCACGGCCGACATGACCGCCGACGAGGCTTGGTCAGCGATCGGGCAATCGCCCGCTGAAACGTGAACTCCAGCGCGAACCGGCAATCTTATTCGCGGCGCAGGACCGCCGTCGTTCCTCCGACCACGTCGCGCGGGGCCGGCATTGCTTGGCCGCGATAATGGCGGCGCCGAACCGTATTTCCGTAGAAATGCAGCGGCCGGTACGGGCGATCGAGAATGGGTGTGGCTTCGATCTGCTCGCGCGTTTCCCCTCGCGCGATGATGGGGCCGCGCCAGGACGGTTCCTGAGCCGAGGCATTCGAGCAACCGACCCACAAGCCGGCCGTCATGGCGAAGATCAAGAGTTGGGGTTTCATGTTGTTGCTCCGTGTCCAAGGGAAGAATACTCCCTGGAAATCTAGCTGGCGATGACCGGTTTTGAGTTGGGCGAGCAGCGCAAAAAAGCGCCCAATCCACTCCGTCCGGTCAGACCTTGCCGCCGAGACCGGATTTGACGCCCGCGCCTCGCTGGCCAACGAGCGCAGGATTCGCTATCTTTTGGGGTTTCCCCGATCCACTTCTCCACAAGACAGTGATGCACTGCGATGAGCGAACAGCACCGAGTCGACGTCTCCCGGATCATCGAACATGCAGGCGAGGAATCGTCCAACGATTCGCGCCGCCGACTGCAAACGACCGAGCCGCTTTGTCTGCGGACGTTCACTCCTTCACTGGCCGTGCTGGCCAAGAGTGCCGGCTCGTATCACTGGACTCCGGAGGGCCGGAAGCTGGCGGATTTTACTTCCGGTGTCCTGGTTGCCAATCTGGGGCACAATCCGACCCGCTGGTGGCAGCGTGTGCTCGGCTATATGGGATTGTCCTCGATCGATGCCTCGCAAGAATACCAGCCGATCGTGCCGCTGACCTCGTATAACGCCTCGACCGAGATCGAGATCCTGGCAAACGAGCGGCTGCTGGCCAATCTGCGCCGCGAACCGGGCGGGGCCCGCATGGAACAAGTGCTGTGGGCGGCCAGCGGAAGCGAGGCGATCCAGAAAGCGATGTGGGCTTCGATGGCCCGCCACCCCGGCCGCCAGATGATCTTGGCGCCCCGCTTCGGATTCCACGGCAAGAAAGGCTTGGCCGGCGCCATCACGGGCACGGAGCACGATCCGGAACGCGACCCGCGGGTACGGTTCATCGGCTTTCCAACCGACGAATGCTGCGATGTCCAACGCCGCCGCGAGCCGATCGATCTGGGACGCTACGAGCAGGAACTGAAAGATCTGCATCGCCAGTACCCCGATCGATTCTGCTGTCTGGTGACCGAGCCCTACCTGGGCGGCGGTGGGTCTTATCATCCGCAACCCGAGTATCTGCAGATGCTCCAACGGTTCTGCAACCAGCATGACATCGTGTTCATTTTGGACGAGATCCAATCGAACTTCGGTCGCACCGGACCGATGTACGCGTTCACGCATTACGGAATCGAGCCGGATATCGTCTGCTTGGGCAAAGGGCTGGGCAACGGCGTGCCGGTCAGTGCGGCCGTTGGACGAGCGGACATCTTCTCGTCGCTGGGATACGGGGCAGGCTCGGACACGTGGAGTGCGAATCCGCTGTCGAGTGCGGCCGTGGTTGCGACGCTGGACGAGTTCGAAACGATGGACGTGCTGGGGGCGGGACAGCAGTTGTCAGGGGTGCTCGAGCGCGGACTGTGCCGGTTGAAAGAGACGGGCCTCGTGCGTTTCGTGCGCGGCGAGGGGTGCGTCTGGGGGATCGAGTGCTTGCCTGTGGGTCGTTATTCTGCGGCGCACGTGGCTAACGCCTGTGTTGAAACCTGCTACGTGGGCGACTCGCAAGGACGGGCGATCCATCTGCTCGGACCGTTGGCCGGCAAAGTCATCCGCATCAGCCCGCCGCTGGTGATGCCGCTGGACGAAGCCCAGACGTACCTGGACGTGATGTTCGAGCGGTTCCGCGATTTGCGGAACCGCCTAGAGTACCCGGACTAGCGGCGGAACGTCGTTCGGGAATTCGGGGCCGTTGGCAGTTGCTGCGACGGCAGTACCCCACCAGGATTCGTCGTCGGGTACGGCTGGTCGCCGATTTCCCGCGATGCCGGAGTGGCGTTCGGCGAAGACCAAGGTTGGGCATGGGGACTGAGATTGTAGTGGCTGCCCGAAACCGGCAGCACCGGTTGCAGAACCGTCGCCGAAGGCAACTCGGCCATCGGCGGTGCGATCCGATGGGCGGGCGGCAGTTCGGTTGGAATACCGCTTGGCCGGGACGCTGCCGGCGGCTTGGGGACGGATCGCGCGGCGGACGATTCGACATCTTCGACCACGACGCTTCCCGAACCTGGTTGGGTCGGCAACTGACCGTTACTGCTGGTCCTGGGGAACGTGTCCGGTGCCGGCGGTGAAACAGCGCCGGCATCGAAACGCCCCGCGTACCGGATCGGATAGTCATCATTGGTATCGCCGACCGTCTTCTGGCCGCCGACAACCACATCGGCCCGCTTCACCATGTCAAAGCCCGGTTGTCCCTGCCAGGAACCGGCGGTTTCGGCGCCCGGCAACCCTGCCCCGTCCTCGACAACGGCTCGGGCGCTGGAAGGCAGCGACGACTGGGGCTGAAAAGCAGCGGCCGTGACAAATTCCGGATTCCACGCATGCTGAGTCTGGCTTGGTGTTGCAGTAGGCAATTGCAGGGCATCGTCCACTACAACGTGCTCAGGAAATGGCATGCCGGCCGAGGTGACTGGGTGACTGGGCAACGGAGCCGCATCGTCCACAACGGCTTGCGCGGGAAATGGCCGGTTTGGAAGACTTGGCGGCAGGCTCGAGAACTGCGCAACGTCGTCTGCTGTGGGCGGCGACGGAAGCTGGTTACCGACAGGCGGCTCGCTTGCCGGTTGGCTCGGCAGCAGAGCCACATCCTGTGGAGCCGGCGGCGGGGCCGGCAACTCGGTCACCGGGGCCGGAACCACCGGGGCCGCGGTCGGTGGCGTCGTCGCTCGCGTCGCGATCGCCTGAATTTGCTTGGCCTTCTCCAATTGCACCAAGGCGATGGCCGCGGAGCGCAACTTGGGGTCTTGGCGCAGGGCGGCGTGGAAGTTCCGTTCGGCCAGTTCAACCTCGCCCAATTGAGCCATCACAAAACCCAGATTGGCGTGCGCTTCGGCGACCGTATTGCAGCGTTTGAATACCGTCAACGCTTCTTCGAATCGGCGCTGTTCGCCGAACAGCAGCCCCAGGTTGTTGCAGAGCGATTCGTGATCCGGATTGATTCGGAAGGCTGTCGAGTACACTTCCTCCGCCTCTTCCAGCCGGCTTTGAAGGTACAAGCAATAGCCCGCATCGACGAGCAGATCGACGTTCTTCGGGGCGCGCATCAGGGCGAGCTGGAAATGCGTGTTCGCCGCGTCGAAGTTCCCTTTCTTCGCCTCGATCACGCCCAATCGATGATGAGGCTGAACCAACGTGGGATCGTTTTTCAGCAGTTCCCGGTAGACGGCCTCGGCGTGGTCCGTCTGCCCGCGGCGTTCGGAGAGCCGGGCGAAGGCAGCTTGACTCTGGGCATTGCTGTTGGAACCCAGCGCGCCCACCCCCTTGTTCTTCCCCGACGGACCGGCGGCGCTCTGGCTGTTGCTCCACGGCAGACTAGGCAGCTTCGGCAGTGCGTACCAAGGCCGCCCGCCAACGGCCGGTGCGGTCGCGGTTGGCGTGACTGCCTGGGGGCGTGACGCATTGACGGGACGCGATTGGGCCGGTGGAGGTGGAGCCTCGGCGGCCAGCAATCCCGTGCCAATCAGCAATGCGGACAGCAGCGGTAGCGTTTGACGCATGAGAGCGACCTTTGCTGGAAGAGTAGATTCGAACTGCAAGAGGAGAGGTTTGGCGGATCGTCCGCCTAGGGACTCGCCCCCGGCTTTTCCCGCCGGGGGCGTCGTTTGACAAATCGATCGTTGCGACCTTGGGTGGCTTGGTGCCGGTGGCTCCTTAGAAGAAGCCGCCGCCCATGCCGCCGCCCATGCCACCACCCATGCCACCGCCCATGCCGCCGCCAATGCCTTGCATGTAGGCGCCAGCCGCCTCGGTGGCCTTCAATCCCGGGGTCAGTGCCGGAGCGACCACCACGCGATGGTCGGCATCCTGCACGCCCAGCGCGATCAGCGCCCGCACCACCACCTCGCGCCGGATCATGTCGAGTTCCGGATTCGGGTGGACGGGGTATTTGAACTCGGTGTCTTCGCGCGCCGTCGACATGCTCCGTTCCACCACGACCGGAAAATCCTGACCGGCCAACAGGCGTTCGGCGATCTGCTTCATGTGATCCTCGCCAGCCCGGTTCAGGCGGATGTCGTTCAAGGTGAACTCGTGCATGTAGACCACAAAGTCCGACGCTTCGGCGTTCAGCTCCTGCATCTGCCAGATATTGTCGCTGATCGTACCCAGCGGCGCCTCCGGTTGCCGGCGGAACTGCTTCCAGTACCCGCAGCCGGCGGAGGTGAACAGGAGCAAACCGAGCGCAGCCAGGGTCAGACGTAAGGTTCGATTCGGAGTCCTCATGGTTTCTTCCTTCGCTTTTCGTCCTCGGTGGGACGGATCGGGTCATCTTGCGGGATGAACGGCTTGGCGGCTTACTGGGAAAAACCGTGGTCGCCGTGGATGTAGAACTGCTGGGTTGCCTGGTAACGCTCGCGGTGTTTGGCCGTCAAGGCCCGGCGCATCTGCAGGTTCCAGACCGTGCTGCGGTGGTGGCAGGCAGGATTGCCTTCGTAGTTACCGTACAGGAAGAACTGCGCGTCGCCCGGTTCGGTGACTTCCATCCCCGGCAGGATCAACGGAGCTTCTTCGGGTTCTAGCGGATGGACGAGTTCGGGGCTGACCAGGATGATCAGTTCCGTCTCGCCGCGGGAGATGTCGCGGTTGCTGAACAGGATGTCCACGATAGGAATATCGCCAAGCCAAGGAACCCGTGACTTGCTTCCTGCCTGCTCGTCCTGAATCAACCCCGCGATCGCCAACCATTGCCCCTCGCGGAGGTCGACCGTGGTTGTTACCGCACGGGTGTTCAAACCGGGAATCCCGTCAACCGTGAGACCGGCATCGATCCCGCTGACCGACGGCGCAACCATCAGCCGGATGCGGTCTTTGTCGATCACGGTCGGCAGGAACGTGATCTGCGTACCGAACCCGCGGAAGTTCGTGGTGGCCGCCGCCGCACCCTCGATCCCCACGACCACGGGCACGGCAAACTCACCACCGGCGATGAAACTGGCGGGCCGCCCGCTGATCGTCACCAGATTCGGTTCCGCCAAGATTTTGGAGTAGCTGTTGGTGCTGAGCGCCCGCATGGCCAACGAAACGTCGGCGGCGCTCAGGACGGCGGTAGCACCACTGGCGCCGGAAAGCAGCGCCGCCCAATCGAAGCCACCACCAGCGGGAAGAGGAACCCCCTCCGCGTCCGCGCCTGTGCCGCGGGCATAGTCTCCCAGACCAACTTCCGACCCCATCGTTCGCAGGGCCTTTCGGCTGATCTCGGCCACTCGGACTTTCAGCATCACCTGGTGCTCGCCCGGCACGTCCATCAGGTTGATGATCTGGCTGGCCGGCAACTCGCTGACGCCCGGATAGGGAGCCGCCGCGGTCCCGCCGCCGATCCCGCCGAACATCAGGCCGCCCCCCTGACCGACCACCTGGTCGCTGATGACCGACAGGATCTGAGCCGCTTCCTCCGAGTCGCGGGCTTGGCCGCGCACGATCAGTTTGTCGGCGATCGGGATCAATTGGATCGAGCTGTTCGGGAACATCTCGTTGACCATTTTCTGCAGGTCGCCGTACTCTTCCTGCCGCCGGTCCTCGATGTCCGTGTCGCGGGACACCGTCACTAGGTATCGCAGCACCTCGCCGTCCCCGAACCACAGCGTCAGCGTGGTCTCGCCCGCCCGCAGACCGATCAACTCGAACTCGGTGGGGCTGAACTGGACCACCTCGACGTTGCCGGGATTGGTGATCGAAAACCGGGATACCGGCTTTCGCGTCCGGATCAGTTTCGAGAACCGCGGGTCGACTCGCAACGAGACTTCGGGCAGCAAGACATCCTGGATCAACGACTGCTCCTTGGCCTGGGCCGTGGGCGTGTCCAGGTTGGCGTCTCGCCGGGGCGGTCGCGTCTGGCCGTGTGCAACCAAACCGCCCGCGGTCAGACAGAAACAGAGCGACATCGTCAAGACGCGGTGCAACGTCCTCGATTTCGCGATGGGCAAACGCGAATCACGGGTCAACATGGGGCCTGTCCCTCCTAGGACACATTCCTGCGCGATCGTTCGACAAATCCCTTGGCTCGCGGAAAGCCAACGACTGTGGTCAAGTCCTGTTCCGCCGTTCTTTGTGGAGAGATGATTCGCAGGGCGTCCTAATCCGCTACAATTCCCGTCCACAATTCCGGCAATATCTAGTTTGTCGGTTGTAGCAGCACGAATACTTTGATTTTGTCGCTCGTAACGACAAAAACATTTAGCACGAATGTTCTGAAGGCGACGGCGCGAACGGATCTTCCGTGGATGCCGACCACCGTATCCAAACCGTTGCGTCCATCAAATCCAGATGGCCAATGATGGCTGTTTCCCTCGCTTTTGCTCGAAAGAGGGATTCCTGAGCCGGTCGAGCGGAGCGACAATTGACCAATGTCAGCGACTCGCGCCGTTGCGAATATGGGAAATTTGGTTAAACTGAAGCCAAAGCGACGATTTCTGAGATACTCCGATCGGACTTTTTCCGGATAGAAAATGCGGATGGTGACCCCGAGAAGACTTGCCGTCGATGCTCGATTCGTGGCCACGCTGCTTGTCTTGGCCGGAACCGCGACTTCTATCCAGGCCCAAGACGCAGGCATTCTCCGCGAACATCACGCTTGGGGACGTTTTTCTCCTGAATCGTGGGTGCGAGTTCGAAAACTGACGGAAGAATTTGACGATGCTGGTCGCCTGAAATCGGTCAGCACCACCGAGACCAAGACGTCGCTCGTCGCCGTCGACGATTTCGGTTGCACGCTGCGGGTCGAGGTGGCGGTGGACGTCGCCGGAAAACGCTTCGCCGCCCAACCGCGCATGGTGCGGGTTGGCTACTACGGCGAATCGGACGGCGATCTGGCGACGTTGCGCGGGACTGGCAGCGAGATGCTGGATATCGGCGGAAACAAAGTACCGTGCGTGGTGCTGGAAGCAGCCGTCAACGGCAACAACGAGAAGAGCGTCAGCACCATTTCGTATTGCGAATCGGTGTCGCCATTCGTCCTAAGACGGCAAACGGTCGTCACCGACACCTCGGGCCAGCAAGTACATCGGCAAACCGCTGTCGAGACGCTGGCGGTCGACATGCCGTACAAGGTGCTTACCGAATTGAAGACGGTCGCTTACCTGCGGACGTCCGAAAGACACTCGCAGGGCTCAAGCCACACGATCGAGGTTTATTGCCTGGAGATTCCGGGCGGCGTTGTAGCTCACTCGTCCAAGGAGTTTGATACCGCCGGGCAGTTGTTGCGGCGCAGCACGCTGGAATTGATCGACTATGCGTCGATCAACGGTCTACCCGCCGCAGACCCCGATTCCCCGTTGCGGCACCGCGTCCGCCGTCCGCTGCTGCCGCTCCGATCCAAATGAAGCCAGTGTGCCGGGCCGCTGGACTCAATCGCGGACCCGCGTTCGGCGCCCGCGGACCACGCGCATCCACCGCGAGGCCCGTCTGCCAGGGGATCGGTCGCAACCTTGTCTCCGAACTCGCGTCGCATCGGATCGTTGCACCGTCAGCGAGGAAACATGTCGGATTCCTCAACGGACGCTTCCGGCTCGGCTCGCCAGCGGCGATTGAAAATCTCCGCATCGAAGGCATCGCGGGGGACGAAGCCGATCGGCGTTCCGACTCGATTGACGACCGGTCGAGCGGACCCGTCGGGACAGAACGCGGCCGCTGGCGGAGCCTCGTCGGGCAGAGGCCGAGGGAGTTCCACGGGTTGCGAGAAACTGGCTTGCAGCAATCCGTAGGGAACCGGATCGATGGTCTCGGGAACGGGCGCGGAGTCCGCGGTGGTCGCTCGCCGCACCCAATCCGCCAACAGATCGAAATGCTCCCGTTCGCGCGGTCCGAAGACTCCGGTTTCCATGCCGCCGTGAGCGGTGGCGGGGACTGCCAGCAGCGGACTGGACTCGGCATTTTCCAAATCGACGAACTGCAGCACAGCATGCAGGTTCCGCTGGGTGAACCGTCGGCTGATCGTTTTGGTCCAAGCCGGCCGAACCAATCGAAACTCGGACGGACTGGCGTCTCCGTGGCACGAATTCGCCCCGCACCGGTTTAGCAGCAGCGGCTGGATCTGCGTGGTGAAATCCTCGATGGCTTTCGGAGGCAGACTGCGGGTGGTCTTCTCGAGGTCCGCCAGACCGACCAGCATGCTTGGCGGCTTGGTTTGTGGACCGCCCAGTTCCGGGAGTTCGACGGCCAGTTGCAGGCGGCGCTCCAAACCGGCCAATCGCGGATGCGCGGGCTGCAGCGCGATGACGGTCAACAGTTCATCCGCCGCTCGCGAAAACAGCTTCTGCTGCAGGCACCAATCGGCCAAAGCCACGTGTCCTGCCACGTCACCGACCACCAGTCGCGACCGCTTTCGCTGGTACACTTCGTCAAGATCGATGCAATGCATGTCGACATCGAGGACCGGTACGCGCACCTCGGCCCTGTCCCCCATGATCACCACGTAGCGGTCGCCAGCCCGAGTGACTTGGCCGCGCAGGATGCCGCCGTTCCGGAGCACCAAGACGCTATCGCGCGGCGCCAAACCCGGCTCAAACGCATCCGCGTGGAGCGCCATCAGCCAACCGGCGAGCAGCAATAGGCAAAGCGAGTACCGAAACATAGGGGGCGGACAGTAGCGGAAACGCTGGCGGACGTCAACGTCAATCGCCGCTTCGCATCGCCACCGCTTCGGCGAACCAGTCGGCCGTTTGCCGCAGACCATCTGCCAAGGCCACTTGCGGTTGCCACCCCAGGACCTGGCCGGCCCGCGCCGCCGAAACCAGATTGGAGCGCAGATCTCCGGGCCGGGCCGGGCCGTGCTGCGGCGAGGCGATCTCGTCGGGCAGTCCCCGCTGCTGCCAGATCCGCTGGCAATGCTGGCGCACGATCGCCGCCAGCGCATTCACGTCGGTCCCCAGCCCCGTACCCACGTTCAGTGGCAGAAATCCGATGTCGCCGGACTGTTCCAGCGCAGCCACGTTGGCTCGTGCGACGTCACCGACGTAGACGTAGTCCCGCACATAGCGCCCGTCTCCGTGAATCGTACAGGTTTGTCCCTGCAACATGCGGGTGCAGAAGATCGCCACCACTCCGGCCTCGCCGTGCGGATTCTGGCGCGGCCCGTAGACGTTCGAATACCGCAGCGCCACCGCCTGCAAGCCATGCTCGCGGACGAAGAACTGCAGGTACTGCTCGCCCGCCCACTTGCTGATGCCATAGGGCGAGATGGGGGCGGCCGGAGTGGTTTCCGCCGCGGGCAGCGACGCTTCGCCGTACAGCACGCCGCCGGACGACGCGAACACGAACCGCCGGACGCCCGTCCTCACCGCGTGCGACAGCACGTTCAGCAACCCGACGATATTCACCTGGGCGTCGTAGCCCGGTTCGCGCACCGAACGGCTGACCGACATCTGTGCGGCCTGATGGCAGACGGCATCGGGCAGGAATCCTTCGAAGACGGCAGCTACGGCCGCTTCGTCCTGAACATCCACCTCGTGGAGAGGCACTCCGTCGGGCACGTTTTCGCGCGACCCGGTCTCCAAATTGTCCAGAACGGCCACTTCGTGCCCGCGTTCCAACAACTGATCCACCACGTGGCTGCCGATGAATCCCGCACCGCCCGTCACCAAGACCCGCATCGCAATCCTCTCCTGGAAGTGGGTCGCGGGCGCCGACCGCGACTCGAAAAATGCTGGCAACGTCGAAACCGATCCGGCTCCGATCGGCGCTCGGAACCCACCGGAACGCGCCTGCGTGGCGCGCATCCCGTGCTTCAAACCTTGTAATACTCCCGATACCAGCGCACGAATTCGCGCACTCCGTCCTTGACCGGCGTTGCCGGTCGGAAGCCCGTGTCGCGGACCAGATCCTCGACATCCGCAAACGTGGCCGGAACGTCGCCCGGTTGCATCGGCAGCAGCCGCTTCTCCGCCTCGCGGCCCAAACACTGCTCCAGTTCGGCGATCAAATCCATCAGTTCGACCGGCCGATGGTTGCCGATGTTGTAGATCCGGTAGGGCGAGCGGCTGGTTCCCGGATCCGGACGTTCGCCGGTCCAATCCGGGTTTCCGGCGGGCACTAGGTCGGCGACTCGAACCACGCCCTCGGCGATGTCGTCGATATAGGTGAAGTCGCGTTGCATGAGACCGTGATTGTAGACCTCGATCGGCTCCCCGCGCAGGATCGCCCGCGTGAACTTGAACAACGCCATGTCGGGGCGGCCCCAGGGACCGTAGACCGTGAAGAACCGCAGGCCGGTCGTGGGCAATCCGTACAGATGGCTGTAGGTGTGCGCCATCAGTTCGTTGGCTTTCTTCGTGGCCGCGTACAGACTGAGCGGATGGTCCACGTTGTGATGAACCGAAAACGGCATCGCCGTGTTGGCTCCGTAGACCGAACTGGACGATGCGTACGTCAGATGCCGCACCCGGTGGTGACGGCAGGCTTCGAGCAGATTGACGAAGCCGACCAGATTGCTGTCCACGTAGGCGTACGGGTTCTCCAGCGAGTACCGCACGCCCGCCTGGGCTGCTAGATGAATCACCGTCTCGAACGGATGCTGGTCGAACAGTGCCCCAATGGCCGCGCGATCCGCGACGTCGAGTTGAACGAACGAAAAGCGGGCCTGTCCGGCGAGTTGCCGCAACCGGGCCTGCTTGAGCCCGACGTCGTAGTAGTCGTTCACGTTGTCCAAGCCGACCACGTCGTCGCCGCGTTCCAGCAGCCGCTTAGCTACATGAAAGCCGATGAATCCGGCCGCGCCCGTTACCAGAAACCTGCCCATTCGCGTGAATCCTTTGCTTTTCGGAATGGGCACAGTGTAAGCCAGTCGATAGCCGCGCGTCCAGTCTTGAAATCCATCGACCGGCGGGAAACAATCTAGGAACTTCCGTGCTTGTCCCAATTCCTTCACGGCCACGCGGGATGGGCTTCCCTCCGACCGCCAAAACGGAGAAAAATGCCGATGAGCACCGCGATCCTATCCGAAACGCCGGTTCGAGACTCGCATCCGCGGATTCCTCCGCTTCAGGCCGGCGATCACTTGACGCGAGACGAGTTCGAGCGTCGCTACCGGGCCATGCCGCATGTCCACCGGGCCGAATTGATCGAAGGAGTTGTCTATATGCCGTCCCCCGTCTCGGCAGCCGATCACGGCGAACCGCATTTCGATTTGAACGGTTGGTTGTTTCTCTACCGCGCCCGCACGCCCCATGTTCGGGGAGGCGACAACTCGACGCTGCGTTTGGACTTGGACAACGAACCGCAGCCGGATGGTTATCTGCGGTTGGTCGAGGAACGCGGCGGACAGGCTCGGTTGGTCGATGGCTACGTGACCGGCGCGCCAGAACTGGTCCTGGAGATCGCGGCCAGCAGCGCCAGCTACGATCTGCACGAAAAACGGAACGCCTACCGCCGCAACGGCGTTCGAGAGTACGTGATCTGGCGAGTCTGGGACGAGGCCATCGACTGGCTCGTGCTGCGGCAAGGTCGGTACGAGCCGCTGGTGCCCGTCGATGGCGTCTACCGCAGCGAAGTGTTCCCCGGTTTGTGGCTGGACACGGCGGCCGTGCTTCGCGGCGAATTGTCCCGCGTGCTCGAAGTGCTCCAGCAAGGTCTCGCCAGCCAGGAACATGCAGACTTCGTCCGCAAGGGGAGCGAATGATGGGCGGTAAGCGCGACGATAAAAAGCGACTCAAGCAGTACGAGACGATTGCCTATGCGGCGATGGCCAGCGACGAATTCTCGCTGGCTACCGTGAAAGAAGTCTGCGTCGAAGAGGATCGCCGGATCGTATCGCGGGTCGTCCGACTGCTGGAAGAAGAGGGGCGCGTGAAGCGCGAAGGCTCGAAGAAATCGCCTCTCTACCGCTGGTGCAACCGCGATGGATTCGACCCCAATCAGTGGGCACACCGCAAGATCTACAACAACCGCATGACGCACGCGCCCGTGGACGACCGCCCGCGGGAACGTCTGCTGGCCCATGGCGCTGCGTCGCTCCGCACTGCCGAATTGTTGGCCATCCTGATTCGGGTGGGCCGCGAAGGCGAATCGGCGCTGCAGGCCGGCGAGGCGATCGCCGCCCGGTATGCGGAAACGCTCGAGCAGATGGCCGACGCTGGCCGCGGCGAATTGCACGACATCAGTAAGGCCATCGCCGTTACGGCCTACTGCCAGATCATGGCGGGTATCGAACTGGGGCGGCGCGTCGAGCGGGCGGTGCGAGCAAAGCACGAACAGGAACCGATCCGCATCCGCAGCTCGGCCGACGCCCTGGCCTTCTGCCGCCGCCGCTTCGGGCAATTGGCCGCCGAGGCCAAACAGGAGCATTTTCAAGTGGTCTGTCTGGATACCAAGCACCAAGTGATCAACGTCCACACCATCTCCGTCGGCCTGCTGAACCAGAGTCTGGTTGCGCCTCGCGAGGTCTTCCGACCCGCGATCCGCGACGCGGCCAACGCGGTGATCCTGTCGCACAATCACCCGTCAGGCGATCCGACCCCCAGCCGCGAGGACATCGCGATCACCCGCCGCTTGGAGGAAGCCGCCCAGATGATCGGCATCTCGCTGCTGGATCACATCATCGTCGCCCGCCACGGATGCATCAGTCTGCGCGAATACGAAGGAGGATAGCGAGTCACTCGAACGCCACGCTGTCTCAACACTAGCGAAGGAGATTCCAGATGTTTCGTCCCGCCATGCATCGGCGCAGGTTCTTGCAGACGGCTACCGCCGGATTCGCCGCTGGATCGTTGTCCTGTACTTCGCCGACGTTTGCGGCACCGCCGAGACCGGTGATCGAAATCGAGTATCCCTATCACGGCGCGGTCCTCAATCGCCGGCACGGGCTGCAGTCGGCTGACGGTCTGACGATCGATGTTCGCGGCCGCGCGTGGGCCGGAGCCTTGGTGACGATCAACGGCGTCGCCGCTGACCACGAAGGCGACCGTTTCCGAGCCAGCCTCGTTCTGCGCGACAAGGAGACGGACTTGGTGGCGGTGGCCGAAAATGCTGCGGGCCGTCAGGAGGCTCGAGTGCGAGTCGTCTGGGACCGGCATTCGGAGCCCCGCTACCGCTTCTCGATCGACGACAATAGTTTCTTCCTCCGCGACATCTTCCAGAAAGGCTACGACTCGCTGTTCGACTGCTGGTATTTGAAGATGCTTCGGGACCTGAACCGGAAATACGGCGCGAAGTTTTCGGTGAACATCTACTACACGACGGGCGACGATTTCCGTCTGCCCCAGTTCCCCGACCGCTATCGAGGCGAGTGGCGCGACAATTCGGAGTGGCTCAAGCTGGCCTTCCACGCGCATGCCGACAAGCCCGACCGGCCTTATCAGGACGCGCCGCCCGAAAAGCTGCTGGCCGACCTGGACCAGGTCGCGGAACAGATCCTCCGCTTCGCGGGCCCCGAAGCGTACGCTCCGCCGACGGTGATCCATTGGGGCATGACTCGCCAGTCGGCGCTTCAGCCGCTGACCACTCGCGGCGTGAAAGCGTTGAGCGGCTACTTCCGGCAGATGAACGGAGTTTGGGACGTGAACTACCGCTTCGGCGACGAGATCTCGGAGTACCTGTCCCGGCACGATGCCTGGAAGGACTTCGACAGCGGCATTGTGTTCTCGCGCGTGGACATCGTCGGCAACAGCGTGCCGCTGGACCGCATCGTGTCCACCCTCGAGCCGCAGATCAAAGATCCCGACACCGCCGAGATCCTCGATCTGTTCACGCACGAACAGTATTTCTGGCCGTTCTACCGGAACTACCTACCCGACCATCCCCAACGCCTCGATGCCGCGATCCGCTGGGTGACCGACCACGGCTACAAGCCGGTCTTCTTCCACGAAGGCTTTCTGGGAGGCAGGGAATGAGACGAGCCGCCACGGCGGCTCCAGGATGCCAACCGATCCCGGAGAAGCCGCGCCGCGTGGCGGCGTCTCTCCGAGAAGCCGGCTCCGGTCTCGGAAAAGCGGATGTCCGTGCTTCGCACTACGGTTGAGGGCAAACGGTTCCTTGAGAAGCGGGCCGCTTGCGATGGACCGAGTGGCGGATCAGTTGGACGGTGCCGACTCCCAGGGCGACTAGGCCGAAGACGGGGAAGGTCATGGCGATCAGGCTGAGCAGTCCCAGCAGGATCAATAAGACGGCGCCGGCGATGGTGCGCAGGACGGTGGGCACCACGCGCAGGAGCACTCGATACAGCACGTACAGGACGGCGACGCCCAGCGCGACCGCCAGCAATTGCGTCAGTCGCGAGATGTGGGGCTGGCTGACCCCGTAGGCGACGATCTGAACTTCACCGCGCGGCGTGGTGAAGAAGAACTCCTGACCGCGGCTGGGCAGTTCGACGTCCAAACTGGCCAAATGCGTTTGATCCGAGAATTCGGCGGCGCCGGGAACTGCGTAGGGATCGAATGCCACTTCGGCCGGTCCGCTACCGATGCCGCTCATGCCACCGCCCATGCCGCCCATGCCGCGCCCGCCGTAACCTGCTGCCGGAGCGTCAGAGAAGTCGTTGCTCGGTGCGGCAAATCGACGGCTGTCGGGAGACAGGGCGAGACCGTTGATTTGGCCACCTTGGTCCGCGGGCTGCTGGCCGTTCCAGAGTTGGATTCGGGAATCGCGCTCGCCGGTTGCCCGGGATCGGCTGAAAGAACTGGATCCGAACGGCTGATTGGCGGTTCCGTCCGTCTGGATGTCCAACTGCTGCTGGTACTGGCGGGCCAAATCGCGTTGAGACTGCACCACACCCTGCGACTGAGGTTGCCCCGCCATCTGGGCTTGGCCTTCGCCCTGCGCGACTTGCTGAGCCGACTCTTCGGATTCGCGCAGTTGCCGTTCGCGGCCTTCCTGCAAGACGGCCTTACCCTTGACCAAGTCGCCGAGTTTTCCGACAGGCGCCTTCTCGGGTGCCTGGTCCTTGAAGCGTTTGCTCAGGTCTTCGTCGGAGTAGTTGCTGCGCTGATCCAGTTTGTTCTTTTCCAGCCAACCGTAGTGGAAACCGCCGTCGCCGGCTTGCCCAGGGGCCTGCGGCTGGACGGTCTGCTTGAAGTTTCCGTCCAGGTCCGTGACGACGTTGCGCGCCAGGGAATTCTTCTGCTCGAAGAAGAACGTGTTCAGCCGGCCGCGGTTGTCGGTTGCCAGCACTTCGGCATCCTGCTGGAAGTATTGCTCCGCTTCCTGCTGGGCCCGCGACAGCACGTCGGCGTTGTTGGCATAGTTGAACTGCAGCGTCGTGTTGGCGCCGAACTGTTGATAGGTGTCGTGGTAGTCCTGTAATGCCAGCCCAAGCTGCTTCAGGTTGTTGGCCACCCGCGCTTTGGCGTAGGGGTTCTCGCTGTTCCAAACCTGCATCAGCCGCTTGACCTGCCGCGTGTTGTAATCGAAGAAATCCGCGGCCAGATCGCCTTCGTCGGTCACCTGCCGCATGGTGCCGCCAAAGTGGACCCAGCGGAACGATTCGGGCAAGCGGAGGCGGACTTGGCTGAGTTCGACATTGATGTTCAGCGTCTTGATGAACGGGAAGTCGATGCCGCGCACCGGGTGGATCGAACCAAGTACGCCGCCGTATTGCAGCACCACCGGGTAATCGCGATCGCCCTCGGCGGTCTTGATCAGCGGAATGCGCACCTGACCGGGCGACGCGGCGTTGGGAACCGGCCCGGGCTTGACGGCTTCGCCGGCAACCGTGGCGGTCCAAAGTTCCGCGGGACGAGACGAAGCGGCGTGGGGCAACTGGACTTCCAGAAACTGTTCAGTCGTGTTGTACACGTGGTAGATCTGCCGTCCGCGGTAGGCGCCGCTCGGATCGACGATCAGAAACGCCTCGGCCAACCCGATGCCCGCGCCGGCCGTCTGCACGGTCGCACGCTGGACGGTCTTGTAGGTCAGCAACGGCGATGCATTCCCGCCGCTGACCAGGAACGCTTGGGTAATGCCGTCGCCCAGGATGCCCGCCAGTTTGCGCCATTCGGCTTGTTGGCGGTTGAGAGGCTGCAGGTTCTCGCGGCCGACGATTTCCAGTTCGTCGCGTCCGGCTTCTTCGAGCGTCACGTAGCGTTGGTCGGTACGAACGCCCTCGAGGACCGGGATGGGGGCCTGCTGGAGGAGCGACTGGCGCGCGTCGGCCATGGTCAGCAAACGGTCGTTCTCCACCAGCACGCGGTACTGGCCCAGCGTTTCTTCCTGCAGTTGCAGGCGTACACGCAGCCAGCCGTCCTCGGCGGGTTCGATCGTCTTCTGGCGCAGCAGAGGCGCGCGGATGCGAGGTTGCCCCATTGCGGCAGGCACCAGAAACGACACCTCGCGGATGCCGGCGTCCTGAATCGTCAGATCGACCACGATCGTTTCCTCGACCGCGATATTGGTGACTTTGACGTTGGTGACCGTGAACCCGCTGACCCGCGGTTGCCGCGGCGTGATCTCCAGCCGGGCATCGTAGTCGGGGTTGGAGTGCCGCAGCGCCAGGCGAGCCAACGGTCGCTGAGCCGCCTGCAACCAGCCGAAGACGCGGCTGAGCAGGATCGATTCGCAGTTCTTCAACTCGGTGGCCCGCACGTTGAACGCCGGATCGATCTGCACGACGATATCGCCTTGCTGACTGGCGACATCCAGCACTTCGAACTTGGGAACCGACACCGGATCGGCGGCCTGGCGACGGCCGAGCGAGCCGGACAGCACCAGCGAAAACGGTTCCGTGCGGCCTGCTTCCAGATACACGTTCAACAGACGCCGCCCGTTGTCCTGCGTCTCGGCCCAGTCCAACGGACCGGGTCCGACTTGTTCCAGCTTCAACTCCTGCGGCACGACCAACCGCACGCGATGGACCGGCCGTCGGCGAACGTTCAGCAGCACGCGCGTTTCGAGAGCCGTCTCGCGCTCTGCGATCCTCAGTAGTGTTTGCAACTCGGCGGTCGTCTCGTCCGGAATCGGCAGCGCGGTCAGTTGCATCGCGAACGGCGTCGCGGCAAATTGATACGCCTGGTAGGCCAGCAGCCCCAGCGGACTCTCCTCGGCCGCGTCGCCGCCCCCGAGCACCGCCGACAGATCGGCGGCGACGTCCGTGCGCGACACGCCTTGCGTCTGGTCGGTGCGGAGATCGATTCGCGAACTGCGGCGGATGGTGATGCGCCCTTTGTGCAGCATGGCTCCGTCGACGGCCACCACGGGCACGGACAGTTGCGTGGGTGCGTCAGCCCGGACGGCACCGCGCTGCGACAGGTGCAGCGTCACCGTCTCACTGTCCATCGCTTCTTTCAACAGCGTGATTTCCAAACGGGCGGGCGTCTGCTCCGCGTTCCATTCCCAACCCCGCACGTTGTCGCCGGTGACGCGTTCGACCAGATAGCCGTCCGGCAGCAGAATCGTGAACGTATCGCGACGGCTGCGAGGAAACAGCAGGTTGACGCGCCATGCCAGACGCAACCCGTCCTCCTGGACGTCCAGCACGGCCTCGGATTCCGCGGTCAGGCTGCGGTCGACCTGCCCCTCGGCGACCTTCGAACGCCATTGCAGGTTCAAATCGCCGGTCATCGGCAGGGCCGTGACGATCTGCGCGCCGTCGGTTTCGGTCTCGTGTTCACCTCGATCGGCCAAGCCCACCAAGCGAACTTCGGTGCGTGCGGCCGGCACCGCCAGCGTCAACGAGGCGGCCGGCGCAACAGGAACCCGAGCCGCCGCGACTCGCCAACCGCCGCGCCGTTCGAGTTTGATGCGCACGGTCAGATCCAAACGCCTCAGGCCCTTGCCCGAAACGTGCAGCAGCACCAGCGGATCAGGCTGCGCCGGCACAACGCGCGCTTGTTGCTGAACCTGCTGTTCCATCTGCGCCGGGGCGTTGGCGGTCTGCGCCACTGCCGCCGGCCCGACGATCTGCAGCCGAGCGGGCTGCCCGTCCAAGCGTGCGCCGGACAGCACGGCGCCGCGCAGATCCAACGGAACTTGCACCGGTTGGTCGGAAAACACCTCGATGTCCAACCGTCCCTGCAATTCGAGGAACTCGCCGCCGGCCAGCGTGGCCTGATAGGCGGCGCCGGCCAGGGCGTACGGGACGATCGGCGGCTTCGCATCGAGCCGCTTGTCCGGATAGGCCCGGTTCCAGAGTTCGATGTATTTCGCATACGGCACCAACACCTTGGTGGCGTTCTTCAAGCCTTCGTCCCCCTGGGCCGGATCGTAGGGGATGATCACCGCGTCGTCGGGCAGCCGGAGTGGCTGCGGCGGCAGCAACAGATCGATCAACGGCTGAGGATCGAACGCCGGCGCCGGGTTCTGGGCCCATGCCTGATTCACGAGCGTTCCCGGCAGCAACAGCAGCAGCGTCCCGGCCGCCGTCGCGGCGGAGCGAGGCACGGCCGTGCATCGGCAGCAGCAATTGCATGCCCAGCGGACCAAGGCGACTGCCAGATAGTACGGCACCAGCAGGCAAGCGGCAAAAAAGGCGGCGTCGAACACGTCGCCCAGCTCCTGCGTCCATCCGGTAAGCGGCGGCAGCGCCAGCGCTGCCAGGATCACCACGACGATCAACGTGGCTTTCCGCCTCGCCGTGGAGCGGGTCAAGGCGATTCCGAGGGCCAGCACCAGGCCGGCGACGGTCCATGCCAGGCAGTTCATCTGCTGTTGGTTGACCAGCGTGGCGCCCAGCCGCGGATCCGAACCGAGGCTGCGGAACGTCACCGAGTCGTCGCCGGGCTGCAGATCGATGCGCAGACTGCGGACGCCTTCCAGCGCCCACATCTTGCTCTTGGCCTGTTGAGCGGCCGCGGCGGGTTCCGGTTTCGGTTCCCAAACCACCGGCGGCGGCGTTTCGGTGGGCGGGCCTGCCGGACGACTGGGGGCCGGTGCAGCCTGGGGTGCTTGCGGCTGATCCACCGGTGCCGACTCCGCCATCGGCTGCGAGGCTTCAGCCGCCTCGCGGCGAAATTCGTTGGCGGCAAGCGCCTCCATGTCGAATTCCTCAGCAGTCACTGCGCCCATTGCACCGCTCTGAACGTCCAACCGTATGGAATCCATATCATCCGCCAGGTACAGTGCCGTCGCTGGTGGTGGCGTTGCTTCCGAAGTCGAAAACGACCGCATTCGAAGTTCGGCTGGCATCAAGAGCGACACGCCGCCACCGATCTCGTACAGAATCGCGGCGACGGTCCAGACCGGCGAAGGACGCGACGGCAGGCCCTCCGTCTCGACGGTGCCGAACGAACGCACCAGTCGATGGCCGGGGGGCAGAAACAACTGCCACTCGATGTCGGCCGTGGGAACCTCGCGCGGCGGCGCATCGCGGTCGGAACGCAAGAGCAGCCGCGGCGCGGCCGTTTCGACGTTGCCGGACAGGAAGAGCGGTGCCACGGGCGTCTCGTAGACGATCTGCAGGTCGCGAACCGCGTCGCGGCCCGTCGCCGGCAGACTGATCAGCAGGCTGTCTCCGTCGGTCTGCGGTGTCATCGGCCGGCCGTCGACCAGCGCCGACCACAGCCGCGACTGCTTGTCGGGCAAGCGGATCTCCAGGAACGGCGCCTTGGTGCGCAGCAGATACCGCGCGCCGGTCGTGCATGCTCCGCTGGTCGCGACCAGCGTTTCCAGCTTGGCCCGCTGGACGATGGCCGGAGGCAGTCCGTATCCGTCGCGGCGGCGGATGTCGATCCGCACGTCGCCGGGCGGGCCGGCGAACTCGTACACGCCCAGCAACCGGCGGCCGGCCCGGTACTGCGCCGCCGCCAACTCGCCCACGTCCACACGGCGGGCGTCGGTCTTCGGTTCCAGATCCAAGTCGGCATGGCCTTCGACAGCCACGACGGCCGTTTGGTAAGCGACGTTTTCCATCAGCGGCAGCGGCAGACGGTAGTCTGCCTGGTCCTCGCTAGCCAGCGGCTGCTGGAAGCGGACGGCCAGTCGCACAACTCCGCCGGCCGGCTCGGCTAGCAGCGCGGTCCAACGGCGCCCCGAGTCGGTGGTTTCGCTGCCGAACTCCTTGACCGTAGCGCCTTCCAGACTTTGGATCGACAGCGAGGCGGGGGTGTCCGCGGGCAGCACGAACGACAACCGGCGCGTGCGCGCCTCGCGGATGTCGTACACCAGTTCATACTGGGCGGTCAGTCCGCTGGGCGCCAATTGCAGGAAGCTGTAGCTGCGGGCCGTGACGGTCGGCGTCTGCCGCCGGACGGCCAGCGTCGTGCGGTACGGTTGGCCGTCGTACCGATAGGCGAGATCCGAGGCGATGCCGGCCAAGCCGTAATTCGCCTTCTCGTTCTCGTCCAGCGGCACCAGGTTCTCCAACAAGTCGGGCCTCACGCCCAGATCGCTTTCCGCGCGGACGGCGATCGCGCCCAAATCGCGGTCCGCGTTTTGGATGACGAAACGCGGAAACTCGACCGTGTTCTCCTGCCAGTCGCCCAGCCAGCCGGCCGGGACGTGGACCGCTTGGAACAGCACGGTGCGGGGCTCGCCGGGCAGGACGCCGGGATTCAAGCGGACTCGGACCGATGGCGCGCCCCCCGCGTCCTCGTACCGTTCCACGGGCAGCGCATTGCCGTCCGCGTCGGTCACTTCGCTGACGAACCAGCCCGGCGGGCCTTGGAACCGCAGCTCGAACAGTCGTTCGACTTCGGGAGCGAGGACGAATCCGCCCCGTACCCGGTGCCCGGTGTCGTCCATGACCAGCAGCAGATTGGTCGTCGCTTCGAGCCGGGGCTTCGGCTGGTCGAACTGAGCCCGGACCGAGTAGTCTTCGCCGGGCGCGTAGAACGCGGCCAGGGTGCGCACGCGGGGCGTGCCGGGCTCGACGCGGAACACCGTGTCCGGCAGGGCGGCGGTGAGCACCGCATGGTCCACGGGAATCAGCCCCTGCGGCGTTAGCGACTTGGCCTGCAGTTGCTGATCGACCACCAAGCCCACCAACGCGACCTGGCCCGCCACGTCCAGCGGTTCCAAACGCGGCATCGTCCAATCGGTCAGCACGGCGGGCGTGCGAGTCGCCGACAGATTCAGCACCACCGTGTCGGTCGCCGGCTCGCGGAGCACGACTTCCAATTCGCGCCGCCCTTCGGCCTGATGGACTTCCCAGCGCGACAGCAGCGGGCTGAGCACTTCGGTCGGCTCAAACCCATCGGGCAACACGAAGCGGAACCGGTCGACCGCGCCGTGCAGCACGCCCAGCGACACGGCCGCGTGCAGCCGCTCACTGGCCGCGGTCACTTCGTCGACCAGCACGCTGCGCGCCACGATCACCCGCTGGCGGCGCAGCAGCCGGTTGTTCAGCGACATGACCAGCGACACCGGCTCGCGCGGCAACAATAGGTCGAACCGCGTCACGCCGGCCGTCTCGTCCACCTCGCGACGGACTACACTAGCGCCGCTCTTGATCTCGACGTTTCCGGGGACGGTCAATCGCAATTGCGAGGCCGGGGCGGACGGGACGCGGAAGGCCAGCGACTGCTGGGCCGCCGACGTCTCCAGCGGGGTGACCAGATCCAATGTCAGGCGAAAACGGCCCGGGCCCGCGACAAACAACACGGCTTGTCCTTGCTCGTTGCGCCCGATCGCCGCTTCGCGGTCGTCCAGTCGGGCCGCGCGGAGCCCGACGCCGCTCAACTCCAGCGGCACCGCCTGCAGCCCGTCGGCCAACACTTCCAGATCCAGGATTCCCAGCAGGCGGGCGCGTTGGTCCTCGATCGTCGCCTCGTAGGCGGCGGACAGGATCAGCGCCGCGTGAGGAGCCGGCTTCTCGGGATCGGTCTTCTTGGCTTGGGCGAGCAGTTCCTCGTACTGCTCGCGCGTCAGAAACACGCGCTGGACGTCGCCTTCGAGCAGCACGTTCAGATCGTCGAACGGAACGAAGATCTCGCGGACCAGCTCCGGCTTCTTCGGGGCCTGCGCCACTGCCTGCCCGATGGCCGACGGGGCCAGCAGCACGAGCAGCGCCCACGCGGTCAGCAGCGGGAATCCTCGCTGGAGTTCACGCTTTAGCGTGTCTTCCCTGTTCGGCCTCATCGCTACGGTTTCCTTGCGTGCAGCACGCTGAAGCGTGAACTCCAACGGGTGCGGGACGTCCGAATTCTCACGAATTCGGCTACGGGCTGTGGGGTAACTACGCATCGCGGTTCCCTCCTTCCTGCTGCGAGCCGGACGCGTCGCCGAACGGCGATTGAGACGCTGCGGCGCCCTCGCCCGTGCCGCTGGCGCTGTCCGCAGGTGCTGGCGGCGGCGCCCCGGTGGCCGCGGCGGCAGGTGCAGGCCCCGGGGCCGGCAATGCGGCGCGACGCCGGGTCCACCAGGCGCTCGATGCCTGCGACAGGCGGACCAGATACCAGAGCGACCACAGAACCACCACGATCAGGATGGCGGTCAGCAGAGCGCCGTCGAGCACCTGGCGGGCCAGCAGCGGTACGAACACACCGGCCAGCAACAGCAAGGTGACCAGCAAGGCCACGGCGGCCGACTTCTGCGTCAGCGGCTGGCGGATTAGCAACACGCCGCCCAGCAGCACGAGGGCGAAGACGATGCCGCTGAGCAGATTCTGGTGGATGGCGACCAGCCGCAACGAACTGTCGGGAGCGGGCTGGATGGTCGAGAACAGGTACAGCCGGCCATCGGTGGCAAAATTGCTGAACGGATCCGGCACGTTCAAGCCTTCGGTTACCCAGGTGACCAACTGCCGATCCGATTGCTTGGCCATCGGCTGCGGCTCGTACCAGCGATAATCGACCTCGTCGGTCCACGGCCCGCGGGATCCGAGCAACTTCAGTTCGCGCGGCAGGTAGGCACACAGATAGACTTTCTGAACGGCCGGTTGCGTATCAGCCTCGGCACTGGTGAACCGCGGCAGTTCCAAGCGGTCCCGCGTTCCCGGCACGCTATAGCGCAGCTCCAGCAGGAACGGCTCTTCCGCGTTCTGGCCCGTCAGCGGGATGAAATACTCGCCCTGATCGCCTTGCTCCAATGCGACCGAGCGGCCGTTGATGCGCAGCGGGTCGCTGTCGAATTTCGGCGTAGCGGGCAACTCGAGCGGCAGTCGCTGCCGGGCGCTGCGGACGCGGTACAACGCTTGCACCGAGATCTCGTTGCCGCGGGTGACCTCGGTTCGCACCACGGCCCGTTCGATGCTCGTGCGTTTCACCTCGACCAATTCGTAGCGGGTGATATCCACCACCAATTCCCAACTGCCGCGGGCATCGTCCTGGAATTCGAACGCTCGGGCGGCGTCTTCGACCGGGGCGCCGGGCATCAGATCCAGGGTGGGATCGATCGGCTGCAGGCCCTTCGGATCGCCCGCCGGCCGGACATCCAGCGTTTCCGCCTTGGCCAACACGATTTGGCCCGAAGCGAGATCGACGCCCTGCGGCACGAGCCGCGGCACCGTCTCGGAGACCGAGCGCTGCACCTCCAGATCGCCGATCTTGTGGTCCCAGGCGAAACGTAGCGTCACGGTGCCGAGAAACTCCGTTTCACCAACCAAGTTCCAAGCCACGTAGCCCTCGGCCACGTCGTCGGGCTGCGGCACGATCCGCGTCTCGCGGGCCACGTTGGCCGTCTGGTTGCGAATCTGGTCGGCCCGTTCGGCCGGCACGTCCAGTCGCAGCGAACGGACTCCGCTGTACTGGACTTCGTAGAACAGCGTCGCGGTGTACTTGATCACTCCCGATTCGACTTTGGCCGCCAGCAGTTGCCGGCAGGTGACGTACGGTTTGCGGCGTTCGACGTTCAGCGACAGATCGACCGGCTCGGCCGTGTAGGCGTATGCCAGCACCTCGCGCGTTCCGGCGAATCGACCGCGGCGCGCTGACTCCAGACCTTCCAGCGCCTCGGCAACCGAGATCGTCTGCACGCCCTGCTGGCGGTCGGGGTTCACCCGCAGACTCTCCGGCGCGTAGACGATCATCCGGCCCGTCGATTGCTCGATTCCCTCCGGCGCGACACGCGGCACCGGCACCGGGATGCTTGAAACCTGTCCGGTGGGGCTCAGCAGATTCGGATCCTCCAGACGCCGCTGCAATTCGACGAACAATCCAACGCGGCCCAACGCCTTGCTGGACAGATTGACGACCAGCCGCGTCTTGTCATCGGCCGGCCGATGATGCGTGTCGACCGCCACGGGACGGATGTCGCCCGCGGTATACCCTTCGACTCGGCGCACCTCGAAATCCGCGGGCACGTTCAATTCCAACTGGAACACACCGGCACGAGCAATGTCGTAAAAGGCCAGCAGATTCAGTGTCAATTGCTCGGGTTCCAAATACGCTTCGACCAGTTCCCGCGTGCGGATCTCCGGCTGGACCTTCTCGACGGCCAGGGACAGATCGAACGGCAGCGAGGCGTAGCGGTACGAGAAATCGTGCTTTGCCCCGGCCAACGCCGCTGGCAGTTCGGATGCGTCCAATTGCAGCAGGCCGGTGCGGCCGGTCACCTCGGCCCGCAAGGCTTCCGAGATGGTCACGACCACAATGCCTTGCTGGCGGCCGACGTTCAGCGCCTGGACCATCGGCACCTGCACTCCTTCGCGAATCAGATCGTCGCTGAACTTCTCCAGTTCGACGGTCACCTGCTGAGTGTCCCGCGCCGGTTCGTACAACTGGACGCGGATGCGGTTGCGGTTCTCGACCGTTTCCACGGTCCATTCCCGGACGTTCGGGTCGAAGACGTTCAGCACGCGATGGTCGGCCGGCGTCTCGATCGACAGTTGGGCCAGTTCCGCACGGCTGATCTTGTACGTCAATTGGGTCCGGGTCCGCACCACGCCCTCGTCGACCGTCACCTGCTGTTGCGTCTGGACCATGGCCAGGGCTTCCAGGCCAGTGGCTCCCTCGGCCTTGGGCGTCCAATCGATCCGCAACGTCTCGGCGGCTCCGACAAAGGCCATCAATACCGTTTCGGCGGCAGGCGGCTCGCTCGCGGCTGGGGGCGGCGGTTCGGTGGCGGCGACCAACGGCTGCACGTTGACTTTGATGCCCGGCTGAGGAATACGGATGCGCCACTGGTTGACCGGCGCTTGAGGAGCCTGCAAGCCCAAGTGATTCTGGCCCGGCGTCTTGGTGAACGCTTTGGAATATTGCAACGTCAGCTCACGAGTTTCCGGTTCGTCACCCTGTTTGCGAACCAGCAGCGAGTAGCCGGAGGACTGGACCAGCAAGCGCGCGGGTTGGTCGCCCAGCCGAGCCGACTGGATCGAAGCATCGGCCAGACGCAACGGGATCTCGTGCCAGCCTTCGCGGAGCAGTTCCAATTGCAGTTTCGCCGTCACGTTGACCACCTGTTCGCCGACGGTCGCTTCGCTTTCGATCTCGGTGATCAACGCGGCGACGGGTGGCGGTTGGTCCGGTTCGGCCCGCAACGCTTCCTGAGCCTGCTTCCACAATTTCTGGAATTGCTCGTAGGGCACGAACACTCCGCGACCTTCCTGCTCGAACACCTGGCGCAGTTTCGAGTAGGGAACGTAGATCGTCTGCTCGCGAAGCGAATCCTTGTCCGTGTCAGCCGGCGGCTGCGGGTTCGCCTCGGCGGCGGCCGGTTGCGGGTCCGGCTCGGCGACCGCCGGTTGCGTCGACGGTTCGGCCGGCGGATCCGCAGCGGTGGCGACAGCGAACAGAAACAGCGAAGCCAAACCCATCAGCCATCGTGCATGAACCATGGTCTCATCCCCTTCCTTCCGAAGCCAAAGCAATACCCGTTCTCGTAGCGGAATTCGCGAGAAATCCGTCTCGCCCCCCGGAAGCCGCATGGAATCTGCTGCGAGACAGGTGGAACCGGCAGCCGCAAATCTAAGACGAAGCAGTCTACCCTATTGTTTTCCAGCGCCGAACGCGAAGTTGTAACGTGTTTGTAAAGCCCGCAGTTCCAATATAGTTGGGCGAAGCAGCGATGAGCAAGAAATTGAGTTACGAGTCGACGTGTACGACCGGTTCGCTCTCGCGACCGTCGAGATAGGCTCAACGAAGACACAGGCAGAGTCCGAACGCCCCGCCGTCTGGCGACGGCAGGTACGGATCAACCACACAGCCGTTTGCGGTTGAGCGATGCGAAGTCCTCAATCGGACGAAGCGCTATCTTGCCTTCCGCCACACGGGTTCCCAGTCGGGTGACGGGGTGCGGGCGGATTTCAGATAGTCCGAAATGGTCGCGGCGATCTCGGGATGTTGGGCTGCGACATCGTTCTTCTCGGCGATGTCCACGCTCAGATCGTACAACTGGATCGGTTCGTCAGGGCCGCCGGCGCGGTGGCCTTTCCAGCGCCCTTGGTACAGGGCTGCCTGCTTGAAGCCGCCTTCGTGAAACTCCCAGTACAGGAACTCGTGCGCCGGTTGCTGATCGGTCTTGCCCAACAGCGTCGGCACGAAGCTGAGCGAATCCAGCCCCGCGGGCGTCTCGATTCCGGCCAGTTCGGCCGCAGTGGCGAACCAGTCGCCGAAATAGGCCGCGTGGTTCGACTGCGTGCCGGGCTGAATCCGCCCGGGCCACCAGGCGATGCCGGGAACTCGGATTCCGCCGTCGGTCAGACTGCGTTTGATGCCCGTCAGCGGCCCGGACGGCTGGAAGCGGTCCAGATTGTGGCTGCTTTCGTTGTGCGGCCCGTTGTCGCTGGTGAAGATGACCAGTGTGTTCTCGGCCAAGCCAAGCAGTTCCAGATGGTCCAGCATGCGGCCGACGTAGCTGTCCAAACGCGTGATCATCGCCGCCTGGCCTTTGTCCTGGGGAGGCCAGTCCTCGCGGGCATACGGCCCGTAGTCCGGGACGTGAGCCCCGTCCTTCAGCGCCCGGTTCCGCTCGTTGTTGGCGTGCGGGGTGATCATGCTCCAGTACAAGAAGAACGGACGGTCTTGGTGGTTGGAGACGAACGATAGCGCCTGATCGGCAAACAGGTCGTCGGCGAACAGAATGCCGTCTTCGCAGTAGCCGCCGCCGAACTCGCCGACCGGAACCAGTTTGTTGGGCAGCGGAACCTGCTCCTCGTTCCGCCACAGGTATTCGGTGAAATGATTGTGAGCGCGGTGTTGGTTCAGGAAGCCGAAGAAGTAGTCGAATCCCTGCTTGCGCGGCAAACCGGTTCCGGCCGGTCCGACGTCGCCCAATCCCCACTTGCCGATCAAGGCCGTCGCGTAACCGGCTTGCTGCAATGCCTTGGCCACGGTGACATCGTCGGGCCGCAGGGCCTGGGCGATGGGATTCGCGCGGCCGGCGTTGCCTCGCACCCGGGTTTGCCCGTGATGCTGGCCGGTCATCAGAACGCTGCGCGACGGGGCACACACGGTGGCTCCCGCGTAGAACTGGGTGAACCGCAAACCCTCGCGGGCCATGCGGTCCAGTCGCGGCGTGCGAATCACTTGCTGCCCATAGCAACCCAGTTCTCCGTAGCCCAAATCGTCGGCCATGATCCAGATCAAGTTGGGGCGGTCCGCGGCCCGCATCGAGGCGCTGCCTCCGAACAACGACAAGCCGACCATCGCCAGCATGATCAAGCAGAACATTCTACGTGTCATTCGAATTCTCCTGTTCATTCGGGACGAATGGACGGCTGGGAGGGGCCGCCCTGCGAACAATTGGCACGGATCGACCAATCCTCGAACGATCAACCGGTGAGGGTCAACCGCCCGAGATGCTCTGGATCAGGCGCGGGACATACGAGTTGAAGCGGCCGTCGGGCGACGGGCCTTGCGGTTTCATCTCCCGCACCAGGGGCCGCAGCGATTCGGCGCGGTCTCCGAGCGCTTCGATCACCCCCAGGGCAAACATCGAGACCAGCACGCCGTTGGTCTGCGGCGGAGCCAACTCGGCGAGCGTCTCCAGCGCGGACGCATGATGCGACGCGGCGCCGAACTGGACCAAGGCATGAGCCGCGACGATGCGCACGTAGGGCGAGCTGTCGCCCAGCGCCGCTTTCAATCCGGCTTCGTTGCCGGACACGGCTTCGCGGCCCCGCATCAAGTGGCCCAAGGCGGCCCAGTAGCGCACGGCGCTGTCGCTGTCGGTCAGCCGCTGCTTCAGTTCCGGCAGCGCACCGGCGTCCAGATTCGACGCGAGCTCGGCCGCGGCGATGATCCGCTCGAAGGGATAGCGGGCATCGTCCCGTGCGATCGCGTAGGGGGCGCTGCCCTCGGATCTGGTATGGATTTCGCCTTCGGGCAGGAAGCACACATCGCGGGTCGCTGCCGCGTGCTCGCGCTGCGCCCGCCGCAACCGTTCCAGGACGGCCTGGTGCTCCGGCGAGTCGGCCAGATTGCGGACTTCGTCCGGGTCGCTCTGCAGATCGTACAGTTCCTCGGGAGCCTTCGGCACTCGCCAGAAAATCGATTGCGCATCGTTCGTCAAGCCCTGCTCGAACCGCTCCCACCACAATCGCGTGGTCGGCGTTTGGAACTGGTAAGTGACTCGCTGCGCCTGGGAGACGTGCGGGAAATAGTTGCGCAGATAGACGTAGCGGCCATCGGTCACGCTGCGCACCAAATCGTACCGCTCATCCATACGGCCCCGCTCGCCGAACAGGAATTCCGGCGGCTTGGCTTGATGAGGCCCGGCGAACGCGTGTCCCTGGATCCAAGCCGGCGGCTTGATGTTGGCCAGACTCAACACCGTGGGCGCCAAATCGACGAAGTTCACCATGCGATCAGATCGACCGCCGGGCCGATATTCCTCCGGCGCCAGATGCCGCCACTTCTCCGGAAAATAGACCACCATCGGCACGTGCAGACCCGAGTTCGACGGCCACCGCTTGCTGCGCGGCATGCCGCTGCCGTGGTCGCCGTAGTAGAACACGATCGTGTCGTCCGCCAGTCCGGCCTGTTCCAGTTCCTGCAAGTGTCGGCCGGCGTCGGCATCCGCTTCGCTCACTTTGTCGTAGTACTGCGCCCAGTCCTGGCGCACTTCCGGCGTGTCGGGATGATAGGCCGGGACACGAACCTTGGCAGGATCGGTAACTGCCTGGTGCGGCCGAGTGCGGATCTGGCTTTCGTGGCTCTTGGTCGAATTGAAGACGGCGAAGAACGGCTGACCTTCATCGCGGTTGCGCCAGTGGGCCTTGCCGGACGAGTCGTCCCACAGCTTCGCCGGCTTGCGGCAGTTGTAGTCCTCTTTGCTGTTGTTCGTACAGTAATATCCCGCTTCCCGGAGGAACTCCGGGTACAACTTGATCGTCTCGGGCAACGGCACCATCGAACGCATGTGCAGCCCGCCGCTACTGGACGGGTACAAGCCCGAGATGATGGCGGTGCGAGCCGGCGCGCAAACCGGAGCACACGACCAAGCCCGCGTGAACAACATGCCTTTCGCGGCCAACGCATCCACGTTGGGCGTGCGAGCGAGCTGGTCGCCGTAACAGCCCATCTCCGGCCCGTGATCTTCGCTGGTCAACCAGAGAATGTTCGGCCGTTGGTCTGCCAGAAGATTCGGGCAGACGATGCCGACCAAGATCAACACCAACGCAGGCATGAAGCGATTCATGCGATTTCTCCTTGTCGCGTAAGCAAGTTGTCAAACAAAACCCTCGCCCAGCCGAGGGGCGCAACATCGGGGGCCCAAACCCGCCCGTCCCTCCACCGCCGTGAAAGATTGTAGCCGACTGCAAGAGTGATCAGCAACCAGCGGGATTGCGCGCTTGCCCAAGGTCGGCACCTTACCCCTCCCCCTAACAATCAGGGTGGCAGCGAACAAGCGAGGATGCTAGTCTTATAAAAGCTCACAGATATGCTTCCTTGCGTCTGACGGAGTTTGTCTCGATGCGTTTGGTCTCTCCGCGAATCCCGATCGTGCTGACGTGTTGTCTGGCGCTGGTTCTCCAGTTGCCGGGCATCGCTAGCGTGATTCTGGCTTGCGGATGCATCCTCCCCGGGCGGACTTGCTGTTGCAGTGCATTGGCGTCGGCGCCGACGGCTGCTTGTTGCAGTCGGGCGACCGAGTCCAGAGAGTCCGGATGCTGCAGCAGCCCGAAGAATGGAATTGCTGGAAAAGACGGCGAAAGATCGGGCGATTCGCCGTGTCCCTGCTGGGAGAAAGCCACGGATCGAGCTGCGGCTTTGCCCTCATCGCCCAGGCTTCAAGTCGAACCGGATTCGGTCTGGACGGCGCATTGCGACGCCGTGACGGACATCTCGCCCATCATCTCCGGGCGGCAACTCAGCGCCGCGTCGCACGTACCCATCGTGCCTCGTCTGCGACTGCAGAGCCTACTGTGTGTTTGGATCATTTAGACCTCGACCGCGGCCGCTCTCGGCGGCTTTCTTGAATTGCGGTTGTATTGAATCTAAATGAATCTCAGTAGGAGAAACTCATGTTTGCTTATTTGCTTCTTGTTTCGTTCGTTGCGAATCCCGCTCCGCAGGAGACGCAAGCGGCCGCTTGTCCCGCTGCGGGTCCATGCGCGGCCGTCGCCTGCAAGTGCAGTTGTTGCCAGGTGGTTGCCAAGCCGGCCTGCAAGTGCCCGTGCGGCAAAGAGTGTGCCTGTGGACCCGAGTGCAAGTGCCCCGGCTGCACCTGCTGCAAAGTCGCGGTCACCTGCTGCAAGGCGGCTGCGGCAACAGCCTGCAAGTGTCCGTGCGGCAAAGACTGTGCTTGTGGTCCCGAGTGCAAGTGCCCCGGCTGCACCTGCTGCAAGACGCCGGCCGCTGTGGCCTGCAAGTGCCCGGCGGGAGCCGAATGCACCTGCGCGGCGAAGTGCCAGTGCGCGGGTTGCACCTGCTGCAAGGTCGCGGGCAAGTGCTGCAAGATGGCTGTCGCAGCCGGCGAGAAGTGCGCCTGCGGCACCGAATGTGCCTGCAATCCGGCATGCAAGTGCGCCGGTTGCACCTGCTGCAAGGCGGCGGCCGGTTGCTGCAAAGCGGTTGCGGCGGCAGCTTGCAAGTGCCCGTGCGGGAAGGAATGTGCCTGCGGTCCCGACTGCAAGTGCCCCGGCTGCACCTGCTGCAAGACCGCGGAATAGTGTCGGCAAGGGACATCCCGGGCGACGCGACGGATTCGGCGCGCCGACCGGCCGAGCAGCGGTGGTGCAGATCTGCCGCCGTTTGATCCTTTGACCGGAAAAGTGCGACGCTCCGACCCGCTTGGGCTGGAGCGTCTTTTTTTGTCCCCGCGTTTTGCAGACGGGATCGGGAGAAGCGAACCGCAGATTCAGGGCATTGAACCCTCTGCGGTGTAGTCGAACTGAGCCGACGCCACCACGTCCCGGTCCGCGATCAATCGCACCCAGTGGGCCGAGTAGCCCGGCGGAAAGTCGTAACGGACGGTTTCTCCGGCCGCCACGCTCAGCCGCTTGAATTCGTGCCAGTGGTTGTCGCCGAGCACATCGACCTCGATGCGGAAGCCAACATCAGCGTCCGCCCCGTGGGCGAGTGTCAACCGCTTGAGGTCGTAGCCGATCATCAGATACGGATCGGACGGCCTGCCGGCCTGGACCGGCGTTTTCAGCCACGGTCCGCCTCGGCCGCGCGGCGGGCCGAACCGCCAGAGGTCGTCGACGTTGCCGAACCAAAGTCCGACCCGGCCATCGGCTGCCGCGACATAGTGGCCACCCACCTCGGCGCCGGTCAGATTGCCCGAGAGCACCAACATGCCCCGCCAGGAAGCGAAATCGAAGATGTCCAAATCGTGCGTCGTAATGGGCCGGATGCGGCGCATGCCGCCGGAGCTGTCGCGCGGCAATTCGTAGAACGTGCCGTGAATGTTCATGACGGCGCGCTCCGTGACGACTTCGCGGATCCCCCGCCGCCAGCCGGACGTCGTGGGCGAATCGAAAGCCGCGTTGCCGCGGGGCAATCGATAGCGGACGCCGCCACGGTCGATGTAGACCGACGCATCGTCGACGCCGAAATCTTGCCCAGTCGCTGCCCGCTCTCTCGCTTCCGCTTCCACCTCAGGCTCATCAACCACCACGAGTTCCAGTTTCAAATCGTCATCGAGTTGTGCGCGATAGAAGGCCCGCCCGGCAACCTGGCCGTCCTGGTCGATGGTCTCGGCCGCGAACTGCAGAGGAAATGTCGGCGAGTCCTCGGTCAGCAGCAGGCCGCGCGACTGGCGACGCGGACCGTCGATTTTGGTCAGCGAATCGGTCAGAGACAGATCCACCGGTCGTTGCGGGTTGCTCAGGTGCAGATAGGCGGTGGCCGACGCCGTGTCGCGATCGGTCTTCACGCGAAGCCACACGGCCGGCAAATCGGTGGGCAACTCCGCATACCCGTAGCCCGAAGCATCCACGGCCACCACCGCGTACTCTTCCCAGCGGCCGGTGCCGGTGGCGTCGATCTCGATCGTGAAACGAACGGGATCCGCCTCGGTGTGCGCCAAGTGAATTGTCCGATGAGCGAATCCGTTCACCAGGAACGGTTCCGAGGGCTGGCCGCCCTGGACGGCGTCCCGCACCCAAGGACCGCCGAAACCGAACGGCCGGCCACCGTACTGGTCGAACTCCGCCTTCTCGACGAACACCAGATTCGAATTGCTTCGGACGCACAGTGGGTTGGCGAACGGAGTCGCATCGTTGCACCCCATGACGATCCGGCCGTCCCACTCGACGTAATCGACGATCATCTTGTGGAACGTGGCGACCGGGACGATTCCGGCCGTGTCGGCTGCGCTGAATCCCGCGGGAAAACGGAACAGCAACCCGTGCTCGTTCATCGCTACTTCGTCGCCGCCCAGTCCGACGTCGCGGATCCGCGGCCATTCCACGTAGTGTCCCGGTTCGTGATCGTGGGTATAGCTGCCCTTGGGCAAGCGGAACCGCGTCCATCGGCCGGTCGCTGCGTCGCGAACGTTCAGCAACACCGAGCGGTGATCCCACCCCAAGGCCCACACGGGATCCGCGGCGCGAGGATCGTTGCCGGCGACTCCCCGCCGCGTGGTGATCTCGTTGTACTTGTTTTGGTCAACGACCGTCCACGCTTCGGCATCGGCCGGGTCGCCTTGCCCGTCCCATTCGACCAACCCGCCCCCGACGCCGTTGTTCGAGAAGAAGACGCGGCCCTGCGCCACGTAGAACCCCTTGCCGTGGGCGCCGGGCAGATTGCGGCTGCCTCCGTGGTTGCCGTCCGCGCGCAGCGTCGTGATGACCGGAGCCGCCGGATCGGCCAGATCGACCTCGTAGAACCCCTCCTCCATCGTCATGTAGTAGACCTTGTTGGCGCCCGACAGATGCGGCCCGGTGCCAGTCAACCGCCCGCGGAGATCGCCCTCGCGAGCCACCGGCAAGACGCGAACCGCGCCTTGGGAATCGACGATGGCCGAGCCGATGAACATCCGCTGGCGCGCCGCGTCCAGATAGCGGTTCGCGTTGGTGCTGCCGGGGTAGCGCGGGTGGATGTGCTGGGCCAAAGCGGTGTCGATGCTGAAGAGCTTGTCGGGGCTGCCGGTGGTCAGATGCGCCGGATAAGTCATGTACCAAAGCTTCCCCGCCCAATCCATCACGGCGCCGATGCCGCTTTCGCTGTTCGTGCCGTTGGACACCGCCAGATGCGGATAGATGCCGCTGAACGCGACGGGATCTTTCGGAACCATCCGGCCGACTCGCCCCGTGGCCGCGACCACGACGTTGTCCACGTCGAAGCCAGGATTGTCGCCGTAGGCGTCGTTCAGGGAAAACGACCGGGCTCCGTGCCGATCCGCGGCCGCGGAATCGCCTTGGAAGAACCGCAACCCGGACATTCGCCGCACTGTCCCCTCGTGGTCCGTCACTTCCAGATCGTAGCTGGCCGTGGATTCGGTCCCCGAGCCCCAGTCGTTGCCGCGCAGCACGAGCCGGTTCCAGGTATCCGGAGCGACGCTGCCGAGTTCGGCCAGCGAGTTCCAGCGATCCGTGAAGACGCTCCAGCCACCGGCCTCGTAACGCAGGTTGATCGTGGCCTGTCCGGCCACCGGGGCGGCGGAGGTCGCCACGACGATCAGCCCGAATCGACGTTTGTCCGTCTCCGACGTGCGAAGATCCAGCGAGATCGAGAAGTCCGTGGCGAACGAGTCACGAAACAAGTGGGCAAAGGATGCGCCCAGACCGCCCTGGCCGGGAGCGACGCCCTCGACGCGCGCGTATCCGTTCGATCGTCCCGCGCCTTCCCCGGGGCGCAGGATCACTCGCACTTGTTCGCCCGCTGTCGCATCCCAAGCCGCATCGAACGTGCCCTGCTCGAAATCGTCCTCGACCACCGAGACCGTCTCGCGCGGCAAGTCGGCCCGCGCGGCTGTCGCAGTCACCGCCAGGATCGACAAGGCACTGACCGCTGCCAATCGTCCCAGTATCGTATTCACGCGTGTACGCATGGTGCATCGCCTCCGTTGAATCCCAGGTCGCGATTCAAACGCCCGGGTTGGCTCCCGCCGCCAATTGTCGTTGAAGATCCAGTTTGATCGCCTTCATCTGCCGGTAGGCGGTAAAGCCGCTCCACATGCTGAACAAGACGAACGCATGGAACCCGACGCTCATCCACTCGCCCACCAGAACGTAGATCAAACCGTCCAGCAGATAGAGGAACATCCCCAGCGCAAACACGGGCAGGATTCCGCGTCGGGAGAGCCAGCCGAACCCGCAGACGACCGCCGCGACCAGCAAATCGAACGCGAAGGCAATCCCTTTGGCCGTGCCCGCGATGTCCGGATTCTCCTCGGCAATCGCCTTCGCAACAACGTCCGCGATCATCGTCACGCCCAGGCCGACCACGAAATGGCGGTCGCCACCGCTGAGCAGAATCACCGAGTTGACCAGCGACAAGGCCGCGATCCAGAAGAACCAACTCGCCCCAGCCGCCCCGCGCGCATCCAACTGGGCCAACTCCGCCCGCAACGTTTCCAGCGGATCGACTTGAACCTCCTCGACCACTTCTGCCTCGGTCGACGGATCGTTCAATTCATCGGCACGTTCGGCTTCACCCGGTCTTGTATTCACGAGCACACCTCCAACCCAAGATACGGCATTCCACTCACTTCCGGCCTATTGATTGCGTTGATCATAGACGGCTTGCAGCAGCGATTCCACGTCCTTGAATTTTCGTTTGGTGGCCAGCGCGGTGTCGAGCAGCCGGCGGGCGTCGGATTCGGAGTGGCCCAGACTGGTCAGGACTTGGAAGGTTTCGTCGACCACGTTCATTTCCACTTCGGCTTCGTACTTCTCGTCGCGGCCCACCAGCAGGGCGAACTTGGGCATCTTGCGCCGCAGCTTGGCGATAATCCGTTCGGCCATCGCCGGCCCGATGCCGGGCAGGGCCGACAGACCTTTGGAATCTTGCTGCTCGATCAAGTCCGCCACGTCCTGGACGGGACGGACCATGGCCCGCAGCGCCTTGCGCACGCCCACGCCGTCCACCGAGCAGAAAAGTTCGAAGAATTCCCGTTCGACTTCCTTCAAGAAACCGACCATGCGGGGCGTGAGCCGGCCATGCGCCGGATTGCCGTCCAAATAGTAGATCGTGTGCAGACTGACCGGCTCACCCAAATGCGGCTGCAGTTGACGGCGGGCGAACTCGGGGATCAGCACTTGGTACTCGAAGGCGTCGATCTGAAGTACCGCTTGGTCGTCGTCCACTCGGACCAAGTTGCCAGTGATCTTGGTAATCACGCGTCGGGGTTCCTTGCTAGGAAAGTGGTTCGCGGGAATCGGACGGTGCCGCCAGAGCCAGCGTACGGCTGAAATGCACGTGGCACAAGGCGATCGCCAAGGCGTCGGCCACGTCGGGCGGTTCGGGAACGGCTGTCAGACCGAATTCGCGGCAGATGGCCCACTGGACCTGCGATTTCGGCGCACGGCCGCTGCCGGTCAAGGTCTTCTTGACTTGGGTCGCGGCGTAGTTCGCGACGGGGATCTGGCATTGGGCTGCCGCCAAACAGATCACGCCGCGGGCGTGTCCCATCAGAATGGCTGTCTGTGGACGTTCGTAGTGACTGTACAAGTTCTCCAGAGCCATCGCGGTCGGACGGAACGTGTTCAGCACGTCGGTGACGCCCCGATGGATCTCGGCCAACCGCTGGCCCAGGGTGTCCTTCGGCCTGCTGCGCACCACACCGGCCTCGACGATACGGATCTGCTGGTTGGCGACTTCGAGAACTCCGTAGCCCGTGGTGTTCAACCCGGGATCGATCCCCAGCACGACGACAGCCGCTGCGGAACCATGCACGTTGATCGACTCGACTTGGGTCATTGGTAGCGCCGTGGCCCACCCGACTTAGCAACGGGCGAGAAAAAAGTGTCAGGAGTCATTTGCCGGGAACCGGCCCTCCGGGTGCTTCGCACAAATGACTCCTGACACTTTTTTCTCGAGCAATCCTTACGACAATCGCCAGAGGGTTCCGTCCTTGCGGTCTTCCAGCGTGATGCCGAGCGCGCCGATCCGGTCGCGGATTTGGTCTGCCAAGGCGAAGTCTTTTCGCTGGCGGGCTTCTGCACGCAACTGGATCAGCAGTTCCATCAAGGGACCGACCAACCGGTCCTGCGTTTCGGCAGCTTGCTGCGGCGCTTCGCGGAACAGTCCCAGTAGCGCCGTCAACTCGCGGAGCGTCGCGACGCCGCGGCGCAGCGACGCCATCCGGCCGGCGTCGCGAGCCGCCGGGTTCTCCAGGTCTTGCTGGTCGACGAACTTGTTCAAGACGCGCAGCAGTTCGAACAACTCGCTGATCGCCGCCCCGGTGTTGAAATCGTCGTCCATCTTGGTCAGGTAGGCGGTTCGCCGCTGAGCGACTTCGCTGAGCAGCGGATCGTCGCCCGGGTCCAGTTCGCCGTCGCGACGGCGCTGGATCGGCGGCAGCGAGTAAAAACTCTCGCTGGTGATCCGCTGATAGCGTTCGAAAAAGCGGGCGAACGATTCCAGTGCGGTCTTCGTCTCGTCGAGCCCTTCCGGCCCGTAGACGATCGTGCTGCGGTAGTGGGTCCGCAGCAGAAAAAACCGCAGCGTTTGACCGCCCTGCTGGGCGATCAAGTCGGCCAGTCCGCCGGCGCCTTTCGAGCGGCTGATCTTCGTGTCGACCGTCGCCTCGTCTCCCTCGCGTTCGCCGCGCCCGCCGACTTTTCCGCCCGCGGAGGCACGCATCAGGCCGTTGTGCATCCAGTACTTGACCATCGGCCGGCCGTGGCAGCATTCGCTTTGGGCAATCTCGTTTTCGTGGTGGGGAAAGACCAGATCCAAACCGCCGCCGTGGATGTCGAACGTTTCGCCCAGAATCCGGCGGCTCATCGCCGAACACTCGATGTGCCAACCCGGCCGTCCGGCGCCCCAGGGACTTTCCCAAGCCGGCTCGTCCGGTTTGGCCGCTTTCCACAGCGCGAAATCGCCGGGCGAACGCTTCTTGGCCGCCGCCTCGCCGCCCTCACCCTGCTGACTGTCGGCCGAGCGGTTGCTGAGCTTGCCGTAGTCCGTGTCTTTGGCCACGTCAAAAAACACGTCGCCACCCGACTGGTACGCGAACCCGCGGTCGATCAAATCTTGAATGAAACGGATGATTTCCTCGATGTTCTCGGTCGCCTTGGGCATGTGATCGATCTGATCGACTCCCAGTCCCCGCAGGTTGGCCAAATAGTCGGCCGTGTTTTCTTCGGCGACCTGCGCCATCGAGATGCCTCGCTGCCGCGCCTTGTTAATCAGCTTGTCGTCTACATCCGTGATGTTCACGACCCAGGTCACGTCGTAGCCGCAGTAGACCAAGTAGCGTTTGATCGCATCGAAGATCACCGGTCCGACCATGTGGCCGATGTGGGCTTTGTCGTAGACGGTCGGGCCGCACAGATAGATCCCGATTCGGCCTGGAGCGACCGGCTCGAGCACCTGCTTCGTCTTGGTCAACGTGTTGTAGACCCGGATCGTGTCCGGGACGGGCTGGACCGGCGTTGGAATTTCGGCGTTTGCGGCTGACAACATGACTTGATCCATTCCGATTCTGGGTTCTAAATCGCTGCGTTGTTCTCTTCCAACAGCACGACACACTGGGCCATCATCGCTTCGCCGCGTCCGACCTCGCCCAGGCCCTCGCCTGTCTTGGCCTTAACTCCTACCCGTTCGGGTGAAACATTCAGGATCGAGGCAATCCGTTCGGCGATCAACCGCTTGTAAGGTCCCAATTTCGGGCGTTCGGCAAAGACGATACAGTCCAGGTTGGCAATCCGGTAGCCGGCTTGGCGACAGGCGTCGCAGGCAGCCGACAGCATTTCCGCAGAGTCGCGGCCTCGGTTCTGCGGGTCCGTATCGGGAAACCAATCGCCGATATCGCCCAAGGCAGCGGCGCCCAGCAGGGCATCCGTGATCGCGTGCAGCAACACGTCGGCATCGCTGACGCCCACCAAGTGCCGGTCGCCGGGCACATCGATCCCGCCCAGACGCAGCGGACCGCCATCGGCCAAGCGGTGCGTATCGTGACCCATTCCAATTCGCATTTCGGCGGCCGCAACGCCTTTCCTGGCTGTTGGTTGGTGGTTTTCGGCATCAGCCGCGCGATCACCGCCCGAAGACGGCACCAGCGTTTGTCGCGGCGCGGATTATAGCGGACATCCGGTCGAGCGGCAACGTCGCCATGCCAGGTGGATTGGCGTCGCGGGGCATCTACTCGCCTAGTCGCATCGCCGCTATAATCCCGCCAAAGCCCCGTGCGGCCGCGGGCGGCAGGGCGGCTCGATCGGAGACCGGCCTGACGGATGCCGTTCCAAATTCCCGCGAATACGACTGCGGGCGCGCAAAAAAAGAGGGCTCCTGTTCGCCGCAACAAGAGCCCTCCCGATACGGCTGACCGATCTGCAGGTTGGTTACCGCAAGACCGGAGACCCACAGCCATACGGTGGCTATCGGGAAAATGAATACACAAACTTGAATCGCCCCGCGCAAGGTGTCGGATTTGACCGTTGTCTCCTAACTCGGACATCCGTCCGGTCCTGCTCGACCGACAGGATTCCTCTTTACCAGCGAGCTATTCGTCCATGAATCAAATCGCCAAACTGGCCCTCGAAGACGGCACCGTCTACACGGGCACCGCCTTTGGTGCCGCCGGCGAAGTCGACGGAGAAGTCGTCTTCAACACCTCGATGACCGGTTACCAGGAGATCCTGACCGACCCCAGTTACCGAGGCCAGATCGTCACCATGACTTACCCGGAGATCGGCAACTACGGCGTCAATCCCGAGGACGTCGAAAGCCACAAGCCGCATCTGGCGGGCTTCATCGTCCGCGAGAACAGTCGCATCGCCAGCAACTTCCGGGCTCAAGGTCAATTGCGCGACTATCTCGCCGAACACGGCATCGTCGGACTGGCGGGCATTGACACCCGGGCCCTGGTGCGGCGCATCCGGACTCTGGGCGCGATGAAGGGCGTGTTGTCGACGGTCGACTTGGACGATGCCCGACTGGTCGCCAAAGCGCAAGCGAGTCCCGGGTTGGTGGGTCGCGATCTGGTGCGCGAGGTGATTCCGGCCGAATCGCGCTGCTGGGACGAATCGCTGAGCCGCTGGGCGCACTTGCAGGACGAGCATGTGTCGCCGCGCCACGAAGAACTCGTGCATGTCGTCGCGCTGGACTACGGCATGAAATGGAACATCGCGCGTCATCTGCGCGATGCCGGTTGCCGCGTCACCATCCTGCCGGGCACGGCGTCGGCGGACGAGATCCTCGCGCACGAACCGGACGGCGTGTTCCTGTCCAACGGCCCGGGCGATCCCGAACCGGTGACTTACGCCATCGAGGCCATTCGAGGACTGTTGGGCAAGAAGCCTCTGTTCGGCATTTGTCTCGGTCATCAGTTGTTCGGCTTGGCATGCGGAGCGAAGACGTTCAAGCTGAAATTCGGACATCGCGGCGCCAATCAACCGGTGCTGAACATGCAAACAGGACGCGTCGAGATCACCGCGCAGAATCACGGTTTCGCCGTGGAAGAAGAATCGCTGCCCGACGAATTGGAAATCACGCATCGCAACTTGAACGACGACACCGTCGCCGGCTTGCGACATCGCGAACTGCCTGCGTTCAGTGTCCAGTACCATCCCGAAGCATCCGCGGGTCCGCACGACAGTCGCTACCTGTTCCAGCAGTTTCGCGCGATGATGTAAAGGCCACAATTGACACGTGGAAAACTGTCAGATCGCGCGGAAAAAAAACGCGCGAAATGTTGAAATCCCGGGCGTTCCTTGCTTGACAAGTGTTCGACGCTTTGGACAATACGGGCTGTTTGAGCTTGACGGAACTTCGCGACTTTCTACCGCCTGGGTGAAGCGGTGCTTGAATAGACGAACCACGCTGGTTCGGAGACAACAGATTCGAGGATCACAGTGTGCGCTGTTGGTGTGCGCACTGGCCGCGATGTTCGTCCGTCAGTTCAAAACGCCTGGACTTGACGAAGCGCATTGGGGAGCGGCGACTGACGGATTCGACGCTCCGACGACTTCGGTCGTGGAAGGGATGCCCTCCCCGTGTTTTTCTCGGCGCAGCGATTGAATGGCCATCGCTCTGATTGCATTCGGTTCCAACCTGGGCGATGGCTCGGCGATTCTCCAGTTGGCGCGCGAAGCCTTGAACGGATTTCAAGGATTGACGGTCGCCAGCCAGAGCCGCCCGTATGTCACCCAACCAGTCGGCGGCCCCGCAGGGCAAGGTTCGTTCGTCAATGCGGCCTTTCGCGTCGAAACCTCGCTGTCGCCGGAAGAATTGCACGCTTGTCTGCGCACCACCGAATCGCGGCTGGGTCGCGAGCGGCGCGAGCGATGGTCGGCGCGGCTGGTGGATCTGGACTTGCTGCTGTTCGACGACATCGTGCGTCAATCCCCGCAGTTGACCATCCCGCATCCCCGCATGGCTTTTCGGCGATTCGTGCTGGAACCGGCAGCCGAAGTCGCCGGCGATCTGCGGCATCCGCTGATCGGCTGGACCGTCCGGCAACTGCTCGATCACCTGAACCGAGCGATCAACTACGCGGCCCTGACTGGTCTGCCCGGTTGCGGCAAGACCGAACTGGCGCGGAAGACGGCTCAGTCCACCGGCGCGCGTTGGATCAACGATCCGGCCGCCGATTCGGCCGATCAAGATATCGTGACGCTCGGTGATCGAGAAGCGGCGATTCTTCGCCAGCGAGCTGCCATTCTGGCTCGAGAGAACTGGCTTGCCGAACAGCCGACGGTGAGCGATTTCTGGATCGGTCAGTCATTGGTCCACGCCGCTGTTTCGCAAACCGGCGATGCGGACGAACGTCTCGAACAGCTCTGGCAACAGGCACAGCCGCAGATCGTCAATCCAAAATTGTTGGTCTGGCTGCGGACCGAGCCACGCGACGTCGCATGGCGCGAGGCCCTGCTTCGCTACCATCGGGGACCATTGCTAGAATTGGACGCCAACCAGCCTGATTGGGCGCTGCACGAGTTGACCGCAGCCATGCAGGCCATGCAATGAAAGGGATCGTTGCAGAATGCCAGATTCACGCGTCTCTGTCCCACGCACGAACGTGCGCGTCGTCGAAACTGCGGCGCAATTGCGAAGCGAAGTCACCGCGGCCCGGTCCGCCGGGAAAACCATTGGGCTGATACCCACCATGGGAGCACTGCACGAGGGCCACTTGAGCCTGGTTCGCGCCGCTCGCCATGAATGCGGCTTCACCATCGCGACGGTTTTTGTCAATCCAACTCAGTTTGGGCCGCACGAGGACTTCGACAAATACCCGCGCACGATGGCCAAGGATTTGGAGTTGCTCGACAGCGTCGGCACCGACGTGGTTTTTGCACCGGACCGGCAGAGCGTTTACCCTTCGGGCTTCTCCACGTACGTCGACCCGCCGGAAATTGCGAACCCCTGGGAAGGCCAATGCCGCCCCGGACATTTCCGCGGAGTCACCACGATTGTGCTGAAACTCTTCCATCTGGCCGGAGCCGATGTTGCCTACTTCGGCCAAAAGGACTATCAACAGGCCCGTGTCATCCAGCGCATGGTCGAAGACCTGGACGTCCCGGTCGTCGTCCGCGTATGTCCGATTGTCCGCGAAGCCGACGGGTTGGCGATGAGTTCGCGCAATCGTTACCTGGATGCCGAGCAACGAAACCGCGCGTTGGCGCTGTGGCGCAGTCTCTCGCTGGCCCGGGATTTGGTGGCCGCCGGCGAGCGGGATGGTGCCCGCGTCGCCCAAGCGATGCATGACCGGTTGACCGAACTGGGCGTCGACCGCATCGACTATGCGGGCTTGGCGGACCCCGTTACACTGCAACCGGTCGCCGAGATTCAGGGACCGGTGGTGGCGCTGATTGCAGCCCATGTCGGCCAGACGCGGCTGATCGACAACCTTCGTATCGAAATTTGACCGTGAATTGCGTAACACAGGCTGCCAGCCTGTGGTGTTCGAGTCTTCCTAACGAGGCACCGATCTAGTCGTGTTGCGGGATCTGTTTCTAATTCCCCATCAATGGATGGGACTGACGTTGTTTGGCTTCGGTTGGCTGTTGATCGCGTGGGCGATCGGCAGCGTGGCGCTGTTGACTTGGCTTTGGCGACATCCTCGTCAGAACGCGGCAAGCGAGGCGTTGAGCTATCTGCCCGTGCTGCTGGTATTCGGCGCGGTCATCGCCTGGGTGCTGCCGCTACTCGAAAAGAACTTCACGGGCGGCGGCCTGCCGATCCGCGGTTACGGCGTCATGCTGTTGATCGCCGTTGTGGCAGGCGTGGTGCTAGCGGCCAGGCAGGCGGCTCGCGTGGGCCTGAATCCTGACATCATCTACTCGTTCGCCTTCTGGGTCTTTGTGGCCGGGATCGTGGGTGCCCGAGCCTTTTTTGTCATTCAATACTGGGATCAATTCCCGCGTGCCACCACACTGCAGACGATCGGGGCGATTTTGAACGTCACCGAGGGCGGACTGGTCGTGTACGGTTCGCTGATCGGTGCCATGCTGGCCGGGACCGCGTACTTGTACGTCCACAGACTGCCGGTGCTGCCGATCGCCGATCTGATCGCGCCCAGTCTGCTATTGGGGTTGGCGATTGGCCGGATCGGCTGCCTGTTGAACGGCTGTTGCTACGGCGGGTTGTGCGACACGCCTTGGTTGGGAGTGCGGTTTCCGGCGACCAGTCCCGTTTACGAGCGCCAACTGGCCCAAGGTGAACTGTACGGTTTCCGACTGGACGAAGGTCGGCCGAACCAGCAACCGCGCATCGCCGACGTGCGGCCTGACACGGCCGCCGAAGCCGCCGGCTTGCAAGCGGGTATGACCGTGCTGGCCATCAACGGTTATCCCGCGAAGACGGCCGCGCACGCCGCGCGAGCGTTGGTCGAGGCGAATCCGACGGTCGTGATCGAAACCGACCAGGGAGCGTTCACGATCTTTCAGACGTCGCTGCCCGCCCGATCACTGCCGGTCCACGCGACGCAGATCTACAGTTCGATCAACGCGGCCTTGATGTGTCTGCTGCTGTGGGCCTACTATCCGCTTCGGCGCCGCGACGGCGAAGTGTTTGCGGCGATGTTGCTGTTGTACCCGTTCACCCGCATCCTGCTCGAAGCGATCCGCGTCGACGAGGGCGGCAAGTTCGGAACCGGCCTGAGCATCTCCCAACTCGTCAGCCTTGCTTTGATCGCCGTCTCGATCGCCTTGTGGGCCTATATTCTTCGCCAACCGGCCAATCGATACACTTTTTCCGACGATCCACTTCCGACGATTCCCAAGGAGACCGATGGATGACCGACGTGAAGATCCGAATTCGAGATAACGGCCCGTTGCTGGTCGAAGGTTCCGTGACGCTGCTGGACGCGGACGGCAACGCGTATCCGTTGGACCCGAGCAAGCCCGCATTCGCGCTTTGCCGGTGCGGCGCGTCGAACAACCGTCCGTTCTGCGATGGGTCGCACAAAGGCTGCGGGTTTTCGGCAGCCGAACGAACCAGCGGCGGCTGAGCTGTCGACAAGTTATCCCCGCCTGGAGGACGGCGGCCGAGGCGGCGAAGTCCGCTGACCGGCAAGACTTTGGACGCTGCTGCTAGCAGCTCTTCCCATCCCGGTTCGCGTTGCTAAGTTACGGCTTCTGAAACCCGTGACACCGCGAAAGGATGCCATCAAATGGAAGAGCAAACAACCAGCCGCTTCGCCGTCTTCGATCCCGTCGATCCGGTCGCCTCGTTGGACGAACAGAGTGCCGATGGAGCTTCTCGCCCGTTCGTTGCCCGTTGGAACCAACTGGTCAGCTCCACCAATTGGGAAAAAGGGCGGATCATCGGTCAGTGGCGGGCGGCGCTGATCGAATCCGGCGCGACTTCGGCCGAGTATTCCGACGACGCCTGGGCCAAGAGCGTGGGAGGAGTGACAGGCCAGCACGTGCGCCGTCTGCGCCGAGTCTTCGACCGTTTCGGGGAAGCCCACGAGCAGTACGCGGGCCTGTACTGGAGTCATTTCCACGCGGCCCTCGACTGGGACGATGCCGAACTCTGGCTCGAAGGCGCCGTTCAGTCCGGTTGGTCCGTGTCGCAGATGCGCCGCCAGCGTTGGGAGGCCATGGGGGCGCTGCCCGGCGAACAGCCGAAGGACAACGAGATCGTCGTCGCCGATACGGACGAAGACTGCAATCCGACGCTGGACCGAGACGACGCGGTGGCCCGCCGCACCGGCGACAACGGTGCCGCTGCTGGACCGGCGGCCGAAGGGCCTGACTTCGGAGACGAAGACCGGCTGCCGACCCGGATCGGCACCGAGGAAGCCTTGGATCACGAGGAACAAGCCGCCGGCGAGGAGATGCAGTTCGTGCGGCCGTTCGAGAATCTTGCGGAACTGCCCGAAGATCTGGCCGACGCCTTTGAAAGCTTCAAGCTGGCGATCCTGCGTCACAAGACCGACGATTGGCGTCAGATCTCCCGCGATGATGTCCTGGCTTCTTTGGACGCACTGAAGGAACTGGTGTTGGCTCCCTCGCTGGATTGATCCGCCGAGGAGCGCTTCGTGCGGTGTCGCCGTGCGATCCGCGATGCGTCACTGGTTTCAAGCGTGAAACCTGCGAAGGAAAGCACACCCGGTCGGCAGGAAGCCAGCGCCCTCTCCCTTCGCCGGTTCCTGCCGACCTGTGGCTGTGCTTTGACTGAGCCCTTTTGAGTCGACACCTCCGTTATTACAGAGTTGAAGTTACCACCATGACGCCCGAGCGAAGCTGAGTCGTCTGGGCGTCCCGTTGAGTACGGTACGGGAAGAAAGCAACTGCCGCGCCAATCCGTTTGGTTCCAACGGCCCGATTCCCGCTTTTCGCCGCAAATCGTTAGAAACATTAAAGTTCGGGCGCGTCAAGAAATTTCTCGACTCGATGCCGGTCTCCTCGCGCTGCCCACGGTTTAAGCAGGCGTGTCCAATCGGTAGCAGCGAGACGATACCGCACCTTGCCGAGTCGGCAGCGACTAGCCACAGGGCCGTGCGGAGGTTACCATCGGATGCAGTCCGGTTCCGTCGGGCGCATCTCGTTTTGCCATGCACGGATCCGGTTCGCCACTTGTTGTCTCTTGGGGAAAGGGATCAATCATGAATCGACGCGAGATCATTGCCGCAGCCGCGGCGATCCTGGTGATGGCCGCCGTGGGCGTTGGCGCGGAGCCCAGCGAGGACGGATTTGTTCCGATGTTCGATGGAAAGACGCTGGCAGGTTGGAATACGACGGGCAACTGGGTCGTCGAGGACGACGGAGTGGTGACACTGCAGCCGCGGCCCGGCGAGAAAGGCTGGCAGCGGTACGATGCGTATTTGACGACCGCCCGCAAGTACAAAGACTTTGTGCTCGATCTGGAATTCAAGATCGGCCCGGCCGGCAACTCCGGCGTATTCCTGCGAGTCGGCGATCGGATGGACCAAGTCAAGACGGGGTTCGAAGTCCAAATCCTCGATACCCACGGCAAGCCGAATCCCGGAAACCACGACTGCGGTGGTGTAATCGGCGCCGCGGCTCCTTCGAAAAACATGGCCAAACCGGCCGGCGAATGGAACCGCTACGTCATCACCTGTCAGGGCAACCGGCTGAAAGTCGAACTGAATGGCGAGCAGATCCACGATCTGGAATTGGACAAGTCGGCGATCAAAGACCGTCCCAGCGAAGGCTACATCGGTTTCCAAGACGAAGCCAAACAGGTCTGGTATCGCAACGTGCGGATCAAGGAGCTGAAGTAAGTGCCCCAACTGCGTATTCCGAAGACGGGACTGGCTCCCGAGCATGGATGTCCCGTCCCTGTCCTGTTCTTGCTGCGCCGATGGCTGCTGATTCTGGCAATGACCGTCTCGCCCGCCTGGTCGGACGTCGGCGAACCCGCGGAGCAAGCTGCGGCCAGCGAACCGGCCGAGATCCAGCACGAAATCCAACAGATCGAAGGCTGGACCGTCCACGTGGATCGGCGTCTGCTGCATGGCGAACACGAGGCGACCGGAAAGAAAGCCTTGCGGATTCTCGCCAATCAATTGCACGACATCGCCTTGGTCGTTCCCGCCAATCGGGTCGAACGATTGCGCGAAGTGCCGATCTGGGTCGATCTGGACCACCGACTGGGCAACCTGCAATATCATCCCAGTATCGGCTGGTTGCGCGACAACGGCCACGCCCCGGCGATGGCCCGCGCCGTCCATGTGCCTCAAGCCCGCCGCCTGATCGAACTGGCCGCCAGCAATGCTCAGCCCTGGGTCATGCTGCACGAGTTGGCGCACGCCTATCACGACCGTGTGCTAGGGTTCGACTGGCCGCCGATTCAGGAAGCGTATCAGAAGATCGTCGCCAGCGGGCGATACGAGTCCGTCCTGCACATCGGCGGGCGCAAGATTCGGCATTACGCCCTGACGGACCACAAGGAGTTCTTCGCGGAGATGAGCGAATCGTACTTCGGCACGAACGACTTCTATCCGTTCGTGCGAGCCGAATTGCAGGACTACGATCCGGAAGTCTTCGACCTGCTGCGCCGCGTCTGGCACGAAGACTGAACGCTACAGAGGCTTGTCGCCCAGTTGCTCCATCAGCTTGAGCACCCCGACGGCCAGCAGCGTGGCGACCACCCAGATCGCGACGTAGATCCAGATCGACCAAGGCACCTCGTACGCGGCCAGGACCAAGTAGAGGCCCACGGTCGCCATGATCGGCGGATACATGGCCGCGTCGTAGATGGGCAGGGCAAAGTCGGTTCCGCCCGCCGAGGTGTACGCAACGTAGACCTTGTAGAAAAACCATCCCGCAGCGACGGCGAGCAACGCAGCACCAATAAATATCACGGCTCTCTAGCTCCTGTTGACAGCGGTTTCCAATCCGCGCCTTATCATACCGCCGACCGCGCCGCCGCGAAACGTCACACGATCAATACGCCGTCCTGACGCCGGTCGCTTTGGCATAGATCGTCGCGAAAAACACCCACAGGAAAGGAAAGGCAAGCAAAAGGCCGATTCCAAGGGTGATTCCGATGAACGCGATCAGTCCGAGACCGACGGTGAGAAACAGGGCGATGGTCACCGGGATCTTGTCCTTCATGCTGCTGGCCGATTCGGACAGCGCATCCAGAATCCCGCGATCCTGGTCCACGATCAAGAACTGCATGTTCAGCAGCAAAATGGCAACCAACAGATTGACGGCCAGCATCATGAAGTAGACCAAACCGATGATCCACAGGTTCGGCGCGAGAGCCATGATCAAGCCCATCGGAAAGCCGAGCACGATTCCCAGACCGAAATTGATGAGCGTCTGCAGAACAAGCGCGCCAAGCAACGGAAATACGTACTCCACGCCCGAGAAAACGTCCACCACACCGCCGCTCTTGCCCTTGACCATGGCGACCGACATCCGGATCATCCCTGCCTGGACGAAGATGACCAGAAAGGCGAACAGCGCCACGATGACCGCAATCACGACCAAACCCAACGCGATCTTCACCGCATCGGGCGGTTCAGGCAGGGTTCGCGCGGCTAAACCAAGCAACAGGTTCAGAATGCCGAACACGAATCCGACCGCGAAGTTCAAGACCAACAGCAACAACGAAGCCAGCAAGCAGGTACTCCAGTTGTCCCAGAACGTGTACCAGGTACACGACAGGACTTCGACATACCCGAATTCGCCGCTGCGTCGCTTCTTGTGGACCGCGGGTTTGGCTGGCACGACCGGCGACTGATACGGATTGCCCAGGCCGGCGAGTCCCGCGCCGGCAAAGGGATCGCCGATCGATGACAAGCCACTCAGAGCATCGGCGGCCAGCGGCGTCAAGCCCAGCGAATCGTTCAGCGGCGTCAATCCGTCGGCAGCCACGGGATCAAGCGGCGTCAGCCCCGCGGAAACTTCCAGCGGCGTCAAGCCGGCTGCGTCGTCCAGCGGCACCAAGCCGGGCGCGGCACCGAGCGGGGTCAGGCCGGGTGCGCCGTCCAGTGGCGTCAGGCCGGGCGCGGCCTTGGCTGCGGGCTTGGGCTTGGCGCGCGGTTCAGATCGGGCTGCCGGGGCAGGCTTGGCCGCCGGCTTGGACTTCATCGCCGGCTTCTGCGGTTCGGGTTTGGCTGCCTGGGGGGTCGGCAAGACGGGAATCTGGAAAATGCCGCCGCAATTGGGACACTTGCCCTTCTTGCCCGCCAGCGAGGCCGCGGTGCGCACCGGCTTGCCACACTGCGAGCACGGGAACTCGATCTTGTCCGACGCCGCGGCCGGCGCCGTCACCGGGGCGGCCCGGGACGCCAGAGGAGCCGGGGCGGGACCCTCCTGCGCAACCCCGGGGCGCGCTGGGATATCGGTAATCGCACCGCAACCGGGGCATTTTCCCTTCTTGCCCGCCGTGGTGTCCGGAGTACGCATCAGGCGCTGGCACTGCGGACAATGGAATTCGATGGCCATCGCGGGAACCCAACAGAAATCGAGGACACGACCGGCCCGGACAGGGCATGACTCGGCAGCGACTCCGCTCCAGCATAATCAACTTGCGCGAACTGTAAACGCCAATCCCGCGAAAAGCCGCTGCGCGCGGGGCGGAGCGGTATCCTGCCCGGTTCTTGGACGCCTTCCTGTTTGGTACACTGACGCCCGTTGACCTCCAGTTGGAACGATATGCGACAGGGCGTCGAGGCTATGATGAGAACCCAGGGCGAAATCGAATCGGCGATTTGCGAAGTGATCAGCCGCTTCGAGCAGGACTACATGGGCCGGGGTCCGAAGGACATTCGCACCTATCTACTGGGCGATCTGATCGTGGTGCGACTGAAGGGCGTGCTGACCGCCGCCGAACAACATCTGGTCAAGTCGCTGCCGCCGGAAAAAGGACGCGATCTGCTGAAGCAAGTCCGCACCCATCTGATCGAAACGGCGCGGCCCGTCATGGAAGCCATGGTCCAAGAAGTCACCGGCATCAAGGTCCTGAGCTTGCATCACGACATCAGCACCGGCACGGGCGAAGAAGTTGTACTCTTCACCCTGGCAGAAATGCCCGTTTTCCGCGAAGCCAAGAAGAGGTAGGTCTTTCCTGTCAAGCGGACATGGTCACGTCCTTGCTCTGCCGGCAGGAAGGGGCAGGGCAGGCAGCCATGTAGCTCAGCAGATCGGACAATTGGGCGGTCGCCAGAGCCACGCAGCTGTCCGCGCCACCGTAATAGAGACGGATGACCCCGCTTGCCGAGTCGAGAATCCAACCGCAGGGGAATACTACGCCATTGACGTCCCCTTGGCGCTCATAAGGCATTTCGGGAGCGAAGATCCATTCGTCGCTGCGACGCAGAACTCGGCACGGATCTTCCAAATCGAGCAAAGCCAATCCTAAACGGTACAAACATCCACCCGCCGTGACGCGCACGCCATGATACAGCAGCAACCAACCCTCCGAGGTCTCCAGCGGCGGAGGACTTAACCCGATCTTGTTGGCATCCCACCACGAACCGCGACGCGCGTGCAACAGGATGTGGTGGTCGCCCCAGTGGATCAAATCGGGCGAGAGGGAAAGCCAGATATGGGCGCCCGAACTGCCCGGGGAAACGGGCCGATGAATCATCGCGTAGCGATCGCCGAAACGGCGGGGGAAAACGGCCGCGTCCTTGTCCTCGGGGGGCATGACCGGGCCAAGTCGCGAGAAGGTGACAAAGTCCTTCGTCTCGGCCAAGGAGACCAGCGGGCCGCTGGGCGAAAAGGCCGTGTAAGCGATGATCCACTGGCCGCGGTCCTCGGCCCAGGTGAGGCGTGCATCTTCCACGCCCCACGCTTCTTCCGAGAAATTGGCCGGATCGGGAGCAAAAGTGGGCTGCGGATCGATGCGCCAATCCGAAACACCGTCGTAGCTGCGGGCCACGCTCAAATGCGAATGCCCGCGGCGGTCCTCGACTCGGACCAGCAGGATCGTTTCGGCTCCCAGTTGGCACGCTCCAGCGTTGAATACCGAGTGCGCAGGATAGGGCCAATCGCGGGCCGTGAGAATCGGGTTGTCATCGTGGCGATGAAACAACTCGGGGTATCGTGAATGGGATTTCGATTCGGGATGCATGGCAAGTTTCCTGTTTGGGTTCATCCGTTGTCCATTGTCTGCAGGTCAGCGTCCTAGGACCGGCAAGACAATAACAGTCGGATTTGGTTTGGTGGTACGCGACGCGACTCTGATTTTCTTGCCGGTCCTTAGGGGTTAGCCAACTGACGACTGACGCCCGACAATTGTCGCCTGACAACAGACAACTCCCTGTGCAGCACCTGTGTCCACAGATGGGCGAGCGTCGATTCTGCTCCCTGGTTATGGTTCAGCCCCGATGCCTGCAGGCCGTCACAGCAGGCGCCGCACCGAACGTCGGCAAGCGTCTGGCATAAGCTGTTCTGCCCGTGGAACCAAGCATGAGCTCGGTGGAAAGCAATCCGGTATGACGCCTCGCCGAACATGCCGAAAGCGGCGAGCGCGGCGTCGGCCATCGTGACGGCCTCGACCGGTTGCTGATCGTACGGCGATTTGGCTTCGCCGTTGGAATACCAGTCGCTGTTCCCGACGGGCCAGAAGAAGCTCTCGGCTTGGCTCGACAGGTCATTCCCCCCACTTCCGCTCCGTTCGGTGGTCGTGCGGTCCAGGAAAGCGAACGAGTCCTTGGCCACGTCGAGGAAATCTTCTTCCGGCCAGCATTTCGCGGCGATGAACATGGCGTGAGGCAACACGGCATTGGCGTAGGTCATCCGCGACTCGAACCAGGGCCAGTCCGGCCGCTTGGAGCGGTGATAGCAGTCCACCAACCGCTGCGCTGCAGACCGTGCGATGGTCTCCAGCGTCTCCAACTGGCTTACCTCCGCCGCTTGAAGGTGAGCCCAGGCCTGAATCACGTAGGCCTGCGCCCGCAGGCTCCGCAGATCGGCCAGGGCCGGTAAAACCGCTTCGATCAACTCGCGGGCCAGCCAGCGGTAGCCGTCAGGCAAGCTGCTGCCGAGCACTTCGGCCAGGGCCAGAACCGCCTGCCCTTGGCAGTCGCCGGTACCGCTCGCATCCAGCCAACTGCGCTGGTAACTGAGAAAATTGTGGAAGCCGCGGACCGGACAGCGAGCGTGCTCGAGGAAGCTCAAGTAACAAGCGACCCGATTCAGCATGTACCGCTCCGGCTGCTGGCGCCACAGACGGGTACACACCCGCAGGGCGCGCGCGTTGTCGTCCGTCGTGTACCCGCTCTCGCGCCGCGGGACACAATAGATGGCGTGCTGGATCAATCCCGTCGAGTCCGTCATGCGGTCCAGATGATCCAACGAGATTCCGTCGTCGATATGCATTCCACAACTCCCTCGTTCATCGTCGCGCGGGTAGCTCTGCTGCCGCGTACTCGGCGCAACGTTCCAACGCCTTCTGCCGGAACGACTTGGCGGTTGTCTCGCGGAAACGCTTGTTGACCTCGGTTTCAACGCTGGACGCGATCCTGGCGAAGAAATCCAGATAGAGACGGCCCACGTTCGACCAGAACATGGATTGTGCGTACCGGTAAGCCCGGCGCCGGGTGGCTCGTTGGAAGGCGGGGTCGTTCAGGAATCGCAACGTCGCGTCCGCCAGCGCCTGGCTGTGGTTAAAGGGCACGAGCAGTCCCCGCCCGTCGGCCAAAACCTCTTCGGCGTACAGGTACGGGGTGCTGACCACAGCACCTCCCGCAGCCAAAGCATACGCCAGGGTCCCGCTGGCAATCTGGTCTTTCCCAGGATAGGGAGTGACGTAGACGTCGCATGCCTGCAGATGTTCCAGCAGTTCGGGTAAGTCAAGATACCGGTTGACGAAACGGACATGGGCGCCGACGCCCAGCGTTTCGGCCATCTCGGCCAGACTCTCCCGATAGACCTCACCTTCCTGGCGTTTCACCAGCGGATGCGTGACGCCTACGATCAGATAGACGATGTCCGGGCAAGCGGCCACGATTCGAGGGAGGGCCTGAATCATGTACTCCAGTCCCTTGCCTCGGTTGATCAATCCGAAAGTGCAGATCACCCGGTGGCCGTCCAGGCCCAGTCTCCTCTTGTGCGCTCCGCTGCTTTCGTAAGGAACTTCGGGGACTCCATGCGGAATCACTTGCACCATCGAACCCGAAACGCCGTAGACGCGGGCCAATAGCTGTGCGGCAACTTCGGTCATCACGACGATGCCCCGGCTGCGTGACGCCACATTCTGGATCAGTCGCCGCACCAGTGGCTCAGGCTGAGTCAAGAGCGTGTGAAACGTGGTGACGATCGGCTTGCGGCATTCGCGCACGAAGTCCAGCACGCCCAGTCCCCATTGCCCCGGATACAGGCCGAATTCGTGCTGCAGGCTCACCACGTCACACGGACCGTCATTGGCCACCTCCGCAGCCAGGCAGTACGCGTTCGCGCGACTGTTGTCGATCACGTGGATGACACGTGCGTCCTCGTAGCTGCGTGAACAGGTTTTCTGGATCGCGGCGACCGAAGACAACGGCTCCTGCGCTGCTCGGTCCACAGAGTCGGCGGAGTCTTTGGTAAAGGTCGCCAACCCGCACTCCTCCGGCGGATATGTCGATACAAACAGAGGTCGAACACAATCCATGAGTCATCTCCTGAAGTACGAATCCGATCGCGGGTACCTGTCCCGTTTTCCGTGCCGAAGAAACGAAAAAAGCCGACGTGTTCGAATACCCTGAGGCAATCGATCACGCCGGCTTACTCGTTAACGAGCCCCCCGAGCACCGCCGGGTTGCCCTGTACCTAGTCGTCCGACTTCCGCGTTTCCCGTTACGGGCGGAGCCGGGATCTTCTTCCCTACTGCTCCGCCTTGCGTTCATTGTAGAACCAACGCCACGGAAAGCAAGTGTGGGTGTTGGTTTGCTGTTGGCCGGATCTTTGGTGCCGTGCATCTGCTATCGCTTGCGATGCCAGTCCCCTTCTTCATCAGGCCAGCGTTGGACGGTGTTCCCCTGCCGTTTCCGGACGCTGGCAAGCAGCAATGGTGGCCATCCGAGTTCCTGAGACGCTACTGGGCGATCGCCAGCTCGCGTTTGACTCTGGGCGGCCGTCCGGCGAGTCGGGGGGGACATGCAGGACGGTCTTCGGGTTCCTCGAGCCCTTGCTCCATGGCTGCCTGGCGCAGTTTGGCAATGGCTCGGGTCGCTAACTGCCGAATGCGTTCCTTGGAAATGCCCAGCGCACTGCCCAGGTCCGCAAGGGTCATCGGCTTGCCGCTGGAATTCAATCCATAGCGCCAGCGGATGATCAGCCGCTCGCGGTCATCGAGTTCCTTCAGCAGTCCCGCGATCTCGACGACCCGCTGGCGCTGGGCCGCATCTTCGGTCTGCGGGTCGATCCGCCAGTCGGTTATCGTCTGGAACACCTCGTCCCCCGCGTTGCGGAACCGGGCGCGGTCGCGAAATTCGCGCGCGATGGCCTGCGCAAAGTTCTTGATGATTGCGCAGGTGGCATACGTGCTGAACCGGGCTCCCCGCGCATAGTCGAACTTCTCGACGGCCCGCATCAGCGAGATGTTGCCATCGCTAACCAACTCGAACAGCGGTTGGCTGCTGTGGGCATATCGCTTGGTCATCGCCACGACCAGCCGCAGGTTCGCCCGGACGATCTTGTTCCTCACTTGGACCGACTGCCGGTAGAACCGTTCGATCCGGTCCAGTACCCGAGTGTTGGGCCGCTCGGGATCGAGCGACGCGACGAGTGTCGAAGCCTTGAACTTCAGGTAATTCATCTTGCGGAACAAATGAACTTCCTGCTCCCGGGTCAACAGCGGTGTCTCGTACAAGCACGTCAGGTACGGCGGCAGACCGGGGGACGGCTTGACCTGCGGCGCCGGCTTCGCCGGCGCGGGCGCCGGTCCGAGAAGGACTTTGTCGCGCGCTGTCGTCGCCCAGAGGAACTCGTCGTTCGGCACGTGCTCCAGCGGCAACGCCTTGATCTGTTGATAACGAAGCCAAGCGAGGCGTTTGCGGCCGCCCAACGCTTCGTTCCGTTGGTCCTTGATGAAGGTCGTCTTGGGCATGGTTGGCTCCTTCTGCGAAAATAGGTCGCATTGCGTACAGGCACAAAAAAAACCGACGCGGCCAAACCCCCTGGGGTTTCGGCCGCGTCGGTTTACTCGTCAACAAGCCCGCCGACTCTGCCGGCTTGCCCTTTACCTAGTCATCCGAATCAATGTGCATTCTATCACTTCAAGCGGCGAACGCAAGCATCCTGTCGGCGAGTTACTTGGGTTCTTCGCTCGTTTCGACAGGTTCATCCTTCGCCCGGTCGACAAACCCTTGCAGCTTCTCCTTGTCCTCCTGGATTTTTTCTTCGTCGACCGTGAACGTCGTATTGACCTTTTGGTCCTCGCTGTCCCGGTTCGACGACATCAGGAACCAACCTCGGTAGAAGCCCACACCGACGATGCCGACGATCAGCAACACGATGACAAATAGAATCGCTCTCATGACACATCCCTCCCTTGATTGATGGAAACAAATTCGCTGACGCAAGTGGCCAAGTCCCAAGCGTCCAGTCCGTCGTGTCGGCCGCCATTTCGCGGGCACGATCAACTCTTGCCTTTGCTCTTTCCCTTGCCCGGGCTCCTGTCTTCGTCCGGCCTCCGATCCGACGCAGGTGGCCCCGTCGGTTTGCGGTCCCGTGATCGTGGGTCGGGCCGTTCCACTTTAGGCTGCGGCTGCGGTTGGATCCGGGGTTCCTCCGGCCGTTCCACTCTGGGCTGCGGCTGCGGTTGAACTCCGGGCGTCTCCGGT
>JAHDXO010000021.1:144613-152704 GCA_023382975.1 Pirellulaceae bacterium
TCCACTCTGGGCTGCGGCTGCGGTTGAACTCCGGGCGTCTCCGGTCGCTCCACTCTGGGCTGCGGCTGCGGCTGAACTCCGGGCGTCTCCGGTCGCTCCACTCTGGGCTGCGGCTGCGGCTGAATCCGGGGTTCCTCGGGCCGTTCCCCTTCGGGCTGCGGCTGCGGTTGAACTCCGGGCGTCTCCGGCCGTTCCACTTCGGGCTGCGGCTGCGGCTGGACTCCGGGCGTCTCCGGCCGTTCCATTTTGGGCTGCGGCGTGTCGAGCGGCGGTCGGAGCGTCGTGTGTCGTGGCGGTTGCTCTGGCGAGCGGCCCGGCCTCGGCTGGGGACGGACCAACGTGTCGAGCGGGGGCGCCACATGACTCTTTGGCGGAGTGTAGTCGCGGTCAGGACGCACCGTTGGCTTGGCCGCAATCGGAGAGGTGGGAAGTCTAACGCGAGCCGGCTCGCCTCGGCGAACAGGGTCGGTGGCCGCAGCCGCTGCTTCGGTCTCCCACTGTTGCCGTTGGTCGCGGAAGCGCTGGATCTCTCGCCCGTGTTGGCTGAGTCTTTCTCGTTCGGCCTGATCGACGGCTTGGAATCGCCACGAACTGTCCCGGCTTCGCGAAGCTTGATCGAGCGACGTGCCTATCAGATTCCGCACGGCGGAGGCAACTCCGCCCACGCCGCCTACCCCCTGGCTCGTCCAGATCCGCGGCGGCCGGGCTTCGGCATGGTCCTGACGATGGTGATACGTCGTAGCCACGCGTTGCTCCCATGCACTGTCTTGCCGGTTCCGCCAGCGCTCGTGCGCGAAGATCGGGTCGTAACCGTAGCGGCTGGAGTTGACGGAATACGACGGAAAATAGCCCGCGTCGTGGTAGTTCGCCGCGTAGTAGTCGCCGAAGTAGTAATGTTGATATCGCGGCCGCATGAACAGGTTGTCCACGAACGCGCCCAAATTGATCACCGTCCTGGGCGAGTAGTAAAAGCCGCGTTGCGAGTAGCTTCTGGAAGAAAAATAGACCGGCGCAAACAGCATCCCGCGCCGAGCGACTGGGTAATCCCAGTAGCCGTCGACGAAGACGTAGCCGCGCGGTGTGTAGACGTAATGGGCGGGAGTCCAGAGCCAATTCGGCTGCACGGCCGACCAGAAACCGGGACGCCAAGCGTAGCGGTTTTCCTGCCAAACCCAACTGCCCGGCAGCCAAGTCTGGTCTGCCGAGGGTGCGGCGGTACTGGGACCGACTTCGACCGTCGCCGGCGGCTCGGGCAAGTATTCGATCTCGCCCACCTGGGCGTCGGCCCAGTATCCGGAAATCCATTGGTAGTCCGTGTCGGACCGGCCCCAGTAACCCGGCACCCATTGGCGGCCTGGCGGCAGGTTGCGCCAAACGCCGCTGACCCACAGGAAGTCGCTCCGCTCGTCGTCCCAGGCCCAGTAGCCGGGAATCCACGTGACGTTGTCCCCTTCCAAACGCTGGTCCGGAGGCAGTTCCTCGATGGCCTCCGGCGGTCTTTCCCGCACCGAGATGCCCGCTTCGGGATCGAAGGTGACAGTCCCCGCGAACGCTTCATGCACCGGCCCCCGCGTGAGCACTTGCATTCCTTCATCGGCGGCGGGAGGCGCTCCCAGTTGCGCGCCCCAAGCCCTGTCCAAACCCAAGCCTGCGCCAAGGGCCACCAGGCCCGTGACCAGACACCATCCAAAAATACGACGTACGTTCATCATCTTTGTTCCTTGTGGACCCAATCGATCCGAGTGACCTATTACGATGTCTGACCGGCCGCTACGCGGATTCTCTCCAGCATCTCCATCTGCTGAACCGAAACTTCCGCATGCCTGACGAGGCACGGTTCAACACGATTCTCTCATATCGAGCAGCGAGAACTCCCGCAAGCGCTGAATGCACGCTTCGCCGCCCCTCACCAATTCTCGAGTCTCTCTCGACAAATCGAACATAGCAAACCTCCGTGATAGAAATCGACTTCGCTTCAAGCGGCTCACAGCCGCCCTATTAGCAGCAGGACGACCAGAACCAACACCAACAGCCCCAGGCCGCCGCTCGGGCCGTAGCCCCAACTCCGACTGTGACCCCACCGAGGCAGCGAGCCAAACGCGCCCAACAAGAACAGAATCAGCAGCACAATCAGGATCGTGGACATTTTCATTTCCTTTCAGACGAGGCAACCAAAAACCACTTCGGAACGCTTCCCGTTACTGCCAGAAATACCGTCTTCGGAAGACGTTGCCTCCGAAGAAGGACAGCACCGCGAGAATAAGGAAGACGAAGAAGACGATCTTCGCCAATCCGATGAACGAGCCGGCCAGGCCGCCAAAGCCCAACAAACCAGCCAACAGAGCGACGACAAGCAAAAAGACTGCTAACTGTAACATGGTCCAATCCTCCCGAGAAAAACCACTGGGCTCGGTTCGTGAATGTTCAGCCGAGGTATACGACCGCGGCACCAAGCGCAAAAAAAAACCGACGTGTCCGAACACCCTGAGGCATTCGACCACGTCGGTTTACTCGTCAACGGGCCTTCCGGCACGGCCGGGTTGCCCTTCATCTAGTCATCCGACGACTCTTAGCTCAACTGCTTCACCAAGTCCGCCTGCAAATTTCCAGCGGCTCGGCACTAGCTGCATTATATCGGCTCGGACGCAACGTACAAGGTGGGGAACCGAATTGAGTTGCTTTCAGACCACAGGCTGGCAGCCTGTACTACGATCGGTCTGCCCACTCTCCGTCGAACGCTTCGTCCAGGTCCGACAGACGAATCAGCGGCAGCGTCCAAAACGTTGCACGTGTCCTCCGGTTCCGTTTGGCTCGTTGCTGTGGCGACCAAGTCGCCTGAATCTCTTCGCATCCCCGGCGAATGTCCTCGCGCGTCGGCTTGTAGACGCAACATCCATCCCTCGGCTTCTTTCGCATCGCAATCATGTTCTTCACCCCTCTTTCCTTCCGTGACCGGTCGTCAAGAACAAAAAAGCCGACATGGCAGAACGCCCCGAGGTGTTCCACCATGTCGGCCTATTCGTCACCGGGCCCCCCGGTATAACCGAGTTGCCCTTTATCTAATCATCCGACCAAGCTTTCAGAAAGCAGCGTTTGCTGACGCCGCCATTCGATCCGCTACCAACATTCTATGTCCTCCAAGAGGAAAGGCAATGTATGTTCTTCGGTTCCAAGCCGATTGCGATATGCGTAAGTGTTTTGCGGGAAGCATGTTAGATGCCGTCTGGTGGCATCTCAAGTCGGCTGGTTTTTCGCCGGTGGGCCAGACGTCCAGATTGCATCTTCTGCAGCGGACGGAGGGGGACGCCGACTTTAAGGATTCTTCCGGTTGTGCCCAGCGATCGCAAATTTATTGATTTTCCGCCCGTGGCGGTTCGACCAAATATGCTGTGAAAGCGGATCAGGACCGCCCCTTCCATGCCAAGTGGAGTCTGTGACGATGAAAGCCGTGCGATCAGCCGTCGGAATTCTGTTCGTCGTGTTCGCCTCGAATCCCTGCATGTCGGCGATGGCGCAATCGCCCGAGCAACAGGCGGCTCCGGTGCCGTCGATCGCGGAGTACAAGGACGCGGGTCTCGATGATTGCCGACCCTATTGGAACGACGCGTGTCCTTCGGTCTACGCCCAGGTCGATGCATTGTTCATGACGCGGCAACCCCGCTTCGCGCAACAGCCAATGGTCGTCGGCGACGAAGAGACGACGCTTCTGTCCACCTCGGATCTCGATTTCGACTTCGAACCCGGTGTGCGGGCAACGGTCGGCATTCGGCATTGCGGAGGCCGGGCGCTGGAATTCTCGTATTTCGACCTCGGCCAAGGCGATGCATCCGCGTTTGTCGAAGGGGAGTTCCTTACTTTTCCGGGTGACGTAGCTGGCAATGTATTCCCTTGGATGGACTCGGTTGGGGTAAACTATTCTTCCTGGCTGCATAACTTCGAGCTGAACTTGCCCTGCTGTTCCGGGTGCTGCGAATCCGATTGCGGCAAAGGTAAGGGCAAGAGCGATGACGACGGCAAGGGCTACGGTCCTGTCCGCTGCCGGTCCTTTGAATGGTTTGCCGGCTTTCGCTACATCGACCTCGGCGAGAGACTCAACATCGTAGGCCAGGGAGCGGTGGACGGCGAGCAAGGCAGCTACAACCTTCGCACCACCAATCACATGTACGGTGCGCAGCTTGGAGCGCGATTGCGGCGCTCGCAGGGCTCGTTCGGCTGGGAAGCGACGGGCAAGGCCGGCATCTTCGGCAACGACTCGCAGCAGAGGCAATCGGTGACCGACTTTCCCGATTTTACGTTGCGGAACGAATCGCGCAGCGGTGGCGGAGTTGCATTTGTCGGCGAGGTGAACGTCTCGGCATTGGTTCGTCTGACAGACGTCTGGAACATCAGAACCGGCTACAACGCCATGTGGATCGAAGGTCTGGCCCTCGCCCCCGATCAGCTCGATTTCGACTTCGCTACGGACCCGAGCGGCAACCAGTTGCGCAACGGCGGCGGCATGTTCCTGCACGGCGTCAACGTCGGCCTGGAAGCACGCTGGTAGGCACCAGTCAAATTCTACCGCCGCCCCTCGTGTCGGAATGCTTAGCATCGTTCGTGAAACAACTGTCAGGTGACAGGTGAGCGGCAAGGCGCTAGCCACCGGTAGTCCTGCGAATCCCGAACCGGTGGCTAGCGCCATTCCGCTCACGCTTTTCTCGAACGATGTTTAGGCCGACAGGCTCCAGCCACGGGCGACGTCCAACGCGATATCCGCCAGCATCGCATCGAGTCCGAGCAGGTCGTCGCCCAGATCGAACGGGGAGCGTGCCGGTTTGACGGGATCGAGGTCCGGTGCGATCCCGGTCGCCTGCGGCCAGACGGTGTCGTAGTCCAGGTCGGATTGCGGATTGTCGCGCAGAACGGAGAGCGGCGGCAAGGCCAGCAACGGGGCTGCCGGACCACTGACCGGGGCCACGAATTGAAACTCGTCCAGGCTCCCATCCGCCTCGCCTTCGCCCGCCGGAATGACCGAGGGCACGAAACCGGTGTCCACAATGTCCACGATGGTCAGGCCGGCGATCGAGACGGATTTATCCCGGCCCCCCAGATCCTTCAACTGGAGCATTAGCTGCCCGTTGGTGATCGCTACCTCGTACGTCCGCGACTCGACGCTGCGGGCGGCGGTCGTGACAAGATCGACTTGCACTCCTTGCAGGTACACGGCCATCTCGTCCCGCACCGTGCGTCCCAGATCGCCCAGTCGCACGGTGACGGCGTACGAGCCGTCGGGCACGTCGACCGCGAAGATGCCGTTCGACGTCAGGTTCGCATCCCGGTCGAGCGCCGAGCCCGTCCGGCGATCCAGGGCTTTGATCGACCCGCTCAGCCAGCCAAACCCGGTCTGCACACTGTACTTGGTACGGTGAGCGACCGACTGATAGCCCGGCTCGACCGGCGATTTGGTGCTGCCGAAGTCGAAGCGTTTCTCGTAGCGGTAATCGATCGCGGCGGACATCGCTGCGTGGTTCGGATTGTCCGAAAGATCGAAAGCTGCATCGGCGCCGATCTCGGCCTGCAGCGTGCCGCTGCTTTCCATCCCGCTGACGGCGATTTGGTATACCGCACCACCGCCGCTGACCGTGCTGGTCAGACTGCCCGCACCCGTCCAGGTCCACTGCACGTCGGCGGCGCTGAATCCGCTCACCGGTTCGCTGAACACGACATCTAGCAAGAGGGGAGCACCCGTGGCTGGCGCCGTTTGCCCGGCGGCCAATCCGATCGTCACGGTCGGGCGGTTGGTGTCCGGCGCTACGGCGGTCACCACCAGTCCGGTGATGGAGACGGACTTGTCCCGGCCACCGAAGTCTCGCAGGTTCAGCGTCAGTTGCCCGTCGGTAACGGCTAACTGGTACGTCCGCGACTCGACGCTGCGGGCGGCGGTCGTGACGCGATCGACTTGCACCCCTTGCAGGAACACGGCCATCTCGTCCCGCACGGTGCGTCCCAAATCGCCCAGCCGCACGGTTACGGCGTACGAGCCGTTGGGCACGTCGACCGCGAAGATGCCGTTCGACGTCAGGTTCGCATCCCGGTCGAGCGCCGAGCCCGTCCGGCGATCCAGGGCTTTGATCGACCCGCTCAGCCAGCCAAACCCGGTCTGCACACTGTACTTGGTACGGTGAGCGACCGACTGATAGCCCGGCTCGACCGGCGATTTGGTGCTGCCGAAGTCGAAACTGGCGGAAAACGCTGGAACGGAAGACTCCGGAGCGGAAAACGCCGGTTCGGAAAACGTCAGTGCGGACGCAGATCGAAAGCCGGCGCCGAAGCCGCTGACAACCGCTGGCATCGGCTCGCTCGCGGCGATGAAGTAGGGCTGCGGGAAGCTGCCGGGGACCGTGGTAAATGCCGATACTTCCAGCGGCGAGACGTTGGTGATGTTGAACGCGCGGATCTGTCCCGTGGTTCCCCCCGGTCCCTGCACAGCATAAATCGCGTCCGCGATATCGTCGCCATTGGTGTCCAGTGCCGCGACTCGCACCGGCGCCCTTCGAGTCGCACCCGTGAACGCGGTAAAGCCGATACCATTGGCCGACAAGCTGGACAACGTGGCGGATGTCGTGTTGCTCCAGGCCCAAACGTCCACCCTGGAATTGCCGTTGACGCCGGCGCCCACGACGATGTCCGGGATGGGATCGGCGTTGATCCTCGCCACATCGAGGGACACTCCGCCTTTGAAAGTCACGGAGCCTGTGCTGAACGGCGTGAAACTCGCAGCGGCCGCGGGCACGGCGTTGGGCGTGGGCGCGATCAGGCCGCTCACGTCGAACACCTTGACGGTCGTCTTGGTGCCGGCGTTGCTGCCCACGACGAGTTCTGCCTGCTGGTCCTGCTGCGTGTTGTCGAACGGTCCGCTGGGCAGCGGGGTGCTGCCCATGTCGGCCGCGGCAACCACCGCGCCGCCGATAAACGACGCGGGGAACGCGAGGAAATCGCGGTAGGGATTCGCTGCATCGAACGTAGGCACTCCGCCGACGAGCACGTTCCGGAACACCTTGACCTCGGCGGGCCCCCAACTGGGAACCGTAATGATGTCGTTCAGCCCGTCGCCGTCCACATCCGCGATCGCGACCTGGACGCCGTCGTCGAAATTCGGTCCGTACGGCAGGAACGACGTCAACAGAACGCCATCCAGAGTGTACACGTGAACTTCCGCCACGATGCCCCATCCCGGCGCCGTAACGATCTCGACGACGCCATCGCCAGTGAGATCGCCGACGGCGACCCGAACGCCACCCTGGAAGGTGGGCCCGTACGGAAAGAACTGCCACAACACCTCCCCGGTCACCGGGTCCAACACCGTCACGCCTTGCGGCGTGTGCGGATTCTTGTCCTCCCCGATCACGATCACGACGCGTTTGCTGTTGTGGAAGTCCCCCGGATCGTTGAACCCCGGCACGCCGATCACCACGTTCAAGTCGTCCAGCGTCACGACCACGACCCGCGTCGGATCGGTGTCGATCGCGTAGCCCAGCGGGGCCACGGTCTCGGTGACCGTGTACGTGCCCGGCAGCGCGTTCAGGACCAGGATCTGTCCCAATGCGGGATCGGCGTCGCCGGGACCGTTGTCCAGGATCGTCAGAATGCCGCCTCCGCCCAGCGGATCGGGGGTGATCGTAAATTGCGCCCCGCCCAGCAGCAACCCGTCGGCGTCCCGCTTCTCCCAGGCGATGCTGCCCACGGGGATCGGCAGCAGGCTGTTGTGGAAGTCCGACTGGCCGGTGCCCGCCGGATCGTTGAACCCCTGCACGCCGATCACCACGTTCAAGTCGTCCAGCGTCACGACCACGACCCGCGTCGGATCGGTGTCGATCGCGTAGCCCAGCGGGGCCACGGTCTCGGTGACCGTGTACGTGCCCGGCACTGCGTTCAGGACCAGGATCTGCCCCAGCGCGGGATCGGCGTCGCCGGGTCCGTTGTCCAAAATTGTCAGAATGCCGAGTCCGCTGGTCGGATCGGGGGTGATCGTGAATTGCGCCCCGCCCAGCAGCAACCCGTCGGCGTCCCGCTTCTCCCAGGCGATGCTCCCCACGGGGACTGGCAGCAGGC
>JAHDXO010000022.1:0-105705 GCA_023382975.1 Pirellulaceae bacterium
ATCTGCCGTATCTTGTCACCGTCAACTTGAATTCTGGGGTGCGGAATGTGAGTAATCAAGCTCAACAGTCTGAGTCCAGAAGATTGTTTCGTGCTGCTGAACAACATTCGTCGTGTACACGCGGCGGGGGACGCGGCAAGAGTCCTACTTCCGGACGAAGGAATTGTCGCCTACCTCCGCGACTGCAACGAACGCATGGGCGCCGCTTACTTCCAGACGCCGCGAGACACGGTCAAGGATTTCGTCAATCTACTCAATATTCTTGAGCAGGACCGAAGCGTCGATTGGCGATCGCTCCTGCAGAAGAAGATTTTCGTTTCTTCCCCTGTGCCAACGCCTCCCGAGTCCAGCCCTTCTTCCGGCCATGACGACTTGACCGAATTCAAGCTTTGACGAACCAATGAGCGGCTCAGCATTTGACCTTCTGGCGCGACCGATTCAGCATGCGTTGTGGGACATGCGATGGGAGTCGTTGCGTCCAATCCAGGTTGATACCATTCAACTGCTGCTCACCACCCAGCGCGACGTGCTGATCTCTGCTCGGACAGCGTCAGGAAAGACGGAAGCTGCTTTTCTGCCGATACTTTCCAGGCTCTACGAACAGCCAGTGGACTCCATCGGCGCCCTGTATGTCGGGCCGCTCAAGGCTTTGATTAATGACCAGTTCCGGCGTTTGGAGGATCTCTGCGCTCGCGCTGAGATCTGTGTACACCGGTGGCACGGCGATGTGGACCTTGGCAAGAAGGACAATCTCCTGCAGCAACCGCGAGGGGTTCTGCTGATCACGCCAGAATCCCTGGAATCGTTTTTCGTCAACCGCTCCGGCGTGCTGAGCCGGGTCTTTCACGGACTGGCGTTTGTGGTTATCGACGAAATCCACTCGTTGCTGGGGCGTGAGCGGGGCCTTCAGTTGCGCAGTCAGTTGTTCCGTCTGCGACGATACGCGCAGAATGAGCCTCGGCTGATCGGACTCTCAGCGACGATCGGCGATGCCATTGAAAAGTATCAGAACTGGCTTCGACCGACCGCTCCCCAGAGCGTTGCACACGTCCACGACCCAGGCGAACAGAAACGAGTCCTGTTTGTTATTCAGGCCTACGATACACGGAATGAGGGCGGATCGTCCGATGTGCCTGCAGAGGAGGACGCCATCGACGACGTTCCAGTCCCGATGGTTGCTGACATCCTACGTGCCTTCGCGGGCAGGAAGAACCTGATCTTCTGCAATAGCCGCCAGACGGTCGAATGGCTGGCCGATAGCCTTAACGACGCATGCCGCCGGGAGGGACGCCCAGCGGAGTTCCTGGTACACCACGGTTCGGTTAGCAAGGAAGTACGCCTGCAGACCGAAGCCGAGATGCGTGGAAGCCGCCCAGCGACCGCCGTGTGTTCGGCCACGCTGGAACTGGGCATTGACATCGGCAGCGTGACCGCGGTGGGGCAGATCGGTGCCTGTTGGTCAGTCAACTCCCAGGTTCAGCGTCTGGGCCGTAGCGGGCGACGAGACAGTGAAGCGCACTGCATGCGAGTGTACATTCCTCTGAGACGCCAGCCTCCGTCCGCACACTTGGTAGATCGGCTCTATCCGGAATTGCTGCAGGCAATCGGTATCACTGAGCTTATGCGTCAGCGGTGGGTCGAGCCACCGACAGAAAATCGATTCGATCTCAGCACGCTTGTGCAGCAGATCCTCAGCGCGCTTGCGGAGCACGGCGGCATTCTGGCGAAGGCGCTCTACGCCCAGCTCGTCAACGACGGCGCGTTTCGCGAGCTTGACCAAGGTACTTACGTCGAGGTGCTTCGGAGTCTTGGACGGCACACTCTTATCGAGCAGGCGGATGGCGGTGTACTGCTGTTGACGCCCAAGGGCGAGAAGATCGTCCATGACATGGAATTCTACAGCTCCTTCGCCACGCCCCAGGAGCTAATCGTTCGATACCAAGGACGCACGGTTGGTTCGCTTTCGGCACTATACCTGCCACAGCCCAGCGACCATTTTCTCCTAGCTGGACGGCGCTGGCAGGTTGTTGAGGTGAATCTGAGGCAGGGTGAGATCCTGGTTCGGCCGGCGGTGGGAAGGAAGCCGCCGAAATTCGTTGGCGGCGGCGGAGAGATTCACTCGCGCATCCGCGAGGAGATGCGGCGAGTCGTTTCGGCGGAAGGCGATTTTGAATACCTCGACACCCTGAGCCGTGAGCTTCTAGCAGACGGTCGATCGGCCTATCGCCACGCCGGCGGTCTCGAATCAGAGTTCGTCGAAACTGGTGATCGCGAGTGCCTCTGGTTCACGTGGACCGGAACGCGTGCTCAACGCACACTCATGATGTTCGCACATCGCGCCAACTTGGAGGCAGCCGACCGCAGGATCGCGATTGAGTTCAAGGGTACGCCTAGAGATGTGGCCGGCGCGATATTCGATGCAGCACGTACCGTAGCGTCGCCGGAGGATCTGACAGTTGACATGCCAATGACCGGTTGGCGCAAGTTCGATGGCCACCTATCGGAATGCCTGTTGCGAAGGGCATTTGCACACGACTGGCTCGACATCGAGGAGGCACGCGCGAAGATCGGTGAATTGCGGCCGATGATGCACGACAGCGGCACGGGCTTGCACGGCGCAGTCGCTGGGTGTCCGGCTCTGCCTGCAGATACTGACGGGGCGCCGGAGCTGGTGGGATCTCCCGACGTTACATCTGGCATCGTGGTAGCACCGCCCGTATCCAGCGCCGTGACTTCGACGTGGGACGATCGGGTCTTGGCGGATTGCGAGTTTGTTGCTTTCGACGTGGAAACTACGGGGTTGCACCCGTTGTGGTCGCGAATCGTTGAGGTTGGCGCCGTTCGGTTTCGGTCAGACGGCGCGGAATTGGGGCGTTATCAAGAGTTAGTGAATCCAGGTTGTGCGATTCCGTCGGCTGCATCTGACATCCACGGTATTACCGACGACGCGGTTGCCAACAAACCGCCGGTGGAGGATGTGCTACCCCGATTCCTGGCGTTTCTGGGCGGATGTTCCACGATTCTCCTGGCGCACAACGCCGCGTTTGACCATGAGTTCCTGGCGACCGCCGCTGCACTTCATCAGGTGGAGTTGCCGGACAACTTGGTCGTCGACACGCTGCCGTTGGCGGGGTGTTTGTTGCCTACGTGCGCCAGTCTCCGCCTTGAGGCACTGGCCCAGCATCTTGGATTGCCGCCCATCGGCGCGCACGGAGCTTTGAACGACTCGCTGATCCTAAAGGCCGTGTTCCTGCAGTTACTAACTTGTTGTCGACACCCGCAGACAGTTGAGCAACTACTGTCCCTCTGCCCGCCATTTCCGTTGAATCGCAGAAGTCTGGGGGACGCTGTGCCACCACCGGGATTCGAACTGCTTTCGAAGGCAATCGAGGAGCGGAGACGAATCCAGTTGCTCTACAGAAGCAGTGGCCGGGGACCTTCGCTTCGGGAAGTCACGCCCTTGAGGATCGCCGAATCGGGCGGTCGGTACTACTTGTCTGCCCAATGTCATTTCGACGGGAACGTCAAGACGTTTCGCCTCGACCGTGTCGAACGAATCCTAGAGACCGGGTAGCGGAGGAGTGGGAACTCGACCAGACGTCGCCACCGGCATCCAGAGGCTCGTCGGCGGCCGTAAGGTCAAAAAACTGAGCCGATGGTTTAGGTCTTTGGCAATTTGGACTTGGTGTAACACGGAGGCGCGAATCTCGGCCCAGCGCGGACGCTGAAGTCGTGGAGTTGGACCGCTGGGCAGCTGGCCCCAGGCAGACGAGGAGGCGCGAGTGCTGGGTGCGGACAGACTCTTGGCGCGAGTTCTATGCGGGATGTGGCGTCCAGCTGGGCTACAGTCCGTCAGTCAGGGTGCTTTGCGGTGGTAGTAGTTCAGCAGGCCGCCGAGACGTTCCCCACATTCAACCCAGCCGGCGATGCGGCCCACCTCGTCGCCGGGCTGGAAAATGACGTTGCCCAGGCCATGATGATTTCTCTCTCGGTGATCGTGTTGGAGGAATTCTCGAACGGCGTTGCGCAGCATGTTCTCACCGAAGAAGATCAGACGCGACAGGCACTCATCCTTGATACTTCGCATGAACCGTTCCACGTGAGCGTTCAGATTGGGCGAGCGTGCAGGCAGGATTACCGGTTCCGTGCCGGCGTCTTCCAGGACCTTGCGGAACGCTTCGCAGAACTTGCCGTCGCGATCCATCAATATGTAGCGTGTCCCGTTTACGAATCCATCCTCCATGTCAGTTAGGTTCCTGGCGATCTGCTTCATCCACGGCTCGTTGGGATTCGGGGTGCAGTCGGCCAAATGCACTCGCCGCGTAGCCAGTTCCATGACGAACAGCAAGTAGTAGGTGACCAAGCCGCCCTTGGTCCAGACTTCGATAGTCGTGAAGTCGATCGCGGCCAGCACGTCCCAGTGGGACTTGATGAACGTCTTCCACGTGGTCTGCCGCTTTCGGTCGCAGGCTGGTTCGAGTTCGTACTCCTTGAGGATGTTGCCGACGGTCTGATCCGAGACTTGATGGCCCACGTTCGCCAATGCGCCCTGAATCCGATCGTATCCCCACGTGGGATTCTCACGGACCAGGCGCAAGACCAGATCAAGGATCTCCTGCGCTACGGGCGGCCGACCGGCGGATTTGCGCCGCTGGCTGTAATTCCATTTCTGCGGGAACAACATGCGATGCCAGCGCAGGATCGCGTCCGGCGTGAACAGCGTGCCGACATCTTCCAGGCGTTTGCGGCCCAGGATCTTTCTCTTGACAGCCAAACGTCGGCGCTGGTCGTCGTTCAGGAGAATTCGCCCGTTTCCGAGTTTCTCTTTGAGTACCTGATTTTCGGTGCGGAGGTACTCGATGACGTCCTGTTGTTGCCGATTGATCCAGCCGGCGAGAATACGACAGAACAGCTGCCAAGGCTGCAGGATCAAGTTCATGCTCAACTTCCGACGGCGGGACTCGGTGGACCCAACATTCCATTGGCCCTGCAGGATATCCGGCCCTCGGTGTCATCGGAACGGTTGTCCGTCTGGTTTGTCCTGCATCCAGAGCCCGCTTTCCCCGCTCGGCACGCGGGACAGAGTATGGTAAGCTGAGCAAAGATCAGGAGGCTCCTCTCCACGAGCTGCTAGATATGGTCCAGCGGAACGGCTGACACGGGAGGTGACGGAAGGAATCTGGCTTGGCAGAACCGGTGTCAGGAAATGTTTGACGATGAAGGCAATCCCTGGCAAAAACTAGCAATCTTATAGGGCAGTCAAGGAGGAGCCCGCCGTGGGCACTTACTATGCGATTGGAATAGTCAAGAAGTTCGAAGCGAAAGCCAAGCGCGCCATCGACCTGCCCTCCTTGGAAAAAGCGGTTGGCGAACGGCTGGACCTCAGTCTGTTCGACCTGAGCCATGCAGACGGAAAGCTGGAGGGGAAACTCAAGCCAGGTCTGTTCGAAGAACACATCGAAGGTTTCGTGGACAGGCTCACCGAAATTGCCCCGGACAGCAAGTCGATCGTTCGATATTGCTTCGAGAGCTACGGCACGGATATCGACAAATACGATTCGGAGTATCGTCGAATGAGGATACCCAGCCCTGACGGGCAATCGGTCGATGTTCGTGCCGATATGGTGCTGGTGTTCATCGAAGGCAAGTTCATGGCCGAGAGCTTCTCCGTAGAGCCGGTGCTGATGAATTGGCTATTCAGGCACAGCGACTTCAGCAACCCCCTGGCAGGGGCAGTGGCGAGCGGCATCATCGGCTAGAATGATACCTGTTGTCGCGCAGGAACCCGGCTTCGAAGTTGGGCAGCTCGCGGGCGAGCCCTCTCAATCCCACCTCCGCCACAGCTCCTTGCTGGAGCCGAGCCCTATTTCCAAGCGTGCCCGCCCACCGAAGATCACAACCGGCCGCAATCTGCATGGTGTTTACGGGACGTACAGCCGCCCGGTTCCACGCAGGTTCTCCAGGTCCAACAGATACTCCAGCACTTGGGCAGCCACACGCTGTGCATAGTCGCGGTCCCGCAACAACCGATCGGGATCGCCGACGGTTATGACCGGAAGACTGCGGGCCGTGCCTAGCGAGGCGATGGCGGATTCGAGCGAGTCGGCGCCTTCTGCATTGCGGTTGCCCGTCAGCAACACGATCTCGTCTGCCTGACAGACTTCCCAGAGGTCGGTGTCCGACGTGTCGGGAGCGATTCCCAACCGCTCGAACGATTCCAAGTCGCACCCGATCCCTCGCCAAACATCACCCCACGCCGCGGACGACCAGATGGTGAGCAGTACCTGGAGGTGCCCTTCCACATTGTGGTCAGCCATGATCCTGGGCATCGCGTTCCTCGGCCGATAGGCGGCGGTGAACTTCGGCCAGCCGGCGTTCGGCAGCCTGACGACAGCGGTCGACTTTGGCCTGGACATCCGGCGGGTAGCGATAGCTGCGATGCCGTTCGAGGATGCCCTGGTACTCGGCCTCGACCTCCTCCCGATGCGATTCGATATAGTCGATCGCCGCCTGAATATCGCGCGACGACAGTCGGAACATCGCCGCAATACGGTCGCGATGCCAGCCGTGCTTCAGGTAGTCCATGACGTCGAAGACGGTGATTCGCGTTCCGGCGATCTCCGGCCCGCGTCCGCGGTTAACGATCAGGTTGGCGTCAGTAGTCACCTGCATGGCAGTTCTCCTGTGGCGTACTGCTTTGTATTCTAGCGGGTAGCGGGCGGAAGTGCCACGGCAGCCGCCGCCATGGGGTGGAACAGGTACTGCCCCGACAAGAGGAATCGGCCGAGCACGGCGGTCGATTCAACCGCCGAGTGGTCTCAAGGGCGGCTCATTTTTCCGGAGCTGCACTTTGGTTCGAGACCCCGGAGTCGTCCGCCTTGGTTGGCGGGCCGTCCAAGAACAGGTCGCCGTGGCCCCGGAGCATGTCGGACCTTTCCTGCCGCCAATCTACCAGGTAATGAGCATGCGATCATTACCGACGTATCCGAGACCGCTCGAAGCGAGTGCGAAGCACACAACTTGTTTTGACGGTAGCGAACTCCAGCTACCGCAGGGTTATGCCAAAGGCCGACGTCCAGAGACGTCGGCATCTTGTTTTATCGCCCGTTCTGGCAATGGTTTACGACGTGACGGTGAGTTCGTAACCCGAAGCGTGTGCGAGGAAATTCAACGTATACTCCTCGCTCACGCTTCGGGTTTCAATTGCACGGTGATTTGGGCAAGATGGATGCGACCAACTGCCACCAAAACGACCTATAGGGAAAGCCAGCCAGCTCGGTAGAGTCGAGAGGTGGCGCGGTGGTTTAGGACGAAGTTCGTGTTCTCCGTTGGCCGCCTGGTTTCCCGGCGGTGCCACAATAACTCGTCCATGCTCCGTTTCCACCTCCCGCTAATCGAACCGGACTTGCGGTTTTCCCGCATCCGGCTCTCGGACAAGGCTAATTCACGCTTTCGCCCACGGAAAGCTGCGCGTCCGGGCACTCAACGGTACTAAATGCAGTTGTTGGTATAGGTGCTGATTGGGAAATCGTGTGGTCCCGCGACCTGGTACCTTGTGCTTGGCGCAAAGCCACTGGCGGAGCCGGCGGCACACGTGGTGATCCACGGCGCGATAAGCTTTGCTCACCGGCCCAAGACAGAAGTAGTTCGCCCAGCCTGTCTGTTTCCGGTTCAGCTGGCCTACCAGTTCCTTCGGTTCGAGAACGGCCAGATAGCGACGCTGCGTTTGCTCGCTGATCTCGCGGATCAGCCGAGCGACCTTCTTAGCCGACGGACGGGTGCCCAGGTAAGGTCGGCCCGTTTTCGCCTTGTGGCAAAGTCCTATCGTGTAGCCCAGGAAGTCAAATTCATCGGCGGGTAGGATGCACCGTCGCGTCTTGGCTTCATTGACCGTGAGTTTCAGTCTCGCCATCATGTCCCGCATCACGGTCAGGGCCTCGTCGGCCGTCCCGCGACAGCAGATCACGAAATCATCGGCGTAGTTCACGATCCGGGCTTGAAGACGCGATCCGTGTCCGAGCGTTTTCCAGCCCAGCACGAAACGACGCATGTAAAGATTGGCCAGGAGGGGAGAGATCGGCGCCCCTTGCGGGGTCCCGCGTCCTTCGTCCTGGTTGCGGGTCGTACGCTGACGGTGTCCTCGCGCGTCGGTCTCTGCGGTGGCCCAGTGCTAGCGCCACTACCCCGGTGGGACCGACTGGGTTTGATCGCTCACGCCCTCCGGGCTTCCTCCAGTCGACTGAGGCCTTCCCCGTAATTCAGGCGGGCCAGCTCCCACATTACCCGTTTCGAGGCCTGCTCGGCGTTCACTCGCGTTCCGGCCTGCTCGCTCGCTGAATCCCTTACAGACCCTTTGACATCGGAATGCTCCTGTAACCAAAATCCTTTTCGGCCACTCCGACTGCTTCCGGCTGGAGCGACCCAGTTGCCGGGTGGGTCTTGCACCCACTGAAAACCGCCGCAGTTTCACGGCGCACTGAAAGATTAAGTGTTGTTTGGCTAGTACTTCTCCGGCACGAAGCGTTTGCCTTCCAATGTGGTTTGGTCGTCATACTTGCCCTTGTTCGACCGCTTGGGCAGCTCGACCTCTTCTCGCGGTACTTTCTTGTACGGAATCAGGCTCAGCAGATGCGAGATGCAATTCAGGCGAGCCCGCTTCTTGTCATCCGAACGCACGATGTACCACGGTGCAAAGTCCGTGTCGGTGGCCGCGAACATCGCGTCGCGGGCTCGCGAGTAGTCGTACCAGCGCGCCCACGACTCGACATCCATCGGACTGAGTTTCCATTGCCGCATAGGATCGTCGATGCGGGCCGAGAAACGCTGCTCCTGTTCCTCCTTGCCCACCTCGAGCCAGAACTTGATCAGGATGATCCCGCCGGTCACGATCTCTTTCTCGAACATCGGGCAGACATCGAGAAAACGCTCATACTGTTCATCGGTGCAGAACCCCATCACGCGTTCGACGCCGGCCCGGTTGTACCAACTGCGGTCGAAGATCACGATTTCCCCGGCTGCGGGGAAATGCTGGATGTACCGCTGCATGTACATCTGCGTCTTTTCCCGGTCGGACGGGGCCGGCAGCGCAACCACGCGGAAGACGCGGGGGCTGACCCGCTCGGTGATCGCCTTGATCGTGCCGCCCTTGCCGGCTGCGTCGCGGCCTTCGAAGACGACGATCGCCCGCAATCCCTTGTGCTTGCCCCACTCCTGCAGGCGGGCGAGTTCGGTCTGGAGCTTGCGCAACTCCTTTTCGTACCCTTTGCGTTTCATCTTCTGTCCGGAGTCCTTGTTGTCGCTCTTGCTCATCGCATTTCCTCTCTTTCCCCAAAAACCAGATGGATATTCTAAACTTCGGAGAAGTCGACCCTGGAAACTGGACCGCGGAGGCCCCTTGGTTAGCGAGACCTGAGAGGCTTCCCTGGACGGTCTGCGGTAGGTCCGTATGGCACGCTGCTGGTTACGACGACCGGCTGACGTTCGCCAGGAACGCGCAGAAGATCGGGGCGGGCTTGGCGTGTTCAGTGTTTCTCCTTTGCGCCTGACTTCGAGCTTTCTCGCGTGCCGATTCCCGTTGCGTCGCCAAGTGGCCCGGCCTGCGCCCAGGGTATCGAACGCTTACCGCACCCGACCGGTTCCGCGAGAACGCCCGCTTCAAAACCATGTGTTCCTCTACTTCGCCGGAATCCGATACAGCACCGCGTACAGGGTCGGGCCGAGGACCATGGTGAGCATGGTGCCGACGATCAGGCCGAAAAAGATGGTGACGGCCAACGCGACCCAGAATACGTCCTGCAGCATGGGCAGTACGCCCAACACCGTCGTTCCCGCTGCATTCACCACGGGGCTCAACCGCGACACGGCGGCTTCGATCACCGCGTCGTACGGTTCCTTGCCCCGGGCGAGATTCGCATTCACCTCGTCCAACAACACGACCACGTTCTTGATCATCATCCCGGACAGACTCATCGCTCCCAACAGCGCGATAAACCCGAACGGCGTCCCGGTGATCAATAACCCGGGCGTGATCCCGATCATCACGAACGGGATGACCAGGATGCAGATCAGCATCGGGCGGAACCCGTTGAACAGAGCGACCAGGATGAACAGCATGACCACGATGGCAGGAACGACTCCGGGTGTCAGCGCATCTGACGATTGCTTGGCGCTCCAGTATTCGCCGTCCCAATCCAGCCGGTAGCCAGGAGGCAGTTCGATCGCCGCGAACTGGTCCACCACGGCGTTGCGCAGCGTCGGCGCCGTCACGCCGTTGGGGGAACACTGAACCGTGATGGCTCGCCGTCGATCCCAGCGCCAGATGATCGGATCTTCCCAAGGCGTCCCGATGCCGTCGATCACCTGCGCGACGGGGACGGCCGAGGTGGAAAAACGGGGGACGACTTGCAGCGATTCCAGCGACGTGGCGGCTTGAGCGCGCTCCGGTTCGACGTTGCGGGCCACGATTGGGATCAAGTCGTCGTCTTGCCGGTATTGCCCGACGACCACGCCATCCGACGCCCGCCGCGTGGCCCGCGCCAAGTCGTCGCGCGTGACGTGCGCCCAGCGACCGCGCTCCTGGTTGTAACGTGGAACCAGCGTCTGCACCCGGTCGCGCCAGTTGACGCGGACATCCTTGGCCAGCGGCGTATCGCGCAGGATCTCTGCGGCCTGCTCGCCCAAGCGGCGCAGGACGTCCGGATCGGCGTTCGCGGGACCGCTGAAACGGGCCTCGACCTGCCAATCGTCGAACGCCCCGACGGCATATTTCCGCACTCGCACCATCGCTTCCGGCACGTTCTGACGCACCCAGGCATCCGTATCGGCCAGCAGTTGGTTGACGCCGGCCAGCGAATTCGTGTTGACGATGATCTGAGCGTAGGACGTGTACGGATCCTCGGCACTGACCGGCAGATAGAACCGCGGCGGCCCTTTGCCGACGAACGCACTGACGCTGCTGGTCGCGGGGTGCTGCTGGACAAACTGCTCGATCCGCTGCAAATCGGCGCTGGTCTGCTGGATGCGAGTACCCTCCGGCGCCCAGTAATCGATCATCAATTGCAGGCGGCTTGAAGAGGGGAAGTAAAGCTGCGGGACGGCGCTGAATCCCAGCACGGAGATGGCCAACAGCCCGACCATGCCTGCCAGGAACGGAATCCGGTAACGGATCGTCAGCCGCAACAGCCCGCGGAAACTGCGGTACAGCGCGCCCTGATACGGATCGGTCACCGCTTGCCCCGGTTTCGGGCCGGGCAGAATAGCCATGCACAGCAGCGGTGCCACCGTCTGACAGAAAACCCAGCTCAACAGCAGCGAGATGGCCACTACCGTGAACAAGCCCCCGGCGTACTCGCCGGTGTCGTAGCTGGAAGCGAAGATCGGGTAGAACGCCATGCAGGCCACCACCGTAGCGCCCAACAGCGGCAGCGCCGGACCGCTGGCGGCTTCGATGGCTGCCAACTTCCGGTCCATTCCCTGCGAGATGCGGACCATGATGCCGTCGGTCACCACGATGGCGTTATCGACCATCATGCCCATCGCGATGATCATCGCGCCCAGCGAGATGCGGTGCAGGTCAATGCCCATGATCGCCATCACGATGAACGTGCCGAGGATCGGAAAGACGAGCCCACTGATCCCGATGATGACCCCGGCCCGCATGCCCATCGTCACGGCCAATAATGCCAGCACGATCACCACGGCCTCGATCAGACTGATCATAAAGGCGCGGATCGATTCGCTGACCTGATCCGATTGCCACGAGATCCGATCGATGCCGATGCCGACGGGCAGCGTCGCCGACAGCTCGGCGATCCGCCGGTCGATGGCCTGTCCCACCTTGACCACGTTCTCACCCGCGGCCGGCGCAATTGCCATCGCGATCGCTTGCCGGCCATTGTGGCGCAACAAATTTCCCGGAGGATCGATGTATCCGAACGAGACCGTCGCAAAATCGCGGATGCGCACCATCTCGTCGCGCCCCGTCGTGATACCCGCGACCGCCAGGTCGCCGATGTCCTCGGGCGTTTGGAATTCGCCGCTCGGCGCCACCCGGACGCGTTTGGTCAGATAATCTACGCGACCGCCGTCGACCACCAGGTTCTGCGTCTGCAAGGTCTGCAGGAGCTGTTCGGGTGTGATGCCCAACTCGGTCAGTTGCGCCGTCGAGATCTCGATGTAGATGCGTTTCTCTTGCACGCCCCACAAGTCAATGCGGGCGACGCCCGGAACGACGCTCAACTCCTTCCGCATGTCTTTGACGAAGCGTTCCAGTTCGGCGTAGTTGTACCCGTCGCTGCTGACTGCCAACAGGAATCCGAACACGTAGCCGAAATCGTCGCCCACCTTCGGTTTCCCAGCGCCCGGCGGCAATGTCGGTTCAACGTCGTTGACCTTCTTTCGCAACACGTCCCACACCTGCGGCAGGCGGTCGGACCAGTAGTTGCTCTTGATGTCGACTTTGATGATCGACAGCCCCGCGCGCGAGTTCGAGTAGATGTTCTTCAACTCGGTCATCTCTTGAAGCTTGGTCTCGAGCCGATCGGTGACCTCCAACTCCACCTGCTCGGCGCTCGCTCCCGGATAGGTCGTGGTGACGACCGCCGTTTTGACGGAGAACTCCGGGTCCTCCAACTGGCCAAGCTTCAAGTACGAGAACATTCCGCCGACCATGATCAGGCCGATGCCGAAATACGTGATGGCTCGATTCTCGATCGAGAACGCGGCTAGATTCATGGCGTCACTCGCCCCCTTCCTGGAGAATCGTCACTTGCTGCCCCTCGCGGAGCGAGAACACTCCGGCCGTCACGACCCACTCGCCCCGCTTCAGCCCCTCGGTCACCTGGATGCCGACCGGCGTGAGCTGGCCGGTCGTCACCGGGCGCCGGGAGACCTGCTTGCTGCCTTCGTCGACGACCCATACGTAAGCCTGCTGACCGGTCTCGGCTGCGGTGAAGATGGCCGCGGGCGATACCAGCAAGTCTCCTTCGTCCGTCTCGTCCTGCTCGTCCGGATGGCGGCGCACGATGGCTGCCATCCCCGGCAAGATCGGGGCCTCGTCCTGCTGATCCAGTTCCACCGTGACGGGATAGGTGCGGGTGGTCTGCGAAGCCTCGCTGCCGACCTTGGTGATCGCGCCGGTGAAATCCTTGCCGGGGAGCGCGTCGAAGCGGACCAGCGTTTTCTTGACGCGCGGGACCAACGAGATCACATTTTCCGGAATCTGGACGGTCACCTCAATCTTGGAAACGTCCAGCAGCCGGACGATCGTCTGCTTGGCCTGGACGGTCTGAAAATTGTCGACGTACCGCGCCGCCACCGTCCCGTCGAACGGAGCTTTCAGCACCGCGTATTCCAGTTGGTTCTTCGCGTTGGCGACGGCTGCTTCCAAAGCTTTGATCTCGGCGCGTTTCGCATCCAAATCCTCCTCGCGGGCCCCCTTCAGCCCGATGTTCAACGCCTCGCGGGCGCTCTTGACTTCGCTGGCCGTCCGCTGCGCCCGGGCCAGCGTCACGTCGTGTTCGGACTTCGAGATCGCTCCCTTGGGCAGCAGCGCCGCATTGCGTTCGTGCTCGGCGTAAGCCTGCCGATACGAGGCCTCCGCCTGCTCGACAGCCGCCTTCAGTTGTTCGAGTTCTTCCGGCCGGGCGCCCTTTTCCATCGCCGCCAGGTTAGCCCGCGCACGTTCGAGGTTGCCTTCGTTGGTATCCAACGCGGCCTGGAAATCCCGGGGATCCAGCGCGGCGATCACATCCCCTTTCTTGACCTCGGTTCCCACGTCGACGGGCAGGGAAGCAAGCGTCCCGGAGACCTGGAACGAAAGATCGACTTCGGTCTTGGCCTGAGCCCTACCGGGGAACTCGCGGCCTTGGATGGCCTTCAGATCGCCCACCTTCAACACACGCACGGGCCGGATGATCTCGGGCTCCGCTACGGGTTTTTCGCATCCGGCAGATAGCAACCCGGCGAGTACCAACGCCCCGGCCGCATACGGTTTCGCTGTCATCGAAATCACTCCGTCTGGTCCAAAATCCTGGAAATACTTGCGCCCAAGTGCTGCTTCAGCAGACGGCAGCGTTTGCTGGCCAACAGATCCTGATTCAATTCCAATTCGATCCCGGCATAGTTGGGGTCGGGGAACTTGCGCCGCAGCCAGGTCGTCAGCCCGTCGGCGTTGCCGCGGTACGGATAGTTGCGGCGGACCCGGAACTCCGGCAGCAACTCGCGCAGGGACTCGATCCAGCGGTTGGACAGATCCACTTCGCGGGGGCGAGCAGGATCGTAAAGCAGCGCGATCTCCGCGTTACGTTCTTCGCTGTGGAGCACGCCCGTGAAGCTATGCACGGCGATATGCACCACGCGGCGGTTCGAGGCGACGCCCGCCTGCACCGCCGCCAGAACCTCGTTGCGGTGCGGCCACCAGTAACGGTCCAGAATCTGTTGACGTTCCGCGGCGTCGAGCCCCGCTGTGAATTCGGACCAGATCCGCGGGTTGTGCGGCGAGCGGTTCGATTCGACCAGCAGCCGGCTCCAGTCGATGGTCAGCAGCGACGAGCCGAGCTCGCGGCTCAGCAGCCGGCCGATCTCCAGCGACCCGGGATCCCAACCGCGGTGCGACTGGAGCACGTCGTCCGCGCCGCGAAACAACTCGGCGTATTCCCGCGGAATCCGGTTCCCCGCGTGCTCGCATGTCAGCAACAAGTGATCCGCGGATGTTCTTCCAGCAATCGATTTGGCCATGTCTTCTCCCCTGGCGGTCAGGTACGTTCCTTTTTCGGCTGGACCAGCAGCAGGTTGGCGTCGTCCGAGGCGGCGCCTAGAAACAGCGCCGCGAGAAATCGGTACACGCTGACGCGGTAGTACTTGGTTCCATGCAAGGGATTGTCCTTCAACGGATCCGCGATGCTGACGGTCCCTTCCTTCGAATGATAGCCGCAAACCACGACGAAATGCCCGAAGGCGTCGCCGGCGACGTCATCGGGTCCCGCGGCGGTCTCCCGCGAACACTGGTAGAGAAACGTGCCGTTGGTGCCGGCCAACAGAGGCACGCGCTGCTCCAGCACGCTGCCGATCACCCGCGGCGTCAGATCGCGCCAATGGATCTTTCCGCCCAGCGCGAATAACTCTTCCGCCGCTTGGAAGGCACAGGCATACCGCGGATTGTCCCACATCCGCTTCGCGTCCATGCGCGCCCGCAACTTGGCCACGATGTCGGTCGGTTGCTGGAACCAGGTCGGATCGTAGTGGCTCAGATTGCAGACCCAGATCCCGGCCTCGTAGCCGCGCCGCAGGGCATGGACGGCCAGATGGACGCTCAGCGTGCCGCCGCCCTCGAGCTTCGACGTCTGTTCGATCACTTCAGGCAAAGTGATCCGGTCACCGAAGAACGAGTACACAGCGTGCAGACTGGTCGGTCCGCACGTCGTGTAGTCTGGTTGGCGCCGGATCGTGATGGGCAGTTCAATGTCCATGGTCTCTTCCCTTTCGTCTTCGTTGGAGTTCACGATTCATCGTGTCCGCGGCCAGGGCCGCGCGCACCAGCGCGCTGAAGCGTGAACTCCAACCCACGGGGTCGAGAGTCGTTTTCGGACAACGACCATCCACTTGGATAACGTCTTCCGCCCCCATTTCGCTTCCCGCCTACTCGGTCTTGGGTTCCTCCAATCGCACCATCAGCCACTGCTGGGTCGATCCGTCGGCGAAATGCACCAGCGCCGGAGCGGTATTCTCGGTCAGATTGTTGATGCCGGTCTCCATGATCGGCCGCGTCTGGCCGGTGACCGTCCAGGCGCAGCGTTGCGTCTTCTTGTCCGCCATGCCCTCGATGGTCTGAGTCGAATCGTCTGCCTTGTTGTTCAACGTCCCGGCGATAATCCCCTCTTTGCTGATCGCCAGTTGTAGGAACAGAGTCGGCTCGGGACCGGTGGCTTGGCCATCGGGCGTCAAGGCGAAGACGCCCAGCGGCAACCACTCGGTCTGATCGGCTGCCACGTCGGGGGCGCTTTCGGCGATCGTCTCGGCTTGCTGGGCGTACTCCTCTTCCGTGGCCACGGCTTGGTCGCCGTAGTACACCGAACCGTCTTCGTAGTAGATGTTCTCTCCGTAGCTGTAGTACACGGGCTCGCTCCAGCCGTAGTTCACCCAGCCGGAGATCGATCCCCAGGTGGCCCAGCGGAACGGGCGGGTAATCGCCCAGGTGCCCCACAAGGGATGATCGGACCAAAAATCGCGAATCGGTGTATCGTTGATTTCGTCGAGAATCTCGTCGCGGCGATCCGTACGGTTCTGACGCATCTCGTCCCGGTTCTCGATCCGGTCGGGACGATTGGCAGCCAAGGCGCGGTCGCCCGCTGCCGCTCGGTCGCCGACACCGGGGCGTTCACCGACACCGGCGCCAGGGCGTTGACCTCCGGCGGGCAACTGCGAAGCGCCTGCACCGGAAGAGCGCAGAAACTCGGCGGCTGCTCCACCCGCGGCGCCACCCGCGATAGCGCCGGCCGCACCCGCGGGCAGCGTGCTGGGCCGCGTGCCGGCTGACGGCTTGACATCCAGGAAATTCTGCAACTGGCCGGCCGACGGGCGGGCTCCGGTGGCTGGCCGCGTGCCTGCGACCGGTTGCGAGGTCCGTGGCTGTGTAACACTGGGCCGCGAAACGCTCGGGGCCGAAACGCTGGGCCGCGAAACGCTGGGCGCCGACGGCCGGCTGACGGGCGCCGAAGGGCGGCTGACCGATGGCGAGCGGCTTACCGAAGGACTAGGACGGCTGTAACCGCCGCCACCACCGCGCGAGACGCCACCGCCACCGCCGCCGCGTCCTCCACCTCCGCCGCGGGCCAGCAGATCGCCGACCGCCATGAGACACACTACCGTCAAGACCGCAAACAGCAAGAATCTCTTCATGACTGCACCTCGTATCGGATTTGATGGTTCGTTCTATCTTGGTTCTTCTTTGGCGTTGTCTTTCACCTAATCTTTCACCTAATCTCACCGTACACCCAAGCGATTGATGAGGGCAGATTAGGTGAAAGATTAAGTGAAAGATTAGGGGTACTTCGCGGACATCATTCCCGCACTAAGATCACTTCGTCCACGTTCGGCTGCAGCTGGCCGTCCACCATCCGGTTGACCGACTGGATCGTACACGTGCTGTCGTCCAGGCGGGTGATGATGTTCACGGCCGAGGATTTCCGCCCGTCGGGCAGAACTCCGCTTTGCTGGATGTTCCAGCGGTCGCCCTTCTTCGTCCACTTCCCCTCGCCAAACCCGCCGTCCGAATCGAAGACCCACGAACGGATCTGCTTCGTGGACGGGTCCCAGCCGATGATCTGCATGCCGGCCATGTCGATGCGATCCCGGATCTGGACGGTAAACGAGCGCGTGAGGAAGTTGTTGTTCTTCGTCCAGTTGCATTCCGTGACCACGGTGGCCTGATCGTCCTCGTCCACCCAGCGGCCGATCATCCACTCAAGGTCTTTCAGGTGCTCGTAATTCGACGGGACGACACGCACCTCCTCTTCGGTCACGCGGTCCAACAGCCATTGCCCGTCGCGTTTGACGTACACGGCGGTGTACTCGGATTCCTCGGGAGCCTGATCCGGACGGATCACTTTGGCCGTTCCTTGTTCGACGCCCACGTTTGGCGACACGAATTGAACGGCCTCGGTCGTCGCTTCCAGCTTGATGCCTTTCGCTGCGTCGAAAATGGCGGCAAACTGCGCCTCGATCGCTTCTCGGCCAACGACCTGCAAGCCGCTGAGCGGATTGGTGTACACGGCATCGGGCGACCACATCGCCGCCAGCGCCTTGGCATCCCCTTGATTGAACGCGGCCACGTAAGACTCCACCGCCTTGCGGAGCGCCGCTTCGTCCTCGGTTTGGCGATTCGCTTCGGCGCCTACGGCCGACGCAATCCCCAAGGCCGCGATGGCAGCAGTCAAGATCAACCGTTTCATGCGTTTCTCCTTCGTGTTAGAGCGAGCCTTGCGCCGCGCCAATCGCGGTCACCAAAAATTCCATTCCGCCGACCCGGTCGATGTCACTGATTTCGACCTCGGGCGGCTCAACCGACATCTCGATGTAGGGCAGAAGTCTACGGAATCGCTCGGAACGGAAATGCTCTTCGGCGTCGTCCCGAGTTTCCCACTGCACAAGGTACGTTAGCGAGTCTTCTTCCTCGGCGTCCTGCAACACCCGGCAGACGCGGCAACCTTTCGATACCTCGGTGGGCCCCTTCAGACACCGCAGGACGTCCAGCACTTCCTGGAGTTTATCCGAAGGCGCCACAATTCGCAGGAACGCTTGTATCATGCCGGGGGCCTCGCCTTGAATCGCCTTCTTGCTCAGCGGACGATCTCTTTCGATTTGTCATACAGCTCGTTGCCAAGCTTCTCGCAGGATTAGCAACGGGCGTACCGGACGGAGATTCGTCCCAGCGGAATATCGCAAAAGCCTTTGTCTGTCGCGACTTACGCGTTCCCTGAAGGATCGGTTGCCGCGAGGCGGTGCCCAGAATCCTTGGAGATTCTACGAAATATTGGAGTCTCTGTTTGGCCGCCTGATTCCCAGCTTCGCCATGCGGGCTTCGAGTGTCGTCGGCTTGATGCCGAGGATTTCCGCGGCTCCGCCGGTGCCGCGAATCCGCCAACCTGTATTCTGAAGGGCGCGAAGGATCTGCTCCCGCTGGTTTTCCTCCAGCGTCATCCGGGTTGCTCGGGCGTCGGGGGTGCCCGTCGGCAAATCCACGTGCAGTTCGTCCCCGCTGGCGAGGATCATCGCGCGTTCGATCACGTTGCTCAGTTCGCGGACATTGCCAGGCCAGGAATACTGCTGCAGTTGCTGCATTGTCTTGCGGGGAATGCTCTTGATCGTCTTTCCCATTCGGCGGCCGAAGGACTCGACAAAGGCCCAGGCCAGCGGCGGGATGTCTTCGCGGCGTTCGCGAAGTGGCGGGACGCGGATAGGAAACACATTCAGTCGGTGGTACAGATCGGCGCGGAACTTCTCCTCGCGGACCGCCAAATCCAGGTTCCGGTTGGTGGCCGCGATGATCCGCACGTCGACGGTCACGGTCTTGGGGCTGCCCAGGCGTTCGAAGCGGCCGTCCTGCAGGACACGGAGCAGTTTCGCCTGCAACTCGACGGGGAACTCGCCCACTTCATCCAGAAACAAAGTCGAGCCGTCCGCCACCACGAAGCGGCCCACCTGGGCCGAGGCGGCTCCGGTGTAGGCTCCGGCCTCGCGCCCGAACAGTTCACTTTCGATCAACGTGGCGGGTAAGGAAGCGCAGTTGACGATCACCATCGGCTGGTTCTTGCGGGCGCTCAGTTCGTGAATCGTTTGCGCCAGCAGCTCTTTCCCGGTCCCCGTTTCCCCTAGCAGCAGGACCGGCGCGTCGGTCGCGGCCACCCGTTCCGCCTCGGAGAGCACACGCGTAATCGCCTCGCTCCGACCGATGATCCGGCCGTGGTGGTACTTCAGAACGGCCTGCTCGCGAAGATACTGGTTCTCTTGCTCCAGACGCTGGCGCAGCACCATGTTCTCGGCCAATGCCTCGCGCAGCGATTCCTCTGTCCGCCGCCTCAGGATGGCGTTGGCGAACACTTCTCCGATCAATTGCAGGCGGGAGAGAATCTCGGCGGGCCACTCGCATCGCCGCCGAATGAAGGCAAAGGTAATGGCGCCCAGGACGGAACCGCCAACCTTCAGGGGTACGGCCACATTGGACTGGATGCCATGCATCCGGCAATAATCCCTCTCCTTGATCGCCTCCGGCGGCAGTTCATCCGGCAGATTCCTGACGAACACGGCTTTCCCGAGGCGAAATTGCCCGATGAACCAAGGAAGCTGATTGATGGCGAACGGTCCCACAGGAAACGCTTCGCAGCCCGGAACCGCGTACGAATGAGTTACCTGGATGTGCCGCGGTTTCTTGCCGAACTCGATCAGCGTGCTGCGGTCGTTGCCCAGGAAATCGACGAGCGTCTGCAAGGTGCCGTCGAGCAAAGGAGCCACCTGTTCGGCAGGTTGGTTGACGAAACGCGCGGACAGATCCGCCAGCAGGCTCTCGAATCGCAGGCGGTCCTTGATCGCCAACTCCGCCCGCTTCCGGTCCGTGACGTCCACGGAGACGCCCAACAGGCAATCCGGTTCCCCGGATTCCCGGCTCTGAACGCGGCCGCGCGAGGCGAACCAACGCAGACTTCCGTCGGGCGGAAGGACACGGTATTCGACGAAAACCTCGCGGTTCGACCGCACGAGTGTCTGAACGGTTTGTTGGATCAGGTCTCGATCCTCCGGATGGACGACATCCAGGAACCGCCCGAATGTCACCTCCTCGTCCGCGGAAAAGCCGAATAACTCGCGGGTTTTCGCGGTGAGCCAGAAGCAGCGCGTGGCAAGGTCCAAACTCCACAAACCAGCGCCGGCCGAATCCGCCGCCAGATTCAGACGTTCCTCGCTCTCGCGCAGCGTCTCCTCAAAACGCTTCCGAGCCAACGCATTGGCGAAAACCTGCGCGACCAACTGTAGCCGTTTCACCATGTCGTCTGGCCACTGACGCTTTTCTCGGGTTGTATTGAAGGACAATGCGCCGAACGTCGGACCGCCGCCGACCGACAGCGGAACCGTCAGCGTGGTCTTGATGCCGTAGTGACGCCAACTCTCCCCATCGCGGGTCGCCTCCCGCGGCAACTCGTCCAGGGAGGAAACCCGAATCACTTTGCCGGCCAGCAGTTGCCGTTGACACCAGGGAAAGTACTCGTCGGCACTCATCTGTTGCGGGATCGGATTTCCTTCAAAGGAGCGATACAAATGGGTCAAGATGAGCAAGGCCGGATTCTTCGCCGAGGCTTGCCAGAGCGCCGAAAGATCCAGCCCGAGGAATTCGCAGACGCACCGTTGTGCTTCGGTAATCTCGCGGTCAACATGGCTTGCGGGTAGGTCGATGAACTTCACCGAGAGATCCGTGATCAGCGTCTCAAATCGCAGTCGCTCTTCGAGTTCCGAACATCGGTCAACATCAGGCGGAGTCATCGGATCTTGCTTTCGCCATACGAGATGCTGGAAGTGACGAAGTCTGGGGACACCCCGTTTGAATTGCATCGAGGGTGCAACATCACCCGTCTGATCATCTCAGAATAGAATCCGCGGGTTTCTACGGATAGCGGGCAACGAGGTTGAGATCGGCAGAAAACTCCAAAATATCGGAGGCCCAATTGGGCCGTGTTCCTGCGGGGGCTGTTCCCACTTCAACCGTCCCAATTCCCACAGCTTGTCGGTATTCTCGGCCAAGATCAGGAAATCCGTGTCGGCGATTGTGCAGTCGGGAGTTGGCGGGAGTACCCACGTCAGTCTATGCTAGATACGTTTCGCAACGTTCGCTCGTCCGCTTTCACAATGATCCAGGGTTGCTGTTTCGGCCAAACCCAAAAAACAGGAAGCGACACGAAAGGCTGGTCTTGCAACGGTTCCGCCTGCGTCCGGCGGAATTTCCGCAACTTTTCTCGCGCGATAGAAGACGGAAGGTGATTCATGCAACGCTTATCGAGTTTCCTGGAAGGCCCTCGCAAAACCGGGATTGGTTCCCGCTCAGTCGTCCCGGTCGTTGTGCTGTTGGTGCTGCTGGCGTCTGCTCAAACCGCCTCGGCCCAGTTCGGCAACTTGGTCAATCGCGTTCCCGACGATGCCAATGCCTTGCTCTTGATCGATGTGGACAAGCTGCTGGCCAGTCCGATGGCGCAGGACGAAGGTTGGCGGGCGAAGCTGGATCAGGCATTCTCCGCCGGACTGGTGATCCTGCCTCCCGAGGCCGGGCGCTTCATGCTTTCGGCCCGATTGGATTTCCGCCTGCTTCGGCCGCTGTGGCGAGTGGCTGTGCTGGACGTGGAATACGAGCCATCGATTCCCAAAGCGGCGGTGCGTTACGGCGGGCAGGTGGACAACATCGAAGGGTTGGACGCAGCATTGATGCCCGATGACGCCTACTTGGTCAAATTCGGCCCCAAGCTGGTCGGGGCGATGTCGCCGGGCGACCGGCAGAAGGTGGCGCGCTGGATCAACCAGATCCACGCCAACGACATCGGCGTGCTGTCGCCTTACATGCAGCAGGCGGTCAAGTACGCGGAGAGCAGTGCGGGAATGATCCTGGCTTTGGACCTGCACCACGTGGTCGCTCCGGCCGACGCTAAGGCGCGGCTCGCGGAATGGGAGCTGCTAAAGGGTCGCAACGTCGATCTGGACCAGGTGGCCGAGGTGTTGGCGAGCGTCCGCGGCGTGATGCTGGGCGTGACGGTCACCGACAAACGGTACGGCGCGATCCGCGTCGATTTCGATCAGGACGCGTCCGTCCTGCAGGACTTTGCCAAGCCGCTGCTGCTCGAAGTGCTGGGGCGGCATGGTTTGATGATCGACGAATTCCAGGACTGGACCGCCGAGGTCAACGGCAAGACGCTCGCGCTGCGGGGTGTGCTCAATGCAAGCGGCATGCGCCGGGTGCTCAGCATCCTGGACGCGCCGGCCTCGGCGCAACAGCACTTGGCCAGTCCCTCGGAGACCGATCCTGAAGCGGCGGACAAGCAGTTGGTGATCGCCGCCTCGCAGACCTACTTCAAAGCGATCGAATCGCTGTTGGACGACTTGAGGATCAAACGCAGTTCCAGCGAGTTTGTCACGTGGGGCCAGGTCGGAGCGTGGTTCGAGAAATACGCCCGCAAAATCGACGGCATGCCGATTCTGCATGTCGATCCGGAGTTGCTGGACTACGGCGCCTACGTCGCCAATTCGCTCCGTGATGCCGAGAACGCCATGAAGGGCATCGGCATGCGGGCCGGCTATCGCGAGACAGAGTTGCCAACCGAGTACAACTACAACGTGCAGGCCGGCGCAGTCGGCGGCTGGGGGCCCTACGGCGCGGGGGCACGCTACGGTTACCGTTGGACGGCGCAAGAAGATCTGTCCGCCGAATTCGCGGACCGCGCTCACGTGCGCACCCAGGAAAAGATCCAGGGCAACGTCGAAGCCAATCACATCACCCAGGGAATCGCCCAGTCCTCGGCCGAAGTCCGGCGGCGGATGACGGAGAAATACCAGGTCGAGTTTTGAATCTCGATCCAGCACGAATCACGCCTGCGTTCGAGATCAAGCTCGCCCAGAGCATTTCACACGAGAGCTTCCGTTCAGGCCATTGTCGATATCGATCCGCAAGGGCTGACGCGTAGGACGGTCTCGTACGGGGACAGATTCAATCGTCAGAAACTGCCCCCTGCCCACTGCTTGGCGTCGTCCGTTTCCCAGACAGTGCCCGCGCCAGGCGGGCAGTCGGGCCGCGGAACAGGACGTACGGCACGATGGCGCACGCAACGGCCACGATCAGTGCCTGGACCACATAGAACGCGCGCAGGACGAGGACTTGGTACACGGTGTCCAGCACGATCGCCGTGACGAAGACTCTGGTGATGTCCTTGCGGGCTGCGAGAAACCGCTGCCGCCGCCGACTGGGATCGGAAACGATGCCCCACAGAAACGCGGGCTCACCTGTGCGGGCATCCCGCAATCCGGCTCGAATCGCCAGCAGCGTCACCACGGTCGGCATCACGAAGAACCGGAACTGCAGCGGTCCGATCGTCCGCCCCAGCAATTGCTCGCCTCCACGAGTCAGGATTTCCACAATTGTGTCCACCACTCGTGCCTTTTCACGCCAACCGTTCACTGTCCAGTACCTGCCCTCACGGCTGCGACGACGGTTCTTTCAGCCGCACCAACAGCCACTGCTGTGTTTGGCCGTTCGCGAAATGAACCAGCGCTGGAGCCGTGTTTTCGGTCAGGTTGATGATGCCGGTCTCCATGATCGGGCGAGTCTCGCCAACCACGGTCCAGGCCGCGCGTTGGGTGGCCTTGTCCGCCATGCCCTCGATGGTTCGCGTGGTATCATCGGCCGAATTGTGCAGCGTACCGGAGATGATCCCTTCTTTACTGATCGCCAACTGCAAGAAAAGCGTTGGATCAGGGCCCGACGCTTGCCCGTCCTGCGTCAGGGCGAACACGCCCAGGGGCATCCATTCCGACTGGTCGGGCGATGCGGCGGGAGCACTGGCGGCAATGTCCTCAGCCTGCTGCGCATACTCTTCGGCTGTGGCTACCACTTGGTCACCGTAATACACGGAGTTGTCCTCGTAGTAGACGTTTTCGCCGTACGAGTAGTAGACCGGCTCCGTCCATCCATAGCCGACCCAGCCAGTCAGTCCCGCCCACGTGGCCCAACGGAACGGACGGGTGATCGCTCACGCGCCCCACAAAGGATGGTCGGACCAGAAATCGCGAATGGGGTGATCGTCGATGTGATCCCAAATCTCGTCGCGTCGGTCCATGCGATTGTCGAACCGCTCCTGACGGTTCTCGATCCGATCGGGGCGATTATCGGCCCAAGGTCGCTCGCCGATACCGGGTCGCTCGCCGATACCCGGTCGTTCTCCGATACCCGGTCGTTCTCCGATACCCGGTCGTTCTCCGATACCCGGTCGTTCTCCGATACCTGGCCGCTCTCCGATTCCTGGCCGCTCTCCGATTCCCGGTCGCTCTCCGATTCCGGGGCGATCGCCGGTTCCGGGCAGAGTCGAAGGCCGTTCTCCGAGGCCCGGACCAGGGCCTGCTCCCATCGCCGGCCGCTCGCCCGTGGCGGGCAGCGTGGAGGGGCGGGCACCGGAACTGCGCAAGAACTCGGCGGCCGCGCCTCCGGCCACGCCACCTGCGACCGCACCGGCCAAATTACGCGTTCCCGAGGAAGGCAACGTGCTGGGCCGGCTCGCACCAGCCGACGGCTTGATGTCCAGGAAGCTCTGCAGTTGGCTGGCTGTCGGGCGTGAACCGACCGCCGAACCAGGACGTGTGCCCGCACTGGGACGAGTACCAACGCCGGGGGAGCCGACGCTGGGGCGGGTGCCGACACTGGGATGCGATATGCCCGGGCGGGAGCCAACGCCGGGTGTGCCCACACTTGGGCGTGTGCCGACGCTGGGACGCGATACGCTTGGCGGCGTGAAACTGGGACGCGACACGCTGGGGCGTGAGACACTGGGAGCTGACGGGCGAGGGGCCGGGCGACTAACCGCAGGCGAGCGACTGACCGAGGGGCGCGAGAGACTCGCTCCGCCTCCGCGGGAAATCCCGCCGCCACCGCGACCGCCGCGAGCCAGCAGTTCGCCAGCTAACCAGCTAACCATCGCCAGAATTACCATCAGCAGGAATAATCGTTTCATCGATTCACCTCGTCCAGCTCGATTGGTCGTCGATTTGCCAGGGAACGCAGCACAACGCCGCGCTCCGACCGGATGACGCAGTCCAGCCATACTATTCCATCATCCGCGACGGAACGAACCTGACCGCAAGATGCGTACCAGAGAAGAGAAGATGTGTCGAGAAAATCCGATAAAGTCCCAATAGGTAAAGCTTTGCGCGCCGCCGAAGCCCTGGGCCCAAAGTCTCCGGTTCTCCAGGATATTGGAGATTCTACGGCATCTCGGAAATCCTGTGGGAGAATCGAGACTGCATGACTTGCTGGACGAGCACACCAATGCGCGGTGCAGACCCTCAAATCATGCTGAAACCCGAGCGATGGCTCTTTCCAAACGCCAGCGGCATGTCTCATGCACTCGGGCGCGCCGTTCAGAGACTCGCGGTTTGCGATCAGAAGCGGTAGCCGCCGCCGACTCCAGCGAAAAAGTCGTCCGCATCGGGCGTGATTCCAACACCACTGCGTACGTCGAGCACCAGATTGCTGGTGGCATAGAAATCAACGCCGACATTGAAGTAAACCTCGGCGTAGTCATCCTGCAGGCCGTACGAGAAGATACCGAAGAACTCTTGATACATCGTAATTTGCTCGGTGATCTCCGTGCCGAGGGCCAAGGATTGCGTCCAAGCGATGAAGCGGTCGCTCGCTGGCTCCTCGGGCACTAGCCCGAAGTCTCCCCAGGCTTGGGTTCCAAATCCCGTGGAACCGTACAGTTCCCAACCCTCCACGATTTGCCAGCCATAGATATAGTCGAGCCCTGCCTCGACTTGCCGGGTGGAAAAGTCGCTGCCGCCCGTCGGCACCGTGAAACGCAATTCTAGAGCACTTTCGGGAATCCAGGCGTCTTGATCCGTTGCACGCAGCTTGAAGCCCCACCGCAAGTCTTCAGCGGATTCCGCAATCTCTCCCTCGTCCACCGCCTCCCAAGCGTAGGTCCAACGAAGGCGGAATTCGATGTCGTCGCTCAGGCCGAGGCGGACAAGCACTTCCGGCGTGGTGTGGGCCCGCTCGATCTCGTCCTCGTGATCGCGATAGAAAAACGTGTACCCCGCCTCCAGTTGCGCCACGCCACGTCCGACCGTAGTCGGTGACTGAGTGAAATCGTGACGATCGGTTTCGATTCGCTCCTCATACGGATTGCGGTACGAGTTCGTGCGACCAAGATGCCACAGATCGTCCAGGAACTTCAGACGCGGCTCTCGGATCGGATCGACACAAGCGTCGGAACATGGCTCCTGGGCAGCGACGGTTCGCTGTCCGGACAGCAACACCATGATCAGGATCACCAGTCCGAATCGGTCGTTTCGCGTCATTCGGTCAGCCTCCTTGTATCCATCCGTGCGACAGCGAGCCCCTGCTTCCTCGGTGATCGGATGCTGCCGACATATACAATCAGCCATTCTACTGTTGGTTCAGCGACGTACTTGGGACGAAGTCAACCGGGTCGCCAACGTTGGAATAAGCATCGCATTTTGCCAGCGGATTCCGCTGACCGATCGATTTACAGGAGCTGACGACGCGACCGACCGCACGCACGTATCCTGCAGCAAGACCGGCAGCATCGTCAAATCTTCGGAGATTTCCCCGATTCGTCCATCGATGTATAGGACGGAACGGGCAGACGTGCAAAGAGCTTGGTTGTGTCCAGAATCCCCGCCAGCAGCGAAATCGTCTTGCCGTTGGGAATCGCAGCCGAACGTCCGAACTGCTTGGCTTCTTGAGGCTCGCCTCAGTGCCTGGACCATCAGACCAAGATGCGATTGCCCTGTGACCCGCGGGACAACGAGAAGACGGCGGCCTGCCACGGAGACATGTCCAGGTACAAGCCACGGGCCAGCAGATCATTGCCATCCCGTTCGTACGTCGCGCCACCGATTTGGTCCTTCAGTCGCCACGTGGTGCCCGCGAGGTCGGGGATGGGTAGCCGGACGTAGCATTGGCTTTGGTTTGGGGCGTAGTTCACCGCCACCAGCCGACGTTCATCTCCGGGGCCGTTCCAGTAAGAAGCGATAAAGAAATCGTGGGTCCAATTCCCTTCCCAGGCGGCGACGCATTCCAGCAACTGCCACTGGCCCTCGCGCACCACCGGTTCGCGCAAGACAGCCAGCAGCCGAGCGTAGAACTGCTCCAACTGGGGATCGGCGGATTCGAGCGGGCCTCGACCCAGATGGGGCGAGATCCGCTTCTTGCGCCCCTGGAATTGTCCCTGGTGGAAGAAACGAAGGCCCGGGGACAGGAAGGTGATCACAGCCGCCGCCTCGTGGGCTCCCGGAGCGAATGTGGTCGCCGCCCGCGGCTCGTCGTGGTTCTCCAAGAAGCGGGCCAGCTTGTTCTGGTACTCCAGCCCCGCGTGGAAATGCTCCCGGACGGGGCGGGCATGGCCTTCGCACAGGCGATCGTACAGCCGTTTGTCGTAGGCGTAATCGAAACCCTGTTGTTGGAGCGTCCATTCCAGGCTCCAGTAGACTTCGGCCATGAAGCAGAAACCGGGAACCTGCTCCCGCACACGCTGAATCGCCTGCGGCCAGAACGGCTGGGACGGGATGCCCCATGTCGGCTCGAAGATGTCCGGCAGCACCAACATGGCCATGTCGCAGCGCACGCCGTCGCATTGCCCGGCGATTCTCTCCAACTCGCCGATCATGGCCTGCTGCAGCTCCGAATTGCCGTAGTTGAGCTGCAGCGTGTCGGGCCAGCCGTCAAAGTACGGGTCTCGGCCGTAGGCCAGCAGTAGCGGCCCTTGTTTCGTCTGTACGCGGCAGTAGTTCTGCGGCGAGCGAGCCAAGTCGGTTTCGCTGCCAGCCACGAAGAAATCCGGGTGCTGGTCCAGCCACGGATGATCGGGGGCCGTATGGTTGGGGACAAAGTCGAGCATCAGTTTCAAGCCGCGTTCTCGAAGCCGTTGTCGCAGGCGGGCCAGCGCCGCATCGCCGCCCAGATTGCGATGGACGGTGTAGTTCTGGATGGCGAACCCGGAACCGGGGATGTCGTCATCCGTGAGGTCCGGCAGTGTCTCCTCGAATTCCCGACGCCACTGGGGATTGGCCCGAGAAACCGCTTGCGCCGCGGCGCCAGTCTGCCAGACGCTGAGCAACCAGATCCAATCAAATCCGAATTCTGCCCAGCGATCCAATTCGGCGTCGGGAACGTCATCCAACGTCGCTGCTCGGCCCAAATTCCGGGATAATTCGTTCAGCCAGACGCGAGTATTGATCTGGTATAGCGATGGATAGCAGCGATCCGACATATTCCCTCCAGTAGGGCCTGCTGGACAATTGAAACGAATGGCAGTTTGGTCTCACACCTAAATCTTTCACCTAATCTTGCCCGAGGAAGAAGAGGAAAGAGATTAGGTGAAAGATTATGTGAAAGATTCGGCATCCTGCGGATGCGGACCCTACTTGCCGCCGATTGGTTCCCCGCCCACCTGTTCTTTCATGATCCGGGCGGTTAGGATTCCGCGTTCGGTCTCCAACAGGGCACTGGCGTCGACTCGTCCGAAGATGTCCAGCAGGGGAGCGATCAGCCCCGTCCAGCCGGTCTGGTGACTGGCTCCGAGCCCCGCGCCGTTGTCGCCGTGGAAGTACTCATAGAACAGGATCAAGTCGCGCCAATGCGGATCTTCCTGGAATTTGGCGCACCCTCCGTAGACAGGCCGTTGGCCACCGGGGTCGCGCAGAAAAGTGCTGGCCAGCCGCCGCGAGATTTCCTGCGCCACTTCGAACAGCGTCAAATACTGACCGGAACCGGTTGGACACTGAACCTTGAATTCGTCGCCATAGAAGGAATGCAGGTTCAGCATCCCCCGGATGATCAGCGCGTTGACCGGCATCCATACCGGACCCCGCCAGTTCGAGTTGCCGCCGAACATGCCGGTATTCGATTCCGCCGGCAGGTACTGCACCTTGTACTCCTGATGCCCCACCGAGAACGTGAATGGATGATCCAAATGATGCCGCGAGAGCGAACGGATGCCGTGCGGCCCCAGGAATTCGTTTTCGTCGAGCAAGTAGCCGAGCACACGTTCCAGCTTGTTCTTGTTAAGGATCGACAGCAGGCGTCGCCCTTTGTAACCGATGAAGCCTTCGTCGGTCGGAGCCACATGGGACACCACTTCGGGATGACGTTTGCGGAACAAGGCAAACATCTCCATCAGTTTCGGATAGCGCGCCACGGCATCGGCCTCGAATACCGTGGATGCACACAGCGGCAGCAATCCCACCATCGACCGCACCTTGAGCCGCGATGCCTGGCCATCCGGAAGCCGCAGCAGATCATAGAAGAACCCGTCTTGCTCGTCCCACATTTCGTCATGGTGTTCGCCGAGGCGGTCCATGGCATACGCGATCCACATGAAATGCTGAACGAACTTGAAGGCAACCTCCTCGTACATGGGGTCGTATTTGGTCAGGATCAGGGCCATCTCCAACATGCACTGGCAGTAGAACGCCATCCAGGCTGTGCCATCCGCCTGCTCCAGCGATCCGCCGGTGGGCAGCGGTGCGCTGCGGTCGAAGACTCCGATGTTGTCCAGCCCCAGAAATCCGCCGGCGAACACGTTGCGCCCCGCGGGATCTTTGCGGTTGACCCACCAATTGAAATTGAGCATCAGGCCCTGAAACGACCGCTCCAGGAACCGCAGATCCGCCCGGCCCAACGTCTCCTCGAACTTGTACAGGTACAGCGTGGCCCAGGCATGCACCGGGGGATTCACGTCGCTGAAGTTCCACTCGTAGGCAGGGATCTGCCCGTTGGGATGGACGTACAGATTGCGCAGCATGAGCAACAGTTGCTCCTTGGCGAAATCGAAGTCCACCAAGGACAGGGCGATCGTGTGAAAGGCGAGGTCCCAGGCCGCGTACCACGGATATTCCCACTTGTCCGGCATCGAGATCACGTCGGCGTTCAGCATGTGAAACCATTCCCGGTTCCGCACGTCGTGCCGACTGGATTCGAGCAGCGGATGGCTCTTGTGTTCGAGCAACCATCGCTCCAGGTCGAAGTAGTAGTACTGCTTACTCCATAGCATTCCCGCCAGCGCCTGGCGGTGGACGTTGCGTTCGTCCTTGGTCAACGATTGCGGCGCAATCCGCTGGTAGAATTCGTCCGCGTCGGCGATGCGGCTTTCGAATGCCTCTTCGAACCCATGAAAGGCGTCGTCCAGGGGAGCGGACGCCAGTCGCAGGCAGACCGTTTGACCGCCTCCGGCAGGTACGTCCAGGACGTAGTGGGCCGCCGCCTTGGTGCCCGTCTTGTCGGGATTCACCGCCTCGACCTGCTTCGCAATCAGGTACTCATGAAACGCATCCTTGACGTAGACAGACGCATTTGGCTGGCCCCACAGACGCTGGGTATTCGTATCGTTCTCCGTGAAGAGCAACTCGGCGTTCCCATCGCAGTACAGCCAATAGTCTCCCAGTTCGCCGTGTGAGGCTTGAATAGCATCCGGAGCCACTTGGCGCAGTACCGGCTTCGGCTGATCCTCGGCCCACGACCACGTGTTCCGGAACCACAGCGTCGGCAACACTCGAAGGCGAGCTGCCTCCGGACCGCGATTATAAACGGTGATCCGGACGAGCAGATCTTCCGGATTCTGCTTGGCATACTCGACGAATACATCAAAGTACCGGTCGTCGTCAAAGATGCCCGTGTCCAGCAGTTCGTATTCGAACTCCTCCCGCGACCGCCGCCGGTTCGTCTCGATCAAGTCGCGGTAGGGATACTCTTGCTGGGGATACTTGTACAGATACTTCATGTAGGAGTGCGTGGGAGTGCTGTCGATGTAGAAGTAATACTCCTTGACGTCCTCTCCGTGGTTGGCCTCGCTGTTGGTGAGCCCGAACAGACGTTCCTTCAAGATCGGGTCGCGCTCGTTCCAGAGCGCCAGCGCAAAGCATAGCCGCTGCTTCTCGTCGCAGATTCCCCCGAGTCCGTCCTCGCCCCAGCGGTAGGCCCGCGAGCGCGACTGGTCATGGGTGAAATAGTTCCAGGCGTCGCCATTCTCGCTATAATCCTCGCGGACCGTGCCCCACTGCCGCTCGCTCAGGTACGGCCCCCACTTTTTCCACGGGATTCCCGCTTCGCGCGCCTCGTTCAATCGCTTCTGTTCCACGACATCGATCACGCTTTGCTCGGTCATGCCATCTGCCTCAGCTTTCCCAACCGCCAACCCCGTCACGACGTAACTCGCACTCCCAATCAGCTAGGATAATCCACCACGGAACGAAGTCAATTTCCGACGCTGCGTCAACAGCAACGGCTTGACGAAAGGCTGCTTCTCGATCGCGGTCTGGCGTTTGCGAGAGATGAGACAGAGCGTCTGTGGCCGTGACCGAAATCCAACCGGGCCATGTCGCCGGCGATCATGCCTGGCTTTGGCACACGGCATCCAGCCGCCTTCGGCGGCGCGGCCGAACGAGATGCGGTCGCGGCGACGGGTGCGAGGGCAAGTCCAGGTCGGTCGTCTCATGCACACTGTGCTTGAACTGGCAGAACCAGTTCCAGAGATGATCCTCGATTCGACTCGTGTCCGGCGGCGGAGCCACGCCACGCCTCGACCAGCCCACGTGCAACGCCAGCAGATCCAATACCGGCGCGTGGTCGAAGTACGAGGTATGAATCAATTCCTGTCCGTTTAGGTCTTTTCCGAAACGTTCCAAGCCGGCCACGAACGACGGCTCGGCCAACAGATCCCGCAGTTTCGGCGCGATGTCGCGCGCATAGCGGTTCGCCCGCTCGACCAGGCTCCTGTTCAGTTCCGCCGGCAGCGCGGGATGCGTCTGGGCTTCGGAGTCCACGACCGGATGCGGCGACACGTCCACCACCCACGCAGCGGGCCGGTTGTTTCCCTGGGCGGTCTTGACGACCATCGAACGCACCATCCGGTCCAACTGCGGCCGAAGCAGCGAATTGAAGATGGGCGCCAGAAGCCAGAAATAGGGCCGGGAGACCAGCGAAAGATAGTCGGAAAACAGAATCCGCTCGCGCGGCGCGACCTGACTGACGAAGGACACGGACAGATCCAGCGTGGCTCGCAGACCGTTGATCGCCTCGTCGTTGGGCGACCAGAGGCCCAGCCAACGGCCGCGGTACGCCTTCATCGCCTCTTGTTCCAGCCGTTTCTCTGCCCGGATCCGCAGCGACTCGAGCACGGGGTTCAGGAAGAACGCTGACAAGACCAGGAACACGTATCCGCCGAGCAGGACGATCGCGCAGATGCACCAGCCCTCCCAACTCATGAACAGATACTGGAACAGCGATTGGCCCGTCTGCGGATCGTAGCTGCCCAGCCGCAGTCCGGCATCGGTTGCCACGATGGGGACGCCAGCCCAGTCCATGAGCGCAAGGAACGGTGCGCGAAGTACTGCCAGCACCGGCCCGACTTCCTGATCGCTGCGGACATCCAGCGTTGCATGAGAACCCAGCACGGCGGCCAGCGCGAACGTGAAGAAACCGAAGAACGCCTTGCAGGCCGGATGCAAGAGCAGCAGGGCCAAGACCAAGCTGCCGATGTTGGCCAGACTCCATGCTCCGCTAGTGCGATAGTGCAGGAACGGCGTGCCGACCGTCGTCCAACTTCGCAGGCCCGTCAACACCTTCCGCCGCAAGGTCGCTTGACGCAGGGCGTGCCAAATGACCGAGCCCCCGTGGCTGTGGCCGATCAAGTGGTACTTCCGCCCGCTGGCTTCCAACTGCAACATCTGTTCCAGCAAATCGGTACCGGCCTTGATTCGAGCCCGCTCGCTGTTGTCCCCCGACCAGTGAAACACTTCTCCCTGTTCGGAAAGCCGCGTCCCGGCGGGCAGCCTCGTGCCCAGTTCCTTCCAAGCCGGGCTGCCCTTCTGCCACCAGCTATCACCCTGGTCCGCCTCGCGGCCGGCGAACGTCCCGTGAATCAACAATACCAGATCCTGATCGGGGGCGGACACGGCCGAACCGCCGTTCGTGCTATCGGAGAGAGCAGACATCGTAGTCAACCTATTTTCAGACTGCCGGACGAAACACCGGCGGATCGCTGTCGAAGAGCATCGCGACATCGGCGCTATCGGCAGAATGAACAACCGTCTACAGGATGATTGGCGGGAATCCGTGCTAGCAATCGAACTGGCCGCCGGTTTAAGAAGTGAGCAGCATGCAGGTGGTTTCCGTCCCAAATCCGTCGCTTCGCCGGTCCAGTCCTTTTTCTTGTTGCGGGTGAGCACCAGCCGCGTGTCTTCCGAGTCCAGGTCGGCGAGCAGGTTCTGCAAGCGGCGGCCGTCGCCGGCTTCCTCGGCGCCCTCGACGATCACCAGCGACAAGAGTTAGGAGTTAGGAGTAAGCAGCGAGGTGCTCCAGCCGAGTCCCGCGCCGCTGGCGTCTGAGGCGCGTCCCGTCGGCATCAGCGGCTGTGATGACGGAACCAGCCCCTGCCATGCGCAAGAGTGATTATTTCGGCTCCTGGCGGAGTGTCCGAGGTTGCAGCCCGGCGGGCGGGACGCTAGAGTCTAAAGAGATTTGATTGTCCTTCGGTGAGTCCGGGGCGACGATCGATGGGCGCAGATCGCCAGTCGCTTCTATCCGCTGAGGAGTCTGTTGGGATGATACACATGGTCTTGCGTTGCGCGTTTGCGGGATCCATCCTCATGCTTGTTGGCTGTGTCTTGCTGGTACTGGCTGGCAGGATCGGTCTGTCAGCCGAGGAACCGGCCGTTCCAAAGTTGCCGCCGCTGTTGATCGATCGGGATGCTCCGCTGCTATTGGACGAATCCCCGGCGACGACGGGTCAGGATCTGCGTTTCTTGACCATCAATCGGGCTTGTTACGTCTGCCACGAGAACTATCGTGCCGAGGAATTGGCGACGGTTCATGCCAAGGCGTCGGTCAGTTGCATGGATTGTCATGGCCCGTCGCTGAGGCATCGCGACGACGAGGATCATCTCACGCCGCCGGACATCATGTTCCCGACCGCCAAGATCGACGATGCCTGCGCCGAGTGCCACGACACGCACGACGCACCGGCCCGCGAGGTGCTTGCGCGCTGGAAGGAACGATGCCCGGAAAAGACGGATTTCGCCACCGTGGTCTGCACCGATTGCCACGGCGATCATCGCTTGGAGAGACGCACCGTCCGCTGGGATAAGCAGACGGGCAAATTGCTGACCGATACCTCGCCGGACAATTCGACCTCGACAAAACCGGCCGCTCTGCCCTCTGGAGACTAATGTCGCCTTTCGTTCCTTGAAAGGGTGTTCCGCCTGAACCTTGTATTTCGGAAAAGGAGCGTTTCCCATGTCCGCACCGCGTTTGACTCGTCGCCAGTTCGTTCATGACACCGCCGTCGGCGCCGCGGCGTTGGCGGGTAGTGTCGCGTTGCCGCAGATCGTCCGCGTGGGCAATGCCGAGCAACTCGACACGCAGAGCATCCTGAGCTACAACCCGGACATGGAGTACCGCCGCTGCGGCAAGACCGGTTGGATGGTCTCAGCCGTCTGCCTGGGCGGCCACTGGAAACGCGTCAACGCGATGGTGCCGGGCATCTTCAAGGGCGACAGTTGGTTGAGTGCCAACCTGGACGACGCCGGCTTTCAGCAGAACCGATATGACGTCGTCACCCGCTGCATCGAGCGGGGCATCAACTATATCGACGCCTGCACCGGTGCGGAGATTCAAGCGTATAGCAAGGCACTGGAGGGACGCCGCGACTCGATGTACCTGGGCTGGTCGTGGTATGAGCGTGAGGCGCGCAGCCCCAGCCAGTGCAATGGCGACGCGTTGATGAAAGTGTTCGAGGATTCGCTCCGCGTCTGCAACCAGGAGTACGTCGATCTGTACCGGATCGTCTGCGCGGTCGACGGCCGCCGCGGGAAAGATGGCAAGTGGATTTTTCCGCATACCGAAGCCGAATCGGCGGGGATTGCGGAGGGCCTGCGGCGGGTCAAGCAATCGGGCAAAGCACGCGCGACTGGGATCTCCTCCCACGATCTGCCTTGGCTGAAGTACATGATGGAGACTTTCCCGGACGTGATCGACGTGGTCATCACGCCTTACACGGCGCGGACCAAGATGCTGCCGCAGGACGAGACGGGCTTTCACGCGGCGGTGCGAAAGTGCGATTGCGGATTTTTCGGCATCAAGCCGTTCGCGGGCAACTCGCTCTTCAAAGGCGACAGCGCGCCGGGCAATCCGCACGAGGCAGAGGACAACCGCTTGGCCCGTCTGGCGATCCGCTACATCTTGTGCAATCCGGCGATCACGGCTCCGATCCCCGGCATGATCAACATCCAGCAGGTGGACAACGTCGCCTTGGCAGTCGCAGAACGCCGCGAACTGGACGGCACCGAGCGCGCCGAACTGGATCGCGCCATGAACCGCGCTTGGGCCTGCCTGCCCCAACACTACCAGTTCCTGAGAAACTGGGAATACATCTGACCTTTCCATTTCGGAGCGCCACCATGTTGCGAATTCTCCTCGTTGCCCTGTCGTGCTGCGTCGCTGCCTGCCCTTCGCCTGGGACTGCGGCCGAAACGGCTTCTGTATGGACGTACTTGGGCACCCGGGCCGGGCGTCTGGCAGCCCAATTGCCGCCCCTGCCCGAGTCGGTGGAGGCATGGGAGAAGCATCGAGCGGAATCGAGCGAACGCTTGGGCCGCGAACTCGGCCTACCCCAACGCCAGCCGATGCAAGCCGTCGTACTCGACCAGCGCGTGGACGGCGATCTGGTGTTCGAAGAGATTGCGTTCCATTGGGCAGAGCAAGTGTATGCTTCCGGCACCGTGATTCGCGGCCGGCAACAATCCGGTCCCCTGCCGGCCATCGTGCTGACACCCGACTGGCTCGGACATCGCACGTTCCGGGCGTACCGGTCGTTCGTCGAGGATGTGGCCCGCGACGGCGTGCTGGTCCTGTTCGTCGACGACCCGCGCACCGGACGTCGGCAAAGTTCCTACGCGGGCCTGTACGCAACGGCTTCGGCTGCCGGGATGCAGGTCGCGGGGATCCAGGTGTTCGATGCGTTGCGAGCCCTGGATTACCTGCGGACTCGCGCCGACGTGGACGCCGGCAAAATCGGCATCGCCGGTTTGGGCGAAGGCGCTTTGCGCGCCTATCTTTGCGCCGCGCTGGAACCGCAGATTCAATTCGTCGTCGTGATCGCGGGCACGACGACCTATGAATCGCTGGTCCAGGCGGCCGCCGACAACCGAGCGACCGCTAGTCCGAGCGCCTTTGTAGGCGGCATGTTGACTTGGACCGACATGGACCGAGTGGCCGCCTGCGTGGCGCCACGGCCCGTCTTGATCGCCGGTGGCGCCGGACGATGGCCCACGGCCGGCAGCGAGTCGGTTTTGTACACGTTGCGGACTGTGTATGGGCTGTACGATGCAGATGATCGTCTGCGTGTGGTTCGAGGCAAAGTAGTCGACGAGATGACTCCTTACACGGCCGCCGTGACTCAGTGGCTCAAGGCCGAGGTTTTCCCTTCGCTACGCGAATCATCCGCCGCGCCGACCGAGTGCGGTGAACCGGCCGAATTGGATTTCCGAGTGCTGGGATACCTGCAGCGGCGCATGGAAAACCAGATGGCATCTCGGTTCGACGAACCGCTAACGCCGGCGGCTTGGACAGCCCACCGACAAGCGGTCGTGGACTGGCTGCGTCCGCTAGTCGCGGCGAACGCCGGCTCGGTGTTGGCCGACCAAGTTCTGGAGTCCGCCGAGGAAGGCAGCTTGGTCGTCGAGCGGCTGGCGCTGGGGGTGGACGATGCCTTCCGTTGTCCAGCGGTCGTCGTCCGCCCGGCCTCGGGCGACGTGAAATCGCCGGGCATCGTGCTATCGCACGACGATCGGCAGAGTTACGCGGCGGCGCGGATCTCGGAAGCGGCCCGGCGTCTGGCGCGCGCGGGCTATTGGGTGATCGTGCCAGAGCATGCTTCGGTAGATCCGCAAAGCGAGCAACCGTTGGCCGATGCCGAGGCGCCCAGTTTCTACGGCGACGAGGCCGCTCGCTTCTACGGACCGGCCGATGCCGTGGGGCGCCCGCCGCTGGCATTGCGTGCGGCGGAAACCTTGGCGGCGTTTCGGCACTTGGTATCTCGCGCCGAGGTCGACGAATCGCAGATCGTCGTTGCCGGTGCGGGGTTGGGCGGAGTCGATGCCAGCCTTGCGGCGCTGCTCGACGAACGCATCGGCGGTGTCGCTGCAGTCGATGCGACGACCTGTCGGGACTGGTCCGTTCAGACAGCACCGGGCGAACTGCATTTCTTTCATCTGATGCCCTACCTGCCGTCGCTGTTGACCGTGACCGACCTGGACTGCGCGTACGCGTCGCTGGCACCGCGGCCCGTGGTCCTCGTGCGATTGAACGATGGTTGGTCGCGGTCGGGATTCGAGCAAGCAGCGGCGCGATGCGCGGAAGTGTACGGGATGCTTCGGGCCGACGATGCGTTGCGCGTCCTTGCACCGCGAGACATGACCGAAGAGCGAGAAGCCGCCGAGCCCATGGGCGTCCGCAGGCAACTGTTTGCTGCGGCTCGAGTCCTGGCCCCAACGCCGCCAACGCCTGGATTGGTCGGGAATTTGGACCTGTTGAAGAATCGGTCGTCGGTGGACAGCGCATCGGGGCTGATCTGGCTGGTCGGGGAGATATCCGGATACGAACAGGAGTTCGCGGGCAAGGGATATCGAGTAGAAACCTGGAGTTTTTTCAATGATAACCGCGACTCGCAGCAGGGCCGTTCGATCACGCCCTTGATCTTTCGCAAGCTGGATGCGGGCTTCGAATTGACGGGAATCGGCACAGCGCGTAGCAATTCGGGCAACGGACTGCAGAACTTCGATTTCGAACCGGTCGCTGGTTCCGACACGGTCGGCGATGGTTACTTCTTCGGCTGGTACGATGGCGATGCCGCCGGCGCACCCAACGCCGGCGTCGTCGAGTTTGACAACGCACCCGACGCGAGGATGACGATTCTGACCGGCGACGGCCAGATGGGCGGGCAACGCGTTCAATTGGGACGAACCTACCGCATTCAATCGGAATTCCGCCGCCAGTACAGCATCATGGCCGTCTCGAAGAAAACTCCGTGACATCCGATGGCCGCTTCGCTCGGTCATAATCGGTCTGGATGCTGTTGCTCGAAAGCCTCCAACGTTCCTTTCTGGGAGTCGTTCAGTGCCTGGGCCTTCAGATACCGATAGCTCCTGCGAACGACGAGAGGATTGTTGCTTTCAAGCTGCAACATCGCTCCGCTGAATGCTTGCTCGGAGGGCGAATTCTTCCGCTCCAGAAGGCTCAAAACCAAGTGGACTTCGTAGTAGCTGTCCGCTCGCGCGAGCCAGCCACTGATCCGGTCGAGACAACCCGCCGGCATGTCTTGAGTGCTTTCCTTCAAAGCCTCCAGAAACTGGAGTCGTTTCCCTGACTTCGCCACCAGGGATTCGTCTTCGCAACAGCGAAAGAAGCAATCGATCCCCGTTTCCTTCGAGGCCGTCGCCAAATAGCGCAGTGCCGGATCCGTCAATTTCTCGTCACCATTCCGCATGACCTGGAGAACGGCTGTTCGAGTTTCGGTATCAAACATGCCTCGCAGCCGCAATTGATCCGCGGCGAAGATGACATACTTGTTTTCTCCGCTGTTCAAGTAGCGGAGCAAGTCCTGTTTGTCGCTTGCACGAATGGTCATGTCGCGGATTACATCCACGACTTCGCCATGACTCCAATGCCAGAGCGTGTAGCACGTGTAGGCTGCTCCCGTGACGACCATATTCCGCTTGGACAACGCGGTTGCGCCGGAGATCCCGTCGACGCCGTCACCCGGCGTCGTCGAGCTACCGGGTATGGTGATCTGGTCCCAACCGACCGACTTCAGTTGCGAGTACGGGTCGGAGAGGATTTGGTGCAACTTCGCGTGGTCGGCGGCTGAAAAAGGCTTGTGCCCTGATTTGGTCAAGTTGTCGCCAGAAGGGAGTTCGTACCGTTCGTAATTGCCCAGAAGATCGAAGTAGATGCGAACCGTCACGATTTCACATTTCTTGTCCGCACAGATGACCGACTTGACATCCATGGAATACCCACGCGGATCGCCCTTCGAATCGAGAGCCTGGACCACATCGCTCGACGTCGCCCCCGTATCGCCTGGGCCATCCAAATTGACGCGGCGTGAAATGTTCTTCGCGGTGCGGGAGTCGTCGGCATTGGTCGCGAGCGAAGCCGCTACGTGTGCAGTGCCGAGAAAGAGCACAAGACTGATTTGAGCGGTCCGACGCCACGTGGCCAGAGGCCGGGCGACGTCGCGACGATCAATCCAATGTCGTTCTACCTTTGCCATGCGTTCCTCAACTCGATATTCCCCCTGGACAGCGATCGCCCCTGCAGCGAGCGACAACGACCTCTAAGGCAGCCCGCGGGAAAAAATCTACCGGATTTGCAGGTTGCGGTAGGGCGCGAGCCCTCCGGTCTTTCGGCACCGGACGGCTCGCGCCGTTCCGCTACAGCGGTAACTTGTTTCCTGCGGGCTGCCTTATGTTAGCCGTGGACAGCATGCACTTCCAGTTGGCTCAACATTGGCTAGGTCGGATTGTTCACGAAGTGCTCCGCGGGGCCGTAGTACAGGCTGCCAGCCTGTATTTGGGGAGCACAGGCAAACTGCCAGTGCTACAACGCGCCCCCGTGGATAATCCGGGGTAGTCTTCGGGGCCCCGACATCGGCCCGGTCCGGGCGCTGGAATTCGCGGATGAAGGCGCCTCTGGCGTAGGACATCGAGAAATCACGGTCCGCTGCGGACTGAGCGGCAAGCCGCAAGCCGCCGGTCGTCCTGCAAGTTCGGCACCGGTGGATGGTGCCATTCGGCTTCCTTGTTTCTGAACGACGTTAGCTCGTCTTTCGGTAGACCAAGGAGTCACCGAAACGGACGGACGCGAACTGTTCGCTCACACCGTACAGGCTTTCTGCGGAACCGAGCAGCAGCCAACCGCCGTCCGCGAGCATGGCGTGGAACCGGCCGCAGATGGCCCGCCGCGTGGCTTCGTCGAAATAGATCAACACATTGCGGCACAGGATCGCGTCGAAGACTCCCAGGCTGTTGAAAGGTTGGATCAAGTTGACTCGCCGGAATTCCACGAGTTTACGAAGCATCGGGCGCACCACCCAGCGGTCGCCACAGGGTTCGAAATACTTGTGGAGTTGTCCGGCCGTCAACCCTCGCTCGACTTGTCGGCGCTGGTACGCTCCGGTCTTGGCGGCGGCCAGTGCTTCGGTCGAAACATCCGTCGCCAGAATCGAGAAATCCACCGGGACGGAGCCGTCGGCTCCTGACGCCGCAGCCAACTCGTGGATCAGAATCGCCAGACTGTACGGCTCCTGACCTGTCGCCGCGCCCGCGCACCAGATTCGAATCGGTCGGCCCGTCGTGTTGCCTTGGTTGCGGCGATTTCGCACCAACTCGGGCAAGATCTGCTGTCGCAGAGCCTGGAATGGATGGTGGTCGCGGAAGAAGGCGGTTTCCCGCGTCGTGATGGCTTCGATGACGGCTTCCTGCAGCCGAGCCGCTTCGCTGCCCGCCAGCTTGGTTCGGAACTCGTCGAAGCTGCGGCAGCCGCAGCGGCGCGCGACAGGCTCCAGACGGTGGCGGATCAGGTACTCTTTGTCGTCGGTCAGTACGATCCCACACAGTCGGTGGATGGACCGGCGCAGGTCGTCGAATGCGGCTCGCGTCAATTCCATGTCAGGATCTGCCCTTGCCGGCCACAAGTTGGCCCACTGCGTCGGCGATTCCCGCCAGCGGAACCACTTCGTCCACCACGCCCGCCTCGACCGCGCTGCCGGGCATGCCCCACACGACGCTCGACGCTTCGTCCTGGGCCACGACATATCCTCCGGCACGCTTCACCGTCCCCAACCCCGCCGTGCCATCGCGGCCCATCCCGGTCAATACAATCGCGATCAGATCGCTGCGCCAGGCGGCCGCCGCCGAACGAAACAGGATATCGGCCGACGGACGACAACCGTTTTCCGGAGGCTGCTCGTTGGTTCCAATGACCGCCTGGCCTCGCTCCCGACGCACCACCAGGTGCTTGCCGCCAGGCGCGATGTACGTCGTGGCGGATTGGATCGCCTGACCGTCCCGAGCTTCGACCACCGAACCCTGCGACAGCTTGGCGAGGCTCTCCGCCAACGACCGCGTGAAATCCGCTGGCATGTGCTGGACGACCAGGATCGGCAAGTCGGTGTGGTGGCGGAGTCCCGGCAACAGATGCTCCAACGCCTTGGGGCCGCCGGTCGACGCGGCGATGACCAAGGCGCGCACCGAACGTCGGGAGACCGCACGGAGCCATTGGAGACGGTGGCCGGGCGAAGCAGGGGGCGCCTGCGGGACGGCCAATGGCTCCTCGCCGGCAGACACCGTCCCCGGGGGGCGTCGGCTGAGCAGGAACAGTCGGATCTTGGCGAGTAGTTGCTGACGGAGTTGCTGCAGATTCCGGTCGTGGTCGGGGCCGCTGGGTTTGGCGATGAAGTCGAACGCGCCGTCCCGGAGTGCCTGGATCGTGATGTCCGCACCTCGCTTGGTGTGCGAACTGACCATGATCACGCCGACAGCCGAGTCCGCCGATCGGCCCGCGTTGAAACGTTGGATCGCGCGGAGCGTCTCCAAGCCATCCATCCCCGGCATTTCGACGTCCAGGGTGACGACATCCGGCGGCGTGGCCTGGACGAACTCCAACGCCTTCTGGCCGTTGAACACGGAACCGACCACCGCGACATCGCCTTCGTCCGCCAAAGACGCTTCGAGGGCGTTGCGGAAGATCCGCGAATCATCGACGATCAACACTCGAGCGGTCGCTGGCATGGTCGAGTTTCATTTCCTGAACGCAGTTACCACTTTCCTGACGAGGCCGAGACGGACGATGAGCAACGCGATCAATGTGACCGCGTTGAGTCACCGAGTCAATCCGGGAGGCGCGTCCTCGCAAGGTCTGGCGAAGCAACGAAGTTCGTATTTCTTCCGACAGCACGATCAATCGTGAACTCCCGCGAAGCCGGTTTCCGCGCATTGGCTGCTCAGCATCGCTCCAGAGATCTCTGTCGAATTTGGCCGTAGCTGCCGTCGCCTGTCTGCCGACAGGCAGGCCTGACGGCGGAATTCCACGCTCTGGCGAGCTTGAACATTGATGCACGTTCAGTCAACGTTTTTCAAAGCGACAGTTGCGAATAGCCACTGGTTTCCACCCTTGTTGTTTTGCACAAGTCAGATGCTGAGCTTCGGGCCGAAGGCCCAGCAATTTGCCTAGTCCAGGCCAACGGCCTGGGAATCGAGGCAGCGGTGTATCAGGAGGGCTGAAGGCCCGGCCGTTTACAGGATCGCGGCAACCCTCGCGCCGAAATTCGACAAATGGCCGGGCCGTTGGCCCTGAACGGTTCATCTACATCCGCCTACCCAGGCCGATAGCCTGGGCTAAGCAAACGGGCGGGCCCTTGGCCCTGACCACGGGCATCATAACCCACGCTCTAGCGAGCGTAGCTACGACAGTTATTTTTCGGACGGCTCAGATCCGGAATGCTTCGACCAGTCGTTCCAGTTGCTGGGAGATCTCGGCCAACCTCTGGGCGGCCGAGTTCACCGACTGGGCACTGGCGGTGTTGTCGCGCATGGCGTGACTGACGCCGTGGATGTTGGCGGAGATGGCGCCGACGGCATGGGCGGCTTCGCTGGCGTTGCGGGACATGTCGTTGGCGGCGCTGGCTGCTTCACCCGCGTTGCGGGACATGTCGTTGGCGCCTTTGGCGACCTCGGCGATCGAACGGGCGATGTGCTGGACCCCCTGGCTCGCCTCGTCCAGGCTGGCGGTGCTGGTCTTGGCGGACAGGCTTTGCCGATCCATGGACTCGGAGATGCGGATGGACGAAGCGTTCAGCGTGTGGATGATCTGCTGGACCTCGCGGTTCACGCTGACCGCGTCCCGCGTGCTGCTCTGGACGCCTTCGATCTTGCGTGCGATATCCTCCGCGGCCCGTGCGCTCTGGTTTGCCAACTCCTTGATCTCGTGGGCCACGACGGCAAAGCCCTTGCCGGCTTCGCCCGCCGAGGTGGCCTCGATCGTGGCGTTCAGCGCCAGCAGATTCGTTTGCATGGCGATCATCTTGATGGCTTCGGTCACCTTGCCGATGTCGGCCGCCGAACGCTCCAGTTCTTTCATGGCGTTGCCGGCCCCGTCGGCAATGCTTATGGCGCGGTCGGCCACCTGGGATCCCTCGCGGGCATCGTGGGAGATCGCCTCGAATGCCTGAGCCGATTCCTGCAGCGCCGCGGCCACCGTGGTGACGTTGCGGGCCGTTGCTTCGGCGGCAGCGGAGATCGTGCCGACATTGACGCTGATCTGTTCGCTGGCCGACGAGATCGAAGCCACGTTCATGCTCATCTCTTCGGCGGCCGCCGCCATGGTCGTGATGTTCGTGGCCATCTGTTCGGTGCTGCTGGCGACCTGTGCCGCCTGGGCCGTCATTTGTTCGCTCTGCGCCAACACCTGGTGCGAAACGGACGAGAGTTCCGAGGCCGAACCGCCGATGTTCCGCGAGACCGTGCGAATCTCGCCGACCACTCTGCCGAAGGCGGCGGCGATCCGATCCATCGCCCCGGCCAGCAATCCCAATTCGTCGCGCTGCACCAGGTTCATACGCCCGGTCAGATCGCCCTGGGCAATGGCCTCGGAGAGCGATACGCCGCGGCTGATCGGCTCGACGATCGAACGAGTCAAGAGAAAGGCCAGCACGGTGCTGACGGCGATGCCCGCCAGGGGCGCCAGGAGCATCAACCACTGAGACCAACGCGTTGTCGTCTGAACGCCGGTCAGCGTATCGAGCATCCGGTCGCGCAGCTCCTCTTGCAGCAAGACGAGCGAGTCCATGCACGTGTCGACTTGGTCGTTTGCGGACTCGGCCAAGCGGCTGGACCGGTCGTTAGAATTCGTCCGCAACAGTTTCTGCATCTTGACCAAGTGGATAGGAACCGCGCGCCAGGCGGCGTTCAGAGCCTCAAGCCGCTGCTGATCTTGGTCGTCCACATTCGCCGCCAACTCCACCAACCTGGCTTCCATCTCCTTCTTGAGCATGGCGATCTGTTCATCCAGACGATCCATCACTTCGTCCGTCGTATCGAAGACATGCTGATTCGTCTGGCGGTGCAGGTCGAGCGCGATCACCTGCAAGCGGGCGACCGCCGGGCGGAGCGTCGCTGCGTTAGCGCGGCGGCCGTCGTCGGCCCCGGACGTCTCGGCCAGGACTCGGTCGAGCTGTCGCAGCCAGGCGCCGGCCGCTTCGTCGATCTCGCGGATCCTGCCGCCCAGGTCTCCGATCGCCAACTGATGCGCCTTGAAGTTCGTGTTCTCCAGACTCAGGCTGAGACATGGCTCCAGGGTTTCCCGGTAACTCTCCCACGCCTGGTGAAAGCCATCGAGGAGTTTTCGTTCGTCGGGATACTTCCGTCGATCGAGCAACGTGGACAATTCGACATAGGCGACTTCCATCCGCTTCGCGGTGTCGCGAGCCCGCCTGGCATACTCCTGCGACTGGGCATCGTCATACGTAATGACCGCGCGAAACTGCATCCTTCGCGTTAACGCTACGCCATCCCGCAAATCAGAGGCCAGCATCGTCATCCTGGCGGTCACTTCGACCATTTCCTGCAGTTCCCGGCTCACTTCGCCGAGCCCTCGATGACCGACCACCGCGACGGCCATCACGCAGCCGACGAGAATACCGACAATCAGGCCCAATTTCGTGCGTAGTCGTAAGTGGTTCATAGAGAGTTTTCCTTCGAAGGGTTCCGATGCAAGAAAGGTTCCCGACACCTTCTCGCAATGATTTGTTCCAAACACAATGGCAGACGGCCCGCGTCGAGGATCAACAGCAGATGTCCGTCCAGTTTGCCGACGCCGTGGATCAGCTCTTCGTGAGGCAACAGGCCCGCGTTCTGGCCATCGTTGTCGCTGCTCCCGCGATGCGATTCGATCTGGTCGGCGCTCAATTCCACCATGTCGCCGATGCGCTGGACCAGGACGGCCAAAGCGTCGCCCAGAGGTGGTTTGAAGACGATCAGGCGACTGTCCGCATCCAGTTCCGCGGGCGAGCGGTGCAGCAAACAATTGAGGTCGACGACCAGGACGATGTGGCCGCGCAGATTCACGTAGCCGCGCACCGGGCTCGGCGCATGCGGAATGGGCGTCAGCGACGGCACGGCGGTGACCTCTTTCACCAAGTCCGTCGCGATGCCGAACCAACCCTCGCGCAGCCGGAACGTGGTGTAACTCACCGCTTCGGTCTGCCCGAAGACGACTCCCGACCCTGCTGTCGAGCTCGTTGCGTGGCTCATCGTGCGTGTGCCTTCCTCTGCTCGCCCAGCAGTTTCGCCACGGTGCGCAGAAACTGCTGGCGGTCCAGTTTGACTTCGTAGCCGTTGAATCCACAGGATCGAGCCCGAACGCGATCGGCATCGCTGTCGAGCGTCGTGAGCGCTAGTAGCGGCAGACCTGTCAGGTTCGAACGCTGGCGGATCGCCTTGGCCAGCGTCCAGCCGTCCATGCCCGGCATCTCGATGTCCGAGACGACCAGATCGAAAGCGTCGCTCTCCAACATGCGGATCGCCTGGGCGCCGTCCACCGCCGAGACCGCCTCGTACCCCGCCTCGTCCAAGTAGCCTCGCACCAACTCGCGAAAGAACTCGGTGTCGTCCACGACCAGGATCTTGCCTTGCCGAGATCGCGTTTCGTCGGTGGATGCGGCCGTTCCCGTTGGATCGCTTTGTTCCGCCAGTCGGCACAGATCCAACAGCAAGGTCATCCGGCCGCGGAGGACTGTCGAGCCGACGACGCCATCGGCTCGAAACGCATCGTGCGTGATTCCGCTGGGCAAGGTGTCCGCATCCAGGATCGACGTAGCCAAAAGGCCCAGGGGCCGCTTGATGTTTTTCGGCAGGAGAAGAAACAGAGGATGGGCCGGAGCGGCGGCCGAGACGGGTAGAACCTGGTCCAAACGCAACAGGGGCGTGGTGACACCGTCGACGAGCAGGAATTCGCGCGAGCCGACTCGCTCGATGCGCTGCGGATCGACCATCACCAGACGCCGGATCATGGCCAGCGGCACCGCGAATTGCTCGTCCGGCCCGTACCGGAACAGCAGCACCGGAGCGGTTTCATCTCGCTGGGAACCGTCGCCCGGCTGTTCCCGCGGGACGTGTTCGCCGAAGCGGACGCCCGCATGCCGGCCGATGCCTTCCATGTTCAGGATCAATGCGACCTGTCCGTCGCCCAGAATGGTCGCTCCCGAGAAACAGGTCAGCGGCTTCAGCAAGCCGTGCATCGGTTTGACCACAATCTCTTCGTTCTTCAGGATCTGGTCGACGATCAAGCCAAATCGCCGCTCGCCAACTCGGACCACGGCGAAAAAGGTCGCCGTGTCCGGTCGCGGCGATCGCACGATGGCTTCGCGGGTCTCTGTGTCGAGCGGCGCGGGACGTTCGAGTACTTCGCTCAGTCGTACCAAAGGCAGCAATCGGCCGCGCAACCGCACGACTTCCTGGTCCATGGTGTTCTCGATCCGGGGCTGCCCTGGCTCGGGATGCAGGCAAACCAGTTCTTCCAGATCCTTCTGCGGGATGGCATAGCATTGATCCTGGACGCGGACCATCAGACAGGGAATGATGGCCAGCGTCAGCGGCACTCGCAGCGTGAACGTGGTGCCTTGTCCGAGCGTCGAATCGATCTCGAGCGTTCCGCCCAAGCGGTCCAGGTTGGTCTTGACCACGTCCATGCCGACTCCGCGTCCCGAGAGATCCGTCACGGTGCTGGCGGTAGAAAACCCGGGCAGCGTGATCAATGCCAGAGTTTCCTTGTCGCTCAGGCGGGCCAAATCGGCCTCGGTCCGCAGGCCGCTGGCCAGGATCTTGCTCCGTAGCCGCTCGACATCGATCCCCTGCCCGTCGTCTCGGACCTCGATGTAGATCTGGCCGCCCTGCTGGCGCGCGCCGAGCGTGATGCGGCCCGCCGCCGGCTTGCCGGCCGACGCGCGCTGGTCGGGCGTTTCCAGGCCGTGGTCGCAGCAGTTGCGGATCAGGTGGGTCAGCGGGTCGGACAGCAGTTCCAGCACGCTCTTGTCCAACTCGACTTCCGTCCCGCTCACCTCCAGTTCGATCGACTTGCCCATCTGCCGCGCCATGTCGCGGACGGTCCGCGGGAATCGGGCGAACAGGTTGCCCACCGGCTGCATTCGGGTTTGAGTCACCGCGCCCTGCAATTGGCTGGTCAAGGCGTCCAGGCGTTGCAGGACCGGCCGGATGGCGGCTTCGCCCGATTCGATCGACCGCAGCGCCTGGTTCCGCACCAACACCAGTTCGCCCGCCAGCGTCATCAGTTGATCGACCAGCGGGACGGGAATCCGCACGCTTGCCGAACGATCCGGTCCGCGCTGCGGCTCGTCCACGGACCTTGCAGGTTCTGCCAATGCAACCGGCGGTTCTGACAACCGCGGATGGCCGACATCGTCGACCGGGGGCGTGTCGTCGGCAGCGGGAGTCGGCTCGGCCAGGCATTGCTGGAGCCGCTGGACAATGTCACTGACATCGGCCTCGTTGCTTCGCTGAGCGTCATCCACCAAGGCCTGAATGCGGTCGCTTCCGGCCAACAGGGTATCGACCAAGGCGGCGTCGAACGCCATCCCGGACTGCGGCAGCGCTTCCAGCACGCTCTCCATGGCATGGGCCAGTTGCTCGATCGTCCGGCAGCCGACGAAACCAGCGCCGCCTTTGATGGAATGCATGGCTCGCAACAACCGCTGCAGGCATGGAGCGTCCGCCTCGGCGGGCCGTTGTTCCAGCACCAGGAGATCCCGCACCACGTTGGCCAGATGTTCCTTGGCCTCGTTGACAAACTCGAGGACCGCCGCTTGGGATGCCGCCGTCGTCGTAGCTGCCGTTGCGGTCGTTGTCACCGTCGCCGCCACCGTCGCGACGCGAGGCGCCAGTTGACCGCTGCGCACCGCCGCGATCTCGGCGACCCAATGCTCAAGCTCCTCCGGCGGCACCGTACCACCGCGTCCCGAACCGGAGGGAGTCCCCAGACGCCCCAAGGCGTCGACGCCCCGCAACAGCACATCCACCGCGTCGCAGGTCAGTGCAATCTGCCCGCGCTGGGCCGCGACGAAACAATCCTCCAAGTGATGGGAGACCTGGACCGCTGCTTCGAAACCGACAATCCTCGCGGCGCCTTTGATCGAGTGGGCCGCCCGCATCAAGGATTCGAGTTGCCGAAGGTCGTCCGGCGACTTCTCCAGCGCCAGCATCCCCGAACTCAAGGTCGCCAAGTGCGTCTCGAGTTCGGCGCGAAACAACTCCAGCAAAGCCGGATCGGGGGACGGTGGATCGGTCATCTGCAGGGCACAGCCGGGGTGTTACGAGATCGGCACTGTTGTATTATAGTTGCCGTTTGGCAACGGTTGTGCCGGTCGCGAAAACTCAGGGCCGGTTGTGCGGATTGTCCGAATGTTTCCGGTCGGTCGGCCCCTGGGGCGACGAAGCCGATTCCCATTTTCAGGCGCGAGCGTGAAGGCCCGCGAGTTCCAGTCGGGGATTTACCGATGAGTTCCACGGATTTAGCCGCCGCTGCCACCTCGGTTTCGCCGCCGCAGCGACAAATCACGGTGCTGTTGGTGGACGACCAGCCGATCGTCGCGGAAGCCGTCCGGCGGATGTTGGCCCCGGAGAGCGACGTCGCGCTACACTACTGCCAGGATCCGACGCGGGCCATCGCCGAAGCCAACACGCTTCAGCCGACCGTGATCCTGCAAGATCTGGTGATGCCCGACCTGGACGGCCTGACGCTGGTCAAGTTCTTCCGGGCCAATCCGGCAACTCGCGAGGTTCCGTTGATCGTGCTGTCGACCAAAGAGGAGCCGACGATCAAGGCCGAGGCGTTCGGCGTGGGCGCCAACGACTATCTGGTCAAGTTGCCGGATCGCCTGGAGTTGGTCGCTCGGGTCCGCTATCACTCGAAGGGCTACATCGCCCAACTGGAGCGGAACGAGGCGTACCGGGCACTGGCCGAAAGCCGCCGTCTGCTGGCGGACGAGGTGGCCGAGGCGGCGAAGTACGTCCGCTCGCTACTGCCCGCCCCGCTGACCGATGGGCCCGTGCGAGTCGATTGGCGTTTCGTTCCCAGCACGCAACTGGGCGGCGATTCGTTCAGCTACCACTGGTTGGACGACGACCATTTCGCCCTGTTCCTGCTGGACGTCAGCGGCCACGGCGTCGGATCGTCGTTGATGTCCGTCTCGGCGCTGAATATCCTCCGCTCGCAGGCGTTGCCGCACACCGACTTCCGCGATCCGGGACAAGTGCTGGCGGGACTGAACGCCGCGTTCGATATGGAGCATCACGACAATAAGTTCTTCACCATCTGGTACGGGGTGTACCGGCCCGTCACCCGCCAATTGACCTTTGCGGGCGGCGGCCATCCGCCGGGGCTGCTGCTGAGCCGTTCCGCGCAGCAGGGACTGTCGCTGACGCCGCTCGAATCGCAAGGCCCGATGATCGGCATGTTGCCAGACGAAGAGTTCCCGACGCAGACCGTCGAGTTGCCCCCGGCGGCCAAGCTGCTGATCTTCAGCGACGGCGTGTTCGAGATCGATCGGGCCGACGGCACGATGTGGACGTTCGAGGACTTCCAGGAATACCTTGCGACCCTCCCGCCCGACGCTCCCCTGATGGACCGCCTGCTGCAGCACGCTCAGGCCCTCCACGGCTCCGATCAACTGACCGACGATTTCTCGATCGTGCAAGCAGAATTCTGAGCCAGTCGGGTTGCCCGAGATTTCCGGGATGTAGTGCAGAATCGCCGCCCCACCCGAGCAAGCGAGTTGGCTGGAGTGTACGCTTTAGCGTGTTATTCTTCGCGAACTACGCTCGCTTGGCCCGCTGAAGTTTGGTTGGCGATCCGGCATTGCTCTAGTTCGACTTGAACCGCATCCCGTTCCCCGTGCCAAGCAGCGAAATCCGGAAAACGTTCGACCAAGTCGGCAAAGATGCGCGCCGCCTCTTCATACAAGGGCAGGGCGAGTTCGGGATGTCCTGACTTGGTGTGTACACTCGCGACCCACCAGCACGCCATCGCCAAGTCCCGTTGCCAGCCCGCGTTGCTCGCGTCCTGCTCGGCCAAGCGGCGTGTGATCGTCAGAGACTCCCCAAACGCAGCCTGAGCCTCTACCAACCTGCCTTGCGCCTGAACTACTCGTCCCAACCGTCTCAACGCCACGGCAAGGTCTTGTTGCCAGCTCGCATTGTTCGGATCCTGGTCGGCGAGCCAACGACTGATCGTCAAAGACGCCTCAAATGACGCCTCGGCCTCGCCCAATTCGCGTTGAGCTTCCAGCACGCTGCCCAACCGGTTATGTCCAACCGCCAAGTCCCGTTGCCAACCCAAGTTGCTTGGATCGCGACCAGTCAGATCAAGGCCAATTGACAGGGACTCCTGAAACGCCTGGTAGGCCTCGTTGAATCGCCGTTCCGTTTGCAGCATCGCTCCAAGTCGAATCAGACTAACGAATAGGTCGCGTCGCCAGACCGAGTTGTTTGGATCTCGCTCGGCGAGAGAGCGAGTCATCGCCAAATCCTGCTCGAACGCTTCCCACGCTTCGCTCGATTTGCCCAGCATTTGGAGAACATTACCCAACCTGGAATACGTCGTCGCCAAGTCCCGTTGCCAAACAACGCTGCTGGGATCCTGATCGACCAAGCGTTGGCTGAGAGCCAAGGATTGCTCAAAGGCCGCTTGAGCTTCGACCAATTGCCCACGCTTCTGGAGCACATCCGCTACTCGGCTATGCACCACGGCGAGTTCTCGCTGCCAACTTGTGTTGTGCGGCTCTTGAACGGCCAGTTGCTGGCTAATCGTCAGCGACCTGCCAAACGCCTCGTAGGCTTCGGGTAGTCGTCCCTGTGCGCCAGCGACATCACCGATCAAGCAATGGGCATCGGCCTGGGCACGCAAGTCGTCTGTTGCGATCGCCCGATTCAGAATATCAATAGCGTCGTCGCCAAGTTGCGCTGCTTCGCCCCGGGCGACTCGGTTCCAAGCGATGCACAACGACGCCCATACGCCGGCACGATCGCGCAGCAGATTGCCTGCCAATAACTCCCGCAGAGCCACAGCAAGCGCGTATCGGTCCTCGGGACGTGCGCTACCCGTCCATTCGCGTTCCAGCCGCTCGAGTTCGTCGGCAGCTTCGTCCGGGGCGCAGCACAGTCGGTGGTAGATCCACTCGATGCGGCCGGCGGGGCTGGGGTCCTTGGCGAAGTAGTTTGCGACGCGCTGGCTCCACGTGCGGAACGATTCCAGCCGCTCGGCCGCGAGCCAGCAGCGTAGCGCCAGCCGGCTGGCTTCGTGAACGTTCACCGCGTCGTCGCCGCGTGCCGGGAAAGGTTCGATGACGGTCAGCTTGCGCAGCCGCGTCAGTTGTGCCGCGGCGGACTCGGGGGAAATTTCCAGCAGTGCCGCGAGGATGCCGGCGTCGCACCAGTGCGGGATGGCCGCCGCTTGCAGGGCCGTCTTCAAGTCCGCTCGCTCGTTGTCCGCCAAAGTAGGAAAAGCAAGGTCCACCGTCGCCAGCGTCAACCGGGCCGGATCGCCCTGGGCGGCTTGGAGGACTCGCAGTTGTTCGGTGATGTCCATATCAGAACGCCGGACCAAGAAGTTGTGCGAGCAGACTGGCTCGGTTCGAAGCACGACGGCAGGCCTCCTCGACGAATGCCAGAGTCAGGTCGTCATGGTGCTGCCGGCCGTAGTCGAACCATTCTTCGGCCGGCGGCGGCACCAACTGGAGCGTGGGCTGCGCAACCGCGGACCAGACGGCGCCGGCCGTGTCCGGCAGTTTCTGCCCCGCGATCACCACGCGCAGCCACGCGGCGCGGATCAGCGACGGCAGCAGTTGCTTCTCGATCCAGTCCGCCGCGTCGCCCGCCATTTCGTAGGTGTCGAAGATCAGCAGCGTGGGACGGGCTCGTTGCTTCAGGCCGTCGAGGATCTGTCTCAGCCGGTCATCCAGCCGCGAGCCCGGCGATGGCGCGGGTACTCCCAGCTCTTGGACCAGGGCGTTGATCTCGCGGTCCATATCCGTCGTGCCCTTGAAGTCGAACCGCCCACAGGCCAAGTCCGGGATGGCCAACGCATTGGCGAGCATCTGCCGGGTGATGTGGCTCTTGCCGGTTTCACTGGCGCCGCGGATCGGCAAGTAACGCTGGTCCACGCCGGCGGTCAGCAATTGGGCAAACGCTTCGCGCGCCCCGCTGTGGTCTGCCATCGGCCAAGACAGCGTCGGGGGACTTGCGGGCCAGTGCGGGTCCGCGGATGTCCCAGCCTGAGCCGTCGTCAGGCCCGGTTCGATCAAGCCCAGCCGATCGCCAATCAACTGAGCGACCTCGGCCGCGCTGCGCTCTCGCACGTCTGGGGCGATTGTCGTTTCCAAGATTCCTTCCACGTCGCCATCGCCGACGCGGAGCGGCAGAACGGCGAGCCGTTCGCGTTGATCGCGAGAAGCCCGAGCCTTGAACATCCGCGCGCGGATCGCCTCGTATTCGGCCCGCGTCCACGGCCGGTCGTCGTAGTCCTTCGAGACGCACAGCACGGCCAGCGTGCTCTGAGTGCCGTAGATCTTCTGGAGTTTCAGGTCGGCACCTTCGCCAGCCAGATAGTGTTCGTACCACTCGTCGAAGAACACCGTGCCGTGGCCCAGTCGCTGCTCGACCGCCTCGGCGATGGCGCGCACCAGCTCGCGCTGCGGGCCAGCCAGCGAGAAGGCGACCAGGAATTTTTCGGGCCATGGACGTGTGGGCATCGGGCTGAGATCTGTGAGATAGGTTCCAACCAGAATATCGATTTCGCAGAACCAGCATGGTAATCACCCATCGGTGCGGAATGCAACCCCGGCGTCGTGCGTTGGAGTTCACGCTTCAGCGTGCCAGCGGGTGGGGGCTTGGGGGGGTTTTTCCTGGGGGGGGGGTGGGTTTTGGGTTAAACCCCCTCCCGGGTTGTTGGGGGTGGCCCCAAACCCCCCCCCGACCCCGTGTGTTGGACCCGCGCCGAGCTTGGGTTCCAGCGCGGTTTGCTGGCCGCGCCGGATTTGGTAGACTTCGCGAGATCGGCGAACGAGTGCTGTTTTCCGGAGGTTTTCCAGGGAGGATCAGCGTGGCGGAGATCAAGGTGCGTGAGCGGTGGGGATCTCGGATTGGCGTGATTCTGGCGGTCGCCGGTTCGGCCGTGGGGCTGGGGAACTTCCTGCGGTTTCCCGGGAACGCCGCTCAGAACGGCGGCGGCGCGTTCATGCTGCCCTACTTCATTTCGCTGCTGGTGCTGGGGATTCCCATGTGCTGGGCCGAATGGACGATGGGCCGGTACGCGGGCGTGCGGGGATTCAATTCGGCTCCGGCGATCTACACGGTGATCTGGCGGAACCGGATCTCGAAGTACTTCGGTTCGCTGGCGGTGCTGATCCCGTTGGTGATCTACATGTATTACGTGCTGATCGAGGCCTGGTGCCTGGGCTACGCCATCAATTACCTGACGGGCTCGCTGATGTTGGGATCGGACGCTTCGAAGTACAGCGCGTTCTTCGCCAACTTTGTCGGCATCGAGTCGGATGGTGCGTTGTTGGCCGAAGGGAATCGCACCTGGCTGCTCGTTCTGATCGGAGTGTTCGTCTGCAATTTCATCCTGATCTACCGCGGCGTGAACAAGGGCATCGAGACGTTCTGCAAAGTGGCCATGCCGATCATGATCGTGCTGGGGCTGATCGTGTTGCTGCGAGTCCTGACGTTGGGGACGCCCGATCCGACAAAACCGGACCAGTCGGTGATCGGAGGGCTGGGGTTCATGTGGAATCCGCATCCCGAAAAGCTGTGGGACTTCCAGACGTGGCTGGCCGCGTCCGGCCAGATCTTCTTCAGTCTGTCGGTCGGGTTCGGCATCATCGTGAATTACGCCAGCTATCTGTCCGAGAAAGACGACTTGGCCCTCAGCGGCTTGACGTCCTGCAGCATGAACGAGTTCTTCGAAGTCTGTCTGGGCGGACTGATCACGCTGCCGGCGGCGTTCATTTTCCTGGGCGTGGCGGCCAGTGGTTTCACCGGTTCGACCTTCGCCCTCGGCTTTCAGGCGCTGCCGAACGTTTTTGCCATGATGCCCGCGGGGCAGTTCTTCGGGTTCCTGTGGTTTTTCATGCTCTTTGTGGCGGCGATCACCAGCAGCGTTTCGATGTTGCAGCCGGTGATCGCGTTTTTGGAGGAGGGATTCGCGCTGAAACGCCATGCCTCGGCCGCCGTGCTGGGCGTGCTGTCGGCGATGGGCTGCTTGTTCGTCCTGTACTTCTCGAAGAATCTGGTCGCGCTGGACATGATGGACTTCTGGGTAGGCAGCGTGGCGTTGTTCATGCTGGCGATGATTCAATCGTTCCTGTACGCTTGGATGTTCGGGATCAAGCGGGGCGACGAGGAACTGCACCGCGGCGCCCACATCCGGATCCCGTGGGTGGTTCAGTTGATGCTCAAGTTCGTTGTTCCCGTGTACTTGGCGGCCATCTTCATCGGGTTCTGCTACCAGAAGCTGCCGAGTTTCGACAAGCCGGAGTTCGAGACTTCGGCCCGCCATGCCGCGTCGCTGTCGGACGGGCTGTTGTCGGAATCGTTGGCGGCGGAGTTTGCGAAGCGAGAGTTGATTCTGCCGGAGGAACCTGCGGTTCTCCGCGAACGCGGCGGAGCGGCCGACGAGAGCTGGCGGATTGTCGATGCGAGCGAGAATCTGCTGTACCGGATCGTGCCCGGTCCGGACGGTCTGGTGATCAAGTCGCGTCAGCCAGGATATGTGGAATCGATCTCCCGCAGCCGCGTGGCCACGCTCACCGTGCTGTTCATTTCCGTGCTATTCGGCTTTGTCTTGGTCCTGGTGCATATCGCCGGCCGACGCTGGCAGGCCGAGGGACGTTTTGAGAACATCCCCGCCTAATGCCAGATCCGGTTTGTTCACGGCCTCGGTCTTCCGCGCCCGCCGGGGCACGGCGATGACGATGCTGCTCACGGAAATCAAATCGCGGGAAGACGCAAGTCATTCACCTGCTCCGGTACGCGGTCGCATCGTCACTTGGCGGATTCCTCTTGCCTCGGCTTGATCACGATGGTCCAGTCGCCCTGCGTCTGGGGCTTCGAGGCGTGCAGGAAGATCCGTTGCAAGTTTGGTCCCCACGCGGCTTTCAGACTGGTGTCCTCCAGCGGGATCGTCTCGAACTGTGCCTGCAACTGGTCCGGATCGTAACAGATTAGTAAGTCCACTCCGGCACGGGCCTTCCAGAGCCGAATTCGACCTTCGTCCAGCAACTCGACATCGCACGGCGTCATCAAGTGCTGCACGACGTCCGACAATTCTTCGCGCAGCGTGAAACGATCGTGCAGTTGCAGACAATCGCCCCGCAGCAGGCGGACGGTCCGGGCCCAGGATTGGATTCCGGCTGCTTTGGGGTAGGCCGGGGCGATGTCGAGTTGCAGTTCGGCAACGGCGTCGTCGGCTCGGTACCGTACATCCGTCGCCGCGTATTGGCGGCCGGCTTGCTGCATGTGCCCGTTGACCGACGGCAGGTTGTGATAGGCCGACTGCATCGCCCAGATCTTGTATCGGTCGCCACTGAAAGTCTGCCGCGTGTAGACGGGGCGGCCGACATCGATCAGCGCCGGCTGACCGTTCTGGTAGACGATGTAGTTTCCCACGTCGTTGTGGTTGTGGCTTTGGCCGTTGTGTCCGCCCCACGCTGCCACGTACAACCCATCGGCCGTTCCGGCAGCGTCGCGGGCCGCCATCAACTGCAGATCGGCGTCGCCCAGCCAGACATCGCGCAGCAGCGACGGTTGAACGTTGGCGGAACGCAGTTCCGCCAGATGGAAAATTGCGTACAACAGACGCATCATGGACCAAGGACCTCGCCGCTCGCCCCATAACTCGTCGCCGACCTGGCCGGATTGTGCCAGGGCCTGCATCGCCGTGTCTTCGATGCGCTGACCGTAGCGGAAGACCAGATCCCGCGGGATGTCCGAGCGAACGTCGCAATCCCCGACGCACACGAAAGCGTCCCCGGCCACGTGCATTCGATAGATGTAACGACCGATCTCCCGAACGGTCGCGTCATCGTACACGTCGAACTTGCCTTGCGTTGCGCTGTGCAGCAGTTCCAGATTGTCAAACAAGCTGGCGCCCGCCCGGCCCCAGTAGCTGGGCCCCTCGTCGCAGCTCCCGTCGGACGGATGAGGCACAAAGAAGCGATCCAGACTTCGCAGGACCTTCTGGACCAGTTCCTGTCGGCGTGCGTCATCCTCTTCCAGCAGAAGCGTGGCGGCCAGCACATTCGAATTGATCCAGGGGTTCCAGTTGTTGGGCCGTCCCGCGCCGCGGAATCCCATCCAGCCGAAATCGTCGCGCTCCAGATAGGGCGTCAGGATGCGGCGGTCGATTTCATGCCTCACCCGGCGGCAGATCAGCGGCGAAATCCCATTCAGACGGTCCTCGAGCAAATAGACGACCCAAGCCAACGAGCTGGCCGTCTCTGCGGAGAACAGCGCGACGACGGGTTCGGTCGCATCCGGCAATCCGACTCCCGCGCGCTGCACGCCGACATGGGCGGGCCAGGTCCACGAGGTTTCCTCGCAGATGGCCCAAATCACGTTGGCCAACGGGTCCAGAAACCGGCCGTCGTCCTGGACGCATTCGGCCAACGCCAACCCGTTCAGCATGGCACGTCGTTGCATCCACACGTCCTGGTAGCGGTCGCGATTGCCGTTGCGGCGGAATTCCAGATACAGCGTTGCCGGGAGAGTGGGCACATCTCGAGCGGCGTATTCCTCGGCCAGCTTCAAGATTGCTTCGCGAGCGTCCCGCGGGACGTGGTCCCACGCTTCCCGCTCGCCTGCCCTGGCAAACGGCCGCCACGCGGCAGCCGACAGCAGACTCGACGCCGCTCCGGCTTGCGAGAATCGCTCGGCCAGCGACGCGTTTTCCGCCGCCCCCGCCGTCACGTGAACTGCCCCCGCCAACAGCAACATGCAAGCCGCGTGCGCACCAATCCGTGTCTTCATCGAACATGCTCCCCGAATGCTAGGAACCACAACCATGATTGTCTCGTGCCGAGTATAGCCGATGGGAATCCGAGAAAGCACCCGCCCAAATCAAGGGGCAGTGAACTGTGGAACGCATCTTTCATCGCCCACAGCTTGCTCGTCCAAAGTGCGGTCGACGATTGCTTGCGGATAGGTTGGGTCGATTCGCCGGTTGCGATACAATGCACCCGGCACCGTTTCAGTTTTTTGGGAGGCACAGGCCATGGGTTGCAAGCGATTCGGACAGAGTGGCAGATTCTGGGGTTTGACTTGTCTGTTGTTGGTATCGCCGATCGTTGAAGCCCGGGAAATCCACGTCAACCATCAGACGGGCAGCGACCAGAACCCGGGAACGGCGCAGGCCCCGTTGCAGTCGGCGCGGAGAGCGGTGGCGATGGCCGAGGCGGGAGATGTCGTTCATCTGCTGCCGGAAAATGCGGTCTACCGAGAAATGATTACGATCGCCGACAAACGCGACATCACGATCGAAGGCCACGACTGTACGGTCAGCGGTGCCGATCCGCTCCCGGCCGATCCGGCCCAGTGGGAATCCGTGGGCCACGAATTGCACCGCATCCGGCTCCGGCGGACGATGCAGGACCGGCACATCCTGGTGGTCGACGGCAAGGCGCAGACCATGGGCCGGACCAAGTACATGCTCAACCCGCTGGCCACCCTCATCCGACAGGAAGGATTCGAGGCCTTTCGCAACGAGTTGGCGGCGCAGTATCCCAAGCCGCAGGATCTGCAGGAAGGGCAGTTCGCTTGGGAGCCGATCGACGAACGCTCAGGCTGGCTGTACGTGAAAGGACCGCTCGACAAGTTGGAATGGGCGGTGCGTTCGCAGGGGATCTACACGGAGCGGGAAGTCCACAACGTCACGATCCGCAACCTGCACGCGCGCCACGCCCTGAACGATGGCTTCAACATCCACGGCAATGCGCAGAACATCCGCCTGGAACACGTCAGCGGCAACGAGTGCTTCGACAACGGCATCAGCCCGCACGGCGCCTGCTCGTTTAGCGTCGATGACAGCCGCTTCCTGCGCAACGAAATGGCCGTGGGCAACGACTTCCTGACCGAAACGCAGTTCCGCCGCTGCACCATCGGCGAGAGCGTCCAGGAGGAGATCGTGATCCTTGGCGGGCGGCATTTGTTCGAGGACTGCACGATCCTCGCGACCGGCCCCGTAGCCGTCCGCCTGGGCTACAGCCGGCCGGGCCCCGGCCGAAAAATGGCTCTTGAAGAAATCGCCGCGTCGGGTAAGGACCAAGACATGAAGCCGCAGTACACCTTTCGACGCTGCACGCTCCAGGGTGTTGCGGGCAAGCCCCGGGGCTTTGTCGTGGGCCCGGACATCAGCGTCGTCATCGAGAAATGCGCGCTCACGGGAATCGAATTCCAAGTGGACGCAAGAGCCCATGTCCAGGTGACGGACAGTACGCTGGACGGCAGGACGCTGACAGAAGAAACCATGAGACGCCCTCGAGACGGGAGCTTCCGAGGACGTCCGAAAGGACCGATCCAGCCATGAAGTCGAGATATGTCCCGCCCGCGTTGCTAAGCGTGGCGGTGCTGACGGTGTCCCTTGCCGCTTCGGATCCGCCGCGGCCGAACCTGCTGCTGCTGTTCGTGGACAACGTCGGGTACGGAGATCTCGGCTGCTACGGCAACCGCGATGCGATCACGCCGCGAATCGACCGCTTGGCGAGCGAAGGCGTGCGGTGTCTGGACTTCTACATCGCTTCGCCAAGCTGCTCGCCGTCGCGCGGTGCGATCCTCACCGGCCGTCATCCCGAGCGCAACGGGCTGAACTACCAGATGAGTTCCAACGTGAACGCAAGGGGCGAGGGGCTGCCGGTTACAGAGAGAATTCTGCCCCAGTACCTGAAGCCGCTGGGGTATGCCTGCGGCGCGTTCGGTAAATGGAACATCGGCTTCGAGCCGGGGCAACGGCCGACCGAACGCGGCTTCGACGAGTTCCTCGGCCATCAATCGGGGAACATCCACTACTATAAGCATCTGTACCACGGTCAGAACGATATGCGGCGAGGCACCGAGGCGGTGGACCTGCGCGGACAGTACAGCACCGACGTGTTCGCGGACGCCGCCTGCGACTTCATCGGTCGATGCGCCGATCAGTCTTGGTTCGTTTACCTGCCGTTCAATGCGGCCCACTTCATCGGTCCGCACAACGTTGAGCCGGGCGAGAAAGTCCAATGGCAGGCGCCCGCGTCGGCGTTGGCGCGGCATGGCTGCCGGCCGGACGAGCCCGATCAGCGAAAGCGGTTTCACGCCGTGCTCACCGCGCTGGACGACGCCGTGGGACGCGTGCTCGATACGGTGGACGGATTGGGCTTGCGCGAGCGCACTCTGGTCATGTTCATCTCCGACAACGGAGCGTTCATGCTGCCCGGCCGCGGACTGGAGGTCCAATCGAACGCTCCGTTGCGCGGCGGAGGCGTGACCGTGTGCGAAGGCGGCGTGCGAGTGCCGGCGGTATTCCGCTGGCCGGGCCATCTGCCGGCCGGGGAGGTCAACCGCGTGATGCTTTCGAGCCTGGACATCGTGCCGTTGGCCATGTCCGTCGCCGGCGGCACGCTGCCGGGCGACCGCGTCTTCGACGGCCGCGACCCGCTGCCGGCGTTGCAGGGCAAGTCGCCGTCGCCGCACGATGCGTTGCACTGGATCTGGAACCAAGGGCGAAACGAACAGTGGCGCGGGATGCGCGAGGGAGATTTCAAACTCCTGCGCGCCAGCGACCGAGGATCATGGCAATTGTTCGATCTGTCGCAAGACATCGGCGAGCAGACCGACCTGGCGGCAAGCCATCCGCAGAAGCTCCAGGAACTGGTCCGCCATTTCGGACAATGGCAAGCCGATATCGCCGCAGATCGTGGGAACAATGCTGCTGATTAGAGACCATCAGCCGTGGATTTCACCGGTCGCAGTTGCGAGGAGTAGCAGACGCATGATCCAGCCGACAAAGCGGCTTATCTTCCGGCAGTGGTTGCCGGACGATTGGCTTCGATTCAAACCGATCGCCAACGATCCGCGAGTGGTTCGGTACGTTGTTCAGGGTGGGGTTCCCACCGACGAGCAGATTCGAGCCCATATCGAAGCGGCCAGGAAACGGTATTTGGACGAAGGCTTCTGCCTCTGGCCGCTCGTTTACAGGGCGAACCATGAGTTGATCGGGTTTTGTGGGCTCGACTACCTATGGGACGGCCCGGACATCGAAATCGGCTACTGGCTGGCGCATGCCTACTGGGGCAACGGCCTGGCGACCGAGGCCGCCCAGGCGGTAATGGAGTACGGCTTCGGGAAACTCGGCTTGCAGCGAATCGTGGCGGTCTCGCATCCCGAAAACCGAGCATCGCTTCGTGTGCTGCAAAAGCTGGGAATGACATTCGAGCGGATGGCCGTCCATCAAGGCGTCGAACACGTGCTGTACTCGAAGTCCGGTGCATTGTGACAGCGGCAACACGAAATCGCATCGCCGGCAATCCTGAGAGCAACTCACCACGTTTCGGCGAGCCGGACCATGGTTTCGTAGTTGTTCAGCGTGGTTCCGGTGATCGATCGCCCATACGGAGCGGCGCTGGGCATCAGGACGAAGCCGCGTCCTTCGCCGGCGGTGCCTTCCTCCAACGCTTGCCGCACCTTGGCCTCGAAGCGTGCCGGAGGCAGACTTTCGATGTCGGCGATCTCGATGTTTCCGAACAGCACCAGTTGCTTCCCGTAACGCTGTCGGACGTAACGCAACTCCACATCGCCTTGCGGAGGCGGTTCGATGGGGTCGATCGCATCCGGCGCCATGCCCGCGATGTGATCGAGCACGTCGCGAAGACGACCGTGAGCGTGGATACGGGCAAAACCGCCGCTGGCCTGAATGCTGCGGACCATGGGCTCGACATAACGCACTACATATTCGTCGAACAGCCGTGGCGGCAAGTAGGGCGGGCTCGCGTACTCGGGTCCGTAGATGCGCCATAGCCGCCCCGGCAGAAGTCGGCTCACCTGCTGCGTCCGCTCGTGAATCCGTCGCGCCATCTTCTCCAGCAGGCGGTGAAACAAGGCGGGTTCCGTCAACGCGATCACGGTGTAGTCCTCCATGCGAAACAACGAAGCGGCTGCGCAGAGCGGATCCTCGGTGTCGATCATGACGATGCCTCGGTGCCCCAAGCGGGCTTCTTCGGCCTCCAGGGGCGAAACGTCCAGCGATTCGGCGAACGCTTCGTCCGGGATCGTCAGGTACGCTTTCAAATCGTCGGTGTCTTTCAGCAGCGGCTCGGTCGTCCAGACCGTGTCGAGATCTCGCTGTCGCCGAGTCGTCTGCGTCATGATCCGCCCAGCGATGGTGACCGTGGTCCGAGTGAAGCGGCAATCGTCTTCCTCCCAGGATCGCTCCTGGAAAAATTCCTGCCGGACCGGACCGGTGGCCGAACCCGTCGGATCGATCGACCGCGCACGAACCGGACTCATCATGCGAATGATGTCCGTTCGCTCTTCCGCCAATTGCAGCAGCGGACACCAATCCGGCGAGTTGTAGATGTTGTACGGGTCGGGATTGCTGGGATCGACCTGGAACCCTCCGACTTCGTACAGACACACCGCCGGCCGGTCGACCGGTTCGCCTCGCAGGGTCGCCATCAAGCGTTCGCGGCGGCTGAGCATGATCGCAGGCATCCGTTCTATTTCGGGAACGCCATGACCTCGACAAGATGGCGGCCCGTATTGGCCGAGTTGCTGGTCTGGGTGACTCGCAGATAACGAACCGGGCGCGGTGCGAAGCGGCTCGTGTAGCCTTCGGACGTGGCGAGTTCCTTGTTGTCGCGGCGGTCGTCGGCCGACTCCCACGTCTGGCCGTCCAGCGACGTCTCGAGGGTGAATCCGTAGTGACGCCGGTCTCCGTAGTAGCCGACGACCACCACTCGGCCGACCATCGTCGGCTCTTGGAGATCGACTTGCCACCAGGCAGGGCCCGGGTGATGGCCGACGTCGGTGGCCCAGTACCGGTCGGTGTTACTGGCAAAGCCGTCGTTGGCCAAGCGGGCCGGGTAAGGCGGCAACGAGCTGGAACAGGCGACCGGTTTGCCCGTAGTCAGACTCGGCGAGTCCGGCTGGAACGCGGCGGCATATCTCTGCCACAGGCCGCGGGCTTGTTCGATGCTGTCGCCGACAGGTTCGGTGGCGTAGGTTTCCTGACCGTCCGCCCAAGCATGCTCCCACTGCCACAGCTTCTGAGCGAATGCGTCGGCGTCCATCGATCGCCCGTCGGCCATCGCTTCGGCTTCTTCGCGCAGGAACCGCTCCCAGCGTGGCAGATAGAATCCACCGATCATGCCGGACCATTCCTTGCGGGCATAGTCGCGGATCGCCCTGCCGGTGCCCCACAGCGTTAGTACGCGTCGGGCATTCCATTCGTGCTTCGCCCGCTCGGCGTCGTTGGTCCCCCACCGCTTCGCGTCTTCCAGCCAACGGCCCAACAGGAACTCGGGCCGCGTCGCCAGCAGTTGGTCCAGGTCGCGCATCAGTTGCAGCATCTCATTCGCCGCGGCCTGAAACGCCTCGACATCGCCCGACTGGCGAGCCTGAACCGCCTTGCGATGCAGCACGGCCGCATGATGGGACAGCACTTGCCGAGCGACGTTGACCAAGTCGAAGCGATAGGTATCCGCATCGCCCAGCTCCTCGGCGGCCAGCAACAAACGCCGCCAGGCATCCGCCAGTTGCACTTGGTCATACGGCGAACCTCCGGCTGGCTTCCACGACGGCACCTGATCGATGATCGACCGCGTGCGATGCGGTGCGGTGTAGACGGTGTCCAGCAGAATCGCCCAAGCCGTCTCGGCCTCGGCGTGCGTCTTGCCGTAACGATGCCGGCTGTAATCCCGAATCCAGCGGGGCAAGTCGACCAGCGCGTCGCGCCACGCCATCTCGAACATCAAATCATACGCCACGGGGTTGTAGCCGAGCCCCTCGTTGACGAAACCGAGTCCGGACAACCGGCCGCGATTCGGGTCGCGCCGGGCGGCATTCAGACCGGCGTTGTTGCGGTCCAAGGCACCGCCAAGATGGACCGTGCCGCCGAAATTCTGGACGTTGCACCACAGCCAGGGTTTGCCGAAGAACGCCTCGGTCCGCGACCACATCGGCGTCGATTCGCAAAACAGATCCAACACCAACATCCGATCGTCCGGTACGGCGCCCAGGAAAGCCTCGATGCGCGGCTGCGTCCAGAAGGCTTGCTTGTACATGAAGGCCCAGCCCTGGAGCACCCACACCGCCTGCGGATCGGTCTTGGCCATGCCGTCGTAGATCGCGCGGCTCAGGCGGCTCAAGTACTCCAGTTCGCCGCTGGGCGGAGTCATCTCGATGAACGTGTCGGCCGCGTACAGATGGTCGGCTCCAAAGCGACGTGTCTGCTCGACCATAAAGCGTTCCGCGATCTCTCCGAATAATGGATCGAGCGGATCAAGCAGTTGCGTGGTCCATTCGATCCACTGGATCTCGTGCAGCTTCGCCTCCGGGTACTTTTCCGCCACGGCCGCCGGGACATGTCCCGTGAACCCTTGGAGCACCGGCGTCATGCCCAATTCCCGTTGCCGCGACAGGATCTTCTTGCCCAGTTCCGCGTGGCGGTCGATCCAATCCTGCGGCAACGGGCCGCCCCAGCCGTCCAGGCACCCCATCCAACCGAACGGCAGATAGGGTGGCCCGGCCAGGAATTGCCCGATCTGCTCGTCGTCCAAGCCGAGTTGTTTTCCGACGGCTTGCCACACCGCTTCCTGTCCGGTCACCGCCAGCGGCGCGGTGATGCCGTTCAAGGCCATCCAGTCGATCAACCGCTCCCACTGCGCCCAATCCCACCACGGCAGCGAGTACCCGAAGCAGCAGTAGTTCAGGAAGTAGCGATGCTTCGCCCAACTGACTTGCCGCAGCTTCGGACGCACTTCGGGCAGCGGATCGGGCAGATTCAATTGGTCGCCGCCCCAGGAGACGTGGCAGTGGCACAGATGCTTGAGATACCAGTTCAGGCCCAGGGCCATCGAGACGCCCGTGTTGCCTCGGATGACGACTTGGCCGCCGACGGTTTCGATCTCGAACACGTCGCGGCCCGCCTCCGGCGCGATGGCCTCGAACGTGAACCGCTCGGTTTGGTCGGGAAGCAGGCGTTCGAGCAGAGCCCGAGCAGCCCGGGGCGATTCCGGGTCGAACTTTCCTTCCCAAACTTCCGCTCGCTGGTCAGGCCGCCGGAAACCGATTTCTGCCGCCAGCAGACGTTTCAGATGCGTATCGAGGCGAAGGAGGAACAGATCGCTATGGCGATGCTCTTTCGGCGACCAGAGAGTCTCGATCAGGGCGCACGCTCGAGGCCAAGTCATGAAGTCGCGGCGCTGCCCGTCGGCGATCAATTCGCCCCATAATTGGCCCTGACCGCCGAGCACGTGGCGGGCTTGATCGGCATCGAGTTCGCCGGGCACCGGTTCGAACGAGTAGACCTGTTCCCAAGTCAACACGGCGCGGCCCAGTCCGAGTTCGTCGGGATGTTGGCGATAGTCGAAATACGTGTGCGAAGTCGGCGTCATGATCACGTCGTGGCCGGCCTGGGCCGCCGCGATTCCGCCGCCCGTGCCGCGCCAGCTCATCACCGTCGCGCCCGGCGCCAGGCCGCCTTGCAGGATTTCGTCCCAGCCGATCATACGGCGTCCGTGCTTGGTCAAGTAGGCGTCCATCTGGGCGATGAACCAACTGTGCAGTTCGTGCGCATCGTCGCAGCCCAGTTGCTTCATCATCTCCTGCATCTCCGGGTCGTCGGTCCAGAGACGCAGATTGGCCTCGTCGCCGCCGATGTGGATGAACCGGCTGGGAAACAGCCCGATCACCTCCTTCAAAACATCCTGCATGAACGAGACCGTTTCTGGGCGCGCGCCCAGCAGTCCCTGCGACGGTCCCCAACGCCGCTCGATCGGTTCGTCGGCCAGGTGGTGCGTGTTCACGCCATGCTCGGGATAGGCCACGATCGCCGATCCCGCATGGTAGGGCATCTCGATTTCGGGAACGATCGTCACGTGTCGCTCGGCCGCGTATCGCACCAGTTCCCGGATTTCGTCCTGCGTGTAGAAGCCGAAACACCGCGGCCCGTCGCCGCCCCGATGCCGCAGGTTCCAGTCCATCTGCGAGCCGATCTCCGTCAGCTTCGGATACTTCAAGATCTCGATCCGCCAGCCCTCGTTGTCCGTCAGATGCATCTGCAGATGATTGAACTTATGCAGCGCCATCGCGTCGATGAAGTGCTTGACGTCGGCCACGGGGATGAAGTGCCGAGCCGGATCGATCAGCAGCCCGCGGTAGGGGAATCGCGCGTGGTCCTGGATCGTCACGCACGGCACGGTCCAGTCGATGTTTTCCACGTATTCCTTGGAAAAGGCGGCCACCGGCAGCAACTGTCGCAGCGTCTGAATCCCGTAGAACAAACCCGCCGGTTGCGCAGCACGCAGATCGATCCGGTCCTGTGTGACGTGCAACGTGTAGCCTTCTACGCCGAGTTGCGTTCGCAGCGAATCGTCGATCGCCAAGACGATCGCTCCGGCGTTCGGCGTTTCCCCGGTAACTTGCTTCAACCGGAAGCCCATCGCAGGCGCTAGCGCATCGATCAGTTTCGTCGCCTCGCCCACCGCCTCGGTGTCCGCAGCCACCACCGTCGCCGCCGTGATCTGGAATTCACCCTCGTGCCGATCCATCGCCACAGGCAGAGGAATCACCGCCGGTAAACCGGCCGCGGAATGGTCGCCGACACGATGAGCCGCCGGCGGCACAGGCCCGCCCCGCGTGTCACTGGCAGGCTCGGCCGCGCCGACCGTGCCCAGTTCGAACAGAACCATCGCACACAAAACCATCCGCCAGGCAACCGCTCGACCAACCATAACTGCCTCCCTTGTCCGCACCATGGTGAATCCCGCGCACTTCGGTCCGTTCATCAATTTCGCATATCTGCCCCGCGAAATCGAGAACCTCGAGGGCGAGAGTCGCGAATCCGCGAATATCGGCGGCCGACGCCACTGCGAGACCGACCAAGAACGCGATCCCGCTACCCTCCGGTCGCGACTTGATCTACTTCAGCAGCCACTCGGCCGCCGCGGTTTCTTGTTGAGCGGTCTCGCCCGTGTAGGTGACGAAGGCCCCGGCGTCGGCGAAGTCACGATACGCCGCAGTGATGATCTCAGATTCCTGGTTCTCGCCGGCCAGCCAGAGCGGGCGAGGAGCGTGCAGGACGATCAGACCGGGCAGGTCCAGGTACTTCGCTCCGCCGGGGAGAAACGACGGATGGCGGTAGTCGAGCAGTTGATCGAAGCGGAAACCTCCCGTGTCGACTGCGGTACGGTCGATAGACTCGCCGGCAAGCGCTCCTGCGGCAGCGACGACGGGGCCGGCGCTGCCCCAGCCAGCGATGGCGATCGTCTTCGGGGTCGGGCAAGGCCCCGTTTTCGCGCGACGCAGGTGCGAGACGATGGTCAACACGTCGTGGGCCCGCTGGGCGAAGAGCGCGGGGTTGTAGCCGAACGTGTAGCCAGCGAATTCGCGCGGATTGTCCACGACGCGATTCTGGTTCGGCGCTTCGCCGCCCTGAAACAGCAGATCGGCGCCCAGGACGGCCGCGCCCGCTTGAACCAGCTTCCGCACCCCGGGTTTCATGCTGCCGTCGGCGTTGCGGAGCGAGGCTTTGCCCCGGTCATCGAGCCAGACAACGACGCGGCCGTTCCACGACGCCGGACGCAGCCAGACGATATCGACCACTTCGCCGTACGTCTTGTTCAGCAGCTTCCCGGACATCTCCAGGCAGTCGTCGCGATCCTGTTGGTTTTCGAGTTCCCACGCTACGTCGCCCGCATCGGCGGCGGTGCGGCCGATAAGCACCTGGACCGCTGGACGAAGGAGGTTCTCTCGCCCCTCTGCCGTTTTTGCGGCGGTCCGGATCTGGTGCGAAGCGTCCTCGGTGAACCATGCGAGCAGGGTGCGCTCGAACTCCGGATCGGCGGCCTTCGGCGCAGGATGCTGGTCGTTCCAGACGGTAAGCTGCTCGGGTGGCAGCGGATCGAAATCCTGCTCGATCACCGGCGACTGAAAGCCAAGCTTGAAACGCTGGTTCAGGAAGGTGTAGAACGCGGAACGCGTCACGGCGTTGTAGTTGTGCGGAAAGTGCTCGCCGCGATGGAGGATGACATTGTTCTTCTTGCCGTAGGCCGCGTACAGTTGCTGCAACTCGGGGAAGCCCTTGGTGGCCATTTCCTTGGTCCAGTCGTTCGCGGTGTTCATGCCCTGCGGTTTTGGCGCGAACAACGCGGCGAACTCCACGTTGCCGGTGTTGATGCGCAACAGGCTGGCATTCTCGCAGGTGCAACCGCCCTGCATCGCGGTGCTGACCATGACGACGGGGAACGAGAGCTGGATGCGGTCGTCGATCGCCGCCAGCAGCATCGTCTGCGTGCCGCCCCCGCTTGCACCGGTGATGGCGGTGCGCTGCGGATCTACCTCGGGCAGGCTGAGCAGGAAATCGAGGCCGCGCACGGCGTTGAGTGTTTGCAGGCCCATCACGTTCTGGCAATGCGCCTCGGCCTGCGGGCTGTACAAGCCCCAGTTCTCCGTCGTGTTCATCTCCGGACGTTGTTTGGCGAAGCCATGCACGAGCTGCCGCGAAAGCTGAACCGAGTCCGAGTCGCCGAGCATGTCCCACTGCCAAACGACGCAACCCATCAAGGCGAGTTGGCGGCACTGCGCCTGGTAGTTGCTGCGTCCGGCCCTCTCGAAACGCTCGGCGCCGTCGGCGATGTTCTTGCGCAAGGTATCTTCGGGAGTCAGGTAGAGGCGAGCATCCTGCCGATGGCCGTGAGCGAACATCACGCCCGGCACCCGGCTCTGGATGTCCTTCGGACGGTACAAGTTGCCCGTGACGAAGAAGCCGGGTGCGCTCTCGAAGTAGACCTTCTCCACCGTGTACCGGCCACAGTCGATCTTGCCGTGAAACACCGCGTTGAGCGGCGTCTTGGTCGGCATGGGCCAGAGTCCCGCCGCCACCAGGATCTGCCGCCGTACGTACTCCTTCCGCAGTTCCCACTCGCCCAACGATGCCGGCGGTTCGAAAGGAAAGTAGCCATTCAAGTCCTTGAGCGGCTGATGGCGGACGTCTTCAGCGGCACTCGCCAGCGAGCAGGCCAGCAGAACGACCAGAACGGTGACGCAATTCCTGGTTGTGCTTGTACGGCGTTTCATGATTCTGGCACCTTGCGTGGAAGGTTGTGATCGAGTGTGGCCGGTGGCCGAACGACAACGTCCCATTCTCGCGCCATCGCGCAGACTCCGTCAAGGTCCGAGAACTGTGGCACTCTTGCCATCACGCCCCGCGCTCACAACAATGGTGCGACTGTGTCTCCTAATGTCGCAACCGCTCCTATCGTTTCGTCCCAGGCGTCGCTATGTCCGAATCGAATCCCGCATCGAAACCATCCGATCCTTCCGCATCGCCCACCGTGGCGCCGAGCCCTTCGGTACAGACTTCGCGCGGGCCGCGTCGGCTGCTTCCCGGACCGTGGGCTGCGTCGATCATGGGGATCTGCATTCTGCTTGCGGTGGGTTTGCAGTACATGCTGCCGTATCTGACCCTGTCTCGCGCCGATGTCAACGTGGCCACGTTGCTGTTCGGATTGACCGCCTTCTTGACGCTGCTGATCTGGTTCCTCAGGTACAGCGGCTACTCGGTCGGCTTGCGCTATGCGATCGGCTGGGCGACGTTGACGATCGTGCTGGCGTTGGCCGCGTTGTTGCGCATCGATCATGTCAGCGGCGATCTTGTTCCGACGTTTGCGTGGCGGTGGCGTGCCAAGGCGGATCGGATGATCGAAGCGCCAACGGCGACCGTGGGCGAAGTGGATTTGGCAAGCACCACCGAGCATGATTTCCCGCAGTTCCTGGGACCGAACCGCGACGGCCTGCTGCCGGACAAGACGCTGGACACCGATTGGCAGTCGCGCCCTCCGCGTTTGGTTTGGCGCACCGATGTCGGCGCGGCTTGGTCCGGGTTCTCGGCCGTCAACGGCTACGCGGTCACGATGGAACAGCGGGGCAATGACGAATTGGTGACTTGCTACGAGATTGCGACGGGCCAGTTGAAATGGTTCCATGCCGTGGCGACTCGCCATCAGACGTTGATGGGCGGCGTCGGACCGCGGAGCACGCCGACGATCTTCGAGGGCAAGGTCTACGCGTTGGGTGCCACCGGCATCCTGTGTTGTCTGGACGGGGCGACGGGGCAAGTGGTTTGGCGCGACGAGATCCTGCAACGTTTCGGGCTCACGCCCCAGCAGGACTTGAACGGAATCGCCTGGGGCCGCTCGGCCTCGCCCTTGATCGTCGATCGCTTGGTGGTGGTTCCTTGGGGTGGCCCGGCGCAAGGCGAGAAAGTCTCGCTGGCAGCCTACGACAAGGACACTGGCGAGGTGATTTGGACCGCGGGCCAGTACCAGGCCAGCTACAGTTCCCCGACGCTCGCCACACTGAGCGGCGTGCGTCAGATCCTGAGCGTCAATCAGGATTTCGTCACCAGCCACGACCCGGCGACCGGAACGATCTTGTGGGAGGCGGCGTGGCCCGGCAACAGCAGCAGCAATGCGAGCGTTTCGCAACCTGTCCCGCTGCCCGGCGACCGCGTGCTGCTGTCTAAAGGCTACGGCATTGGGTCGAAGCTGCTGCGGGTCAGCCAAGTCGACGGATCGGGTTGGTCCGTCGAGCAGCTTTGGGCCTCGTCACGCGCCCTGCAGACGAAATTCACCAACGTCGTCATCCGCGACCAGTACGCCTACGCCCTGTCCGACGGCATCTTGCAATGCGTTGATCTGGCGGACGGGCGGCGCGTGTGGCGCGGCGGTCGGTACGGTCAGGGCCAAGTGTTGGGAATCGGCGACACGCTGCTGGTCCAAGCGGAAACGGGAGAAATCGTCTGCGTAGCCGCCCGCCCGGACCGCCACGAGGAATTGGCCGTGTTCCCCGCGTTGGAAGGCAAGACCTGGAACAATCCGTGCCTGTACGATCGCTATCTGCTCGTCCGGAACGCCGAACACGCCGCCTGTTACGAAGTCACGATTCGAGACTAGCCCTTCGAGGAACCAACGATGAATCCCGGAAGCGTCCTGCCTCGTCTCTCTGCCATTCGAGTCGGTGCGAGCGTCCTAGCGACGTCGCTGCTCGTTGTGCTGCCCGCGGTGTCGCTGTCCGCCGCGGATTTGCTGCGCGTGCTGCCGGTCACGGCCGACGTGTTGATGCTGCACTTCAAGGATGGCCACATCGACTACAACGGCGTGCGACCGGACGGCACGTACGAACCTCAGGGGGAAAACCGAGTCTACTTTTCCCGTCTGCTGGACATGCAAGCCGCGACAGACGCAGCGAGTTACCGCATCATGAGCGGTGACGATCCGAACTACTCCAGCGCGATGCGGCCCGCCGCGATGGGCGTCAAGGCCAAGGGCGCGGAGTTCAACAGTCCTTACAAAACGCCGCCGTATCTGCGGGAATACTGGGTGTACGCCGCGTTGCCGACGCCGCTGAGTTCCGGCAAGTCCTACACGGTGCAGGTCGGTGATCTGGCGGAGAACTTGAACCGTTTCGCCTTCACGTTCGATCCGCGGTGGGTGCGCAGCCCGGCCATTCACGTCAGCCAAGCCGGGTTTCCGCCCGGCGCACCGAAGTACGCCTATTTTTCGCAGTGGATGGGCACGCTCGACACGCCGCAACATCCGGGCGGCGCGTTGGACCTGAGCCGCTACGCCGACGGTGCGTTCCACATCTGCGATGCGCAGAGCCGCGAAGTGCGGAGGACGTATCGCGGTTTGACCTTGCAGAAGAGCCGCGACGAAAAAGATCCTTCGCACGGCAACTGGACTCGGGCCGATGTGTACTCGCTCGACTTCAGCGACTTCAACCAACCGGGACGCTACGTCGTGGTGGCCGAAGGCATCGGATGCTCGCACCCGTTCGAGATCAGGCCGGACGCGTACTTCGCGGCGCACCTTGCAGCGATGCGCGGCGTGTTTCTTCAGCGCCGCGGGATCGTCAAGGATTTCCCCGAGTTCTCCCGCGAGTATCCGCGTTCCCACCATCCGGACATCAACGAGTTCGTGGCCGGTAAGGTCGAGGGCGAGGGAAAGCGTATCGATGATCCTCGGCCGGTCGAGGGCATTTGGGGCTGGTACGCCGACGCCGGCGACTGGGATGGAAACCCGACGCACTACGCGGTGCCGCTCACGCTGCTGCTGACTTACGACCTGCGTCCGCAGAATTTTCGCGACGGCGACATCGGCAACCGCTGGAAAGTACACCCTGACGATTCGTGGACCGAGGAAGGCGGCAACGGCTTGCCCGATCTGCTGGACGAGGCCCGGTGGTGGCTGGACTTCGGCCGCCGGGCGCGCGGCGAGTTGCGGCGACAGGGGCTCGGCACGGGTGGGGTGCCGCGCTATGTCGGCCGCGATGCAGGCGCCCATATTCAACCGTCTTGGGCGGATACGCGGGTACAGTGGGTCGATACCGGCGCCGCGGAGACCACCTACGCTTACGCGGCCGGCGCAGCGTACTTTGCGCATTGCTTGAACGACCTGCAAGCCCGCAGCGGACGAACGGGCATTCATCCGGAGACCGCCGGGTGGCTGAGCGAGGCACGCGACGCCTTTGCCTGGGCGGAGGCACAGAAAGATCCCTCCGCTCAGGACAAACGCCAACGGCAACTGGCCGCGGCGTGCCTGTATCTCGCCACGGGAGATGCCGGATATCAAGCGGAGTTCAAGGCCGAGTGGCAGGCGGACAACGAGCGTAACAATGGGGCGTGGGTCTCGCCCATGCCGAACCTGTTCGCCTCGGCGGTCTATCTGGTCTCGTGCAAGGACCTGCCCAACCTCGACCGGGATTTCTACGGCGACGTGAAGGCCAACATCGTGCGGCGAGCGAACTTCGGCACCGACAACGCCGAGCAGGTGGGCTTCCGGTTCGCCGGCGTCGAGCCCGGTCAATGGGTAGGCATGAATCTGATCACCGTGCCGCGGGGCATGTTCCAGGCCATCGCCTACGAAGTGACAGGCGACCGCAAGTATCTGGACGCGATGCACAACTCGCTGGCGTACGTGCTGGGCGGCAATCCCGAGAGCCGCACGCGGTTGTCGGGCGTGGGTTTCGACCGCGAGCAGGATGTATTTCTCTGCGATGCGTGGTATCTGCTGGACCTGAACCACCAAGCGTACCGCAATCCGATCTTTCCCGGCGCGTCCGCCTACGCGATTCCGATGTTCGACGTGGGCGGGCCGGGCAGCGAGCATTGGGCACGCAGCAGCACGCTGCCGGACATCAAGGACTGGCCGCTGGGCGAGCAACGGATGCGCAGCCGCTACTCCATCGCCGGCAGCGAGTTCACGGTCCATCAGAACCATCCCTGGTACGTGTTCGCCACCGGCTATCTGCTGAGCGAAGGCGCCCGCGACGCATTGCGTTTCTCGCGGCCGACCGTTTGCCTAAACCCGATTGTGACGAGTTCCTCGGCCGCTTCGCCCGTCCGGCTATCCGTTCGCGCCTCGGCGGACACCGAGCGAGTCGAGTACTACTACGACTGGCATTTCGCCGGCGAAAGCACCGACGGCGCCAACGGCTTCGCGCTGGCCTGGGACGTTGTACAAACCAACCTGCAACTCGGCGACTCAGCCACGATCACCGCCATCGCCTATGACACCCAAGGCGAATCCTCGCTACCCAACCCGGAGGCAGAACACGAGTTCACTCGGTGACGAGGAGGTAAGAACTCCGCTGAAATTTGTTCGTGCATCGGACACGCCGCGTCCATGAACAAGCCAACCGAAGCCAGAAACGCAGCGTAGGCGTCCGCCCTACCACCGCTCCTGCCCGCGCAGCGACGCCCGCAAATCGGCCACGGCGGGATGATTCGGCGGAAGCTCATACAGGCTCAGGATCAAATCGAAGGCAGTTGCGAAGTACGACGGTTCGTCGCGAAAATCGGCGACCGAACCGTTGTTCGCTGGCGGCACGCCCGTCTGAACGGCCGAAGGTGGCTGCGCGGTTCAATAACAGAATATGATTTCCCGTCTGGTTCGCTCCCAGTGCCAATCGGCCAGGACGCCTGCTCACGCCGCAGACGCCTACGGGAGCGTCCAGTCCTCAAGGAGCAGATTTTGTACGCGGGAGAACTCGCGTGTGTTATTGGTCACCAAGGTACCGCCGGCAGTTCGAACGGTGGCGGCGATCCACAGGTCAGCCTCGCTGATAGGCATGCGTCCAGGAACCAAACCATGAATTGCCCTATCGAGACTAATCCAACCCCGCAACCGGCCGGCAGCTACCGCGGCTTGGCGCCTCGAAACTCTCATCGTCCACGAGTGTCCCGAAAACAGTGACCCAGCCGGGCGGGTATCCATTTGACAATGCCTGCGCCTCCAGAGCGGCTAGGGCGTCCACACCGGTCGCCCCGGGTTTTACCCGCTCTTTCACCCATTCGGAAACTGACTTCCGCTCGCGCCGCGCAGCTTCTTCAACGTGGCGAGCTAGGGAGTCGTCCAATTCGACTAGGATTGTTGGCATCGAAGACTCCACCGCCTTCCTTTGAAACCTCCCGAAACCTCTCGCATTCTACCGCCTGCCGCAGGTCCAATAAAGCCCTCGGGAACCTCGTTGACCTTCGGCACTCGGGGGCTGCGTGTTGTGCATCAGGCGGTGGACCATGCCCGGCAGATGAACAGTGGTTTGTTGCTGGCCGCAACGCGGAAAGCCCAGCGACTCTTACAAACCACAGCCGAGCCCCACACGACGGTCAGTGACTCCAAGACCGACGCGGTCTTGTCACTACTTTCACGGTGCCTTGCAAATGACTGGTGGATGTTTGCCAACGGACCGTAGAACCGTTCTGAGGTTGATCAAGGATTTACGATTGAGCTAAAGCCTTGCCACGGTCGCGCGGCCTGTGGCTGTCTTGCCGATGATCTCCGTGAAGCCGACACTCCAGGCAAAGTGATCGTCTCACACGTCTCGGCGAGGATGATACAGCGGAACCTCGCGTTCCGTGACGGGATCGATGGCCGAGACAGCCACGTGTTTGCGGCCGTTGCATCCCTGGCAGGCGAGTGCCAAATTGGCATCGTCATCGCAACCTGCGGACGCTCGAGGAACGATGTGTTCGACGCTCAGCGGATCGGGACAGTACTTCTCCTGCGAATAACAGTACTCGCAGCAGAACGAAGCACGTTGGCGGACCGCCTGTCGTACGGCGGGGCTAATCCGTCGAGTTGTCATCATCGGCCGGGGGGGCTCAAACCAAGCTGGTCCATTATCGAATCGAGCGAAACCTGCCATCGTCTGGCAAGTTCCACCGCAGCTTCCATTCTTCGAGCATGATTGGACTCAATTTCGTCGTACAACGTCACCATTTCTGCCTGTTGACTGGGATTCAGGTTGTCTGTTCTGCGGAGCCGATCCAATTCACGCCATCTTTCCCGGACTCCGGGACGCGGCACTTCCATCGCCTGTTTCAGCCACCGTGTCTCTTGCTCGGTCAGCGCATCGGGGACGGTCGCTTCCGCCGAGAAATGTTCCCGCACCAGATCGGCGATGATCGCTTCCGGCGCGTGTCCAACTTGAGCCGCTCGTTGACGAAGCCGTTGCTCCACCGACGCGGGCAATTCGACCGTAAGTGTCATCGATAAAACCTTCGTTTGACAACCGCTTGATTGGGAACCAATGCCAGATGTCCTTCGAGCACGGATCAGACGTTCTCCAGACGCTAGAGCCTGATTATCCATGAACGAGCGAGGATTGGCAATCCATGTGCCGCAGTCCCGAAACGTCTGTCTGGCGTTCCCGCTTGAACGAGTACTACCTGCTTGCGGTGGCTGCTTGCGGTGGCTCAGTGGCGGGCGGCGGTGCGGCGGCCTAGTTGGCCGACGCCGGCTACCAGGCCGCGGAGTTGATCTTTGGGTTTCGCCTGGCCGAGGACGAAACTCAGGGTGTAACCGAGTAGCAGGGTGATCACGACGCTGACGACCAGCGTCCAGGGACTCGCCAACCGTTCGCCGAATGGCCATGTCCAGGCCCAACTGCGATAGGTGTTGGCGGCCATGATCCAGACCGTCATCGCCGTCCCTGCCCACAGCGCAACCAGCGCGGCGCGCGACGTGGTGCGGCGAGTGAAGATCCCCAGCAGGAACACGCCCAGCAGCGGACCGCCAAACGTGTTGACCACGGCGATCATGATGCTGAACAGATCGTCGATCTGCGACACGATCAGCGAGAATGCGGTCGCCGCCACGCCCAAGAGAAGCACCAAGCGACGGCTGAGATACAGCTCGTCCTGCTCGTCCAAAGCGTCGGGCGATTTCTTGCGGCGAGCCGCCAGCCACTGCCGCCCCCAGCCCAAGCGGCGTTGGAAATCGGCGATCATCAGCGTGCAGATCGAGTTCAATCCCGAATCGATGGACGACATCGACGCGGCGAACAGCGCCGCCAACACCAGGCCGGCGATGCCCATCGGCAGTTGCTCGGTGATGAACCGCGGCAGCAGTTCGTCCTGGGCTCGTTGGTGCAGTACGATCTCGTCGCCGCGGCGCATCGCCAGCTTGTCGATGACCAGCCGCCCCGAGTCGGCGTCGATCAAGCCGTTCGAGTCGAGAAAAGGTTCCTTGGTGTTCGGCCTCAGCACACGTTGCTCGGCGACCAAGCGGTCAATCGTCGAGGCATCCAGCCGGTCGGCGTCCCAGTCGATCAGCGGCGTGCCGCTGGTCGGGTCCATCAAAATATCCCCGGTTCCGAAGCTGCGCTGCGGCTGGCCGGTGCGCGGATCGATCAGCGGCGCCGTGCGAGTCTCCGGAACGGTGACCGACCGCCGCGTTATGCCGTCCACGTTGGTGACCCACACGGGCCGCATGGTTTGAGGATGCGCCTGATAGAACGTCAGCAGACACAGCCCGACGTACGTCAACGCCGGGATCATCACCGAGACGCTCACACAGTTCAGCACGAACGATTGCCGAGCCGCCCGGAGGTCGCGCGCCGTGAGAAACCGTTGCGCGGTGATCTGATCGGCCACGTAGAACGACAGCATGGCCAGCGCAAAGTGAGGCAAGATCCCCCAGAAACACCAGGCTTCCGACCAACGGAACGACCATTCGGCCAGCCGGTTCCGCTCCAAGTCGACCGTCGTCTGCCAAACCTGACCGGCGCCGCCTGGCAGACTCCACCAGACCACGCCCACGATCAAGAGCAGGCCGCCCAGCATCACGATCGACTGAATCACGTCGGTCCAGATCACGGCCTTGATGCCGCCCATGTACGTGTAGCCGGTGCTGACGGCGCCCAGCACGATCAGCAGCAGCCACATCGGGATCTCCAGACCGGCTGCGATCACCAGAACCTTGCACGGCGCGTACAGCACGCCGCCCAGCCACAGCAATCGCCAGACGACAAACAGGGCGCTGCCGGTCAAGCGGGTCGCGAGATCGAACCGCATCTCCAGGTACTCGTAGACCGAGTAGATTTCCAGCCGCCGATACAACGGCAGGATCGCGCCGACCACGATCGGCAACGTCAGCCAGACGGCCAGCGGCGACATCAAGAATTTGAGGCCCACATAGTACGCCTCGCCCGGCACGCCCGTATAGCTGAGCGCCGACAGCAGCGTCGCCATGACTGACAACCCGACGGGAAACCAGCCCATCGACCGGCCGGCGAGGAAAAAATCCTTGCTGCTATGCTGCTCGCGGCGGAAGTACGCGCCGATGGCGACCATCGCGGCCAAATACAGGCCCAGGACGCCGTAATCGACCACGTGCAACGCGAAGAGCATCCCCTGAAATTCCCGTCAAACCAGGTCGGAACGCTGCCGCCGTCGCCGGCGCGGCGCCGCGACCGGCGGATGTTCGTCGTCGGCCATTCGGCTATGCGGCGGCGGAGGGCCGGGCGAGCCCAGATCCATCGAGTCGCCGAAGTACTTCTCGCGGGCCTCCGCATGGCTGACGACTTCCTGCGGAGTCCCGTGGCAGAGCACTTGCCCCTTGCTGATCACATAGCTGCGGTCGGTGATCTGCAGGGTTTCCCGCACTTGGTGATCGGTGATCAGGATCGCGATGCCGCGGCTGCGCAGCTCCCGCACAATCACCTGGATACTCTGAATCGTCACGGGGTCGATGCCCGTGAACGGCTCGTCCAGCAAGATGATCTGCGGATTGGAGACCAGGCAGCGGGCGATCTCCAGACGCCGCCGCTCGCCGCCCGACAGCGATCCGGCCAGCGACTTGCGGATGTGCGTGATCTTGAATTGTTCGAGAAGTTCGTGGCATCGCGCGCGGCGTTCGCGCCACTTGACGCCCAGCAATTCCATCATGCCCAGCAGATTCTGCTGGACGGTCAACTTGCGGAACACGCTGGATTCCTGCGCCAAATAGCCCATGCCCCCGTCGCGGGCGCGTCGGAACATCGGCCAGGCGGTCACGTCCTGACCGTTCAAAAACACCTTGCCCTGATCCGGCTCGATCATGCCGCACGTCATGCGGAAACTGGTCGTCTTGCCCGCGCCGTTCGGACCCAGCAGCCCGACAATCTCACCGCGTTCGACGTGGAAATCGACCCCGTCCACCACGCGGCGGCGGCCGTAGGTCTTGACCAATCCTTGGACTTCCAGAATCGCCATCGATCATCCTCCGAGGCTTTTTGTCTCCACAAGCGGAGCGGAAAACGGGACAGGCACTGGGCGCTCCTCTGTCGGAGCCAGCGCCGATTTCGCGGTCATCGGATCAAACCCATGCGTTCAAAGTTGGGGAAAAAGGGAATCGGTGCGTTCCAGGGATGCGGCCAGTACACCAACAACGCTTTGCCCGTCAGCAAATCCCGGCGAACGTGCGGCGGGGGGCTACCCCAGCCATCCGGGCCGCCGGGAGACCACAATCTCGCATCCTTGCTCTGCGGGCTGTTGTCGCCCAGCGGAAAGAACTGGCCGTCTTCCATCACGAATTCAGCAAACGGACGCCGACGTTCGAACAGCGGCGTGCTGCTCCACGATTCGGGCGACGCGAACACCTTCAGGATATCGCTCTCGGCGAAATAGTCGTCATAGTCATGCTCCGGCCGCGAACGGGAGTTCGACGAGACGTAGTACACGTCGCGGTACAATCGAAGTTGCGAAACCAGCAGGTCCGCCCCCGCGCTGCCAATGCCGGCCGGTTCCAGATCGCCGGGATCCTCGGGACTCCACTTCGGCTTCACGTCGCGGTCCGGCACGTAGGTCGTGGGACCGTCGAACGGAACCACGCGGCCGTTGACCCACAGGATCAACTGATCGTCACAGTTCGACAGCATCAGGCGGTATCTGCCAGGGCCGCGCACCGCGGTCTTCGCCAGCGTCTTCGGGACTTCAACGCCATCGTCGCCGACGAAATTCCGCCGACCGCCGTCGGCAGACAAAATCGCCTCGCCCGTCGCCACGTCGATCCGGCACGTATAGTGGACGCCGCCTTCGACGAGATCCAACAACAGTTCTCCCGAGTTGCTCCGCACCTCGACCAACGCCTCGACAGCCAAGTCGCCGACCCAGTGCAAGCCCCAGGCGCGGCGGCGCGAGGTGCCGCCGAACTGTCCCGTCCGCTCGACGCCGTCGTTGTACGCGTAGTAGTCGGAAATCAACTCACCCATGCGGTCGAGCCGAGGCACCCGTCCCAATCCAATCTCGTCCCAATCGTTGTCCCAAGGGATCAGATGACGATACCTCAGCCAAGCCGTCTTGCCCTCCGCTCCTTCCACCTGGAAGCGGCGTCCGTCGTCGAGAACTTGCCACGATGGCGATGTCGGAGTCTGCCAATCCTGCCAGCGCGACGGCCAGCCAACTTGAATTAGTTCCGGCGATTGATAGTTCGTGTCGTGGACCATCTGCAGCATGGCACGCAATTTGGTCGGCGGTTTGCGGGCGATCCGGAAACCTGTGTCTCCGTCGGCCGAAGCGTCGTTGGGCCGCGAGTAGATGTCTCCGTGCCGGATGCGAAGCGTCTCGTTGGGCATCCCCACCAAGCGTTTGATGTAGTTCTGTTTGGCATTGCCCGGATACTTAAAGACGATCACGTCCCAACGGTCCGGATCGCCGATCTCGTAAGCGAACTTGCTGACCAGAATGCGGTCGCCGCTGAACGAACGGTGATTCGCGTTCAGATTCTTCTGCAGCGTCATCGTAAAGCCGCAGATGGGACAAGTCGTCGCGATCACTTCGCCCGCCCCGTCGTTCTCCAGACTCGCGCCGGTACGGTACTGATAGCTGCACTTCTCGCAAACCACGTCCATGTGCCGGCCTTGCAGCGTCGGCGCCATCGAACCGGTGGGGATGACAAACGCTTCGGCAACGAAGGCGCGAAACAAAAATGCCAGCACGATCGCCACCGCGATCGATTCAATGGTCTCCCGGATCGCCCGTCCTTCCGTAGCCTTCCCCGCTGCGGCTTGGCCTTGTGCGGATTTCGCCGACGCAACGCTGGCCGTTGCCGGGCTGGTCTTGGACTTGCTCATCAAAATAGGCTTTCCTCAGGCGGCTCGCAGCCGCAGTGAAGTAGGGCGGGATCTTCTCCCCCCAGAACGTGCGAATTTGCAGACTGGCAGTCCGTCAAAGCCAACCGCCAGAATCGTTTCGAGTCGCACCGCGTGGAATATAGCGGAAAAACCAAAGCCGCGAAACTCGATTCTGCGATCCGAGGCATTACTCCCAAGAAAGACGTAGTTTCACCGGACGCTGGATTGAGAACGCGCTTTTCTCATCGATTTACGGCTCCCGGCATTCGATCGTTCGCGTTTCCTCGCTGTCGAATTTCTCCGTACACCCCTCTGCCCAAGACACTTGTAAGTGGGACAGACCAACAAGTGGGTCGCGACTCAACTGGGGCGCGGGCGCCGAACGCGACTCAAGTGGGTCGCCGATCAAAGACTGCCAGGCCACCAAACTCGGCCCAGCAGGCGGTCGATTGGCACGCCGGGTTGCGGCCAATGGCGGCTGTCGTGCGAAACGGGCACGTTGTCCCCGATTACAAATAACTCGTTCGGCTCGAGCGGTTCCGAAGCCCCCAACGCGTCGGTCGGAATAGCGGCTGGTAGGTAGTAGATGTCGCGATAGACTTGCAGCCGCTCGATCGTGACAGCGACTCCCGCGGCCCCGACGGCGATTTGGGGTCTGGAAGCATTGCTGTCGGCGGTCGTGTTCTCGAATTCAGCAGCCGTCCCGGCCGAGTCGGGAACGCCTTCATCGATTGCTTCGCGGATCAGTTCGTGACCGTCGATGCCGAACAAGAGCTGCCCGTCGCACAGGGCGACTTCGACCAGCACGCCGCGCGCGAAGGCGAATCGCGGCAGCGACAACCGGCTCAACGGATGCGAATCCCGAAAGGCTGCGATTTCCCGGGTGTCGAATCGCAACTCGACCCGGCAGCGCCCGTGCCGGCTGGCGACTTCATAGGCCAAGCGACCTCGCTGTCCCGGAGTACGCGTCCAGCACGACAACAGGACATCGTCCACGGTGTTCAGGCGGCGCGATAGCTGTTGATTGTAGCTGTCATTGTCCAGGATCGGCGATGGCCGCGTCCGCGGCGCGGTTCCGGCATAGCCGGGCCAATGCCGGTAGACCAGCCAGTCCATGAAGCCTTCGCGATTCCCGTCCGTTTCGAAATCGCACCGCGACTCGGCGGCGTGCCAGCGGCTGGCGGGCGATTCACTCTGCCAGCGGGCTGGTAACTTCTCCTCCTGCCTTGGCTGGTACGCTTGGTCGTGTACCAGCACCGCCAGGCTGCGCAGTTGTGCCAGCGACTTTCGCACCACGTGGCCGTCTGCCACGAGATCGCCTCGGCGAAACTCAATCCGCTCGCCGGGCAAGCCTACGATGCGTTTCACCGCCGGCCGTGACGGATCGTCGGGCGTTGCGAACGCGACCACATCCCAGCGGTTGGGCTTTCGCCAGGCGTAGGCAAAGCGGTCGATCAGCACTCGCTGTCCGGCGAAAATGGGGCCGTCCGGCGTATGGTTGTTGACGAATCCGCAGTTCCAGCAGATCACCCGACCGTCCCGTGGCGGTTCGGCCGCATCGTAGCGGCAGATCGCTTGGCAATCGCGGCAGAACAGCCGATGATGTTCGCCGACCAGCGCCGTCGCCATCGAAGCTCCGGAAACCCGTACGGGCTTCCAGACGCCTTGCCAGCCGGCAAGGCGAATGATGCCGCCCGCAAGGAGCGCCACCACGACCAGCGATGGTAGCCAACGGCGACCAACTGCCACGCAAGTTCCTCCGTCAAAGCGATTGATTTCCAGAAGGCGTGCCTTCGCCAGTGATTTGCCGCGTAGCCGCCAAACCATTCTCGGATGGTAGCATTGAAAACCGGCCGCGGACAGCCGAAGATAGCCGAAAACGACGGTTGATGGTTCTTGGTAGAAGGAGTGGAAAGCAGATGCGAAGCTTGCTTGCGATCGCCGTGTTGGTGTCGATTTCCGTCACATTACTGGCTGCCGAACCAGCCGACGTGACGCCTCTGCTGACCGAGACGATCATCGGCAGCGACTTGCCGATGGCCGAAGTACAGCGGTACTGCGAGGCTCGAGTGCCGCGGATGCCGGAACTGACCTCCGCGGAAGCTTGGCGAGCCGAAGCCGACCGTCTGCGGCGCGAAGTGCTGGACCGCGTGGTCTTCAGAGGCCAGGCGGCCGTTTGGCGCGATGCGCCGTTGCGAGTCGAGTGGCTGGACACGATCGAGGGCGGCCCCGGCTACAAGATCCGCAAGCTGCGCTACGAAGCGTTGCCCGGGTTGTGGATCCCGGCTCTGTTGTACCTGCCGGATGCCCTCCCGTCCGCAACGCGAGTGCCTGCGATCCTGAACGTCAACGGGCATACGGGGTTGGGCAAGCAGTATCCGCCCAAGCAGATCCGCTGCATCAATCAGGCCAAACGCGGCATGATCGCCTTGAACATCGAATGGGTCGGCATGGGGCAGTTGCGCGGCGCCGGTTATTCCCACGCCCGGATGAACCAGTTGGATCTATGCGGCACCAGCGGCTTGGCCCCGTTCTATCTGTCCATGTCGCGCGCCATCGATTTGCTGCTGACCTTGGAGCACACCGATCCCGAGCGGATCGCCGTCACGGGTCTGTCCGGAGGCGGTTGGCAGACGATCGTCATCAGCGCGTTGGACCCGCGGGTGGCGCTGTCGAATCCGGTGGCCGGGTATTCCAGCTTCCGCACGCGGGCCTATCACTTGAAAGACCTGGGCGATTCCGAGCAGACGCCCACCGATCTGGCGACGATCGCCGACTACACGCATCTGACGGCCATGCTCGCTCCGCGTCCGGCGCTGTTGACCTACAATTCCAAGGACCAATGCTGCTTCGAATCCGGTTACGCACTCCAGCCACTGCTGGAGGCAGCACGCCCCGTCTACCGTCTGTTGGGGCGCGAGGACTCGCTGCGGTCGCACATCAACGACGATCCGGGGACTCACAACTTCGAACGCGACAACCGCCAAGCCTTGTACCGGATGCTGGGCGAGTTCTTCTATCCGGGCGACAAGTCGTACGACGCCGCCGAGATCCCCAGCGACGACGAAGTGAAGAGCGAAGCGGAACTGGCCGTCGAGCTGCCGGCGGACAACGCGGACTTCCAATCGCTGGCCCTGCAATTGGCTGCGTCGCTGCCGCGCGGCGGCGAGGTGCCTGACGCCGCAGCGGACAAGACAGCTTTCGCGGCTTGGCAAACGACCGGCCGCCAGCGTCTGCGATCGATCGTGGCCGCCAAGGACTATCGCGTTCAAGCCATTGCGTCCGGCGAGGCCGAAGCCGCAGGCGTCAAAGCGCGCCGCTGGAAACTGATGATGGACGGCGATTGGACCGTGCCGGCGGTGGAATTGGTCCGAGGCGAACCGCAACGCACGGCGATCCTGATCGCCGACGGGGGCCGAGCCGCTGCGGCGGAGGACGCCGCGCGGCTGCTGGCCGACGGCTACCGAGTGGTCGCCGTCGATCCCTTCTATTTCGGCGAATCGAAGATCGCGAGTCACGCCTATCTGTTCGCCCTGTTGACAGCCACCGTCGGCGACCGCCCGCTGGGCATCCAAGCCAGCCAACTGACCGCGACCGCCCGTTGGTGCTTGGCGGAGCAGAAGACTGGTCCCGTGACGATCGTCGCGCGTGGACCGCGCACCAGTTTGATCGCGCTGACCGCCGCCGCGCTGGAGCCCGACGCCGTTGCCGGCGTCGAGCGGCACGAATCGCTGGCCAGCTTGAAGGAGGTGATCGAGCAGAACTGGTCCGTCAGCGAGAAACCGGAGATGTTCTGTTTCGGGTTGCTCGAAGCCTTCGACATTCCGCAACTGGCCGCGCTGGGAGCAAAGTGATACGCCGTCAGCCGCGTCATCTCACCAGCAGCATCCGCATTGCGAACAGCAGCAAGGCCGTTCCGATCACCAGCGCCAGCAGCAGCCGCAAGCTGAACTGCTGCGCCGGCACGTTGTCAGGATCGTGCCCCAAACTGGCCAACAACCGCGACAGGCCTCGCGAACCAAAGATCAAAGATACGCCGAAAACGAGAAAGATAACCGCTTGGCATAGCGAGGCGACGCCAACTTCATTGCCTCGCAGCGACAATCCACCCTGCGAAACCAGCGGGGCCAAGGCCCTCGTGCCCGGTGCGATTGCGCAAGATAGGAACCAAAGGCCCGTCACTATGCAGGCGACGTGGTACAGGCTGCCCGCGCCCAAGACGCCCGTCGCCGAGCCCCGATCGTTGTCGGCCACGTCTCGGCAGATCCAGTCGGCCAGCCGGGGCGCATAGATGAACAACGGCACGGCTACGATAAGGAACCGCAAGGAGAAGCCGATCGACTGCGCCATCACGAAACCCCATCCCGCGCCACCGACTCCCCGCGAATCCCCGAGCAGCAGGCTGACGATGACGTACAACGTCCAACCAAACTGAAAGATCTCATTGCAGGCGATCCAAACGGCGATCAGCCTCAGTCCGACCAAAGTGACATCCCGAAGCCGCATGACGATCCATCCTCTCCAACGCAAACCAAGGCACCCGCACGGGACACGCTGCTCCCTGAGTCGGTTGTTATACCGCACCGGCCGCGGGCGTCACAGATTGACGTGGTGAGAAATTGGCGGACGCTCTGCTGGACACAAGCCGCCAGCACGGCATCGACGCGGAGCATCCGGTCTGCCTGCTGGCCGTGGTTCCGTGAGGCGGCGCGTACCCCACAAAACCGCCGGTGTTGGATGTGCCCGCGTCGTTGCTCGAACGTTTGGCCACCAGCGAGTTCGCCGGTTCGCCGAACCATTTGAGCGAAGACCATCACCGTTGGCCGGTGATCGACGAAGTCGCCCACGCAACGCATTACCCGGCGGACGTGTTTGCAGCGGACGAGGAAACCGACGAGCCTCCGTCGATCGCGTTGCCCGGTTCGCCCGTCGATCGGCCGTTGCCGGCTCAGCAGATTATCCGCCAGCGGCGCAGCGCGATGGACATGGACGGCCGAACGAGCGTATCGCGCGAGACGTTCTACCGCATGATGGCGCGGGTCTCGCCGCGACGCGGATTTCCTTTCGGGGTGCTGCCGTGGCCACCTTTCGTCGCGCTGGCGATCTTCGTTCATCGCGCGGACGATCTGCCGCCGGACCTCTATTTGCTGGCCCGCGGCGCGCGGCCCGAACGGTCGTTGCGTGATGAATTGAAATCCGATTTCCTCTGGCGTCGGCCGGCGGAATGTCCGGACGGTCTGCCACTGTGGTGCCTGGTGGAAGGCGAATGCGGCCGCGCTGCGCGCACGATCAGTTGCCATCAATCGATCGCGTCGGAGGGTGCTTTTTCGCTGGGCATGATCGCCGAATTCGAGTCCACGCTGCGGCATCGGCACGCGTGGTTCTACCCGCGTCTGTTTTGGGAAACCGGCTTGATCGGGCAGGTGTTGTATCTCGAGGCCGAAGCGGCCGGCGTGCGCGGCACCGGCATCGGCTGTTTCTTCGACGACGCGATGCACGATCTGCTGGGCATCCACGACCGCAGTTGGCAGAGTCTGTACCACTTCACCGTCGGCGGCCCGACCGACGACCTGCGTCTGCAAACCCTGCCGCCGTACGAACATCTGCCACTCGATGAATAGTGCCATTTCCACCAATGATTCTCTCGCATCGCCGATCTGCAGGCCGCCGTGGATCGGAATGAAAGGGATTCACGCGGTTCCGGTCCCTTCGCGATCTGACCGCTTGACGTCGGCCCCTTGATGATGGAGCATCACAGGAAGTGTCAGTCGCAGTCCAACGCTGGGAAACTGTTCTTCTCAGGGGATTATAGCAAAAAGGAGGCATCGGATGATCCGTGTCCGAACCCTTGTCTGCATTCTCTTCCTCGCACACACTGCGATGATCGCTCATTCCCAGGAGTCGCAACTGCCACCCGAGGCCGAGCCAGCGAGTGGGCAGACGCGGTTGCTGTACGGCATCGGATCGTCGCCGCTGTATTACAAGCTGTCCGTAACAGCGGATTTCGGCTCGGACAACTACAACAAGCAACTCCTAGGCCACGTGGAATACGGCTTGGAATCAACCGCTTCAGGCAACTACCAGATCGCGTTTTTGGGCGAGTTGAAGAGCTCGCCGCGCTCGCCGCGAATCTACGAGTACGCCCATCCCATCTTTCGGCTTGGTCCGCCAGCGGGGTTCGTAAGCGCGTTGCTGAACGTGGCCACGATCCAACCCACCGGAGAAATCGTGCACGTGGAATCTCCGCGTTGGATCATGGGACTTCCCGTCGCCGCGGGTCGCCTGCCGTTTCCTCCGCTGCGCAGTGAAAAGCAGTGGAAAACGGAGGAAGCCGTCTCACTGGTCCGCAACGTCAACTATTCCAGCTATCTGCAATTGCTGCCGGTCTCGCCCGCCATCCGCGACCGCTTCAGCGAGCCATCGATTCGACTCGGTCGCGGCGAGGAGTCCGGGCAAGCCGTCGCTCTCTTGCAGACCGAGTGGACGTTGACCGAACGGACACCGGCGCAGGCGGTGTTTCAGCAGACCTACTCGCTCGATGGCAGGAACTTCAAACCAGCGATTGTGGTTCGAGGCGACGGCAAGATTGTTTTTTCGATCGCGCAACAATCGGTGGATTCCGTCACGCAGACGTACCGGGTTACCTGGACGGAACCTCAGCAATCGGTCACCGTCGTCTATTCCATCGATCTGCAACGGATGTCGGACGACGAGGTCGCCGAGTACACGAAGTCGAAAGAAGCGAGGCAAGAGCAGTTGCGCAAGGCGTCTGCGGAACGGGCCGCGATGCTGAGTGAACTGCCCGGCTTGGACGACCGCCAGACACTGATCGAAGCATTGCGACAAGCCGATTATGAACGGTTCAGACTGTTGACCACCCAACTCAATTCGGGCGTCAAGGAGACGCGAGATGCTGAACTGGCAAAGGTCATCTATCAACAGTTTTTCCGCTTCGGCAAAGTGGACTATCTCGCGGCACAAGCCATCAAGAAACTCGAACCGCAAATGGAAAAGACCATTTCGTTGCTGGAGAGTTACTCAAGCAGCGGTTTCGACGTTGCCCTGACCGGGGATGCGATCGCAGAAGATGTGCCATTGAAACGAAATCAACTGGTCTGCTATCCAAGCAACATCCGTTGGAAGGCGGGTTTCTACTACGGCGCCGTCGACCACGTACTGGTCCTCGAATCGATCGATCTTCCGAGGAAACTCATCGCGGTGAAACGCGAAGACTGCCGACTACCTCTCCGCGGGTTTCTCGATCCAACCTTGGACGACTCGCATGGAGAGAGGATGCAGTAGTCACGCCGTTGGGCGGATCAATGGTAATCATGAACGTGACGCCATGAGCAAAGCGACGATACCCGCCGACTATGCTGAGTTCCTGACTGGGTTGAAGGAGCAGATCCGCAGCGCCCAGATCACCGCCGCACGGGCCGTCAACCGCGAATTGATCCTGCTCTACTGGGATATCGGCCACGCGATTGTGGAAAAACAGCAAACTGCCCGCTGGGGTGATTCGGTGGTCTAGCAACTCGCCGCCGATCTTCCAGATATACGGGGGTTTTCAGCCAATAACGTGTGGCTTATGCGGCAGTTCTATTCGGAATATGCTGGCCAAGAATTTCTTGAACAGCCTGTTCAAGAATTAGCTAACATGGGGATTCTGAATTTCTGGAACAGGCTGCTCCAGAATTGGCCAATACCGGAGGAACCGGTTTTCTGGCACAGGCGGTGCCTGAAATCGAGTTTCTGCGACAGCTTGTCGCAGGAATTCCCCAGGGCCACCATGTCGAACTGCTGAAAAAAGTCAAAGTCCCCGCCGCCCGGCAACTCTCGGACGCCGTCCGCCGCGCACTGCCCGCACCCAAGAAAAACCACTTAGTTCACCGGCTGACCTTTTCGAATCCATCCGACCCGCACGGAGATCGATCAAGAATTGTGTTCGAAGTAACCGGGGTTACACCAAGCCCACTAACCGTAAGGTAAAATCAACGCGCACGGCCTCGATTGCTGCTCGATGCCTTGTCAGATTGTGAATCGCCGCGAGCTGGATTTGCCAGATTGGTTTTGCCAAAGGATACCGTCATGATCGTGAGGATTGGTTGCGTCGTCGTCTCGATTGTCGTATTCGCGGCGTCGGTGTTCGCCGCTGAACCGGAGGCTTTGCGCACGGGATCTGGCGACGCTGTCGCAGAGCGGTCGCCTGCGGCCCGGGCGCTGTTGTCGCGGGCCGATCTGCAGCGGCTCAGGAAACTCGACCGAGAAGAAGTTTTCGCGGTGTTGGGATCGTTCGACGATCGCGGTCTGCCCGAAGCGGAATTTGTCGCGCGAACCCTGGATCTGCTCGACCCGCAACGGATTGCCGGCTTGGCCGAAGCTCGGCAGAGTGGCGACACGGCTCGGGCGCTGGACGCGGTGCTGCGTGCTTGCCGCGGAGACCGCTCGGCGCCCGGCAAGGTCCAGGCTTCCGCCGCGACGATCGCCGCGGCCGAGGACGTGCTCGGGCATCGGTTCAGCTTCTACGGCGAACTGCACCAGTTGCCGCCCGACATCGATTGGGACTTCAACCCCGGCACCGCGCATTGGGGACACGACCTCAACCGGTTCTCGTTTCTCGGGCCGCTGGTCGATGCCTATTTGGCGACGGGCGACGAACGATTCAGCCGCAAGGCCGTCGCGTTGATCCTGGACTGGATTTCGAAGTCCGACGTCGGCCGATGCTTTGCCGGCTCGCCCTATGTCTGGGGCTCGTACCTGAACAATGCGATCCACTGCCAAGCCTGGTGCGCCCAGCTTTCGACACTGGTCGCTTGCGAGCAGGTCACGCCCCTCGAGCTGTTGCGGGTGCTCAAGTCGCTGCATGATCAACTGGCGTACTTGGAGATCGTGACCAACCAGCACTCGGGCAACTGGCCCACCATCGGAATGCAGGGCATGCTGCAATGCCTGGGAACCTTTCCCGTCTTCCGGGACACGGACCGACTGGCGGACTACTGTGCCACGGGCCTGAGCCGCCAGATTGCCCAGCAAGTGCTTACCGACGGCGTGCAGGACGAACTGACGCCTCACTATCACCGGGTGGTGGTCAACAACCTGTTGAACTCGCTCCGGTTTCTGCGCGTCCTGCAGCGCGATCTGGACCCGCAGACGTTGCAGACGTTAGGCAAGATGCTGCACTACGCTCAGCAGACGACCGTCCCGGACGGCAGCAAGCAGGTGGCGTTCAATGATTCCGATCCGGGCACGCCCGGCAACTATGCTCAAAGACTAGCCGAGTTGGGACTCTCGGAGTTCATCACGCCGCCATCGAAACTTGGCCCCGAGGTGTTTCCGTACGCAGGCACCGCCTTTCTCCGCCAGCGGCAGGACCAGGGCGATCTGTACCTGGCTTTCGATGCCGGGCCGTATGGGCGGTCGCACCAGCACGAGGACCGACTCGGGTTCTGGCTGTTCGCCTACGGGCGAAATCTGCTGGTCGATCCGGGGCGCCACTTGTACGACGGGTCGCCGCGTTCCTACTACGCCTATCTGCGCAGCACGGCCGCCCATTCGACGATCCGGATCGACGGGCAGGACCAACACAGCGCCGGGCGGCGGGACACGTGGATTGCCAAGCAGCCTTTGGATTTGGGGTGGCGCGTCGCGGACGGTGAGGTGCGGGCTCGTGGGATCTACGATCTAGGCTACGGCCGGGACAATGCGGTCACCGTCGTCCACCGACGAGAGATCGTCTTTGTCCACGAGCGTTGCTGGGTCGTATTCGACCAGGTCGAAGGCGAAGGCGAGCGACTGATCGAATCCCGTTTCCAGTTTGCGCCCGGCGAGTTGCACGTGGATGGCGTCACGGCGCAAACGGGCTTCGATGATGCGAACCTGCTGCTGATCGCCGCGCCGTCGGCGGAGTTCACCGAGGTCCGCGTCGAACAGGGACAGGAGCAGCCGCGTCGAGGATGGTACTCGGACAGCTACAACAAGATCGAGCCGGCGCCGGCCTTGTCGCTGTCGCTACGGACCTCGCTGCCTTGGCGCGCTGCGACGTTGCTGTTCCCGTACCGGGGTGCAGTGCGGCCGAAGGTGGATTTCGCGTTCGATGGGCGCCGAGCCACGATCCATGCGCCGGAACTCGGCTCCGTGACGGTGGCATCCGAGTTGCCGTGACCGTTGTCGATCGGCAACCCGTCGGCTACGATGAAGCGACACGCAAACACGACGATGCGAGTCGGTTCCATCGATCGATACCAGGACAGGAGATCATGCCCATGCCAGTCAATCCATTGCCTATCGAACGCGGTTGTTCGCGTCGCGCATTCTTGGCGGTTGGCGCCGCGGCCTCGGCGTCGGTCGTGGCTGCCGTGCAGTCGCGGGCTCAGGGCGGCGAAGAAGCCGGGCCCCGCGGTGCGCCGACCGGCTTTCAGATCGCGTGCATGACCTTGCCGTACGGCCGATTTCCGCTGGTGCGAGCGCTTCGCGGCATCCGCTCGGCCGGTTATGAATACGTGGCCTGGGGAACTACGCACCGCGAGGCGGATGGCCAGCAAGTTCCCGTGATCGCCGAGGACTCGCCGCCGACGCGAGCCGCGGAACTGGCTCGCACGTGCCGCGACATGGGACTCGAACCGTTGATGATGTTCTCGATGATCTATCCCGAGAAGCCGCGCGGACTGGAAGTGCTGACGCACCGGATCAAACAGGCCGCCGCTGCCGGTATCCCGCAGGTGCTGACGTTCGGGCACACCGAAGGCGGCAACGCTCCCGTCTGGGTGGAACGGTTCAAGCAACTCGGCCCCATCGCTCAGGACCACGGTGTGCTGTTGGTAGTCAAGCAGCACGGGGGTTCGACCGGCACGGGCGAAGCATGCGCGAAAATCGTCCGCGAAGTGGACCATCCGCACATCATGGTTAATTACGATGCCGGCAACGTGATGGACTATCTGGACGTTGATCCGATTCCGGACATCGAGAAATGTGCCGACGTGGTCCGCAGCTTTTGCATCAAGGACCACCGCAATTGGCCGAAGGACGAAGATTGCGGGCCGGGGCTGGGCGAGATCGACCATTACCGGCTGCTGCATCCGGTGGCCTTCACGGGCCGCAAGATGCCATTGTGCTGTGAGAACATCTTCGCGCCTCTGCTGCCTCGGCCCGACACCCCCGAGGGCGTCGACGAACTGGCCGCGCGGGCCAGGATCTTCTTGGACTTTGTCGTACGCGGTCTGCAAACGCAGCAACCGGCGCTTGGGTGACTCAAGGCCCGTCGACTCGTCGCCCGAACCAACACAGGCCGATGATCAGGGCCGCGGCGGCCAGCGGCGGCATCAACCAGGGGCTGGCGCCGAAGCCGACCGGCAGCGTGCCGGCCAGGATCGCCACGCCGCCCGCCAGCAGCGCGTAGGGAATCTGCGTCCGCACGTGCTCGACATGGTTGCAGCCGCTGGCGTGCGACGAGAGGATGGTCGTGTCGGACAGAGGCGAACAATGGTCGCCGAAGATCGCTCCGGCCAGGACGCTGCCAATCGTGGCCAGCAGCAGCGGATCGTGGACCGCGTCGGGCCGCCCGTCCGCCGACAGCACCTGCCACGCGACGCGGATCACCAGCGGCATCAGGATTCCCATCGTGCCCCAGCTCGTTCCGGTGGCAAAGGCCACCAGTGACGAGAGCACGAACACCGTGGTCGGCAGCCAAGGGGCGGAGATGCGGCCTTCCAGCAGTTGGCCCAGGTAGACGGCGGTGCCCAGCCGATCCTGGTCGGTCATGGCCGACAGCGCCCAAGCCAGCCACAGCACGATCAGCGCCGGCAGCATCTGCCGGGCCCCGCCCAAGCCGGCTGCACGCAGCTCGTCCCACGACACCGTGCCCTGCCAGCGGATCCAGACCAAGGCGGTCACCAATCCCGCCAGCGATCCGTACAACAACGCCAGATACGAGTCGCCGGCGGCGAATGAATCCAACCAGCCGGGACTTGGCCCTTCGGCCGACATCGGCGGATCGACCGGATCGGCAGAAGTCGTTGCCGCCTCGCCTTCGGCACCCGACTGGCGAGCCTCCGCGATCAGCGACTGACGGCCCGTGGCGACCAGCAGCCAACCCGTGACTCCGATCACCACGAAGACCGGCAGAATCGCGTTGTGCCAGCGAGGCGGAACCTCCGCTTGGTCGGACGGCGGCTGATCCGTTGCCACCGCGTCGCATCGTCGCCGTTCGGCCAAGGCACGGCGTTCCGCTCGCCACATCGATCCGATGTCGCGTCCCAGCAGGGCGACCAGCGGAACCAGCATAAGTGCCCACAGCACGTAGAAGCGGTAGGGAATCGTGGCCACGAAGATTCGAAAGGCGTCCACGTCGACGGTGCCGGTATCCAGACCGGCAAAGCCAGCCTGGATGAAACCGATTTCCCCGGCCACCCAAGTTGAAACGAGCGCCAACCCGGCCACCGGCGCAGCGGTCGAATCGGCCAGATACGCCAGTTTCTCGCGCGAGATGCCCAGACGGTCCGCCAAGGGCCGCAACGTGGTGCCCAGCAACAGCGTGTTGGCGTAGTCGTCGAAAAAGACGGCCAATCCCAGGAGCCAGGTCACGATCTGGCCGCTGCGTCGTCCCCGTGCCCACGGCGCGAGCAGTTGGACGACTCCCAACATGCCGCCCGAACGATGCACGACGCCGACCATCGCCCCCATCAGCGCCGTGAAGGCGAAGACTCGCAGATGAGCCGGATCGGTCAGACTGGTCCACAGATGATCTTCGAGCATTGCGGCAACGGCCCGCCATGGATTGCCGCCGGACAGGATCAAGGCTCCCAGAAAGACGCCGGAGCACAGCGAAAGCACCACGCGGCGCGTGGCGATCGCCAACACGATCGCGGCCAGCGGCGGCAACAGGCTTAACGGGCCGTAAGGGTGCTCGAACATGCGTCCGCCGGCAGGGTGATGGTAAAGGTAGTGCCGCGATCCGCCTGACTCGCGACGTCGATGCGTCCCCCGTGCTGGCGGACGATGCACCAGCACTTGGACAGCCCCAATCCCAGGCCGCGGCCGGCCTCGCGGCCCGAGAAATACGGGTCGAACAAGTGGCGGCGGACGTGTGGCGGGATGCCCGGTCCGTCATCGCTGACAAGGATCTCCATCCACGAACCGCCCGCTTCGCCATGGGTTCCCGCGGCGGCGGGTTGAATGAAGATCTCGACGTTTCCGCCGCGGCCGATCGCTTCCAGCGAATTGGTACACAATGCCTTCAACGCCACCGCCAGGTAGTTCGCATCGGCCCGGACGATCCAGGGTTGGTCGGCGGTGACTCGCAGCAGCGCCGTGCCCTGGGATTCGGCCTGCTCGCGCAGCTCCGCGATGACTTGGTCGGTCAGTGCCGTCAGGTCGACTGGCTTTGGTTCCAGCGCCGGCGGCCGGGCGAACAGCATCATGTCGGAGATCATCTCGTGGGCCCGGAACGCCTGGGCGTTGATCACCGCCAGTTTCCGCCGCCGCTCGGGATCGGTCTCCTCGCGCATCAGGGTCTGGGCGCGCGTCGAAATGTTCGCCAAGGGATTGTTGATCTCGTGACTGGCTCCGTACGCCAGTTCCTTCAACGCTTCTAATTTCTCTCGTTCGAGTTCGATCTGGAACTCGGTCTCCAACTGCCGAAGCCGCACCAAGCGGCGAACCAACCGGGGCAGCAGTCGCCCGACGGCATCGGAAGTCTCTTGCCACCGTTCGCGCACCGATCGGGCCGCGCGACGCAAGTCTTCCAACGGCGGCTCCTCGACGCCTTCTTCGCCAACGGTGTCGGCCGGTGCGGTGATCCGTTGCTTGGCGCGGGAGACCCATCCGGGCACGAACGTTCGCGGAGGGGTCTGGCCGATCTGTTGCAGCCAATCGGTCAGCCAAACCGGCAGACCTGTGGAAACGGCATTCCGAGGTGGAACGCCGCCGAGGGCCAGCCAAGCCTCGGCGTTGTGCAGCAGACCGCACAGATAGCTGGGACCGTCGTCCAACTCGCCCGCCATACGGGCGGCGCAAGACGCCACCGAACACGCTTCCTCCGCCAAGTCCGACCAGCGACCGATCAGATCCGGGTCCGAGACAGTCGGCTGGACGTCCTCGCCTTCGTCCCAATCCAGTTGGCTCAAGCCGTTCTCGGCGAACCAGGCGGCCAGTTCCACGACGCCGCTGGGAGGCTGATCCGTCCAGGCCCTAGCGCGGCAAGCGACCCAGAGTGCCAGCGGCGGTTCGCGCTTCAGCAACTCGGCAAGCCGAACTGCGCGACCGCCGGAATCATCGTCCAGCCAAGCCTCGGCAAGCTGCTGAGCGGCGATTTCCGTCAGCGGCAGACAGCAATCGTAGGGGCTGTGGCCGATTCGCGGCAAGCGTTTCATCGAATTGGTGCTAGCTCATCACGCCCCGTTCGATCTCCAGCAGATCGCAGGCGCGATCCAAGAGACGATCGACATTGAACGGCTTGTGCATGAAATCATTGGCACCGGCCTCGCGGAGTTCGGCGATCTTGTCCTGTTCGACCATGCCCGAGATGCAGATGATCTTCACCGCTTCCAAGCTTTCGTCGCTTCGAACTCGCTGGCAAACTTCCTTGCCATTGATGTCAGGCAACATCACATCCAGGATCACCAGATCGGGGCGGAACTCGCGAACCAGCATCCCGGCATCGAACCCATTGTTCGCTGTGCGGATGTCGAACCGACCATCCTTGGCGAACACGTCGCTCAGCAATTCGACCAGTTCTTCGTCGTCGTCCACGATCAACACTTTCCGCTTGCCGCTTTCCAACGCATCGGTGGGGATGCCGTTGTCTTTCATGAAAGCGTATAATTGGTCCCGCGGAATGCGGCGGAAGCGACTGCCCGGAACGCGAAATCCTTTCAGCGTGCCGTTGTCGAAACAGCGAATGATGGTTTGTTGGCTCACTTTGCAGATCTTCGCCGCTTCGCCCGTTGTAAAAACAGTTTTCGTACTCATGGCTTAGAACAATCCTTCCTTGCCAGTTGCGCTAGTCCTTAGCTACCCCGATGAACAAGACTTCGCGATGCCCTCAAATAGCACACCTTTCTGCAATCATCCAAACGGCAGGCTCGTCCGGTTTCACCGAGTTTACCGAATTTGCCAACCGTCCGAATTATACTTACCGTGAATTCCCAGTCAAGATTGATCTGATTTCCCTAAGTCCTTTTTTTCAATGTGTTTACGTCCTTTCTTGCAAAACGGTCACGGCAGACGATCGTTCTCGACAGACTGGGAAGAGTGCTTTGTTTTGCTAATTCCGGAAGATTCCGTACAATCAGGTGAACTTCACGTCGGCACCGACGTGCCATCACTACCCCCTTTTTTGGCTAAGGTCAAGCGTCATGCATGCGAAAAGCAACTTCTCGTTCGATCGGTTGGTTTTGTTGACATTCGCCGTCTTGCTTTTGGGCGGGCCAAGCGTCGCCGAAGACGAAGCACGCCAAGCGGATTCCGATGCGACGGAGAAGATCGCTCGCTGGATTCAACAGTTGGACGCCAACGAGTTTGCGGCAAGGAGTGAAGCCAGCCGGAATCTGCAGCAGATGGGACCGGTGGCTTGTCCCGCTCTGGCCGAGGCGGCGGTGGGCGAGAGTCGCGAGCGGCGGATGCGTGCCCTCGAGATCCTGGGACAGCACTTCCAGGACGGCGACGCGGCGACGAAGGAAGCAGCAAAGGAGGCCCTGGCCAAGATCGCCGCCAGTGACCATGAAGCATCAGCTCGCCGGGCCAAAGAGCTCCTTGAACCGAAGCCCGAGCAGCCGAATGTCATCCTGCCCAACATCGCGCCCGCCCAGATGCAGATCCGCATCAATGCCATCGCCCAGGCCGGTGGTGGGGTACAACGCATCCAGGTCAACAACGGTGTCCGGCAGATGGAAACCGAAGACGGTCAGCGCAAGGTGAAGATCACCGACGATCCGAACAAGGGGATCGAGGTCGAGATCACGCAGAAGAAGGACGGCAAAGAGAACACGGAGAAATTTCAAGCGAAGAACGCCGAGGAGTTGGCGAAGAAAGATCCCGAAGTTCACAAGCTGTACCAAAAGATGCAGAACATGGGCGGAGTCCAGATTCAAGCCTTTCCCGGCGGTGTTTTGCCTGGGATTTTGCCGGGGATCCCGATCCAGGGCCGAATTCCTGTGCAAGCTCCCGGGGAAGTCCGTCGTCGCTCGGCGGTACAGTTGATGCAAGCCTCGCGGAGAATGCTGGAAACCAGCATACAGCAGCTCGAACAGTCCAAAGGTGAAGGCGAGGAAGCAAAAAAGATCGAAGAATCCGTGCAGCGGCTGAAGGCGGTCCTCAAGCAATTGGAAGAGGAAGAGGGCAAGTTGGCCGAGAACGGCTGAACGCCCATCCTGCCGAGCGTCGGTTGCCTGTCATCGCAGGCTGTTGCGCAGTTGTCCGAGAAAGGCCTCGAACAGTCGATCGGCGGCGTTCTCGGCCAGGGCCAACGGGTCGTACTGGAGGCTGATCGACAGGCGGCCCGCATAGGTACATGCGGAGAACGAAGCACACGTGAGCGGCCGGATGGGGGCAAGGAAGTCCGCCGTGTCCAGCGTCAGGTTCCCGGCCACCAGTTTTCCCCCGTGCCGGGGAAGCCGGGAGTCGCCGAGCGTTTCCCCGACGTTCGTCATGGCGGCGGTCGCTCCGCACTTGCCGTTGCGTACCGAACGGGCGAGTCCCCCGGGCAATCGCCTTCGAATCTCCAGCGAACGCAGAAAAGTGCGGGCCAGGCCCCCGGTCTTGACCTGCTGCAACTCGCGGTGAATGCTCTGCAACAGGGCTTCGGCATCGCGGCAGACACTGGCGCGCCGCGTGACGAACACCATGCTGGCCTGATTGGCCGCGGAAAGCTGCTCTTGCGCCTGTGTTCTCAAATCGACGGGCACTGCGAGCCTCAACCAAGCGTCCGGCTGCTGCGGGCGCAGCTCGCGATGGAAATCGCTCAGTACCAGCAATAGATCGCGGCACAGCAAATCGTTGACGGTGGCTCCTTGACGCTTTGCGGCCGCGCATAATTCCGCGGTCGTCGGTGCATCGAATTGGAAGTTCTGCGCCGCGGGAAAACCCGCCGGCGCCGGATCCTGGTCGCGGGCTGGCTGGTAATCCAGCAGCGGTACGGGCGTCTGCCGCAAGAAGCGATAGGCGCGTACCAAACCGGCCCAGCGAGCCGACCACGGGTTGGCGGTCTGTTTGGCCTGCGCCTTGAACTGGCCGCGGCGTTCCAGCAGGCCCGGGTCGTAGATCCGCGGCTCGCCGATTTCCTGTTCGTTTCCCGTCGCACGGGCGTACTCCGCCAGCCAATCGTCGATCATCATGAACGCGCCGCGGGCGTCGCAGCAGGCGTGATGGAACTGGAAGACGAATTGTGAGCTGTTGGGCCCGACGTCGGCTAGCAATCGGATTCCGACTTCCGCCGCGAGGTCCAGGTACGTGGTCGACGGAAACGTGCGGTCGTCGATCGGAGATGGAGCGACCGTCCAACGCACGACCGGTTGCGGCTGCTGCACACGGTGCCAGACCCAGGTTGTGCCTCTTTGACGCTGTGTGACACTCGACAGCAGCGGATGCCGGGCGACGCAGTGACGCAAGGCAGTCTCCGCGGCTTGCCGGTCAGCGCAGCCGGACAGTCCGAGACGTACGAAGATGCTCCACGGATACGCGGGGCGGTCTTCGAGCAGGAAGTACTCTTCCAGCGCCGTAAGTGGCCATCCGTCGCTCATGAGGCGGTGATCGAGGCGTAGGTCGTCGGCTGCGTCTCTACGGCTCGCTCGGCGTACTGGGCGGAAGTTCGTGAACCTGCCGGTGAGACAGCAAGGGCAGGACGTGCCAACCCAGGCGCGTGGTTCTTAAGGAAGCGGCAAATCCGCTGTCGATACCGAACCGGATTGCTGCGCAGGGAACGGTTGTGGCTGCTTTTCGGCACGATCCACAGACGAGCGCGATTGGGCAATCTTCGCCACAGCCGGTACGCCAATTCCACCGGAATCGTGCTGTCGCGCGCTCCGTGGATCATCAGCGAGGGCGGACGGAGACGTCGCACGTCGCTCACTAAATTGATGCACGGATGGTTGACCTTCCGAGCAACGAGATCGTGGACCAGCGTGCCGTAAATCACATGCACGAACCAGGGGAGCCGTGTCAGCACTGGCGCCAATCGTACGAATTGCGGCATGAACCGGCGAATGTTCGCGGTCGTCACCCAGCGGGACACAAACGCGCCGTCGGTGATCAGCGCCCAGATCCCATTGGTGCGACTGGCTGCACTCATGGCCGCCGAGCCACCCCGGCTGAGCCCGACCAGTGCGACGCCCGCCGGATCGGCATCGTCCCTCGAACGCAGGTACTCAATAGCAGCCATCACATCGAGCACTTCGTAGTGGGTGGCCCAGGTCCGAGGCTTGTAGCCCGGCATGGATTCGCTCTCACCGTGATTGCGGAAATCGAAGGCGAAAACATCGAATCCTTCATCCAACAACTCCGCCATGTAAGGGGCGGCGACATGACGGTCTCCGCCAAACTCGTGGCAGAACACGATGACCCCGAGTCGTTCGGGGGTGCGACGCGATAGGTAACTTCCCCGCAAGGTGAGTCCGTCCCGCGTGCGGAACTCGCATTCGCGACAGTTGCCAAGGCCCTTCAGAGAGAACTGGCCCGACGCCCCCGTGCCGAGCGTGCCGATCTGTTCGCAAATCGTGGCAGCCGATGGCAAGTGAAACAACCACGTACCGACCAGCACCAAACAAGGCGTTAAGAACAGCAGAATCACTACAGAGACGGAAATCATAATCATCTCACCCGCGCCACCGATGCGTAACCGAATCTCAACTATGTTGACGGACTAGGGATGGAAAGTCAACCCGCCCGCCCTAGTTCACCCAAACCCCCAACTATCGAGGCACCGAAAACGTGGCGCCCGCCCTTTAGCCCGGATCATTCACGGGGGCGAGTTGTAGCACAGGCAGCTTGCCTGTGTTCCCAAATACAAGCTGGCAGCCCGTACTACGGCCCCGCGGAGCACTTCGCGAATAAGCCGGTTAAGGATGTGATGACTCGATAACACCACCGTGAGACACCGTTTACACTTCGAGCCTTTGTCAGAGGTCACGCCGCCGCCAGTCGCGCATGGTTGCGTTGGCCTAATCGTCGTTCAAGAACCGCCATTTCTTGGGGACTTCACCGGTCGCGGGCGAGACCTCGAAGCTGCAGGTGTTGGTACGGCGGCAGGGTTTGCAGACGCAGATCGTCGGTCGGGCCGCCGACGGTGAAGTGGTACAGGCTCTGCCAACTGCGGTCGCGGATGCCCAGCAGATCGTGCATCGCGTCGTCGAAGAAACAGCCGATGCCGGTGCCGCGGATGCCGGCGGCTTCGGCCTCCAGATACAGCACCTGCCCGATCAAGCCGGTCTCCCAGAACAGCCGCGGGTAGAACCACGCTCCCCGATGCCGCAGCGTGGGTTCGAATTCGGCGATCATGCCCAGCGAGAAAACGCCGTCCGACGCGATCGATTGGTGGCAACTGATCGTCCTTGCCAACCGGCCGCATTCGGCCTCGACTAGGCACCACAAGGGCAGACCGTCCGGACATCCCGCCGGTCGCCGCCAGAGGAAATCGGGCTTCAGCGAATGGCGCAGCAACCGTTCATGCCGCGCGCTGCGGGCCAGCAGATACAGACCCGGCGGCAAATCGTCCACGCGATGCGCGAAGATCGCCAATGCAACGCAAGGCGGCCACGGCAAGACGACGAAAGGAAAGCCGCGGTGCGGCGAGACCCGCGACATCATGCGGTAGAACATCTCGCGCGGAATGCTCGTCCGACCGTCCATGTCGACCGCGCTGCGCCGCTGGCGGATGATTTGTTGAGCTGGCTGTTGCCGATCGATGGATTCACCGGGCAGCGCGATCGACGGGGGCTCGTCGGCAGCCTCGTCCGCGCCGGCTTCATCCGCCAAGTAATGCGTTGCGCGGGCCACTTCGTCGATCACCGGCCATGCGTGATGATCTTGGCTCAACCGATTCGGCAAACCGGTGAATTCGCAGGTGGCCAGACGTTCCAACAACGACGTCGGAACCAAAACCGCTGGTGGCTTGGTCGAGGGCCGTGCTCCGCGAGGAAACACGGCCAGCAGGCAGTCCGGATGCTCGGCTTCGATACCGTGCTGGCGGTTCGTGCCCAGCAGGGCGGCCAGAGCGTCCTGGCCGACCGTGCTGATCAGTTGCGTCTCGCAGCCCAGCGTAGCAGCGGCAAAGGTGATCGAGCCGATGGCATGGCCCACGTCGTGGTGGCAGTAGCGGAATGCCCGTTCCCCGTACTTCCACGACTCGCGCCAGTGGATCGAGGTCAGCGCGACCAGCACCGCACCGGCGGGCAAACCGCTGGACAGCGAGGACCATTCCTGCCCAGTCAACGTGACGCGTTGTTCCAGCGAGTGAGCCAAGGGCGAGTAGTGGTAGACGGCCGGTTGCGAACCGAGGCCCTGGATGTCGCCGGCTAGCAAATAGCCTTCGGTCGGATGCAGCGCGCCGCTGGACGGATTGATGCGCAGCGACCAGCGACCAGCACCCGGCGCCTGCTTCCAGGCGGACAACGCCAGACTGTCGTAGAACAGTCGGCTGATCGCGTGACGGTCCATCGGGCAGCCGGAAACAGGTTGCCCCGCGAAGAGAGCGTCGTACCGGGGTTCTGGCGACAGCGGCGGGTGGTCCAGCGGTAACTGCGGGGCCCCTTCAAAGCGGCGGAACGGGTCCGGTTGGGTCGCCCAGTCCAGATAGCCCAACGACCGTGCGTAGCGGTTCAGGTGGTGCTTGGTCTGTTCGTGGTAGCGCAGAACGCACTGCACCGCTGTTTCCATCATGATCCACTGTCTCGCGAAAAGGGCGTCTCGGAATCTGCCCAAATCCTAGTCGGACGTGGGTGGGACGTCGAGTGGCGACCGCCTGCACGGTGGATGCATCGACGAGTGCCGGCTGTTTATCGTGTTTTCCCGGCTCACGCTTCGCGTTATCATTTCGTTCTTCTGAACCGGCCATCTTCAACGGGGAGACCGAATCATGACGAATTGGCAGCAGCGGATCGGAACGATTGGATTGGCGGTGGTCGCGATCGGTCTGGGTGTTCCCAGCGGTGGGAGAGCCGAGCCGGGCGGTTCTCCGTCGCCCGTCGAGCGACAGGCGCGAACGATTCTGGAAACCGCCGGACTGCACGGCGGGCTGATCGTCCACTTGTGCCGCGATACAGGTGATACGGAGCTGACCGCGGCGCTGCGACTCGACGACCGTTTCACGGTGCATGGGCTGATGGCCAAGGCCGGTGACGTGGCGGACGCCCGCCGGCGCCTGTCCGACGACGGCGTGTACGGGGCCGTGTCGATTCATCGGCTGATCGGTTCCGAGCTGCCCTATTCGGACAACTTAATCAATCTGGTCGTCGCCGCTGATCCTGACTTGGTTCCGATGCCGGAGATTCTCCGCGTGCTGGCCCCCGGCGGAGTTGCCTCGGTGCGGCATGGCGGCGACTGGGCCAAGACGGTCAAGCCGTGGCCGGAAGGCATCGACGAGTGGACGCACTACCTGTACGACGCCACCGGCAACGCGGTGGCTGCGGACGAATTGGTTGGTCCGCCTCGCTGTCTGCAGTGGACCGCGCCGCCGCTGTGGCTGCGCAGCCACGAGACGCCGTCCGGATTTGAAAGCCTCGTGTCGGGCGATGGGCGAGTGTTCTACTTCCTGGACGAAGGCCTGATCGGGATCACCGACCAGCGGTTGCCCGAGCGTTGGTCGCTGGTCTGCCGCGATGCGTTCAACGGCCGTTTGCTCTGGAAGCGGCCGCTGGGAGATTGGGGCTGGCCCGAGTGGGCGCGGGACCGTTTTGCCGAGACGGATTGGACCGAGATCCGGGGCGCACGGACGGTGGTTCCGGAAGAAAACCAGCGCTGTCTGGTTGTCGACGGCGACCGCTTGTACGCCACGCTGGCCTATCGAGCTCCGTTATCGATTTTGAACGCGGCGTCGGGCGAATTGCTGGCAACTGTGACCGAGACGGCCCCCGTCAAAGAGATCCTGGTTGCCGACGGATTCGTCCTGGTCCATTCCCAGGACGCGGCCGAAGTCGCAACGGCCCAGCGGCGCGGCCAGCGCGATGCGGAGCCTTCGACGCTGCGCGGTATCGCTGCGGACACAGGCAAGATCGTGTGGCAACGGCCGATGGCGGCCATCGCCAGCATGATGCTGGCCGTCGAGGGCGGACGCGTGGTGTGCCAGGCCGGACCGAAGCTGGCTTGCCTGCGTTTGTCGGACGGAGAACCGCTGTGGCAAGTCGATGGTCCCAAAGCCCGCGGACGGACATTGATCGCTCACGACGGCGTGGTGGTGCTCTATGTGCAGAACGCGATCGAAGCGCGCGACGCGACGAGCGGCGAACTGCTGTGGCGCCAAGACGACGTGCCGCCGTCGGCGGGCAGCGAGAGTCCCGATCTGTTCATCACCGCAGGCTCGGTCTACCGCGGGCTTGTACCAGTCAACGATGCGGGCCAGCCGGTCGGCAAGAGCGAACATGCCATGGCGGTCGCCTACGACCTGCGAACCGGCCAAGTCCAGCGGCAGATCGTCGTGGAGAAACTGCGAAGTCCGGAACACCATCACCGCTGCTACCGGAACAAGGCCACGACGCGCTATCTGATCAGCGGGATGGAGGGCGCCGAGTTCATGGATCTGGTGGGCGAAGACCACTGCCAAAACAACTGGTTGCGCGGAGCCTGCAAGTTGGGCATCATGCCCAGCAACGGCCTGCTGTACGTGCCGCCCGACCAATGCTTCTGCCAGCCCGGCGCCAAGGTTCTTGGGTTTGCTGCGATCGCGACCGAGCAAGCGGATCGGCAGCAAGCGATTCCCGACGACCAGCGTTTGGAACGCGGTCCGGCGTTCGGACTGATCGATGCGTCCGGTGCCGCCGAGACGATGGACGACTGGCCCACCTTCCGCCGCGACTCGGCGCGGCACGCGACGACGCTCTCGGCGGTATCGCCCAACGTCCGGCCGGCGTGGCGGACGGAACTGGGTAACCGCCTGACCGCTCCGGTCGCTGCCGGAGATCGCGTCTACGTTGCCGCGCCCGATGCGCACACCGTGTATGCCTTGGATGCGGCGACCGGCGAGACGGCCTGGAAGTTTTTCGCGGGCGCGCGGGTCGATTCGCCGCCGACGATCGACCGGGGGCGGGTGCTGTTCGGGTCGGCCGACGGGTGTGTCTACTGCTTGCGCGCGGCCGACGGCCAATTGGCGTGGCGTTTCACGGCCGCGCCGAACCAGCGGCTGATCGGCCACTTCGACCAGATCGAGTCGGTTTGGCCGGTCCACGGTAGCGTCCTTTTGCACAACGGACTGGCTTACTTCACCGCTGGTCGGTCGACCTATCTGGACGGCGGCGTGCGCGTCTTCGCACTCGATCCTGACACGGGCGAAGTGCGTCACCAGACGACGCTCAGCGGACCGTTCCCCGATGTACAGGAGGGCGAGCGCGATGTTGCCTTCTACGTACCCGGCGCCAACTCGGACGTGTTGGTCGCCGAAGGCGGCTTCATCTACATGCGGCAGAAGAAATTGACGTCCGACTTGCGCGAAGTCGAGATCCCGGTGCTGTCCAGCAAGGGCGAAGCCGACGCGGGACTGCACGTCTTTTCCACTTCGGGCCTACTGGACGATTCCTGGTACAACCGCACGTTCTGGATGTACTCGAAACGCTGGCCGGGGTTCCAACTGGCCAACCAGGCGCCGAAGACCGGCCAGTTGCTGGTCGTGGACGACCAGCAGACGTACGCGCTGCGAGTCTTCTACCGCCGCAACGTCCACAGCCCCATGTTCTTTCCCGGTAAGGAAGGCTATCTGCTGTTCGCGGACAGAAACAGCACCGAGCCGCAGATCATGGGCGATCAAGGAGCAAGACCGCCGATCCAATGGCTGCCCCAGTCGCATATTCCGCGCGAGGGCAATCCAGGACTGGACAGTGTCGAACGGGGCTTCGGCGCCGACAAGGGCATCGGCTACACCCGCGCAGAGCCGCCCGTCTGGACTCGATGGCTGCCGATTCGCGTCCGCGGCATGGTCAAGGCGGGCGACGTGCTGTTCGTCGCCGGGCCGCCCGACGAACTCGATCCCGCCGATCCGTACGCGGCGTTCGAGGGCCGACGGGGGGCGAATCTAGCCGCGATCGATTCCCGCGACGGCACGTCGCTCGGCGAATACGACATGGACGTTCCGCCCATCTTCGACGGCCTGATCGCCGCCCGCGGCAGACTGCTGATTTCGCTGGAAGACGGCAGTGTCGCGTGCTGGGCAGGCCAACCGTAGCTGGAAGCTCATTGCGAGACGGTCCGGAGTCCTCGCATGTCACCCTTGCGTTTGAAACGTCGTTGGTATTGTCTTTCGCCCGATCGTCTGATCGTTGGCTTGTTGGCCGTGCTGATTCTGTTGTTCTTGTCCCAGCAGTTCCAGTGGTTCGCTTTCAACGAGCGGAAAGGCTGGACGGTGCTGATCGCCTGTGCGGTTCTGGGTCTGGCGATGGTCGTGCTATTGATTTGGTTGCTCGTCAGCCTGCTGATCCGCTGGCGGTTTCAGTTCAGCCTGCGCTCGTTCCTACTGCTGGTCGTCGCGTTCGCTGTCCCGGCCGCATGGTTTGCCGCGGAGATGCGGCAAGCGGAAACGCAACGAAGGACAGTTGCGGGGATCAGGGCGGCGGGCGTGTGGGTTCACTATGACTACGCCTGGAATTCCCTCTTGGAAATCCGTGATACTGGATACTGGTCGCAGCCGACGATGCCTGCTCCGCAATGGTTCATGGATTGGATCGGTGAAGACTTCTTCTCGGATGTCGCCTTTGTCGGAGGTTTCGAACCCGCCGCCGAGCAGCCATCTCTTGACTTCGCTCAGCTCAGGGACCTGGTTCACATCAGGTGGCTCGAACTTTCCGAAACGCAAATCACCGATGCGGAATTGGCGAATGTCGCGGAACTGACGAAGCTCACCGTCTTGCACCTTGGCAGCACGCAAATCACCGATGCCGGGCTCATCCATTTGAAGCGACTGACGCATCTCCATGGACTCTGGCTTGACGATACGCAGGTTACGGATGCGGGGCTCGAACACTTGAACGGGTTGGCCGGCCTTGCGCATCTGCGACTTTCCGGAACGTCCATCAGCGACGCGGGATTGGAATACCTCGCAGGACTGACGGGACTTGAATCGTTGACCATCGACCGAACGCAAGTCAGCGGCCCCGGACTCAGACACCTCAAGGCATTGCCCAACCTGCAGGAACTCCACTTGGCCAACACGCCGGTCACCGACGACGGCTTGCAGCATCTCAAAGAGTTGGCAAACGTTTACGCCGTGAGTCTCGAGAACACCCTGATCACCGACGCCGGACTCATGCATCTCAAGGGCATGCCAAAGCTCGAACATGTGAACTGCCGGGGCACCCAAGTCACCGACGAAGCGTATCGGGAGCTGTTGAACACTCTGCGGAGGAGGTAATCTGCTGCGGGGCACCCGCCGCGAAACGTCAGGGGTCGGGAGTCGTTTTGGGGGTTCCATTTTTGCAATTGGTTGAGCCATAGACGCAAAAACCGACCCACCCCCGCCCGTTGCGTTGCATAGTTGACGGACAACACCCACGGCCCAGCGGG
>JAHDXO010000022.1:105715-148861 GCA_023382975.1 Pirellulaceae bacterium
GGGGGGTGGGTTGTGTTTTTGGGTCTGACTTTTTTGCTTGGTGTTGCCCCTTCACCCAAACCCCACCCCCGACCCCGTCCGGTTCCTTGACTTCAGTCCAGGAAATCACCCTCGGCCAAGCGTGCTGGCACGTATTCTTCCGTCACGTAGCTGATCGTCTTGCTGATCAGGGCTTCGACTTCGAGCTTGAAGCCGTTCTTCAGCATCTGTTCGATCTCTTTCTGCCAGGGCTTCTTTTTTTCGAACCACGGGTAGCTGGCGATCTGCTTGGCCCGCTTGATGTCGGTGTCGGACAAGGCGATCGTGACGCTGGGCGACAGGTTGCAGCGGTCGTAGTCCTTGCTGCGCAGACCGATGTAGCGGGCGTTGGGGATCGCCATCCGTTTGGATTCGTAGGCCAGATTGATCGAACCCTGCTTGATGACGCTGTAGATGTAGTACCCCCAAGGGTCGTTGTCCAACAGGCAGTACACCGGCAGATTCAATTCGTTGTGCAGCCGGTGCAGCAGCCGCCGCACACCGCGAGGCGGTTGGCCGCCGCCGTGCGTCAAAATGCAGTTGTGCTGGCGCCAAAACTTGTCCTCGTTGAACCGCCGCCACACCGTGTCCTTTTCGACATGCAGGACGAACTTGGCATCGCTCTTCTTGAATTGGATGATATCCGGTTCGACGATCGACGGGATGCTGTAGCCGCCCGAGCCCATGCGCGAACAATCGATCTCGTCGCCGCTGTCGATGAAGGTGATGTTGCCGACCATCGAGCCGCGGTTCGAAGCGTACACGTGCAGCTCTTCGCGCAGCGTGTTCAGCGTCACCTCGACGTCCTCGATCACCGGGTCGCAGTCCGCCTGGTCGTCGAACGTCTCCTCCCTCGCGCCCTCGATCGTGTGCTTCAGCAGGTAGTACAGACCACGGATGCTGGTTGTCTTGTCCTCTTCGATCAACTGCTTGCAGCCGCTGCTGACCAGCACGGTCTGCATGTAGCTCTTGGCCTGGGACAGATTGAACAGTTCCCGGCGATTCTTGCCGTTGCCCATCTCGATGAAGCGTTTGGTGCTGTTGTACCGCACGTTCGACAGCGACCGCGACGGGACATCCAGATGCGGAGCCCGCCCGCGTTCAGCCGCGCCGACGATCTCGTCCGCCAACCCCGTCAACGCGGCCATCGTCTTCTGGTCCGTGGCGTTCATCTTCCGCTTCTTGACCTCCGTGTTGCTTGTGGTCGGACTGGTCTTCTTCGCCATGTTGGTATCCGTTCTCCCTGGATGGATGGCTTTCCAGATTTGAAATCCCGCTGTCCCTTTCCGTTTCAGCCGCAGGCTGGCAGCCTGTGCTACGCAGAATCTACCAAAAGGCCCTGGATTTCCAAAGACCACGCTTGGCCGAACGGTCACCGACGTTTTGTGGAACGGTCCGAACATGCTACCATGACACGTCGATGTGTCGTGATTTCGCCACCCTCGGTTGCCCCTCTTTTAGGAGATTGTTCGATGCGAGCGAACTTGTTGACCGTGTTCATGTTCGGATTGTCGATGTTGGCGGTTTCGCCGCTGTTTGCCGCGGAGCCGTCCGAGGCCCAGCAGCAAGAGATCGAGTTGCGGGAGAAGATGGCCAAACTGGTGCAGCAAGCCCGCGAATTGAAACAGGCTGGCAACGAATCCCAGGCGAAGGAATTGATGGAGCAGGTCGGCCAGTTGATGCGCGAGGCGAAAGAAGCTGCCCAGGCGAGTGACGCTCAGGCGAGTGACGCTCAGGCGAGTGACGCTCAGCCTCGCGAAGGGGGCGGGTTGCAGGAACGGTTGCAAGCGGCGAAGAATCGCATCATGGAACTCCGCCGCGAAGGCCGTGCCGAAGAAGCCGAAGCACTGGAACGCGAGGTTCGCGAATTCATGCAGCAGACGCAATGGAAAAAACAACCTGCCGAAAGACCGTCGGGCGACGACGTCGATCGGCGAGTCCACCATTTGCATGTGGCCGCCGACAATCTGCGCGCCGCCGGGTTGGACGAACAAGCCGAGCAATTGATGCAGCAGGCGGAACGAATCGTGGCCGCGGCGCGTCAAGCCGCGCCGGAACGGGAAGCGCCGATCCGCGACCTGATCGAAGCGGTGCGCCGACTGAACGAGCGCGTCGAGCGGCTGGAGCAAGCGGTCAAGAAACTGATGGATGCCCAGCAATAGGTCGAGTGGCTCGCGCGAGCCGCCGAGCGCGCCTCGCAGTAGGCTGAAATTCGGACCCGCGGCCGGCGGCCGGCGGACGCGGGCCACTTGCGGGGGCCGGTCTCCGACCGAGCGCTCCGGCCCGAACACGACTCAGGGAATCTTGCTGCCCTTTTTGAATCCGCACCTACAGGAGTCCTACCATGATTCGACGACTTGCCGTCCGCAACGCGCCGTTGCTGACTCTGGCTTTCCTTGCCGCAGCCTGCTGCTTTACGCCCTCGCGAGCCCACGGCGCTGAATTCCGCCGCCTGCCGTTGCGCCAGTACGCCGACAAGATGCAAGCGGGTTGGATCGGCCAGATGGCTGGCGTCGGCTGGGGCGGCCCGACCGAATTCAAGTGGAACGGACGGATCATCCCCGAAGACCAGATGCCCAAGTGGCGGCCGGAACTGATCAATCAGTTCGGCCAGGACGATCTGTACGTCGAAATGACGTTCCTGCGAACACTGGAGTTGTACGGGTTCGACGTTTCGATCCGGCAGGCCGGCATCGATTTCGCCAACAGCGGCTACGCGCTGTGGCACGCCAACCGGGCCGGACGCGACAATCTGCGGGCCGGCATCGCTCCGCCGGACAGTGGACATCCGCAGTTCAACAAACACGCCGACGACATCGACTACCAAATCGAAGCCGACTTCTCCGGCCTCATCGCCCCTGGCATGCCCAACTTGGTCATCGAGTTGGGCGAGAAATTCGGCCGGCTGATGAACTACGGCGATGGCCTGTACGCGGGTCAGTTCGTCGGCGGACTGTACGCGGAAGCCTTTTTCGAGGACGATCCTGTCAAGATCGTCGAGGCCGGCTTGCGCTGCATCCCGAAAGACAGCCAGTACGCCGAGATGGTCCGCGACATGCTGCGCTGGTATCGGGAGATCCCCGACGATTGGCAGAAGACGTGGGAGTTGGTCGAGGAGAAGTACCACAAGGATTCGCGGTACACGCACGGACTGTGCAGCGGACCGGGCGGCGCCGGCACGTTCAGCATCGACGCCAAGCTGAACGGCGCGTACATCATCATGGGGCTGCTGTACGGGAAACGCGACTTGGATCAGACGATCCTCATCTCGACTCGCTGCGGACAGGACTCGGACTGCAATCCGTCCAACTCCGCCGGTGTGCTCTTCACGACGCTCGGCCGTTCGAGTCTGCCCGATCGATTCACGGCAGCGATCAACCCCGACGGCAAGTTCAGCCACACGGAGTACACGTTCCCCAGGCTGATCGAAGTCTCCGAGAAACTGGTGCGCGACGCGGTGGTGCGCTCGGGCGGTCGGATCGAGCGCGACACCGACGGCAACGAAGTGCTCGTCATCCCGGTGCTTGATCCCAAACCGACCAAACTGGAGCACAGCCGCGAGCCCGGCCCCAGCTCCAATAGCCGGTTCACTGACGAAGAGATGGAGCAGATCACCGGGCTGAGCGCATCGAAGCAGATGCAGGCCGAATTGGACAAGGTGCTGCCGGGTTGGACGTTGGGCCACTGTGGATCGGACATGGAGCCGGGCCCGCGAGCCGAGTATCGCGGCCGAAAGGGCGTCTTCTTGACGCATCCGCTGAGCCGGGAGATCGGCTGCGTGTTGAGCAAGACGGTCGCCGTGCCCACCGACAAGAAGACCTTGCTGCGAGTGGTCGTGGCGAACGACGAACGTGGCGATTGGGCGTTGGTTGTCAAAGCTGATGGCAAGACGCTGGTTACCAAGCCGATCAACCAGGAGACGACCGAGGGCGGTTGGGCCACGGTGGAAGTTGACCTGTCCGGACTGGCGGGCCACGAGGTCAAACTCGAGCTGGTCAACCAAGCCGACGGCTGGAGCTGGGAAGCCGGCTACTGGGCGGAAGTCGCCGTCGAGAGCCGTTGACGGAGCAAACAGGATGTTCTTCACTGCATCCGAACCCAGCCCTTGCCACCCGACGATGCGAAGGAGTTGATCGTGCCGAGTTTTCGTCGTTGCCGAAGGAGATCGACAGCATCCTTGTTGCCGGCCGTGTCGGCGGTTGTCATGGGCGTGTTGGCCGCCTGGCTGGGTGCTGGGGGGCGGGTTGTCGCTTCCGCGCCGTTCGGGGGCGACGAGGCGTTGGGCCGCGGCGGCGTGTACAGCGTCGTGGAACTGCGTTTCCGCGGACCGCAGCAGTCCCCCAAGGACACACCCGCCCGAGACATCGACTTCCATGTCCGCTTCCGCCACCAGAGCGGAACGCCCGAGTATCGCATCCACGGCTTCTGGGACGGCGACGGAAACGCCGGAACTGAGGGCGACGTGTTTGTGGTCCGGTTCTGTCCCACCCGGGCCGGACGTTGGGATCTGGTCGAAGTCCAGTCGAATGTTGCGGAACTCGCGGGGCAGCATCAGGGTGGCTATGTTGTCGCCGTCGCCTCGCAACATCCGGGGTTCTGGGTGGTCGACGACCAGAATCCACGCTGGTTCCGACGTTCCGACGGCTCGCACCAGTACATCTTCGGCAACACTCATTACAGCTTTCTTTCCGGTTACGAAGCCGGGAATCGGCCGAGCGGTAATTCCATCGTCGACGACATTCGCGGCAATGCGGACTATTTCAAGAAACTCCGCTTCAGCCTGCACGGCGATCGCTACCCGCACCCGCAAGAGAAGCCGTTCTTCGATTCCGCGGGCCACCCCACCGACTCGGGCGACCATTCCCATCGCCCGAATCCACACTGGTTCCACCAGCGGGCCGACCTTGCTGTGCGGACGGCGCACGAGTGCGATTTGATCGCGGACTTGATCCTGGCCGGTCCCGACACGGCCGACTCGCGGGCCACGCTGCGGGCCGCGGAGAACGCTGGCGATCCGACGCCGTACCTGAAGTACATGGCCGCTCGCTACGGCAGTTACCCCAACGTCTGGATCTGCCTTTCCAACGAATACAACATCAAGAACCCCCGCTATTCGGAAGCGGAGATCGCTCGCCTTGGCGAAATCATCCGAAGATATCTGCCCTACGCGACACCACTCAGCGTCCACGCTTCGCCCCCGGTCGTCTGGTCGGAGGCGTTCGACGCCTTGCCGTCCTGGAATACGCACCAGATCGTTCAATGGAAATTGCGCAATATCGGTCCGGCCGCCGACATGATCCAGAAGGCTTGGCAGAGCAGTGCCGACAGACCGCCGCGCAACAGGCCCACGGTCAATGACGAACTCAGCTACGAGGGCGCGGGCGACAAGCACTCGCGGGATGATACGATCGAGTCGCACTTGGGCGCTTTTCTGGGCGGCGGATACGCGTCGACCGGTGAGAAATCCGGCAACAAACTGGGCCAGTATTTCCGCGGGAAATTCAACGTGGCCGAGCATACTGCGGCGCCGCATCTGAAGTGGTTGCGCGAGCAGATCGACCAGAACATCGCCTTCTGGAAGATGGCCCCCGACTCACGGATTTTCCAGAATGCCGATCGCGGCGCCCGCGCGATGGCTTGGCCGGGCGAAGAGTGTCTGCTGGGTACGGGGCGCGCCCAGAAGGGGATCGTCGCCGATCTGCCCGCCGGCACATGGACGGTGACTCGTTACGACGTATTGGCGCGCGAAGCGACGGTGCTGAGCACCACGGCCACTGGGCGCTACCGTTTCGACGCCCCCGACAGCCGCGCCGCGCTGTTCCATTTCAAGAAGAACGCCGGGTGACCGCCGAGCGGTCGTTGGATGTTCACGTCAACTTGCCGGCGGCCTCGATGGGCCAGACGTCCGCGATGCGACCGGCTTCGTGGACGTAGAGCTCCCGGTACAGGTTGCAGGTTGTACAGGCATGGCTGGGCAGCAACTGGACCGCTTGACCGACCGTCCAGTCGGGAACGTTGCGCACGATGCAGTGCTCTTCGGAAACGAAGCTGGGAATTTCGGCTTCCGGACTGTCTTTGATGCGGGGCAAGCCGAATTCGTTTCCGGCGCCTTTCAGTCCGACGTCCAAGACGGCAGTGTCGCCGCGGCGGCTGATCACACGCGCCAAGACCGATAGTGCTACTTCGAATTCCGGCAGCATACGGGCGTATCGCCAGTCCATGGTTGCATAGCTGCCCGCCTGCAGTTCGTCCACACCTTCGATGGCGCCGGTGATCTGATACGTGGACGAGGATCCGCCGCTGAGCATCCGTACGTCGATGCCGTGGCGTTCGAGCAGTCGGCGCGATTCGATCGCCGGCTCGAAGGACTTCCGGACGGCTTGGGCGCGCTGTTGCGGATCGTCGAGGTAGACGGCGTGGCCCTCGAAAGCCTGAATGCCGTCCAGCCGCAAGCTTGGCCGCCGAACGATCTCGCGTGCCAGGTCCAGCACGGGTTGCCCCGCGGGGACTCCGCAGCGGCCCATGCCGATATCGATTTCGATCAAGATGCCGATCTCCACGCCGGCTGCCGCCGCCACGCGGGAGATCGCTTCGACCTGGGACAAGGCATCCACGGCGACCTTGATGTCCGCACGGCGCGCCACTTGGACCAAGCGGTCGAGTTTGGCGCGGCCGACGACCTGATTGGCGATCAACAGATCCGTGAATCCATGTTCGGCCAGCACCTCGGCCTCGCCCAGCTTGGCACACGTCATGCCGACCGCCGATCCGGCAGCCAACTGGCGGCGAGCGAGCGTGACGCACTTATGGTTCTTGAAATGCGGACGCAACTGGCACGGTCGGCCGCGAAAGAAATCCGCCATCCGCCGCAGATTGCGGTCCGCAGCAGCTCGGTCCAGCAACAGCGCCGGCGTGTCCAGATCTTCGATGGGCGTTCCGATCCAATTGCCACCGAGGTGCATTTCAGTTTGATCGTTCATTCCCGCGCCTCTGCTGTTTCCAATGCCGTGATTTACCATGCGGTCCAGCCGCCGTCGATCACCATGTTTTGACCGGTCATGTAGCTGCTGGCATCGCTGGCGAGAAACAGGACGGCGCCTTTCAATTCGTGCGGCTGCCCCATGCGCCGCATCGGACTGCGGTCGCACAAGCGACGGACTAATTCGAGTGGTGCCTTGTCCGACGGAAACGGCCCGGGGCTGAGGCAATTGACTCGCACGCCGTCCGGCGCCCAGCAGACGGCCAAGTGCCGCGTCAGGTGAACGATGCCGCCTTTCAACGCATGATAAGCGGCCGGGCTGACGGGGCAAACGTCCCGATAGACTTCCGGGTACGAGCCGACGATCCCGTACATCGACCCGAGCAGGATCACGCTGGCGGGCTTCTGCCGAGCGACGGCGTGCTCGCGCATCAGACGTGCCAGCAGGAAGTAACCGGTCGCGTTTTTCAGATGACGCGAGAACTGTTCCGCTGTGACGTCCGTCCAGTCCGCCGCTAGCGGCTCGTGCCCGTTGCTGACCAAGACATCCACCTCGCCCACCGCATCGATCGCCGCGGCGAATCCGGCGAGCAGCGACGGTTCGTCCATGTGATCCAATTGGACGGCCCGATGAGATGCGCCGTCGCAACTCGGCAGATCGGCGACGACCGCTTCGGCGCGTGCCAGATCGCGGCTGCTGGCCACCACCGTCGCGCCCGCTTCGGCCAGCGCACGAGCCAACTCGCCGCCCAGATGGCCGCTGGCTCCAGTGACCAGCGCCCGCTTGCCTCGCAAGTCGAACAACTCCGCGACGGTAGGTTCATGGATGGGCAACATCTTGAGCGTCTCCAGACGGTTGCGGACTGAATTCCGTTCGATGCGGTGTCGTCGTACCGATCGCGTGTCGCATGGCGGATTCTCTGAATCGCGTGGGATTCCCGTAGTTCTAGCGAAGTGGCAAGAACTCGACACGACTTCGCATCTCATCCGCCCTCATGATTTTCGCGACCAATTCCAAGTCCTTGATCGCTTGGCCGACCGTGATGTTCAGTTGGTGGGCGTATACGATGCCAGCAAATTCGCGGCTGGAACTTTGCCAGCGATAGGCGAGTTCCAGGAAGTCATCGTCCTGGGTGTAAACGACTCGTCCCAATTCCGTCGCGCGCTGGAGAATCTCTTCGTCTTCCCATTCCGCAGCCCCATCCTCGTGCGCGGCCAAAACATCGATTCCGCGTCGTCTCAGTCCCCGAGTCACCGCCGCTGGTACGTGCTGGTCCATGTAGAGCAAGAGACTCACGGCCGATTCCTCAGCTCGCGGAGTCTCGCTTGCAGGACGGATGGAGGCTGTGCTCTGGCAATTCGCTCGATGCGTTCAAGCCGTTCTTCGATCTCTCGCTCGATTTCGTCCTGATGATCGTGGTAGTAGGCAAGAGCGGCGTAGATTTGGGCGAGCGACAGGTGCGGGTGCTGCCGGTGTATTTCGTCGGCGTCCCAATGGTGGGCTAGGCGATCTAGAACCACCTCCACCACCTTGGTGCGCGTTCCGGCGATCACGGCAGAACCATTCGCCGACATTTCAATATGAGGATACGTAACCGCGCTCATCATGATTCCGCCCTAGTTGATGTGGTCTTCGGACCGGAACAATCAGTACCCGCTTTCAGAAGCAATTCACGGTGTGATTATGGCCCATTTCGTTCGCTCCGAATACCCGGCTCCACCGCAACTTGTGGATCGTGCTCCGCCGCCGGCTGCCTCTCTTGACGCACCAGCTCGGACAGACCGTTCAACGCTATTCCTTCAGTCTCTCGCTCAGTTGTTCGACCAGACGGTTGACGTATTCGGCGGGCTGGATGCCCTGGATCGTCGCTTGTTCGATCGCCGACCGGGCGGGTTTGGCGTCGTCGCCCATGCGGTAGAACACGTTCATGGCGCGCAGGCGGACGAACGGCGTCTCGTCCGCTAACGCTTCGGTCAGCGCCGTGCGGGCCAGATCGATTTCGCCCAGTTGGTACAACGCCTCGGCTGCTGCGACTCGCACCAGCGGCGATGGATCGCTCAGGCACCGCTTCAACGCGGCGTCGGCGGGCCGGGCCTGCGAGCCGAGCATCACCAGACCGAGCGCGGACCACCAGCGGACGATCGGCTCAGGGTCTTCGAGCGTGGCGAGCAGCTTCGGCAGATTGGCGGCGTCCCGCAAGCCAGCCAACTCGGCGACGGGCAGAATTCGCTGCAGGGGATACGACGATTCGTTCTGGCCAACCTCGTATTGTGTCGAGCCTTCGGCGCGGCGGTGCATCTCGTACTCGCTCATCAATCCCAGATCGCGGGTTTCCAACTGCCACGCGCGCAGCTCGCGCCGCATCCGGTCCATCACGTCGGCGTAGCGAGGATCGTCGGCCAGATTTCGGATCATGTGCGGGTCGGCTTTCAGATCGTACAGCTCCTCGGTCGGCTTAGGCTGGAAGTAGCGAGCCTGGACCGGGTTCAACTTGCCCTCTTCGTTCAGCCGAGTCCAGACCTGTGCCGTCGGCATGGTCATCGTGTAGCTCGTAAACGGTGTCCACGGGCGATGCGGCAGGAAGTTGCGGTGGTACTGGTATTGGGTGTCCCGAACCACGCGGACGATCGCGTACCATTCGGCCATGCGGTCGCGGATGGCGAAGGCGTAGCGGCGCGGCGGTCGGACCTGATCGCCCAGGAACGCCAGGCCTTGCATGTGCTCGGGCACCGGAACGCCGGCCAGCGACAACAGGGTGGGCGCGAAATCGACGAAGCTGACCAGCCGGTCGGTTGTTGAACCGGGTTCGCCGGGCGCGAGATGCCGGAACTTCTCGGGAAACCGGATGATCAGTGGAACGCGCAGTCCCCCGTCCCAAACCCACTTCTTGACCATCGGCATCCCGGCTCCGTGGTCCGAGTAGAAAAACACGATCGTGTTGTCGGCGACACCGGCGTCCTCCAATTCCCTCAGACGCTCGGCGATCCAGGAGTCCAGCACGGTGATATTGTCGTAGTAATTGGCCCAATCGCGGCGGACTTCCGGCGTGTCCGGGTGGAAGGGTGGTATCGGCACTCGATCCGGATCGTGAAGTTGGTCGGGGCGGAGCTTCGCCGCGTGGCGACGGTGGTTCGTTTCCCAAATCTGGCTCTCGTGCGTGCCCGTATGGTTGAACACAGCGAAGAAAGGCTGGTCGGTCGGGCGGTTTCGCCAATGGGCACGGTTCGAACAATCGTCCCAGGCCGCGGGAGGCGTGGGGAAGTTGTAGTCGGTCTTGACGTTGTTCGTGCAGTAGTAGCCCGCCTCGCGCATCAATTGGCTGTAGGTCGGGATGGAGTCGGGTAACCGGATGTGGCTGCGCATGTCCTGGGAACCGATCGACGACGAGTACATGCCCGTGATCAGGCACGACCGGTTCACCGCACAGACTCCGCAGATTCCGACCGCCTCGGTGTAGCGCACACCCTGCCGGGCCAATTGGTCCAGGTTCGGCGTGTTGGCGAACTCGTCCCCGTAGCAGCCCAGGTTCGGGCTCATGTCCTCACATGTCAGCCAGACGATGTTGGCCCTCGGTTCGGCCCCCGTGGCTTGAAGGGCGCACATCTCTGCCGCGGCAAGAGCAAGCAACCCCAGGAGTATCGGGCGCCTTGGCAGTTTCCCATGGGAACGCATGATTCATCCTCCTCGTTCGCGACTTGATGGACGTGATCGGCGGGCGAGATAGTCCGCACCGTTCCTTCGTATGGTAGCGTATGGCCCGGCTTTTTTCTTGTATGCTATACTGACCGCCATCCAAAATGCCCTCCGAGGAGAACGTGACGTCATGGCCCACCAATCGTTGCACGCAGTTCGCCCCGCCCCCGCCAAGAGGCTTGCCCTAGCCGCCATGGTGATCGGTTTCCTGACGGCCGGAGGAACGGCTTCGCTTCCGGCCGCGGCGCCCGGCGTGGATTGGATCGAGGTGGCGGGTGCTAAGATTCCGGTTCCACCGCCGGAGCATCCGCGTTTGTATCTGCGACCCGAGCATGTGGCTCAGTTGCCGGCACGACTCCGGAATCCGGTACTGCAGCCGGTTGTGACGCGGTTGGAGTCGATGGCCCGAAGGTCTCCGCAGAGCCGCGTTGAATGGGATGCGTTGCAGTATCTGGTCCAGCCGGACCGGGAGCGGGGGCGTGCCACCATCGGGCGTGCGCTGGATCTGCTGAAACGAACCGAATTGGCTGATCGCCAGGACGCGTGCCGCGAGACCGGCCGGATGATGGTCACGGGTGCGATCGTCTACGACTGGCTGCATCCGCTGTTGACGGCGGACGACAAGCAAGCGTTCGTGACCGAATTGATCCGGCTGGCCAAGACGCAGGAGTGCGGCTACCCGCCGACGCGGCAGGGGTCGGTCACCGGTCACAGTTCGGAAGCGATGATCATGCGCGACATGATTTCCGCCGGCATCGCCATCTACGACGAGGATCCCGAGATGTATCGCTTGGCAGCCGGCCGGTTCTTCCGCGAACATCTGCCGGCGCGGAACTGGCTGGTCAACGGACACGCTTACCACCAGGGCGATTCCTACGGCGCGCACCGCTACAGTTGGGACACGTACCCGTTGTGGATCTTCGACCGGCTGGGCGCGGGCAACGTCTACAATCCTGAGCAGCGGTTCGTTCCTTATTTGTGGGTTTACACGACGCGGCCGGACGGGCAGCGGCTGCGTGCCGGAGACACGTTCATGACCAGCCGCCCGCGCGGCCAGCCTTGGAGCGAATTTGTCGGGACGCTGTTCACGGCCAGCTACTACGGCGACGGAACGCTGCTGAGCCAGTTTCTGCGGCAGGGCGGCAGCAGCGAGAGCGAAGCCATCTTCGAATTCCTGTGGCGCGACACGCGGTTGCAGGCCAAGCCGCTGGACGATTTGCCCTTGTCCCGGTATTTCGGCTCACCCTTCGGCTGGATGGTGGCACGCACCGGCTGGGAACAGGACGCGGCCATCGCCGAGATGAAGATCAACGAATACAACTTCGTCAACCATCAGCATCTGGATGCGGGCGCGTTTCAGATTTACTACCGCGGCGCGCTGGCCATCGACTCCGGCCTGTATAGCGGATCGTCGGGCGCCTACGGCAGTCCGCACTGCCAGAACTACTACTGGCGCACCATCGCGCATAATAGCCTGCTGGTCTACGATCCGGACGAAACGTTCGGCAAGAGCGGATACGGCAACGACGGCGGGCAGCGGTTGGCGGGCAACCGCAGCGAGGCGCGCACGCTGGACGTGCTGCTCGACCCGGCGCGAGGCTACCGCACGGGCCAGGTGCTCGCGCACGGATTCGGCCCCGATCCCCAGACGCCGGATTTCACGTTGTTGGAAGGCGACATCACCGCCGCGTACAGCAGCAAGGTTCGGCAGGTGGTGCGCTCCTTCGTCTTCTTGAATCTGCGCAATCCCCAGGTTCCCGCGGCGATGGTCGTCTTCGACCGCGTGGTCAGCTCCGACCCCGCGTTTCGCAAATACTGGCTGCTGCACACGCAGGAAGAGCCGCGGATCGAAGACAGTACGGCCGTGGTGGACTGTACCCGGCACGACCAGCAAGGTCGACTGCTGCTCGATGTGTTGCTGCCTGCAGCGGGCAACCGGCAACTGACCAGCATCGGCGGGCCGGGCCGCGAGTTCTGGGTCTTTGGCACGAATTTCGCGAACGACACGGAACCGGGGCGATTGGAACGCAGTTCGCTGGAACCGGGTGCGTGGCGCATCGAGCTGTCTCCCGGGTCGCCCGCCGACGAAGACCTCTTCCTGACGGCGATGCAGGTCACGGACCGGACCCATGCCAAGCGTCTGCCCGTGCGACTCGTCGAACTGTCGGAGCGCGTGGGCGCTCTGCTCGAACGACCTGATGGTCATCGGCTGGTCCTGTTCCGCCGCGACGCCGCTCGTTCGCCTCAACCGGTCACCATCGATCTTGCCGGTCTCGGCACGACCGGCGTGCTGGTCGCCCACCTGGCCCCCGGCAGATGGCGTTTGCAGCAATCCGGAAGCACCGCCGTTCGCGAAATCCAAGTCACCCAGGAACTTGGCGCCGCCTGGTTTGAAGCGACGGCAGGCACTTGGCGATTGGCCCGCGAGGAACCGTAGCAACGTTGGGGCCTCGCGGCAGATTCCCTGTCTATCTCAACCTGCTTCTTGGTCATGCATGCTCAGTCGGGATCGGCCACTCCGATGTGCCGCAGATCCTCGGTCGTCGACGGATAGCGAAATGGCTTGTGGGCGGGCTTGGGTGGAAACGAGACGACGAGCCGGCCACCGCTCGCCTGCCGTGCTTTGGCGTCCTGCAGCATGGCTCGGAGATCGTAGTTAAATCGCTTTGCAAGCGTGTCGCGCGCCAGGCGTACTTCAGCAACTATCGTATCAGTGCCCATTCGTTACTCCTTGAGTAGTTCGTCCGGAGTGCAAATCACCGGCGGTTCGTAGCCGAAATCTCGACAAACCAGTTCGATGCGGCTGCGTAGTGTTGCATTTGCAATGTGCGCACAGTTCCAGGTAAGCAGGTAGTCCATGCCATTGACGGTCGCGATCGCGATGTGAAGCGAGTCCGTCGCGGCTTTGTGCGGCAGCGGAACTTGCTTCATCAAGCCATCGGCCAGTGCAAAGACTTCCTCGCTAAGGTCAAGAAGCGGCACGTCTGTCAACGATTCCAGGCGGCGTTGTGCGGCATCTGGATCACCCAGACTGGCCTCGTCGATCACGAATTGCGAGACAAATAGGAGAAAGTCGTGGCGCCGCGTTTCCCACCATTCTTTCGTGCTATGCTGATGACCAGCCATCACGACGTCGCGACTGGGCCATGCCGTCAAATAGCTCGGAATGGTCGTTTCCAAATACACATGTGGTTTCATCGAACGCTCCTGCCCTTCGCGTATTGTACCAACAACCGGAACACTCCGGGACTGAGCCTCTTGGCGCCTTGACCGGTTGAGCGACGAATTTTTCCGGGCCTTCGAGACTGGAACTTTCGCGGGGGCGAACTATCTTAGAAATGTGCGGCCGGTCCCCTCCCTCTTGAACATTCCGGCCGCTCCTCGGCACTAACCTCGGTATTCAAGCGCGCTGACGCTTCCGGTTCGATCGGTCGTACCCCCAAAGAAAGGTATAAAAGAAGATGTCCACTGATGGGGCTGCCAATCCTTCGTATTCTCCAGCACAGTCCGCGGCCTTTCACCGCCTGCAGGAGGCGCGCGAGAAGATTGTCGAGCAGTTGAGCCAAGTGATTGTGGGCCAGCAGCAGGTGATCGAAGAGTTGCTGATCTCGTTGTTCAGCCGGGGGCACTGTCTGCTCGAAGGCGTTCCGGGTTTGGCAAAGACGTTGATGATCAGCACGTTGGCCCGCACGCTGAATCTTTCGTTCAGCCGCATCCAGTTCACGCCGGACTTGATGCCGGCGGACATCACGGGCACGGAGATCATCGAGGAGAACCGTTCGACGGGGGCGCGGGAGCGGCGGTTCCTTGAAGGTCCGGTGTTTTCCAACATCATTCTGGCGGACGAGATCAACCGGACGCCGCCCAAGACACAGGCCGCGTTGCTCGAAGCGATGCAGGAGCGTCAGGTGACGGTCGGCCGAGTGCGGCATCCGCTGACGGATCCGTTTTTCGTGCTCGCCACGCAGAACCCGATCGAGCAGGAGGGCACGTATCCGCTGCCCGAGGCCCAGCAGGACCGGTTCATGTTCAAGGTGTTCGTCAACTACCCGAGTTTCGACGAGGAATTCGAGGTGGCTCGCCGCACCACGACCGTGCAGGCCGACGACATCCGTCCGGTGCTCAGCGGCCAGGACATCCTCGATTTGCAGCGGATGGTCCGCGAGGTGCCGGTGACCGACCACGTGATTCGCTACGCCTTGTCGCTGGTGCGGCAGACACGGCTGGGGTTCCCGGGGGTTCCGGACTTTGTGCAGGAGCAGATGTCGTGGGGAGCCGGACCGCGAGCGGTTCAGTTCTTGATTCTGGGCGGCAAGGCCCGCGCGTTGCTGCACGGTCGGACTCACGTCTCCACGGATGACGTTCAAGCGTTGGCCAAACCGGTGCTGCGGCACCGCTTGTTGGTCAATTTTGCGGCGGAGAGCGACGGAGTGACCTCCGACGCGATCGTCGAGCGGCTTTTGGCAGTCACGCCCACGAAAGAGGATGAGTTGACCAGCGATGCCCGATTCAAAAAGATTTTTGCATCCTGACGCGATCAAGCGGATCTCGCGGTTGGAACTGCGGGCACGGCATATCGTCGAGGGGTTTCTCTCGGGCATGCATCGCAGCCCGTACTTTGGGCAGTCGGTCGAGTTTCTGCAGCACCGCGAATACGTGCCGGGTGACGACCTGCGCAACGTGGACTGGAAAGTCTGGGCGCGGCAGGACCGTCTGTACGTCAAGCAGTACGAAGAGGACACCAACTTGCGTTGCACGATGCTGGTCGACGTGTCGAACAGCATGCAGTACGGCAACGGACCGCTGAACAAGTACGAGTACGGCTGCACGATCGCGGGCAGCTTGGCGTATTTGATTCTTCGCCAGCAGGACTCGGTCGGCTGCTGGGCGTTCGACGAACGGGTCCGCACGCGGGTGCCGGGGCGCACCAAACGCAACCACATCCACTCGATCATCGAATCGTTGTCGGTGAACAAGCCGCAGGACAAGACGGACATGTACGCGATCCTGCGGGCGGCGGCGGAGGAACTGCCGCGGCGCGGCATGGTCGTGCTGGTCTCCGACCTGCTGGCCGACACGGCGGGAATGCTGCGCGGACTGAAGATGCTGCGGCAGCGCGGCCACGACGTGCTGGTGTTCCATCTTATGGACGACGACGAATTGGATTTTCCGTTTTCCGGCCCGATCCGGTTCGAAGGGCTGGAGTCGGTGGACTATTTGAACTGCAATCCGCGCGCGTTGCGCGAGGGCTATCTCGAAGCGTTGGGCGCGTTCCTGGACACGGTGCGCCGGGGCTGTGCCCAGAACACGGTCGATTACGCCTTGATCCGTACCAGTCAGCCGCTGGACGCCGCGCTGGCCACTTACATCAGCAACCGTTTGGGAATGCATCACCGCAACTAGGATCCCATGCAATTCGTTCATCAAGCACTCACGTGGGGTTTCCTGCTCGTCCTGCTGCCCTTGTTGATCCACCTGATCAACATGATGCGCCACCGCCGCGTGAGGTGGGCGGCGATGGACTTCCTGTTGCAGGCGTACAAGAAGCACCGCAAGTGGATCTGGCTGAAGCAGTTGCTGTTGCTGTTGACGCGGATGGCGGCCGTGGCGCTGCTGGTGGCCATGCTGGCCCAGTGGGTGACTCGCGGCGAATGGCTGAATCTGTTCGGCGGCAAGGCGACACACCACTACGTGCTGCTGGACGACAGTTTCTCGATGTCCGACCGGGCCGGCGGGGCCAGCGCGTTCGAATCGGCGCTGGGCGCCATCCAGCGGATCGGCGGCCAGGCGGCCAACCAGGACAGCCTCCAGAAATTCACCCTGATCCGCTTCTCGCGCGCGGCTCGTCTGGAGGCCGCGGGCGGCGAGGACCGCAACGTCGCCGAGATCGCGGATTTCAATGCAGAAATCGTGGCGCCGAACTTCGACGTGACGTTGGAGCAGAAACGCAACACGTTTCAGGTCACCGAATTGTCCGTTGGCCCGATGGCGGCATTGACCGCACTGGCGCGACTGGTCGAAGATTCGGGCGACGAGAACCGAATCGTCTACGTCGTCTCCGATTTCCGCGTCAATCCGTGGGAGAGCCCGGCGGAGATTCGCGAGAAGCTGCGAGAATTGGAGCAATCCCCGGCGAACATCCAGTTGGTCAGTTGCGTGCAGGCGGTCCGGCAGAATCTGGCGATCACCGACATGCAACCGGCCCAGGAGACGCAGGCGGCCGGCGTGCCTCTGTTCGTCAACGTGACGGTCAAGAACTTCGGGCTGGATCTGGCGCGGAACGTCCAGTTGAACGTCAAGACGACGTTCTACGACACGGAAGCCCAGCAACTTGAGAATCCCGGTCAAGTCGTGGGCAAGGTCGACGAGTTGCCGACCGTGCTGATCGAAGAGATCGAACCGGGGCAGAGCGTGACGCGGCGCGTGCAGGCGTTCTTTCCCAAACCGGGCCGCCACGTGGTCGAAGCGACGCTGCCCGAGGACGCCGTCGCGGCGGACAACCGCCGCTGGTGCGTGATTGATTTCCCCGCCAGCGAACCGGTTCTGATCATCGACGGATCGCCCGAACAGCGCCATGCCTATTTCCTGGCGTCGGCCTTCCGGCCCGGCGGGCGCGCGAACACGGGCATTCAGCCCGAGATCAAGACGCCCGATTTCCTCCGCGACGCAACCCTGCAGGTTCTGCAAGGCTACCACGTGATCTTCTTGCTGGACGTGCCTCGACTGGACGACCGTGCGATCGAGAACCTGGAGATGTACGCGACGGCGGGCGGGGGCGTTGCCTTTTTCATGGGCCCTGAAATCGACTTGGCCTTCTACACGAACCGTCTGTACCGGAGCGGAACCGGGGTGTTTCCGCTGCCGCTGGACCGCGAGGATATCCTGCCGATGGAAGAAGTCCGGGAGGCGCCGGACATCGAAGTCACCGACCATCCGGTATTCGAAGTGTTCTTGGGCGAACGGAACCCGTTCATCCGGCTGATCACCGTCGAGCAGTTCTTGCGGCCCGCGATGAACTGGAAACCCGAGCCCGATTCGACCGTCCAGGTCGCCGCGTCGCTGCGCAACAACATGCCGTTGGTCGTCGAACGCAAGTTCGGGGACGGGCGGGTCATGGCGTTTCTGACGACGGTCGAGCCCACCTGGAACAATTGGGGAAACGATCCCAGTTTCGTCGTGGTGGCGTTGAAGCTGCAGTCGTATCTGGCGGCCGGTCGGCGGGCGTTCGATGCGCGACCCGTGGGAACGCCGATCGTTGTCCAACTGGAAGTCGACAAGTTCCGCCAGGACATGCAATTCATCGCGCCAGGCGACACGCCCGAGACTCGCACTGTGATCGAACGGTCGGCGGTGCGGCCCGAGTCCAATTCGCCGGTCATGTCCGCGGCGATCGGATTGGGGATGGTCAACGGCCAGGTACAAACGGACCGCAGTGGCATCTACGAGGCCTGGCCGGTGACGACTGGCGGCCAAGCGGACGTACGCCGGTTCGCGCTGAACGTCGAGCCGGAGGAAGGCGATCTAAGGATTGCCGAGTCGAAGAATCTGCTGACGGCCTTGGATCCGGTCAAAGCCGAATTCCGGTCAGCCGAAGAGTTCACCTACGAACTGGCCGGACTCGGCGGCAACAACCGCAGTCTGCTGCTGATGGCCCTGCTGCTGGCGCTGCTGATCGGCGAACAAGCTTTGGCCTACTCGGCCAGTTATCATCCGACACCTGTGAAGACGTGACATGATTCGCGTTGCGGCGCCGCCGCGTCGTGACTTCGGGAGATCCGCAAACATGTTTGACTTGTTGGCCAGCGAGACGCCGAGCGACTTCTACCAGTTCGCCCGGCTGCAAGCCATGACCGAGTGGTGGCACTGGATGGTGCTGACGGGACTGTCCGTCGCCGTGCTGGTCTACGTGGTGTTCATGTACCGGCGCGACAGCGTCGAACTTTCCCGCGGGCTGAGTTGGCTGCTGGTGCTGCTGCGTCTGGCGGCGTTCGCGGGCGTGCTGTTCTATTTCTTTCATTTGGAGAAGCGGACCGAGCGGAAGCTGGTCAAGAATTCCCGCGTGCTGTTGTTGGTCGATACCAGCCAGAGCATGGGACTGCAGGACAACGAACAGACGGACTCGCCGAGCGCTACCAGCCGCATCCAGCGCGTGGTCAACCAGATCGCCGAAGGTCCGTTGGTCAAGGACCTGCGGAAGAACCACGACGTGGTGGTCTACCGGTTCGATCAGGAAGCTCAGCCGGACGAAGTGGCTGCCTTGTCCAAGCTGCCGTCCGCCGAGGAAGGGTCGCCGGAAGAGGAGGCCGAGTATCTTTTCCGTCAATCGCTCCGTTCGGCTCGTTCCACGGCCGCGGTCGCGGGAGGCTTTCTGTTCCTGGGCGTGTTTCTTGCGCTGGTCCATCTGATCGTCGGCCGTCGGTCGAAAGGCCCTGAATCCAATGCGTGGTCGTTGCTGGGCGGAGTCGTTGCCATCCTGGTCGGGTTGGTCGTGTTGGCAGTGGCCAGCTTGCGGAATCCCGACGTCCCGTGGATGGCCCTGATCGGCGTTCGGGACGCGGCGCCCGCGACCGAAGCGACTGCACCCGAGGGGGACGATGAGACGGCCAAGCCCGAAGAGATCGACTGGTCGGTCGAGCTGGCGGCGCGAGGTCTCGAGACGCGGATCGGCGAGGCGCTGCGGTATCTGGTGAACAAGGAACGCGGAGGGCCGGTCGCCGGGATCGTCATGTTCAGCGACGGCCAGCAGAATACGGGCGTCGAGATCTCGGCCGCGACGGCCCTGGCGCGTTTGGCCGAAATCCCCGTCTACACGGTCGGCCTGGGCAGCGACCGGCGCCCGCTGAACGTTCGCGTCGTCGACTTGGAGGCTCCCGAACGGGTCTATCCGGGCGACCGCTTCACGATGACGGGTTACCTCCAAGCCAGCAACTACAGCGGGCGCGTGCTCGACGCGCGGCTGACTTCGTACCCCACCGGGGCGACCGACGAGGATCGGGTCGAGACGGTCGAGGCGGAGCAGCAAGTCAGTCTGGGCAAGGACGGCGAGATTGTCACGGTCAAGTTCGAGATCAAGCCGGAAGAAGCCGGCCGCCGAACCTACCAGCTCTCGGTCAAGCCGCCGCCGCGCGACCACAATCCGCTGGACAACGTGAAGTCCGCGAATGTCGAAGTGGTCGAGCGGCGGTCGCGAGTGCTGATTCTCGCCGGCGGTCCGTCCCGCGAGTACGGCTTTCTGATCACCTACCTGTACCGCGACCGCGACACGTCAGTCGACGTGCTTCTGCAGAGCGGCAAGCCGGGAATCTCGCAGGAAGCGGACAATATCCTGTTCGACTTTCCGGCAGACATCGAGGAACTGTCCGAGTACGACTGTATCGTGGCCTTCGATCCCGACTGGACCGACTTGGACGTGTTGCAGGTCCAGGCTCTGGAGCAGTGGATCGCCGAAAAGGCTGGCGGACTGATCGTGGTGGCCGGGCCCGTGCATACGCCGCAATGGGCGGACGTGCGGCGCGGCGATCCTCGCTTCAACACCATCCGATCGCTGTACCCGGTGGTGTTGTACAGCAGCGGCTCGCCGACCCTGGGACTGGGGCGATTCGGCGGCGAAGACGCTTGGCCGCTGGCCTTCACCCGCGAGGGCATGGAAGCGGACTTCCTGTGGCTGGAGGACGAACCGTTGGCCAGCGAGGGCGCGTGGGCCTCGTTCGCGGGCGTGTACGGCTATTACGCGGTCAAAGACCCGAAGCCCGCCGCGCGGGTCTATGCGAGGTTCTCCGATCCCAGTACGTCGATTGACGACGTGCTGCCGATCTATCTGGCCGGTCACTTCTACGGAGCCGGGCGAGTGTTCTTCCAGGCTAGCGGCGAGATGTGGCGAATCCGCGAGATCGACGAAACCTATTTCGAACGCTACTACACCAAACTGATTCGCTGGGTGTCGCAAGGGCGTTTGCTGCGCGATTCGAACCGGGGCATTCTGCTGGTGGACAAGGACCGCTGCCTGCTGGGCGACACCGTGGTCGTTCAGGCCATTCTGACTGACGCCCAGAACCGGCCGCTGATGGTTCCGGAGGTTACCGGCAACTTGGTGCATCCCAATGGCACGCGAACGCCCCTGGTGCTGCGGAACGTTCAAGGCGGAGTCCGCGAGGGAAGTTTCACCGGTCAGTTCACCGCGGTGTCCGAGGGCGATTACCGGGTCGAGTTGCGGCCGCCGCAGGCGGAGCTGGACGAGCTGCTCGTGCGCGAGGTGCGGACTCGCGTGCCGGCGTTGGAGGTCGAGAAGCCGGAACGCAACGACCCGGTGCTGACCGACATCGCCAAGTCCACGGGCGGGGAATACTATATCGGCGCCGAGTCGGTGGCCGGCGTGCCCGGCGGACTGCCACCGCTGGCGGGCGTTCTGGAGAGACAGGACTTTGTCAGCTACCTGCCCGGGACGCCGGACCGGGATTTCGACCGGCGTTTGATGGCGTGGCTGATGGGATTGATTTGCGGCGTATTGGCGCTGGAATGGACGCTCCGGCGCTTGAGCCGATTGGCATGACCGGGAGCAAGCAGATCGCAACGGGACAAGAATCGTAGAGCGGAATTCATTCCGCTCCGCAACGCGGAGTCATCCGACTGTCGCGAACGGAATAGATTCCGTTTTACGGAGAAGCAAAGAGTCCAACATGGCAGAAACCCCGAAGAACCTGGACCCTCGGATCGAATCCCTGCTGGCCGGTCTGCGCTGGCGCATCCGCGCCTACGTCTGGCTCGAAGGCATCTCCCTGGCTTTGATCTGGTTCGGCTTGACCTTCTGGATCGGGTTGGCGTTGGACTATCTGCCCGTGTTGGCTGGCGCCAGCGAGATGCCGCGCGCGGCCCGTGCGGTCGTGCTGGCGGCCGTCGCGGCTGTCTTGGCCTGGATCCTGTACCGGTGGGTCTTCCGGCGGGCGTTGGTGCCGTTGACCAACCGCAGCATGGCCTTGCTGCTCGAACGTCAGTTCCGCAGTTTCGACGACAGTCTGGTGACGTCGGTCGAGTTGACAGAACAGCCCAGCCATGCCGACCAATTCGATCCCGGCATGTTGCGGCGGACCGAAGACGAGGCGCGCGAAAACACGAGCGTCGTACGATTGCGGCAGGTCTTCAATTTCACTCCCTTGCTCCGCAGCGCCACGATCGCGGCCGTGTTGCTGGCTCCGATTGTCGCCTTCTATGCGGCGTTTCCTCTGGCGATGGCGCTGGGGGTCAGCCGCATGTACCTGCTCAAAGACGAACCCTGGCCCCGCAATGCACGCATCGAGGTGGTGGGAGTCGAGTTGCTGGGCGCCGAGGACGCGCCGCTGCGGCCCACGGAAGCGCCGCTGATCGTCTTCGACGAGCGCCAGTCCGTGAAGGTCGCCAAAGGCTCGAACGTCCGGTTGCGCGTCCGCGCCGACAAAGCTGCGAAGAAGATCCCCGAGGTTTGCACGTTCTACTACACGACCGCCGACGGCGAGCGGGGCCGAGTCACCATGAACCGGCTGCGGAGTTCGCGAGGCGAGTTTCAGGAATACGCATTCAACGGCAAGCCGCTGCGCGGCATTCTGTCGACCGTGTACTTCGATGTCGTGGGGTACGACTACCGGGTGCGCGACTTCCAGATCGAGGTGGTCGATAGTCCTGCGGTCATCGCGACGGAATTGGATTGTCGGTTTCCTGACTATCTGGTCGACGAAAAACTGTCGCTGTGGCTGCCCCGCACCGAACCGCTGACCAGTGCGACGCAATTGCCTCGCGGCACCGATGTCACGATCCGCGTGCTGACCAACAAACCGCTGCGGCGCGTGGATCTCTACAACCCCGACACCAAGGAATTGACGACGCAGAACGTGGAGGGCGACGAAACTCAGCGGAAGCAGTTCGAGTACCGGATTCCCGAGTTGGCCGACAATCTGACCTTGGACGTCACGCTGTTCGACGTCGACAACGTGGTCACCGAACGGCCGTACCGCATTTTTCTGGCCGCCTTGCCCGACGAACCGCCACGCGTCGATGTCAAGCTGCGCGGCATCGGCACGGCCGTGACACCTGATGTGATCATCCCCGTCGAAGGCGTCGTCCTGGACGACTACGCCGTCGACCGAACTTGGTTCGATTTTGAAATGCAACGTCCGGGGCCGACGCCGGAGGATCAGAAATCGGTTCGACAGTCCCGCGATATTGCGGTGCTGGACGCGGGACGAGTCGACGCGTCGCTGGATTTCCGAGACCTGCGCTCGCAGGAAGTCGATCCTTGGGAATTGCAGCCGACCGACAAACTGATCGTATCGGTCAAGGCGGCCGACAAGCACGACTTGAGCGGCGGTCCGAACGAGGGGAGCAGTGATCGCTACCAACTGGACGTGGTCACTCCGGACATGTTGTTGGCGATCCTGGAATCGCGCGAGATCGGGCAGCGCCGCCGCTTGGAACAGATTCTGGAAGAGATGACGCAAGCTCGCGATTTCCTGAATCGAGTTCACTCGGCAGCGCCTGGCCGGGGACTTGAACCGGGCGACGTGCTGGAAACGGCCGAGGAGACGGATCAGGAACGCCCGGATCCTCAGCGGGTTGCCGAACGAAATCAATCGCTAAGATTACTGAGGACACAGCAAGCTTATCAGCAAGGACGCAAATCGGGCCAGGAACTACTGGGGGTCGCGGCTGCGTTCCGGGACATCCGGGAGGAACTGATCAACAACCGGGTTGATACCGAGGACCGCAAACAGCGATTGAAAGAACTGATCGCCGACCCGATGCAATTGATCGCCGAAACGATGTTTCCAGAACTCGACCGTCGTGTCGAGCGATTGGAGAAGATGCTTGCCGAAGCGATGAACAGTCGACAATTCGATCTGCAAGTTGGAGAGGCTGAAGCCAAGGCGGCGGTCGATCAGGCCAACGACATCTTGGCCGAACTCGAAGGCATTCTCCAGCAGATGCTGGACTTGGAAACTTTCAACGAGCTACTGGACATCGTGCGCCAATTGATTAAAGATCAGCAGGGACTGATCGAAAGAACCGAAGCCGAGCGTAAACAAGGGTTGTTGCGGGATCTTCAATAGGGAGTTGGCCATGAACGGGGCAAGATGGGGGATCGTGGCGATTGTCGCCTTGGTCGGCTGGGTTTCCCTGTCCGATTTCGCAGGGGCGCAGGACGAACCAAAGAAGGAGCCGGCGACCATCGACCAACTGACGCTCCAGCAGGGAGTGGTTGCCGACAAGTACTCGAAGCTCGAAAAACTGCTCGACGACATGGCGCGTATCGAAGGAGTGTCCAATCCTCAGCGCGCCGCGCTGCTTATGCAGGCGCTGCGGCAGTCGAAGGACCGTTTGACAACCGTCAAATTGAACTCGGTCGTCAAACTGCTCGGCCAGGAACAATTGAACCGCGCGCTTGAGAATCAACGCGAGGCGCACAGCGATATGAATTCGCTGCTGGAATTGTTGCTGAGCGAGAACCGATCCGATCGCCTGAAACGCGAACAGGACCGAATTCGCGAGTACATTAAGGAAGTCGAGCGGATCATCCGCCTGCAGAAGAGTGTTCAAGGTCAAACCGAAGGCGGTGGTGATCCGTCCGGTTTGTCCAAGGACCAGGACAAGATCGCTGACCGCACCGGCGATTTAGCGAAGAAGATCCGCGAAAACGAAGAAGGTAACGGACAGGGGCCCGGTGAAGGCCAGCCCGGCGAGGGCCAGCCCGGCGAGGGCCAGCCCGGCGAGGGCCAGCCCGGTGAAGGCCAGCCCGGCGAAGGCCAGCCCGGCGAAGGGCAGCCCGGCGAAGGCAAGCCCGGCGAAGGTCAGCCCGGTGAAGGCCAGCCTGGTGAAGGGCAGCCTGGTGAAGGGCAGCCCGGCGAAGGCAAGCCCGGTGAAGGGCAGCCCGGCGAAGGCAAGCCCGGTGAAGGCCAGCCTGGTGAAGGGCAACCCAGTGAAGGACAAGGCGAGGGCCAGGGGCAAGGCGAGGGTCAAGGTCAAGGACAGGGTCAAGGACAGGGACAGGGACAGGGACAGGGACAGGGACAGGGACAGGGCCAGGGTCAAGGCCAAGGCCAGGGACAGGGACAAGGACAAGGACAGGGCCAGGGACAGGGACAGGGACAAGGACAGGGCCAGGGTGAAGGCGGCGGCGAGGGCGGCGGTCAACAGCAGCAGGAGGAGAATCCTGCTCGGAAGCGGATCGAAGCGGCCGAGGAGCGGATGCGCGAAGCCCAGCGTCGGCTGGAGGAAGCGAAACGCAAGGACGCCGTCGAAGAACAGGAAAAGGCCCGAGAGGAATTGGAAGCGGCGAAGGCCGAACTGGAGAAGATTCTGCGGCAGTTGCGCGAGGAGGAGATCGAACGGATGCTGGCCATGCTCGAAGGCCGCTTCCGCAAGATGCTCGAAATCCAGATCCGGATCTACGAGGACACGATTCGTCTGGACCGCGTGCCGGAGGAGGAAAAAGACGTGCGCGTTCCGATCCCGGCCGGCAAGCTGGCGACCGAGGAACGTAAGTTGGTTGTCGAAGCGGACAAGGCGCTGAACCTGCTGCTCGAAGAAGGCTCGTCGATCGCCTTTCCCGAAACGGTCAGCCAGATGCGGGACGACATGCAGCAGGTGTCGGAGCGACTGGACTCGGCCAACGTAGGACGACTCACCCAGAACATCGAAGAAGACATCATCGCTTCGCTGGAAGAGATGATCGAGGCGCTGCAAAAGGCTCAAAAGGAGATGGAAGAGCAGCGTCAGAATCCCTCGCAGCCACCGCCCAGCAATCCTCAGGATCAGCCGCTGGTAGATGCGATCGCCGAACTGAAAATGATTCGCGCGTTGCAAATGCGGGTGAACACTCGCACGAACCGCTATGCCCGGCTGCTGGACGACATCGACGATCCAACCGGCCAGGCGACGGATCAGGAATTGATCGATGCGCTGGGATCGCTGGCCGAGCGACAGGAACGGATTTATCAGATCACTCGCGATCTCGTTTTGGGAAAGAACCAATAGGTAGGAGTCTAAGCGATGGCAACTTATCTTTCGCACCGAATTCTCGGCGTGTTCGTGATTCTCGTGGCCTTGGCCGGGGCAGCGCACGGGGACGAAGCCTTGGAAAACCGCGCTAGTTGGCAACCGCCGACACGGGGGGAGGTCAAGCAGGCGATTGACGCCTGGGTGGCCGGAAAGGACTTGGACGAACTCACGCGGACCCGGATCGACGTCCTTTGGTCGGACGAGTCGGCCGCGGCATTCGATCAGGACCGGCTGGACCTGTTGGCTGATACGATCGCCATGGTTCAGCCTGAAACGCGGGCCCTTGTGGATTTGTGCGCGGCTCCGCAGCGACCGCTGCTGTTGCCCAAGTTCGAATTCCTGGAATCCGACGAAACGGCGCCACTGGTCCGCGACAACCTGCGGTTGCTGCTGGCCCGCTGGCTCGCCCAGCAGTCGCTGTACGATGAATCCTTGGATCTGATCCAGGACGCGAAGCCGGAGGACGTCGTCGATCCGGCCGCGCTGCTCTTCTATCAGAGCGTGGGCCATCACCGCAACCTGGAGAAAGACAAGTGCCTGCCGGTGCTGACCCGACTGCTGGAAAACAAAGGCCAGATCCCGCGACGCTACGAGACGATGGCGTTGCTGATGGAATCGGACATCAAGCCGCTGAAGACCGACTCGTTGGACGAGATCTCGCGGCTGATGGACGACATCGAACGCCGGCTGGGGTTCGGGCATGCCGGGACGCGGGTCCGCAAGCAAGAGGACGATGTGATCGCCAAGTTGGACAAGATGATCGAGGAACTGGAAAAGCAGATGCAGCAACAGCAGAGTTCCGGGTCCGGCAGCGGCGGTTCGCAGTCGTCGTCGCCCATGCAGGACAGCAACCCAGGCGGCGGCACCGGTCCGGGCGAAGTCGAACAGCGACGCATCGGGTCACGAGCTGGCTGGGGCAATCTGCCTCCGAAGGAACGGCAGGAAGCGCTCCAACAGATCGCCAAGGGATTGCCATCCCACTACCGAGACGTGATCGAAGAATACTTCCGCAAGTTGGCTCGCGACGGAAACAACTAGAATCAAAAGGAACTCGTGATTGCGAGTACTGAGAGATAATCGGGAAGAATCGCACCCTGATCCTTCACGTGATCTTTCCCCTAATCTCCCGCGACTGTGCGGCGTTTGTAAGAGATCAAGGGAAACTTGAATTTGTTTAGGATTTCGGATTTGAGCTTTAGTTGCGGGCGGTAGCCCGCGTTAGGAAGTGCCATGCTGACATACGCGTTGATCACCGGACTGCTCTTGCTGGGCGGCGTCAGTGTGGATGTCAAACCGTTGACGGGACCGACGATTCGGGCCGAATGGGTCGGGGTCGAGGGCAACGCGGTGGTGGTGGTTCAGGACGGCCAGACGCAACGATTGGAGACGTCCGGATTGTGGGAAATCGTCCCGGTGACGCCCGCCGAAGCCCCGGCGACTCTGGTCACGATCTGGGTCGAGTTGATCGACGGCTCGCAATTGGTCGCCACGCGTTATCGCGTATCCGATGGCTTGGCCCAAATCAAGCTGACGAGCGGCGAGGAACTCGAGGTCCGCACGCGGTCGATCCGCACGGTTCGGTTCCGCGACCACTCTGCCTCGCCTGTGCTCGCCAAGCAATGGCAGGAGATCACCCAGGAGAAACATTCGGGCGACGTCATCGTCATCCGGCGGCAGGAGTCACTGGATCATCTGGACGGTGCGCTGAGCAACGTCAGCGACGAAACCGTCCAGTTTGAATTCGACGGCGACAAGATCGACGTCAACCGCCAGAAGCTGGACGGTCTGGTTTACTATCGTCCGATTGCGGCCGACCTACCCGACCGGATCTGCCAGTTGATCGATGTGTCCGGGACGCGGTGGAGCGTCCGGGCGCTGTCGCTGGCCGATGGCAAGATCGAATTGACCAGTCCCGCGGGTGTGAAGCTGGCCGTTCCCGTCGAACGGCTCGGCAAGTTGGATTTCTCGTCGGGCAACACGGTCTGGCTCAGCGAACTGGAGCCGGAATTCGTCCAACGCCGTCCGTACGTTGCTTCGAAATTGCCTCAGCCCAGTCTCGAACGGCTCTTTCAGCCGCGGCGCGATCTGAGCATGACCGGCAAGCCGCTGATGCTGGACGGGGTGACGTACGAGAAGGGGATCGCGATGATCAGTCGCACGGAGATGGGGTTCCGCTTGACGGACAGCTTCCGTCACTTCCACGCCATGGTGGGAATCGACGACGCCGTCCGCGAAGGCGGCAACGTGGAACTGATCATCTCCGGGGACGACCGCGTGCTGCTGAACCGGACCGTGACGGGCCGGGACAAGGCGTTTCCGGTCCATCTGGACATCACCGGCGTCAATCGCCTGAAGATCCTGGTGGACTTCGGCGACGAGATGGATATCGCCGACCATCTCAATCTGTGCGATGCGAGGCTTACCAAATGAATCGAAGGACAATGCGAATGATGGCTGGCCGAACGATCTTGCTGGCGGCGATGGCTTGCGGGTTGCTGGCGGGACGCGCCGTGGCGGTCGACGTGCCGGCCGCAGTGCTGGAAGCTCAGCAGCAGCGGATCGACGCCATCGCTCGAGCGATGAAGACCGCGATCAGCGTATTCGCCAATGCCGGACAGGGCGGCGGCTCGGGGGTGGTGATCACCGCTGACGGGTATGCCTTGTCGAACTTCCACGTGACCAAGCCTGCTGGCGACTACATGAAGTGCAGCATGGCCGACGGTCGGCTGTACGACGCGGTGATCGTCAGTATCGATCCGACCGGCGACGTCGCGTTGATCAAGCTGCTGGGGCGGGACGATTTCCCCCACGCCACGCTGGCGGATAGTGACCAAGTCCGAGTGGGCGACTGGTGCTTTGCCGTGGGCAATCCGTTCCTGCTGGCGACCGATTTCCAGCCCACGGTCACCTTCGGAATCGTGTCGGGAGTTCATCGCTACCAGCCGCCGGCGGGTACGCTGCTGGAGTATGCCGACTGCATCCAGACCGATGCTTCGATCAATCCGGGCAACTCCGGTGGACCGCTATTCAATGCCAACGGCGAATTGATTGGAATCAACGGCCGCGGTTCGTTCGAGAAACGCGGACGGGTCAACGTGGGCGTCGGCTACGCCATTTCGATCAACCAGATCAAGAATTTCCTGGGTTATTTGCACAGCGGCCGGATCGTCGATCATGCAACGCTGGGCGCCACGGTCTCCAGCGACGAAGACGGCCGCGTGATCGTGACGAACATCCTGGAGAGCAGCGACGCCTATCGGCGGGGATTGCGGTACGGGGCCGAGATTCTGTCGTTCGGCGGACGGCCGGTGACTACGGTCAACGGCTTCAAGAACACGCTGGGAATTTTCCCCCGGGATTGGCGAGTGCCGCTCAGTTTCCGCTTGGAAGGCCAACGGCGCGATGTCTTTGTCCGCTTGATGGGGGTACATACTCGCGACGAACTGCTGACCAAGGCAGCCGGTTCGCCGATCCCCGCGCCCGAACCACAGCCCAAGCCCAGTCCGAAGAAGCCGCGGCCGGTACCCGGGGACGACGGACAACCCATGCCGGGCGAGGAACCTGCCCCGGCGCCGGAGGACGTACCGGACATCCCGCTGCCCAAGAAGATCGAGCCGAAGCCCGGACGCATTCCTCTGAATGCCGGCCAACGGAAAGAGCCGGTGCCGGACCATGTCAAGCCGTTGATCAAGGAGCGAACCGGCTACGCCAACTACTACTTCAACGAGTTGAACCGGGACCGGGTCTGGAACGCCTTCTCGGCGCATGGCACGTTCGACGGATTGACCGAGCCGTGGACGCTGCGCGGAACCGCCGTGGGCGGAGGCGAAGTGCAGATTGAGTTGGGCGACAAGAAAGTCACCGGCCGCTTCACCGGGCAGGTGGGCGAAGTCGATTTGAGCCAGGATCTGGGCGAACAACTCGGGCCTCCGGGCAGCGGCGGCCTGTTGGTCGCGCTGCATCTGTGGCAGCGGATGCTCCGCAAAGGTCCGACTCAGTTCGGCGAGGTGTACTACTTGGGAACGGCCCCGGTGGTCGACCGCGACGGATTGTACGACGTGCTGGTTGCCACGCACGATGTCGTCGAATCGCGTTTCTACTTTGACCGGGCGTCCGGTCAGCTTGTCGCGCTCGAGATGTTTCCGGACTCGGGTGTCGATCCCTGCGAGGTCTATTTCGACGACTACCGCGGAATCGATGGGCGACAGTGGCCGCACATGATTCGAGTCCGCCACGGCGACCGTTCCGTCCTGGAGTTGCCCCTGGAAGAAATCAACCCTGCCGCCAAGTCGGAAGAGGCCACATGAAAACGCATCCAGACATCGCTAGCAACATCATTGCTGCCTCCAACCGTAGCCGAATTCGTGAGAATTCGGATCGGCGTTTCTCCGCCGCCGAACGGAGTGAAGACCGTACGACTCGCAGCGGACTTCGCGAGAATTCCAGGTCCGAGTTCTCACGAATTCGGCTACGGGGGGCGATTCTGATTGCCCTGCTGTGTGTCGGGTTGGCGACCCCGGTTGCTCCCGCCGCCGAGCCGACCACCTTTTCCGACGTGGTGGCGTCGGTGCAGCCCAAGATCGTCAAGATCTACGGCGCCGGCGGACTCCGCGGGCTGGAAGCCTACCAAAGCGGCTTCCTCATTTCGCCGCAGGGCCACGTGCTGACCGCGTGGAGCTACGTGCTGGATACGGACTTCATTACCGTAACCTTGGCGGACGGCCGGAAGTTCCAGGGGAAGCTGGTTGGAGCCGATCCTCGCATCGAAATCGCGATCTTGAAGATTCCCGCCGAAGATACGCCGCATTTTTCGCTGGACCAGGCCCAGACGCTCGACGTCGGCGACCGCGTGCTGGCGTTCAGCAACTTGTTCGGCGTGGCGATGGGCGATGAACCGGCGAGTGTCCAGCACGGCAACGTATCGATCAAGACGTCGTTGTCGGCTCGCCGCGGCGCCTTCGAAACACCCTACGACGGTCCCGTCTACGTGCTGGATGCCATGACGAACAACCCCGGTGCGGCCGGTGGCGTGTTGACGAACTTGCGCGGGGAACTCGCCGGAATCTTGGGCAAGGAACTGCGCAACACGTTGAACAACACCTGGCTGAACCATGCCGTGCCGATCGATGCCATCGCCGCGTCGGTGGAGGACATCCTGGCTGGGAAGATCCTGCCGCGGACCGTCGAAGACGAGACTCGCAAGCCCGCTCAGCCCTGGACCCTGTCCTTGCTCGGCGTCCGCTTGGTTCCGAACGTGCTGCCCAAGACTCCGCCGTTCCTCGACGCCGTGACGCCCGGTTCGCCTGCGGCCAAAGCCGGTTTGCAGCCCGACGACCTGATCCTGTTCATCAACGGACGCGTCGCGTCGTCGTGCAAGAACCTCGCGGACGAGTTGACGTTTGTCGACCGGATTGATCCGGTGTCGCTGACCGTTCAGCGAGGTATCGATCTGCTGGAAGTCACCTTGGAGCCCGAACCGTAACCGCTGCGTTGGAGTTCGTTCTTCCGCGCGCCCCGCTGGAGCGTACGCTTCAGCGGGGCGGCGTTGGAGTTCACGCTTCAGCGTGCCGTGATCGTCAAATGAAAGCCCAAAACGTACTTTCCCCAGTTCCCAACTCCGACCGACTCGGGATATCCGATGATTCGCACACAATCTCCTTTCGTCATCCTCGCCTTCGTCGCTCTGCTCCGAATCGCGGCCCCTGCGCTAGCTCAGGAAGACGTCCGCCTGCAAGAAGAAGTTGCGATCAAGAACGCGGTGGCTGCTGTGGCTCCGTCGGTGGTTCGAATCGAGACGTTGGGCGGTCTCGAACGCGTCGGCGGCGTGCTGGTGGGCACCGGCCCGACAACTGGGCTGGTCGTGTCGGAAGACGGTTACGTGATTTCCAGCGCGTTCAATTTCATTCAGCAACCGACGACGATTCTGGTCACGTCGCCCAGCGGCAAGCGGACGGCGGCTCAGATCGTTGGCCGCGACCGCTCGCGGATGCTGGTGTTGCTCAAGGTCAATACCGACGAGAAATTGCCGGTGCCGACGATGGTGCCGCGCAATGAAATGGTCGTTGGCCAGTGGACGATCGCCGTGGGACGCACCTTCGAAGGCCCCGAACCGAATGTCTCAGTGGGCGTCTTGAGCGCCCGCGACCGAGTTTGGGGCAAGGCGATTCAAACCGACGCGAAGATCTCGCCCAACAACTACGGCGGTCCGCTGGTCGACATTCGCGGCCGCGTGCTGGGTGTCCTGGTTCCGTTGTCCCCGCAGGGTCAAGACGAAGTCGCCGGCGCGGAATGGTACGATTCCGGAATCGGGTTCGCCGTGCCGTTGGTCGATATCTTGCCTCATCTGGACAAGCTGAAGCGCGGCGATGAACTGAAGCCGGGCGTGTTGGGGCTGAACTTGAAAGGCGCCGACATCTACTCGCTGCCGGCCGAAGTGGCCGCCGTCCAACCCAAGTCGCCCGCCTACGCCGCGGGTCTGAAGGCCGGGGACGTGATCGTTCAGGCGGACGGCGAAGAGATCGTGCGTCAGGCCCAACTGCGGCACGTCATCGGCCGACACTACGCCGGCGATCAAGTGTCGTTGGTCGCCAAGCGAGGCGATCAGCGGATCGAACTCTCCGTCGAACTGGTCGACAAACTGGAACCGTACGTGCATCCGTTTCTCGGCGTCTTGCCGCTTCGCGCCACCGCGCCCGAGGCGGGTGTCGTCGTGCGCTTCGTCTACCCCGGAAGCCCGGCGGCCGAGGCCGGAATCCAGGCAGGCGATCGTCTGCTGACGCTGGCGGGCAAGCCGCTGCCGGATTTGAACTCCGCGTTACAGGTCTTGGCCAATTTCGAGCCGCCAGCCGAAATCGACGCGCAGATCCAACGCAACGGGCAGCCCCAAGACCTGAAAGTCAAGTTGGCCGCCCTGCCGAAAGAGATCCCCGCCGAATTGCCCCCAGCCCATGCGCCCATCGATCCCGCCGGAGTCGAACGCCCGCCCGTCGGCGCCGTCGAGATCAAGTTGCCCGAAGAGAGCAACGAGTGCGTGGCCTACATTCCGGAGACGTACCATCCAACGGTTCCGCACGGCGTCGTCGTCTGGCTGACGGAGCCCGGCAAGTTTGATCGCGCGAAGCTGATCGAGCAGTTCAAGAACGTCTGCAGCCAGTACGACCTGATTGTGCTCGCGCCCCAACCGGCCGATGCGGCGCGATGGCAGCCGACGGAAGTCGAGTTCATTCGCAAGTCGCTCGACGATCTGATCTCGAAATACAACGTGGACCGCACGCGGATCGTCGCCCAGGGCAGCCAGGCCGGCGGCGCGATGGCTTGGCTCACCGCGCTCGGCCACCGCGATCTGATCCGGGCCGTCGTCCCCTTCGACACCTCGCTGCCCGCCCGCGCCCAAGTCGCCGCCAACGATCCGATCGAACGCTTGGCCATCCACATCGCGTTTCCGAAAAATTCGAAGCTCGCCGACCGCATCCGCGCCGAGGTCAAGCAACTGGAAGCCATGAAGTACCCCGTGCTGGTCAAAGAACTGGACGACGACGCCAAGCAATTGACCGAAGACCAAACCAAGGAACTAGCCCGCTGGATCGACACCCTCGACCGGCTGTAGTGCCGTCCTCATCGCACCTGGTTGCAGATTCGATGACCTGCGTGACCACCAAGATGGGCATCGCGCCGTGGCTCACGCTGCACGCTCGCCCCCTACCGTAGCTCAGGCTGCGCGTCCGTCCCCACCGTAGCTCAGGCTGCCAGCCTGAAAGGCAATGGGGGACGTGCTAATTGCCGCTCTCTTCGCCTCGCCGTTTCCCCGCCTGTGGAGGCTTCTTTCGCTGCGAAAAAATGCTGCCGGCATGCTGCTGCCCCCAGTAGACAGGCGCGTTTGTACCCGTTAGATTTCTGGTCCTAACCTTTGGCTACCACAAGCCAAACCTACCCTGCCAGCGGCTGGATTGGTCCAGCCAGTGTGAATGTGCGCCCGGCGAAGTTCTCAAGCACGGACGACGGTGCCGCGCGCACGGTTTATTTTCACCGCGATTTGTGAAAGGAGTGTTGCTCGATGACGCGAGTTCTAATCGCAGCGTTCTTGGTGGTCCTGTTCGCTTGCCAAGCAGACGCCCGACCGTGGCGCAGAACAGGATCGAGTTCATCGTCCGGATCGGCGACGGTCTGGTCGGGGGGGCCGCAGGCGGTGGCCGAGGCGAAAGCCCAGCGAGCGGCATCGCAGCGCATCAGGGGGCATCTGGGCGGCGGATTCGGGGGCGGCAATGCGGAGGGCGTCGGCTTCAGCACCCGTTCGGCCCAGGACGCCTTGAACAACTGCTGCTATACCGGACAGCGGCGAGTTGCCGGCTCGGCCGTCTACCGCGGCAGCGACGGTTGGTACGCCGTCAAGATCTACTACTGAGGTTGCTGGTCGGTGCTGGCGAGAACTTGCCCGACGGGCTCCTGGCCAGGGAAGTGTACTAGGACATAGGCGTTGCGCCCGTTGGGGACAGTGATTTGTCGCGCGACGGGCGAACCCATGATCCGGCGATTGCGATCCAGCGGCTCGAAACGGATTTCGTGTTGGCCGGCGGGCAGTTCCAGCCGCAGCACCTGGATCGTGTCGGGCAGCAGTCCCCAGCAGCGCGTATCGGCGTTTTCGGTGAACTGCCAAGCCAAGCCGGCCAGTTCGAATGCGACTGCCTGCCACGTGCCTTCCGAAACACCCGACGAACGTTTGGCCGCGTAAACCGACGCTTCCTTGACCGCGCGCCGCACCAGCGCGCGGGCGACCACTTGATGGTGATTCGCTTCGCACTGGGTGATCGCCATCTGTGTCACGTCGGTGATGGTCGCCGTCGAACCGTAGGGTGTTCCGGCGACGCTGACCGACACCTCGGAAACCCGGTTGGGCGAGGCGACAACGCGCGGAACCTTGATCGGTGCGACGACGGGCGGCAGCGTCTTGTTTCCTGTCAGGGTCAACGCGGCGCTGGCGATCATCACCGCCGCAGTCGAGGGAATCTCTTCGACTTCGTCCTTGAACGGCCCGCGGCCGACGAGCGCAAAAACATACAGCACGCCGTGATCCGGCGCCGAATGGCGGCCGGTTCGCGAGCGCATTAGATCGTTGGTTCCCGGAGCGAACCCGGGCTGCCAACTGACAACCATCTCGCGGTAGCGAGCGACGTCGTCGAAGTCGCGATGCGTCTCTTCACGCAACGCCGCGCGCAAATAGGGTGCCAGAGCCACCTGCTGGTAGACGGCTTTCGGGTTGGTGCCATCCGGCTGAGCCGCCGCGGCGACGATCTGCGCCTGCTTGTCGACCAATTGCAGGCAGTAGGCTTCCGCGTCGTCCCCACCCCGCATCAGATTGGCCAAGGCCAGATAGGCGCGGATCAGCACTTTTTCGTAGTCTTCGCCGGCATAGCTCAGCCACTGATCGTCGCCGAACATCGAGAGCGACGTTTCGGCCAAGCTCTTCTCTTCCAGATGGTCGAACTGATCGCGGACCTGCCGGAAGCTCTGCTCGGCCTCGCTCGCTCGTCCCGCCGCCAATTGCACGGACGCCTTTTCCAGCAGCAGCACGTTGGCATCCCCGCGGCTTCGCTCGATCTCCGCGTCCAGCAACCGCTGGGCACCGTCCAGATCGCCGCTGTAGAACGTGTTTCGCACCGCGATCAGACGGTCGGTATGCGTCGCGCAACCGCTAGCTGCCAGCACAACCAGCGCCAGCAACGCCCGCAGAAGACGGCCGCACGGAAAGCGGGTGGCGGCCGCCAACAGCAGACTGCTCGGGTTGTTTCGACGCGAGGATCGCACGGCTACGTTCGCCTCCGAATTGCGTCGCGTACCGCTGGACGCGACTCCGTCCTGAGGACTATCCAGAGTGAGTGGCGGGCGCTCAGTTCCACAACTTCATCGCCGACCATTTGCTGGCCGCCGAATGATGGTATCCCTTGCTCAGCGTAGCCGACTCCTTCTGCGGCTGGCCCGTGCGCACGTCAACCAACTCCAGGGTCAGCAGATAGTCGCGCTGATAGTCCTTGTTGTCGCGGGTGGTTCCCGAGGTGATCGTGGCGTACAGCAGGTAGTCGAACGGCTGGCCCTGTTGTTCCATGAAGGCCGTAAAGGTTCTCATCCCTGCGGGGATGAACAGTTCGTCGGGACGCAACCGGGTTTCGCGCAGGCCCGCTTCGACGAAGCGGCGGCTGACCGGCTGGAACGATCCGGATTCCAGGATCTTGCTGTCGATGCATTGGTAGATCTGTTCCTTGAAGTCGCCGATCTCCTCGGCACTCTTGTTCTCGACGCCGATGAAACAGATCCGCTTCGGGGCCAGCACGGCGGGCTGATTGGGATACGACGCCAGCGTCGCCGGCACTTCGTAGCTGCGTGCCAACAGCTTGGCTACCGATTCCTCGATCAACGGGCGAAACGTCTCGCTACCCGCTTGATGGCTGCCGATCATTTCCTTCTCGCCGGGCTGGACCACCCGGGCATGTTGCTTGCTGCGGCATCCGCTGGCGGCGGAAACGGCAACGATCAGAAAGGCGCAAAGTGCTGGCAGTGCAGCCATCGATAGACGTCGCGACATCGGCCGTCCTCCTTGACGTACCCCGAGAGATTGAAAAAGCGGGCGGGCGCCGAGCGGACGTCGTGAAAACCGTGCGAAATCCGTAGGTCGCCAGGTGCCTGTCCGAACTCGACCACCGCGTTGACGAGAAAACGTGCCGTAAGCCGGCGAAAAAGGATGCCGTTGGTATATCGGATCGACGCGGGGAGGGAATTGAAGGAATTTGGCGAGGCCACGAGAGCGCGAGACAAGAAAGACCCGTCGGACGGACGCGGCGGCCCGTCCGACGGGCTCGGGTGTGTTGCTATGGTTGCGGAGTCGTCGCGGCCTTTCTCTGGGCGCGGCGCTGCAGGTTCTTGGCCTTCTGCGCCAGTTCCTGGCTGCTGGTAGCCAACGCTGCCTTGGCCATCGTGGCGGCCACCGCGGCGGGTTCCGCGTCGACCATCTTCTCCGCGATCGCCACCGCTGCTTCCGCCGCGGCTTCTTTCAACCCGGCGTTATCCAAGTGGGCGGCGGCCAGATGCAGACCGGCCAGGGTGGGATAGCGCCCCAGCACCTCCAACGCCAGACGCCGCTCGTCGTCGCGCTGCGCCGCCTCGATCGTCGCGCGGCACATTTCAATGCGGTCCTCCAGCGGCACGTCCAACTGCCGTGCGATGCGGATGTAGCCGCGGAGCGTGCGGACCTTGTACTTGTCCGGCCCGGTCACGGCCAATTCGAGCAGCACCGGCGCGGCGTCCGCGGTCATCCATTCGCCCAACACGCGGGTCGCCGCGTCCTGAACTTCATCGTTGTTGTCTCTGGCTGCTGCGGCGATCCCTTGCAGGGCTCGTTCGCCGCCGACCACGCCCAGCAGCGAGAGCAGTTCCGCCTTGGCGGTCATCGACGCTGACGGCAGCCGCTGGATCAGTTCTTCGGCCGCGGCGTTTCGGTCGGGCATCCGCAGCACGGCCGTGTTCAACGCTTCCTTGGCCGCGGCGGCCACGTCGGGGGACTTTGGCGATACGAGGCGATCGACCAGAGCGGGCAGTTGATCCAGACCAATTGTCAGGCCCAGCGCCCGGATGGCTGCCGTGCGAACGGCCTGGTCGTCGGCATCCGCCAGCTTTGTCAGGGTCGGTACGGCCGCGCCGATTCCCCGCAGACCGGCCAGTTCGACCAGCACTCGCTGCTGAGCGCCCGAACTGCCGCCGAGCATCTCGCCCAGCTTCGCATTCACGTCCTCGCCGCGCAGGTCCGCCAGACTCTTTAGCGCGGCGGCCGATAGGGCTTCGTCGCTCGCCACCGCGGCGTCCAACAGCACGGCAACCGCGGAAGCATTGCCCAACGAAGCAAGCACCTCCACCGCCGGAAGTCGCACGTCCGCGGCCTCGCTTTTGGCCAGTTCCATCACGACCGGCAACGCGGCTGGTTCGCCCAGATTGCCGAGCACGTAGATCACCAAAGCGCGCCGCTGAGTCGGCAGGTCCTTCAGGGCGTCGATCAGCACCTGTGCCACCTGAGCACCGCGCAGTTCGTGGGACATGCGCAGCGCCACGGCGAACTTGGCCGGATCCTCGGCTCCCAGCAGTTCGGCCAGCATCGGCAGCCCTTCGGCGCCGCGGGCTCGAATCGCCCCGTGCAGTGCGGCGATCGTGTAGCGAGGCGGCAGATTCGCCTCGATCAGCAGATCATACAGCTTGATTGCTTCGTCCTTCTGGCCGGCGGCCAGCAGCATGTCGCAAGCGGTCAGGCAGGCATCGGCCGCCGCGGGCCGCATCGCGAGGTCGCCAGCAACCGCCGACGTCAACACTTGGACCGCCTCCGGCGTCGCCAACCGGCCCAGCGCCGCCATCGCCGCCGCAGCCACGGCCTGGTCGGAACTGCTCGTCAGACTCTTCAGAGCTTCGGCAGCTCCCTTGTCCCGGCGCATGCCGATCGAGTTGATGGCGCCGACCAGCAGACCGCCTTCCAGTTTTTGCAGCGCGCCTCGCAGGGCCTCGTCCACCGTCGGGTCGGCAATCGGTTCCAGGCCGAAGCGAGCGTAGTGCGACAGTTCCGGATCGTCCAGCAATCCGGCCAGCACGGGAACGCACTCTTTCGTGCCGATCACCGCCAACATCTGGCAAGCTTTGGCCTTTTCAAACAACGGGGCATCGGATTTCAGAATCGCGATCTGCTGGGCCTCGTCGCCGGCCGAAGGCGGTGGCTGCTGGGCCGACAGTCCGGCGGAATAGGCCACGAACAGAAGAAAGGCAACAATCCCGGTCGTCACGTGTCTTGTAGTAAGCATGGGAAGCATTTCCTTATGGTTTGGAATTCAGTGAAGTCTCGCATTCGAGGGACATCGAGGGCATAGGCCCGCTGGTACGCGGTCAGATCCGGTACGGATCGCGCATGGCGCGCGAACGCATGCGGTTGGCCTCTTCGTCGTCCAGGAACTCCTCCTTGACCGGATCGAACCGGCATGTGCGACCGAGTTGCCATGCGATGTAGGCAGCGTGAGAAACCACGTGCGAACGCGCGGCCACGTCCGAATTGGCATTGGCCGGCTTGCGAGTCTTGACGCAGTCCAAGAAATTGCGGATGTGCGTGGTCGGATCCGTGCCCGCCATCGTGAACACGGTGCGTTCGGTCCGCAAGGATTCGGGATAGATGGCGAATCGGCCGCTGTCGCCGGTCTCGATCCAGCCTTCGTCGCCCTCGTACCTCACGCTGCACGTTCCCAGGCCCATCCAACCGGTGTCGCGCATGACCAGTTTCAGTCCGTCGGCATAGGTGCAAACCACGCCGGTTCCCTCGGGTACGTACTCGACGGGCGTTGTTTCGTCTTTCTGAGCCGCCCACTGGCAGAGGTCGACCGTGTGCGCGCCCCACTCCAGAATCCCGCCGCCGTGGAAGTCGAAGAAGCCGCGCCAGCCGCCCGAGACATAGCGGGAGTTGTACGGTCGCCACGGGCATGGTCCCAACCACGCATCCCAATCCACTTCCTCCTTGGGCGGCTCCGGTTCGGCCGGCAACCAATCGTGGCGGGTCGCCGGAGGACGCGTATTCGCGTGGACCGTGTGCAGTTTGCCGAGCTTTCCGGTCGCGACCAACTCGGCTGCGAAGATGAAATTGCCGATGCTGCGCCGCTGGGTGCCCGCTTGATAGATGCGTCCGTAGCGGCGGAACGTGTCGGCCAGCGCCCGGCTCTCGGCGATCGTCATCGAGCACGGCTTCTCGCAGAACACATCCTTGCCCGCCTTGGCCGCCGTGATCGAGGCCATCGTATGCCAGCGGTCGCCGGTCGCGATCAGCACGGCGTCGATATCCTGCCGGCCGAGGATCTCGTGCATGTCGCGGTACATGGCGCAGTCGCTGTTGCCGTAGTGGCCGTCGGCGATCTGCTTGACCGCCTCGCGCCGCTCGCGGCGGATATCGCAAATCGCCGTGAACTGGACGTCCGGATTGGCCAGAAAGCAACGCAGATCGTGCGATCCACGACCGCCGATGCCAATCGCGCCCAGCGCGATGCGCTGGCTGGGCGCCAGCATGCCGTCGCGGCCCAGGGCCGAAGCGGGCAGAAACACGGGCAACGCCAGAGCAGCACCGGCCCCGACTGTGGTTCCCAGCATCTGCCGACGTGATAGTTTGACCTTGGCGTCCGACATTGTTCGTCTCCTGAACGGAAGAAGGAAGGATTCATCCACAAGTGTGGCGGGGGTCTCAGAGGCACCATCATAGCCGGATTCCCGTCCCGACGTAACCGGGTGCTGCGGAGTCGTTACAATACCGTTACGGATCCCATGGCGTTCCAAGATAGAATACCGAAGAGGAGTGATTTCGTGCGCCAATCGACCGAACGCGGCACGGCCGCAACCCAACTCGTTTAACGGCAAACCGTAGGAGACTGCTGAAAATGTCGTGGGGTAAGCTTCCAGCTTGCCAAATGGGGCGTCTAGGAAAGTGCGGGAATCAAAGATACGAAAACTCGGCAAGCTGGAAGCTTACCCCACCTCGGTTCTTGCCAGTATTTCAGCAGGCTCCGTAGGCCTGCCGTTAAACGACGATGCGCGCACCGTGCCTGCATCCTGCGAAGTGAGATGATAACCGACATGATGCGTCCGACGGTACTCACGATCGAAGACGATGCCGCCATCCGCCGAGGCATGGTGGATGCGCTGCGGTTCGCGGGGTTCACCGTGCTCCAGTCCGGCCGAGGCGACGAAGGTCTGACGATGGCCCTGGAACAGGACTTCGATCTGTTGCTGCTGGACTTGGTGCTGCCCGGCACCGATGGCTTGGAGATCCTGCAGCGAGTCCGCGAGATCCGTCCCACGTTGCCCGTCATCATTCTGTCGGCGCGGGGTGAAGAGGACGACCGCGTTGCGGGCTTGAAATGTGGTGCGGACGATTACGTCGTCAAGCCGTTCAGTGTCAAGGAATTGCTGGCCCGCGTCGAAGCTGTGCTCCGGCGTTCTCCGCAACGCCCGCTGGATGTCGAGACGCTCGCGTTGGCGGAAGGTTGCGCCGATTTTGCTCGTCGGGAAATCCGCTTCACGGACGGCGGGCGGAGCGAACTGTCCGAACGCGAAGTCGAATTGTTGCGCTACTTGGCCGCGCACCGCGGACGCGCCGTGTCGCGCGACGAACTGCTGGCCAATGTGTGGCGAATCAATCCGCAAGGGCTGCCGACCCGCACGATCGACATGCACGTAGCGCGGTTGCGGGAGAAACTGCGCGACAACCCCGACGACCCGCAGGTACTGCTCACCGTGCGAGGCAAAGGGTACATGTTCGCCTGGCAACCGCCGGAAGGATTGCGATGAAACATCCCTGGCAAGTCTGGTCGCTGTTCGGTTTGTGCTTGGCTATGGTGCTGCCGGGCATGGTCTGGCTGACGTACCGGGCGATCCAACTGGACCGCGCCGAGGCGTTGGCCCAACAACACGCCGACCTGGAGGAAACGATCGGCAGCGCGCTGTGGCAGATGGACACCGAGTTGACGCGGTTACTGGCCGTCGAGATCGCTCGCCCCGCGTCCTTCTACCGCTCCCTTCCTGCCGCAGCGGACACGGGCAAGGCGGCGACGCAGCTCGCAACTGCCAGGCCGGTTCCACCGTCGCCCTACGTCCATTTGCACTTCGAACTCCGGCCGGACGGCACGTGGAGTTCGCCGCAATGCTCGCAATCTCAGTCCGACGACATCGCTCGGAAGGATGACGCTCCGCAGCAATCCGTTCGCGGCAGCCAAGACCGCCTGGACGATCTGGCCCAGTCCGTGGGCTATGACGACTTGATCGGTCGTCTGCCTCGCCAGAACCTCGAGGCCGATTGGTTGGCCCAGAACGTTCCGTCGCGCAATACGGGGCTGCTTGCGCTGCAGAACAAGGTGTTTCAGAACACCTTCGATCTTCCCGAGTTCCGGCAGCAGTTGGATGTCGGGCAACTCGAAGCGACGGAAGGCGATCCCGACGGACCGCTCCAGCAGCAGGCAGTGACCGGGGCCAATCCCTACCTGCAGGCGCGCAATCAACGCATTCAGCAGCGGCGCAGCAACGAGCTGCAGAACCGTGACGAAGCGTTGCAGGCCGCCGCTCAGCAGGCATTCGTCGACAACTATTTGAATACGGCGCAGATTGGACCGCCCGCGTCCGAAGTCCTCGGGGTCAGCCAACCGCTGTGGGTCGGGCAGCGGTTGTTGTTGGCCCGGCGGGTCGAGACGGGGGGCGAGACCGTCATCCAAGGCTGCTGGCTCGATTGGCCCAAAATCAAGGCGGCGCTGCTCGAACGGATCGAGCCGATTCTGCCCGGCGCGGATTTGGAACCGGTGCTCGATCCGCGGCAGGTCCGGTTCAGCCGGGTACTCGCCACGCTGCCCGTGCAGTTGATCGCTCCCGACGCGGTGCCGTCTCTGCACTCGTGGTCGTCAATGGAAGGCGGCGAATCGGCAAGTCTGGAGGGCTATCGCGGGACGCTCCCATTCTTCTCGCAACCGCTTCGCGTCTCGCTGTGGGTGGCCTGGGGTTTTTTCGCGTTGGCGACGTTGGCCCTGGCCGTTTTGCTGCGCGGCGTCGTGACGCTCAGCGAACGTCGGGCCGCCTTCGTCTCGGCGGTCACCCACGAATTGCGCACGCCGCTAACGACGTTTCGCATGTACGCCGAGATGCTGGCCGAAGGCATGGTGGTCGACGAAGGGCAACGGAACGTCTATCTGCAAACGCTGAAAGCCGAAGCCGATCGTCTAACGCACTTGGTAGAAAACGTCTTGCAGTACGCACGCTTGGAACGCAACTCGCAGAGTAAACGCCGCGAGACGATCCGATTGAACGATTTGCTAGAGCGGATCGAGCCGCGGTTGCGGGAGCGAGCTGAGCAAGCCGAGATGACGATCGTGATCGAAGCCGATGCCGCTCAACGCCAGATCCAGATCGCCACCGACCCGGCGGCGATCGAACAGATCCTGTTCAACCTGGTGGACAACGCCTGCAAGTACGCGCGGGCCAGCGACGACCGTCGGATCCACTGCCGCGTCGAAGCGGATACCCGAGCCGTGCGCATCGAAGTCCGGGATCACGGACCGGGAATTTCAAGAGCCGACACGCGACGTCTGTTCCAGCCGTTTTCCAAGTCGGCTCAGGCCGCCGCCAACTCCGCGCCGGGCGTCGGCTTGGGACTGGCACTCAGCCGACGCTTGGCCAGCCAACTCGACGGCCGCTTGACCGTCTCTCGCGGCAACGAACCAGGCGCCAGCTTCACACTCCGACTCCCCCGCTCCGCCTAATGCAGCCCACAATTCGTTTGACGGCAAGCCGAAGGAGCCTGCTGAAAAAGTCGTGGGGTAAGCTTCCAGCTTGCCAAATGGGGCGTCTAGGAAAGTGCGGGAATCAACGATACGAAAACTCGGCAAGCTGG